>NZ_CP017780.1:2776666-4165000 GCF_002849735.1 Amycolatopsis sp. BJA-103
CGCACCATCTCCGGGTAGCCGCCGAGGCTGGCCGTGTTGACGAAGTACCGGTGATCGTCGTCGTCGTTGATCTCCACTTCGCCGAGGTCGACGCCGACGGCGTTGCCCGCTTCGGTGGCGGCGTCCGCGTCGGGCATCGAGCGCATGCCGACGTCACGCGCGAAGTGATTGAGGGTGCCCGCCGGGATGAGCGCGAGCGGCAGGTCGTGGTCGGCCGCGACGGCGGCCACCGCCGCGACCGTCCCGTCCCCGCCGGCCACACCGAGCGCGCGCACGGTGTTGTCGCGGGCGGCGATCTCGTCACAGAGCTGATCGCGGAGATCCCGCTTCGAGTCCGGGTACAGGATGGTGGCCTTGGGCCAGGCGAAGCGGGCTTCCTCGGTCGGGTCCTGGCCGTCGACCCCGGAGTGCGGGTTGACCAGGACGAGCATGTCCTCACCGTCGCGCATCTCGGGCGCTTCGGCGGTATGCGCTGTGCGGGCCGGGACGTCGGGGTTCAACGGCCACCAGTGGCGCGTGAGCAGCCCGGCGCCGACACCGATACCGATGCCCACGCCGACGTCACTGGGCCAGTGGACGCCGGTGTGGACCCGGGAGTAGGCCACGGCGGCGGCCAGCGGCACGAGGGCCGCGCCCGCCTTGGGCGATTCCATCGCGACGGCCGTGACGAAGGCCGCCGCGGACGCCGAATGCCCGGAGGGGAACGACGAGGAGGTCGGACGCCGGACGAGGCGCCGGTGCATCGGTACCTCCTCGGCCGCGGGACGGCGGCGAGGGAACAGCGGTTTGCCGATCAGGTTCGCCGCGGCGCTCGCCCCGGCGATGGCGGCCACGCCGCGGAGCGCGCCCCGGCGTGTCGGGCCCTTCTTCGCCGCGAGCAGGACGGCGACACACCACCAGAGCTTGGATTTGTCCGCACTTTTGGAGAGCGAGGTGATCACCTCGTCGGCCCTGGTCCTCGGCAGCGCCGCGCTCTGCGCCATCAACCTTCGGTCGGTCCGCCCGACCTTGCGGAAAGGGCGTTTGAGCTGCTTTAACACGAGTTCCCCACTTCCGGGCCGGGATGTCATGTGCGTGATACCCGATCGGGACATCCCGCACACCTTTCACCGAATGCAACGTACCTACCGCGTGTCGCAGCCCGAACGGCGCATCATCAGTGGGGTCTCACCGCCTACTCTGGTGGGATGCAGCGGCGGATCTTTGGCATCGAGACCGAGTTCGGGGTCACGTGCACCTTTCACGGGCAACGCAGGCTCTCTCCGGACGAAGTGGCGCGTTACCTGTTTCGGCGTGTCGTGTCCTGGGGACGTTCGTCGAACGTCTTCCTGTCGAACGGCTCGCGGCTCTACCTCGACGTGGGCTCCCATCCGGAATACGCCACGGCCGAATGCGACGACCTCGTGCAGCTGGTCACGCATGACAAGGCGGGCGAGCGGATCCTCGAGGATCTCCTGGTCGACGCCGAGCGGCGGCTGGCGGACGAGGGCATCGGCGGCGACATCTTCCTGTTCAAGAACAACACCGACTCGGCGGGCAACTCCTACGGCTGCCACGAGAACTACCTCGTGACCCGTGCGGGGGAGTTCTCCCGGATCGCCGACGTACTCCTGCCGTTCCTCGTGACCCGGCAGCTGATCTGCGGCGCGGGCAAGGTGCTGCAGACGCCCCGCGGGGCGGTGTACTGCCTGTCCCAGCGAGCGGAACACATCTGGGAAGGCGTCTCCAGCGCGACGACGCGTTCGCGGCCGATCATCAACACCCGCGACGAGCCGCACGCCGACGCCGAGCGGTACCGGCGCCTGCACGTGATCGTCGGCGACTCGAACATGGCCGAACCGACCACCCTGCTCAAGGTCGGATCGGCGAACCTGGTGCTGGAGATGATCGAGGCGGGCGTCCAGTTCCGCGACTTCACGCTGGACAACCCGATAAGGGCGATCCGCGAGATCAGCCACGACCTCACCGGCCGCCGCCAGGTGCGGCTCGCCGGCGGTCGCGAGGCGTCCGCGCTGGACATCCAGCGGGAGTACCACGCCCGTGCCGTCCAGCACGTCAAGGAGACCGGCTCCTCGCCGCAGTCCGAGCGTGTCGTCGAGCTGTGGGGCCGGGCGCTGGAGGCGGTGGAGCAGCAGGACTTCAGCAAGATCGACACCGAGATCGACTGGGCGATCAAGCACCGGCTGGTCGAGCGCTACCGCGCCAAGCACGACCTCGACCTGTCGAGCCCGCGCATCGCGCAGCTCGACCTGGCCTACCACGACATCCGGCGTGGCCGCGGCATCTTCGACCTGCTGCAGCGCAAGGGCCTCGTGCGCCGGGTCACCGACGACGGCGAGATCGAACTGGCCAAGGACACCCCGCCGCAGACCACGCGGGCGAAGCTGCGCGGCGACTTCATCGCCGCCGCGCAGGCCGCCGGACGTGACTTCACCGTGGACTGGGTGCACCTCAAGCTGAACGACCAGGCTCAGCGGACAGTGCTGTGCAAGGACCCGTTCCGCTCGGTGGACGAACGGGTCGAAAGGCTCATCTCCTCGCTCTGAAGTTGCTCCGTGAAGGCCATCCTGAGGAACGCTCGGTCCTCTAGGGTGGCCTTCACGGATCTTCGAGGGAGAGGTGCGCCGATGCGCCGTTCGTTGCTGGTCCTGCTGGGAGCGGTCGTCCCGCTGGCGTTCACCGGCGTCGCGCACGCCGCGCCGGAATGCCCCGACCCCGCGTGGACGGAGACTCCGACGGGCACGGACGCGCAGTTGCGCGGGCTCTCCGCGGTGGACTCCCGCACGGCCTGGGTCAGCGGCAGCAAGGGCACCGTCCTGCGCACCACCGACCGCGGCCGCACCTGGAAGCCCGTCGCACCGCCCGGAACCGAAGCCCTCGACTTCCGTGACATCGAGGCCTTCGACGCCGATCACGCGGTCGCCCTGTCCATCGGGCCCGGTGACGCGTCCCGGATCTACCGCACCGACAACGGCGGCAAGAGCTGGCGACTGTCCTTCCAGAACAGTGACCCCGTCGCCTTCTACGACTGCATCGCGTTCTTCGACCACCGTCGCGGCCTCGCGATGAGTGACCCGGTGGACGGGAAGTTCCGGTTGCAGTCCACTTCGGACGGCGGCCGCAGCTGGAAGCCCGTGCCCGCCGAGGGCATGGTTCCCGCGCTGGAAGGTGAGTTCGGGTTCGCCGCCAGCGGTCAGTGCGTCACCACGTCGGGCCCGCGCGATGCCTGGATCGCGACCGGCGGCGGGGCACGCGCGCGGGTTCTGCATTCCGGCGACGGCGGGAGGACCTGGGAAGCCGCCGACACCCCGTTGCCCAGCGGTGCTTCCGCCGGGGTCTTCTCGGTGACGTTCCGGGATCCGCGGCACGGCGTGGCCATCGGCGGCGACTACGCGGCGCCGAACGCACCCGGTCCCGCGGTCGCGCTCAGCGCGGACAAGGGACGCACGTGGCGGACACCGCCGGAGGCCCCGGTCGGTTATCGCTCCGGCCTGGCCTGGCTGGGGAACACGGTCGTCGCCGTCGGCCCCGGCGGGAGCGATCTGAGCCCGGACGGCGGACGGCACTGGCAGTCGTTCGACACCGGATCGCTGGACTCGGTCGATTGCGCCCGCGGCGCGTGCTGGGCGAGCGGGGCGAAGGGCCGGGCCGCCCGGCTCGCCGCGGGTTAAGCTCGAAGGACCATGACCGCACACGCCGAACCCGCCCAAGACACCACCGAGCACCTGGTCGAGGTGCTTAAGGCGCTCGCCAACCCGGTCCGGCTCCAGGTGCTCGGCTGGCTGCGCGAGCCGGACCGGCATTTTTCGCCGGAGAGGGCGATCGCCGACCAGAACGAGGTCGGCGTCTGCGTCAGTCACCTCCAGGAGAAGCTCGGGCTCGCGCAGTCGACGGTGTCGGCGTACATGGCGTTGCTGCAGCGTGCCGGGCTCGTCCGGTCCACCAGGGTGGGGAAGTGGACGCACTACCGGCGTGACGAACAGCGGATCGCCCAGCTCGTCGACCTGCTCGGACGCTCCATCTGAGCCTCCTCGGGAATAACATATCGAGAATCTGCGATACTGCGATATGTTGTACTCGACCTGAGGAGAGACAGATGGAACTGGGGCGTTTCGGGATCTGGACGTTCGACTTCGAGGATCAGCCCGCGAGCCTGCTGCGGGATTCGGTACGGGAACTGGAAGAACTCGGCTGGCCCGCGATCTGGATCCCGGAACGGGACGGCCGTGAAGCGCTGACCCACGCCGGATTCCTGCTGGCGTCCACCGAGCGGATCTCCGTCGTCAACGGGATCGCGCGCATCGATTCCCGCGGAGCGCGCTGGACCCACGGCGCGGCACTCCTGCTCGCTGACGCCTTCCCGGACCGGCATGTCCTGGGGCTCGGCTTCGGCGGTGCGCGTCCCGGTGTCAAACCGCTGGAGGCGATGAGCGGGTACCTCGACGAACTCGACACCGTCACCAGCGCGAACCCGCTTCCCGCGGCCCCGATCAGGCGGCTGCTGGCCGCGTACGGGCCGAAGATGCTCGGGCTCGCCCGCGACCGGTCCGAGGGCGCGCACACCTATCACGTGACGGTGCCGCATACCGCTCAGGCGAGGGAAGTGCTGGGGGACAAGGCCTTCCTTGGTGTCGAGCACGCGGTCCTGTTCGAAACCGACCCGGGCAAGGCGCGCGAGATCGCCCGTGCGCACCTGCACCCGTACCTGACGTCGCAGTACAACGTCGCCAAGTATCTCCGGCTCGGCTACACCGAGGCCGACATCGACGGCGGCCGCGGCAGCGATCGGCTCGTCGACGATCTCGTGTTCTGGGGCGACCTCGACACCGTCGTCGCGAAGCTTCACGGCCACCTCGACGCCGGCGCCGACCACGTCGGGATCCAGGTCATCGGGGTCGCTCCCGGCGAGTCGGCGATGCCGCACTGGCGGCGGCTGGCCGAAGCGCTGCTGCCGCGCTAGCGGAGCTGGCCGGTCGGGCGGACCACGATCTCGTTGACGTCGACCGAGGGCGGTTGCTCCAGCGCGTAGAGCACCGCCCTCGCGATGTCGTCGGGCTCCAGTTTCGGCTTGGACTTCGAGTCCTCGGGGATCATCGAGGTGTCGACCAGTCCCGGCTGGACCACGGTGACCCGGACGCCGGTGCCGATGGCCTCCTCGCGGATGGACCCGGCGAGCCCGGTCACCGCCCATTTCGTCGCCGAATAGAGGTTTCCCGGCCGGTGGTAGCGCCCGGCGACCGAACCGGTGAGCACGAGGTGCCCCTTCGATTCCGCCAGCGACGGCAGGGTCGCCCGCGCGGTGAGGGCGGTGCCGTAGACGTTGGTCAGCACCATGTCCCGCCATTGTTCGGGGTCCGCGCCGCCGTCGCCGAAGAACGAGACCACGACGCTCTGCCCCGCGTTGGCGAACACCGCGTCCAGGCGGCCGAAGGTCTCCTTCACCGTCTCCACGGCGGAGGACAGCGACTCCCAGTCGGTGACGTCCACCGCGAGCGCGAGGGTGCGATCCTCGCCGAACTCGGCGACGAGGGGGAGCAGCGCCTCGCGGTCGCGGGAGAGCAGCGCCAGCCGGAAACCGGCCGCCGCGGCCCGGCGTGCGGTGGCTTCGCCGAGGCCGCGGGAGGCGCCGGTGATCAGCAGTACTCGATCGTTCATGCGTCCAAACTAGGCGGCGTGTAGGTGTCCCACTCGGGCACCGGTTCGCCGACGAGGGAGGCGCCGAGCCGGTCGAGGTAGAAGTGCCAGCCCTTGAGGATGTCCGAGGTGTCCCAGTCGGTCTTGGGCAGGTGGTGCACGAAGTCGAGCACCGTGCCGTCGCCTCGCGGGCTCAGGGTCAGCTCCACCCGCCAGGTCGGCTCCTCGGTGTTGCGAAGATCCATGACCAGGCGTTTCGGCGGATCGCATTCGCGGATGACAGCGGCGGCCGGATCGGAGCCCTCTTCGGCGGTCATGGACAGCATGATCGTGTTGCCGATACCGGCTTCTCCCGTCCACGGGCCGATCCAGCGCGTCGTCCGGTCTGATTCGGTGAGCGCCGACCACACGTCTTCGATCGGGTCCGGGTACTCGCGCCGGAGTTCTATCCGGGTTTCCTCGTTGTCCATGACGCGAACATAACCGAGGGCTTAATTAAGCGTCAACTTATTCTTGGATCAGAACGAGTCGCCCGCGGAGGCCACCCGCCGCGAGGCGCTCGTGTGCCTTCGCCGCCTCGTGCAGGGGCAGGGTCTCCGCGACCCGCAGGGCGAGCACGCCGTCGTCGACCAGGGTCGCGAGTCCGGCCAGCGCGGCGCCGTCCGCGCGGATCCAGACGTGCCCGACCTCGATGCCGCGCAAGGGGATGGGCGCCGCTCCGGCCGCGAACACCACGAACCGCCCGCGGTTCGTCACGGCGTCCAGGGCTTCGAGTCCGAGCAGTGCGGTGTCGAGCGCCGCGTCGACGCCACCCGGGATCTCGACTCGCACGCGGTCGGCGAGAAAGTCGCCGCGAGGCACGAAAACCTCGGCGCCGAAGCCGCGAACCAGTGCTTCGTCGGCTGAACCGGCGACCGCGACCACCCGGAAGCCACGGGCCTTGGCCAACGCGACCGCGTAGCCGCCGACGGCGCCCGCCGCGCCGGTCACCAGGACCGTCGCTCCCGGCGGCAGATCGAGCAGATCGAGTGCCTGTGTCGCGGTGAGACCGTTCAGCGGCAGTGTCGCGGCCTCCACAGTGGACACCGTCCGCGGGGCGGCGGCGATCGCTGCCGCGTCGAGGACGACGAACTCGGCGTGCGTGCCGAGCGCGGCCGACGGCCGGTCCCGCAGGCCGATCACGGCGTCCCCCTCGGCGAACCCGGTGACACCGTCGCCCGCCGCGTCGACAGTCCCTGCCACGTCCCAGCCGATGCCGATCACCTCGCGCGGCGGGATGATCCCCGCCTCGGTCAGGAAACCCGACCGGGTCGCGGCGTCGACCGGGTTCACCGCGGCCGCGGCCACTTGCACCCGCACCTGACCGAATCCCGGTACCGGCAACGGGATCTCGGTGAACTCCAGGACTTCCGGACCGCCGAACCGGCGGACCACCACAGCGCGCATCGTTCTCCTCCAAGGGGTCGTTCACCGCGAACGTATGGGGAGTTACTCTCCATCGGGAAGTACGCACCTCGAGGTGCCCAACCCACGCGGAGGTACGGCGACCGTGGTCACGCGCACGGCACAGGAACGGCGGGACGAGGAGAAACGGGCCTACGACGCCTACCTCGCGGCCTGCCCGGCCCGGAAGCTGCTCGACGAGGTCTCGGGCAAATGGGTCAGTCTCGTCCTCGTCGCCCTCGGCGACGGCTCCCAGCGCTACAGCGACCTCTCCCGGCGGATCGCCGGCGTCAGCCAGAAGATGCTCACGCAGACGCTGCGGACCCTGGAACGGGACGGTCTGCTGACCCGCACCGTCACGCCGTGTGTGCCGGTTCGCGTGGACTACGAACTGTCCGAACTCGGCCGGAGTCTCCTGCGGCTGGTGGCCGGGATCAAGGACTGGGCAGAGACGAGGTTCGACGAAGTGGAGAGCGCCAGGGATCGTTATGACGCGCGATCGGCGGCTCTCACCATCGGGTCGGACGGCGCGGGCTAGGGTAACCGGGTGTCCACCGCACGCGCCGAACGATTGGTCAACCTGGTTCTGGCCCTCCTGTCCACCCGGCAGTACCTCACCGCCGAGCGGATCCGGGGCATCGTGCCCGGGTATGCCGACGCGGCCAGCGACGAGGCCTACTTCCGCATGTTCGAGCGCGACAAGACCGAACTGCGCGAACTCGGCATCCCGCTGGAGACCGGGCGCAACTCCGCGTTCGACGCGATCGACGGCTACCGCATCGCTCGCCGCGACTACGAACTCGGCGAAATCGACCTCGCGCCCGACGAAGCGACCGCGGTCGGCCTCGCCGTCCGGCTCTGGGATTCACCGGAACTGACCGGAGAAGCACAGGGCGCGCTGGTGAAGCTCCGCGCCGCCGGGGTCGAAGTCGACGACCACGCCCCGACCGTCGTCGAACCTCGCGTCCGCGCCGAACCGGCGTTCGGCCCGCTGCTCGCCGCCGTGCAGGCCGGGCAGGCGGTGCGCTTCGAGTACCGGCGCAGCGGTTCGGCCGAACGCAAGATCCGCACCCTCGAACCGTGGGGTGTGGTGTCCTGGCGAGGCCGCTGGTACGTCGTCGGGCACGACAGGGACCGTGGCGCGTCCCGGTGTTTCCGTCTCTCGCGGGTGACCGGGAAGGTCGCGGCCTTCGGCGAAGGCGGCGTCGTGGAGCGCCCGGAAGGGGTCAACCTGCTGCGGATGGTTTCGGCCAGCAGCAGTGAGGACCCGTCCGCGCCGACCACGGCGAGCGTCTGGGTCGCCGACGGCCGGGCCGCCGGGGTCCGCCGCCGTGGCCGGGTGGTCGGTCGCAGCGACGCCGGGGGAGAAGAAGGCGATCTCGTGGAGATCGAGCTGTACTATCCCGAATCCGCCGCCGACTGGCTCACCGCCCACGGTCCGGACGTCCTGGTCCTCGAACCCGACGTCCTCGCGAAGTCGGTCTTCAGCCGTCTCGAGGCCATCGCGCACGCGGGCGGTGCCCGATGAGCGCCACCGGACGGATGCCGCGCCTGCTCGCGCTCGTGCCGTACCTGCTCGCCCGGCCGGGTATCAAGATCACCGACGCCGCCCACGACTTCGACGTCACGCCCAAGCAGTTGCGCAAGGATCTCGAACTGCTCTGGATGTGCGGGCTGCCGGGCTACGGCCCCGGCGATCTGATCGACCTCTCCTTCGAAGGCGACACGATCGTCGTCACGCACGACGCGGGCATGAACCGCCCGCTGCGGCTCACCGGCGGCGAGGCGACGGCGATGCTCGTCGCGCTGCGGGCATTGGCCGAGACTCCCGGCGTACTCGACGCCGATGCCGTCCGCCGTGCCATCGCGAAGATCGAGGCCGCCGCGGGGCAGGCCCAGCCGTCCGGGATCGTCGTCGGCGGGGGAGTCCGCGAAGGAAAGAAGACCGCCGGCACCCGCGAAGCCGTCCGGGCCGCTCTCACCGCGAAGCGCGCGTTGCGGATCCGGTACTACACCGCGTCGAAGGACGAGATCACCGAACGCACCGTCGACCCGATGCGGCTGCTCATCGTCCAGGCCGTCGGCTACCTCGAAGCGTGGTGCCGCCGCGCCGAGGACGTCCGCCTGTTCCGGCTCGACCGCATCGACGAGCTCACCGTGCTCGACGAACCCGCCGTCCCGCCCGCGCACGCCCGGCCGACCGACATTTCCGACGGTGTCTTCCGGCCGCGTCCCGATCAGCAGGAAGCCGTTCTCGTGCTCGACCCGGACACACGCTGGGTAGCCGAGTACTACCCCTGCGAGGAACTCGCCGAGCTCGACGGCGGGCGCCTGCGGATCCGGATGCGGTACGCGGACGAATCGTGGATGGTCCGGCTGATCCTCGGTCTCGGTGGGGACGCGCAGGTCGAAAGCCCCGTCGTGCTCGCGGAGGCGGTTCGTCGACGAGCGTCCGACGCGCTGGCGCGGGCTCGTCACCTAACGTCAACCTACGAGCAGTAGGGTGACGCCGTGTCGTACCTGCCGAGCATCGTGCTCGCTATCGCCGGGCTGGTCCTGCTCTTTGTTCTGCTAATCAAATTACGCAGAGTCTTGCGCGTGCTCACCCATACGATGAGCATGGTGGCTACGAACACCCGAAAACGGACAGGGCTGCTCCGCGCCCGATCGGCCGCGCTCCGCGTGGCGATCGCGCAACGACGTGGGCTCGAAGACCGGTAACATCTCACACAGAGACTCGAGAAGGAGGCCGCAAACGATGAACGCGCTGCAGCCGTGGCACATCATCATCCTGGTGCTCGTCGTTGTTCTGCTGTTCGGCGCCAAGAGGCTTCCGGACGCCGCGCGGTCCATCGGCAAGTCCATGAAGATCTTCAAGGCCGAGACCAAGGACATGGCCGGGGACAAGGACAAGGCCGCCGAGACCGAAGAGGTCGAGACCAAGCAGCTGCCGCAGGCCACCACGCCCGCGCCCGCCGCTTCGACGGCGCAGGACAAGCAGGTCGCCGACCTCCAGCGTCAGCTCGACGAGCTCAAGAAGCAGCAGGCCCCCACGCCCGCGCCGGCGGAGCAGGCGCAGAAGAACGCCAGCTGATCGGCTGGCGAGCAGCGGTCTCAGCAAGCCCAGCGGAGCCTGTTCGCGGATGAGCGCGCCGAAGTCACGGCGCGCTCATGGTGGACCCTGACGAGAACGGACTGTTCAGTGGCGGATTCCGCCTCCGGTGAGGAACGCCGCGGGTCGAAGCGGCGCAAGCGCAGCCGTCGCGGCAACCCCGACGGCACGATGACGCTCATCGAGCACATCTACGAGTTCCGGCGCCGCCTGGGCTTCGCGCTGCTCGCTCTCGTCGTCGGCGGAATCTTCGGCTTCATCTGGTTCCAGACGACGCTGGGCCCCGTTCCATCGCTGGGCAAGTTGCTGGTCGATCCTTACTGCGCCATTCCCGCGGACCGCCGGTTCGGCGGGACCGAAGGCGAGTGCAAGCTTCTGCAGACCGTGCCCTTCGAAGCGTTCATGACGCAGTTGAAGGTCGGTCTCGCGGGCGGCGCGGTCCTGCTTTCACCGGTGTGGCTCTATCAGATCTGGGCGTTCATCGCGCCCGGCCTCTACTCGAAGGAGCGCAAGTACGCGCTCACCTTCGTCGCCTTCGCATCGGCACTGTTCGCCGCGGGCGCCGTGCTGGCGTACCTCCTCGTCCCGCACGCTCTCGCACTGCTGATGAACTTCGGTGGAGACCAGTTCATCACCGCGCTCACCGCGGACAAGTACGTTTCGTTCATCCTGTCGCTGCTGGTGATCTTCGGCGTCAGTTTCGAACTCCCGCTGCTCGTGGTGATGCTGAACCGCGTCGGCGTCCTGAAGTACCAGATGCTGAAGAAGTGGCGCCGCGGCCTGATCATGGTCGTGTTCGTCTTCGCCGCGTTCGCCACGCCCGGCTCCGACCCGTTCTCGATGCTCGCACTGGCGGGCGCGCTGGTGGTGCTCCTGGAGCTGTCCATCCAGATCGCGCGCTTCCACGACCGCAAGCTCGACAAGGAACGCGGCACCGAGGGCTGGGACAAGCTCGACGACGACGAGGCCGCGCCGTTCGACTACACGCCGAGCAAGATCGACGACGAGCCTTCCGCCGCGACCGGCGGCAAGCGGACCAGCACCGACGACGTCACCTGATCCCGGGGATGCACGCGGCACTGGCCGTCCACCCCGCCTCCGGTAACGGAGCCGCAGGACGTTTGACGGAGTCGGTCGCGGCGCGGCTGCGGCCCGCCGTGGACCGGCTCGACGTCCTCGTCGCCAACACGGTCGAGGAATCCCGAGCGCTGATGACCGACTCGCGCGCGGCCGGGCTGGACGTCCTCGTCGTCCTCGGCGGCGACGGCGCGGCGCACCAAGGCGTCCAGTTCTGCGCGGAATCCGGCGTCGCCCTCGGTCTCGTCCCCGCCGGCACCGGCAACGACTTCGCCAGGGCGCTCGGCATCCCGGAGAACCCGCACGCGGCCGTCGATCTCGCCGCCAGGCAGATCGCGGAGGGGAAGCGACGCAGGATCGACCTCGGCCGGGCCGGTGACGCCTGGTTCGCCACCGTCCTCTGCTCCGGCTTCGACGCCCTGGTCACCGAACGCGCGAACAGACTGTCCTGGCCTCGCGGACCGCGTCGCTACGACGTCGCGATCCTGGCCGAACTCGCCGCGTTCCGGCCCCGGCCGGTCCTGCTCCGCACCGACGTCGAGACACTCGAACTCGACGCCACCATGATCGCCGTCGGCAACACCCCGTTCTACGGCGGCGGCATGCGGATCTGCCCGGGAGCGGATCCGGAGGACGGCCGGTTCGACGTCACCGTCGTGGGCAACGCGACCAGGCGGGATCTCCTCCGCATGCTGCCCGGCGTCCGCTCCGGCGAGCACATCGCGCATCCGGCGGTCCGGACTCTCAAAGCGAGCCGGATCCACCTCGCGGGCAGCGATCTGCCCGTCTACGCCGACGGCGAGCCGCTGGGCAGGCTCCCGATCGACATCTCCTGCGTCCCCGGTGCGCTCACCGTCCTGGCTTGAGCCCGGCGTAGCCGCCCGCGCGCCACACCCGGCCCCGGAACTCCGCGGCAGGCATCAGGTCGCCGCGCGGGAAGAACACGCCACCGCACCGGTGGCAGAACCACGCCTGCCGCCAGTACTCCAGCGCGTCCGGGATGCCTCGCCGGATCCGCGCGTTGCGCCGCAGCCGGAGCACGAACAGCACGGCGAACAGCGCCACCAGCGCGAACGCCCCGAACGGGAAGATCCACGCCCCGATCGCCGCCCCGACGCGGCCGCCCGCGGTCGGCGCGGGGTTCTCGGCGAGCACGTCGTTGGCGAACGAGACGAACACGAACGCGGGGATCAGCATGAGCAGGGTCAGCGTCAGGAAGCACCCGCCGCCACGGACCACGGGATACGGGTTGAGCGCCGCCGCGGTCGCGGTCACCGACACGCCGCGATGAGCCGTCGCGGTGTAGACCACGCCGTCACCGGCGGGGACGGCCGTCATCGACCCCTGCACGCGGTAGGTGGTCTGCCCGGCCTGGAACACCGCCGGCACGCTCTGCACCTGGTCGACCTGCGCGCACCGCGGACAAGCGAGCTCCATGGCGTCCCCTCTCGATCCCGAATCCGGCCCTTGGATGCGAAAGGGGTGGCCGCCGTTCCCGGGATCGTCACACCGAGTGCGAACTGTCGGTGGGGTATGGAACCCTGACGAAGTGGTCAACAGCCCTTCTCAGACCCCGGCCGAGGCGTACGCAGCCTCCCAGCGCCGCGCTCGGTATCCCCAGCTGACCCGGTTCGCCGCGGAATCGTCGTTCGAGTTCGACGACTTCCAGATCCGCGGCTGCGAGGCGCTCGAAGACGGTCACGGTGTGCTCGTCTGCGCGCCCACCGGCGCCGGGAAGACCGTGGTCGGCGAGTTCGCGGTGCACCTCGCCCTCGCCGAAGGCCGCAAATGCTTCTACACGACACCCATCAAGGCGTTGTCGAACCAGAAGTTCGCCGATCTCGTCGGGCGCTACGGCGCCGACGCCGTCGGCCTGCTGACCGGTGACACCTCGATCAACGGCAACGCGCAGGTCGTGGTCATGACCACCGAGGTCCTGCGCAACATGCTCTACGCCAAGTCGTCGACCATCGGCGAGCTCGCCTACGTGGTGATGGACGAGGTCCACTACCTCGCCGACCGGTTCCGCGGCGCGGTCTGGGAAGAGGTCATCCTCCATCTGCCGGAGCACGTCCGGGTCGTCGGCCTGTCGGCCACGGTGAGCAACGCGGAGGAGTTCGGCGAGTGGCTCGTCGAGGTCCGCGGCGACACCTCGGTCGTCGTCGACGAGCACCGTCCGGTGCCGCTGTGGCAGCACATGCTGGTCGGGAACCGGTTGATGGACCTGTTCGCGGGCCAGGAGGAACACGCGCCGGGCGCCGAACTGCGGATCAACCCCAGCCTGCTGCGCCGCACCGAAGAGGTCGGCCGCGGTTTCGCCCCGGCCGGGATGCGCGGGCCGAGGGGGCGGCGCGGGGCGCCGTCACGGATGCCGCGGTTCCGGCCGCCGTCCCGCACGGACACGGTCGAGCGGCTCGACAGCGCCGGTCTGCTCCCCGCCATTGTGTTCATCTTCTCCCGTGCCGGCTGCGACGCCGCCGTCGGCCAGTGCGTCCGGTCCGGTTTGCGGCTCAACGGTCCCGAAGAGGTCGAGAAGGTCCGCCGGATCGTCGCCGAACGCACCAAGGACCTGCCCGAAGGCGACCTAGGCGTCCTCGGCTTCTGGGAGTGGCGTGAGGCGCTCGAGCGCGGTATCGCCGGGCATCACGCCGGGCTGCTCCCGGCCTTCAAGGAGACCGTCGAGGAGCTGTTCGTCCAAGGCCTCGTGAAGGTCGTCTTCGCCACCGAGACGCTCGCGCTCGGCATCAACATGCCCGCGCGCACCGTCGTCCTGGAACGACTGGTGAAGTACAACGGCGAGGCGCACGTCGACCTGACACCGGGGGAGTACACGCAGCTCACCGGGCGCGCCGGACGGCGCGGGATCGACGTCGAAGGGCACGCCGTCGTCGCCTGGCAGCCGGGGATCGACCCGAAGCAGGTCGGCGGGCTCGCGTCGACGCGGACGTATCCGCTGCGCTCGTCGTTCCGTCCCGGCTACAACATGGCGGTGAACCTGGTCGCCCAGGTCGGCGCCGATGCGGCCCGTGACCTGCTGGAGCAGTCGTTCGCGCAGTTCCAGGCCGACCGGTCGGTGGTCGGGACGGCGCGGCGGATCGAGCGGAACAAGGAGGCCCTGCGGGGCTACACGTCCGCCATCACGGGCGATTTCGACGCGATGTTCGAGTACGTCGAGCTGCGCGCGAAGATCTCGGCCCGGGAGAAGGCGCTGTCGCGCCAGAACACCTCCGCGCGCCGCGCGGGCACGGCCGAGTCGCTGGAAAAGCTTCGCAAGGGCGACGTCATCGCCGTCCCCGCGGGCAGGCGAGCGGGGCTCGCGGTCGTCGTCGACCCGGGGCTCGATCCGATCCGCGAGCCGCGGCCCATCGTAGTCACCGAGGACCGCTGGTCCGGACCGCTCTCGGTCGCCGACTTCCCGTCGCCCGTCGAGGCGCTGGGGAACATCAAACTGCCGAAGCACATCGAGCTGCGGTCACCCAAGACCCGCCGGGACATCGCCGCGACTCTCCGGAACGCGGGAATCTCGTTGCCCGGCAGGCAAAAGCGCCGTGCCGGGGCCAATGAGGACGGTGAGCTGGCCGCGCTCCGCCGCGCGCTGCGCGCCCACCCGTGCCACGGTCTGGCCGAACGCGAGGCGAACCTGCGCTGGGTCGAGCGGTACCAGCGTCTCTCGGCGGAGACCGAGCAACTGGAACGCAAGGTCGCCGCGACCACGCACTCGCTCGCGCGTGCTTTCGACCGCATCCTGCGGCTGCTCGGCGAGCGCGGTTACCTCGGCCCCGAATCCGAGGGGAACGGCGAGGACCGCGTCACCGAACACGGCAAACAGCTCACCCGTCTCTACAGCGAGTCCGACCTGCTCGCCGCCGAATGCATCCGGCAAGACGTCTGGAAGGGCCTGGCTCCCGCCGAACTCGCGGCCGTCGTTTCGACGCTGGTCTTCGAGGCCCGCCGCGATACCGCGGGGGAGCCGCGCCTGCCCGCGGGCAAGGTGCTGGACGCCTGGCAGGCGACCACGCGCCTGTGGATGGAGCTCACCGAGGACGAGCGGCGGCACAAGCTGGACCGCACCCGCGAACCCGACGCCGGCTTCGCCTGGCCCATCTATCGCTGGGCGCGCGGCGAATCGCTGGAGAAGGTCCTCACCGCCGCCGAGGCGAACGGGCAGGAGCTGTCCGCCGGTGACTTCGTGCGGTGGTCGCGGCAGGTCATCGACCTGCTGGACCAGATCCGCGATGTCCTCGGGCGGGCCGATCCGGTGGGTGCGGCGGCTTCGGACGCGGTGAAGGCTTTGCGGCGGGGTGTCGTGGCGGCGGGCGGGGCCTGAGCCCGGGGTCCGGTTCGGTCACCCAAGCGCTATGAAAGGCCCGTTACTTGCAAAATTTGCAAGTAACGGGCCTTTCATAGCGCGCGCTGGGGCACGCCACGGTGCGCCCGGCTGCCGGGAGGTGTTGGGCTGACCGGCGGATTCGATGCCGCCACCGGTGTGAGCACGGTCGCGGCGAGTTGGCCCGACACCACCCGGGAACAGTGGGCAGGGGCGCCCACCTGTGGTTGGATCGCCCACGACGGCCATGTAGCACGGCCGGTGACGATGGCGGAACAGGCGGAGGCGAAACGATGAGCACGCCGTATGGCGGCAACGACCCGCAGCAGCAGCCCCAATGGGGGCAGCAGCCGGGCTACGGGGAACAGCCGGGCGGCGCTCAACCGCCGAGCGGTCCCCAGCAGCAGCCGCAGTGGGGTCAGCAGCCGCAGTACGACCCGTCGCAGACGCAGCAGCAACAGCCCCAGTGGGGCCAGCAGCCCGCTCCCTACGACCCGTCGCAGCAGCAGCCGGGGTATCCCCAGCAGCAGCCCGGTTACGACCCCTCCCAGACGCAGCAGCAGCCGCAGTGGGGTCAGCAGCCCCCGCAGTACGGCCAGCAGCCGGGCTACCCCCAGAGCGGTCCCCAGCAGCAGCCTGGCTATCCGCAGAGCGGTCCCCAGCAGCAGCCCGGCTATCCGCAGAGCGGCCCGCAGCAGCAGCCGCAGTACGGGCAGCCGCAGCAGCAGGGTCAGTACGAGTACGGCCAGGGCCAGTTCGCGGGCACCCAGGGCGAGGGGCAGGACAAGCCGAAGCCCAAGAAGGGTCTGTTCATCGGGATCGGCGCGCTCGTGGTGATCATCGCCGCGGTGGGCGTTCTCGGGTTCGTCACGCCGGGCTGGTTCAACACCCAGGTCTTCAACAACACGCAGATGCAGACCGACGTGCAGAAGCTGCTCACCGAGACCTACGGGATCAAGGAGATCAGCGCGGTCACCTGCCCCTCCGGCCAGGAGGTCAAGGACGGGGTGAAGTTCACCTGCACCGCCACGATCGAGGGCAAGCCGCAGGAGGTGCCGATCACCGTGAAGGGTGATACCGGCAACTACGAGGTCTCACCGCCCGCCGTCACCAAGTAAACGGCGGGCGCCGGGGGCGGTCGATCCTGCATGATCGTCCCATGAGCGACTTTTCAGTGCGGCTGTTGCGGTCCGACGAGGATCGGGCCGCGATGGACGTGTTCAGGCGTGCCTTGCACGCCAGGGAGATGACCGACGAGGAATGGTCGGCCATCTCACCGTCGATGCAACCGGACCGCGGGTTCGGCGCGTTCGACCCGGAGCTGATCGGCACCGTCCGGTCCTTCGATTCGGAAGTGACACTGCCCGGCGGCGGCACCACGCCGCTCGCCGCGGTCAGCCTCGTCGGTGTCCGCGCCGACCGGATCCGGCGTGGTGTGCTGACCGGTCTGATGCGCGCTCAGTTCGAGGATTTCGCCGCCCGCGGCGTTCCCGCGGCGATGCTGCACGCGTCCGAAGGAGCCATCTACGGCAGGTTCGGTTACGGCGTCGCCGCGCGGGGCAAGTCGATCGAGGTCGACAGGCATCGCGCGCGGCTCCGTCCCGAGGCCCCGGCCGGCGGGCAGATCTCCTTGCTGGGGCTGGAAAGTACCATCGAGAAGTGGCCGTCGCTCTTCGACGCCCTCCCGCGCACCCGGCCGGGGATGATCGCGCGGAGCCCGCATCTGTGGCCGGGCTACGAGCGGGAAGTGCGCCGGGCGACCACTCCCGTCACGACCGCAGTGCACCGAGGCGCGGACGGGGTCGACGGCTACGTCACGTACACCGTCGAGAGGGCCAGATTCGACGCCCCGTCGCTGCTGAAGATCCAGTCCTTCCACCACGCGGGCCCGGACGCGTTCGCCGGGCTGTGGCGCTACCTGCTGTCCGTGGACCTGGTCGACCGCATCACCGCCGAGAAACGGCCGCTCGACGAACCCGTCGAGTTGTTGTTCGCGGACCCGCGGCACGTGACCGTGCAGAAGACCCAGGACGAGGGCTGGCTCCGGCTGGTCGACGTCGCCACGATGCTCGGCGCCCGGACGTACCGGGGCGAACCCGTCGTCATCGAGGTCACCGATCGCTTCCTGGACCACAACTCCGGCCGGTATCGCCTGTCCGAGGACGGCGCCGTCCGCACCACCGACCCGGCGGATCTCGCCATGGACGCCGACACCTTGTCGATGCTGTACCTCGGCGGCTGGCGCGCGTCGGATCTCGCCTTCGCCGGACGGGTCCGCGCCACCGGCGAGCTCGCCTTGAACGGGCGGACCTGCTGTTCGGTACGCGAGTGAACCCCTGGTGCGGTACCTTCTTCTGACGTTGGAAGATCACATTCCGGGGGTGGAGAAGCTTGAGCAGGCGAGCCGTCGCGACGGTCGGTCTGTGCTGTGCCGCTTTCGCGGTGCTGGCGGGGTGTTCGGACACTCCGGTACCCGCGCCGGCGACGAAGACCGTCACGGTCCCGCCGTCGACGAGCGTGTCGTCGAGCGCGCCCGCCACCGGCGGTACGTCAATCGGCCCCTCCAGCGCCCCGGGCAGGGTCTTCGACCCGAGGACCATGCAGGCGGACGTGAAGAAGGTCCTCACCGAGACGTATCAGCTCCAGGGCGTCGGGGACGTGATCTGCCCGTCCAACCAGAAGGTCACGGACGGCAGCACGTTCAGCTGCACCGTCCAGGTCGGCGGGGAGGGCAAGACCGTCACGATCACCGTCACCGGTGAGGACGGCCGCTACGAGGTCGGCGCGCCCGCCTGAAAACCGGTTGGGTTCGCCGCGGCCGGACGGCAGGATCTCCGGTCATGAGCGAATTCCATGTGCGTGCCGTGGCCGAGGGCGAACAGCGGGCCTGCCTCCAAGTTCTCGAAGAGGCCTTGCACGCCAAGCCGATCTCGGACGAAGCCTGGGCCAAGATGGCCCCGAGCTGGCCCGCCGCGGGGAAGTTCGCCGCGTTCGACGACGACGGCACCCCGGTGGGGATCACCAGTTCCTTCGAGATCGAACTCACCGTCCCAGGTGGACAGAAGCTCACCACCGCGGCCGTCGACGGTGTCGGCGTCCGCGCCGACTGGACCCGCCGAGGGATCCTCACCACGATGATGGCCGTACAGCTGGAAGACCTCGCCGCGCGCGGCGTCCCGCTGGCCGCGTTGCACGCTTCGGAAGGCGTGATCTACGGCCGTTTCGGTTACGGCGCCGCCACCTTCTGCAAAGGCGTGTACGTCGAACGTCCCCGTGCCCAGGTCCGCGACGGCGTCGGGCGGGAGGGCCTGGTCAGGTTCGTCACCCCGGCCGAAGCCGTCGAACGGGTTCCCGCGCTGTACAACCGGTTCCAGGGAACGGATCCCGGGTTCGCCTCCCGGCCGGCGCAGTGGTGGCCGGGCTTCTTCGACCGGCTCGTCACCGGGAACGACGGCTACCGCGTCGCCATCCACAGTGGACCGGACGGGGACGACGGTTTCGTCGCCTACCAGACCATCGACGCGCGAGACCGGCAGGCGCCGGAACGCGGGGCGATCATCGAGGTTCGCGCACTCCAAGCCGCGACACCGCGGGCCTGGGCCGGACTGTGGCGCTTCCTGCTGTCGATCGACCTGGTCTCGGCCGTTGCCGGACGAGGCCGCCCGATGGACGAGCCAATCGCCGAACTCCTCACCGATCCGCGTGCGGTGAACACCACCGAGGTCATCGACGACCTGTGGGTGCGGCTGGTCGACGTGCTCGCGGCGCTGCGGGCGCGCACCTACGGCACCGCCGAACCCGTGGTCCTGGAAGTGTTCGACAAGCAGCTTCCGGACAACAACGGCCGCTACCTCGTCGGCCCGGACGGCGTAGAACGCACCACCGCGGAGGCGGAGCTGCGGCTGGACGTCAGCACCCTGTCGTCGCTGTACCTCGGCCACGGCCTCGTCACCGACCTGGCGCTGTCCGGCCGCGTCGAAGTGCTGGACGAGGCGGCGGCCGTCCGTGCCGACGCGCTGTTCCACACCGCCCGTGCCCCTTGGTGCGGGACCTTCTTCTAAGCCGGATTGCGACGCGGTTTGATCCGCACCTGCGGCAACGCGGGTGCGGGCAACCACGCCGTGGTGCCCTGATAGCCCTCGACGCGGCCGTAGCGGTCCGCCTGCGCCTGCCAGGCCTCGCGGTACTCGGCGATCTCCTCGTGGCTGCGGCCCACGAAGTTCCACCACATGACGAGTTCCTCGGTGAACGGGGTCCCGCCGAGGAGGAGCACCCTGGCCGGTACGTCGCCGTGGTTCGCCAGCTCCAGCCGTTCCGCGCCCGGTGCGAGGTAGGCGAGTTCCCCGGTGTCCAGCGCGGTTCCGGCGACGGTGACCGAGCCGACGTCCTGCAGGACACCGTGTTCGAAGGCAGGGTCGACGTCGAGGGACAGGGTCGCGCCGGGCTCGACGGTGAGTTCTGCACCCAGCAGGGGAGTGAACGCCGGAACCGGTGACGTGGTTCCGGCGAGGCTTCCGAGGAAGACCCGCGCGGTGGCGCCGGGCAGCCCGAGCAGCGGTGGCGCGTAGTGCCGGAAGTCCCGCGCGGTGTCGCGGTGTTCGTCCGGCAGCGCGATCCACAGCTGCACACCGTGCAGCGTCGCGGTGTCCGATGTGGACACTGTGGACACTGTGGACACTGTGGACACTGTGGACACTGTGGACACTGTGGACACTGTGGACACTGTGGACACTGTGGACACTGTGGACACTGTGGATACCTCGGAATGCGCGATGCCGTGCCCGGCGGTCATCAGGTTGAGTTCGCCCGGCCGGACCACGGCCCGCGTGCCGATGCTGTCGCGGTGCTCGATCTCGCCGCTGAACAGCCAGCTCGCGGTCTGCAACCCGGTGTGCGGATGCGGCGCGACGTCCATCCCGCCGGACTCCGACACGTCCTGTGGCCCGTAGTGGTCGGCGAAACACCACGCGCCGATCAGGGACCGCTGCCGCTGCGGCAAGGTCCGGCGGACCCGGATCGCCCGCGGCCCGCCGAGCGGCACCTCACGCGGGGTCAGCACGGTGACGCCCTCGCCCGGCCGGTCCCGGCACAGCAGTTCGGCGGGGTCGGTCTCGATGTTGCTCACGGCTTGGGGAGCGCGGCCAGCAGACGCTCCACCGAACGGCCGAGATTCCAGCGCTCCGCCAGTTCCGCGACCTTGTCCGGGTCGGCGGGCTCGGACGGGACGGTGTCCGGGCGGGACTGCTCGACCGGCGCGTCGGCCGCGACCCGGACGACGGTCGGTGCCACCGCGAGGTAGTCGGCGGCGTCGGTCAGGCGCAGCCGCGTCTTGAGCGGCACGCGCGAATCGCCCGCGTTGGACGCCTCGATCAGCTCCTGCAGGGAACCGAACTGGGTGATCAGCTTCGCCGCGGTCTTCTCGCCGATCCCGGCCACGCCGGGCAGCCCGTCCGACGGATCTCCCCGGAGCGCGGCCATGTCGGCGTAACCGGGGCCGGCGTTCGCGGCCGGGATGCCGTACTTCTCGGCGAGTTCGTCCGGGCCGAGGATCTCGGCCTTGTTCCAGCCTTTGCCGACGTAGATGACCACCGTGGGCGTCGGCTCGTGGCGCACCAGCTGGAACAGGTCGCGGTCACCGGTGATGACCTCGACCGGCGACTTCTTTTCGCGGATCGCGAGCGCGCCGATGACGTCGTCGGCCTCGTACCCGGCCGCTTCGGCCGTCGCGAGCCCGAAGGCCTCCAGCAATTCCAGGATGATCGGAACCTGCGGCGTGAGCGTGTCCGGGACTTCTTCGACGTCGCCGCCCTCCGGGACCTCTTCGGCCACGCGGTGCGCCTTGTAGCTCGGCAGCAGATCGGTGCGGAACTTCGGCCGCCAGTCCGCGTCCAGGCAGGCGACGAGCCGGGAGGGCCGCCGGTCGACGAGGATCCGCGCGACGGTGTCGGTGAACCCGCGTACGGCGTTGACCGGCGTCCCGTCCGGGGCGGTCATCGACTCGGGCAGTGCGTAGAACGAGCGGAAGTAGAGGCTCGCGGAATCAAGGAGGGCAAGAGGTCCGGTCACGCGGACAGCCTGCCATGTTCCGGCCCGAATGTCCGTGAAGGACCCGACCCCCAGCCGGGTCCTCCACGGACACCGGTCAGGCGGCGTAGGGCCGGGCCTGCCGCGCGGTCCGCAGCGCGGTGGCCCACCAGTTCAGCTGGTTCAGCAGCGTGGTCGCCGCGAGATCGGCTCCGTCGGCGTCCAGGTGCCCGCCGTCGGGCCCGAAGTTGTTCCAGGCGTAGGGGAAGCTCACGGTTTCCCGGATCGTCATGGCGTGGAGTTCGGCGAAGACCGGGCGCAGGTGCTCGACCGCGCGCAGGCCGCCGGAGATCCCGCCATAGGAGACGAAGCCGACCGGCTTTCCGTGCCATTCGGGGCCGGTGGCGTCGAGCGCGCTCTTGAACGGGCCGGGATAGCTGTGGTTGTACTCGGGGACGATCACGACGACGGCGTCCGCGGTGGCGACACCGGAGGAGAGGCCTTCGGGGGTTTCGGCGAGGTCGATGACGGTCAGGGCCAGGTCGTCGCGCTGTTTGGCGCGATCGAGGAACCAGTTCGCGACCACGGGAGCGAAGCGGCCTTCGCGGACGCTGCTGATCACGACGGCGAGCTGATAGGGCGAGTTCGTTGTCATGCCAAGACCGTAAAACCTCAACTTAGGTTGAGGTCAAACTCCAGAATCGGCTTGTGGTGGGAAGTCAACCGCAGAGAACTCTTTGCAAAGAATTCTCTGCGGTTATAGGCTGCGAGCCATGGGGAAGAGCGAGAGGTATCTCGCGCGGATCGATGGCCGCCTTCTGCGAGCGTTGTCGCATCCGCTGCGGGTCAGGATCTTGGAGTTGCTGCGCGAGGACGGTCCGGCCACGGCGTCGGGACTGGCGAAGCGGGTGGGGGAGAGTTCCGGGACCACGAGCTGGCATCTGCGTCAGCTGGCCGAATGCGGCTTGATCACGGACGACGCCGAACGCGGCAGCAGGCGTGACCGGTGGTGGAAGGCGGTGCACGAAGGCGATCGGATGCACGCCGCGGACTTCATCGACGACCCGGACCTCGCCGGCCCCTTCAACGCGTACGCCCACACGATGATCGAGCGGCGCCACGCCGCCGAAGCGCAGTTCGTCGCCGAGGTGCGGGACTGGGCCGACGAGTGGATCGACAAGGTCAGCTTCCACGACTCGCCGCTGTCGCTGACTCCCGACGAGGCCGCCGCGCTGAGCGACGAGATCCTCGAGGTGATCGGCCGCTATCGCCGTCCGGAGAAGGACGGCGACACCCAGGTCCGCGTGCACTGGGCGGCCTTCCCGAGACGATCGCGGCCGGAACACCCATGAGCAGGCTGCCACTGGGGGCCCTGGTCGTGGCTTCGGGGATCTCCTCGGCCGGGGTGATGATGACACTGCTCGCGATTCCCTGGTTCGTCCTGCAGAGCACGGGCAGCGGCACCAAGACCGGTCTCGTCACCGCGGCCGAGGTGCTGGGCCTGATGGTGGCCGCGTTGCTGGGCGGGCCGATCGTCGACCGGGTCGGCACGCGCCGGGCGAGTGTCGGCGCCGACCTGCTGACCACCGTCACGGTGCTGCTGATCCCGCTCGCCATGAACACCACGGGACTCGGCCTGCCGGGTCTGATCGCGCTGTCGTTCGTGATGGGCGTGTCCCGCGGTCCCGCCGACACGGCGAAGCAGGTACTGCTCGCGGGAGTCGCCGAAGCGGGCGGGATCCGCACGAGCCGCGCCGCGAGCGCCGTCGAAGCGGCGATGCGCACCGGCCGGATGGTCGGCGGCCCCGCCGCCGGCGGGTTGATCGCGCTGATCGGGCCCATCCCGGTGCTGTTCGTCGACGCCGGCGCGCTCCTGCTGTCCGCCGCGCTGGTGTTCGCCCTGATCCCCGCCGCGGCCGGTCCGCCGAGACCGCCGTCGGGCGGCTACCTCAAGGAACTGCGCGAAGGGCTCGGGTACGTCAAACGCGACGCCGTCCTGCGCGCGATCGTCGGCATGCTGATGCTCACCAACAGCCTCGACTTCGGCCTGCTCGGCGTCCTGTACCCGGCATACGGCGACCGAGTCCTGCACAGCACCGCGCTCATCGGCGCGATGATCACCTCCGTCGCGGCGGGCGCACTGGTCGGTTCGGCGCTCTACGGCTGGATCGGGCACCGGTTCTCGCGCCGCTCGGCGATCCTGGTCGCCGTCGCCATCGAAGGCGCGCCGAGGTTCGCCCTGCTCGCGCTGGAACCGGCGCCGGTCGTGCTGCTCGCCGGGCTGGCGATCGCCGGAATCGGGGCGGGCGCGCTCAACCCGATCCTGCTCCCGGTGGTCTACGAACGAGTTCCGGAGGGCGTCCGGGGCCGCGTGCTCAGCCTTCTCGTCGGCGGGGTGCTCGCCGCGATGCCGCTCGGCTCGATGGCGGCCGGGCTGCTGCTGGACGGCGTGGGGCTCGTCGGCGCGCTCGCCGTGTTCGGCGGCCTGTACCTGATCGCCGGAACCTTCCCGGCGATCTTCCGGGTTTGGCGCGGGCTCGACGATCCCGCCCCGATCGGGAGTGACCGGCTGGTGAACCAAGGGGTGCGGACCGACTAGGCTCGGCGTCATGTCGCGCCGTTCCCTTCACAACCCCGCCCCCGACACCGCCAGCCTCCGCGCCCGCCTCGACAGGGCCCGTGCCGCCGCGGCCGCCGCGGACACCGACGCCCTGCTGATCGCGCCCGGCTCGGACCTGCGCTACCTGATCGGCCAGGCCGGGGGCTCCTTCGAACGGCTGACCACGCTGGTGATCCCGGCCGACGGCGTCCCGGCGCTGGTGCTGCCGAAGCTGGAAGCTCCCGGCTACGCCGACGTCCCCGCGGACGAACTCGGCATCGAGGTCGTCACCTGGGTCGACGGGGACAACGCCTACGAACTGGTCGCCGACAGGCTGGGCAAGCCCGGCCGGGTCGCGGTCAGCGACTTCACCCCGGCCCTGCACGTGCTCGCCTTCCGCGGCGCTCTCGGCGACGCCGACCAGACGCTGGCCGGGCCGATCGTGCGCGAACTGCGGATGCGCAAGGACGCGGCCGAGATCCAGGCGCTGCGCGACGCGGGCGCCGCCATCGACCGCGTCCACGCGCGGGTCCACGAGTGGCTGCGGCCGGGCCGTACCGAGGCCGAGGTCGGCGCGGACATCACCGCCGCGATCGTCGAAGAGGGCCACACCCACGCCGACTTCGTGATCGTCGGCTCGGGCCCGAACGGCGCCAGCCCGCACCACGACGTCTCCGAGCGGGTCATCGAGCGCGGCGACGTCGTCGTGGTCGACATCGGCGGCCCGATCGCCGAGGGCTACAACTCCGACTCCACGCGCACGTACGCGGTCGGCGAGCCGCGCGACGCCGACGTCGCCGAGACGTACGCCGTCCTGCAGCGGGCCCAGCGCGCCGCGGTCGAGGCCGTCCGCCCCGGCGTGACCGCCGAGCAGATCGACGCCGCCGCGCGCGACATCATCGACGGCGCGGGATACGGCGAGTTCTTCATCCACCGCACCGGTCACGGCATCGGCCTCGACGTGCACGAGGAGCCCTACATCATCAAGGGCAACGCGCTGCCGCTCGAGCCGGGCATGGCCTTCAGCGTCGAGCCCGGCATCTACCAGCCGGGCCGCTGGGGCGCCCGCATCGAGGACATCGTCGTGGTCACCGAGGACGGTGTCGAGTCGGTCAACCAGCGGCCGCACGACCTGATCGTGCTCGACGCATGACCGGTTCTCTGGAGCCGCTGGACCAGGCCATCGTCGGCGAACTGGCCGCGGACGGGCGGCGCAGTTTCACCGACCTCGCCGAGCGGGTCGGACTCTCGGTGTCGGCGGTGCACCAGCGGGTGCGGCGACTGGAGCAGCGTGGCGTGATCCTCGGGTACACCGCGCGTCTCGACGGCGAGCAGATCGGCCTCCCGCTCACCGCGCTGATCTCGCTGACGCCGAACGATCCGGCCGCGCCGGACGACTATCCGCAGCGTCTCGAGCACATCAAGGAGATCGAGTCCTGCTACTCGGTCGCCGGGGACGAGTCGTACATCCTCCTGGTCCGGGTGGCTTCGCCGCTCGGCCTGGAGGACCTGCTCCGCCGCATCCGCGAGTCCGCCAAGGTCTCGACCCGGACCACGGTGGTGCTGTCGACTCCGTTCGAGGGACGCTCACCGACGCTCTCATCAGGTCTTTCTCACTGACCGGGTGGGCTTGCGCGGCGCTGGTACGATAAAAGGTATGGCAACACGTAAGGTCACACTCTCACTCGACAGTGGTGCGCTCGAGTTCGCCGAGCGGGCGGCCAAAGCGCACGGGATCTCGGTCTCGTCGTGGTTGTCCAAGGCAGCCCGCAGGGAAGCCGTCCGCACCGGGTACACCCCGCAGCGAGCTCCGGTCGCACCGTCCGCCGAATCGGACGAGGCCGAGCTGACAGCCGCGGAGAAGGATCTGCGTGCACAGGGGTGAAGTCTGGACGTACCACCCCCCGACCGAACCGGCACGGCAGCGCACCGTCGTGCTGCTGTCCTCGGACGGGGTGAACGAATCCGAGCGGCCGTGGCTGCTCGGCACCGAACTGCTCGACCGCGACCCGCAGGACATCCTCGGGGTCGCCGTCGACGCGCGCTACTGGGTCTCCACGCTGAACCTCACGCGCCTGTACCGGCCGTGGTTCGACGAGAAGATCGCGGAGATCGACCAGGAGGTCCAGGAGCGCATCGACATCGCCTTGCGCGCGGCACTGGATCTCTAGCGCCGGATCACCGTGGGCTCAACCGGTCCAGCGCCGACTGGCTCTCCTCGTCCGCGGCGCGGTAGATCACCAGCAGCTGGTCCGTGTCTTGGAGTGGCGTAAGCGTTTCGAAATCCACCGCGATCGTGCCGACGTCAGGATGCCGCAGCACCTTGCGTCCGCGGCCCTTGACCTTGACGTCCCGCTCGGCCCACCAGTGCGCGAATTCCTCGTCGCCCGCGGTGAATTCGGCGATGAGGTCGGTCAACGCCCGATCCTCCGGATGCGCGGCCCACGCGGCGCGCAGGTGGGCGACGGCCTCCCGCACGACCCGTTCGCGGTCGGCGTAGAACTCACGCGTTCCCGGATGCATCAGGCACAGCCACATCGAATTGCGCTGTGGCGGTGGCAGGGTGTCGAAATCCAGGAGCAGCCGCGCGATCTCACCGTTCCAGGCCAGGATGTCGTAGCGGTGGTTCAGCAGCATGGCGGGCAGTGGCGACAGGTCGGCGACCAGCCGTGCCAGGGGCGCCGCCGCGGTGGTGGCGAGCTTGTCGGCGGTGCGGGGGCGCTGCTGGGCCAGGTCGAAAAGGTAGGCGCGTTCGTCAGGGGCCAGGCGCAAAGCGCCCGCCAGCGCCTCCACTACGTCCGCCGAGGGCCGCAGCCCGCGGGCCTGTTCCAGCCGGACGATGTAGTCGATGCTGACACCGGCCAGTTCGGCGACCTCCTCGCGGCGTAACCCCGGGGTCCGCCTGGACCGGCGTCGCGGCAGGCCGAAAGCGTCCGGGTCCAGGCGCTCGCGCCGGGTCCGCAGGAACGCGGCGAGTTCCTGTGTCGTGTCCACGGTGCGGGTCATGATCTTCGAATCTACAGCAGGGTAGGACTGCCGTTCCCAGGAAGTTCTTTCCCTTATCCCCGGCTCGCGGTGGTCGCAGACTCGCTTTCGACAACCGATCACGAGCACAGGAGGACACGATGTCGCTCACCCTCGACACGTACCGGCTGCTGGGCCGGTCCGGGCTGCGGGTATCCCCGCTGGCGCTGGGCGCGGCGACCTTCGGCACCGAGTGGGGCTGGGGCGCCGGGCAGGACGACGCGCGCAAGCTGTTCGACCTCTACGTCGAGCGCGGCGGCAACTTCATCGACACCGCGAACACCTACACCAACGGCAGCTCGGAGCGACTGCTGGGCGAATTCACCCGCGAGAACCGCGAGAGCCTGGTGCTGGCAACGAAATACTCGACGCTGAGCCGGCCGGGCGATCCGAATTCCGGGGGCAGTCACCGCAAGACCTTGTTCGCGTCGGTGGAAACCAGTCTGCGACGGCTGAACACGGACTACCTCGATCTGCTCTACCTGCACGTATGGGATTTCACGACGTCGGTCGACGAGGTTCTGCGCGGGATGGACGACCTGGTCCGCCAGGGCAAGGTCCTGTACGTGGCGATGTCCAACGTCCCGGCCTGGCAGGTGTCGCGTATGCAGGCGATCGCCGACCTGCGCGGCTGGTCGCCGCTGATCGCGCTGCAGGTCGAATACAACCTGATCCAGCGCACCGCGGAACGGGACCTGATCCCCATGGCACGCGAGCTGGGACTGGGAGTGATCCCGTATTCACCGCTGGCAGGCGGGGTGCTCGCCGGCAAGTACAGCCGTGACGACCTGAACGCGGCGGAGGTCGACGCCGACGGCACCCGCAAGGGCTTCAACATCGCCAACGGCGACGTCACCGAACGCAACCTCGCGATCGCGGACATCCTGAAGGAGGTCGCCACGGAGATGGGCCGCCCACCCGGCCAGGTCGGACTGGCCTGGACGCTGCAGAACCCGGGCGTGACGGCACCGATCGTCGGCGCGCGCACCCCCGCGCAGCTGGAGGACAACCTCGGGGCGCTGGAGGTCGACTTCACCGCCGCCCAGCTGGCCCGCCTCGAACAGGCCAGCGCGATCGAACTCGGCTACCCACACGACCTGCTCGCCAGCGACAGGGGCCGCGCTTTCAACAGCGGCGACCTGTCGATCGAGACCCGCCGCTGATACCCGACCGAGCGCCGAGGAGCAGTGCAGCTAGCGGGCGATGACCTCGGGGGCCGCGTGCAGCTTGCCGTCGGCCCCCGAGAGACACGACGCGTTCCCGCCGCGGGCGGCGAGGAACTCGTTGAGGCAGTTCGCGATCTGTGCGTGCCCGTTCGCGTTGGGGTGGAACGACTCCTGCAGGGCGTGGCTCGCGCGGTCGACCTGGCCGAGGTCGCGCAGCTGCAGGGTCAGCCTGCTGAACCACTCGTTCGCCGGGTCGCTGCTGCACGCCTCGCGCCCGGCGCCGGCCCGGGAAAGGTCGAGGAATCGTGAACTGGTCGCCCTCGACGCCTGCTTGAGCCCGTCGGAGAGGACGGAAACGCCGTCGCGGCGCATCCACTCCAGATCCTCGGTGCGGAACGGGCAACCGTTGAGGCTGCGCAGTGCCTCCGGGATCTGCGGGCCGACGGGCGAGGCGTACGACATCAGCACGAGCTGGTAGTCCGCCGGAACGTAACCGGCCTGCGCCAGCACCTTCTTGACGTCCGCGACGGCGTTGGTCACCTTCGGCACCATGGCGTCCACTTTGGACTTCCAGGTGGCGCGAAGCGCCTCGCTGCACGGCGGGCTCTGCGGAGAGAACCACGCCTTGAAGCATTCGCTGACCTGAGCGGAGAACTTCGGCTCGTCGTTCGCGCCGACCGCGATCACCACCGCGGCGACCCGGTGGTCCTTGATCAGCTGCGCGAGCTGCTGAGCCTGTGACGGTTCGGTCCACTGCTTGGCCTCGCCGAGGGCGATCTGCTCGGAAGGCGCCCCCGAACACGCGAGGTTCACCCGCGCGGTGACTTCCGGGATCTTGATCTGCTCGACGAAGGCGTTGGGGGAGCGGTGGCACCAGTTGCCGCCCTGCCCGTTGGTCGTCGGCGTGTAGTTGCCCGCGCCTTCACCGGAAACGGTGCTGTCGCCGATGGAGACGACCGTCAGCGGCCCCGTTCCCGGCGGGCCTTGGCGCGGGGACGGCTGCCCCGGGCGGCTTTCCGACCCGGTAAAGGCAATGAACCCGACGAGAACCACCACGAACGTGAGCGCGAGAGCACCCCACCACCACCGGAAACGTCGCATCGTCACCGGATTCTACGGACACCTTGCCCGACAGGGTGATCATGGCGGTGTGACGTTGCTGATCCGGCCGGACGAGGGCGATGGAGCGAGGCTCCGCCGCCCTCGGGAACCACGGGTGGTCAGACGCCGGCCCAGCGCTCGATCGCGGTGTCGAGCAGCTTCCTCGCGTTGTCGTCGGAGACGTTGTCCGCCCACGCGATGATCCCGTCCGGACGCACGAACAGGCTCGGCTGCGAAGCATCGGGATCCGCCACGTAGGCGACCAGGTGCTCCAGGCCGCGGACCGCTTCCGCGTACCGGCTCTCGGCGGACCGGTCGACGAGAACGAAACGGCCGTCGTGGGCGTGGTCCGCGAGACGGCCTCCGGTGCTCAGCTCGGCGTCCCCCGTGATGGAGCCGACCGGGTGCTCGCCGTCCTCGGCTACGTCGTACCGCTGCAGGATCCCGGAGGACAGCGTGATCATGTGGTTCGTCGCGCCCGGAACGGTGAACAGGTCGTCGTCGATCACCTTCCGCAACTGTGCGGTGCGTTCGTCGCCACGCATGAGGGCGACCTGCGCCCTCGTCCAGTCCAGCACCCACGCGCCGATCGGATGCCGTTCGGAGTGGTAGGTGTCGAGCAGTCCCGCCGGAGCCGTGCCCAGAATGGTCGCGGCGAGTTTCCAGCCGAGGTTGACCGCGTCGCCGAGGCCGAGGTTGAGACCCTGCGCGCTGAACGGGGAATGCACGTGGGCGGCGTCGCCCGCGAGGAACACCCGGCCGCGACGGTAGGTCTGTGCCTGACGGGCGTTGTCCGACCATCGGGTCGCCCGGCCGTGCAAACCGGTGATCGTCACGGGGACCCCGCTGACCTCCCGCACCGCGCTCTGCAGTTCCCCGACGGTCACGGGCGCGTCGCGATCTTCCGGCTGCGGTGCGAACCGGGCGACGAGGATGCGTCCGGGCACCGGGCCGTAGGTGTAGATGCCGCGAGGGGTCCAATTCCAGCCGCGGCGCAACTCGCCCGGGTCGTCGAAATCGGCGATCGCCTGATATCCGACGAGTTCCGGGTCGGTGCCCGCGAAATCGACGCCGAGCGTCCTGCGGATGATGCTCCGGCCGCCGTCGGCCGCCACGACCCATCCGGCCGTGAGGTCACCGGCACTGGTCTCGACGACGACGTCGGCATCGTCGTCGAGACCCGTGCCCGTGCCACGCAGCCCCCGCACCTCGACGCCGCGGCGGATTTCGACGCCGAGCCGGGCGCAATGTGCCCCGAGAAGCAGTTCGAGATCGTGCTGCGGCACCCAGATGCCGTTGGCCACGGCGGTGTGCGCGGCCAGCACCGGATCGTCCTGGTCGACGAGGTCGTGCCGGAACATGAGCCCCGCGAAATGGCCGATGACCGCGAACCGGCGGGATTTCTCGTTGGCCGCGTCCTCGAGCGCGCGCACGGTCCGGTTCATCCGTCCGGTGGTGAAGGCGCCGGAGGCGGCGAGGCGGCCGCGTTGCACCTCTTCCGCGGCGGGAAGCAGCCCGCGCCGGTCGAGGATTTCCGCGCTGGCGACGTTGATCGAACCGGACTTGATCGTCTGATCGGGCTCTTCGAGCCGCTCCAGCACGGTCACCCGCACTCCCCGCAAGGCCAGCTCGCTCGCGAGGAAGAGGCCGGTGGGCCCCGCTCCGACGACGATCACATCGTTCCGCATGACAGCTCTCCAAGGCTTACTCGGTAAGTTTACTTGGTAAGCTTAACGAGTAAAGGTACGGTTGTCACATGGCGAAGCGAGGAGACAGGGGCGGGGCGAAGACGCGGGCGCATATCGCCGCCGTCGCGACAGAGCTGTTCCTGGAGCGCGATTTCGACGACGTCACCGTCGCCGAGGTCGCCGCCGCGGCCGGTGTCTCGAAGGTGACGGTGTTCGCGCACTTCGATCGCAAAGAGGATCTCGCGCTCGACAGGCTGCCCGACGCCGTCGGCATCGCCAGGGCCGCGATCCGCGAGCGGCCGGACGGCGTGGGTGTCGTCGAAGCCTTCCGCCGGACGGCTCTCGCCCTCGCGGAGGAACAACATCCGCTCTCGGGACTGGCCGAGGGGGGCGATCCGCTCGCGCGCACCGTCGCCGGTTCGCGGGCGCTCATCGCACGGCTGCGCGAGTTCGAGCACGAGATCGAGGCGGAGCTGGCCGACGAGCTCGAGAACGACGCCCGGTTCTCGGGCGACAGCGAGCTGGTCGCCGCGCTGATCGTCGCGGCGTACCGCACCGTCGCCGTGGCGACGGTGCGGCGCCGTCTCGCCGGAGACGACCTCGCCGCCGTGGTCACCGCGCACTGTGAGCGGCTGAACGCCGCTTTCGGCGCGCTGTCCACCGCCTTGCAAGGCTGAGCTCATGTCGGCTGGGCGAGGGTCGGGCCGCACCAGATGCGGGAGCACCTGATGCGGCCCTGTGGCGGGGTCAGCGCTTACGCCAGATCGAGACCTCCAGATCGGTGATCTCGTACCGGCGGCCGTCGACCCTGGTCAGGCTCGGCTCCGTGTCTTCCGACAGCAGCTCGAACGCCTCGCCGAGGACGTTCGCGAGTTCGGCGGCCGACGCGCGCGGGAGCGCCACGAGCAGCAGCCCTCCGGCACGCAGGAGGTTCGCCGAACCGACGAGCGGTCGCAGGTAGCCCGCCGCGCCGCCGAGCCGGTCGAAGGCGTCCGCCACGACCGCGCCGTCGAAAGTGCCGAGAGCGGCGGGTGGACGGGCGGTCTCGGCGAGGACGAACGAGACACTGCCGCCCGCCGAGAGCGACGGCCGCCGCGCGTGCAGCTCCCCGCGTCCCGGCACCCGGTAGCCGACATCCGTGCCTTCGCCAGCGAGAACGCCAGCCCGCCCGCCGCGGTGGCGAGATCCGCGACCCGGCGTAGCTCGACGCCGGCCGCGGAAGTGTCCCTTGTGGACACTCGGAACGACTGGCGCCCCTAGGTCAGTCCAGAACCACGCCGCGAAGGCACCTTTCGACCTTGAAGCCAGCGAAGGGGTCCTTCACCCCTCAATAACCCGACACCACTCACGAGGCGGTCAGCAGTTCTCCAGGAAATGCCGCAGCACCCGCGTGCCGAACCGCAGCCCCTCGACGGGGACGCGTTCGTCGACACCGTGCGCCATCGCGCGATAGGGGAAGCCTTCCGGCAGCCACAGCGGAGCGAACCCGTAGCAGTCGATCCCGAGCGGGCTGAACGCCTTCGCGTCCGTCCCACCGCCCATGCAGTAGGGGACCACCACGGCTTCGGGATCCTCCGAACGCAGCGCGTCCGCCATCGCGTCGAACCACGGCGAATCCACCGGAGCCTGGACCGGCGGCTGGTGCGCGACGAACTCGCGGGTGACGCCTTCGCCGAGCATCGCGTCGATCTCGGCGAACAGCTCCGTCTCGGCACCGGGGAGGACACGGACGTCCACCTGGGCCTCGGCCGAACTCGGGATCACGTTCACCTTGTAGCCCGCGTCGAGCATGGTCGGTGTCGTGCTGTTGCGGACCGTCGGCACCACCAGCGCTCCGGCGGGCCCGAGCCGTGCGATCGTCCCGTCCACATCGGACAGATCGACCGGGACGCCGAGCGCTTCGCCGGTGCGCTCCAGGAACGCCTGGACCGTCGGGGTCAGCTGGATCGGCCAGCGGTGCGCGGCGATCTTGCCGAGCGCGGTGACCAGCCGGGTGACGGCGTTTTCGTCGTTGGGGCGCGATCCGTGCCCCGCGCGGCCCTTGGCGGTCAGCCGCAGATGCGCGGTGCCGCGTTCGGCCGTCGCCACCGGATAGAGCCGCACGGTCCGGCCGTCGGCCGCGGGGACGTGGTAGCTGTAGGCCCCCGACTCGCTGATCGCGGCCGCGCAGTCGTCGAACAGGTGCCGGTGCTCCGCGGCGAGCCAGTGCGCGCCGTACTCGCCCTTGTCCTCCTCGTCGGCCACGAACGCCAGCACGATGTCCCGTCGAGGCCGGAAACCGATGGCGAGGGCGGCGAGGACCATCGCGATGAAGTCCTTCATGTCGACCGCGCCGCGACCCCAGAGGAACCCGTCGCGGACCTCACCGGAGAACGGGTCGACCGACCAGTCGGCGGCGTCGGCGGGGACGACGTCGAGATGTCCCTGCACCAGCAGCGCGGGCAGGCTCGGGTCGGTGCCCGGGACGCGTGCGATCACATTCGCGCGCCGGTGCGCGGACTCGATGATCTTCGCGCCGATCCCGAGCCCGGACAGCAGCGACGCGACGTACTCGGCCGCCTCGCGCTCGCCCTCGGAATCCCCGTTGCCCCGGTTCGTGGTGTCGAACCGGATCAATCGCGAACAAACCTCGACGACATCCATCTCAGTGTTGTTTCGGGAACCCTCATCCGCGATCACGTCGCCAGGGCGCACCTTTTCGTCGCCTGCCGCGTCTTCGCCGAGGGCGCCCTGCCGCCGCGATAGCGGGGCCTGCGGCCGGGCGGGTTCCGTGTCGGCAACTTGGCCGGGAAGCTCGCCCTGCGTTTCCATCTCAGCCATAGATACCCTGCACCGCCCCGGCCGCGATCGCTGTGACGATCTTGAACGCCTTCATCGCTTCGGTCATGTCCGGCGCGTCGAAACCGACCCGCCGCACGCCGATCTGTTCCACCGTCGGGATCACCGCCGCCGCCTGCGCGAGGTGGCTCGCGTCGAACTCCACCTCGATCCGGTGGGGAGTGGTGAACCGTTCGACCCGGCCCGCCCGGTTCATCGCGTCCGCCGCGGCCGAGGACAGCAGCTCGGCGGTCCTCGCGGGAGGGAGGCAGATCGCGGCGTAGCGGCTGATGCACTCCTTCACCGTGACCAGTTCGGCCTCGGGCGCGTAGTCCTGGGCGTCGTCGCAGGCCTTATCGTCGCCGGAGACGACGAGCACCGGGACGCCGTACTCGGCGGCCATCGCCGCGTTGAGCCTGCCCTCGCTGGCGGGGACGTCGTCGAGCCATACGCCGGTGATCTGATTCTCCAGGTACGTATGGGACAGGACGCCGTCGAAACCGGCACCGGCGTGGTAGCCGAGGAAGACGACGCCGTCCACGCCGGTATCGATCCCCTGCATCATCGAGAGCGGCTTGTGCCTGCCGGTGAGCATTCGCGCCCGGCCGTCGAGGTCTTCGAGGAGGAGGTTCCGCTGGGACGAGTGCGCCTCGTTGACCAGCACGTCGGTGGCGCCGGCGTCGAAGAGGCCGGCGATGGTGGCGTTGACGTCACCGGTGAACAGGCGCCGGAATCGCTGCCACTGTTCCGTGCCGGGGATGACGTCCTCGGTCCAGGTGACGCCGGTGGCGCCCTCCATGTCCGCCGAGATCATGATGCGCATGGAGGGCACCCTAACCGAGGCTCTTTGCCCTCGCCGCCGGAATCAGGGCCAGGAACCCGAACGCGGGTAGACCGCCCAAGCGCGTTCCCAGGCCGCGGCGCGGTGCCGGTCCAGCACCAGCCGGACGACCCGGTGGAGCAGGACGAGCGTGGCGACCACCGCGAACCAGAGCCAGAGGCCGACGAGCACCGAATCGAACACGGCCGTGGACGCGCTTCTCGGGGCGGCGGTGAGCTCGCCGCGGGCGTCGGTCCAGATCGGCACGGGCGATCCGGCGGGGCTGCCCTGCGTCGCGAGGACCCCGCCAGTGTGCCGGGTGCCGCGCGAGTCGGTCCAGGTCGCCTCGGTGGTGGGATCTTCGGTCCCGACGCTTTCGCTGTCGACGATGCGGACGGGCGCGGCCTTCAGCAGATACGCGGTGGTGGCCTGACGTCCGGCCGCTTCGGCGGCGGCCGCGGTCACCTGCCTGCCGTGGTTGGCGGAGCCGACGGCGGCCGCGACGGGGATGGCGAGGAGCGCGGCGAGGATGACGAGTTTGAGGATGAGGGCTTCGAAGCGGTCGGAGCCGCGGGCGAGCGAGTTGTGACCGGGGAAGAGCCGTCGCCGGAACCGGGCGATCGGACCGCTGGACCCGTGCACGAGGAACCCCATTCCCTCAGACCGCGAAAACCTCCGGTCTCGATTCTCGGTCACCGGGGCGTCCTTGTCGCGGTATGGGGACACAGACCACTCTGTGAACCCGTACACAACTTTTAATTCGTTTTGCCCGTTCGCATTCCCCGGCTACCGTCTACGCCATGGGGTTCTTCTTCTACATGTGATTCTCGCCTTCGACGCGGCCCTGGCGTAGAGCCTTCGCTCCGCCGGGCCGCGTCCTTCCGTGTGCTCTTTTACTTCCGAGAATCCAGGAGGACGCCCCTATGCGTACCCCGCATCGAAATTCCGGAACACAACTCGTGCTCTCCGGTGTCACCAAACGTTTCGACGACCATGTCGTGCTCGACCAGGTCGGCTTCACCGTCAAACCGGGCGAAAAGGCCGGGGTCATCGGCGACAACGGTTCGGGCAAATCCACCTTGCTCAGGCTGATCGCCGGCCACGACCGGGCGGACAACGGCACGGTGACCGTCACCGCGCCCGGAGGCGTCGGCTACCTCCCGCAGACGTCGGAGCTGCCCGGCACCGCCACGGTCGGGGACGCGATCGACCTCGCGCTGGCCGACATCCGGGAGCTGGAGTCCCGGTTGCGAGCGGCGGAGAAGTCGCTCGCAACCGCCGAAGACCTGGACGTCTACGGCGACCTGACCGCGGCGTACGAAGCCCGTGGCGGCTACGAGGCCGATGCCAGGGTGGAGGTCGCCTTGCACGGGCTCGGGCAGCCTGGTCTCGACCGCGGTCGAGCGCTGGGCAGCCTGTCCGGCGGGCAGCGGTCCCGGCTGGCGCTCGCCGCGACGTTGGCCGCGTCTCCCGAACTGCTGTTGCTGGACGAGCCGACCAACGATCTCGACGACGAAGCCGTCGCCTGGCTGGAGAACCACCTCCGCGGGCATCGCGGCAGGCTCGTCGCGATCACCCACGACCGGATGTTCCTCAGCCGGGTCACCACCACGATCCTCGAGGTCGACGCCGATCGCCGGACCGTGCACCGCCACGGCGACGGCTACCCCGGTTACCTCGCGGCGAAGGCGGCGGCGCGGGCCCGATGGGTCCGGGAGTACGAGGTCTGGCAGCTGGAGATGGCCCGTCAAGAGCGGCTGGCGGACGTCAACATCGACCGGTTCTCGGCGATTCCGCGCAAGGCGCCGGCTGCCTTCAGCGGGGCCGGTGCCTTCCGGGCCCGTTCCCGGGCGCACGGCGCGATGAGCCGTATCCGGTCGGCCCGGGAGCGGATCCAGCGGCTCGAGGCCGACCCGGTTCCGCCTCCGCCGCGACCGCTCCGGTTCACCGGGCGGATCGACGCGGGGGAGGTGGAGGCCGATCGGTACGTGGTCGAGGCTGACGGTGTGTCGGTGGACGGCCGTCTGCCGCGGACGTCGCTCTGCGTGCTGCCGGGGGAGCGGGTGCTCGTGACCGGACCCAACGGGGCGGGCAAGACCACCCTCATGCGGGTGCTCGCCGGTGAACTGGCGCCGTCGGCAGGCTCGTCGGAGCGGGCGGGCCGGGTCGGGTTCCTGCACCAGAACGGCGGGCTCGGCGACGACACCCGGACCGCCATCGCGGTCTTCGCCGGCGACGGTGACGAGGAGGAGGCCGCCGAGAGGTTGCTGTCACTGGGCCTGTTCCGGGCACCGGATCTGCGCAAACCGGTCCGGGAGCTGTCCGTCGGACAGCGCCGCAGGCTGGAACTGGCCAAGCTGGTGACGGCCAGGACCGATCTCCTCCTGCTCGACGAGCCGACCAACCATCTCGCCCCCGATCTGGTGGAGGAGATGGAACAGGCGCTCGCGGACTACTCCGGCGCGCTCGTGGTCGTCACCCACGACCGGCGGCTGCGGCGGACGTTCGAAGGCAGGCGCCTCGAACTCGCGTCCGAACCGGTGGCCGTCTGATGTGGACGGTCAGCTCAAGGGCGCGAGCGGCCCGTCCACCTTCGCCGGGTTGAGACAGCTGTTCAGGCCGTCGACGAGAGAGCAAGTCCCGGGTCCACGTTCGAGCCGGTAGCCCTGCGGAACGCCACCCGCCGTCACCAGAGCCTGGTACGCGGGAACGGCGTCCGTGGGGCGCCGGGTCAGCGCGGGATCGGTGAGCGCGTCCACTGTGTACAGTCCGAACCGGGCACGGTAGCTGCCCCATTCGTAGTTGTCGGTGAGGCTCCAGTAGTTGTAGCCGATGAGGTTCATCCCGTCGGCCTTCGCCCGCTGGAGCCAGTACACGGTGTCGCGCACGTGGTCGCCGCGGGTGTAGCCCGCGTCGCGAAGCCTGCCGTTGTCGGTCGCCATGCCGTTCTCGACGATGTAGAGCGGCAGGCGCGGGAACCGGTTGTGATAGCTGCGCAGCGCGTAGTAGATGCCTTCCGGCTGGAGCTTCACGTCCCAGAACTTGTCGCTCGCGGCGGCGAACACCGTCCAGTTGTCGATGCTGAGGCCGTAGTAGTAGTCGATGCCGATGAAGTCGAGCTTGTCCTTGACCTGGTCGAGGAAGAACCAGTCGGCCATCCCGTTGACCCCGGTGATGTAGGCCTGGTTGCTGGTGACCTTCGAGGCCGGATCGATCTCGTGGATGAGGTCGTAGGCCCGCCGGTGCGCCTGGACGACGTTGGACTGCGCCGCGAAGTACCGCGTCGGGCTCAGCGCGCCGACCTTCTGCTCGTTCTTGAGGAAGATCAGCGGTTCGTTGAACGTCACCCAGAGGACGTCCTGCCCGGCGTAGCGCTCGACGATCTTCCGGCTGAACTCCAGCCACGCGTCCGCTGTCCGGGTCTCGGCCCAGCCGCCCTGGTCCAGCGCCCAGCCCGGGTAGACCCAATGGTTGAGCGTGATCATCGGCGTCATGCCCGCGGCGCGGACCTGCCGGAGGACGTCGTCGTAGAAGGCCAGCTCGCTCTCGTCCCACCTGCCGGGCGAGGGCTCGACGCGAGCCCACTCGACGCCGAAGCGGTAGGTGTTGACGCCGAGCCCGGCGGCCAGGCGGATGTCGTCGGCGTAGCGGTGCCGGAAGTCCACGGAGTCCCGGTACTCGTCGACGCCGTCCTTGCCCGCGGAGCGGTCCACGAACCGCTTCCAATTGCTGTCCGGGGCACTGCCTTCGGACTGGTAACCCGACGACGCGACACCCCAGTAGAAGTCACGGGACCAGTCGTCATCCTGCGATGCGGACGCGTTCACAGCCGAAAGTGTCGCGCATAGTGAGACGGCGACCGCCGAGGCCAGTACCCGGCGTAATCTTCTCCGATGCTCCGGCCACTTCGTCGAACGTTCACCGGTGTCCGCCATCTTCCGGACGTTAACGTGAGTGAACGGCGTAAACAAGCGGCCGTCCCGGGGACTTCGACGATGACGTTGGGGAGATGATCGACTTGACCGGCAGCACGGTCCGCCATGCCGTCTATCTGCCGCCTTTCGGCCCGTTCGGTGAGCCGGCGGTGCTCGTCGACCTCGCCGTACGCGCCGAGGCGGCGGGCTGGGACGGCTTTTTCCTGTGGGATCACGTGGTCGCGGATACCATGCCCATCGCGGATCCGTGGACCACGCTCGGCGCGATCGCGCACGCGACCAGCGGACTGCTGTTCGGGCCGATGATCACGCCGCCCGCCCGGCGCCGCCCGTGGGTGGTCGCGCGGCACGCGTCGACGGTCAGCAGGCTCTCCGGCGGGCGGCTCATCCTCGGCACCGGTCTCGGTTCGGACGAATCCGGTGACTTCAGCCGGTTCGGTGAGCAGACCGACCTGTTGACCCGGTCGGCGATGTTCGACGAAGGCCTCGACGTCATCCGCGCGATCTGGTCCGGCAGGCGGTTCGACCACGACGGCGCGCACTATCAGGTCGCGCTGGCCGAGTCCCCGCCCGAGCCGTTCCCGATCCCGATCTGGGTGGCGAGCTCGACCGACAATCCGCGCGTCGTCCGGCGAGCGGCGTTGTGCGACGGGATCTTCCCGAACCCGGAGGACCACACGCCGACCGCCGAGGAGATCGCCGAGACCCACCGCGCCCTCAATCTGGCCGGGCTGGAACCGGGCCGCCCCTTCGACGTCGCTGTCGCGGGGAACGCGAGCCCCGCGTGGGAGGAGCCGATCAAGGTCGACCTGCCCGCGCTGGGACAGGCCGGGATGACGTGGTGGATGGAATCGCTGATGCACCACGATCCGCTGGAGCTTTCGCAGAAGATCGTGGACGCGGGCCCGCCGCGGTGGTGATCCGGTCACCTCGGTCGTGAGTGGCGTTTCGGGTTCTTGAGGGGCAAGGCAAACGTGCCTTGGTCGTGGCCGCGTTGCGAAAGTCGCTTTCGCAACGGTCAAGGTTGCGAAAGTGGCTTTCACAACGGCCGGCCCACGGCTTCCCCCGTATCGACACCCGGACCACCACCCAGGCAAGCGATCACCCGACACGTATGCCTTACCCCTCGACAGAACCCGAAACGCCACTCACGACCACCTGGACCGACGCCTCGCCGCCGCTTCCCTCCACAGTGGACTCACGCTCCACTCCTCGCCGGATTCCGTTGCTCCAAAAGACTTCAACGCCCTTGGGGTGGCGCTCACCTTTGGTAGCGTCACCGAAGGCATCCTGCGAACCAGTGATGCCCGGGGGAGGGGCACGATGGCTGACGAGCCGGACGGGACGAGGCTGGACGGGCACCACGCGATGCACCTGGAAACCGGGGTCGCGCTGATCAACGCCTTGACCGGGGGACACGTACACGGCAGGCCGAAGCCCGCGCTCGGCGGCCACGACCTTGTTCGCGCCGCCACCGAGGCGCTCGGTGACACGCGATCCGGGAACGGCCGGGTAGACCTCCTGGCGGCGGAACGGCTGCGAAATCTCGCGTCGCGGTTGCGGGAGATCATCGAGTCGCTCTTCCGCGGCGAACCCGACCAAGCGGCCGGATTGCTCAACCAAATGCTCGCCGACAGCAAGGCCCGCCCGTACCTGCACCGCCACGGCGAACAGTCGTGGCATCTGCATTTCCACAGCCCCGAGGCCGACCTCGTCCAGCAATGGGCGGCCGGGCTGGCGGTGTCGGTGGCCGCCGCGTTCGGCGAGCACATCCCGCATCGGGTCGGGCTGTGCTCGGCGCCGAGGTGCGATCAGGTGTACATCGACGCGAGCCAGGCGCAGATCAAGCGGTTCTGCGGGCTCGCCTGCCAGAACCGGGTGAAGGCCGCCGCGTATCGAGCCCGCGTGCGCCGGTCAGGGTCGTGAGCGGGGCGGCGTCGCGTCGATGTACCACTCGCGACTGAACACGAGACCGAAGAGCGGCGCGGGAAGCCGGGTCACGACGCGCATCAGGGGTGCCAGCCTGCCGTTTCCCCTCACCTGCGAAGAATGGGCGGCGATCGCCGCCTGTTTCTGGCGTGCGAAGCGCCGGACGTCGAAGGTGTGGGTGATCTCGGACCGGGCGCTGTAGGCGCGGAGGAGTACGTCGACGTCGTAGCGGAACGGGATCCGCGACAGGCGCACGATCCGCACCAGGCGTGCGACGGCGTCGCGCGGGATGGTCGCTTCCAGTAGCCGGACACCGTCGGCGAGTTCGGCCGCCCGCTTGCCGACCTCGTGCACCTTGACGTGGTCGCGGTGGCCGTAGCCACCATTGCGGTCGTAGCTCAGCAGCACGGACGCCTTCTCTTCCCGGAGGATCGCCACGAGCCGCGCGGCCGCTTCGTCGGTGCTCGCGCGGACGAAGCGGACCCATCCCGGCGGGTCCGGGTAGAGGATCGCGCCGTGGCCGCTTCCGGCGTAGCCGAGGTGCACGACCCGCGCGACGCCGAGAACCTTCGCGCTCGCGTCGAGTTCGGCCCGGCGCGACTCGTCGACGCCCTTCATGCCGATGGTGGCGACCACCAGGACGACGCGGTGCCCGTCCGCCGCCGCGTGGGCGAGGGTGCCGCCGGTGAGGAGGGCTTCGTCGTCGGGGTGCGCGTGGAAGGCCACGATGGTCGTCACGCTCCGAGCATGCCCGAGGTCGGTGAAACAGTCGGTGGTCAAGTCTTGACCGTCCGTCGAGCCCGTGGGTAATCTCTCCTTTACTTTCCAATAGTAAGGAAAGTTTCCTATTTAATCCCGCCGCCCTGACCGTCGGCGCACCAACGCCGGTGCCGCCGACGCGAGAGGAGAAGCCGAATGCGTTGGGACAAGATCCGTCTCCGGGTGACGGCCGCACTGGCCGCCGGACTGCTGGCCCCGATCGCCACCGCGAGCACGTCGATGGCGAACGAGACCGCGACAGAACCCGCAACGCAGGCAGCCGCCGCGCTGCCGCCGGGAAGCCCGGCGGCGATCAACGGACAGCTGAAGGTCTGCGGCCTCCAGCTGTGCAACTCCGCGGGCAAGCCGATCCAGCTCCGTGGCATGAGCACGCACGGGATCCAGTGGTACAGCCAATGCGTGAAGACCGCTTCGCTCGACGCGCTGGCGAACGACTGGAAGGCCGACGTCCTCCGGATCTCGATGTACATCCAGGAAGGCGGTTACGAGACCAACCCGCGCAAGTTCACCGACATGGTGCACGGGTACATCGAAGAAGCCACCAAACGAGGTCTGTACGCCCTGGTCGACTGGCACCAGCTCACCCCCGGCGACCCGAACGCGAACCTCAGCCGCGCGAAGACGTTCTTCACCGAGATCGCCCAGCGGCACAAGGACAAGACCAACATCATCTACGACATCGCCAACGAGCCCAACAACGTCAGCTGGGACCGCGTCCGCAGCTACGCGGAGCAGATGATCCCGGTCATCCGTGCCCAGGACTCCGACGGCGTCGTGCTCGTGGGCACCCACGGGTGGGGCTCGCTCGGCATCTCCGACGGTCGCAACGAGACCGACATCATCAACAACCCGGTGCGCGCCAGCAACTTCATGTACACGTTCCACTTCTACGCGGCGTCGCACAAAACCGAGTACTTCAACGCGCTGAGCCGGGCCGCGAGCAAGATCCCGCTGTTCGTGACCGAGTTCGGCACCCAGACCGCCAGCGGTGACGGCGGGAACGACTTCACCAACTCCCAGAAGTACCTGGACTTCCTGGCGTCGAAGAAGATCAGCTGGACCAACTGGAACTTCTCCGACGACAGCCGTTCGGGCGCGGTGTTCAAGCCGGGCACCTGCTCGGGCAGTTCGTTCACCGGCACGGCTCCGCTGAAGCCCGCCGGTGTCTGGATCCGGGACCGTATCCGCACCGCGGACAACTTCCCGACCTCCTGATCCCGGGGAGCGCACGTCAGGAAAGGGGCTTTCAGGACGGAAAACGTCTCGAAAGCCCCTTTCCTGACACCTCAGCCGAGGGGTTCGAAGTCGAGCGTGGCGAGGCGCTCCGGGCCGGAGAGGATGTCGATCTCCGCGATCTTCCCGTCCACGACGGTGAAGGCGAAGAGCGTCTGCGGCACGCCGTCCTTGGTGACGACCATCCCGGCCGCACCGTTGACCAGCACGGGCCGCGACACCCCGCCCGCGCCGAACTTCCGGAACATGAGCGCCTGTCCCGCGACCTGGGCCGCCCCTCGCACGGAGCGTGAGGTCCCCGCGGGTACCGCGCCGCCCTCGGCGCGGAGCACCACGTCCGGGTCGAGCACCGACACCAGCGCGTCGAAGTCGCCGTCCCGGGCGGCGGCGAAGAACGCGTCGACGACTTCCCACTGGCGGTTCAGATCCGCGTCCGGGACCGTCGGCGAGCCCTGCAGACGGCGGCGGGCCCGGCTGGCGAGCTGCCTGGTCGCTCCCGGAGTCCGGCCCGCGATCGGCGCGATCTCGTCGAAGGGCAGGGCGAACATGTCGTGCAGGACGAACGCGAGCCGCTCGGCGGGGTCCAGCGTGTCGAGCACGACCAGGAGCGCCAGCCCGACCGAATCCGCCAGCAGGACCTGGTGTTCCGGATCGATCCCGCCCGCGCGGCCGATGATCGGGTCGGGAAGCTGTGCGCCGACCGGATCCTCGTGCCGCGACTTGCGCGAGCGCAGCATGTCGAGGCAGATCCGGCCGACGACGGTGGTCAGCCAGCCGCCGAGGTTGTCCACGTCCTCGCCGCCTGCCCGGCTGAGCCGCAGCCAGGACTCCTGCACCGCGTCGTCCGCCTCGCTCAGCGAACCGAGCATCCGGTACGCCACCGCCCTCAGGTGCGTCCGGTGCCCCTCGAAACGCCGTGCCAGCCAGTCGTGTTCGTCCACGGTCCCCATCCTTCTCCACTGTCAGTCGTAACCCTGACGGATGGCGGAGCACAGATGTGACAGTGGGGTTCAGCCTCGCGTTCCGGCCTGGATCGCCGGGGTGCGCATCGCTTTCGCCGCCGCGCCCAGGTGCGAACCGAGGGTCAGCACCACCGCGAGTCCGGCGATGGCGAGGTAGAACCCGATCGTCCGGTCCGGCAAGCTCCCGCCGGTCCTGGCGACGCCGTAGGGGATCACGGTCACGGCCGACGCGAGCGAGCCGAGCAGGACGCCGATCGCCACCGGAACGGTCCCTTCGGTGCCGACCAGCAGCAGCGTCTCGCCGGCTCCCGGGCCTGCGGCCGGCCGGGTGTCCAAAAGGGACGAGAACGTCATCAGGATCGACATCGCGGCGAATCTCGTACGCGAGGTGGGACCAGCCTTATCGTGCCGGGTAGCCGCCGTCGACCTCCTTCACCGGTTTGTGCGGGAACCGCCGTTCGGCGTAGGCCTTGGCCGCGGAACCCTGGCGCACGTACAGCGTTTCCACCTTGTCCTGCAACGGTTTCACCACGGTCCCGAGGAAGCCGCGGTGATCGTCGAGATAGGGCCCGAGCACGTCTTCGCCCGCCGGGCAGACGGCCATGCAGTACGCGGCCTTGTAGTTCGGCTTGAACGCGAGGCTCTGCCACATCGACACGTTCTCGGAATCGGTCACCCTCGACCTGAAGTCGGCGGCGTCTTCGTTGTCGGCCACGGTCTGCGCCCAGTCGGTGAAGCCGCTCATGAACTCGCGGTAGTTGTGCGTCGAGCAGACGAGGACTTGCACTCCATCGCCCCGAGTCCGGCGGCGACGGCGACCGTCTTGTGCGCGACCACCCAGATCCGGCCGGGATGGTTCTCCATCTCCATCGGGAAGGTCGCCGACGGGTTGATCGCGCGGTACCCGGCGTCCTGCAGCGTCCGGACGATCGAGTGCCCGGCCTCGTTGATGATCTCGCCGCTGCGGTGGAATTCCTGATTGGCCACGCTGCGGGCGGGGGAGCGGACGTCGTCACGGTTCATCCGCACCACGACGAATGCTTCTCGCGAGGTTTGGCGAGCACCGCCTTCACCGACGGGTGGTCCGCCAGTTTCCTGGGGAGCCGGCCGGTCACAACGCCTCCAGGATGGTCGCGTTGGCCTGGCCGCCGCCCTCGCACATCGCTTGCAGGCCGTACCGGGCGCCGTGGTGATGCAGCGCGTTGACCAGCGTGCCCATCAGCCGGGTCCCGCTCGCGCCGAGCGGGTGGCCCAGCGCGATAGCGCCGCCGTGGACGTTGACCTTGGCCGGATCGGCGCCGGTTTCCTGCTGCCACGCGAGCACGACACTCGCGAACGCCTCGTTGATCTCGAACAGGTCGATGTCCGCCAGTCGCAGACCCGCGCGCCGCAGCACCTTCTCCGTCGCCGGGATGACACCGGTGAGCATGAGCAGCGGGTCGGACCCGGTGACGGCGAAACTGTGCAGGCGGGCACGGGGCCGCAGACCCAGGCGGGCAGCGGTCTCGCTGGAGGTGATGAGCACGGCGGAGGCGCCGTCGTTGATCGGGCTGCTGTTGCCCGCGGTCACCGACCAGTCGATCTGCGGGAACCGCGCGGCCACCCCCGGATCCTGGAACGCGGGGCGCAGTTTGGCGAGCGTTTCGAGATCGGTGCCGGGCCGGACGGACTCGTCGGTGGACACCAGTCCCGACGGCGTCTCCATCGGCACGATCTGGCTCGCGAACCGCCCGAGTTCGTGCGCCCGCGCCGCCTTCCGGTGCGACGACACCGCGAACTCGTCCATCGCTTCGCGGGTGAGTGACCACTTCGCGGCGATGAGTTCGGCGCTGATCCCTTGCGGTACCAAGCCTTCGGGATAGCGCTCGGCGACGCCGGGGCCGAGGGGATCGGTACCCGGCAACACGTTCGACCACATCGGGACCCGGCTCATGGACTCGACACCACAGGCGATGACGACGTCGTACGCGCCCGCCATCACGCCTTGCGCGGCGAAGTGCACGGCCTGCTGACTGCTGCCGCACTGCCGGTCGACGGTGGTCGCGGGCACGCTTTCCGGCAGTCCGGCCGCGAGCGCCGCCCACCGCGTGACGTTCTGGGCCTGCTCGCCGACCTGGTCGACCGCGCCGCCGATGACGTCGTCGATCAGGACCGGGTCGAGCCCGTTGCGTTCGACGAGCTTGCGCAGGGTGTGGGCGAGCAACTGGACCGGATGGACCTCGTTCAGGGCGCCGCCGGGCTTGCCCTTGCCGATCGGGGTGCGGACGGCGTCGACGATGACCGCGTCGTGCACGGCTGCCTCCAGAGGTGAGTTGGGTTCTCCAACTCACTGTGGCACCGAGTGGGTTGGAAATCAAGACTCACTGGGTTTACGCTGGTCGTATGACCGAAGGACCGAGGGACTGCTCGATCGCCAACGCGATGGAGGTGATCGGGGAGCGCTGGAGCCTGCTCGCGCTGCGCGAGGTGTTCTTCGGGGCGCGGCGGTTCGACCAGATCGTCCGCAACACCGGCGCGAGCCGGGACATCCTGACCGCGCGGCTGCGCAAGCTCGTCGAGGCGGGAATCCTCGAGAAACGGCTGTACGAGGAGCATCCGCCGCGGTACGAGTACGTGCTCACCAAGGCCGGGCACGCGCTCAACCACGTGCTGCTGAACCTCATGGCTTGGGGCGACGAGTACGTCACGGACGGGCCACCGCCGACGGTGTGGCGTCATTCGTGCGGCGAGGACCTCGCGCCGGAGACGGTGTGCGCGCACTGCCGCGAACCGGTGCGGGAGAAGGACATGGCGCTGGTGCGGAGCAGCCGGCGCGTTCGCGGCTCGTGAGTGGTAGGGGCGGTTAGAACCGCCCCTACCGCTCACGAGGGCTTTAGTGGGACTTCCACTCCTGTTCGATCATCCGCATGAGCGCGGGGTAGACGAACAGGTACCGGAACGGCTTGATGAACCCCATGTACGCCCGGCCGAACCGGCCGTTGGGCTTGACGAGCACCGCCATCTGACCGCGATATCGCCCCGGCTCGTCCTCGATCCACGCGAGATGCAGGACGCCGTGCATGGTCCGGTTCGCCATCTCGGCGGCGAACTCGTCGTCGAGCCGGTACAGCGGCGTGAACGGCAGCCAGTCCTCATCCGGTCCTGTGGGTGTGTCCCGCAGGCCTTCGGGCAGCCTGTCGCGCAGCGACCCGACCCGGGAATCGAGACCGGAGTCGCGGTCGTCCAGCCGGAGCAGTGCGCCGAGTTTCCAGCGCAGCGACCACAGCGCGCGGACGACGAGCGGTGCCCCGTCCGGGAAATCGCCCGACGAGAACTGCTTCACCAGCTTGGCGAAGTCGTCAGGACCACCGGGTGTTTCCAGCGCCCAGACGTCTTCGAGGTCGAAGTCCCCGGCGACCTCGTGGATCCGCCAAGCCCGCGTCGTGTGGGCCGTGTTGGCGAGCTTCATGCCGACACCAGTTGGACGATCTCGCGCGGGCGGACTTCGCGGTCGTCGAAGGCGACGTCCACGTCCGCGGATCCCAGGGCTTGCATCGAAGCCGCCTGTGCCGCTTCGGATTCCCAGCGCACGATCGACACCACGGCGTCGCCGGCGGGCGTGACCCAGCATTCGGCGGCGAGACAGCCCGGAGTGGAGCGCAAGACGTCGGCCACTCGCTGGACGCGCGAGACGAAAGCGTCGTGATGGTCGGTGTGCGGGTAGTGCGTGGCCACGAATCCGACAGTCATGTCGTTGTTCCTCCCAGTGAACTCCGCCATCTATACGGTAGCGTATATATCGTCGTCGTGGTGCGGGAGTGACGGGGGATACGGTGATCACATGGCCGCCGAAACCCGGACCCCGCCGAGCGCCTGGATCGACGCGGGGCTGCTCGCCCTAGCCACCGGAGGACCCGACGCGGTCCGCGTCGAGGCGCTCGCGAAAGCGCTCGGCGTCACCAAAGGCGGGTTCTACGGCCATTTCGCCGATCGCGGCGCGCTGATCGAGGAAATGCTCGCCACCTGGGAGCGGATGAGTACCGGCCTGCTGTTCGAGAGCGTGGAGCGCGAGGGCGGCGACGCCAGGGCGAAGATCCGGCGCGCGGGCCTGCTCGCCAGTGATCGCCTGCTGCCGATCGACCTCGCGATCCGTGACTGGGCCAGGCGTGACCCGGAGGTGGCCGATCGGCTCCGGCGGGTCGACAACCAGCGGATGGACTACCTGCGGTCCCTCATGCGCGAGATCTTCACCGACGAGGACGAGGTCGAAGCCCGCTGCCTGCTCGCGTTCTCATTGCTGATCGGCAAACACTTCATGGCCGCGGACCACGGCGCTCGCAGCCGCGACGAAGTCACGGAATTGGCGGGGAAGCTCATTCTCGGCGGGCTCGGTCATGACGGCTGAGGTGGGCCACCGGCTCCTGGCCTGCCTTCGTCCCGGTCGTATGAAGAGCTAGTCGTCGTCCTCTTCGGGTGTCGTCGGGACCTGCTTGCGCGCGACGTAGATGAGCAGCCCGATGATCACCACGGGGCCGACGAAGATGAGGATCTCGTCCCAGCCGCCCTGGTGCATCATCATCACCCGCGCCGCGAGGGTCATGAGCCGGAGACCAGCGCGATCCCGAGCGCGGTGTAGCCGATCATCAGCGCCAGCATGGGGTACTGGCCCACCTTGACGTAGTTCGCGCGCAGCACGCCGACGGAACGATCATGTGCCGAGGTTACGGCCAGCACGTGCCCGGCGACGATCCCGGCGATCTGCACCAGCGCGATCACGCCGGTCGAGACGACCGTGTAGTCGATCGCGCGGCCGAAGCCCTGCTGGCCGGAGAACACCGCGAACGAGAAGTAATGCGCGACGGTGTAACCGATCATGATCGGGATCAACGACGGCGCGAACGCGGGGTACGGGTCGAACCCGCGTCGCAGATACGGCCTGGTCAGGCTGATGGCGCCCGCGTAGGCGCCGTAAGTGAGCGCGATACAGGCCGCGAGCCCCGCGGTGCCACCGAGGACGCCGGCGTCCAGCGACGTCCAGAACGGGAGTCGGGTCAGTCCGTCGAACGCCGTCGAGCCGAGCACCACCAGTACCAGCGCGGTCAGCCACGGCGCGGGGGAGATGGTGAGCAGCCCGTCCAGCGGATTCCTGACCACGAGACGCCCGTCGCCGCGCCTGCCGATCGGGGAGAGGGCCGCGATCAGGCGCGCGTAGACCTCGAACGCGTCGCTGCGGTCGAACCAGCGCGGACCGAAGACCACCCCGAGCGCGATGTGTATAACGGCATACACGGCGCAGAAAAGAGCGATCGCACGGGGCGAGTCCGAGTGCGGGAAGACCAGTTCCAGCCAAAGAAACGCGAGGAGGCCGACGATCGCGGGCAGGTAGCCCAGCCGGTCCGGGAGTTCGCGATGCCGGGCGGGGATCAGCGACGCGACCGTCCTCAGTGGATTCAGCCGTCGCCAGACCGGGCCGAACAGGAGCGAAAGCGGTACCAGGCCGACCCAGAACCAGACGTAGAACCACGCCGGAGCCGGGTTGTCGGCCGAAGTCCCGGGACCGGCCCAGGCCATCGCCAGGAACCCCGCGAACAGCAGGACGCCGATCGTGCGCAGCGCGACCCGCGTGAACCCGCTGTCGACGAACCGTTGCACGGCGAGGGGGAGCGCGCGACCGGCGTCCGCGCCGCGGAGCTTGGGCTCCTTCCAGAGCGCGGTGAGCGCGAAGAAGGAGATCACGACGGCCGCCGCCCCCGCGTAGAGCGCGAGCCACAGCGGGACCGGCAGATCGGACCGGCCGCCGAGACCGTGCGCCAGGATCATCCGCTCACCCGGAGCTTGGTCACCGCCGCGCCGCTCTTGTGCAGTTCCACCTCGAAGATCCCGTCGATGTTCGCGGTGAAGGCGACGGTCCCCGGCACCCCGGGAGCCAGCTGGGCGGCCTTGTCGTAGCCGTGGACGTGCAGTTCGTCCGCCTCATCGGAGGTGACCTCCAGTGCGAGGTTCTCGCCGGTGCGCACCGCGACCTCTTCCGGGCCCGCCGTGCGCTTGCCCTCGGTGATCGAGAACTTCACGGTCCGGGTGCCGGTGCCCGGCGCCGGTTCGGAACCGGCCGATCCCGAACAGCCCGTCACAGCCAGCAGCGCGGCCACGGTGATCCCGCAGATCCCGCCGATCCTCCGCATCGAGGTTCCTCCAAGTCGTACGCCCCGGCTTGCCTGGCCGGGACCTTGCCCCTATCGTGTTACCCCAAGGTAACAGTTACTCAGGTTAGCAGGAAGGCGAACAACGGTGTTCTTGGCTCAGGAGAGCCCGCCTGCGGGCGGTGCGCAATTCGGGCAGATCGTCATCGCGGGCCTGATGTTCACCGCGGTCTTCCTGCCTCTGGCTGTTTTCGTCCTCCGTGAGCGCGCGGGAAAGAAGACCGTCATCGGTCGCGTCGCCGACTGGATGGGTGACTTCAGCGGTCTGCCGCGCTGGGCCGCGCTGCCGATGTTCGTCGCCTTCCTCTCGGGGATGTCGGCGCTGATCGGCGTCTACTGGGACGTGCCGATCCACATGGAACTCGGCCGCGACGAAGGCCCGCTCGCGAACCCGTCGCACTACCCGATCTACTTCGGACTGATGGGCATCTTCGCCAGCGGCGTGCTCAGCGCGACCCTGGCGACGAAGAACCTGCCCAAGCGCACGTTCAAGATCGGCCCGCACTGGCGGGCGCCGATGGGCTCCATCCAGATGATGGCGACCGGTCTGGTCGGCATCGCCGGATTCCCGCTCGACGACGTCTGGCACCGGCTCTTCGGCCAGGACGTCACCGAATGGGGACCGACGCACGTCCTGATGATCGGCGGCGGCGTCTGCGTCGTGCTGGGCCTGCAGTTGCTGCTTGGCGAGGCCCGTCAGGCCGGTGCGTCCGGGCCGATCGTGCGGCTGCTCGGCCCGGTGCTCGCCGGTGCCTGGATGATGGGTGCTTCGGCGTTCCTCATGGAGTTCGACCTCGGCGTCCCGCAGTTCCCGATGCTGTCCCAGGTGGTGCTCGTCGGCCTGATCGGCGCCTGGACGCTGACCTACGGACGGTTGTCCTGGGGCCCCGGCGGTGCGCTGATCGTCGTCGCGGTCTTCCTCGCCTCCCGTGCTTCCTTCACGGTCATCCCGCTGTTCGCCGACCTGCACGTGGCCTCGCTGCTGCCGTACATCGCCGAAGCCGTGATCATCGAGGTCGTCGCACTGGCGATGCGGAACCGGCAGGGTTACTCGTTCGCCGCTGTCGCCGGTCTGCTCGTGGGGACGGCCGGGATGCTCGCCGAGGCGGCGTTCACCCACTGGCTGATGCCGAACCCGTGGCCGGTCGCCCATCTGCCGTTGTTCGTCCTGTTCGGGACCGGCGCGGCGCTCGCGGGCGCGTTCATCGGCGTCTGGCAGTACCAGCGGGTGGAGGAGACGGCGACCCAGGTGCCCGCGGCGGGGCCTCGGCACGCGATCGGGTTGGTCGGCGCGCTGGGCGCGGTCGTCCTGATGTCGTCGGTCGCCGTCCCGCAGGATCCGGAACCGGGATTCACCGCCGACGTCCGGCTGACCGAAGCCGCAGCCGGACAGCCGATCTCGAACCCGCACGGTGGTGGCACACCCCGATGGGTCGACGCGACCGTCACCCTCTCCCGGCCCGATCTGGCGGACGACGCGGTCTGGCTGAACGGCTTCGCCTGGCAGGGTGGCGATTTCTTCACCGCGCCGCTGGAAAAGATCGGTGACGGCGTCTACCGCACGGCGCAGCCGCTGCCGGTGTTCGGGCAGTGGAAGACCGGGATCCGCGTGCACGTCCCGAACCGGATGATGGGGCTCGCCCCGATCTACGCGCCCGCCGACCCGGCGGCGAACGCGCCGGCGATCGACGTGGCATCCGGGCCGCGGGTGTTCATGTCCGAGATCGAGTTTCTGCAGCGGGAACGGAAGTCGGAAACGCCCGCCGTGCTGTGGACGGTCGCGTACGCGGTCGTCGGGCTCATCTTCGCCGGCATGTGGGCGCTGTTCGCGTGGCTCTACGCGGCCGCCGCCACCGCGCGGCGACGTGAGGTCTCGGTCGGCTGAAGCGAGTGCGGTCCGGCCCGGTCACGCGGTGTCACTTTGCTCGCGCTTCGCCGGTACGTATCGATTGAGCATCATCGCGCGCAAGCCTTTTGCAAGCACGCTTCCCTTGAATGCCCAGGACACTGCACGTGATCCCGCTTCACGCGCGGAATTGGTGACTCAACGCTACGTTCACTGAACGTAAAGTAGCTGTTGACCACGCGATGACGTCCGCCGTGCACGATCGGTATTGGCGAGTCATTGCGCGGTTACCGCGACATGTGGTTACTTTTCCGCTTCGGGGGTTGGGTCACAGCGAGTTTCGATGGGGTGGTCTTCGTGCGCACAGAGCGTTTTCCCAGGCGACGGCGCGGTCTTCGCGTGGTCGCGGTCCTCGCCGCTTCGGCGGTCGCGACGGTGCCTTTCGTGCCGGTCGCGGCGGCGCAGCAGCAGGGCAAGGTGTTACGGGTGGCGCTCACGACCGGGATCGACCACCTGAACCCCTTCACCGCCACGCTGTCGGCGGCGACACAGGTCGGCCGGTTCAACTACGAGTTCCTCACGCTGCCTTCGGCGGAGGACACCCAGCCCACCGGCGGGGTCGCGGAGTCGTGGAAGACCTCCGACGACAAGCTCACCTGGACCTTCACCATCCGCCAGGGCATGAAGTGGTCGGACGGCAAGCCGGTGACCGCGCAGGACCCGGCGTACACCTTCCAGCGGATGCTCGACGACGAGAACGCCCGCACCGCGAACGGCAGCTACGTCACCAACTTCGCGTCGGTGTCGGCTCCGGACGACAAGACGCTCGTCATCAAGACCAAGGCGCCGCAGTCGAGCATGACCTCGCTCGACGTCCCGATCGTGCCCAAGCACATCTGGGAGCCGATCAAGGACCTCAACGCCCCCTCGACCGACGAGATGGCCGTGGTCGGCGTCGGCAGCGGCCCGTACCTGCTGACCGAGTACAAGAAGAACGAGTTCGTGAAGTTCAAGGCGAACAAGGACTACTGGCGTGGCGCGCCGAAGGTCGACGAACTGCAGCTGCTGCAGTTCAAGGACGCCGAGGCGGCGGTGAACGCGCTCAAGCAGGGCGAGGTCGACGTCATCAACCGGCTCACGCCGACGCAGTTCGACGCGCTCAAGGGCGAGAAGAACATCACCACGAACAAGGCGCCGGGGCGCCGGTACAACGAGATCATCCTCAACTTCGGCGTGAAGAACGTCGCCGACCAGCCGATCGGTGACGGCAACCCGCTGCTGAAGGACATCCGCGTCCGCAAGGCGATCGCGCAGGCCATCGACACCCAGGCGATCGTCGACCGGGTGATGAGCGGCTACGGCCAGCCCGGAACCGGCGTCGTGCCCGCGATCTACAAGGCCTACACCTGGTCCCCGGGCGACGCCGAGAAGACCAAGTTCGACATCGGCGCCGCGAACGCCACGCTCGACCAGGCAGGGTTCGCCAAGGGACCCGATGGCATCCGCGTCGGCCCCGGCGGGGCGAAGCTGGAGTTCCGGCTCGCCGGTCACGCGAACCGCCCGTTCGACCAGCGGACCGCGCAGTTCGTCTCCGGCTGGCTCAAGGACGCCGGCATCGGCGTCAAGCAGGAACTCGTTTCCGACGACGAGCTGAACGACCGCACCACCGCGGGCAACTACGACCTCGCGATCTCCGGTTACGGCACTTCGCCCGACCCGGACTACGCGCTGTCGCTCAACACCTGCGCCGCCCGCCCGAACGCCGAAGGCAACGGCGGCAGCAGCGCGACCTTCTTCTGCGACCCGCAGTTCGAAGACCTGTACAAGAAGCAGCTGACCGAGTTCGACCCGGCCAAGCGCGCCGAGATCGTCAAGCAGGCCCAGGCCGTGCTGGCGAACCAGTACGTCGACGTCGTCCTGGACTACGACAACGTGCTCGAGGCCTACCGCTCGGACAAGTTCGCCTCGTTCGCCAAGCAGCCGCAGCCCGACGGCGCGATCCTCGAGCAGACCGGTTACTGGGGCGTCTACGGCGCGACCCCGGCCGACGCGGCCGCGGCGAGCTCCGAGGACGGTGGCAGCAACACCGGACTGTGGATCGGCATCGGCGCGGTCGTGCTCGTGGTGCTCGTCGGCGGCGGAGTGCTGCTCGGACGGCGCGGCAAGTCCGCCGACGACCGGGAGTAAAGGACAGCGTTGACCGAGGCACTCAGTTCTCTCGACCAGACCTCGGCGCTCGTCGACCCCGACGAGCGCCGAGGGGGGACCGGCACCACCCGGTTCGTTCTCTCCAAGATCGGCGGCGCGCTGGCGAGCCTCGCGCTCGTCGTCGTGCTCGGCTTCTTCCTGTTCCGGACCCTGCCCGGCGATCCCGTCCGGTTCATGGTCCGCGACCGGCCGACCGACGCGAAGATGATCGCGGAGCTGCGGGAGCGGATGGGCGTGGACAAGCCGCTGCTCCAGCAGTTCTGGGACTACGTCGTCGCTCTGCTCCAGGGCGACATGGGCGGCTCGTACCTGCAGCAGCGCCCGGTCGCCGACATGATCGGCGAGCGGTTGTGGCCGACGATCCTGCTCGTCGGCAGCGCGACCGTGCTGGCGATCGCCCTCGGCCTGTGGCTCGGCATCCGTGCGGGCTGGCGCCGGGGGAGCAGGTTCGACAAGGTCCAAACAGGACTCGCGCTGACCCTGTGGTCGGTCCCGCAGTTCTGGCTCGGGCTCATCCTGCTGGTCTCCACCAACGGCCTGTTCCCGAGCCGGGGCATGCATTCCCCGGACGTGGAGCCGGGTTTCTTCAGTGAAGGGCTCGACGTCCTCCACCATCTCGTGCTGCCGTGCGTGACCTTGCTGGTGGTGTTCTACGCCCAGTACATGCTGGTCATGCGGTCGTCGCTGATCGGCGAGATGAATTCGGACTACCTCACCACCGCACGGGCCAAGGGCCTGCGCGACGACCTGGTCCGCAAGCGGCATGCCGTGCCCAACGCCCTGCTCCCGACGGTGACGCTGGTCTTCATGCAGTTCGGCATGGTGGTCTCGGGCGCTGTCTCGGTCGAGGCCGTGTTCAGCTGGCCGGGCCTCGGGCAATTGCTCTACGAAGCTCTCCGCGGACCTGACCTGCCTGTCCTGCAGGGGGTCTTCGTCGTCCTCGCCGGCGCGGTGGTGCTGATGAACCTGCTCGCGGAGTTGCTCTACCGCGTGCTCGACCCCAGGGTGCGGACGGCATGACCACAGCGGAAAAACCCGGCTCGATCGTCTGGCGCCGCCGTCGCGCGGCCGTGGCGAAGCACTGGCACGAGTTCACCACGAACAAGGCGGGCGTCTTCGGCCTGGCCTTCCTCGGCGTCATCACGGTGCTGGCCGTCCTCGCCCCGGTGATCTCGGACGAGTCCGGGCTCGACGTCACCAAGGCCACCGGCGGTTCCCTGAACCCGCCCAGCGGGGAGTACTGGCTGGGCACCGAGATCGACGGCCGCTCGGTGCTGCTGATGACGTTCTGGGGCGCGCGGATCTCGCTGCTCACCGGCTTCTCGGCGGCGCTGCTCTCGGTACTGATCGGCACGGTCGTCGGGATCGCGGCCGCGCATTTCCGCGGCTGGTCGTCCGGGCTGCTGCTGCGGTTCACCGACTTCTTCCTGGTGCTGCCGTCGCTCGTGCTCGCGGTGGCGCTGGCGTCGGTGCTGGACCAGGGCGCGATGACGGTGATCGTCGCCATCGGTGTCACCGCCTGGCCGAGCACCGCGCGGCTGGTCCGGGCACAGACCCTCACGATCGAGGGCCGTCCGTACATCGAGCGCGCGAAGGCGCTCGGCGGCGGTCACCTGCACATCATCGGCAAGCACGTCCTGCCCGGTGTCATGCCGCTCGTGCTGGCCAACACCACGCTCGTCGTCGGGAACGCGGTCATCGCGGACGCGACGCTGGCCTTCCTCGGTGTCGGCAACCCGAACACCATCTCCTGGGGCACCATGCTGCAGACGGCGTTGAACAACGGCGCGATCAGCAAGGGCGCCTGGTGGAACCTGCTGCCGCCGGGTATCGCGATCGTCGTGATCGTCCTCGCTTTCACTCTCGTCGGACGTGCGCTGGAAACCGTGCTGAACCCGCGCCTGAAGGGACAGCGCTCATGAGCCCCTTGCTGGAACTGAAGAACCTCGGCGTCACCTACACCACCGGGAGCGGCGAGATCGCCGCCGTCCGTGGCGTAGACCTGGTGCTCGAAGCCGGCGACACCCTCGGGGTGGCGGGGGAGTCGGGGTCGGGGAAGTCGACGGTCGCGATGAGCGTGCTCAGGCTGCTCCCGAATTCGGCGAAGGTCAGCGGCGAAATCCTGCTGGACGGCGAAGACGTCACGACGATGAAGTGGGGGCGGCTGCGCGCGGTGCGCTGGGCCGAGGCGTCGGTGGTGTTCCAGGGCGCGATGCACGCGCTCAACCCGGTCCGCCGGATCGGGGAGCAGATCGCCGAGCCGATCCGCCTGCACCCGCCCGAGGGCAAGGCCCTGTCGGACGCCGCCGTCCAGGCCAAGGTGGCGGAACTGCTCGAACAGGTCGATCTGCCGCCCGGCCGGGCCGGGGCGTACCCGCACGAACTGTCCGGCGGGCAGAAGCAGCGCGTCATGATCGCGATGGCGCTGGCCTGTTCGCCGCGGCTGATCATCGCGGACGAGCCGACCACCGCACTCGACGTCGTCGTCCAGGCCCAGGTGCTCGACCTGCTGGGCAGACTGGTCGCCGAGCAGGGAATCGGGCTGATCATGATCAGCCACGACCTGTCGGTGCTCGCCGCGACCTGCCGCCGGATCGCGGTGATGTACGACGGCGAGATCGTCGAGGAACGGCCGAGCGCGGAGCTGATGAGCGCGCCGCGTCACGAGCACAGCAAGGCGCTCGCGGCCGCGTTCCCGACCGTCGGCGACCCGGTGTCCCGGTTCGCGCCCGCCACCAGCACCCCGTTGCCGCCGGAACCGGACCGCTCCGGTGAGCAGCCCGCGCTGCTGGAGGCCGAAGACCTGCGCGTCAGCTTCCGCGACCGCACGGGCAAGCGGATCAACGCCGTCGCCGGGGTGACCCTCCAGGTGCGGAAGGACGAGATCGTCGCGCTCGTCGGCCAGTCCGGTTCGGGTAAGACGACGCTCGCCAGGACGCTGCTGGGGCTGCAGAAACCCGACTCCGGCGCGGTGCGGTACGACGGCAAGCCGGTCCCGCTCGGCGGTGCCGGGCTCAAGGCGTACCGGCGGCAGGTCCAGCTGGTCCTGCAGGATCCGACCAGCGCGCTGAACCCGAACCACACGGTGTACGAGGCCGTCGCGGAAGGCCCCCGCATTCACGGCATGGGCGCGAACGAGCACGAGATCGTCACCAAGGCGCTCGAAGCGGCGGAACTGCGGCCCGCGGAGAAGTTCCTCGACCGGCTCCCGCACGAACTGTCGGGCGGGCAGCGTCAGCGGGTCGTCATCGCGGGCGCGCTCGCGCTGGACCCCGGCGTGGTCGTGGCCGACGAGCCGGTGGCGTCGCTCGACGCGTCGGTGCGGGGGGAGATCCTCGCGCTGCTGCTGCGCCTGCGACGTGAGCTGGGTCTCGCCGGGCTCGTGATCACCCACGACCTCGGGCTGGCCTGGAACATCGCCGACCGCGTCGCGGTGATGTACCGCGGTGAGCTGGTGGAGGTCGGTACCGTGGAAGAGGTCCTGCTGGACCCCAAACACGACTACACGAAATCGCTGCTCGCCGCGCTTCCCGGTGGCACCGCCCAGCGAGCGGCGGCCGACCGCTGAGCGACGGAATTCCCGTGCCCGACGCGGAAGATACCCATTGCCGCGCACTCGCACAGGCGCGGTGTGTAACCTCCAATCTCGAAATGGCGACCACGACAGACACCCCGCAGACGCCCTCGGCCGGTTCGCTCGGCGAGCGGCTCCGGGTGCCATCCCGGTTCCCCTACCGCACGATCGCGATGGGAACCATCGGCAGCACGCTGCTGATGCTGGCCGCGCTCGGCGCCGGGGGCATCCTCATCCGTGACCCGGTCCTGGGCCACGGACCGTTGTCGTGGATCCGCTACGGCCACGGCCGCATGCTGGCCAACGCGATGCTCTACACGGGCTTCGCGCTGATCATCTGGGCCTGGGTCCGGCTGGGCCGCTACGCGCTCGCCGGCCGGATCGGCAGCCGTCCGATCGTGATCGCCGCGGCCTGCTGGATGGCGCCGCTCCTGGTCTCGCCGCCGCTGTTCACCCGCGACGTCTTCTCCTACCTCGCGCAGGGCGCGCAGCTGCTCAACGGGCTCGACCCGTACGCCAACGGCCCGGCCGAACTGACCGTGTTGCCGGACGTCGTGCAGAACGTCCACCCGCTGTGGCAGACCACCCCCGCGCCGTACGGTCCGCTGTTCCTGCTGTTCGCCAAGTGGATCGTCGCGGTCACCGGCAACGACATGATCGCCGGCGTCATCGCGACCCGCCTGGTGCTGATGATCGGCCTGGTCGGGATGCTGTGGTCGCTGCCGCGGCTGGTCAAGCACCTCGGCGGCAAGCTGCCGATCACCCTGTGGCTCGCGATCGCCAGCCCGATGACGGTGATCCACCTCGTCGGCGGACCGCACAACGACCTGCTGATGCTCGGCTTCCTCACCGTCGGCGTGCTGGCCGCGCTGGAACGCAAGCACGTCGTCGCGATCGTCCTGGTCACCATCGGCATGCTGATCAAGCCCACCGCGGCGTGGGCGCTGCCGTTCCTGGTCTGGGTCTGGGCGAACCATCTGCCCGGCGACCGGAAGGTGGTCAACTTCTTCCGCGCGGGCGCCGCGTCGGTCGGGATCTTCCTGCCGGTGTTCGTCGCCGGTACCTGGCTCTCGCTGGGCTCGGTCAACCTCGGCTGGCTGGGCGGCCTCAAGGCGCCGACGCTGATCGCGAACTGGATGAACTTCCCGACCGGGATCGGCGAGATCTTCTACTCGCTGGTGAACCTGGTGATCGACGTCGAGGTCTCGCCGTTCGTCACCGTGTTCCGGGCGATCGCGATGGTCGGCCTGTTCGTCTTCGCCGGCCGCCAATGGTGGCTGGCCCGCAACGGCGGCAACCCGGCGATCCACCGGATGGCGATCGTCCTGCTGGCCGGTGCGATCGTCCCGCCGCCCTCGCTGCCGTGGTACCTGACCTGGGGTTTCGTGGTCCTGTCCGCCTTCGAGTGGCGTCGGCGGAACCTCGCCGTCGTCGTCGCGGTCTCGGTGTTCGTGACGCTGGTGTACTACCCGACCGGCGAGCAGGCGCTGTACGACTGGTGGTTCATGGCGGGTGTCGTCGTCGCGAGCGTGTACGCGGCCGCCTCGCTGCTGCGGCCGGATCCGCTGGGGATCATCGCCGCTTGGCGGGGGAAGCCGGTGGAGCAGTTCCTGCCCGCCGAGGCCCCGCGTTCCTGACCCTGGAACTACGTGAAGGCCCCCTTCCTTGCGTCTAGCGCAAGGAAGGGGGCCTTCACGTACTTGGGTGAGGGTTGGAGCGGGGGAGTTGGGTTCGCTTACTCGCTGACTTGGATGATCTGGTTCGTCGCCGCAGCCTTGATGTCCCCAATGTGGCATTGGAGACATTCCGTGGCCAAAGCAGCGCGCACGATCAACCGGAACCCGCTGGTCCGCGAAGTAGTGAAGGCCTCCTTGCCTACCTTGAGAGTAGGGAAGGGGTCCTTCACGGACTACCTCACCAAACTGTATAACGACCTATACGGCCGGGCGATCGGCATCGTGTTGCCGCAGAACGGCAACACGACAAAAACGCTAAGAGGCCCGCCACCCGCTCCAAGAGTGGACGAGTGTGCTCACCACGGCATGCGGAGGCGGCTGCGTCTCGTACTGCGGATACTTCTCCCGCAGCAACCGCGCGGGCAGCGCTTGCTCGTCGGGATCGGTCAGCACCCGGGCGACCCCGTCGGCCCGCGCCCACCAGAGTCCGGCCCAGTCCTCGTCGTAGTGGTCGGTCAGGAAGCTGACCGCGGGGTTCTCGGCGATGTTCTTCAGCCGCCGCAACGCCGTCGTGCTCTTCGGCTTGTGATCGATCGCGAAAGCGACCGAATCGCCTTCGACAACGAAGGTCACCGGCACCAGGTGGGGCACACCGTCCGAACCCGTCGTCGCCAGCCGCGCGATCCGCTCGCCCTCGAACCGTGACCTGGCTTCCGCAGGCGTCAATCGCATGCGGTCAACGGTACCTAGGCGGCGCGCCGCACGCGGAGCACGTTGTCCGACCGCGTTCCCTCCTGGCCCTCGGGGCCTGGGAAATCGCGCGTCACGACCTCCTTCAACTCCACGGTCCACTCGCTGTCGGCCAGCGCGAGCGCTTCGAGGACCTCGGCGGGTGTCGGGAAGTGGACGTCCTTGTGCGGCGGCTCTTCCAGCCACGTCGGCCAGCCCGCGTGGCCGACGACGATCAGCGTGCCGCCGGGAGCGACCGCCTCGGAGGCGCGGCGGAGTGCCTTGTCCCGTTCGTCGTCCACGGCGACGGGGGAGTGGAAGAACTGCGCGGAGACGAGGTCGAATTGTCCCTCCGGGAACGACTTCGCCAGGTCGTGACGCTCCCAGACGATGCCGTCGGCACCGGCTTCGGCCGCGTGCCCGGCGGCACGCTTCAGCGCGACGTCCGAGATGTCGACGGCGGTGACCCGCCATCCCTGTTGCGTGAGCCAGATCGCGTCGCCGCCTTCGCCGCAGCCGAGATCGAGCGCCGCTCCCGGCGCCAGCGCCGCGACCTCACGCACGAGGAGCGGGTTCGCCTTGCCGCTCCAGACCTGGTCCTTGTCCCGGTAGAAGTCTTCCCAGAACTGCTGTGTGGAATCCATGACCGAAAGATGCCTCAGAACCGGTCGGATCCGCCAGTGCCGTTGCCGTTATGGCAAAACCACGAGCGTGCCCGCGTCGGCGTCGAGGGTGGCCCGCGTACCGAGAGGGATGGTCGGCGACGCCGGGACGTGCCCGAACCCGAAATCCCAGACCGTCGGCACGTCGAGCGGCCCCAGCCTGTCGAGCATCAGGTCGCGGATCGCCCCGGGATCACCGCATGCGGCCCACGAGCCGAGAACGATCCCCTGGACGCCGTCGAACCAGCCCGAACGCAGCAGCTGGGTCAGCATCCGGTCGATCCGGTACGCGCTTTCGGTGACGTCCTCCAGCAGCACGATCGCGTCCCGCGCCGAGCCCTGCTCCGGGGCGCCGAGGCCCGAGGCCAGCAGGGCGAGGTTGCCGCCGATGAGGGTCCCGGTCGCGGCGCCCGGCACGAGCGGCGACCCCGTCGGCGAGGTGATCGTCCGCACCTCGTCCGGTTCGAACAGTGACAACCGCAGATGTTCGGCGGCCACGTCGTCGAACAGGGTGGTCGCGGGCAAGGGGGAGAACAGCGTCTCCAGTCCCAAGTGGACGTTCACGGCGCGGTGCAGCGCGGTCACGTCGCTCGACCCGGCGAACATCTTGGGCCCGGCCGCCCGCAACGCCGCCCAGTCGACCAGGTCGAGCATGCGCTGCGAGCCGTAGCCGCCGCGGGCGGCGAGGACACAGGTCACCCCCGGATCCAACCAGGCCTCGGTGAACTCGGCGGCCCGCGCCTCGTCGGGTGCGGACAGGTAGCCGGTGGGCGCCGCGCGGACGCACTCTCCGACGCGGACCTCGACGCCCCAGCCGTGCAGGACGGGCAGCGTCTTCTCGACGAGCTCCGGCGGGACCGGACCCGCCGGAGCGACCAGCGCGATCGTGTCGCCCGGCCGCGTCTTCGGCGGCTTCACCGGCTCAGCCGCAGCTTCGGCACGTCGGGCGTCTCGAAACCGAAGACCTGGCCGTAGAACGACAACTCCGCTTCGAGCGCGGCCACGATCGTCTCCGCTTTCCGGAAACCGTGCTGCTCGCCCTCGAACCTCAGATAGGCGTGATCGATTCCCCGCCCCGCGAGCCCGGCCACGAACCGGTCCGCCTGCTCCGGCGGGCAGATCTCGTCCTCGAGGCCCTGCAGGAACAAGAGCGGGCCGGCGAGGGTGCCCGCGTTGTTGATCGGAGAGCGGTCCTTGTAGCGCTGTGCGGCCTCCGGCAGCGGGCCGACCAGTCCGTCGAGGTAGCGGGACTCGAAGTCGTGCGTCTCGCCGCCGTCGCCGGTCCACTGATCGAGGTCGAGGATCGGGTACATCACGGTGCCGGCGCGGTAGGTCGTCGTGGTGGTCAGCGAAGCGGCGGAGGTGTACCCGCCCGCGCTGCCGCCGCGGATGGCCAGCCGGTCGCCGTCGACGGTGCCTTCGGCGGCCAGTGCTTCGGCGACGGTGACGCAGTCCGCGACGTCGACGACGCCCCACTGCTCCCGCAGCCGCTCACGGTAGGCGCGTCCATAGCCGGTGGAGCCGCCGTAGTTCACCGTGACGACGGCGATCCCGCGGCTGGTGAAGTAGGCGATCTCGGAGTCGAGCACCGCGCTGTCCCGGCCGGTGGGCCCGCCGTGCGGGTACACGAACAGCGGCGGCCGTTCCCCCTCCGGCGCGGTGAAGTCGGCGTTCGCGGGCAGGTAGACGAAGGCCGGGATCTGATCGCCGTCGCCGGTTTTGAAGACCCGCTCCACGGGCGTCGACAGATAGGCGGACGACGGCGGTTCGGGCGACGGCGCGAGTTCGGTCACCGTCCCGCGTTCGAGATCGACCTTCACCACGGCGCCTTCGCGTTCCGGGCCGGCCGCGACGCCGACGACGCCGCCTTCGTGGACGGCGAAACCGTTGGTGGACCACGCGGTCAGGCCGGCGGCCGCCGCGACCGGGGTGACCTCCCGCGTCGTCTCGTCGAGGACGGCGAGCTTGCCCGAGGCGATGACGGCGAACCGGCCGTCCCCGATCGGCGTGAACCAGCGTGCGCCGAGTTTCCACTGCGCGCCGCCGATCTCCTGCTCGGACGGCGCCAGGTTCGTGACGGTGCCGTCGAGCCCGACGCGGTGCAGGTTCCACCAGCCGTCCGGGTCGAGCAGTGCCAGCAGGCTGTCGGCCGACTCCCATTCGACCTGGCAGACGGAGACGTCGGCCGCACCCGCGAGGACGTGGTGGGGTCCGAACGTCCCGTCCTCGCGGATCTCGGCGACGCACAGTTCCGTGCCGTCCCAAGGCATCGCGGGGTGATTCCAGCCGACCCACGCCGCACGCGCGCCGTCGGGCGACAGCTGCGGGGCGGTGAGGAAGTGATGGCTGGCCGTCAGGACCCGTTCCGGACCGCCGTCGAGGGGGACCGCGATGAGGTCCCGTGCGATGTCGACGCGCCTGGGGCCGGTGCTGCGTTCGCGGACGAGCCACACTTCGCCGTCCGCGCCGGGCCGGAGATCGCTGTAGCGGATCCCGTGCCGGGCCGCCGGTTCCGGCGTCAGAGGTGCGGTCGCGCCGGTGGTCAGGTCTCGGCGGTAGACGCGCTGATCCGCCCAGTGGGTGAAGACGAGGACGTCGCCGAGCACGAGCCAGGGACGGCCGCCGTACTCGTGCACGCGGTTCCGGACGTTCCACGGAGCGGGAAGGACGTCTTCGACAGTGCCGTCCGCGCGGCACCTCACGAGGGTGACGCGACCGCCCTCACCGGTTCTCGCTTCGGCCCACCAGACCTCGTCTCCCGCCGTTCCGAGCCATTGCGCGCTGACTCCCGAAGCCGCGACATCGGCGGCCGACAGGGGAGACGTCCAGGTGCCGTAAGGGGCGATCTCAACCACAGCTGAAGACTAGGATCGGGTCTTTGCCCGTGGTGGCCCGGGGCACACCTGGCCCAGGCGGAGTTTCGCCCTCGGCGGAACCGTGGGGCGGCGGATGCCGATCATGGGGTCGTGGCCTAGGGTCAAAGGTGCCATGTCTCGCGTAATCCACGTCTTCCGCCAGCCCGACCGGTTCGTCGCAGGAACCGTCGGTGAGCCCGGCGACCGCACGTTCTACCTCCAGGCGTCCGAGGACGTCCGCACGATCAGTGTGACGATCGAAAAACAGCAGGTCGTGGTCTTGGCCGAAAGGCTCGGCTCGCTGCTGGAAGAGGTCGCCAGCCGGTTCGGCGCGGACGTACCGGACGACGCGCCCGACGAGCTCCTCGACGTCGACCCCCTCACCGTCCCGGTCGAGGAGGAGTTCCGCGTCGGCACGATGGGGCTCGGCTGGGACGCCGACAGCAGCGCCGTCGTCATCGAGTTGCTCGCGATGACCGAAGGCGAGGTGGACGAAACGGTCGTTCTGGACGACACCGAAGAGGGGCCGGACGCCGTCCGCGTCTTCCTGTCGCCGGGCGCGGCGCGCGCGTTCGCCGAACGTGCCGACAGGGTGGTCAACGCCGGCCGCAAACCGTGTCCGTTGTGCGCCGAGCCGCTCGACCCGGCGGGCCACATCTGCCCGCGGCAGAACGGGTACCGGCGCGACGTCGACGTCCTCGAGGACTGATCAGGTGGCCGAGAGCTCGCTGGAGCTGGTGACGCGCGGCAAGATCGACGTCGAAGGCAGGCTCGTCGACGCGTCCAATGTCACGCTCTTCTGCAAGATCGAACTCGACGGCGTGACCGGCGACGTCGTGTACAAGCCGGTGTCGGGCGAGCGGCCGCTGTGGGACTTCCCGGACGGGACGCTCGCCGGCCGCGAGGTCGCGACGGCGATGATCGCCGAAGCGTCCGGGCTCGGCGCGATCCCGCCGACGGTGCTGCGCGACGGGCCGTTCGGTCCCGGCATGGTGCAGTTGTGGATCGAGACCACCGAAGAGGAACTGGTCGACGTCCGATCCCCGGAGAGCCTGCCGGACGACTGGCGCGTCGTGCTGCACGCGCACGATCGTGACGGTGAGCCCGCGGTGCTCGCGCACGCGGATCGCCAGGGGATGCGGGAACTGGCCGTGCTCGACATCGTCGTCAACAACACCGACCGCAAGGGCGGGCATCTGCTCGCCGGCGTCGACGGCCGGATCTACGGCGTGGACCACGGGATCTGCCTGCACACCGACCCGAAACTGCGGACGGTGCTCTGGGGCTGGATCGGCGAGTCGCTCACCGAAGCCGAGGTCGGCAAGCTGCGCGGTCTGCGCGAGCAGTTGGACGGCGAGTTCGGTGAGGCGTTGAGCGAGCATCTCACCGGGTTCGAGATCCGTGCGCTGGCCGAGCGCACCGACGCTCTCCTATCGGAAGGTGTCTTCCCCGCGCCGGGGGACGACTGGCGTGCCATCCCATGGCCGCTGTTCTGATCGACGATCAGGCCCGTGCGCGCCTGATCACGCGATTCGGTGACGACGTCGCGGCTTGGTGCGACGCGCTGCCTGCGCTCGTGGCGCGGCTGGCGGAGCAGTGGGGACTCACCGTCCTCGACGCGAAACCGGGCAATACCGGTCGTACGCTGATCTGCGCCGGGGACGACGGCGCCAAGAAGGTTCTCAAGCTGACCCCCGATCACGCCATCGCCGAGTCCGAGGCTGCGGCGTTGCGGGCGTGGGACGGCTGCTCTCGCGTCGTTCAGGTGCTCGCCACCGAACTCGCCGACGGGGCGATCCTGATGGAAGGCATCGATCCGGGTACGGAGCTGCGGGAGTCGGGGGTGAACGTCCCCTGGCCCGAGGTCGGCGACCTGCTGACCCAGATCCACGCGGTGACGCCACCGTCCGGTTTCTCGACGCTGGAAGACCGTGTCGTCTTCATGTTCCGGCTCGCCGAGCGGGGGCTGCGCGGATCGGTGGCCGAAGCCACGCTGCCGCTGGAAACCCTCGACCGCGCCCGGCTGCGGGCACTCGCCCTCGCGACCGATGGGGGCGGGAAGTCGATCGTGCACGGCGACCTGCACCCGGGCAACGTCCTCGACGGCGGGCCCGGCAGGGGAGCGGTCGCGATCGATCCGCGCCCCAGCGTCGGCGATCCGTCCTTCGATCTGGCCGACTGGGTCACGCTGCCGATGACAGCCGGTGGCACGCTCGAGGACGGCTTCGACGCCATCGCGCCGCACCTGCCGGGGTTCGACGCCGAGCGCGTCCGGGCGTGGTGTGTCGCGTTGTCGCCGCTGTTCGTGATGCGCCCGCTCGAACGCGGTGAACGGACCCCGTTCGTCGAAGCGATGCTCCGGATGACAGCCTGACCGGCGTGGCGGGGAGACGCTGACCCCGGGCACCGCTAGCGTCGTCCGCCGTGCGCTCTCATTCGTATGACGACGTGCTGTCCGGCCCGCGCAAGCGGAAGATCCCCGAGGTGCCCGCGGAACCGGGCCTCGTGGTCGAAGACCCGGCCAGCGGGTATTGCGGCGCCGTGGTGAAGATCGAGTACGGCAACGTCGTGCTGGAGGACCGGCACGGCAAGCATCGGGTGTTCCCACTGAACCCCGCGGGTTTCCTGCTCGAAGGCAAACCGGTCACGCTGGTGCCGTCGAAGGCGGCCCCGAAGACCCCGGAACGGCGGATCTCCGCGTCCGGGTCGGTCCACGTGGGAGGTCTCAAGGCCCGGGTCGCGCGCGATTCGCGCATCTGGGTGGAAGGCAAGCACGACGCCGAACTCGTCGAGCGGGTCTGGGGACACGACCTGCGGGTCGAAGGCGTCGTGGTGGAACCACTCGATGGGGTGGACGTACTGGGCGACCGCATCGGTGACTTCGGCACCGGGCCCGGCCGCCGCCTCGGCGTGCTGGTCGACCACCTGGTCGCGGGCAGCAAGGAGTCCCGGATCGTCGACGGGATCCGCGACGAGAACGTGCTGATCACCGGTCACCCGTACATCGACATCTGGGAAGCGGTGAAGCCGTCGGTGGTCGGTATCCGCGCCTGGCCGAAGATCCCGCGCGGCACGGAGTGGAAACTGGGCGTCTGCGACGCGCTCGGCTGGGGCGAGCCGTGGGAGGGCTGGCAACGGGTCCTGGCGGCGGTCGGAAGCTACCGGGATCTGGAAACGCCGCTGATCGGAGCGGTGGAGCGGCTCATCGACTTCGTCTCCGACCCGGGCGAGGAGTCCTGAATGACCGGTTTGCGCGAGGTCACTCAAGGTCACGCGTCGGTCACGTCGGTTTCGCTTCTTCGGTATGAATCGGCGCGATCTGGGAGCATGAACGCATGACAGGCGCTCTCATCTGGCTGATCGCCGGCATCCTCTTGGTCATCGCCGAGCTCCTCTCGGGTGACTTGTTCCTGCTCATGGTCGGTGTGGGAGCCCTGTTCGGGGCCGGCTCCGCCGCGCTGACCGGGAACCCGTTCATCGACGTGGCGGTGTTCGCCGTCGCCTCGGTCGGGATGCTCGCCCTCGTGCGTCCGACCCTCAAACGCCGGTTCCTCTCGGGGCCGGATATCAAGACCAACACCGACGCGCTGATCGGCGCACGGGCGATAGTAGTGTCCACTGTGGACGGCGAAAGTGGCCAGGTGAAGCTGGCGGGCGACGTCTGGTCGGCACGGTGCATGACCGACGGCGAACCGATCGCCCCGGGGACATCGGTGACGGTCGTCGAGATTTCGGGCGCCACGGCGGTCGTTTCGGCCGCGGTGTGAGCACAGCAAAGTGTTTCTACGTAAGGGGAAGGTAGTTGTCAGAGACAGTGGTGTTCATCGTCGTCGGGCTGCTCGCGTTGTTCGTGGTCGTCGTCGTGGTCAAGGCGATCATGGTGGTGCCACAGGCCCAGTCGGCTGTGATCGAACGGCTGGGCCGGTTCCGGACGGTGGCTTCTCCCGGCCTGACGTTTCTGGTGCCCTTCCTGGACAAGGTGCGGGCGCGGATCGACCTCCGCGAGCAGGTCGTCTCGTTCCCGCCCCAGCCGGTGATCACCGAGGACAACCTGACGGTGTCCATCGACACGGTCGTGTACTTCCAGGTCACCGACTCGCGGGCGGCGGTCTACGAGATCTCGAACTACATCGTCGGTGTGGAGCAGCTGACCACCACGACGCTGCGAAACGTCGTCGGTGGCATGAGCCTCGAGCAGACGCTGACCTCGCGTGACTCGATCAACAGCCAGCTGCGTGGCGTCCTCGACGAGGCCACCGGCCGCTGGGGCATCCGCGTCGCGCGGGTCGAGCTCAAGGCGATCGACCCGCCGCCCTCCATCCAGGACTCGATGGAGAAGCAGATGCGCGCCGACCGTGAAAAGCGCGCGATGATCCTGACCGCCGAAGGTCAGCGTGAATCGGCGATCAAGACCGCGGAAGGCCAGAAGCAGAGCCAGATCCTCGCGGCCGAAGGCGCCAAGCAGGCCGCGATCCTGAGCGCGGAGGCCGAACGTCAGTCGCGGATCCTGCGGGCGCAGGGTGAACGTGCCGCCCGGTACCTGCAGGCGCAGGGCCAGGCGAAGGCCATCGAGAAGGTCTTCGCGGCGATCAAGGCCGGGCGCCCGACGCCCGAGGTCCTGGCGTACCAGTACCTGCAGACCCTGCCGCAGCTGGCGCAGGGTGACGCGAACAAGGTCTGGATGATCCCGAGCGACTACGGCAAGGCCCTCGAGGGCTTCGCCCGCGCGCTCGGCGCTCCCGGCGACGACGGCGTGTTCCGCTACGAGCCGCCGAAGGAAGACCCGGTCGAGAAGCCGGACCTGGAGGACGAAGAAATCCAGGGCTGGTTCGACACCTCCAGCGACCCGAAGGTCGCCGAGGCCGTCGCGGCCGCGGAGGCCGTGGCACGCAAGGAGGTTCCGGCGCTGGGTGTCGCGACGCCGCGGCAGGAGCCGCCCGCTCCGCGTCAGGTTCCCCAGGCCGCGCCGGCTCCCGAGCCGGAGGCCGCCCCGGAGCCCCCGCAGCAGCAGGCTCCGCCCTCGCAGTTGCCGCAGCCCCAGCCGCCCGCTCCGCAGGGAGGCGCGTACCAGGGTCCTCCGGGACAGGCGCCGGGTGGCGGCAGTGGTCCGTTCCCGCGGCAGAGTCCGTTCGGCGGACCGCAGGGTGGACCGCCGCCGCAGCGCTGAGTACAGAACCGAAAGAGGGCCGTCCCGTCCGGGGCGGCCCTCTTTCGTGACACCTGATGGTTGACTGCGGTCGTTCACGGGTCCAGGCCGTGAAGGGCCCCTTGCCTACCTTGAAAGTAGTGATGGTGGCCTTCACTACTTCCCCCAGTACGTGAAGGCCCCCTTTGAGACGTTGAACGTCCTCAAGGTGGCCTTCAGGACATCTGCGACAGGCTCCGTGACCGGGACCTCGTGAGTGGTAAAGACGGTTAGTGCCGAAGGGGTCTTAGGTACCTGCTGCTTGTGGCTGGAGTTGGTCGCAGGTCCGTGAAGGCCTCCTTGCCTACCCTGAAGGTAGGGAAGGAGGCCTTCACGGACTACGGCGATCGCCCTCCGAAGCCTCAGCGACACCCGCCAGCCCAGCAGTCACGGGCGGCGGCGCGTGAAGGACCCCTTCCCTCGGCTCAGCCGAGGAAACGCGACCTTCACACCTTTACCGGGTACATGAAGGCCCCCTTCCTTGCGCCAGGCGCAAGGAAGGGGGCCTTCATGTACCCGGGGGCGAGCCAGACCCGCAGTGGCGTAGTGGGTCGAGCCTCGTGAGTGGTAAGGACGGTTCTAACCGCCCTTACCGCTCACGAGGATTCGTGGCGTTCGGCGGCGTTCCACAGGATGGCGATGGGGGTCCCGCCGGGTTTCTCCCGTCCGGCGAACTCGTCGAGGAGCGCGTCGACCCTGCTGTTCAGTTCCGCCTGGTCTCCCGGGGCCAGCCGCAGGACGGCCCGGCGGGTGTGCTGCGGGATGGACGGATCGTTCTCGCTGATCTCCGCGCGGTGCGCGTCGAGGATGGCGAGGTCGACCTTGGCCGTGAGGTGACGATCGCCCTCCGGCTCGAGGTTGAGACGCCAGGTCTTCTTGGTCGCCCGGTAGGGATGTTCCCAGGCTCCCTTGGGCCCTCGCCGCGGCTCCTCGGCCTCGAGAAAACCGGTCGAAGTCAGTACTCGCAGCCTGCGCAGCAGCGTGGCGGGCGCGACGTCGAGGCGTTCGGCGAGTTGCTGGTTCGTCCAGGCCGTGTCCACGCACAACCGCAGGATGCGCCAGCTCAGCGGGTGGGAGAGCGCGCGCAGCTCTTCGGGCGTCGCGGCGGGGTGTTCGGCCATTGACAGCACTGTAATCGATTCGCATACTCGAAATCAATTTCACTCGATGAAATCGATGAGGAGTCGACGTGGACTCGGTCAAGGAATACGTGCGGCGGCACCGGCTGCGGCACGAGCGGGAGCTCGCCGACTGGATCGCGGTACCCAGCGTGAGCGCCACGGGCGAGGGCATGGATCAGGCCGCGCCGTACGCGCTGGAGCTGCTGGAACGCAGCGGGCTGGACGCGCGGATCGTCGACACCGGCGGCTGGCCGCTGGTCGTCGGGCACGCGGCGGGGCCACCGGACAGTCCGCACGTGGTGATCTACGGGCACTACGACGTCCAGCCTGCGGGGCCGCCGGAGGAGTGGCACAGTCCGCCGTTCGAGGCGAGCATCCGCGACGGCCGGATGTACGGACGGGGCACCGGCGACAACAAGGGACAGCACTTCGCCCAGCTCCTCGCGCTGCGGGCACTGCGCGACGTCGACGGGGGACTGCCGTGCTCGGTGACCGTCCTGCTCGACGGCGAGGAGGAGATCGGCAGCCCGAATCTGACCGCCACGCTCACGGCGATGCGCGAGGAGCTGTCCGCCGATCTCGCGGTGTGGAGCGACGGGCCGGTGCATGACAGCTACGAGCCGACGGTCGCGCTCGGCGTGCGCGGGGCCGTGGCCTTCGAGATCACCGTGCGCGGCGCGAACAGCGCGCTGCATTCCGGGAACTGGGGCAACGTCGCGCCGAATCCGGCCTGGGAGCTGACCTGGCTGCTGTCCACCATGCGCGCACCCGACGGCCGGGTGACCGTCGACGGCTACGACGCGGGCGTCACGCCCTTGACCGACGCCGAGCTCGACGCGCTGCGAGCACTGCCGATCGACCCCGCCGCGATGCTGGCGGGAGCGGGGCTGGACCGGATGGACGCCGGCCACGGCCAGGACATCAACGAACGGCTCGCGACGCCCACGTTCACCATCAACTCGCTGACCTGCAGGGACAACGACGAACACCGGACGGTCATCCCGTCGGTCGCGGTGGCGCGCTGCGATCTGAGGCTGGCCTGCGGGCAGCGATCGGAAACTGTCATCGACGCGCTCCGCGCTCACGTCGAGAAGCATCTGCCGCACGCCGAGCTGCGATTCGGGGCGATCATGGAGGCGTCCCGGACCCTGCCGGACGCGCCGTATGCCGATCTCGTGCTGCGGGGAGTGACCGAGGCGCACGGCAAGCGGGCCCTGGCCGTGCCGGCGCTGGGCGGGAGCCTGCCGATCGCGGCGCTCACCGACGGTCTGGCCCTGCCCTGTTACGGCATCGCCCTGGCGAACGTCGACGAGCGCAACCACGCGCCGAACGAGAACTTCGAACTAGAGCGGTTTCATCAGGGCATCGTGACCGCGGCCAGTGTCCTGTCCAGCATCGGCCGTCGATGAACGCGACGGTGCGGATCGTCGCGGCGGCCTCGACGGGGAACATGCTGGAATGGCTGAGCTTCACCGCTTACGCCTTGGTCGCCGACGTCGTCGCGCGGCAGTTCTTCCCGTCGGCCGACCCGGTGACGTCGTTGATGCTGGCGTTGGGGACGGCCGTGGCCGCCTACCTGGCCCGGCCGGTCGGTGCGGTGGTGCTGGGTGTCTACGCGGACCGGGCCGGACGGCTGGCGGCGTTGACCGTGGCCATCCGGCTGATGACCCTCGGCTCGCTCCTGATCGTGCTCTTGCCCGACTATCAGAAGATCGGCGTGTTCGCGCCGATCGGGATGCTGATCGCCCTGCTGATCCAAGGATTCTCCGCGGGCGGTGAGTTCGGTTCCGCCACCGCACTGCTCGTCGAGAGCCACGCTGGACGGCGAGGCTTCATGGGGAGCTGGCAGACCGCGAGCCAGGCGTTCGCGGTCCTGCTCGCGACGGGACTGCTCGCGACCACGAGCAGCTTCCTGAGTCCCGCGCAGTTCGACGCGTGGGGCTGGCGGATACCGTTCGTGGTCGCCCTGCTTCTCGGCCCGGCCGGCTACTACATCCGCACCCGGCTGCGGGACTCGCCCGAGTTCACCACCGCGCGTGCCACGGCCGACCCCGGTCCGGCCCGTCCGCTGGTCGACCTCTTCCGGAACGACAAGGCACGGGTGCTGCTGGTCATGGGCATGATCGCGGTATCGACGGGATTCTCCTACCTGATCACCTACATGCCGACGTTCGCCATCCGGCAGCTCGGCATGTCGCCCTCGACGAGCTTCACCGCGACGTTCGTGACCGGTGTCATCCTCACCGTGTTCACCCCCGTGGCCGGTCACCTCTCCGACCGGATCGGGAGAACCCGGATGCTCACCGCGGCCGCCGCCGTCATCGCGGTCATCAGCATCCCGTTGTTCCTGCTCATCCGCGCCGTACCGGAAATGGTCACGGTGGTGGTGGCCTTGGCGCTGATGGGCCTGGTCAAAGCCTGGTACGCGGGCCCTCTGCCCGCGTCCATGGCCGAGATGTTCCCGGTCGGCAACCGGGGGACCGGGCTGTCGATCAGCTACAACGTCGGCGTGATCCTTTTCGGTGGAGTCACCCCGCTGGCCATCACCCTGCTGATTTCGGCCACCGGCTCCACCCTCGCGCCCAGTTTCTGGATCACCGCGCTCGCCCTGCTCAGCGGTACCTGTGTGCTGCTCGCCCGGCGATACCGGAGCTGAAAAGGGGGCTTTCGCCGCATGTCACGCGGCGAAAGCCCCCTTCACCTCCTGAGGAAGTCGAGCGTCCGGTACTCGTCGACCACCGCGGCGAGTTCGGCGATGCGGGCCTGCCCGGCGTCGATGAGGCGCTGCCCGGCTGCCGACCACCGCTCGAGATCGGAGGACATCTGCGGGATCTCGGCCAGGATCTCCGCGCTTTCGGCGAGGCTGAGCCCGACCCGCTGGGCGGCGACCGCGAGCCGGATCCGGCAGACGGCGTCGATCGTGAACCGGCGTGCGTTGCCCGGGGTGCGCTCGGCGGTGATGACGCGGTAGCGCTCGTAGTAGCGGACGGCGTTGGCCGACACCCCGGCCCGGCTCGCGACGTCGCCGATGGTCAGCCGGGCGTCGATCGTGGTCTGAGTCGTCATACCGCGCTCCGTACCGTGGTCGGCTCCACGATCGAGGCGGGCCGGGTCTTCAACCTGACCACCAGGGCGATCACCATGACCGCGAGGACACCGACGAGGGTGACGCGGTACGCGGAGACGATCTCCGCGGTGAGCGTCGCGCCCGCCGCCGGGTCACTCAGCGCCGCCAGACCCCGCCCTCCCGTGGCCGTCGCGATCAACCCGGTGAACGTCGCGCTCACCGCCGCGGTGCCGACCGCGGTCGCGATGGTGGCGGCCAGGGGAAGGATCGCGGAACCGGACGCGAGGTCCGGGCCGTGCAGGTTCCGGCCGGCGCTCACGATGGTGGGCATCATGATCGCTCCGGTGCCCGCTCCCTGGAGCACTCCCAAGATCGCCAGTACCAGGTACGGCGTATCGGGCGTGAGGACGAGCACGGTCAGCCCGGTCCCGGCGATCGCCAGGCCCAGTCCGATCCCGACGACGATCCGCGGACCGAAGCGTTCCAGGACGCGGGCGGCGAGTTGGATGCTGAGGCCCATCCCGATCGTGCTCGGCACCATCATCAGCGCACTGACCATGGTCGAGTCGCCGCGCATGATCTGGATGTAGGCGGGCATCAGCAACATCGAGCCGAAGTACGGCGCGGCGTACAGGACGAGGACCGCGGCGTTGCGCCCGAACGTCCGGTCACGCAGCAGGCGGACGTTCAGCAGCGGCGCGTGATGGTGCCACGACCGGCGCACGAACACGGCCACGAGCGCCAGCCCGGCGAGGACGATCGCCGCGCGGAGCCCCGTCGCGACCGTCTCTTCGCTGAAGCCGTAAGCCACCGCGACGACGCCGGGGACGAGCAGCAGGCCACCCACGAGGTCGATCGGGACGCGTTCGGCCGACCGCGTTCCGGCGGGCACCCAGCGCAGCACACCCACGACGGCGAGCAGGGCGGGCGGCACGGTGATGAAGAACAGTGCCCGCCACGACAGGCTGTCCAGCAGGACGCCGCCGAGCAACGGGCCGAGGATCGGCCCGATCAGCAAGGGCAGCCCGGTGATCGTGGTCATCCGGCCCCGGCGTTCCGGCGCCACCGCGCCGAAACCGATGGTCATCCCCAAGGGATTGATCAGACCGCCGGCGAGGCCCTGCACCGTCCGCGCGGCGATCAGCCACCCCAGATCACCCGCCGCTCCGGCGGCCGCGGACGACGCCGCGAACACGAGCAGCGCCGCCAGATACACCCGGCGGGCTCCCCAGCGCCGGGCGAGGGTCGCCGCGAGCGGCATCGCCGCGACCATGCCGAGGGCGTAGGCGGTCGCGATCCACTGGATCGTCGTGAGCGACGCGGAGAAGGTCGTCATGAACTGGGGCAACGCGACGGCGACGATCGTGGTGTCGAGTACGGCCATCAGCCCGCCGAGCGCGATCACCGCCGCGATGCGCAGTTCTTGTCCGGTCAGCCGGTTCATGCCGCACTCGCCTGATTCGCGACGCGTCCGGCGCGCAGGGTGCGGGCCCACCAGCCGAGCTCGGTCATGGTCGCCGCCAGTGCGGCTCGCTCGCCCTCGGTGCTCTCGTAGCCGTCCGCACCGAACCGGGTCCACGGAGCGTTCAGCAGCACCGCGTCGCGCGTGGTGGTGGCCCGCAGCTCGGGGAAGATCAGCCGCAGCTGCTCGATGGCGCGGATACCGCCCGAACCGGCGCCGTAGCCGACGAACGCGACGGGTTTGTACGCCCATTCGGTGAAGTGCCAGTCGATCGCGTTCTTCAGCGCGGCGGGGAAACTGTGGTTGTACTCCGGGGTGACGATCAGGTACGCGTCGGCCGCGTGCAGCCTGCCGCTGATCACCGTGTCGGTGCCACCGGGCCGCGTTCCCTGCAGCGGGAGATCGACGTCGGCGAGGTCGATCGCGTCGACTTCCAGGCCTTCGATCGTCGCGAGTTCGGTCAGCAGCCAGCCCGTGATGGCGTCGGCGAACCGCTCGTGCCGGACGCTGCCGATGATCACGGCGAGGCGAAGTGGGGACTGTGCGGTGGTTTCTGTGCTCATGCCGAAGACGCTAAAAGCTCGTCCATAGGTGAACTCAAGCCGTTTGCGGCCCTGCTCACGATTCCTGGACCTCTATTAAGGTCGAGGTTGTACGGTGCGGCCATGGAGCGACCGGGATTCGATGTGCAGGGGTTCTTGGGCGAGCGCGAACGCCCGGCCAGCGTCGCGACGACAACCCGTCGCGGCACTCCCGCTTTGGCGATGATGTGGTTCGTGGCCGAGGAAAACCGGCTCTGGTTCCATACGCCTGAAGGCCGGCCGGCGCCGTTCCTCGACGCGGCCCGGCACCATCGTGAAGTCGCGGTCATGATCGCGACGTTCGCCCCGCCGGACGATGTCCGTCAGGTACGCGTGACCGGGCCCGCGAGACTCGAACCGAAGGATCTTCCCAGAATCCGGCGCATCTATGAGCGCTACATTCCGGAATGGACCGAGACCTGGGCGGCGCACGCGGCGTCCCCGGACGCACTCCTGTGGTCGATGGCGCCGGAACGCGGGATGGCCGTGGCGTATCCGGATTTGGGGAACACGCCGGCTTTCCGCTGGGCCGACGTGGCCGAGTATGCCCGGATCGCCACTTAGGATCAGCCGCCGAAGGCCGCTGCCGTCGCGTGGACGCGGAGGTCTTCGAGTTCGTCGATCTGGCGCCGGGCCCGGTCGATCAGGTCGTCCAGCCGTCCGCCGTCGAGCCGGGGATCGGCATCGGCGCGCACCCGCAGGGTCCGCCAGCCCGCCGCCTTGCCCTCGACGCCGAGGCGCATCAGTTCGAGTTCCTCGACCGCGCTCAACGGTGACCGCGAGACGAGTCGCCCGTTCGGCTTGAGCCGTCCCAGCTTTTCGCCTGCCCAGGCCGCCACGGTCTTGTAGCGGCGGACCGGGACCTCCAGAGCGGCCATGCAGGTCAACAGGGCGGCCCGGTCGTCAGCGACCTCTTCGGCGAGCCTGCTCAACACCGCTTCCCCGCGCTGTCCGCGCTCGGCGGCGGCGAGCCGCTTGGCGAGTTCCGTGCCCGCGGTCGCGCCTGCCAGATGGTCGTTGAGGTAGATACCGAGCAAGGCGGTATCGGGGAGAGTGTCGGCCATGTTCGAGGCGTACCCGGTGCTCACCGATTGACACGTAGGTAATCTCCTACGTATGGTCGCGTCATGAACATCACCCTCTACGTCGGGACCTGGCCGCGCTGATGCCGGTCAACGACGACGTCTTCGCCGCGCTCGCCAACCCCGCCCGCCGCGAGGTGCTGGGCATCCTCCTCGACGGTCCGCGCGCCGCGGGGGAGATCGCCGAACGCTTCGACATGCGGCGGCCGAGTCTGTCGGAGCACCTTCGGGTGCTGCGCGAAGCGGGGCTCGTCAGGGAAGAGCGAAAGGGGCGCAATCGCGTCTACTCGCTGGAAGCCGCTCCGTTGCAGGAAGTCTCCGACTGGCTTTCGCCGTACGAGCGGTACTGGCGCGGGAAGCTGGGCAACCTGCGTGACCTGCCGGACTAGGGAGTCCACCACTCACGACCCAGCCGCCGGACCGGCTCTCGACGCCGGGTCTAGGATCCCCGCTTGTGACGGACGAGAAACCGCTCCGAGCCGATGCCCGCCGTAACCGGACAAGGGTGTTGGAGGCTGCGGAGCGCGTCTTCACGGCCAAGGGCACCAGTGCGCCGACCGAAGAAGTCGCCCGCGAAGCAGGCGTCGGGGTCGGCACGGTTTTCCGGCACTTTCCGACGAAGGAAGCCCTGCTGGAAGCCGTTCTCTACGCGCGCCTTCACCGCTTCGTCGATGAAGCGGAAGCCACCGTGGCCGCGAACTCACCCGACCCGGGTGCGGCGTTCTTCGGCTTCCTGACCGGCTGGATCGAGATGGCCGACGCCAAGAACGCCTACTTCGAAGCCCTGTCCGCGGCCGGAATCAGCGTTCCGACGACGGGATCGGTCATCGGCGTCCGGCTCAAAGAGGCGCTCGGCGTGCTTCTCAGCCGCGCGCAGGACACCGGCGACGTCCGCAAGGATCTCGGCGTCGACGAACTGATCCCGGTCATCATCGGGACGGCGAAGGCAGCAGAGCACGCCGGGCCCCAGCTGCGGACCCGGACGATCTGCATTCTTTTCGACGGACTTCGGCCGCGTCAGGCGTAAGGATCCATCGTCGGCCGCTTGGGTGCGAGCTCGTCGCCTGAGGACTCGCCACGCAGCCTGCGCTTGATCCACGGAACGGCGTGCTCCTTGCCCCACTGGAGGTTCTCGGTGCGCCGAGCCTGCGGGCTCAGTAGCGGTCGCGGCCCCAGCTCTGCGGGCGTGAGCTTGTGCGGTTCGCCGAGCGCGTCCAGGACGGCGATGGCGACCTCGTTGTGCCCCAACGAGTTCAGGTGCAGACGGTCCGGTGCCCACAGGCGCCGATCGCGCAGCCGGCGCATCGCCCACATGTCCACGAGCAACGCCCCGTGCCGCGCGGCGATACCGCGGACGTGCTCGTTGTAGATCGCGACGCGGCCCCGGATCCGGCGGAACAGTGCGTCCTCGACCCCGTCGACACCGGTGAAGAGGACGACGCGCGCGCCGCTGTCGGCGATCTTGCCGACAGCGGCGTCGTAGTCGTCGAGGAGAGCGTCGATGTCGACCTTCGGCCGCATCAGGTCGTTGCCGCCCGCGTACAGCGTGACGAGGTCCGGGTTCAGCGCGAGCCCCTGGTCGAGCTGCTCCGTGAGGACCTGGCCGAGGAGCTTGCCTCGGATCGCGAGGTTCGCGTAGCGGAAGTCCTGGTAGTTGCCCGCGAGCTGGCCGGCGACGCGGTCGGCCCAGCCACGGACGCCGTTGGGCGACGACGGGTCCTCGTCGCCGACACCCTCGGTGAAGGAGTCACCCAGACAAACTAAGCGGTCGGTCATAAAACGATGTTACCGAAGCCGCCGGTCAGGGGAGTCGGCTGGGTTGACGGAGACGGTCACCCCTGTTCGGTCTTCTCCGGCACGGACGTGGCTCATTCTTCGGCGTCAGGCACGTTTTCCTTTCCTTCCGGCGTATAGAGCAAAAGGAACGCGAAAATCCCCGCGATTCCGGCGATGACGCAGACGTTGTCGGCGATATCGGTGCCGAACGCCGTCACGAGCTGCCCTGAGCCGACGATGATGCCGAGGGTTTGCCCTGCGACGACCACGCCGCCGCCGACGAGGAACGCGAACAGGCAGACGCGGGTCGCGGCCAGCAGGATCCGGTACACGGTGATCACGCTCCAGGCAGCCACAGCACGCCGACGGCCATGAGCACGCCGAACAGCAGTGTGGGCAACAGGTAGTAGAGGACGACCGGGACGAAGATCCGTACCGGGTTGATCTCAGCGATACCCGCCGCGACGTAGAGCGGTGCCGCGCCCGGCGGTGAGCATCCCTCCGACGACGCCCACACGAGGATGGCGGCGAAGGCGACGTGCGGAGGGATGCCGGCGGCGGTCAGCGCGGCGAACGCCACCGGGCCGACCGCGGCGACCGTGGACGTCGTGTTGAGCGGTCCCGCGACGAGCACGATGACGACGCCGACCACGATGGCCGCCACCAGCGGGGAGACTCCGGTGAGTCCTTCCAGGTAGGGCTTCAGCTGATCGTCGAGGCCGAGCGTCTTGAGCACGTTCGACGCGGCGAACGCGGAGATCATCGTGACCCCGACCAGGCCGAGCTTGGGCCCGACGGCCCCGAACAGATCCCACCACTGAGCCCGCCCCTTCGGCAGCAGCTTCCGCTCGACGAGCAGGCCGACCAGCAACATGACGATCGGCAGCCAGATGAGCAGCGGGATCGCGTCGGGAGCGTCGATGCCGATGCGGGCCGAGACGAAGTCCGCGGTCGGCGGGGCGGTGAGCAGGATCGGGACGGCGATCGAGCCGAGGACGACCAGCGACGGCCAGCCGACCTTGAACGACGCGCGCAGCGGATGGATGTCCTGCGGCTCCATCGCCTGGACGCCGCGGCGTTTGACGATCACGTAGGCCATGATCAGCCGCATCCCGACCATCCACGCGCCGGTGACGAAGATCGTCGCGACGATGTCGCCCGCGCCGAGCACCGGCATCACGGTCGGCGCGGCCAGAAGGATGAAGAACGCGCCGCTGAACGGGAAGGTGGCGCCGACACCGGCGTTCCCGGACAGCACGAGCGCCGCGGTCTCGCCGCTGGCCTTGGACCGCTTCATCCAGGGGATGGTGATCGACCCGACCGTGGCGACGATCGCTGCACCGTTGTGGGCGACCGCGCCGAACAGTCCGGAGGCGACGGTCGCCGCGTAGGCCGATCCACCCCGCCGTCGGCCGAGGAACGAGCTGAGGATGTCGACCATCCGCTGCACCAGCCCGGTCCTGGTGAGCAGTTCGCTGACGAAGACGAACGCCAGCGCGGCGAAGGTGATCTCGGATTTGAGCCCGTCGACCAGGCTTTCCCAGGCGACGGTGAAGAAGTCCGTGCCCGCGAACGCGGCGGTGACGAGAAAGCCGACCACCATCGCTTCGCCGATGTTGCGTTTGAAGACCGCGTTCCACACGACGATGGCGGCGATGAACGCGATCAGTGCCAGGATCGCGTTCATCCGCGGGTCCGGGGTGAGTGGCCGGTGACGAGGCCGGCGTCGCGGTAGGCGGTCTTCGCCTCCGGTCCGGAGAGGAACCGCAGCAGGTCCGCGGCTTCGGGCGGGGCCGAAGGGCCGAGCGCGGCGGAGAGTTCGCTGTAGTGCTGGGCTCCGTCGGGGAGCGGGCCGATGATCCGCGCCTGCGGGACGAACTTCAGTTCGCTGATCTGCTGGACGGCGAGGTCCGCGCGGCCGTCGGTGACGGCGAGGGCGGTGAAGCCCTTCTCGACGATGGTGGCTCGCGCGTTCACCTCGTCGGCGACGCCCAGGTCCTGGATCAGCCGGGCGAAGTGGATGCCGCTTGCGCCGCTGCGTGAGTAGGCGACGGATCGCGCCGAGGTGAGGGCAGTGCGGAGCGCGTCCACCGTGCCGATGTCGGGGCTGTCCAGTTCCGGTGCGGTGGCGATCCCGATCCCGCTCTTCGCCAGCACCACACGGGAATCGGGGGTGATCGCGCCCGCGGCCGCCAGTGCGGCGAAGGCGCTGGACACGGCGATCACGATGTCGGGCTGAGCGCCTTGAGCGATCTTCTCGACCAGGATGGTGGTGGGGTCGAACGTGACCTCGACTTCGACGGCGTGCTTCTTCGTGAACGCGTGCAGCAGCACGTCGTCGAGTGCCTTCTTGACGGAGAGGGCGCTGAACAGGGTGATCATGGGGTGTCCCTTCGAGCGGGTGGGGAGTGGAGGGCGTCGCGCCGGCGATCGGTCAGCGGACGGGTGGGGAGACCCCGCAGGAGCAGGAAGATCTCCGCGGTGTGCTCGAGTTCTTCGAGGGTGTCCAAGGCGGTGTCGAGGTTCGTCCCGGCGACCACCGGGCCGTGGTTGGCGAGCAGCAGCGCCGGATGGCCGACGGCGGCGCGGGCGATCGGCTCGCTGATGCCGGGGTCTCCGGGCGGGTGGTACGGGAGCAAAGGGAGACGGCCGACCCGCATCGCGAAGTACGCGGTCAGCGGTGGGATGACGTCGTCCGGGTCGAGGCCGTCCAGGCAGGAGACGGCGGCGGAATACGTCGAGTGGGTGTGCACGACCGCGCTGTCGGACGGGCGCTGCCGCAGCACGATCGCGTGGAAGAACGCTTCCTTCGACGGCGGTGGTCCGGCGAGGTGGTTTCCGTCTGCGTCGAGGAGCGACAGATCCCCTGGTCGCACGGTGCCGAGGCAGGCTCCGGTGGGTGTGACGAGGATCTGCTCGCCGTGGCGCACCGAAATGTTGCCCGTGCGGCCGTGGGTGAGCCCGCGGTCGTACAGCGACCGTGCCGCGGCGATGACGCGTTCGCGGTGGAGCCTGTCGCCGGTCATGAGGCGGACGCCGTCGCGAGGAGATCCGGATCGCCGAAGTTGCCCGACTTGAGCAACAAGGCGGGATGACGGTCGCCGACGGGGTGGATCCACGGCACACCCGGTGCGGCTTCCGCCCCGATGACCCCGCCGCGGACGTCGAGTGCGGTGACGATCGCGCCGGAGGTTTCACCGCCGGCGGCCACGAGACGGCGCACACCGCGTCCGGCGAGACCGAGGGCGATGAGCCCGGTCGCCTTCTCCAGTATCCCGGCCGACCGCTCGACGCCCAGTTCTTCTTGGGTGCGCTTGAGCTCCGCCGGACTCGACGACGAGTAGACGAGCGGTCCGGGTTCGGTCAAGGAGTCGTACCAGGCGAGTGCTTCCGCCGCGAGGGCGTCCGGATCCGGCGTCGCCACCGGGTCGAGCCGGTGTGCGGGACGGCCCAGCCGCAGCATGACGGCGACCTGTTCCAGCGTTCGCGCCGAGCAGCTTCCGGACAGCACCACGGCCGGCCCCGCCGGTGCGCGGGTCTCGGTCGGCAGGGGAGTGGCGGAAGCTCGCGCGGCGGCGAGCCCGGCCGCGAGGCCCGCCGCACCCGCGACGAGCGGCGCGCTCACCACGACCCGGCCCAGGAGACGGAGGTCGTCTTCGGTGAGCGCGTCGACGAGGACGTAGCCGCTCTTGCCGTAGATCGCTTCGCGCACGGCGGTTTCCCCGCGCCGGACGACGTCGTGCGTGACGAGGTCGACCGGTGTGGTGGTCTGCGCCCGCAGCAGCCGAGGCAGGTGGGAGTCCGTCATCGGGGTCGCGGGATGGTCGCGCATGGGCGATTCGGCCAGCAGGGTCTCGCCGACGAAGAGATGCCCCTGATACTGCGTGCGCCCGTGCTCCGGAGAACTCGGCGTCATCACGGCACCATCGGACGACAGCACCCGCGACAACGCGTCGAGGACCGGGCCGATGTTGCCGTGTGGCGTCGAGTCGAAAGTGGAGCAGTACTTGAAGTAGATCTGCTCCGCCTTCCGGTTTCGCAGCCACCGCAACGCTTCCAAGGACGACGAGACCGCGTCCTCGGCGGGGATCGCGCGGCTCTTGAGCGCGATCACGATCGCGTCGTGCGTCGGAAGTACCTCGGTTTCGGGCGGGACGCCGAAGAACAGCAGGGTGCGCAGGCCGCCACGGCGGAAGGCGACCGCGACGTCGGTCGCGCCGGTGAAGTCGTCGGCTATCGCGCCGAGAGTGCCGGTCATTTCCCGATCGCCGCCTTCAGTCTCGCCGCGGCGCTGCGGGGCCCGGACACGACAGGCACACCGAGTGCCGCGGCGAGTTCCTCCGCTGCCGGGGCGAGGGAGTACTGGGCGAGCAGGACGAGGTCCCAGCCGTCGCCCCGTGCCCGGCAGGTTTCGACGAGCTCGTCCGGCGCGAGCAGCCCGCCGACCTCGACGGTGATTCCCTTGTCGCGCGCCGCCTGCTCGAAACGCGCCGTTGAGTCGCTCAGTGCCGAGGCCAGCGAGGCGACCACGAGGATCCTGGTGTGACCGCTGGAAAGCGCTTCGTCGAAGGCCGCCTCGTCCGGGGCCAGGAGCGGGACCGGCGCGTCGACCTGCTTCGTGACTTCGCCGTAGAGCGAGCAGGTGAGCAGCACGCCGTCGGCGCCGCCGGCGACCGCGTAGTCGATGAGGCGGCGCATCCGGTCGTCCAGAGCGGGGGTGCGGCCGTCCTGGCCGACGTCGGCCAGGAGCCGGTCGTCGAGGATGTTCCAGGGCCGGGCCTGGGGGAATCCCGTCGCCAACGCACTGACGGCGGGCGGGATCGCGGCCGGGGTGGCGCTGATCAGCGCGATGCGCGGGTTCATCGGAGTTGCTCCTTGATCCAGGCCAGTCCCGCTTCGGTGGTGGTGGCGGGCCCGTATTCGCAGCCGATCCAGCCGTCGTAGCCCTCGGACTTCAAGGTGTCGAAGACGGCGGTCCAGGGAATGCCGCCGGTGCCGGGTTCGGCGCGTCCGGGCGAGTCGGCGATCTGCACGTGGGCGGTCCGGGGCAGGAACTCCCGCAGCGCCGCGACGACGTCTTTCTCGTCGATGGAGGCGTGGTAGACGTCGAAGAGCAGACTCACGTGGTCTTGGCCGATCGCGTCGGCCACCGCGGCCGCGTGTGCCTGGCCGTCGAGGACGAAGCCCGGCGCGTCCTGCTTGTTCTGCGCCTCCAGCAGCAGCCGGACGCCGCTGCCGCGCGCCCGATCCGCCGCCCACGCGATGTTCGCGACGTACTGCGCGAAGGCGCGGTCCCGGGAGACGCCGGCGGGCCGGATCCCCGCGGGCAGGTGCAGGAAGGAACTGCCCAGGGCCACCGCGTACTCCAGGCCGAGCTCCACTCCCGCGCGGAACTCGGCCGCGCGACCGGGAAGGCACGCGTAGCCGAGCCGCTCGGGGGAGCCGGGTTCACCGGTGGGGGAGTTGACGAGGATCTGGGACAGGCCCGCGTCGGTGAGGCGCCGGACGAGGGTGGCGGCGGGGAAGGGGTACGGCGAGGCGTACTCGACGGCGGTGAAGCCTGCCGCCGCTGCCGCGTCGAAGCGCTGTTCGAAGGGGAGTTCCGTGAACAGCCACTTGAGGTTGGCGTCCAGGCGAAGTCCGTTGTGGAGGATCATCGGCGGTATCCGGGATTGGCGAGGTTGCCGGGATCGCGGCCCTGGAGGACGTCGATCACCTGCTGGGCGGCCATCAGGCTGGACCGCGACCGGGCCTGTTCGGTCGCGGCTCCGATGTGCGCGGTGACCACGACGTTGTCGAGACCGCGCAGCCTGCTGTCGAGTGGCAAGGGCTCCTCCGTGAGCACGTCCAGCGCCGCGCCCGCCAGCGCGCCGTTCTCCAGCGCGTCGGCGAGGGCTTCCTCGTCGACCACCTCTCCGCGCGCCGTGTTGATCAGGAAAGCCCCGGGTTTGACCTTCCGCAGCGCGGACGCGTCGATCAGGTGACGGGTGGAGTCGTCGAGGAAGATGTGCAGGCTGAGGAAGTCGGCCTCGGCCAGAACTTCGTCGAAGGTGCGGGCTTCGACGCCGGTCTCCGCCAGGAAGTCTTGGTCGGGGTAAGGATCGTGGGCGACGACCCGCATCCCGAGCGACAGCGCCAGCCGCGCGACGGTCTTGCCGATCGAACCCAGTCCGATCAGGCCGAGCACCGCGCCGTCGAGTTCCCGCCCGCTGCGCTGCTCCCAGCGTCCGGCCTGGACGCTCGCGATGTTCTGCGGGATCAAGCGGGCGCAGTTGAGCATGAGCGCCAGGACGTGTTCGGCGACCGACCGGCGGTTGGCGCCGGGGGTGTAGGTGACGGCCACACCGGCGCGGGTCGCGGCGTCGAGGTCGATGTTGTCGTAGCCGACGCCGCAGCGGCCGAACACCTTCAGCCGGGTCGCGGCCTCGATGACGTCGGCGGTGAAGGCGTCGGTGCCCGCGACGATCCCGTCGGCGTCACGGACGAGGTCGGCCAGGGGAGTGCCGGTGGCCTCGCGCTGCGCTGGGGTGGTGAAGGCGGTGTCGAAACCCGCGTCCGAGAGCAGCTTGTCGACCTCGCCGCCGGGCTTCAGATACGAGGTCGTCACGAGTACGCGCATGGTCATCCGGTTCGTTTCTCCTGTTCGAAGCTGCCTGATGCAAATACTATAGGATTCGTGTCAATACTATAGCGATGCAAGATCAAGGCCTCCGGACGCGCGGGATATCGTGAGGCGACTAAGGAGGGACACATGGCTTCCCCGCGGAGGTCCGGACGGCAGCCGCTCGCCGACCGGATGTACGAGGTGCTGCTGGGTCAGTTCACCGACGGCCGATGGTCCGCGGGCGAGCCGGTCAACATCGGTGCGCTGTCACGGGAACTCGACGTCAGCCAGACTCCGCTCCGGGAGGCGCTGGCGCGGCTGGAGCACACCGGGCTCGTCCGCCGCGAGGCGCTCAAGGGCTACCGGGTCGCCCCGCTGCTCACCGAGTTCGAGCTGATCAAGCTGATGGACGCCCGTCTCGTCCTCGAGCCCGCCCTCGCCTACGAAGCCGCCCGCCGCACGACACCCGAGTTCCTGGGGGAGGTGCTGGAGAGCGTCGACGACCTCGCGCGTGCCGCGACCTCGCCGGACACCGCGGCCTTCAGCGCGTACTGGACGATCGACGAACGGTTCCACCTGCTCATCGCCGCACAGGCGGACAACCCGTTCCTGGAGAAGGCGTACCGGTCGCTCGGCGGCCAGGTCCAGCGGTTCCGGTTCTTCGCGAAGCTCGGTTCGGCCAGGGGAGCGCCCGGCCTGGCGGCGGAGGAGCACCGAGCCGTCTACGAGGCGTTGGTAGCGGGGGAGGCGGACGAAGCGGCCGCCCGGATGCGACGGCACATCGAGAACGCGAAGCAGCGCGTCCTGGAGGACCGAAGGTCGGTCGAGGTCGCCGAACTGCCGTCCAGTCACTGAATCTTCTAAGTGTATAACGCCCTATACGTCGAGGCGACGCTCAAAAACAGTCGTTAATACGCCCAGAAAAACCTGCACTGACCGTGAAGGCCTCCTTGCCTACTCTCAAGGTAGGCAAGGAGGCCTTCACGGACTTCAGTTGACGGGCTCGCCGAACCAGCGTGCGAGGTGGTCGTCCAGGTCCTGCTGGTGCTCACCGATCCAGGCGATGTGTCCGTCGGGGCGGAGCAGAACCGCCGGAACCTCCAGTGCCGCGGTGGGATCCGCGAGGTGATCGACCCGGTCCGACCAGCCGCCGACGGTCAGGCGTTCGGTGCGGTCGAGCAGTAGACCGCGGCCCCCGTGGAGCCGGTCGTACAGGCGGCCCTGCTTCACCTCGATGTCGCGCAGGCGGCGTCCGAGCAGATCGGGGCCCTCGCCGAAGTCGTAGCGGATGCCGATCGCGGTGATCTTCTCGATCAGATACCGGTTCACGTCGTCGAAGTCCATCAGTTCGGTGAGCAGCCTGCGCACGGCCTGCGGACCCGGTTCGGTGGACGACAGTGCGATCTGGGCGCGGGTGTTGTCCAGCACGTCTTCGGCGACCGGATGACGTTCGGTCTGGTAGGTGTCGAGCAGGGTCTCCGGCGCCCAGCCGCGGATCTGCGCGGCCAGTTTCCAGCCGAGGTTGAACGCGTCCTGAACCCCCAGGTTGAGGCCCTGACCGCCCGCGGGCGGGTGGATGTGCGCCGCGTCGCCCGCCAGGAGCACCCTCCCGACCCGATACTTCTCCACCAGCCGGGTGGCGTCGCCGAAGCGGGACAGCCAGCGTGGTGAGTGCACGCCGAAGTCGGTTCCGGCGATGGTGCGCAGCTCTCGTTTGAAATCGTCGAGGGTGGGCGGCTCCGCGCGATCCTCGCTGACTTCCGCGGCGGGGACGACGACGCGATAGATTCCTTCGCCGAAGGGGCCGAGGCTGAAAACCTTGCTGGTCTCACGGATTTCGGCCACCTTGGCCGCGATCTCCTCCTGCGGTACGCCGACGGCCATCTCGCCCATCAGCGTGTCGTTCCGCGAGGGCTCGCCGGGGAAGCCGACGCCGAGCAGTTTGCGCACTGTGCTGCGCCCGCCGTCACAGCCGACGAGGTACCGCGACCGCAGCCGCTCCCCGCCGGTCAGTTCGACGGTCACCCCGTCGTCGTCCTGCTTGAAACCGGTCAGGGCACAACCGCGCCGGACCTGTGCGCCGAGTCCGATCGCGTGTTCTTCGAGCAGGTGATCGACGACCGGCTGCGGGATGCCCAGCAGGTAGGCGTGCGCGGAATCCAGGCCCTCGGGCTCGGGTTTGCCGATGGCGGCGAAGAAACCGGCGGCCGGACGCCTTCTGCCGCGTTCGAGGAAGCGCTCGAGCAGTCCGCGCATGGCCATCAGTTCGAGGCTGCGAATGTGCAGGCCGACGATCCGGACGAACGACACGGGCTCGGTTTCCTTTTCGAGGACGAGTACCCGTACGTCGTGCAGCCGGAGTTCGGCGGCCAGCATCGCGCCGGTCGGCCCGCCTCCGGCGATGATCACGTCGAAGTCATCGGTCCCGGAGGCCGGTGACGGCTCGGGGGTGAACTGCTGAAGGTGCATAGGTGGTGCCTTTCGGGAGTGCCTGTTGTCGAGGCGCTCCCGGCGACACCTACGTCAATCGCCCGACCGTAACGCAAGAGGGAGCACCCACATCGATACTGCGTTCATGGGTCTCACCTCCTGGGGCGATGTCACGGTCGAGTGCAAGGTACAAGCCCGGGTTCGCTCCGTCCACTCCTTTTCGCCTGCCGCGTGACCATGGAATCTGCACTACGACGATAAAAATCGACGCAGTGTAGACTTTGTGCTCAGGAGATCGTTTCGAGTCCTCTGGAGGGGCGATGAGCAAGCAGAAGTGGCTGATCACCGGTGTCAGCACGGGCCTTGGGCGTGCCTTCGCTCAAGCCGCCTTGGCCGCCGGGCACACCGTCGTGGGAACGGTCCGGTCCCAGGAGGATCTGCGGACCTTCGAAGAGCTCGAGCCCGGGGCCGCTCACGGCCGCATCTTGGACGTGACCGACGACGGTGCCGTCTCGGCGGTGGTCGCCGAGGTCGAGCAGACCGTCGGTCCCTTGGACGTTGTCATCGCCAACGCCGGCTACGGCGTGGAGGGCACTTTCGAGGAAACCCCGCTGGCCGAAGTGCGTCGGCAGTTCGAGGTGAACGTGTTCGGAGTGGTGGCCACCCTGCAGGCGGCGCTGCCTCACATGCGCGAGCGCCGCCGCGGGCATCTGATGGCCGTCACCTCGATGGGCGGGCTGATGGCGGTGCCCGGCATGTCCGCCTACTGCGGCAGCAAGTTCGCGCTGGAAGGCATTCTCGAGGCGCTGGGCAAGGAGGTGGCGCAGTTCGGGATCCACGTGACGGCGATCGAGCCGGGTTCGTTCCGCACCGACTGGGCGGGGCGGTCGATGTCCCGCGCCACCCGGACGATCGACGAGTACGACGAGCTGTTCACCCCCATCCGTGAAGCGCGGCAGAAGGCCAGTGGCAACCAGTTGGGCGATCCGGCGAAGGCCGGGGAGGCCCTCGTGCACATCACGTCGCTCGAGCGGCCGCCGTCCCATCTGTTGCTGGGCTCGGACGCGCTGCGGCTGGTCACCGCCGCGCGTACGGCCGTGGACGAGGACATCCGGACGTGGGAGGCGCTCTCCCGGACGACCGACTTCGCCGAGGGCGCGCAGCTCTGATGTCCAGGCGCACCACCGAGCGCAAGGGCGATGTCCGGGAGCGGGCCATCCTGGACACCTGCGAAGTCCTGCTGGCGCACAAGGGCTATGACGCGATGACCGTCGGGGACATCGCCCAGGGGGCCGGGATAACCCGTGGCGCCTTGTACTTCTACTTCGGCTCCAAGCAGGAGGTGGTCACCGCGCTGGCGGCCCGGACCGTCGAGCATCTGTGGGAACGGTCCCGCGTCGCCGCGGAGGCCGACGAGCCCGTCCAGGCCATCGCGGCGGCCATGCGGCGCACGGTCGAGCTGTGGAACGAGCACGGTCTTGTCATGCGGACGGCGATCGACCTTTCGTTGACCGTGCCGGAGATCGGCGAGCTGTGGAGCCGGACGGCCGACTTGTTCAGCTCGGCCATCACCGCTGTGCTGGAACGGGCCGGTGTCCGGGCCGGCGCCGAACCGGACCAGGCGTCGGCGATGGCGCGTGCCTTGTGCTGGATGATCGAGCGGAGTTTCTATCACGCTTCGCAGGAGTCCCGTGAGAGCTTGCAGCGGGCGTCTTCGACCTGCGAGCACATCTGGATGGTCAGTGCCGGCCTGACAGCTTGAGGAAGAAGGCCCGGATGTCCTCGGCGAGCAGGTCCGGTACTTCCATCGCGGCGAAGTGGCCGCCGCGCTCGAGTTCCGACCAGTGCCTGATGTCGTAGAGCCGCTCGGCCAGTGGCCGTACCGATTGCGTGATGTCGTGCGGGAACACCGCCACGCCGAGCGGTACGGGGCAGGGCGCGTTCCCTCGCTGGGTTTCGTGGTGCAGCCGCGCGGAGGAGGCCGCGGTGGCGGTCAGCCAGTACAGCGAGATGTCGGTGAGCATCCGGTCGTCGCTGACGGGGGAGCGAGGGTCCGTCCACTGTGCGAAGCGCTCGGCGATCCAGGCGAGCTGGCCGACGGGTGAGTCGGTCAGGGCGTAGCCGATGGTCTGCGGGGTGGCGGCCTGCAATGCCTGGTACGGCGGGCGGTTCGCCATCAGGTGCTTGATCTTCTCCAGTCGCGCTTGGTCCACTTCGGACAGTTCGATGCCCGCGTCCGGATCCGGTCGGGTCGGCAGGTAGTTGACGTGGACCCCGACGACCTGTTCCGGTGCGACCGTGCCGAGCGCGATCGAGATTCCCGAGCCGAAGTCGCCGCCCTGCGCGCCGTAGCGCTCGTATCCGAGGCGGTGCATCAGTTCGGCCCAGGCGCGGGCGATCCGGACGAGGTCCCAGCCGCGTTCCCGGGTCGGTCCGGAGAAGCCGTAGCCCGGGATGGACGGGATCACCAGGTGGAAGTCGCGTGACAGTGGCTCGATGACGTCGAGGAACTCCAGGAACGAACCGGGCCAGCCGTGGGTGAGGATCAGCGCGAGCGCGTCCGGGTTCGCGGACCGGACGTGGACGAAGTGGATGTTCTGGCCTTCGATCTCGGTGGTGAAGTGCGGAAGCTCGTTGAGCTCGGCTTCGTGGGCGCGCCAGTCGTAGCCGGTGCGCCAGTGGTCGGCGAGTTCTCTGAGTCGTGGCAGCGGGAAGCCGTAGTCCCAGCTCGCGTCGGCGATCTCGTTGGGCCAGCGGGTGCGGGCCAGCCGGTCGTTGAGGTCGTCGAGGTCGGCTTGGGGGATGTCGATGCGGAAGGGCTTGATCATGTCTCGGCTCCATAATGTTCGGGCACCAAACGTTTAGGTGACAAACGATAGCGCAATCGTTCGGTCGCCCAACGATTCGTTAGACTCGTCACATGGAGAACCCTTCGGAAGGGCCGGACGGCGGCTGGAAGAGGCTGCCCAGCTGGCTGCTCACCCAGACCGCGAACCACGCGCATCGCCTGGTGACCGACGGATTCTCCGCCGTCAACGCCCGGGGCTACCACTACCGCGTGCTGGCGACGTTGGAGGAGTCCGGCCCCGCCAGTCAGGCGACGCTCGGCCGCCGGAGCGGGATCCACGTCAGTGAGATGGTCGCGACGATCAACGAGCTCGCCGAGCGTGAGCTGGTGGAACGCGCCCCGGATCCCGCCGACCGGCGGCGCAACGTCATCTCGCTGACCACCGCGGGCGAACAGCAGCTGCGGCTGTTGGAGAAGCAGCTGGCCGAGCGTCAGGACGAACTGCTGGCGCCGCTGTCGTCCGAGGAGCGAGCGCGGTTCACCGAGCTGCTGTCGAGGCTGTTGGATCACCACGACCGGCGAAGCGGCGAGGACTGGACCGGGTAGTGAGGGAGTCCTTCACGCGGCAGGTTTGTGGCCTTCACCACGCCTTCCGTGCTGCGAATCTTCGAGATCGAACGGCGAAATGACTTCACATTGTGGACACTCTGATCGTGCTCCGAGAAGTCGACGACCTTGATCAGCCCGCCGTTCCCGAAACGGCGCCCCGGCAGGGGCGCCCGGCGCGTGCGTTCGACAGAGTTCTCGACAGACTGGCCCGGTCGCCCTACCCGAAGGCGATCCTGCTGTATCTCGTGATCCGCACGGCCAGCGTCCAGTTGCTCGACCTGTTGGCTGACCGGCGTGGTGCGTCGCTGACCGATCGGCTGACCGCGTGGGACGGGCAGTGGTATCTGCGCCTGGCGGTGCACGGGTACGCCGATCTCCCGGGGACGCTGGACGCGGCGAGGCAGCCGTATTCGGACGCGCCGATGGCGTTCTTCCCGCTGTATCCGAAGTTGGTCGAGGCGGTGATGTGGCTCGGGCCCGACGTCATCACCGCGGCGCTGACGGTCTCGGTGCTGGCCGGTCTGGTGCTGGCGTGCGGGTTGATCCGCATCGGACGGGCGGTGTCGCCGGAACGCGGCGACCGGACCGGGTTGCTGCTGGTGGCGTTGTGGGCCGGGGCGCCGATGGCGATCGTGTTCTCGATGGCCTACACGGAGGCGGTGTTCTGCGCCTTCGCGGTGTGGGCGCTGGTGGGAGTGCTGGAACGGCGATGGGTGCTGGCCGGGTTGTGCGCCTTCGCGGCCGGGCTGTCGAGGTCGACGGCGGTGGTGCTGGTCGCGGTGGTCGTCGTCGCGGCGTTGATCGCGGTCTTCCGGCGGGCCGAGGAGCGGCGGTGGGCGCTGGCGGGTGCGGTGATCGCGCCGCTGGGAGTGGTGGGGTACCTGGGGTTCGTCGCCTACCGGACGGGTAGCTGGACCGGTTGGCAGGACATCGAACTGCGGGGCTGGAACACCGAGTTCGATTTCGGGGTGGAGACCGCGGAGTCGGTGCTGGCCCGGTTGACCGGGGACGAGTCGGTGTTCAGCACGCTGACGGTGTTGTTCCTGCTGGGCGCGGTGGCGCTGGCAGTGGTGGCGGCGTGCATCCGGGTGCCGTGGCCGTTGACGCTGTACGGCGCCGGGGTGCTGATGCTGGCGATCGGGACGCGGGGGCTGCCGGACGCGAAGATCCGGTTCATCCTGCCCGCGTTCCCGGTGCTGATCCCGATCGCGATCGGGTTGGCGAAGCGGCGGACGGTCACGGCTGTCGCGGCCGCGGCGGCGTGGGTGGTTCTGGGGGCCTGGTTCTCGGCGCACGCTTTGACGGCGTGGCGGTACGCGATCTAGGCGCCTAGCTCGCTTGCCGGGTGCGGTGGTCGGCGACGTGGACCCTGGTGGCGCAGCGGGTCGAGCAGAACCGGCGGCGTCCGTTACGGGAGACGTCGACGTAGACCGTTTCGCAGCCTTCGCGCGAGCAGACGCCGAAGCGGTCCGGGGCGTCGCAGACGAGGTGCGCGAGCCCACCCGCGGTGTAGGCCCGGACCCGGGAGACGGTGCCGGCGTGCGCGTCGACGTAGTGCAGGTGGGGTGCTTTGCCGTCGTGGGTCGAGATGTACGGCTTGGACGCGGAATCGTGCAGCAGCCTGTTGACCAGGTCGACCCGCGCGTCCGGATCCGCTTCGAAGACGTTCCGTAGCCTGGTGGTCCAGGCGATGATCTCGGTCGATTCGGGTTCCCGGACGGCGGGGACGGTCATGCGGTCTTTGAAGATCGCGGTCAGCGTGGCCGGGCCGGCGGCGTCGCCCAGGTTGACCAGGTCCGCGGCGATCTGCGCGGCCGCCCCACCGTAAGGGTTGAAGTGCATTGACCCATTACAGCACGATCGGGGCATGGAATCGAACCTGTGCCCGCGGTGTGGGTGGCCGCTGACGGAACTGCCCGGAAGCGCGACGAAGTCCCAGCGGGTCTCCCAAGGGAGGCTCGAGTACGTCCGATGCCTGTGCGGGAGCTGGCTGGCGCGGGTCGACGGTGTCGTGATCGGGGCGACGAAGTCCCAGCTGGGACAGGCTCAGCTTTGACGGTGGCGTGCGTCGGCGAGTAGTTGCGCGAGCGCGTGCACGGGGGAGGTCTCCAGCTTGTGCCGGTGGGCGTCGTAGCGGTCGCGGGTGGTGCGGATGTCGGCGTGGCCCAGCAGGTCCTGGACCTTCTGGACCGGGACGTCGTTGGCCAGCAGCAGGGTTCCGGTGGTCCGCCGCGCCGTGTGCGGGGAGATGGTGTTCGCTTCGGTGAGTCCGGCTGCCTTGGCCTGTGCCCGTAGGAGGAACCAGACATCGCGTTGCGCCAACGGTTTTCCGCCGGTTTTGGTGCTGTCGTAGCGATGAGGCATGGTCGCGAGCAGCGGTCCGGTCAGTTCGTCGGGGCGGACCCCGGTGCGGGCCGCTCTCAGGTCGAGGTAGCGGCGCAGCGGGTGCAGGGCGGCGGGGACGAGCGGGACGAAGTCTCGGTGGCCGCCTTTGGCTGTGTAGCGCAGGATCGTGTGCCCGGCGTCGGTGTCGAGGTCGCGCACGGTGGCGGTGGTCAGGCCGGAGACGCGCAGGCCGGTGTAGAACAGGATCGCGACGACGGCGGCGTCGCGCCAGGACGCTTCGGTGTCGTTGGCGCGGGCGCGGTTCTCCATGTGGTTCAGCAGTTTCGCCGTCGACTCGCCGCCGAGCGCGGGCAGCGGCGGGGTCTTGCCGGTCTTGGGCCGGTTGACCGCGGAGACCGGGTTGCGGTCGGCGATGTCGTTGGACTGCAGATACCGGTACCAGCTGGAGATGCCGGCGAGGGTGCGCGCGACGGTGGAGTCGGCGGCGGGCCGGGGCAGGCCGTCCCTGCCGGTGACGGTGAGGGTGTTCTTCCAGGCGTCGACGTCGGCGCGCCGGGCCGTCAGCGGGTCGAGTCCCGTGCGGTCGCACCAGCCGAGCCAGGCGGCGAGGTCGGCGTAGTAGGCGCGGCGGGTGTGGTCGGTCTTGTCGGTTTCCAGCCAGAGCGTGGTGATGTGCCGGATGGCGTACCGGTCGAGCGGGTCGGCCGGGGGGAGCGCGGGCAGCAACGCGACGGCTTCGGCGAGGACCTGTCGCCGGTTCTCGGCCTTGGTCTCCGGCAGTTTCGGGGCTGCGGGCACGAGTTCGGCGGACATCACGATCATCCTAACGCAACGCGGCCCGTCACGACGGTGAAACTCGGCTCGTCCGGTCCTCGTCTTGTTCCGCTATTGACAAGTTCGTAATGGGCCCCATATTTTTCTGCTCGTCACGTTGATGACGCACTGGGGATTGGGGGTTGACACAATGAAGGCTGTTCGTTTCTTCACGTGTTCGATGCTGCGTAGCATGCGCAGCAAGGAATCGGGCTGGGTGATCTACTACATGGATTACTGATCCTGAAGTGTTTTCCGGTTGCGGCGGCGATCTCGGGATCGCCGCCGCAACCGTCGCGTTCTGGGGGAATTGTGCACACAGTCGTCGAGGGCGTCACGGGTGGCCTGATGGCCGATCCCCTGCGCCCCCTTTTGGCGTGGGACCGGGCGAACACGCCGCCGGTGGTCCTGTTCGAGCCGGGCCGGTATCTGGTGTCGGACGCGGAGATCGCCCGGACGGTGCTCGCGAGCACGACAGAACCGTTCGAAGCCCGCGCGGCCACGCTGGGCGCTGTCGCGGACTGGATCCCGGGTTCGGAGAAGAGCCGTCCGGTGAACGCCGCCATCGCGCGGGAGCTGGACACCGTGCTGCGGTCGCTGCCACAAGAGCGGATCACGGAGGAACTCCGGGTCGCGATGGACGGCGAGGCCTGGCCCTCGGCGGTGTCGGACCTGTACCTGCGGTTGTTCGGCGATCGGCTGCTGCCCGATCTCTCCCCGTCCGCGAGGAAGGCCCTGCACCGGGCGTTGTCGCTGTCGAACCGGCGTGACCGGGACCGATCCGCGACAGTCGCGTTCCGCCGCCGGATCGCGCACAGCCGGGCGGAGGCCGCGCTCCACCGCTGGGCGTCCGCCCGGGACGGGGACACCGGCTTCCAGAAGGCCGTCCACGACGCTGTCGGGTCGATGGACGATGTCGCGCTGGTGCTGCACGGCCTGATCGGGGCACTGTGCCGGGCGACCGCGATGGTGCTCGCCTGGTGTGTGCTGCTCGACAGCGGGTGGCGCGTCGGGATGCCCGCCGGTGCCACCCTCACCAGGGGCGAACCGGGTGATCCGGTGGAGAACCGGGTGCGTGAGGCGTTGCGGCTGTGGCCGACGGCCTGGCTGATGTCCCGGAAGGTCACGACCCCGATCGACGTGGGCGGGGTGGCGCTGTCACCGGGCGAAAGGCTCTTTCTGTGCAGTTTCCTCCTGCACCGTGATCCACAAGTGTGGAATGACGCCGACGAGTACCTCCCGAAACGCTGGGAGAATCCGCCTCAGGGCTACAAGTCCGTCTATCTCCCCTATGGTTTCGGGGCGGCCGCCTGTGTCGGATCGCGTTTCGTGAACCAGGCGACCGCCAAGATCCTGGAATGCTGGGATGAATTACCGGCCCGGAAAATCGAACTGCTGAAGGAAAATCCGGTGATGGGGCCGATTCTGGCCCCACCGGAATTCCGATTCGCCGGTTCTCAGGTGTAGTACCCGGCAACCGGGACACGGGCCTCGTCGAACAACGCAGGCCCTTCCAGCCGCACCGCCGGCGCGGTGGACGGCGGCTTGAGCGCGGTGACCTGCTCGCCCGACAGGGCGAACACGACCCGTCCCAGGCCGGAGCGTTCGATGGCGCCCTGGCACATCCCGCACGGCTGGCAACTGGTGTACATCGTCGTCTCCGCGGCGACGACAGGGTCCAGTTCGCGCGCGGCCCACACGGCAAGCTTCAGTTCCGGGTGCAGGCTGATGTCCGACTGCGACACCGACGTGTTGTGGTCTTCGGCCAGCACCGTGCCGTCGGGGCCGACGAGAAGCGAGCCGAAGGGCGGGTCACCGTCCTTCCGGGACTTCGCGGCCAGCTCGATGGCGTGGCGGAGGAACTTCTCGTCTTCGTCGGTCATGATCGCTCCCGTTCCGGCCGGTATCGGCCCAGTTCCCAGTGTGCTGCCACGGTCGCCAAAGCCTGCCAGGCGGCTTCCGGGCGGAGTGTTTCCTCGGGGTCGCCGGAGAACGGGTCGAGCACGACCGTCTCGGCGCCGAGGTGGCGAAGCCGGTCGAGGTCGTCGACGATCTGCTCGATCGTGCCTTCCCCGGCGAGGCGTTCGGGTCCGGTGATCGGACGGTCGGTGACGTTCAGCAGGATCCGCGGGGTGAACGCGGGGACGGGCCGTTCTTGGGCGTCGGCGATCGTCTTGACCCTGGTGAGTGCTTCGGTGAGCCAGGGGAGGGAGGTCCGCAGAGGATGCCAGGCGTCGCCGACGCGGACGGCGCGGCGGATCCCGGCGTCGCTGTTGCCGCCGACCCAGATCGGGATGTCGCCCGCGCGGTAGTCGGCGTCGTTCGCCCACGCCTTCCGGACGGCGTCGAGGTGGTCGTCGGTCAGCCGTCCTCGTTTCCCGAACGGGACATCGAGCGCTTCGAACTCCTGCCGGGCCCATCCGGACGCGACACCGAGCACGAGCCGTCCGCCGCTGAGCTGGTTCAGGTTCGCGGCCATGCGGGCGATCAGCAGTGGATGCCGGTACGGGACGATGAGCACGGTGGTGCCCAGCCGGATTCTGCTCGTCACGCCGGCCAGCCACGACAGCGTCGTGAACGGCTCGTAGAACGGCGCCGGGTACTGCTCGGCGACGTCGGGGGTGATGGCGACGTGATCGGACACCATGAGCAGGTCGTAGCCGAGGCCTTCGACCGTGGTGGCCCAGCCGCGGAGGATCCCGGGGTCGGTCCCCGGTCCGAAATTCGGGACGTTGACACCTATTCGCACAGGTCAAGGCTATCGGTGCGACGGCGAGCCGGGAAGAGATCTTTCCCGGTGCGTGGGCGTTCCCGCCGTGGATCTGCCGGTATTCTGGCCAGATGGCCGAGACTCTCGACGCGACGGACTGGGCGATCCTGATCGAGCTCCAGAAGGACGGGCGCCTCCCGCTCACCGAGCTGGGGAAGCGGGTCAGCCTGAGCGCGTCCGCGACGACCGAACGGGTCAAGCGGCTGGAGTCGGCGGGGGTGATCACCGGCTACCGCGCCGACATCGACCTCGAAAAGGCCGGGTACGTGGTGCTCGCGGTGGTGCGGCTGAAGTACCCGGGCAGCAAGCACGCGCCGTTGTACAAGCTCCTGGCGGAGCGGACCGAGATCCTCGAATGCCTCCGGACGACCGGTGACGACTGCTATTCGCTGAAGATCGCCGCGCCGTCGATGGGGCGGCTGGAGGAGATCGTCAACGAGCTCGCGCTGTTCGGGAGCACGAACACCAACATCGTCTACAACCAGACGTTGCCCTACCGGGGGCCGCAGGGCCCGTGACCGGTCGGGTCACGGGCCCTGGTGCTGGTGTCAGGCTTGTCCCGCCGTCTCCCGGACTTCGCCCTCTCCGAACCACCGGCGCAGCGCGGCGTCCAACCCTTCCTGGTCTTCGCCCGCCCATGCCACGTGACCGTCCGGCCGCAGCAGGACCGCCGGTACCTCCAGCTCTTCGCTGACGTCGACGACGTGGTCGACCCGTTCTCCCCAGCTCCCGACCGAAAGCCGTCCGGTCTGATCGAGCAGCAGGCCACGGCCTGCGTGGGTGAGGTCGTACAGACGGCCGTCCTTGAGCGCCACGTCCCGCATCCGCCGCCCGAGCAGGGCGTGGCCGTCGCCGAAGTCGTAGCGGATCCCGATCGCGACGATCTTCTCGACCAGATACCGGTGGACCTCCTCGAAGTCCATCAGCTCCGACAGCAGCCGCCGCACGGCCTGGGCGCCGGGCTCGGTGGACATCAGTTCGGCCTGCGCCCGGGTGTTGTCCAGGACCTCGGCGGCCACCGGATGCCGTTCGACGTGGTAGCTGTCGAGCAGCCCTCCCGGCGCCCAGCCCGCGATCTCGGCGGCCAGTTTCCAGCCGAGGTTGAACGCGTCCTGGATACCGAGGTTGAGCCCCTGCCCGCCCAGCGGCGGGTGGACGTGCGCGGCGTCGCCCGCCAGCAGTACCCGGCCGACACGGTAGCGCTCGGCCTGCCGGGTCGCGTCGCCGAACCGGGACAGCCAGCGCGGCGAGTGCACACCGAAATCGGTGCCCGCGTAATGCCGCAGCCGTTGCTTGAACTCCTCCAGCGTCGGCTCGACCGTGCGGTCCTCCCGCACACTCTCGGCCGGGACGACGACGCGGTACACGCCCTCGCCGGACGGACCGAGACCGAAGAACTTCTCGGTCTTGCGGATCTCGGTCACCACGGCGGTGATCTCCTCCGCCGTCGCGGTCACTTCCATCTCGCCCAGCAGGTTCTCGTTCCTGGCCGGGTCGCCGGGGAAACCGACACCGAGCAGCTTGCGCACCGTGCTGCGCCCGCCGTCGCAGCCGACGAGGTAGCGCGACCGCAGCCGGGTGCCGTCGGCCAGCTCGACCTCGACGCCCTCGTCGTCCTGGCTCAGCCCGACGACCTCGGTGCCGCGCCGGATCTCCGCACCCGCCTTGACGGCGTGCTCGGTCAGCAGCCGCTCGGTGGCGGGCTGCGGGATGCCGAGGACGTAGGCGTGCGCGGAGTCCAGCCGGGGCGCCCGCGGTTTGACGATGGCGGCGAAGTGACCGTTGAGTTCGTACTGCTTGCCGGTCTCGTGGAACCGCTCCAGGAGACCGCGCTGGGCCATCACCTCGATGCTGCGCACGTGGATGCCGAGCGACCGGACGTGATCGGTCGGCTCGGTCAGCCGTTCCAGCACGACGACGCGCACGCCGTGCAGCCGCAGCTCGGCGGCCAGCATCATGCCGGTCGGTCCGCCGCCGGCGATGATGACGTCGATCATGAATCCCCCCGATTGATCAAGCTCATGGTTCATGAAACCCCTGATTTCCGCAGGTTGTAGCCCTACGGCGGAAGATTGTGAAGCACGATGGGGGTCTTGCCGCAAGCCCCCGGGTGCGCTATATCTTGAAGGGGAGGGGGAGAACCCCTCCTTTTTCGTCCGCTCTGGACAGCTCCCGGAAAGCCGATTCCATTCATTGTGACCTGTGACGAACATGTTCGGTCCGAACTTGTTCGTCACGAACATGTTCGCTACCGTGGGCATATGGCACCTGAGAAGAGCCGCCGGGAACGTCCGGCCAAACCCGCACTGAGCCGCGACGGCATCGTGGCCGCGGCCGTCGGGATCCTGCGGGAAGAAGGCCTGCGGAAGGTCACGATGCGCCGCCTGGCCCAGGAACTCGACACCGGCGCGGCCTCGCTCTACGTCTACGTCCGCAACACCGCCGAACTGCACGCGGCGATCCTGGACGAACTCCTCGGCACGATCGCCCCGCCGCCGTCCGAAGGCGACTGGCGTGACCGGCTCGAACGGCTGCTCACGGCCTACACCGCGATGCTGCTCGAGTACCCGGGTCTCGCCCTGTCCGCGCTGGTGGCCCGCCCGAGCGGGGAGAACTACCTCGGCCTGGTCGAAAACCTGCTCGTCCTGCTCGCCGAGGGCGGCGTGCCCCCCGAACGGCGCGCCTGGGGAATCGACCTCCTCCTGCAGTACGCGACGACGACCGCGGCCGAGCACGCCGACGAGGAGCCGCACGGTGACTGGGACGCACTGGCCCTCGCCGTACGGGACGCCGACGAGACGACCCACCCGCAGATCGCCGCCCACGCGGCCGATCTGCTCACCGGACGGCCCGAGCAGCGGATGTCGTGGGGCTTGCAGGTGCTGATCACCGGGATCACGCACACCGCCTTACCACCCGAAAGGAACCCGACATGACCACACATCACCCCATCGCGATCATCGGCGCAGGCCTCGGCGGACTCACCCTGGCCCGTGTTCTGCACGTCAACGGCATCGAGGCAGCGGTCTTCGACCTCGACGCGTCGCCGTCCGCCCGGACACAGGGCGGGATGCTCGACATCCACGACGAATCCGGCCAGGAAGCACTCCGGGCCGCCGGTCTCCACGACGAGTTCCGCGCGCTCGTACACCCCGGCGGCGAGGCCATGCGCATCCTCGACCGCCACGGCGTCGTCCACCATGAGGAAGCCGACGACGGTGACGGAGGCCGTCCCGAAGTCGCCCGTGGCGACCTCCGGGACCTTCTGCTCGGCTCACTGCCCGAAGGCACCGTGCGCTGGGGCGCCAAGATCACCGGCGCACGCCCGCTCGGCGGCGGCACACACGAAGTGACTCTCGCCGGGGGCGCCACGTTCACCACGGACCTGCTGATCGGCGCGGACGGCGCGTGGTCCAAGGTCCGCCCCCTGGTCTCCGACGCCGAACCGGCCTACGAGGGGCTCTCGTTCGTCGAAGTCCACCTGCACGACGCCGTGATCCGTCATCCCGCGAGCACCGCACTGATCGGCGGGGGCATGTTCTTCGCACTCGGCGCGGGCAAAGGATTCCTGGCGCACCACGACTCGGCAGGCAGCCTGCACGTCTACATCGCGTTGAAGACCGCCGAAGACTGGATCTCCACCATCGACTTCACCGACACCACCACCGCGAAGGCCGCGGTGCTCGCCCATTTCGACGACTGGGACGCAGGCCTGCGGGCACTGATCACCGACGCGGACGGCGCCCTGACCCCACGGCCGATCCACGCGCTGCCGATCGGACACCACTGGGACCGCGTCCCCGGGGTCACCCTTCTCGGCGACGCCGCCCACCTGATGTCACCGTTCGCCGGCGAGGGCGCCAACCTCGCGATGCTCGACGGCGCCGAACTCGGCCTGGCCCTCGCCGCTCACCCCGGCGACGTCAACGCCGCCTTGGCCGCCTACGAGAAGGCGTTGTTCCCGCGCAGCGAAGCCTCGGCAGCCGAATCCGCCGAAAGCCTCGTGCTCTGCTTCGCCGAAGACTCCCCGAAGCCCTTGCTGGAACGATTCGCGTCCTATCGCTGAGGCAACCACCGCGCGGTGCCGGGCGTAGATCCATTAGGCGCGCGAGGGGGAACGATGGCGAACGCGATGACGGGCTGGCCCGGCGAACCAGGGTTCGACGAGATCACGGCGACCAGGCAATGGCTGGGCAAACGCGGCGTCGAGGTGGGGGAGCCGTCAAGACTGCTCGCCGCCAGAGTCGGCGCCCGCTTGAGCCGGCGGACACCAGGCCGATTCCGATGGCTCGCCGGAGCGGCGGTGTTGAGTGTCCTGCTGGGCATGGCCGCTGGAGCCGTGGGGCTCGGCGGCAACGGGATTCTTCTCGGCCTCATCTGTGCCTCCCTGGAAGTCGCGCTCTGGCTGTCGTACCGACACCGCGAGCGGGCACTGGGACCGTTGCCGGTGATGGACCGGCGCTCCGGGAGACCTTCGGCTTTCGCGATCCTCGGCGCCTGGTACGTGGCCTCGTTCGTGATCACTTTCGGCGGCGGAGCCGCTCTCGCGGCGGCAATCCACCTCACCACCCCGGCGAAGGCGTACGCGTGGGGGCTGGCCGCCCTGCTCGGCTGGGCCGCGCTCTGCTGCGCGGTGATCCTCATCGGCACCCTGCGCCGGCCGGTGTACGCCGAGGACACCGCTTCGGCGGCCGTCGACACCGAACTGCGCGTCCTGGACAGCCAAGCCGCGATACCCGGTTTCTACCCGGTGATCGTCCTGTACGACATGGCCGTCGGCGACCAGGCGCCCGCCGAGTTCACCGGCTGGCTGATCGCCTACGCCGTCCTCGCGTTCGGGACGACGGTGATCGGTGTGTGGCGGCACCACCGCCGTCCCGCGTTGCCGCCCGGCGACTACGGCACCCCCGTGCAGGTCTCCTCGTGAGTGGTAAGGACGGTTATTGAGGGGGTAGGGCAAAGGTGTCGTTGTGGCTGAATCCAAGGTGAGCGAGGGCGTGACTCGCGTGATCAGAGCCGGATCACACGTGAGCGCCCATCCCGCCCGAACACGACACGTTCGACCTTCCCCTCAATAACCCTCTTTACCACTCACGGCCCTCTCGAAAATCGCACATCTAGCCATCAATCGGGCATTCAGCTGCCAACGAGTGTCCTCTGTGGATACTCGGAACGACTGGCGTCCGCAGGTCAGTCCAGAACCACGCCACGAAGGCCACCGCTCGACCTTGAAGTCGGCGAAGGTGTCGCTCAGTCCCGGCTGGTGCCCATCCCTCGCCACAGCAGGTCGACGAGACTCGCGACGTCGCGCCGCCACTCGCCGTTCGGGTCGAGGTACAGCAGGCCGCCCAGGCTCCGGAGCACGGTCTCGGGCTTCAGGTCCGGCCGGACGGTGCCGGCGGCGACGTTGGCCTCCAGCAGTGTGGCAACCGCGCCGACCATGGACTCGTAGGCGCCAGCCGGCAGTTCGCCTCGGGAGGCCGTCGCGGAGCGCAGCGCGTCGGCCAGCCCGCGCTTGGTCATCATGTAGTGGGCCAGGTGGTCGGTCGTCCACGCGCGGAAGGCCTCCTCCGGCGCGTACTGTTCGAGCAGGCTCGGCACGACGTCGACGAGCTGGCGCACCTCGCGCTGATAGACCGCCAGGATGAGTGCTTCAGGGGTCGGGAAGTGCCGGTACACCGTGCCGACGCCGACTTCGGCCTGCTTCGCGATGGCGTTGAACGAGACCTCGCCCGACCCGGCCAAGGACTTCGCCGCGGTGACGAGGATGCGTTCGTGGTTGCGCCGGGTGTCCGCGCGCCGGGGATTGACCGATCCCGTCGTCATCGTCCCTCCCGTCCGCCGATCCCGTTCATCGTGAATGTAGCCGAGGAACCCGGGGGACCTGGAGTGACTCCAGGGGCGAGTACCGACATTGCGAAGCGGATTGTAATCCGCTAGCTTGAAAAATGAAGCGGATGAATATCCGCTACACCTCTCGGACGGACTCCCACCACCTCAACCTACGCCGTCGGGCGCTCGGTCCTGACGATCTGCGGAAAGAGATCCAGTGGACATCTCACTCGAAGTCAATGGCAGGACGGAACACCTGAGTGTCGATCCCGGGGTGACACTGCTGGACGCGCTGCGTGAGCGGCTCGCCGTCACGGGGCCGAAGAAAGGCTGCGACCGCGGGCAATGCGGCGCGTGCACGGTGCACGTCGACGGACGGCCGGTGCTCTCCTGTCTCACCTTGGCCGCCACCGTGAAACAGCCGGTGACCACGGTCGAAGCACTGTCCACAGTGGATGGACTGCATCCGGTGCAGCAGGCCTTCGTCGACCAGGACGCCCTGCAGTGCGGGTTCTGCACGTCCGGACAGATCATGTCGGCGGTCGCCGCCGTCGAGCAGGACGTCCAGGACGTCCGCGAGTTCATGTCCGGCAACCTCTGCCGGTGCGCGGCGTACCCGAACATCATCGCGGCGGTCGAGCAGGCGAGGCGGGCCGATGCGTCCCTTTGAGCTGATCGCCCCCGAGACCGTCGAAGCCGCTGTCGCCTCACCCGGCACCTTCCTGGCGGGCGGGACCACACTCGTCGACCTGATGAAACTCAATGTCCTGACACCGCACCAGGTGCTGGACATCAACGCGGTCCCGCTCCGCGGCATCGACACCGCCGACGGGCTGCGGATCGGCGCGCTGGAGCGGATGAGCGACATCGCCGGGCACCCCGGCGTGTACCCGGCGATCTCCCGTGCCCTGCTGCTCAGCGCCTCCCAGCAGATCCGGAACATGGCCAGCATCGGCGGAAACCTGATGCAGCGCACCCGCTGCTCGTACTTCCGGGACGTCGCCATGCCGTGCAACCGGCGGGATCCCGGCAGTGGCTGCCCGGCGATCTCGGGTGCCAACCGGATGCACGCGGTGCTGGGCACCAGCGACTCGTGCGTGGCGACCCACGCCAGTGACGTGGCCGTCGCGCTGGTCGCCCTCGACGCGCGGCTCCGCCTGGTGAGCGCCACCGGTAGCCGCACCGTCGAGCTGGGCTCCTTCTACCGGCAGCCGGGGGAAACCCCTGAGGTGGAGAACGACCTGCGCCCCGGCGAGCTGATCGCCGAGGTCGTGGTCCCCAGGCTGGACTGGGCCTCGAACTCCACGTACGTCAAGGTGCGCGACAGGCAGTCCTACGAGTTCGCGCTGTGCTCCGCCGCGGTCGCGCTGCACGTCGAGGACTCGCGCATCGTCGACGCCAGGGTCGCGGTGGGCGGCGTGGCCACCGTGCCGTGGCGGCTGCCCGAGGTCGAGGCGGCCTTGCGCGGCGCACCGGCGACCGTCTCCGCCTTCGACGACGCCGCAGCGCTGGCCGTCCAGAACGCGCGCCCGTTGGCCGCTAACGGATTCAAAACGTCGTTGCTGCCGCGGACCATCGTCCGCGCGCTGCTCGAACTGACCGAGGGGAGCCGCTGATGACCAGCCGGGTGGACGGGCCGCTGAAGGTCACCGGCCAGGCCGAATACGGGGCGGACCACACCTTCCCCGGAATGGCCTACGGGTATGTCGTGACCAGCTCGATCGCCCATGGCGAGATCGAGGCGATGGACGTCGCGGAGGCACGGGGTGCTCCCGGCGTAATTGGTGTGTACACGCCGTTCGACCCGCTCGAGCTGCGGACCCCGGTCACGATGTTCATGGGTGAGACCTGGGTTCCGTTGCAGGACAAGGAAGTCGCCTACTACGGCCAGCCGATCGGCTTCGTGGTGGCCGACACCTACGAACAGGCGCGCGACGCCGCGATGCTCGTCGAGGTCTCCTACCTGGCCCGTCCCGCGTTGACGTCGCTGCAGGAAGGCCTCGCCACGGCCGAAGACGCACCGGCGGCGAGGGACGGTTCACCACCGTCGCTCGCGGTTCTCGCGCCCGGCGTCGACTCCATCGAGGACGCGCTGGGCGAGAGCCCCGTGGTCGTCGAAGCCACGTACACCACCGCGACCCAGAACCACGCCGCGATGGAACCGCATTCCGCGGTCGCGGTGTGGGGTCCAGAAGGCCTGACGATCCACAGTGGAAACCAGGGATCCGATCTCCAGGCCGCGGAACTCGCGGGCGCGCTGGACACGAAACCGTCCGAAGTGCACGCGGTGAACCCGTTCGTGGGCGGGGCGTTCGGTGGCAAGGGCCGCACGTCCACGCCTGCGTTCCTGGCGGCCGCCGCCGCCCGGGTCCTCGGCAGGCCGGTCAAGGCCGCGCTCAGCCGGGAACAGGTCTTCACCGCGACCGCGGGCCGCGCCGCGACCGTACAGAAGATCGCCCTCGGGGCCGAGCACGACGGCACCCTCAACGCGCTGCGCCACGACTCCTGGTGCAGCACACCGATGGACCGGTCGTTCGTCGAGCCGACGTCGCACGGCACCTCACGCGAGTGGTACGCCACCCGGAACCTGGCCATCAGCCAGAAGATGGTGCCGCTGAACGTTCCGCCGACCACCTTCATGCGGGCGCCCGGCGAGGCGCCCGGATCTTTCGCGCTGGAGAGCGCGATCGACGAGCTCGCGGTCGCGCTGAACATGGATCCGATCGAGCTGCGCCAGCGGAACAACTCGACCGCGCCGCCCGGCAAGGATCTGCAGTGGTCGAGCAAGCACCTCGACGAATGCTTCCGGGTCGGCGCCGCGCGGTTCGGCTGGTCTGAGCGCTCGCCCCAGGGACGGGCGGACGGAGACTGGCTCGTGGGTGTCGGCACGGCGACGGCCATGTTCCCCGCTCTGCGTTTCCCGGCGACGGTCGGGATCACCCTGCGGTCCGACGACACGGCCGTTGTCGCGACCAGCGGGGCGGATCCGGGAACCGGCCTGCTGACCGTGCTTTCCCTGGTAGGCGGGGAATCACTGGACATCTCGCCGGATCGGGTGGTGCCGCAGCTCGGTGACTCCGCACTGCCGCCCGGCGGCATGTCCGGTGGCTCGACGGCCACCGCGAGCGCGGGAACGGCCATCATGATCGCCGCGGCGAAGGCGATCGACGACCTGCTGGCGGTGGCGTCGGCCCCGGGAGCGCCGTTCGACGGCATGGACGTCTCCTACGCGGACGGCCGGGTGCTGGCCGGAGACCGGTCGATGACCTTCGGAGAGCTCCTGCGGGCCTTGAACCGCCCGTCGATCTCCGTGACCGGATCGTCGGCACCCGGCGAGGAGCTGACGAAGCATTCGTTCAGCTCGTTCGGCGCCCAGTTCTGCGAAGTCCGCGTGCACAAGTGGACCCGCGAGATCCGGGTGTCCCGCATGCTCGGCGTATTCGACGCCGGCCGGATCATCAACCCGACGGCGGCGCGGAGCCAGATCATGGGAGGCATGATCTGGGGCGTGTCGGCCGCTCTGCACGAGGGGCTGGAGATCGAGGCCAACGGGCGATTCGCCAACGGTGACTTCGCGAGCTACCTGATCCCGGTGAACGCGGACATCCCCGAGGTCGACGTCCATTTCGTCGAGTACCCGGACACCCTGCACAACTCGGTCGGCGCGAAGGGAATCGGCGAGATCGGCACCGTCGGGATGGCGGCGGCCGTGGCGAACGCCGTCCACAACGCCACCGGCATCCGGGTCCGGCACATCCCCATCCAGATCGAGGACCTTCTCGACGAGTAGGGGGCATAGGCAGCTCAAGCCGTCGGCTAGATTCCACCAACAGTACCAGCGGGTGGAGAGCAGGTGGCGGCTTGAGCGGCTTCGGCAAGGGGAATCCCGGTATCGGCGGCGTCCTGCTCGCCGGGGCCGCCTTGTGCGCCGTCGCTGTCGGCGGCTGCACGGCCTCGGCGAGCGGCTTCCTGCCGCCACCGGTGAAGGCCGGTTTCGACTACCAGATCGGCGGCGCGTACCCGCCGCCGCCCGGGGTCGGGGTCGTCAGCCGCGACCACACCGTCGACCCCGCCGAGGGCCTGTACAACGTCTGTTACGTCAACGCGTTCCAGGCTCAGCCCGGGGCGGAGGGGGAGTGGGGCGACCTCCTGCTGCGCGACGCGAACGGCGACGTCGTCATGGACGAAGACTGGGGCGAAGCCCTGCTCGACCTCCGGACCGCGGACAAACGCGGGCGGGTGGCGGCCAAGGCGAACGCGTGGACCGACGAGTGCGCGGCCAAGGGCTACCGGGCGATCGAGCCGGACAACTACGACAGTTTCACCCGCTCCGAAGGCCTTCTGTCCGATGAGGACGCTCAGGCCTACATTCGCTTGCTTTCCGCGTATGCCCACGAAAAGGGCCTCGCGATCGGGCAGAAGAACACCTCTGAACTGGCCCGGAACCGGCAGGCGAACGGGCTCGACTTCGCGGTCGCCGAAGAGTGCGGAGAGCAGGACAACTGTGACGAGTACGTTTCGTCGTTCGGCGACGACGTGATCGTCATCGAGTACACGGAGACGGGCCTCGCGAACGCGTGCGCCCGTTGGGGCCATTCGCTCAGCATCGTCCGCCGTGACCGCGACGTCGTCCCCGAGAGCGCGTCCGGCTACCTCCGCAAGACCTGCTAACCCCTTCCCATCCCCGGCTGAAAGACCATTTTCCCCGGTAGTTTCACCATTCCAGCGCGACCGAACGGAGGTTGCGCCTTCCAGAGCCGTGGCCAGACTGGAGATCGGCGGGCACTGTCGTCGTCGTGTCCGGGCCGCCGAACCGTTGTTCGGTGCGTCGATGTCACTCGTGTGCCGCGAATCTTCCGATCGGCCGGTTCGGCCGGGCGGGGGTGAAGGAGGACGGATGAGACTCGACCGGAAAATGGCCACCGCCTTGGCGGCTGTCGTCGTGCTGGTGATGTCACTGGCCGGCTCGGCTTCCATGGCCAGCGATCTGACCAGGGCGGAGCTGCCCGCGCCTGCCTGCTCGCCGGGCACCGCGGTGGTGACCGACGACGGCCCTGTGTGCGGTGTCGCCGGCCCCGAAGTCAGGTCATGGCAAGGGATCCGCTACGGCGCACCGCCGGTCGGCAGCCTGCGCTGGAAGCCGCCAAGGCGGCCCGCCCCGTGGACCGAACCGTTCGCCGCGACCGCGGAAGGCAACCAGTGTGCGCAGCCTGCCGGTGCCGGTCCGGGCTCGGACAACGAGGACTGCCTCAACCTGACCGTCCGGGTACCCGCCAAGGCGGGACCCGGGCCGTTCGCGGTGATGGTCCAGATCCACGGCGGCGGTTTCCTGCTGTGGAAGCCGCAGGACGCGAGCCGTCTGGTGACGGCGGGCAACGTCATCAGCGTGGAGGTCAACTACCGGCTCGGGATCTTCGGTTTCCTGGCGCACGAAGCGTTCGGTGCCCATGCCGGGAACTACGGGCTCCAGGATCAGCAAGCCGCGTTGCGCTGGGTGCAGCGCAACATCGCGCGGTTCGGCGGCGACCCGCACAACGTCACGATCTACGGCGCTTCCGCGGGCGGCTCGAGCGTCTGCGCCCACACCACGTCGCCCGCTTCGGCAGGGCTGTTCCACCGCGGTATCAGCGAAAGTGGGGAGTACAACTCGCTGCTCGGCGTGGACACCGTGTGGCAGGCGCAGGACTGCAAGGCGAAACTGCCCACCGAGAAACAGGCCCACCGCGCCGGGGCGCGCTTCGCCACCGCCGTGGGCTGCGGCGTCGCGGCCGAAGCCGCAGCGTGCCTGCGCGGTGCCCCCGCGGCCACCCTGCTCGAACAGGCGGGTCACGGGAGGGAACCCGACAGCGGAACGATCGCGCCGATCGTGAACGGAACGACGTTGCCGATGTCGCCAGGCGAGGCCTTCGCCACCGGGCGCGTCAACGACGTGGCGCTGATGCACGGCGTGGCCCGAGACGAGACCCAGCTGCCTTCCGCCTCGACCCCGGCCGACTACGACCGGTTGGTCGACCAGCAGTACGGCAAGCACGCGGCCGCGGTCCGCCGGACGTATCCGCTGGCGCGTTTCCCCGTACCGGCCCCGTTCCTGGCCTTCCGGACGATCGTGGCCGACTCCAACTCGGTGTGCCCCTCCGCGCTCAACAACGAACGGCTGGCGCGGCACATCCCGGTCTACGCCTATCAGATGGACGCCACGGACGTGCCGCCACAATTCTTCGTCGACCCCACGAAACCGAACGGCGCCTACCACATCGCCGAATGGCTGTTGCTGCTCCCGGACGGCGTCAAGCTCAATCCCAATCAGCAGGTGCTGTCCGACCAACTCGTCGCACAGTGGACGGGATTCGCCCGTACCGGTGACCCGACGGTGGACGGCACGCCGCGCTGGGACCCCTACACCGAGGACAATCCCGTCGTCATGTCGCTCAACGCCGCCGGAGACAGTCAACTCACCACCGAGATCCCTCGCCAGCACAAATGCGAACTCTGGAACCCGCTGACGCCTTTCACTGGACGCAGATAGTCGTCGTCGGATTTCGAGCAAGTGGGAATACGCCGGTTTACGGCTTGAACAACGCCGATTTCGGCAGTTCTCGGGCCACTTCGTCAGGAGAGGGCATTCGGGCGATTTCTTCGGCAATCGTGCGGGCGGCGTCGCGATGACTGCTTTTTCCCTGGTGCGGCAGCAGTTTCCGAGTGTTTTCGGTGATGGCGTCCGCACTCACCTCACCGGGCAGGAGGCCCAGTCCGGCGCCCGCGGTGCTGAGTGCATCGGCGTTGGCGAACTGGTCGGCGCCTTGAGGGAGGATCAGCTGCGGGAGGCCGACGGCGAGCGCGCCCAGGGTCGTACCGCTGCCGCCGTGGTGCACGACAGCGTCGACATGCGGCAACAACTCCGCTTGCGATACCCAAGGCCGTACTGTGACGTTGTCCGGTATGGCGCCCAGTTCCTCGGGGCGAACCCGTCCGGAGGCGACCACAATCCGCGCGCCGAGCGCTGCCAGTCCCCGGATGGCGGTCATGAGCACCTCCGGCGTGCCGAAGGCGGTGCCGAGCGTCAGATAGATCAGTGGTCGCGAAGTGGTGTCGCTGCGCCACGGGGAAGATGCCGGTTCGGAATAGGGAACCGGTCGCAGCTCGATGCGCTCGGTCGTCGCAAGGAAGTCCTTGTCCTGCAAAGACGGTGGGCAGATGTCGAGGTGTGGTCCGCCGGTGGGCACCTGGAGTCCGATCCCGTCGGGAAACATGCGGCCGAACCCGTGCCAGAGGCTGGGAACTCCGGCGCATCGCGCGGCGACGGCAGCCCCCGGCAATCCCCATTCGTGCACGACGAGGTCAGGTCGAAGCCGTGCCAGTTCCGGTTCGAGGTCCTCGGCGTAGATCTCGTAGAACGAATCCGCGGGGCGAAAGGGCCGGAGCCCGTTTCTGCGCAGTGGCGGGTGAACGCTCTCGCCCGCGGCGAAATGCACCTCGTGCCCTGCCTCCCTGGCGGCGACCGCGAGCGGGATCAGCGGGTAGGTGTGGCCGACCGATGCGAGGGCGGCGAAGAGTACGCGCATGCGGATCAGTTCCACTCGGGGTCGAAGGGATGTTCCGATCAGATGTTCACATCATCTGATGGTGACAGTACCTCATCTGGGGTGTTTGCCATGATGGGCGGGTGAAGCAGGTGGTGATCGGCCTGGACGGACATGCCCTCGTCCTGAGTGATGTCGTCCGCGGAGCCGGAGGAGAGATCTGGTCTGTCGGCGTCGAGGTCGTCGACACCGGACTACGTGCCGAGAAGACCGTGGCGTCTCACTACGCCGTGGGCTTTGACGATCTCGTCGAGTTCTTCGCCGGAATGGCGGAGAACTGGCACGGGTGGGCAGGTGACCGTGTTTACGAGTCTCTCGAGCACGATCTCCGGATTGTGGGACGACATCTCGGAAGCCGAGTCTGCCTGGTCGTCGAATTGGCCGAAGCGTCCGATCCCGATGGCTGGCGCGCCGAAGCGACCTTCACGGTGGACGCGGGTGAACAACTCAGCGCCGTCGCCGATGATCTCGCGGCACTCCTTGGAGTCGAGTAACGCGATGGGTCACCAGTCGATCGGCGCCGCGACCGGGCCTTGGAGCGTCAGGAACATCCGCCGCCAGACGAGTTCCTCGATCGGCACCGTGAGGCGCAGGCGTGGAGCGGCCGCCAGCAATGCGGTGACCCCGGTCTGCAGTTGCAGCCGGGCCAGCGCCGCGCCGAGGCAACGGTGCGGCCCGTGGCCGAAGGTGAGATGTCCGCGCGCCCGAGCGGGATCGATCAGCGCCGGTTCGGGGAAGCGGCGGGCGTCGTGATTGCCCGCGCGCAGGGGTGCGAGAACGTACTCTCCCGCGCGGATCGGTACCCCGCCGATGTCGGCGTCCTCGATCGCCACCCGTCCCTGGTCGGCTGCGGAGCCTTGGTCCTTCCGCAAAGTTCCTCGATCAACTCGGGTACCGACGCGGGATCGCGGGGGAGTTCGGTTCGGCCGCGAGCCGCAACACGATCAGGGCCAGGGCGTTCGCGGACGGAACGTATCCGCCGAGAAGGCGAGCTGGGTGACCTCCTCCGGGCTCAGCGCGTCGTCGTTGTCGTCCCGCGCCTGGAGTAACCCGGTCAGCAGGTCCTCACCGGGATCGTGGCGCTTAGCCTCGACCAGTTCTGCGAGGTAGCCGCCCAGTCTCCGGGCGGCTTCGGCCATGTCCTGATACTCGGCGCGGTGAACACCGCGAGCATGCCGTCCGCCCAGGCCCGCAGATCGTCACGAGCCGCGGGTGGGACACCGAGGAGCTCGTTGAGTACCGACAGAGCGAGCGGGATCGCGTATCCGTCCAGCACTTCCGTCGGCGGTCCCTGCGCTATCAGCTTCTTGGCCAGATCTTCCGCGAGCGCTTCCACGCGCGGACGCAGCTGCTCCACCCGCCGCGGGTGAGAGCCTTGGCGGCAATGCGTCTGAGCCGCGCGTGTTCCTGCCCGTTCATCGTGAAGAGCAGGCCCCCGTCGCCGTCTTCGGGGACACCGGGAATCCACACCTGGAATCGCGGGTCGGCCAGCAAGGCGCGGATGTCGTCGTAACGGGTGACGAGCCAGTCGTCTTCGCCGGTCGCGAGATGTACGCGGCCGACGGGCTCCTCGTTCTGCCGCCGGGTGTGTTCGACCGGGCAGCGCATCGGTTCGGTGCCCGCGAACGGATAGTCCATGTGATCCCCCTATTTCTTCGGTTTGGCCGCAGCCTCTCCGGCCAGTGAGTGCAGTGGCATCAGCGCCGAGCCCTCGCCGACCCTGAGCGCTCGGTCGGTGAGCAGCCGGTACAGCTCGTCGGCGGCCTTGACCAATCGCGCGGCGCGGTCCGCGACCGAGTCCGCCTCCGGCTCGAGCTCGGCGAGTGCTGCGGCGAGGACCTGTTCGGCGTCACGCTGCTGGCGCTGCGCGACCGCCGTGATCAGTTCGTCGACCGGGGTGACCAGGGTGCGGCGACGGTCGGCGGGATCCGGGCGTGTGCGCAGGGCACCTTGCTCTCGCAGTTTCGCGACGGCGGTGGATACGTGGCTCTGCGCGAAACCGGTGCGCGCGGTCAGTTCGCTGATCGAGATGTCCGGTGCTTCGACGATCACCGAGATGAGCACGAGGTCGATCTCCGGTACTTCCGGATCCGCGTCGTCGCGCATGCCGTGGGAGGCGAGCTCCATCAGGTGCTTGCCGAGCAGGTACAGCTCACCGGCTTTCATATCGAAAAAGATACATCTAAAACGATGTAAATGGCGAGCTGATCGCGTCCTACGACCGCTGCTTGGTCTCGTAGACCTCTGGATCGAGAATCGTGCGCTTGATCGCCTCGCGTCGCTTACACATCTTCTCCAGGACATCGACGACGCTCTCGGCAAGACAATGAGAGTCCTGGACGACAGTCGCCCGAAGAGGGCTCGTGCCGGTGTCGATCAGCGTTCGGGCCTCGGTCGTACCGTCCACTCCGATGATCACGGTGTCCGTCGTGACCGGCGAAGTCGACGCTCGAAGCGCGTCGACCGCGCCCAGCGCCATCTCGTCGTTGGTGCAGAACACCGCGTCCAGGCGGCCATGTCGCGAAGCGAGCGCGCGACTGTGGGATTGCACGGCGTCCTGGGCGCGGAGCCGGTTGAAGGCGCAGCTGTCGTTGACGGTGATCGAAACCTCAGGCAGCTCCGCCTGTAGAACGGTCGCGCAGTGACTTTGCCGCGTTTGGTGCTGCCGACTCGCCACGATCAGCACATGAGGCCGCCGACTGCTTCGCTCTCGCAGGTACGCCGCCAGCCAGCGACCCGCGAGTGCCCCGAGATCGGAACTGAGGTATCCGACGAAAACGGCGTTGCGCGGGTACTGGTCTTCGTCGTCGAACGGTTCGACATCGGTGAAAACCACCGGCAAGGCCAACTCCGTGCAGAACTCGACGAGATCCAGCCTCAACCGCTGGACTTCGGTCGCGACGACGATCCCGCCGATGTAAGCCCGGCGCGCGGCCAGAATCCTGCGCAGGTGGTGTGCCTGGGCGGCAGCGTCATAGTCGCGATCGGGCACCTTCAACACCAGGTCGATGCCGTTGCGGTCCAGCACGCCATGCATACGTTGCACGAAACCGGCGACCCAGTACTTCTGTCTGAAAGCGGACGTGACCAGGAAGGCTTGCCGGGTGCGCCTAGGCCACCGTGTCCGGTGAAGCAGGAGAAGACCCGCGACCACCACGCCTACGACCAGGACAGACCACGCGGGCACCTTCGCTGTCATCGCGTCGCTCCGGACCACCGCGAGTACTCCGGCGAGGACCAGACCACCGGCAACCGAGGTGACGACGGTGAACCGCACCGGCGTGCGATCGCGGTCCAGCAACTTCACGGTGATTCCCCCTCCGGCAAACGGAAACAGGCAGCGATTATGTGCCCGATGACCGTTGGTTTCCATGATGAGGACGAACCGTTTGCTCATACCGTGCGAACAGCGCCCGGCCGGACGTCACACTTGGCGTACCAAACCGGATTCCCAAGCCCACACGGCGATCTCGGTGCGGTTGCGAGCCGCGATCTTGCGCTGGATCGACGCGAGATGGGTTTTGACGGTGGACAGGGAGATCGTCAGCTCCGTAGCGATCTCGGCATTCGTCCGACCGCGTGCGATGGCCCGGGTGACGTCGAGTTCGCGCTGGCTCAGGGCCGGGTCGGGGCGGCGGGCGCGACGCCGGATCGGGGAGCCGGTGAAGTGGGCGAGCAGCCGGGTGGTGATCGACGGCGACACCAGGGCTTCGCCGTTCGCGGCCGCGTGCACGGCTTCCACCAGCAGGCCGGGACCGGCGTCCTTGAGGAGGAATCCGCAGGCGCCGGAGCAGAGCGCCTCGTGCACCAGTTCGTCGAGGTCGAACGTGGTGACGACCAGAACGCGCAACGGGTCCTTCACGTCGGGGCCCGCCAGTTGCCGGGTGGCGGTGAGGCCGTCGATCACCGGCATCCGGATGTCCATCAGCGTGACGTCCGGGCGGAGCTCGCGAGCCAGCGCCACCGCCTGCTCGCCGTTTTCCGCTTCGCCGACGACTTCGACTCCGGGCACGCGCTCCAGGATGAGCCGGAACCCCGTGCGCACCATGGCCTGGTCGTCGGCCAGCAGGACTCGCAGCGTCACTGGGCCGAGCCTCCTTCTCTGGGCCGGGCCGCCGCCGCTCCACCCGGGAGAGGCAGTTCGGCGAGGACCCGCCAGCCGCGCTCGCCGTGTTCACCGGCGGACAGCCTCCCGTCGAGTGCCGCGATCCGCTCGCCCATCCCGATCAGCCCGTAGCCACCGGCCGATCGGCGTGCGCGGCTTGGCCGCAGCCCGTCGTTGACGACCTCGACCCGGAGGTAGCGCTGGTCGTCGGCGGGCTCGACCGTGACGGTGATGACGCGGGCGTCCGCCGCGTGCTTGCGCACGTTCGTCAGTGACTCGAGCACCACGCGGTGGACGGTCGACACCGTTTCCGGCGCGATCGCGAGGTCCGCCAACCCCGGTGCCAGCCGCAGGGTGACGCCTTCTTGCTCGCCTGCGGCGGCTTCGACGGTCCTCACCAGGTCCCTCGCGACGACGGGCGACGTGTGCCCGGGGTCGCGCAACATCATGACCAGGCGCCGTACCGCGGCGAGGGCTTCCGCGCCGGCGTGCTCGATCTCCTTGATCAGGTCATGTTCGGGACCGTCGGCCAGGACCACGCCGGCGGCTTGCGTCCGCACCACGACCCCGGTGATGTGATGGGCGACCAAGTCGTGCAGCTCTCTCGCCAATTCGAGCCGCTCCCGTTCCCGCGCGGCCACCAGCGCGGCCTCGCGACGGGCGTCGCCGTCGCGCAGGATCAGGCCGATCATGATGCTTCCGCCCCACAGCAACGCCCACAGCACCGCGACGGTCAGCGTCGTGGAGGAGTCGCCGTACCGCAGGACCGGGGCGGCTGCCATCGCGAGGCCGCTGAGTACCGCGAGCACGCCGGCGAGACCGCGGGACACCCGGTGACAGGCCGCTCCGGTCAGCAGCATCAACGCCAGGATCTCGGGATCACCGTCGATCTGCGCGGCGGGTTTCCCGAGGAAGCCCACGGCACTGCAGACCAGTGAAAGCCCGATCGCCGCGCCGGCCAGCGCCGCGGTTCGCTCCGGGAAGCGGCGCCGCAGCAGTGCGAGCACGACGATCACCACGCCCGCCGCGAAATAGAAGATCTCTCCCGGAGGAGCCGGGCCGCGCGGGATCAGCCGCCGGAGCAGCTGTTCGAGGTTCAACCCGACCAAGACCACGAACTCGGCGATCACCAGGCCACGGACCGGCCGCGCGGTGGTGGTCGGGAGCACCGGCTGTCCTTCCTGCTTCGTCGGGCGTTCAGGTGATCATCATGCCCCGGAACCACGGGTGGTGACGGACGACTGTCCGCCACCACCCGGCGATCAACGGGGCTCGGCCGCGCAAGCGAGGTCGCGCTCCGGGCGCTGTCCCGTGGTCAGGAACGTGGTCGCCGCGGTGTCGGCGCAGTGATTCCCGAGGTAGGGATAGACGCCGTGCCCGCCCGCGTCGACGGTGACCATCCGGGCCCGGTCTCCGAACGCCTGGCGCAGGCGCTCGGCGCCGACCAGCGGCGTCGCGGGGTCTCGCTGGTTCTGCAGCATGAGGACGTTCGAAGGGCCTCGGTCACCGATCCTCACCGGCGGTTCGGTGGGCGACGGCCAGAACGCGCAAGGCTGGACGTTGGCCCCGGCGGCGCCGAACATCGGGTGGCGGAGCCTGTCGAGCGCGACGGTGGCCTGGTAGGTGCCCACCGACCGTGGCCAGCGTGAGTCGGCGCAGATCACGTGGTAGCGACCGGAGATCAGGTTGTCCACATTGGACACGTTGCCGCCGCCGAGCGGCGGGAGTGGCTGGCCGGTGTCGATGGCCTGCCAGATCTTGGCCACCAGCGGCATTCCCGCGTCACTGAACAGGAAGCCGTAGGTGAGCATCCGGAAGGCCGCGCCGTCGACGTCCTGCGCGGGTTTCTTGTCCAGCCGCCCGGCGAGCTCGAAGTACTTGGCGGTGATCTGTTCGGGAGTGGAACCCAAGTGGTAGGTCCCGTCCTGAGCGGCGGCGAACTTCGCGAAGTCCGGGAAGCGGTCGTCGAAGCCCTGCGCGTAGAGCCTGTCGTTGGCGTAGTCCCAGCCGCCCGGATGGACGTTGCTGTCGAGGATGATCCTGTCGCCGCGCTGCGGGAACAGCGTCGTGTACACGGCACCGAGGTGGGTGCCCCACGAGTAGCCGGCGAACGAAATCTTCTCCTCGCCGAGCGCCGCGCGGATCCGGTCCATGTCGCGCGCGGTGTCGGCGGTGCTGATGTGCGGCAGCATCCAGGAGGTCTTCGAGGCGACGCACTGCTGTGCGATGGCCTTCGACTGCTCGGCCCGCTTCGCCACGTCGGCGGCGTTGCGCGCGTACGGCGGGACGTTGCCCACCGCCTGCTGCTCCGGTGTCAGATCGCAGGTCACCGGGGTGCTGTGCCCGAGGCCGCGCGGATCGAAGCCGATCAGGTCGTAACTGTCCAGCACGCTCTGCGGAAGTTTCGCCGCGGCCAGCTCGGCCGGGAACTTCAGCCCCGGGGACGGTCCGCCCGGGTTGGTCAGCAGGACACCTCGGCGCTTCTCGGGGTTCTTGCTGGCCAGCCGAGAAATGGCGACGTCGATCTGACGGCCGCCGGGGTCCTTGTGGTCCAGCGGGACCTTGATCGTCGAGCATTCGAGACCGGGTGCGGCGGAGTCGGCCGGACACGGACCCCACCGCACCCCGCCCGGCGACGCTCCCGCCGGTACCCCGGCGAGCACCCCTGTCCCCAGGACGCCGATCGCGAGCGCGATGGACCACGTCTTTCCCATCCGATACCCCTCCTTCGAACGTCGCCCGAAGACCGGTGACCGGCCACGAGCTGTGAGTGAATCCCATTCTGTTGATCGGAGGGTGATCGCACATCGAGCCTGAGAACGGTTCCGGGCCGTTTTCGTACCGGTCAAAAGGACTAGGCCTGGTTCAAGGCCCGTTCGATCGCGCGGCGTGCCCGGCCGGCGGCCGCTCGGTCGTGCTGGAGCTGCATGGCCGCGTTCAGGGCCAGTCCGGCGGCGACGATCTCGAACAGCGCCTGGTCGACGTCGAATCCGGCGGGGAGCTCGCCGTTCTCCACTGCCGCGGTCAGGTCCGCCCTCAGTTGCCCTCGCCAGCGCGACCACACCTCGGCCACCGCGTCGCGGACGCGGCCGGGACGGCCGTCGTACTCGGTGAGCGCCGCGGTCATCAGGCAGCCGCCGGGCAGCAGGGGTTCTTCCAGGTAGCCGACGGAGCCGGCACAGACCGTGCGCAGCCGCCGAAGACCGGGAGGCTCGGCGAGCGCGGGCTCGACCACCCGGTGCCAGAAGTCCACGAACGCCTTGTCCAGCGTGGAGATCTGCAGCGTCTCCTTCGTGCCGAAGTGTTTGTGCACGCCGGACTTGCTCATCTCCAGTTCCTCGGCGAGCCGACCGATGGTGATGCCGTCCAGCCCTTCCTCGGAGGCGATCTCGGCGGCACGGACAAGGATCCGGCTCTTGGTGGCCTGCGCGTCGGCCGCTGAGCGTCGGGGTGACATGTCTTGAGAATAGCGTACGTACGTACGCTAAATTCGACGGTGACCCGAAGACGAAGGAGCGCGAGATGCGGGGTGCGTAGGCTGGGCTGGGCCGGACTGGAGACCGAGGCGGGTGGTGAGCGACTGGACCTGACCGCCTGCCCGCGACGGTCACGCTGTCGCAGTTCTCGCCAATACCGCGCGCGCGTTGGCGAAGGCCGTGCGAAGTGCCTGCTCCGGTGCGGGATCCCAGGACCGGGTGGTCACGACCATGTCGTCCGGGTCGGGTGAGCCGAGGCAGTACGGTGCCAACGCGGAGAAGAAATCCGCTGGGGCGAGCGAACTCTCGGGAGTGTGCACGCCGGGTTCGGCGCTCGAGAGCAGTCCGAGCGCGACGCCCAGAGGAATCCCGGTTACTTCCCCCATGGTGGTACCGGGTAGTTGCGCCAGCGCGCACCCGGCCGCGGCGGGCCGTCCGTGACGGGTTCCGTTGGCCAGCGCGAAGATCGGGGGCAGCCGCCTGGGCCCCAAGGTCCGTTCGAAGGTGCTCGGCAGCACGCGTTCGGCCCGCTCGATGATCGACGCGGCCCGGTGTGGTGACAGGATGCCCCGGTCCACGGCGGCACCGATCGCGGCCACCGCCGTCATCACGCCGGGCCCGGCGAAGGCGACATTGACGCTCGTCGTGCCGGGAAACATGCGCGGGAGCGTGAGTGCCTCGGGATGGCCGAAGGTCCGCACGGTTCGTCGTCCGACGCCGGGATAGTCGATCCGGACCGGTCGCAGCGGGCGTTCGTCGACGGCCCGGCCGTGCCGGGTGACGCGGATCGTCCCGGTGACCTGCTGGATGCCGTGCACCACCGCCGCGCTGGGTTTGCCGTCGGGGGCCGCTTCGGGCGGCGCTGCCTCAAGGCTCCACCCGGTGATGATCTCGTCCACGGAGTCCAGCTGGGTTGCGGCGAGAACGGCGAGCAGATTGGTGATCCCTGGACTCGCGCCGATGCCGACCACCGCGGTGACGCCCGCCGAACGGGCGAGAGCGTCCAGTTCGAGCATCGGGGCGATCGGCTCCCAATCGTCGCAGATATCGAGGTAGGAGCATCCGGCATCGATCGCGGCGCGCAGGATCGGTTCCCCGAAACGGAAGAACGGCCCGACGGTGTTGAGCACCACGTCGGCATCGGCGAGAGCCGCCCGCAATGCCGGAGTGTCGGTCACGTCCAAGGCCAGGCTGCGCACGCCGGGCCCCGTGGCGGCCGCGGCGCGTTCGGCGCGGCCGCCGTCCAGGTCGGTCACGGTCAAATCGGTGACCTGCTCAAGGCCGGCCGCGACACGACAGGCATACCTGCCCATGCCTCCGGCGCCGCCCAGTGCCAGTACTCGCATGCCTCGGCTCCCCGCTGATATATTTACTGTCGTGTCAGTCAATAAAGTAGGGCGGCCGAGCAAGGCTCGTCAACGCATGGGAGAAATCCTGCGGGCCATGACGGCGGTCGTGGCCCGCGACGGACTGGCGGGCATCACCATCGCCAACGTCGCCGCGGCGGCCGGGCTGCAGCGCACCCTTGTGCTGCACTACTTCGGCAGCCGCGACGAGCTGATGGCCTCTTTCATCACCACTGCCGTCGCCGAGTACGGCGATCGCATGGTCGGCGGCGACGGGCCCGAGTGCGAGCCGATCGAAGCGCGGCTGGACCGGCTGTTCGAACCCGGCACCTACCGCAGCCGCGAGGACTTGGTGATCTGGGCCGAACTGGTCGCCAAGGCGGCCAGGGACCAAACCGTCCGGCAGCGTCTGCACGAGTTGTGGACCGGCCGATGGCTACCCGAGATCGAGCGACAGCTCGGCCTCGCGTACCCGGACACCGACGCCGAGCGCGTCGAGCAGGTCGCCTACGCCCTGGCCTGCTTGGTGGAAGCGCACTGGTACTTCCAGTTGCAGGGAGTCGACGACGACCGGAGGCGACGGCAGGCGCAGCAGGCCGCCCGGACTCTGCTCACCACCCTCGGCGCCTAGTGTCTCGGCGGTGAAGATCTGGATGGAGCCGCCTGCCAAGACCGACGTCGAAGCCGTTGTTCGTCGCTACTTCGGCCTCCTGCGGGAGGGAAAGATCCCTGAGGCCGAACAACTCGTCGATCACACGTCGGTCAAGCACGTGCTCAAATCGCTCTGGGCAGGTTCCTTCGGTGCGAGCCTTGATTCGGAGCCCGCTGCCGGCGAGTGGGAACGCGACTCGTCCTGGCTCGGCGAGCTCGACCTGGGGAGCTTCGCCTGGGGTGACTCCGGCAGCAATCTGTACGTCGAGATCTCCTTCCGAGAGCAGACGATCGAGGTGGCCTTGGGCTTCTGGGTCAAACCTGTCGACGCCGGTTGGGTCGTCTCGGGACCGTCCACGCTCTGGTAGTCGTGAGTGGCGTTTCGGGTTAGAACCCGAAACGCCACTCACGACTCCCTCCGAATAAGCGGTGGTCCGGGCCGAACTCGGTATGCCAGAGTGGCGAAATGTCCACCAGGTTCACTGATCGCGATGAACCCCTGAGCTACCTGCTAACGGGGTCGGTCCTGGTGCGCTGCCCACGATGTACCGGGCAGGCGGTGGCGTCTTACTCGCGGGTGAGCTGCACGGGATGCGGCTATGCCAAAGTGGACGGACACCCGGGCGCCTCGATCGGCCAGGTGGAGTTCCGTGCTCACGGCCGCTGCCGGAACTGCGGGCAGTCTGTGACGCAGCGGCGAAAGCGATGGCGGCGTGCCGAGCCGCGCACCCTGCCGGTGTCCTGCCCCGGCTGTCGGACCGCGACCGAGCTGCCCGTGTCGTCGACGTGGTCCTGGTCCGTTCCGGCGGTTCCCCGGTATCGCGGTCTGGAGCTGTGGCTGCAAACCCCGTGCAGGGGAGAGACCCTCTGGGCGTATCACGAAGCCCACCTGGACTACTTGGAAAGGTATGTCGCGGCGGGACTTCGCGAGCAGGTGCCGAACCGGAACAGCAGTCTGGCCAGCCGCCTTCCCGCCTGGATCAAGTCGGCGAAGAACCGCGACGACGTCTTGCGTGCCTTGAGTCGAATGCGTGCTTCCTTGCCCTCAGGGGAAGCGTCAGCCGGCCTCGCGTAGTTGCGCGGCCGCCTGTTCGACCAAGGGTGGCGCGGTGGCGATGACCTGGTCAAGGGTGCTGCGGGCGGTGGTCAACTCGGTGATCGCGGCGCTGAGCCTGGCGCGTTCGCGATGCAGGTCCAGCAGGAGTTCGGGACAGTCGGCAATGAGTTTCCCGCCCTCGGAACCCATGCAGGGCAGCAGATCCGCGATCGTGGTGGTGGAAAGGCCCGCGGCGAGCAGATTGCGGATGTGTTCGACGGTGGTCACGTCCGCGTCGGTGTACACGCGGTAGCCGCTGGGGAGTCGCTCCGGCCGCAGCAGGCCTTGCTCCTCGTAGTAGCGCAGCAGACGCTGGCTGACGCCGGTCCTGCGTTCCAGTTCGCTGATGCGCACGACGCCTCCGAAATTCGCGCTTGACTTTCACATCTATGTGAGACTTTAGCGTCGCGGTATGTCCGACCGACAACTCCGAATCTCCGCGGGGCCCCGTGAATGGCTCGGCCTCGCCGTGCTGGTGCTGCCGACCGCGTTGCTGTCCATGGACGCCACGGTCCTGTACCTGGCGCTTCCCAGTCTCGCCGCCGATCTGGACCCGAGCCCGGGCCAGCTGTTGTGGATCTCCGACGCCTACGGCTTCCTGGTCGCGGGTTTCCTCGTCACCATGGGCACGCTGGGCGACCGCGTCGGCAGGCGCCGACTACTGCTGATCGGTGCAGCGGTCTTCCTGGTCATTTCGGTACTGGCGGCCTACGCGCCGTCTGCCGAGCTGCTCATCGTCGCCCGCGGGCTGCTCGGGATCGCCGGCGCGACTCTCATGCCGTCCACCCTCGCGCTGATCGGGAGCATGTTCCGTGATCCGCGCCAGCGGGGAGCCGCCATCGGGCTCTGGTCCGCGGGTCTGTCGGCGGGAGTGGCGCTCGGCCCGGTGGCAGGCGGGCTGCTGCTCGAATGGTTCTGGTGGGGTTCGGTGTTCCTGCTCGCCGTCCCGGTGATGATCCTGCTCCTGATCACCGGCCCGCTCCTGCTGCCGGAACAGCGTGACACCGAACTCGGGAAACTGGACCTGGCGAGTGTGGCCTTGTCCCTGGCGGCCGTGTTGCCGATCGTCTACGGCATCAAGCACCTCGCCGAAGGCGGGTCGGCACTGCTGGGTGCGATCGCACTGCTGCTCGGTGGTGGTGCCGGGATCGTGTTCCTGCGACGGCAGCGGCAGCTGAGCCTCCCGCTGATCGACCTCCGGCTGTTCGCCGCGCGGCCGTTCCGCAACGCGCTGTTGATCCTGCTCGCCGCGCTCGCCTGCGTCGCCGGGGTCTATCTTTCGCCGCGCTCTATCTCCAGCAGGTGACCGGGCTATCACCCCTCGAGGCCGGTCTGTGGCTGGTGCCCTCCGCGGTGGCGATGGTGCTCACCTCGGTCGCGGCACCCGCATTGGTTCGCCGGATGCCGGTTCACCGGTTGCTCGCGTGGTCGCTGGCGGTGTCGGCGGCCGGCTTCTTCGTCTTGGCCTGGACTCCGGACGAACAGGGGGTCGCGCCACTGGTCGCCGGACTCGTGCTGATCTACCTCGGTCTGGGGCCGGTGATGGCGCTGAGCACGGACATCGTGGTCAGCGCGGCGCCGCCCGAGCGGGCCGGTGCGGCGTCGGCGTTGTCGGAGACCAGTGTGGAATTCGGGCTGGCGCTCGGAGTGGCGGTGCTCGGCAGCATCGGCACCTTCGTGCAGCGCGGGCACGGCTTCACGCCGGGACTCGTCGTGGTCGCGGCGATCGGGGTGGTGGTGTTCCTCGGCCTCGCGGTCCTCGCCGGCCGACGGGCTTGAGCGCCCGGCTCGGCCCGGAGTGGTCTCCGGGCCGAGCCGTCTCGCGAGCTACTTCGTGCAGTGGATCCCGGCTTCACCGCGGTACATCACGAAACTGATCTTCACCGAGTACAGGTGGATGGTCACGCACTGATCGGGCGTGTACCCGTAAACCGACGCGTGATCGTAGGCCTGCTGCAGCGCCGTTCGCTTGGCCGACGCCGAGGTCTTCTCGACGGTCGTCCCGAGGAACGCACGGGTCTCCTGGACACTCTCCGAGGCGCTCGCCACCGTCGGCGCGAGTGTCATGAGTCCTGCGAGGACCGCGGCCCCCGCGCCACGGGCGATCATTCTGGTCATACTTCCCTCTCCTTGGGTTCTTCGGCGAGTGCTGCGTCAGCGCTGGCAGTAGAGCCAGACGGTCGCGCTGTAGTAGCTCGTGTGGGACCGGACGTCGGCACTGCGCCGGTAACACTGCGAGTCCAGCCAGCCCGTGTTGCGCGCGAAGGTGCGGGCGACGCGTTCCGCCGACGTGATGGCGTCCGACGGATACGGGCCGATGCCGGTGGCGTAGAAGTCCCCGGTCTCCACGGCGAGAGCCGGCGGCGCCGACACGGTCACCGCGGCCACCGCCAGGGCCGCTGCGATCAGCAATTTCTTCATGAGAACTCCCCCTCCAGGTCGTCAGCCAACATTGACCGACACCCCTCAGTCATTCATCTCAGCTAACGTGAGAGACGTTATGGGAGCTTCTTGACGGTTGTCAATCCCAGATGAACAGACAACCGGGTAGCGTTCATCTCAGCTAATGGAGGTGATGATGACCGAACCACGGGCAACGACGCTCACCGAACGGATCGACCGCCTCTTCCAGGTGGTCCGCCGGCCCAACGGTGAGCAGTACAGTCACGAGGAGGTGGCGCGGGCCTGCCGGGAGAGCACCGGGGAGTCGTTCTCCGCCGCCTATCTCTGGCAACTGCGGACAGGCCGCAGGGACAACCCGACCAAACGGCACCTCGAAGCGCTCGCGGGGTTCTTCCAGGTGCCGCCCGCGTACTTCTTCGACGACGAGCAGGGGAGAGCTCTTGCCGAAGAGGTCGAGTTGCTGGGAGCTTTGCGCAACGTCGCAGTACGGAACCTGGCGTTGCGTGCGGTGACGTTGTCCGAGGAGGGGCTCGGCACCGTGGCCGATATCGTCGAGGCGATCAAGCTGCGGGAGTCCAGGCGCAACCAGGGGGAGTAGCCAATGTTCGGCAGGAAGAGTGCGCTCTGGCGCAGATGTGAGCGGATCGCGTCCGCTGTGCGACTACCGGATCCGTTCGAGGTCACCACGTTGTTCGGTGAGGTCGCCGCGATGCGGGGGCGGCCCATCGAACTGGTGGCGCTCCAGGCTCGGCCGGGAGCGCCGTGCGGGGTGCTCGCGGCCACCGATCGAGCGGACTACGTCTTCTACACGCAGGACACGTCCCCCTTGCACCAGGTGCACATCCTGCTGCACGAACTCGGTCATCTGCTGTGCGGGCACGTCGAAGGCGAGGTACTGCCGGAGACGGTGGCCGCGCTGATCACGCCCAGTCTGTCGGTGGACCTGGTCCGCAGGGTGCTCGGCCGCACGACGTACGCGCAGGAGCAGGAGAAAGAGGCCGAACTCGTCGCGTCGTTGCTCATGCGCCGCGCCGTGGGCGCCGGGCCCGGATCCGATCGGCTGCGCCACGCTCTCGGCTCGTGATCAGCTACCTGTCCGCCGGGCTGCTGGCGCTGATCGGCCTCGCCCGGCTGGTGACGGTCCGCACCGGGCCGAAGCATCTGGTCACGTTCTTCCTCAGCATGGCGGCAGGCCTCGCCGTCTCCGCCGAGACCACGGTCCGGTTGCTCGGCGACGAGCTGCTCCCGCGGCTGGTCACCAACGCGCTGCAACTGCTCGCGATGCGCGCGCTGGTGCAACTGGTCCGCAGTACCCGGTCGCCGGAGAAGCCGACACCGTTCTGGCCGATCGTGCTGTGCTGGGCCGTGATGGTCCTGTGTTACCTGGACATCGCGCCACATCGGCTCGAGGTGGGCACACCCGAATTCCAATGGCGCTTGAGCGTCGTGGTCTATCAGGTGGTCCTCACGACGTACGGGGTCACGTGCCTGGCGATGTTCACCCGCACCCTGGCCCGCAGCGCCGCGGGCCGTCCACGAGGGACGTTCCGGACAGGGCTGCGGATCCTCGTCTGCGCCGCGGTCGCGACCATCGGATGGGTGCTGTTCTCCGGGCTTCCGTCGCTGTGGCTGGAGATCACCGACCTCGCGGACCTCGATTTCATGCCGCGCGCCCGCATTCTCGGACTCTGCGCGATGGTGCTGTGGGTTCTCGGCGGACTGTTCACCACCTGGGACGGTGCTCTCCGCCTGGTGTGTGCGTGGCAAGGGATCCGGGCGGTCACACCGCTGTGGAAGGAGCTCGTCGCCGCTCACCCGCAGATCGCCCTGCCCGTGCGCCACGACATCGAGTTCAAGCTGTACCGCAGGCTGATCGAAATCCGTGATGGCGTCTTGGCGTTGCGGGCACACGTCCCGCCGCACCTCGGGGACTGGCTGCGCACCCCGGTCGACGAACCCACGCGCGCCGCCGCCGAAGTCGCGGCGGCGCTGGTGATGCGTGAGGCCGGCCGGAGCTGGCCACACCATCCGGCGGGCGCGGACGAGGCGCAGCCCAGCATGCGGGAGGAAAGCGCCTGGCTGAGCGCGGTGTCGTCCGCGTTCACGCACTCCCTCGTCGTGAGGGAGGTGCGGGAACGCGCGGTGGCGTCCGCCGCGGGGCGTAGAGACGATGCATGAGCAGTTCGAGGGGGCCACGGTCGAAACGCCGAAGCCACAAGAGAGCGAACGCGACGTTCACCGATCCGACGAAGGTCCAGAGGCCGACGATCCACCACGGACGGGCATCCGCGAAACGCTCGGCGAGCCCGAGCCCCCAGCCGTAGCACAGGAAACCGGCAAGCAGGTTCTGGAGTACGTAACAGGAGAGAGCCGTTCGGCCGACCGCGATCAGTCCACTTCGGACAGCTCCCGGCTTCTCACGCATCCGAAGTGAGAGATGGGTGACCAGGGCGAGCAGGCCCAGGGCGACGAGTGGTGGCAACAGGTACCTGTCGACGAGCAACCAGTCCGGCCCGCCGAAACCGGTCAGCACGTTCAGCGGCAAGCCGACGGCGAAGCCCAGCACGAGCAGTCGCGCACGAAGCTGTGCGCCCTTCTCGGTGTCTTCGAAGACACCGGCCCTCCGCAGCCGGGAACCGAGCAGGAACAGGACGACGGCGGAGGGCACGATCAGGATGGTCTCCGCCCGCAACATCAGGAACTCGGTGAAGCGGACGGCGACCTGCGCGGGCCAGCTGGCCGTCGTGGCGGGATCGACCGGGGTCGGCTCGCCGGAAACGCCCGGTCCGGCCACGAGCAGCGCGGTCGCGGCGAGGATCGTCGTGGTGTACACGCCACTCACCACGACGACGACCTTGCGGACGACCCGATCGCTCCGGCCGACGAGGTACGCGACGAGCAGCGACGTGAGCCCGTAGGCCATGAGCACGTCGCCTTCGAAAACGAGTAGGTAGTGCGCGACGCCTTCCATGAAGAGAATTCCCGCCCGGAGTGGATACCTGCCAGGCCAGGAAACACCGCGCCTCCGCGCGGACTGATACTGCAATTCGAGGCCCACGCCGAACAGGATCGTGAGCAGAGCGAGGAACTTGCCGTTGCTCAGCGTGCGAAGTCCGATTTCGACGTGCTCCGCGACGCCGTTCGCGGTCCCGACGAAATCCTGGAAGAAGCCCGCGGGCCCGCCGGGATGCGCGAAAAGAAACACGTTCGTCCCGAAGGTGCCGAGGATCGCCACCCCCCGGAGTAGATCGAGAGAAGAAATCCGCCCACTACGGGATTGCTGCGCGGCGGTGGCCGCTGTCCGGTGGATCATGTCGTCGAGCGTGCCACCGCCCGCATCGGGCATCGTCCGTCGTTGGGACGATCTTGCCCTGGTCACTTGGTAGCAGTCCGGTCGTTCGTCGCCTTCGCTACCGGGTTCGGCCGAGTGATCCTTCGTGTGGGGTCGAAACCCGTTTGAGGGAAGGGCTATTCTGTCGCGCGCTCGCGTCCTGGCCTTTCGGGGCCGCGGGGAGTGATCCGGTCACGAACCGTAGATCGTGTGCTGCCGACTGGTCCGACCGACTGTCATCCTTTCGATGCTCGGTCGTGTCGATCCAAGGGACTACAGGAAAAACGGAAGAGGTCGGGTTGGTCGGAAGGGCCGGCCCCGCCCACGATGACTTACTCCTCAATATGTGTGCGGCGTGATGAGACGGCTCTACTGCTCCGTTCGGTGACCGCCCGAGCGGCGTGGAGCCGAAGTCACCCCCACGCCGCCGGAAAGAGCCACATCCGGTTCACCTATTGCGAGCGCAACACCCAGACGTCGTTGGCGTTCACCGCGACGAGGTCCGCGTCGCCATCCCCGTCCACATCGGCAGTGAGGGTTTCCTTCGTGCCGAAGAAGGAACCCGTGTACCACGGTTCCGGCGAGGAATAGCCGGTACCGGTGGAGCGCATCACCTGAACGTCGTTGTCGTTGATCGCGATGAGGTCGCCGTCGCCGTCGGCGTCGATGTCCGCGGTGAGGGTCTTCTTGCTGCCGTGGAAAGAAGTCGTCGACCACGACACCGGGGTGTCGAACCAGCGGTTCGCGGTGCCGGCCACCACTCTCGTGCCGGCGAGGTCGACGAGGATGAGGTCGGCCTTGCCGTCACCGGTCGCGTCCGCCGCCAGTGTCGCCTTCTCGCCGCGGATGGGCGGCGCCCACGCCGTGAGCGGCAGCGTCGTGGTGCCGTCCGACCTCGCCGCCAGGGTGGCCACGTCGAACAGGCCGATCACGTCGGTGTCGCCGTCGCCGTCCAGATCCGCTGCCAGGTTCCCGTAGTCACCCGCGATGGTGTTGTTCAACCACTGCGAGGGTGTTCCGAAGCGTTCCACGCCGTAGTAGTCGACGATCGACCTCGCCACGAAGATGCCGCGGGGTGTCGAGGCCGTGGGCCGCCGGACCGCGATGGCGTCGGCGCGGCCGTCGTTGTCCATGTCGCCGACGAAGTTGGCGTTGCCGTTGAAACCGCTGCTCAGGAAGTTGCCCGCACCCCAGTTCTGCTGCGGCTGGAAGCCGGAACCGTTCGAGCGCAGCACGTAACACCCGTACAGGTAGGTGTTGTAGCTGACCAGGTCGTCCTTGCCGTCTCCGTTGACGTCCCCCGCCATGACCGCGACCTGCGCCGTGAACGGTCCGGCCGACCACTGTTCCGGTACGGCGGAGGTCGCCGCCGCCGGCGGAGCGAGGGTCAGGGTAAGCAGACCGGCTACACCGGCCATCACCAAAGCACGCATCACGTCCCCTTCGTGTCGGCTTGCAGTACTCAAGTCGCGATGAACCGGGAACCGTTACGAGCGGGGCTTGACCTCAAGCAAACTTGAGATTTTATCATGCTTTCATGACAGTGCAGCTGAACCACACCATCATCAACGCCACCGACCGGGCCGCGACGGCGGGTTTCCTGGTCTCGATCCTCGGGCTGCCCGAGCCCGCCGAGTTCGGCCCGTTCCTGGTCGTCCAGACCGGCAACGGGGTCTCGCTCGACGTCATGCAGAGCACCGAGGAGTTCTCCAGGCAGCATTACGCGTTCTTGGTCGAGGAGGCCGAGTTCGACACGATCTTCGGGCGGATCCGCGCCGGAGGTCTGCCGTACTGGGCGGGGCCGGGGCACCGCGGCGCCGGAGAGATCAACTCCAATGACGGCGGCCGGGGCGTGTACTTCGACGACCCCGACGGTCACGCGCTGGAGATTCTCACCCGGCCGTACGGATCCGATGAACACTGAATGAACAGCGCGTGGTTTCGATCTCGTCCTGCGCCGCTGAACTCGGGCTTTGCCAGTCGGAGCAACACCGGAAGCGCCACCGGTGGTACCTCCGCGACCGCATGATCCACTACCTTCGGTCGCACCTGAAGCCTGACAGCTGGAGCCGTCATGCCGACTCTGACCACCGTGGCCTGCTGGACGATCACCGCGTCGGGCGACCTCGCGTGCGTCACCCACGCCGCTGTCGGCGAGTACTGGGCGCCGCGGGTGTGGAACGGACACGGGCTCGCGATAGCCGGGGCCGATCTCGCCGGTTTCGAGAAGGTGCTCGGCGAGGTGATGAAGCTGCCGGTCTACTGGCTGGCGCGGACCCGGTGCGGGAACATCGGAGCCGGGGACGCCGCGATCTGGTCGGAGCCGAGATGCGACCCGGACGACGAGTTCGTCTACCTCTCGGGTCCCTGCCGGGCCGATGGGCCGACGGCGGGGTATCGGCAGGTCTCGACGTTCGCCATAGACCTGGTCCACCTGCGCGGCCTGCGGATCAGGATCGCCGCGTACCGGGCGGCGTCGGCCACCTGCTGACGCCGGGGTCGAACCTGGCCGGGAAGGGGCGCTCGAAGGTGGCACCCCTCCCCGGCTCACCGGGTCAGTGGTCCCAGCGAATACCGATCCGCCAGTTGACCGGGTACTGCAGCTCGCCGACGGTCAGCGTGTAGTAGCTGGCAGGCAGCACGCAGGATTCCGTCTTCGCCGGCGCGTGGATGTAACCGCCGCCCGAGCATTTGCCGATCGTCCACTTGAACCAGTGGTCAGGCGAGCCGGGTGCGGCGGTCGCTTCGAGGTCCACGTGGATGGTCCCGCCGGGGAAGAACCCCGACGCGAGCGAGCAGCTTGTCGCCGTAAAACACTCTTTCGGGCCCGCCCCGCCGGCGGCGCTGGCCACACCGGCCCCGGCGATCGTGGTGCCCAGTACCGTACCGGCCACGATCGCGGCCGCTCCGATCTTCTTCACTATGACTCCCCAGTCAGATGTTCCGTTCGCCCGACGGCGAACTGCCGGAGACCCTACTCGACGGGATGAGCCGGCGTGATCCGGTCCGAGAATTCGCAGGCGAGGCGGCCGCGACGGGGACTCTGTGGTGTTCGTGCCGGCGCCATCGACACCGTCGTCCTCGCCACGTCGACGGCAAGATCTTCGTCAACCCGGCAGGTCGTTCCCGTTGACACATCTCGGAAAAGCGGTTCGACCGATTGTCCATTTTGGATCGATCGACGATGACGTCGGTCACACTCGCGGAGGGAACCCTTATGAGTAAAGGAAAGACGGCCCCATCGCGACCTCGGTCCGCTAGGCAGCCTGCGATCCATTCAGCGGGTGGTGTCACTCTCCAGGTACGGTTGGTCGGCTCATGCTTTCCGAGGAGTTGCCGACGCCGACACGGAGGAACGGTCCTATGACGCGACCCGAACCGGCCACGAAGAATCCAGACAAAGGGTACGTGGCTCTTTTAGGGTGGAGCCTGAACGCCGTGGAGGCGCTCGACCGGTTCGATCGGCGGTACGTCGTCGTGGCGCCGGACTGGGCCGAGAAGTACTGCGTGGAACACGACATTCCCTACCTGTCGTGGAATTTCGAGCGGCTCAACGACCGTTCGCTGGAGATCGCCGAGACGCTGCAGCGTGAAGGCGTCGACGTCGCGATCCCGCTGTTCGAGGAAACCGTGGAGTGGGCCGGGGCGATCAACTCCGTGTTGATGGACAACCCGCGCCTGTTCGGCCAGGCCATGCTGCTGCGGGACAAGTCCCTGATGAAGCGCAGGGCGCAGCTCGGCGGGATCCGGGTCGGGATCTTCGAGGAGGCCCACGACCGCGACGACGTGATCCGCTTCCTCAAGCGCGTCAATCAGACGCTGCTCAAGCTCGACGGCGATCCGAACGACCCGATCCACCTCAAGGCCTTCGACAAGGCCGGCTGTCTCGGGCACCGCATCGTCCGCACTCCCGACGACGTCGACGCGATCCCGGAGGAGGAGTTCCCGGTACTGATGGAGTCGCACCTCGACGGCTGGGAGTTCGCCGTCGAGGCGTGGATCCACAACGGGAAGATCAAGTTCCTGAACATCTCCGAGTACGTGACCCTGGGTTACTCGGTGTTCGTGCCCGCGACTCCCGAGCTGGAGCGCTACCGGCCGCAGATCACCGCGCAGATCGAGAAGCTGATCAAGACCTTCGACATCGAGTTCGGCTTCGTGCACCCGGAGTACTTCGTCACGAACGACGGTGAGATGTACTTCGGCGAGGTCGCCTACCGGCCGCCGGGTTTCAAGGTGTTCGAGCTGCTCGAACGCGCCTACGGTTTCAACGCCTACCAAGGGCTCGCGCTGGCATTCGACCCGAAGACGACCGAGGAAGAGATCGATGCCTTCTTCCCGAAGGAGGTCGAAGACGCCGCCGGCGTCGCGGGCTGCTTCGGGGTCTACCCGCGTCGCCGGGTGGTCAGCGAACTGCGGATCCCGCCGGAGACCGAGGACCACGACTACTACGAGTCACACGACCTGTCGGCTCCGCTGGAGGAAACGGTGACCAAGCGGACCGCGTTCGGTACCCACTGGGGCCTGTTGTACTTCTTCGGCGAAGATTCCTATCAGATGCGCGAGCTGCTGAAGCAACAGGAAGAGTTCGACTTCTACGTCTGAGGGCGACCCCGGACCAGGAGACCGACCCGAGGGAAGCCTTTGAAACCGAACGGCGATGTTCCCGGCGCGGCCACCACGCTGGACAAGCGCGTGGCCTCGCTGGACGACGCGATCAGGACGATGGCCGAGACCCGCGACTTCGGCAAACACACCAAGCTGCGGCGGATGCTGGAGGCGCTGCGGCGGGTGCTGGTGCAGCCTGGCGGTGCCGCGGCGGTCCAGGTCAGAGCGCGGGAGCTGGAGGAGGCGGGCCTGTTCCTGGGGACGGACTGGGCCACTCCGGAGATCCTGATCCCGGCGCTGGTCGGGCCGGGCCTGCACGCCGGGGACGCGGACACCGTGGTGATGGAGGCCTGCAGCGAGCTGCGCACGCTCGCCGTGGCCAGCGGCGACTACGCGCATCCGACGTTGTCCGCCGAGGACGCCCGCGAGTTCCTGTCCCAGGTGCTCGCGATGAATCTGGAACTGCTGTTCACCCCGCCCACCGAGGCCGAGCGGACCGGGCAGGGCCGGACCGCGCAGCTGATCAGGGACCTGTTCCGGCACGTCGCCGACGAGATCGGCTACGAAAGCGTCCTGGACAAGCTGGTCGAGGAGATCTGGCGGATCCTGCGCCAGCGCCCGATCCAGGTCGACCAGGTGCAGTCGCTGATCACCCGGATCGCGGTCTACCGTGGGGATCCGGAGGTCGACCTCGGCAACGCTTCCGGACAAGGCGTCGATCGGCTGATCAGCGCCCTGTTCGGCACCACGGAGGCCTGCCGGGAGGACCCGGGCATCGCGGTCTTCCGGTCCCGGCTGGAGGCGATGGACGACGGTGGCCTGCAGTACGAGGCGACCGGATTCGCCAGGGCGATGCACGACACCGGGCTGGTCTCGCCGTACCACGCCGAGCTGCTGCGGTTCCTGCGGCACAAGAGCGACTATCTGCTCGGGGAGGCGCTCGGCCTGTCCGACGTCGGCCGCAACAGCCTGCTGCGCCACCGCGACCTGATCCACCGGCTGATCGAGGTGGCGGTGCACACCCAGACCGCGCAGTGCGTCTACGGGCTGGCGCTGCTGCTCGACCGCGGCATCCTCCACTCGCCGCCGATGGTGCCCGCGCTGTGGCGTCAGCTCGGGCTCGAGCTGTCCGAGCCCGCGCGCGAGCGGCTGACGACGGTTTTCGGCGACGAGCCAGGGCCCGAGGCGCGGCTGCTCGCGGGCGTGCTGTCGATGCTGGGGCTGCCGCTGGGCGTCGGCCAGGGCGACAACCCGACCTGCCAGTCGGCCCGCGCGCTGTCGATGTGGGCGTACAACGACCCGGACTACCTGCTGCAGATCGTGGTCTGGGCGGCACGGGACGACGAGGTGGTCATGCACTTCGAAGGCCAGCGGATCTCCTCGAACGACAGCGCCGGGGGCCTCGCGAGCACCCCGCCGTCGGACTTGGACCCGGTTTCGCTGCTCGTGGTGCCGCACCTGGACCGGATCTACGCCGAGATGGGGCGCCGCTGCCTCGGCAGGCCCGGCGATCCGCACCGCTGGGTCAATCCCGAGTTCCACGGCTGGTGGACCGCGCGCGGGTTCCGGATCAACGTCGACGTCGAGACCGGGAACCTGATCGAGCTCGACACCTTCCTGCGGCAGTTCCACGCGAGCTACCACCCGGCCTACAACGGGGGGCAGCCGCTGATCCACCCGCAGCCCGCCGGGGTCGCCGTCACCGACAGTGCCGCCCGCTACGTCGGCTGGCACGCGATCACGATCCTGCGGGTCGCCGCCGATCCGCACGAGGTCACCCGGGTGTACTTCTACAACCCGAACAACGACAGCGGGCAGGACTGGGGCGACGGTGTCGTGGTCTCGACCGCGGGCAACGGTGAGCGGTTCGGTGAAGCCTCGCTGCCGTTCGACCAGTTCGCGTCGCGGCTCTACATCTTCCACACCGACCCGCTCGAACACGGGGAGCAGGAGAAGGTGCCTCCCGAGGACATCACGCGGATCGTCGACTACATCGAACGGAGCTGGGGAGCGAACCGGTTGCCCGCACGCGGACTCCAGGCGGCGAAGGCGCCTCAGGAGCAAAGCCAGCCAACGGAGTGAACCGTTGGCGGGCTTCGGAGGCGCGCCGGACGTCAGCCGGTGACGTCGAGATGCGCGGAAACCGGAGTGGGCTTGGGTGCCTTCCCGCCAGGCCGGGGCTTTTCCGCGGGCTTCGTCGGTTTCGGGGTGGCGCCCGGGGCCTTGGCACAGGTGGACGACGCGATGTCGAGAGTCTGTGTCTTGCCGAGGATCCTGGCCGACACGGCGGTCACGGTGAGCGTGCCGTCCGCGTTCTCGGTCTGCTTGTTCACCACCAGTTCGAGCAGCGACGCCAGCGGGACGGTGGTGTTCGGCGGGACCTGGTCGAGCTGGATCGCCTTGCCACCGGCCTTCAGATTCGCGATCGACACCGAACCCTTGCCGTCACGGCATTCGGACTTGATCACCTCGGCGCTGAGACCGGGCAGGGCGACGCCGGCGGGCAGCACCCCGAGGTTCAGCGAGAGACCGGCGACACTCGATTTCGCGTGCCCCGGCGTCACTTCGGCGTTCAGCGCCCGAGCGCTGATCAGTGCCGGGCCCGGGTTCGGCAGCGCCACCGAGGCGAGCGATTCCTTGCCCGGCCCGGAAACGGCGGGTGTGCGGGGAATCTTGACGAGACCGGACGCGGCGAGGGCGTACGCGGACTCGGCGGGGGCGGCCGTGGCGGGGGTGGCGGCGAAGACCAGACAGGCCGCCACCGTGCAGGCGAGCACGCCGGTTGTACGTGGGGACAAGGAAATTACCTCCATGGTTTCGGGGTTTCAGGCGATCTGCACGACGGTGCCGAGCGGCAACTCCACGAGGCGGTCGAGCGCCTCGCGGGTGACCCGGATGCAACCGTCGCTGGTTGCTTTGCCGACGAAGCTCTCGTCCGGCCAGGTGTGCAGGCCGACCGTGCCGGGCCCGCCACCGAAGGTCTCGTGTGAATCGGAATGGTTGCTCAGCGGCAGCACGATCGGGCTGTAGGTGTTCACGCTCTCCTTGATGGAGGCGAGGATGAACGCGCGGCCGGTGGGCGTGGGGTGCTCGGCCCTGCCGGTACCGATGGTCCACGAGCCGGTCGGCTTGCCCGCTTCGAGGATTTCCAGGCGGAATTTGCCGAGATCGACCGTGACCTGGAAGTCGTTGTGCGCCGATTCGACGGTCTCGGGCGTGGCGTGCAGCCAGCCTGTCGCGCCGTTGGGTCGCACGGGCAGCAGTACCTGCGCCCAGTCGCCCTGGCGGGCGATCACCGGAACCCAGGTCGGCGAGCCGATCTGAGTCTCCGGCAGCCGGGCGATCGGTTCCGCGCCCGGGGCTCGGTAGACCGCCACGTCCGTGGTCGGGTGCAGCACTTCACCCCCGGCGGGGAGTGCGGCGGCCGGGTCGGCGGGTGCCGAGTCCAGCTCGCCGAAGGTGTTCGCTTCGGGCAGTGCGGCCAGTGCCTCGGGCGACGGCGACAGCGTGGCGACGGGGGCCGCTGCCGCACCGCCTGTCGTGGTACCGCAGCCGGACAGCGGCAGCACCACCAGCACCAAGGCGAAGAGCGCATGAACCGCACGAGGGCGTGCGCCACCGCAAGAGGTCTGCTGTTGGGTCATTCAGTGCCTGTCCTTGCGCAGAGTTATCCGCAACGGGATGTGAATCCGGAATGGACATCTCTAACAGCAAGGCACTGCGTTAATCAATGAACACGATAAGTGATCAGATCGGATCTGCCTGGTGTTTTGCGGAGTTTCCGCAGGTCAGGTGCCTCTGGATAGTTCACTCGATCAGGGTGGGAATGCGAATTCGGTAACGCTGAGCCAAACCTACTCTGCGTGGCTTTCGCTGCGTCCTTCCGGAGGGTGACGCTGAAATGCTCGGCCTCGATGATCACGCGGAGTGTTCGTAATCGAGTTTGTCGGTTCAACGGTGGTAGATGCCGCTGATCCGGCGTTGCCACCAAGGCCGATCGGGCGGTCCGGCGGGATCGGGCAGGGTCTTTCGGCGTATCTCCTCGTCGAAAGGGCGGATGAGAGCGAGCAGGGCAGTACGGCTTCGCGACGGAAGTGCTCGGAGCGCCAGGTCCAGGGTTTCGCGTGCCAGGGGCTCGCAGCATGGACAGCCGAGAGTCCAGTGTGCTCGGTACTGGTGGGCGACGCGGGCATAGCGCTGCAACTCGCGGAACGCGGTCGCGATGTCCCCTGGCCGGAGCCAGGTCGCCTCGACACGGTGAATGTCCGCCAGTACCCAGCGTGGCAACCCGGGTACGACGGAGAACTGCCGGAGGCGCGGGTGAACTGGAAGGTGCGCGCGGACAGCGGCGGGCGGTCTACGCGCCACGACCCTTTCCGGTTTTCGTCATGCCCGGATCATGCCACGGCCGCGCCGCGTGGTCAGGCGGCCATGCGTTCGCCGAGGCGTCGGGCGAGTTCGGCGATCTCGTCCTCCGGGATGTCGAGGTGGCCTCGCTCCGGAGCGAAGATTGCCGTCTGCTGCTGGTCGTAGGGCACGCCGGGTGGCAGTGGCGCGAGGTGCCAGTGGACGTGCCGGTTGGCTTGCTGGCTGCCGAGGGACAGCACGTAGAGGCGTTCGGTGGGGAGCAGGTCGGTGAGTGCGCGGCCCGCGCGGTGCACGATCGCTTGGAGGCCGAGGTATTCGTCGGTGGTGAAGTCGGCGATGGCGTGTTCGCGGTGTTCGACCGGAGCGACGAGGAAGTGCCCGAGCACGGAGGGGAAGCGGCTGGCGAAGACGACGGCGTGGTCGTCGCGGTGGGCGATGTGGTGTGGATATTCGGGGTTACCGGCGAGCAGTTCGCAGACGAAGCAAGCACGGCGGGCGAGGTCGAGGTAGGCGTCGGGCCGCCAAGGCACACGTGTGGTCACCGGGGATGGATCGCCGGTGACTCGGCGACGAACTCGAACCGGGGCGGTAGCGCCTCCCTGATGTCGTCGGCCGTCGCGTCGAGGAGATGCACCGGCAGTGGGCCGGTCATCCGGCCGGCGCGGTCGAACGCGTCCTGTTCGGCGGGCCAGGTCCAGAACCAGCCGAGCGGGAAGTCCAGTGTGGCCGCGAGCTCGCGGGTACGGTCCGGGTCGGTGCGCAGCGTCGTAGGCTGGCTGCCGAGCTGCCAGTGGTCCGCCACGAGCTCCCGCAGCCGTGCACGATCACCGGCGATCACCGGCGCGTCCTCGTCGGCAGGCCAGTAGGCGCTGAACGGCCGAGGTCCGAGCTCGCGAACGGCGTCGAGCCGGTCCTCGAGATGCTCGTAGCCGCCGAGCGAGTCGACGACGGAAACCGCCAGCCCGCGCCAGAAGAGTGGGATTCGCTCGTCGCTCGCGAGGTCCAGCAGCCGGGCCGGAGCGATGTCGCGGTGGACACCGCCGTGCACCCGCGTCGCGAGCAGCCCGGCCACCTCCTCCAAGGTGGACTGGAGGTGTTCCCGCCGGAGCCATGACGCCACTGCGGCGACCGCCTCCTCGATGTCCTGCGCACGCCACAGTCGTGCCGCGGTGACCGCGAGCGCGTCGTCCGCGTCGGTGTCCAGGTCCGCGACGGGCCTCCCGAGAGCGGCGGCGACCAGTGGATGGGCGGCGTGCGGTGCCAGGAGTCCTGCCATCGCCTCGGGGGCGGCTTGCCTCACCGAGGTGATCCACAGCCACGTGTCCGCCGGATCCTCGTCATCGGGCCCCGCCCAGGCCGCGAGGCGCCCGGCCACCAGGTCGCGGGTGAGCACGCCCAGGTCGCACGCCAACGCGAACGCGTCGTCGGCGACGTCACCACTCCCGTCCGCGACCGCGAGCAGCCAGTCCCGCTCGTCGCCGGTGACGTCCTGGCCGGCGGCGACGGCGCGCACCAGCCGCCGGACCGCGGGGCCGGTGGCGCGCCGGTCGCCGGCCGCCGGGAGCGGGAAGGGCTTGGTCACCACGAACGCCTGCTCCGCGCCCATGTCCAGCGAAGTGAAAGGCTCCGGCGCGGTGGCCAGCCGTCGTGCCACGTCCTCGTGCGCTCCGTGCCAGTGCACCAGGAGGTCGTCCACCAGTTCACCTTTGCCCGTGAACGCCCGCTGGTGGGACTGCCAGTGCCAGAACGCGTAAGGGGTCGTCGCGGACATGGCCCGGTCCGCCAGTTCCGCGACCGCGTCATCTCGGCCGTCGGACTGCGTGAACCGGCCCCGGGAAGGCGGGGCGAGCGCGAGGAAGCCCGCGTCATCGAGGGTGGCGAACCACTTCTTCAGTACGGTGAGGTCGCTCGCGGGGCGTTTGGCCATGACCCAGTATTTCCTGGGGCTCAGTCGTCCCAGGTGACCACTCCGTACTTGTGCGCCTGGATCACCGCCTGCACCCGGGTCGCGACCCCGAGCTTCGCCAGGAGCCGCTCGACGTGGATCTTCACCGTGCCCACGGCGATGCCGAATTCCGAGGCGATCTCGGCGTTGGCCAGCCCGCGTGCGAGACCGCGCAGTACCTCGGTCTCGCGCGGGGTCAGCAGCGCCAGTTCCGGTGGCGCGGGGCGCGGTGAGGTGCGGGCGAAGCGGGTCACCAGTCGCCGCGTCACCTGCGGGTCGATCAGTCCTTGGCCGCGGTGGGCGAGCCTCACCGCGTCGACGAACAATTCGGGCGCGCTGTCCTTCAGGACGAACCCGACCGCGCCGGCCTGCAGGGCGCCGAAGAGGTACTCGTCGAGATCGAACGTGGTCACCGCGATGACCGCGAGCCCGGGATCCAGCACGCTCAGTCTTCTGATCGCCTCGATACCGTCCAATCCGGGCATGCGGATGTCGGTGAACACCACGTCGGGCCGGCGTCGCCGCGCGAGCGCGAGCAGATCGGCACCGTCCACGGCCGCACCGACGACCTCGATGTCCGGTTCGCCGGAGAGCAGCAGCCGCATCCCTTCCCGGGCCGCTTCCTGATCGTCGGCGACGACGACCCTGATCACGATCCATCCCCGGCACAGGGGACCGTCGCCCGGACCCGCCAGCCACGGCCGTCTCGCGGACCGGCGCTCAGGGTGCCGCCGAGTGCTGCCGCCCGTTCCCGCATACCGCGGATCCCGTTGCCCTCCAGCGGTTTCCCGCCACGTTCGCCGTCGTCGTCTACGGTGATCACCACTTCGCCGTCTCGCGAGCGGACCGTCACCCCGGCCCGGCGAACCGAGGCATGGCGGGCGACATTGCTGAGCGCCTCCTCGACGATCCGGTACGCGGCCGCCTGCACCGGGCGCGGAGGATCGTGGCCGCCGAGGTCCAGCACGATGTCCGCGCGCAGCACTTCCCGCATCCCGGTGACGAGACCGTCCAAATCGGACAGAGAGGGGGCGCCGTCCTCCCGCAGGACGTCCACCAGCGACCGCACCTGCCCCAAGGCTTCGCCCGCCAGGTCGGCGATGGCTCCGAGCGCCGGGACGGCGTCGATGCCCGCCTTCCGGCTTCCCAGCGCCCGCAAGCGGATCGCGCTCAACTGGTGCCCGACCAGATCGTGCACTTCTCTGGCGACGCGGTTCCTTTCGCGCGCCTGAGCGCGCCCGGCCTCCGATTCGACGAGCCGCCGCATGGCCTCCGCCCGGTCCGCGTGCAGGCGCAGGGCATAACCGAGGCTGACCGGCAGCACCGCGAGCCCGGCGGAGGTGAGCACGCCGGACGGCACGATGGGCACACCGCGTAGCGCGGCCACCGCGATCATCCAGGCGGTGGCCGCGAGGACGAGCACGATCCGGTGGCGTCGCAGGTGGTACGCGGCCGAGAACACCGCCGCCATCGCCGCCCACGGCGAAGCGGGGGAACCGCCCCACAGCGAGCCGAGGGTCACCGCGCCGGTGGCCGCCACCGAGGACAAGGGCAGGGAACGCCGCCAGAGCAGCGGCACGCAGGCCGCGACAGTCCACAGGAGAACGTCCACGGCGATCGCCGCGCCGTCGAGCGCTGGCAGGCCGAGCGAGACGCACAGGACGCCGAGGGCGATCAGGACGTCCTGTGCGAGCGGTGGAAAGGCTCGCCACCTGACGGCGACCGTGCTCATGGCCCTCCCGTTCTATGCCGTGCGGCAGATGCGTCGTCCGTGCTCGCGGTGCCACGGTGAGGCGGCGACCCAAGGAGGATCTTCTCGGATGACAAGTCGAAGGTACGGCGCCGTGATCGTGGCCGTGATGCTGGCGTTGTCGACGGCTCCCGCGTCGGCCGCCCCGCACCCGTCGCTGAACTGGCAGGACTGCGGCAACGGCGCGCAGTGCGCGGTGCTGAGGGTTCCGGTGGACTGGAGGGATCCCGGCGGGCCGTCCACCGGTATCGACGTCGTGCGGGTGACGGCGAAGGATCCGGCTCGCCGCACCGGCACGGTGGTGGCCAACCTCGGCGCCGGGAACAGCACGACGACCATCGTCGGACCGAGGCCCGCGCCGCTCCAGACCTGGCTCGACGAACTCACCGAGCGGCTGGACGTCGTCGTCTTCGACCCCCGCGGTCTCGGACGGAGCACCGGTGGCACGCAGATCGTGTGCCCGCGTCCGCCTGCCTCGATCCTCGGGTTGGTGCGGCATCAGGACGAAGCGGGTTGGCAGGCCCAGGTCGGGGAGAACGCCGCCTACGATGCCGGGTGCCGTCAAGCGGCGGGCCCGGTGTTCGCCGGGCTCGACTCCTGGCAGACCGCGCACGATCTCGACGCGATCCGGGCCGCGCTCGGCGAGGCGAGGTTGCGGTACTTCGGCAATTCCTACGGCACCACCTACGGCCAGGCCTACGCCGAACTGTTCGGTGACCGGCTGGAGCGGCTCTACCTCGACGGCGTCGCCGACCACACCCGGCCCCGGCTGGCTGACTGGCTGGCCGACTACGCGCTCACCCAGGAACGGCAGCTCCTGCGCTTTCGGGACTGGTGCGCCCGCGCGGCGTCCTGTGCCCTGCACGGCAGGGACGCCGCGAACGCGTGGGACGAACTCGTCGCGACGGCCCAGCGCGCGCCGGTGCCGGCGCCCGGAGCGGGACCTGGTCGCGTCGTCACGGCGGGGGACCTGTTCGCCGGCGCGCTCGTCGGCATGACTCCGCCGCGATGGCCCGCACTGGCCCAGGCCATCGCGGAAGCGGCCACCGGTGACGCGAGCGACTTCCTCACCGTTCTCCGATTCCCGCCCGACGGGCCGACGGGGTCCGTGCAGAACGCGATCCTGTGCCACGACTTCATGCCCCAGACGCCCGACTACCGCGAGTTCCTCCGCATCGAGCGCAGGCTCAAGGCCCTCGCACCGCGCTTCGGCTGGATCGAAGGCCGCTTCGAACTCGGCCGCTGCGCGGGTGTTCCCGGTGATCCGGCGTATCCGCCGCGTCCGCTGTCGGCGCCCAAGGCACCTGCCGCGCTGGTGACGATCGGCGAGCTGGACAACAACACCGCCAATCTCGGAGCGGCGCACGTCGCCGGGCAGTTTCCCCGGGCGAGCACGGTCTGGCACGGTGACGGGCACGCCGCCTACCTTCTGGGCAACCGGTGTCTCCGGAAGCTGGGCAACGCGTACCTTTTCGATGGCACGCTGCCGGCGCCCGGTACGTTCTGCCCCGGCGAACTTGCTCCGCCGGTCGATTGATTTCCTTATCGGGTTTCGTCGGATAGCCGACACAGGATTTCGCACAGTGCGACACGCGCCGCTCTCCCGGTGTGAGAGGCAACGCCGTCGCCGATTGCCTTGCCGTTCAGCGGTTCCGCACTATCGGCGTCCCCTGTGGCCGCGCGTAAGTGATCGCTTCGGTGACCTCCGGAAAGTTAGCGTCGACTTCCGGTCTTTCGCGATCGGCAGGAATTCGACCACCACCGGAGAGAGACATCATGATGACAAAAACGCGCCGCATGGCGACCATTTTGACAATTCTCGTACTGGGGATCGGCAGTGTCTTCGCCGCACCCGCGTCGGCCGGAACCGCGTCGTCCACCACCGCGCAGGCCACGTGCACCGGTTCGAGCTCGTGCTGGTTCACCTGGGGCCGCATCACGGCGGGGGACTGCACGCTGGACGGTGCGAAATGGACGCTGTTCCCGAACGGCAGTGCCTCGTTCGAGGCGAGGCTCGTCAGCAGCGACAGCAACGACGCCTGGCTGATGTGGGTGAACCTGCTGGACAGTGCCGGTGTCGTGCTGGGACCCATCCACCACGGCGGTAACCCGAAGTTCGTCAAGGGCACGGTCAAGAACCAATGGCACTGGTGGTTCGACGCCGGGTCGTTCGACGCCCGGTTCTACGACCGGATCAACGGTATGCGGATGACCAGCCACTGCTAGCCGCCCGGGCGTGTGTGGTCTGCCGGACCACGCACGCCCGGTGCCGTGCGGTGACTCAGATGGGTTCGGGGGCGCGGCTGGGATCGCGTTCGGGCACATTCGCTTCGACACGCTCCATCAGCAGCGCGAACGACATGACCAGCAGCGGGATCACCAGCACCATCCACATGATCCTTCAGGTACCCGGATCGGTCGTCGGGCAATCGCTCCCATCGGTGGTTTCGCTCCGGCGGGCGTCGGGGAGGACGGGAACCGCCCGATCGACTGACGCCTACTCCAGACTCGACGCCGGCACTACGGCGCCATCACGCAGCGCTGAGCACGACTCCATCTTCCGGCGGGATTCTCGTCGAGCCACTCGCAGGGCAATCACACTGCGTCGCCAAAACAGCGTCTATCAGCCACGCGCTGTGAGCATTGGCACTTTGACGTGGTCCTCTCCGGCCCAGTTCACTTTGTCTTCGCTCCGGGAACGCATCCGGACTGCCGGGGGAGGATGAGCACGGTGGGTACGCCGGATCTGGTCAGAGAATCCGCGCTGGGCGGGCGGTTGGTGTTGTGGGAGGAGTCGGCCCGCGACGGCGCCCAGGGCAAAACCCTGATGAGCGCGGACTTTCGCGTGCGGCTGGCTCGGGAACAGGGACTGGTGTTCGGTGGCGACGGGCCGAGGCACGTGGTGTTCGCGGCCGGCTTCCCCGCGGTGTGCGCGGAAGAGTTCGCCGCCACCCGCCGAGTCGCGCTGGAAGCGGCCGGATCCGTCAGCCCCGCGGCGGTCTGCCGCGCCACCCTCGACGATGTCCGACAGGCCTGCGACGCGGTACGGGGTGTGCCGAACGCGCGGGTGATGATCGTGGTGCCCGCGTCCGACGAGATGGCCGACGCGATGGTGCACCGCCCCGCGATCGAAGCGCTCACCGACGCCGTCGCGCTGGTGCGCGCCGTGCGCGACGGCGATAGCGGCGTCATCCCGGACGTGTGTTTCGCCGACGCGCCCCGCGCCGACCTCGATGTGATGGCCGACGCGGCGACCACCTTGACCGCAGCGGGCGCCGGGGTGATCGTCGTCGCCGACACCACCGGCGATCTGCTCACCGAGCGCTGCGGCGCACTGTTCCAGGGCCTGCTCGAGCGGGTAGGCGAGGACGTCGTCCTGGCCTCACACCTGCACAACGACCTGGGTCTCGGCCTGGCGAACACCCTGGCAGCGGTCCGGGCCGGGGTCCGGGTCGTGTCGAGCTCGTGGCTGGGCGTCGCCGAGCGCAGTGGCATGGTCGCCACCGAACAGATCCTGTTCCTGCTCGCCCATCGCACCGCCGAACTGCTGGGCGAGGCCGACCTCTGGCACACCGCGCCCGACCTGACCAGGATTCCCGCCATCGCCCGCTCGGTGTCGGTGGAGACCGGCCTGCCGCTGACCGTGACCACACCGATCGTCGGCACCGGGGTCGGCACGATCTCCACCGGCACGCCGTTCGTGCGACCGGAAACGTTCCAGCCCTACGACCCCGCGATTCTGGGCATCGAGCCGGCCGTCGTGCTGACCCACCTCGCCAGCGCCCGGGTCCTGCGCGCGGTCGGCGAACTCGCGGGGCTGGTACTCGACCGCGCGGAGACGGCGGCCGCCTTGGCATGGGTGAAGGCGGAAGCGTTCCGCCGCAACGAAGCCGTCATCCCGGTCGAGAGCCTGGTCGGGTTCGTCGACGCGTTCCGCGCGACCACGCCGGTGACGGCGACGTGACGCCGTCGATCGCGGAGTCGGCTGCGGCCGCCGACGCGCTGCGAGCGGGCTCGGCCGTCGTGTTTCCCAATCCGTACCCGTTGACCTCCGTGGTCGCCGCGACCTCACCCGATGTCGTCAACACCGCCAAAGGCCGCCCGGCGGACCAGGCCGTCGCGCTGTGGCTGGTCGACGACGAGCGGTGGACCGAGTTCGCCGACGCACTCGACCTCGACAACGCCACCCGCGACCTCGCCCGTGACCTCCTGGTGCACGAGCGGCTGACGCTGTTGCTGCCGTTGGCGACCGACCGGGTGCCGGACTGGGCGTCGCCGGCCACCCGCGACGGCCATGCCCTCGTATTCGGCGCCTGCTGGGATCCGCTGCGCCCGATCCTCACCGGCATCGGGCACCTGCACGTCAGCAGCGCCAACCGGACCGGGCACCCGCCTGCGGCGTCTCCCGCCGAGGCGCGCGCGATGTTCCCGCCGGAAGTCCACGTTCTCGATGCCACCGACGACTCGTCCGTCGCCGGGCGCGCGGCGACCACCACTCTGCGCGTGAGCCGGAACCACGGGCTGGCGCATACCCGTCCTGGTGCTCAGGACCGCGCATACAGCGGGCCCGATGCCTACCTCGCGCGCTTGCGCGCCGTCTACGTCGCGACCTGAAACCTCTACTCGGCCTCAACAAGAGGGCAGAGCGCGCTCGAGGAGGACCTCCGCTGCCGCCCGTCCATGCCTGCCGTAGTCGGCGTCGTTCAGCACCATGGCTCGGCTGGCGGCCCCGTCCGCGAGGATCACCAACTGCTCGGCGAGTGCGCCGGGGTCGCGGCAGCCCAGCTCTGTCACCAGCGCGGAGACGAGCTGCACCATCCGCAGTTTCTGCTCGCGGGCGTAGGAGTGAACCGCGCTCTCCACGTCGGGGAACTCCGCGGCGGCGTCGATGAACGGGCATCCGCGTACCGGAGACGTGGTCGCCGAGGGCTGGCTGAACAGCCCGAGGATCCGCTCCCGTACGGGAATGTCTTCGCGGGTCAAGCTGCTTTCCAGGGTCGCGCCCGAAGACGCGAGGTCCTGCAGGTGTGCGATGACCAAGTCGCTCTTGGTCCGAAAATGCACGTAGAGCGTGCGCTTGGAGACCGGTGCCTCTTCCGCGACCTGTTCCATGCCGGTCGCGTTGATTCCCTGAGTCGCGAACAACCGGGCGGCAGCGGCCAGGATGCGCTCCCGGCCGCCACGTCCCTGTCGTCGAGTGACCGTAGGCGTCGTTTCCATCGGTCAAGTATACGCCTGTGTTTACTTCGGTGGACCGAGTTGCTAGCCTCGACTCAGAGGTAAACACACCCGTTTACCTAAGTTGTCGTTGAGGAGTGTTTCATGAGCGTGTCGGTCCCTGTCGAGCTGAAGTACAGCGCGGAGAAGCTGATAGGCGGTCGTCACGCGACGCGCGCTTTCCGTCCTGAAGCCGTGCCCGAGGACACCCTGCGTGCGATCTTCTCGCTGGCCGGTGCCGCACCGTCCAATTCCAACGCGCAGCCATGGCGGGTGGAGGTGGTGAGCGGCGCGGCGCGTGAGCGCCTGGCGAATGCCCTGCAGGCGGCCCACGCCGAGAAGCGCATCTCGGTGGACTTCCCGTACTCCGAGGACATGTATTCGGAAGTGCATCACGCGCGCCGGGCCGTGTTCGGCGCGGAGCTGTACGGGGCGTTGGGCATAGCCCCGGACGACTCGGCGGCACGTGCGGCTTATGACGCGGAGAGTCTGCGGTTCTACGGTTCGCCACACGCCGCGTTCCTGTTCGTCACCGGTGACGGCGGGCCGCGACTGGCGGCGGACGTCGGTGCCTACATGCAGACGTTGCTCCTGGCGATGGCCGCGTACGGTGTGGCCAGCTGCCCGCAGGGCTTGCTGAGCTTCTACGCCGACACTGTCCGCGGGGAACTCGGTGTCACTGCGGGAAAGCTGCTCTTGGGCATCTCCTTCGGCTATGCCGACGAGACCGCGCCGGTGAACCGGGTCGCGACCGGGCGAGCCGCGCTCGAGGCGACCACGGCATTTCACGCCTGGTGAACGGGTCGTGGGTGGCGATTCGGGTTATTGAGGGGTAAGTCAAATGTGGCGTGATCGAGCCTCTGCGATGAAGGACCCCTTCGCTGGCTTCAAGGCTGAGAGGTGGCCTTCGCGGCACGGTTCTGGACCGGTCGGCGGGCGCCAATCGTTCCTCAAGTGTCCGCGGGGGCACTCTCTGACGGCTGAATGTTCGGTTGATGGCTGGATGTGCGGTTTCGAGGGGGTCGTGAGTGATAAAGAGGGTTAGAACGCGCATTGCCACTCACGACCCTGCTTACAAAGCGTGCAAATAGGCATCAATCAGACATTTATTCGCTCGCAGGTGTCCTCTATGGACGATCGGGATGCGGCCGGCTCTCGTCGGACGGCCAGATCCGCGACACTGGAGGCTCGTCGCGACCCGCCCGCGAACACGACGCGTTTGCCCTTCTCCTCAATAACCCTCTTTGCCACCCACGACCCCCGCTGCAAAGGTGTGGCCGGTCCAGATCTACGACGTCGAAGCCTTCCGGTCGTAAACCTGAACCGGACACCTACATCCGGCTCAGCGCCGGTAGTGGACCTCACCGCGCAGGGCAGGTGACGTCGGGCTGCCGCAGCGCTGTTCGAACGTCGCGTCGAGGGCGACGAGTCCCTCCGCACCGCGTTCGATGTGGTCGATCGTGAACGTCGAATAGTCGTCGATGCAGGCCAGGCCGTTGGAGGTGGTCAGGATATGCGCGCCTCCGACGTGGTCATAGGTGCCTGCCTGGAGGTTTCCGGACGGCGCGGTGAAGTCGAGTGCGATGTAGTCGAACCCATGGTCAGTCTCGGCGTCCATTCGCAGGGTCGCGCCGCTCTCCCAGAACCGCACCTCGTTCTCCGGAGAGGCGGTCCAATGACCGCTTCTGCCGTCGACCGGATGTGCACCCTGTTCGGCGGTGAAGTCGAGACTCGCGACGGGCTCGGCGGCTGCGGCCGGCGCGAACGCGGTGGCCAGGCCGGCGGTGACGGCGAGTGTGGTGAAGGCATGGCGGAACTTCATGGAACCCCCAAGGTCAGCCGCTCTCCGCGGAGCGGTCCTCACCGATACTGCCGGGATTCCCGGTACCTGCCACGAGTAGAACTACTCAAACAGGCCGTCGCGAGCGAGACCGGCTACATCGACTTCGGGCGGCTGAAATTCTGACCGTCACGAACCCCGTCGGCGACTGTGGCCGGATAACATGCTGCGAACCGGGTTCGCCCCGGAGAGCAGGCAGGCGGGAGCTTCGAGGTGATCCGCAGTTCGGTGACGATGGCGCTTCCCGCCCTTCCTGCGCTGGTCTACGAAGTGTTGTGGGAACGGCTCCGCCTCGGGCCCATGCCGTCGCCACTCGTCGTGCGCCGCCACGGCGGTGACGAGTCGGAGCGAGAAGAATGCCGTGCCCGCGCACATCGATGGCTGACCTCCAACAGCCTCGGAGACGCGGACAATCTCGACGGCGATCTGCTGCAGGCCTTGCGGGCGATGGACGACCGCGATCTCGCGCTGTCCGTGCGCTACCGCGACTCCGCCGGCCAGGTGTCGATCGGCTGTTTTCCTCAGCCCACCGGCCGGGCGCTGCGCGTGGTTCTGCGGGACGAGACCGTGGAACTGGGATGGATGAACGCGAAGAAGATGGCGGAAGGCATGCTGGAAGCCGTGCCCGATGCCCAGCCGGGAACCGGGCGGCCTCTGCGGGTGAGCGAACTCGCTCTCACCCGGTCGCGCCGGGCGTGGCGGCGATCGGGGCTGCTCAGCGCCGGCAAGCGATCCTTGATCGAGCACGGGGTGACCCCTGATGGCGCCGAGTGGTTCCTGCGTGTTCTGGCGAGGGCGAGGGCGACCGGTCAGGTGAGTGCGGCACGACCGGGAGTCGCCGGGAAAGCACTGACGGCCGTCCGCCCATTGTCCTTTGTGGATAGTTCCGATGGCCGGTACGTCGTCATGCGCAGCTACGGATCGGTCACGCTGATGCCTGCCGACGATGCGACCTTGACGGCCCGGATCAAAGGGCTCGCGGACGACGACTTCATCGAGAGCCGGTATGCGCGCGAAACAGGTGCGTTCAGCCACCTGTGGTGAGCCAGTATCCGTCTGCCGCACGCTGACCGATCGTCGTTCCGAGGAGAGCGAAATGCCCGACCTGCCCAGCCCGGACGAGGTGACCGTTGCCAAGTCGACGGGAGTGAGCCGTTCGGCGTTCCGGCGTGTGCTGGCGGGCAGTACCGCGGGGGCCGTGCTGGAGTGGTACGACTTCGCCCTCTACGGCATCCTCGCCGCGACCGTGCTCGGGCCGCTGTTCTTCCCCGGTGGTAACGCCGTCGCGCAGTTGCTGCTGGCTCTGGCCACCCAAGGACTGGGGTTCGTCGCGCGGCCGATCGGAGGCATCGTCTTCGGCCATCTCGGCGACCGCCTCGGCCGTAAACCCATGCTGGTCGTGACGTTCCTGCTGCTCGGCCTGTCCACGTCGGCCATCGGGCTGCTGCCCACGTACGCGCGGGCGGGGATCGGGGCGACGATCTCGCTCGTCGTCCTGCGCCTGATCCAGGGCTTCGCGCTCGGTGGCGAGTTCGGTGCCGCCGTGCTGATGGTGAGTGAGTACGGAAGCCCCCGCCGCCGGGGGTTCTGGTCCGCCTGGCCACAGGCGGGCGCCCCGCTCGGCACGGTACTGGCGACCGGGGTGGTGGGGTTGCTGACGATCGCGCTGCCCAGCGGGCAGTTCGAGCACTGGGGCTGGCGCATCGGGTTCCTGCTCGCCGTTCCCCTGCTGGTCATCGGCTTCTGGATCCGCCGTCGCATCGACGAATCGCCCGTGTTCCGGCAGGCGCGGTCACGCGCCGACTCCGCCGCGGCCGAACGGTCGCGGTCGAGCATCCTGGAAACACTCGCTCACCTGGGACCGGTCCTGCGCGGCCTCGGCGTGCGACTGGGCGAGAACGTCGCGTTCTACGTCTACACCGTCTTCGTGGTGGCTTATGCCACGACTTCGTTCGGGTACACCAAATCCGACGTCCTCCTCGCGGTGACCGTCGGATCCCTGCTGCAGTTCGCGGGCATGCTGGCGGGCGGTCACTGGTCGGATGTGGTCGGACGGCGAATCGCGATGCTGGTTCCCGCCGCGGGACTGGCGATCTGGGCGCCGTTGTTCTTCCTGATGGTCCAATCGGACAGCCTGCCGCTGCTCTATGTCGGCGTTGGCGTCGGCGCGGCGCTGCACGGGCTCCTCGCCGGTCCGGAGGCCGCCTGGATCGCGGAACTCTTCCCGACCGAGCGCCGCTTCGCCGGAGCCTCCCTGGTCTTCCAGGGCTCGTCGATCATCGCCGGCGCGCCGGCGCCCTTCATCGCCGTCTGGCTCGTCGAGAACCACGGCACCACCGCCGTCGTGCTGTATCTGGTCGCCACCATCGCGGTCACCCTGGTCGCCCTGCTTTTCAGTGCCGAGACCAAGGGGACCGACTTCGGCGCCGAGCCGGTCTAGCTCCAGAACCGCGTCATGACACCGGCCCCACGCGCCTGGCCACGCGGCCATTTAGGTGTTACCTTAGGTAACAGTGAATCGCGGTAACATGTAGCCGCGCGCAGCTGTCGACGTCGTCAGGGAGGTCCGTATGACCAGCACCGATGTGCCGCGCACGGCCGGGGCCGGCCGCCGCGAGACCGCTCAGCGGCTTCTCGATTCGGCCGCGATGCTGTCCTACGACCCGGCCACCGAAGTGGACTGGGAGACGCCGCTGGACAAGGACTTCCACGGCGCGAGCCCGGAGTGGAGCACCCTCTACGGCACGAGCTACTGGGCCGAGATGAGCCCGGAGCAGCAGAAGGAACTCACGCGCCAGGAAGCCGCTTCGGTCGCGAGCACCGGCATCTGGTTCGAGATGATCCTCCAGCAGATGGTGCTGCGCGATTTCTATGCCAAGGACCCGACCGACCCGGCCTTCCAGTGGGCGCTGACCGAGATCGCCGACGAATGCCGCCACTCGATCATGTTCGCCCGCGGCGCCGCGAAACTCGGCGCGCCCCCGTATCGACCGCGCCGGCTCGCCGTCGAGCTCGGCCGGGTCTTCAAGGCGACGGCGACCGGTGAAGCCGCGTACGCGGCGATCCTCGTCGCCGAAGAAGTCCTCGACGTGATGCAGCGTGACTGGATGCGCGACGAGCGCGTGGTCCCGTTCGTGCGCACCATCAACAACATCCACGTGGTCGAAGAGTCCCGGCACATGAAGTTCGCCAGGGACGAGACGCGTGAGCAACTGGAGGGCGCGGGCCCCGTGCGCCGCCGGATCAACGCGCTGGTCATCGCGATCGCGTCGTACTTCATTGTCAGCAGCATGGTCAACCGCGACGTCTACAAGAACGCGGGACTCGACACAGCGCGCGCGTTGCGCGAGGCGAAGGCCAACGAGCACCACAAGTCGATGATGCGCTCCAGTTGCGCCGGTCTGATGGAGTTCCTCGGCTCGTGCGGTCTGCTCACCCGCCCCGCGCTGGTGTTCTACAAGCGGGCGAACCTGATCTGAGATGGCCTTCGCGATCACCCAGACCTGCTGCAGCGACGCCACCTGCGTGTCGGTCTGCCCGGTCAACTGCATCCATCCGACGCCGGACGAGCCGGATTTCGGCACCACCGAGATGCTCTACGTCGACCCCGCGTCGTGCATCGATTGCGGAGCCTGCGCGGACGCCTGCCCGGTGGACGCGATCTTCCCGGCGGATCTGCTGACCGGACCACTCCAGGTCTACGCGGGCATCAACGCGGAGTACTTCGCGGACCGCGAGGTCGTGTCCTCGGCGGACCCGGCGCCCAACTTCCACCGCTGGAGCCCGCCGGCGTTCGACAGGGCCATTCCGAGCGACTTCGCGCCGCCGGACATCGCCGTCGTCGGCTCCGGCCCGGCCGGTATGTACGCCGTCGAGGACCTGCTCCTGCACACGAACGCGCGGGTCACCCTGATCGACCGGCTGCCGGTCGCGGGCGGGCTCGTCCGCTACGGCGTCGCCCCTGACCACCCCGCCACGAAACGGATCGGCGAGACGTTCTCGCGGCTCCACGAGCACCCGAGGCTGCGGCTGGTCCTGGGCACCGAGGTCGGGCGGGACGTCACCGTCGACGAACTGGCCGGGCGCCACGACGCCGTCGTCTACGCGGTCGGCGCCTCGTCCGCGCGAAGCCTCGGTCTGGACGGGGAGGAACTGCCCGGCAGTGTCGCCGCGACCACCGTGGTCGCCTGGTACAACGGCCATCCGGACGTCCCCGCGAACGCGGTGGACCTGTCCGCGGAACGCGTCGTGCTGGTCGGCACCGGCAACGTCGCCCTCGATGTGGCCCGGATCCTCACCGCCGACCCGGACACCCTGGCCGGCACCACGATCGCCCCGCACGCGCTGGAACGCTTGCTCACCAGCAAGATCCGGGAAGTCGTCCTGCTCGCCCGGCGAGGACCGGAGGACGCCGCCTACTCCACCCAGGAACTGCTCGCGCTCGCCGGGCGCGCCGGCGTGCCACTCGTCGTCGACGACGCGGACCCGCGCACCGCGGCCGCGATCGACGCGGGCACCGGCAAGGCGAAACTGCTGCGCGAACTCGGCCGCGAGACCGTCGACTGGACCGCGCCGCCGGACGCGGACCGACGCCGCATCGTCCTGCGTTTCCACTCCGCTCCCACGGAAATCATCGGAGACGGGCAGGTGCGCGGCCTGCGCGTCACGAGCGCGGACGGGCAGGCCGAGATCGCCGCAGGCCAGATCGTGCGCGCCGTCGGATACCACGGTGTCCCCGTGCCGGGCCTTCCGTTCGACGACAGCCGCGGCACCATCCCGAACACCGCCGGCCGCGTCGACGGACGCCTCGGCGCCTACGTCGTCGGCTGGATCAAACGCGGTCCTTCGGGCGGGATCGGCGCGAACCGCACCTGTGCGAAGGAGACCGTGGGAACCCTGCTGGGCGACATCACCTCCGGCAGGCTTCCCGTCCGGACGAGGCGCTCGCCGATCGCCGCGCTGGCTGCGCGATTCCGCGGCCGCTGACCGGATTGCCTGTGGGCCTTCGCTCGGATGAGCGTGGCTGTCTGTCGGGTCGCAGGTGATTCTTGTGCGAAAACGGGCGTTTCATCGAAATTTAATGCGCCGCCGATAGCGTCACCGGAGATCGAAGTCTCGTCTTTTGCAGGGATTATGCGCTGATCCCGGCGGGGGAAGTTCGCCCGAACGCACTAGTTCGATTCGACTATTCGATCGAATGTCTTCGTCAGACGCGTCACCGTTCGATCCCGCGCGCGACAAAGAATGTCGCTCTCTGCTGGGACCAGATAGTCGAATCCATTGATCCAGAGGGGGTCGGGGGCATGTCTGCCTTCGCGTGGGCTCGTCCGGTTCGTCATCGCCACAAGGCCGTGGTGGTCGTTCTGTTACTGGCGTTGGTGGCGATGGCCGTCCCGAGTGCGGGCCCGCCTGCCTCGGTGCGTGAGGCGGGGCTGGCTTCGGGTACGGACGGGGCGGTGACGGCTCCCGAGCATCCGGAGGGAACGGCGTTCGATCCGAATCAGATCAAGGACATCAAGGCGGCCGATCCGGGGGCCGGGGTGAACCTGATCGGGCCACCGACGGCGAACTCCATGGGCGATGCGCGGATGTCGTATCCGCTGGAGGTGCCCAAGGGGAGAGCGGGCCTGGAGCCGAAACTGGCGGTGTCGTACAGCTCCGGAGGTGCGAACGGCTGGCTGGGCGTTGGGTGGGACGTCTCCATGCCGTCCATTTCGGTGGACACCCGTTGGGGGGTGCCGCGCTTTGACGCCGGGCTGGAGACCGAGACCTATGTGCTGGGCGGTGAGCAGTTGACGCCGGTGGCCCATCGGGGTGCCTTGCAGGCCCGGACGGCGGAGAAGGTGTTCCACGCGAGGGTGGAGAGCCGGTTCGATCGGATCGTGCGCCATGGGGACAAGCCCGCGAACTACTGGTGGGAGGTCACTGACAAGTCGGGCACCCGCACGGTGTTCGGCGGTGCGGAGAACACCACGTTGACCGATGCCTCGGGTCGGGTGGCGACGTGGGCGGCGCGCGAGGTCCGTGACACCAACGACAACGTGCTGCGCTATCACTACGCCCGGGTGGAAGACGGCGGCACCGCGAAATCGACGGTGCCGGGCAGCAACCTGTATCCGCGGCGGATCACCTACACCGGCCACGGTGCGAACGAGGGCAAATACTTGGTGACGTTCCTGCGGGACCGCGACCGGGGTGAGCCGCGCCGCGGCGATGTGCAGATCGACGCTCGTGGCGGGTTCAAGAAGGTGACCGCGGACCTGCTGCGGCGGGTGGAGGTCAAACTGGACGACCAGCTGATCCGGGCCTACGAGCTGAACTACCGGGCAGGCGCGTTCGCGAAGACGTTGCTGGCGTCGGTGTCTCAGTTCGGCGAGGACAACAAGCTGTTCAACACCCACTCGTTCGACTATTTCGACGAGGTGCGTGACCAGGCGGGCAACTACACCGGGTTCGCCGACGCCGCCGGTTGGTCGGTCCCGGACGACGATCTGGGCGTGAACATCCGTGAAGGTGAGGCGAGTGCGATCTCGGCGAACACCTCCGTCGGGTTCGGTGCGCACTTGTTCGCCGGCTACAACGTGCAGGGGCTGCCGGTCAAGCAGGGTGGCGTCGGGCTGAAGGTCGGGTTCAACGCCGGCCAGTCCGACGGCCTGTCGGCGCTGGTGGACGTGAACGGCGACAACCTGCCGGACAAGGTCTTCCGCAAGAACAACGACGTGTACTACCGCCCCAATCTGAGCACTCCGGGGGGTGAACCGAAGTTCGGTGACACGCCGACCAGGTTGCGCGACCTCCCGGGGATCTCGACCGAGCGGACGTTGTCGGGCACGATCGGTGTCGAGGCGTTCGTCGTCGCTATCGCCGCGCAGCTGGACTTCGTGGGGACCACGACCACGTCGGATCGGTTCTTCAGCGACGTCAACGGTGACGGCATCACCGACCTGGTCAACAACGGCGGCGTGCTGTTCGGCTACCTGGACGCCAACGGGCAGCCCGCCTACAGCGCGGATTCCACCCGCACCCCGGTGCCGGTCGGCGGTGGCGCGGTGACCGGCGAGATCGTCGGTGACCAGACCGCGCAGTTCAACCAGCAGGTCGACAACTCCCCGCTGCTGGACTCGGTGCGCCGCTGGGTCGCGCCGTTCGACGGCACCGTCCACGTCGACGGCCGCGTGCAACTGACCGCGGACCCCTCGCCCGCGCGCGCCGCGTACACCAAAGCCGACGGTGTGCGGGTCACCATCCAGGCCAAGGACACCGAACTCTGGGCGCAACGAATCGGCCCGGACGATCACACCGAGTTCACTCCGGCCAATGTGTCGGCGGTCGCGGTGAAGAAGGGCGACGCGCTCTACTTCCGCACACAGTCCATTCTGGACGGAAAGTACGACACGGTGGCGTGGGATCCGGCGATCAGCTACACCGACCTGGCGGCCGGTACGGACGTGAACGGGCTGGCGAACACGGTGTTCCGTGCGTCGGCGGACTTCACGCTCGGCGGCCGCTCGTCGCAGGTGATGGTGCCGGTGACCGGCAAGCTTCAGCTGACCGGCGACGTGGTCAAGAGCAAGGCGACCTCGGACGACGTGACCGTCGTGATCACGAAGGGCAACGGGGTGCACGCTCCGGCGGAGGTGTATCGCAAGGTTCTGCCCGCTGACTCGACCGGGACCACCAAGATCGACATGAGCCTCCCGGTCAGCCAGTTCGAGAAGATGTCATGGCACATCAAGACCGACTCCTCGATCGATGTTTCCGCGGTGTCCTGGGTACCGAAGGCGCACTACACGGAGGCGCCGGGCGTGGAGTCGCTGGTCGACGACAAGGGTCAGCCGTCCCTGGTGATCAGCCCGCCGTTCGACGTGGACATGTACCCCGCCGACACCCTCGCGGCGCCGCAGCAGACCTACAAGGTGACCAAGACCGGCAAGCTGCGGGTCCGGCCGAACGTGAGGCTCAACTTCGGCCTGACCGGGGCGACCAAGATCGCGTTCACCATCAAGAAACGCGGCGGGCAACTGCTGGGCAAGCGGGTCGTCGACATCGTCAACGGGCAGTACGGCTCGCCCGGCCAGGACCTGGACGTGGTCGTCCCGGTCACCCAAGGCGACGAGCTGTATTTCGACCACTCCACCACGGATTCCAACCTGTTCGGCTTGGTCACCGAACAGTCCGCGAAGGTCACCTACGACCTCTCGTCCCCATGGCCGACGTTCAGCCCGGCGCCGAGCGCGGCACACGGCTCCGCTCAGCAGGGTGCGTTCCCGCAGCCCTATCGCGGCTGGGGTGTGATCGGCTACCAGGCCAACCGCGACCGCGCGACCCAGCCCATCAAGCAGGCCGAACTCGCGATCGACCAGAGCTTCAAGAACGCCCTTCCCAAGGAACCCAAGGAAGCCGACATCCCGGGGTTCGCCGCGAACCCCCGGATCGCCATGCCCCGGCTGGCGATCTTCGCGCCGAACCCGGCCAAGGGCGGCTGGGCCGCGCAGGACGAGTCGTCCTGGTTCACCGGCACCATGGCGACCAGTTCCCGGCTCGGCGCGGACACCATCGACGTGGTCACCGACGCCGATGTCGCCGGTGACCGCACGGCGATGCGTCGCGGCGTGACCGGTCAGGTGTCCGGCACGCTGTCCGCCGGTCCGTTCGGGGGCACGGTCGTCGGTGGGATCACCGCGGGTTCCGTCGACTATGTCGACCTCAACGGTGACCGCTTTCCCGATGTCGTCGGCGCCAAGGAGATCCAGTTCACCGATGCCAACGGCGGGCTCGGCGCTCGACGCGGCACACTCGGCGGCAACGTCCGCGAGTCCGACACCTTGTCCGGAAACGTGTCCTTCTCCTCAGGCAGTGAGTCGGCCACCCTTGCCAGCGCACAGGGCCTGGCCGCTCCGGAGGCCGGGAGCAGCAACAACACCGCCACCTCCGGCCCGGTCCAACCGGCACTCGGGATCGGTGGCAGCGTCGGCGGCGGCGAGTCCGACACCCGCGTCGACCTCGTCGACATCAACGGCGACGGTCTACCGGACAAGGTCTTCGCCAACGGCGACGCCCAACTCAACCTGGGCTACAGCTTCGCCGCCAAGGAACCCTGGTCGGCGGGGCCGATCAACGACGCGTCAACTCGCAACCTCGGCGTCAACCTCGGTTTCAACGTCGACAACTACGGCTTCGCCGGGGGACTGTCCGCCGAACTGGGCACTTCGATCACCAACGCGAGCATGCTCGACGTCAACGGCGACGGTCTCACCGACCGCGTCTTCACCGATGGCGCTAACCCGATCAAGGTGGCCATCAACACCGGCACCGGCTTCACCGCGCCCACTCCGTTCCGCGGCAGCTTCGCCGACATCGCCGTGGACAAGAACGCCACCCTCGGTGCAGGCGTCTACTTCACGTTCCCCGTCCCCACCCCGGTCGGCACGTTCGTGTTCAACCCCGGCGCCAACGTCTCCACCGGCATCGGCCGCGCCGAGATCGGCCTGCGTGACATCAACGGCGACGGCCTGGCCGACCACGTCAAATCCACCCGGGACAACGAGCTGCTGGTCGCGGTCAACAAAACCGGCCGTACGAACCTGCTCCGCGCGGTGACGCGGCCGTTGGGCGGGAAGATCGATCTGGACTACACCCGCACCGGTAACACTCAGGCGATGCCCGAGTCCCACTGGGTGCTGTCCCGCACCAGCGTGTCCGACGGCCATCGCGGCGATGGTGCCGACACCCAGCTCGCCACCTATCGCTACGAACAGGGGAAGTACGACCGGCTCGAACGCGAGTTCCACGGCTTCGGCAAGGTCGTCACCGAACAACGCGACCCCGGTGCGGCCGATGCCCTCTATCGCTCGACCACCAACGAATACCGCACCGACGGCCCGTACACCCGCGGGTTGCTGGCCCGTACCCTCTCCGCCGACGGTGCGGGACGGCCCTTCACCGAAACCGTCAACACCTATCGGACACGCGACACCGCGCCGGGCAGCGTGTTCGTAGGTTTGTCCCGGGTGGACAAGCGCTTCTACGAAGGTGCCGAGATACCTGGCAAGTCCACCTACACCGAAATGTCGTATGACGACTTCGGCAACCTGATCCGCTCGTTCGACGCAGCCGACGAGGGCACCGCAGACGACGTCGAGACCACCTATGGCTACACCGCGTCCGACCCTGCCTGCCGGGCGCGCAACCTCGTCGGAACCGCCAACCTGCACAAACAGCGCGGCACCAACGGCGGCGCCGTGTCGCGGCACAGCGAATCCACAGTGGACTGTGTGACCGGTACGGTGCGGCAAGTCCGTGCGTACCTCACTGACACCACCTCGGCCGACATCGACCTGGAGTATTTCCCGGACGGGAACCTGAAATCGGTCACCAAGCCCGCCAACAAGACCGGTCAGCGGTCCCGGCTGGACTACGGCTACGACACCGTCGTCGGCGTCCACATCGAATCCATCACCGACAACTTCAGGCTGCGGTCGGGCGCGACGCACAACCTGAAGTACGGGCAACCGGACCGCACCACCGACCAGAACGGCCAGCAGGTGCTGCGCTCCTACGACAGCGTGGGCCGGTTGGACACGGTCACGGGGCCGTACGAGATCGGGTCGGGCAAGGCCACGATCGACTTCGACTACCACCCCGAAGCCACCGTTCCCTATGCCACCACACGTCACCTCGACCGTGATGCCACCGGAGTCCGTGAGGACACCATCGACACCGTCACCTTCACCGACGGTCTCAAGCGCGTCCTGCAGACGAAGAAGGACGCGTCGGTCGCGAACAATCCCGGTGACACCCCCGAACAGGTCATGACGGTGTCCGGGCGGACGAAGTTCGACTTCCTCGGCCGCGTGGTGGAGACGTACCACCCCGTGACCGAGTCCAAGGGCGACGGCAACACCACGTTCAACGCCGCCTTCGACGCCGTGGCGCCCACGCGGGCCTGGTTCGACGTGCTGGACCGGCCGGTCAAGACGGTCGCACCGGACGAGGTCACGACCGCCATGGCCTATGGATTCGGCCCCGACCGGACCGGTGTCGCCCGGTTCGAAACCATCGCGACCGACGGCAACGGCAAACAGAAACGCAGCTACACCGACCTGCGGGAGAAGACCACCGCGGTCAAGGAGTTCAACCCGGCGGGTGGACAGCCGGTGATCTGGACCAGCTACGGCCACGACGCGCTCGGGCAGATCACCACCGTGGTGGACGACAAGAACAACACCACCCGGTCCGAGTACGACTCCCTCGGCCGCCGCACTGCGCTCGACAGCCCCGACGCGGGCCGCACCGAGACCCGCTTCGACCTGGCGGGCAACCCGACGGCGAAGATCACCGCGAGCGGCAAGCAGGTCGAGTACGACTACGACCACAGCCGCCTCACCGCGGTTCGTTACCCGACCTTCCCGGCCAACAACGTCACCTACACCCACGGCGCACCCGGCGCACCGGACAACGCCGCCGGCCGGATCACCGAGATCCGCGACGCGGCCGGGACCCTCACCCGCGGCTATGGCCCGTTGGGCGAGACCACCCGGGAAACCCGCACCATCAAGATCGCCGGGCAGGCGGACCGCGGTTACACCACCGGATGGCGCTTCGACGCGTTCAACCGCGTCCTCCAGATGACCTACCCGGACGGCGAGGTCCTCCGCTACGACTACGACAGCGGTGGCGAGGTCACCCGCGCCACCGGGGCCAAGAACGGCACCGACTACCTCTACCTCGGTCGCCTCGACTACGACAAGTTCGGCCAGAAGGTGCTCCAGCAGGCCGGTAACGGGGTGCGCACCACCTACACCTACGACCAGGCCGACCGCAGGCTCGCCACCCTGAAGTCGAAGACGCCGGGTGCCACCGAGTTCCAGAACCTCGGCTATACCTACGACAAGGTCGGCAATATCTCGAAGCTGACCAACAGCACGGCACAGAACCCGACGATCGGTGGTCCGAGCAGTCAGACCTTCGGCTATGACGACCTGTACCAGCTCACCTCCGCTAGCGGCCAGTACACGACCAAGAGCAACCAGCAGGACAAGTACACCCTGGCGCTGGGCTACGACTCCATCCACAACACCACCAGCAAAACCCAGCACCACGAGATCACCGGCACGACCACCCCGTCCGCCCAAGTGGCTTCCCTGAACCACGGCGGCGGGGGGAGCCCGGCGTCACTAGGCCCGCTGTCGGTCGGACCGATCGAGCCGGTCGAGGACCCGACCAACCCTGCCGGGGTCCAGGACAAGACCAGCTATGACTACAAGTACGACTACGGCAGTGGAAAACCGCACGCGCCGAGCAAGGTCGGCCCGACCGACCAGGCCTACGACGCGAGCGGCAATCTCACCGACACGGTGAACACCGCTTCGGACGGCAAACGACGCCAGTACGTGTGGGACGAGGAGAACCGGCTCGCCTGCAACCAGGACACCGCCGCGGCGACGGTCCCTCAAACGCCAGCGGGTTGCGCCGACCCCACCGTCGGCTACACCTATGACGCGGCCGGCGAACGCGTCATCAAACAGGGTGACGGCCAATCCCTCTACCCCAACCGCGGCTACAGCGAACGTGACGGCACCGGCTTCAAGCACATCTTCATCGGCGACAGCCGCCTCACCACCAAGACCGTCGCCACCGCTGGCCCCGAAAACGCCCAGTCCTACTTCCACGCCGACCACCTCGGCTCGTCCGGCTACGTCACCGACAAGCAGGGCAACGTCACCGAACACCTCGAGTACATGCCCTTTGGTGAAACTTGGGTGGAGGAGCAGGCCGGCCAGAGCAGCACGCCCTATAAGTTCACCGGCAAGGAACTTGACGAAGAAACCGGCCTCTACTACCACGGCGCCCGCTACTACAACCCGAGAACGCAACTCTGGGCGAGCGCGGATCCGGCTCTCGCCGACTTCATGTCCGGCTCCAAGGCCGCAGGTGGCATCACCAACCCACGGAATCTGGCCACCCACACCTACGTCTACAACAACCCCGTCAAACTCACCGACCCCACCGGCAAAATCCCCATCGACGGCACCACGATGGGTATACCGTCGCGTCCACCGAATCCGGCAATAAATCATGAAAGAGCCAACAAAGACGGATCGGGTCCGAGCAACTATCGCACATGGAAACCTAGCTTGTTGGAAAGTTCCACGCTGCAGACAACCAGGGCTGATGCGTTAGTGGGGGCCAAAGGTCTTGGGTGGACGAATGCGGGACATATGTTGGATCACTTCCTCGGTAATTCCGGAATTGCCTACACTGTTAATGTGGACGCGATGCTGAGGGAGATCAGCGGATTCCGTTCAGCAGCCGAGGATCTGGTCAGGTATGAGGTGGCAAAGCAACCTCCTGGCGTCCGTGAGCCCTTCTCTTTCAGTACCAGCTTCTCGGACAACAATAATTATCGAGCAGATCCCGGAGAGAACCCGGACTGGTTTGCCGCGCTCGGCACGTTCGATTTCCAGGTAAGCGGTGTTGCCAATCCGGCCAGCGACGGCGGCTGGGACGTCGAATTTCGAGTCAGAATCTATGACTACTACAACTGGGAATCGACTGGCTGGCGCCCGTGGAGGCAGGCATCCGACCTGAATGATCTGCATCGCGCCGGGTGGGCACAGAATTTCGATGTCGTTGGAGATTCCAGCCCGCAGAAAATTCATATTGGCCCCGTGAAGTGAGGCCACGTCCGTAACGTCAACGGCGCCTCTCTGCCGCAACATGCTTTTGCGCAGAGAGGCGCCACACGTTCAGGCACATTGGCGGACGGCCTACCGGAGTTCATCGCAGGCTGAACGGGGTTTCGACGTCGACCTGGCCAGCCAGGTGGCGGGGGCCTACCGCGCAGGCGGTGCACAGAATCGTTCGCGCGCTGACCGGGCGGTCTCCAGGGCCGATGCGGTGTTAGAGCTCGCGGAGGGCAGTATCGCGTTCCACTACTCTCACCGTGCCCACATGCATGCGCGGGTGCAGATCAACGGCCATCCACAAGCGCGCGAGTGCTGGGTGACCAAATCCGGCAACGCCGAACTGGACGTCACCGAAAATCTCGAATACATGCCCTTCGGTGGCGCAGGGCACTATGACCGGCCCGCCGGTCGTGCGTTGCGGTCCGAGTGCCAGGTCTTGGATGGCGCCCAGCGTCACTGGTCGCGCATTCAGCCGTCCAGGATCGCCACGCCGGCGCCGAGTAGTGCACCGGTCACGCGTGGGGCGGCCACCAGTCGCTGAACTCGCTGAGCCAGCGCGAGATCCGTTTCTCGCGTGGTCATGGCCGCTCGCGGCCGTCGCTGTGCAGGCGCGGGATCGCGGCGCGGTCGTGGTGATCGTCGTCCGGTGACTTGCCAGACCAGGGGCGGGTTCGGTTGAAGGTGTCAGCGAAGCGGCGGAGGGCTTGTTTGGCGGCGCGGTCGTCGGGTGCCTGGCTGGTGCTGCGTTCGGCCCAGAAGACCAGCGCGTTGATGGTCTGGCGGATGGTGTCGGGCCGATACTTGGGGTAGTCGTGGGTGTCGTCTCAGCGAGAGATCTGGTCGTCTCCACGTCGCGTTGGCGCTGTGTCCGCAGAAGGGCCGGGTCCCGCCGCGCGGATGCGATGATCGATGGGTGATCTCGGGTAGCGCGCAGGAGTATCGCGGTGTGGCCGAAGCCGCGTGGCGGTGGGTGCTGGATCAGGTCCGTTGGGACGACGGGCCGTGGATTCCCGAATCGGCGGGGATTTCGGAAATCTCGGAGTACCGCGACACCATGTACAGCGGGGTGGGTGGGCTGGCCTATGTGCTGGCTGAGATCCGGTTCGCCCGGGGTTGGACGGTCGAGGAGCGGGATGTCGCGGAGGCGATCGTCAAACGGCTCACCGGTCGAATCGAGAACGAGGTCGACTGCAGCCTCTTCGGCGGGCTGGTCAGTTCCATCGGCGTGCTGACCGCGCTCGAGGCTCCCGGGGCACAGGCGGCCGTCGACCGGCTGATCACGCTGCGCACCCGGGACGGCTGGCCACAAACAGCCATCGGGCCACCAGATTTCCTGCCGGACGCCCTGGTCAACGATGCCACTCTCGGCACGGCCGGGATCCTGCTCGGCGCGTTGTGGGCCCGACGCGCGGGCTTGGCCAACGCCGGCGACCTCGGTGCGCAGGCTGCCGCTGTACTGATGGCGGACCGGGAGGAGGTGCCGACCGGGGTCAACTGGCACTGGGTACCGCACCGGTTCCATGCCGAGCCGGCCAGGCAGATGCCCAACTTCTCGCACGGCCTCGCAGGAATCGCGGCGGCCCTCGCCCTGGCCGGCGCCGAGCTCGACCGGCCGGACCTGACCGGCGCGGCCACCCTCGGCGCGGAACATCTGGTGACGCTGGGCCGCACCGACGGCGGGGGATTCGTCGTGCCGCGCACCATCCCCAGCAGACCGGGCCAGGACGTCCACACCTACAACTGGTGCCACGGCCCCGCCGGCACCTCGCTGCTCTTCCTCGCCCTCGATCTCGCCGGAGTCGAGGACGTCGCGGGTGAACCGCCACTGGCGTGGCATCGCCGATGCCTGCACAGCACTCGTAGCTCCGGCCTGCCCGTCAGACGGCACCCCGGCTTCTGGGACAACGACGGGCGCTGCTGCGGGACGACCGGCGTCGGTGAGGTGTTTCTGGACTCCTGGCAGCGCTTCGGCCGCACCGACGACCTCGAGTTCGCCGTGCATCTGGCCGATACCCTGGTCGAGCGTGCGGTGCGGGACGGACCGCACGCCTACTGGCGGTTCATCGAACACCTCGGCCCGGAACCGCTGCTGCCACCGGGGGTCGGCTGGATGCAAGGAGCGGCCGGCATCGCTGCGTTCCTCTTCCGGATCAGCCGCGTCCTGCGGGACGGGCGCGACGCCACCCCTGTCACGCGCATGGACAGCTGGTGGGCACTCCCCACCCCGGATTCCAGCCCGGTCGCTGGTCGCAACCAGTTCTGACCAGCGCAAACGGCCTGAACGGCGGAGGGGGCGTTCAAAGCTCGCACATGAGCCTGAACGCCCCCTCCGGGACCTATCTGACGGACTGGTCGGTCAGGCCGCCGGGGGCTGCTCGCGCCACCAGCGCTGGCCGGCTTCGGGCAGCGTCGAGATCGGGTCGTAGTACGGGTAGCGGCGCTGCAAGGCTTCGGGGTCCTCGTGCTCGATCCCGGTCCGGTAGTTCTTGGTCCAGTAGGAGATCCCGAGCTCGCGGTCGTAGTCGGCGAGCTGGTGCACCCACCGCTTCCCGACATACGGCACGTCGCACACGATGCGCGGGGTGGCATACCCCGGCAGGTACCCCATGATCGCGTGCTGCAGTTCCTGTGCCTCGTGCACGGAGACCCGCCAGTGCTCGGCGTTCGGGATCATGTCGCACATGTAGAAGTAGTACGGCAGGATGCTCGCTTCGCCCTGCAGCGCGAAGCACAGGTCCAGCAGCTCGGCAGGGGTCGCGTTGACGCCCTTCATCAGTACGCCCTGGTTGCGGACGTCGCGGACGCCGACGTCGAGTGCGGTCCGGGCGGCTTCCGCGACCAGCGGGGTGACCGACTGCGCGTGGTTGACGTGGGTGTGGATCGCGAGGTTGACGCCGCGGCGCTGGGCGGTGCCGGCGACGCGCTCGAGGCCTTCGACGACCTTCGGCTGGATCCAGTGCTGCGGCAGGGCGGCGAGCGCCTTGGTCGCGAGCCGGATGTCGCGGACGGTGTCGATGTCCATCAGCCGCATGAGGAACGACTCCAGCTGCGGCCACGGCACGTTCGCGACGTCGCCGCCGGAAACCACCACGTCACGGACGCCGGGGGTCTTCTTCAGGTACTCGATCATCGCGTCCTGGCGATCGACCGGCTTGAGCGAGAGCTTGTGCTTCTCGATCTGCTCGGTCGAGTTCCCGACCAGGTCCATCCGGGTGCAGTGCCCGCAGTACTGGGGGCAGGTCGAGATCATCTCGGCGAGGACCTTGGTGGGGTAGCGGTGGGTTAGCCCCTCCACGACCCACATCTCCGCCTCGTGCAGCGAGTCCCGTTCGGAGTGCGGGTGGCTCGGCCATTCGGTGTCGCGGTCGCTGCGCACCGGGAGCATGTAGCGGCGGATGGGGTCGGCGTACCAGGCCTCGGTCACCTTCGCCGGGTCCGTACCGGCGTTGGGCGCCATCGTGTTGATCATCTGCGGCGGCAGCAGCATCGACATCGTGGCCATCTCGCGCTGGTCGGCGAGCATGTCCTCGTAGAAGCGCTCCTCGAGCTGGTCGCCCATCAGCGCGCGCAGTTGCTTGGCGTTGCGGATGCAGTGCACTCGCTGCCACTGCGCGTCGCGCCACTCTGCCTCGGTCACGTCGTGCCAGCCGGGGAAGCGGCGCCAGTCGGGTTCGATCAGCTCGACTCGGGTGTAGTCGTAGGGCTGATCGTAGGCGGCCACCGGCGAGGTCGGTTGCTGGATCGCAGTCACTTGTACTCCTCGTCGTCGGAAACGCGTGAAAATATCCTGTCACATCGTTCGGACGACGTAAATATTCCTGTCGTGCTCGGTGTGTCAGACGGACACTGCCTCCGGCTCCGAGCGGGCGCGAAGGTGATCGACAGCAGCGATTCCGGCGACCAGCGCGGCGGCGAGCAGCAGCAGGCCGGCCGAGTAGCCGAGGTGATGAACCGGTTCAAGCCGGGTCGATGGCGCGTTCTGGTCGCGGATGCCGACCGCGGCCATCGCCCCGGCGCCGCCGAAGACCAGCACCGAGACCAGCGGTCCGAGTACGGGCACGACGACGCCGTCTTCCGCGAGCCGAGGACCGGTCGTGACGACCACGGAGACGACGGTCGCGCACAGCAGCGCCAGCAGCAGCGCTCCCGGGATCACCGCGTCGTGGTCGATCAGCTTCTCCGGCACCCCGCCGGTCCCCAGATCCACGATGAACAGCACGAGCGCGGACATCGCGGCCCCGCCGACGGCGAACTGCACCCTCCAGCGCGACGCGCCCACGAGACATCCGGCGGCGACCCCCACCGCGGCCGCCAGCCAGCTCAGCACCGGCTGGAACGCGACGGAGTACACCGCCAGCAGCAGCGGCGCCATCGCCCCCACCTGCACACTCGCCGACGTCGCCGCGGCGAAGAACGCCCGCGATCCGGCGATCGCGCACGCGACGACCCCGCCGACGAGCACGATCAGCCCGCCGATGGCCACGACGACCTCCGCGTGCCTGCCGATCGACGCGACCGGCAGTTCGAGGATTTCGCTGACCTTCAGGACGTCCACCGCGCCCACAGCCATGGGAAGCAGCACGGCCAGGATCGCCGCGGCCGCGAACCGGGCAGGCAGCGGACGCGGCTCGGGCCATTCCGGATCCTGCGCACGGGAACCGCGCGTGACGACGGCCAGCACGGCTCCGGCCACGCTCAGCGCGGTGAGGACCAGATGCCAGACCAGACCGCCGGTGGCGAGCATGAGCCACGACGCGCCCGCCAGGCTCGCGGCGAACAACTGCGTTCCCACGGTGAGCCCGATGAGCACGAGCCCGGCGGTCCGGGCGCCTCGCCGCAGGAGTTCCTGTGCCGCGGCGAGTACCGCCAGCAGCACCACCGGCGGACCGGCCAGCGCGACGATCGTCAGCGACGGATGCCCACCCAGGTCAGGGACCAGGTGCACGAGAGCGGTCGGCAAGGACAGGACGACCCCCGCCACCAGCAACCACGGCCACCATCGCGTCAGGAACACGGCGGCGAGCACCGCGACCAGCGGCACCAGGGACACCAGCACCAGATCGGACGGCCAGCCCCGTGGCGCCGCCAGCGCGATCAAGGGCCGCAGGATTGAGGTGTCGCGGACCGCGGTGAAAACGACCACCGCCCCGAGCCCCAAAGCCGCCGACACAGTGGTCCCGGCGACGGCGCGGCCTGCTTCGGTCTTCATGTTTTCAGCTCCCCAGCTCATTTCATCGACCCTAACCACGTGGTGATCATCCGCACGCTGCAAACTCGGAAGGGTGACGAACGCGCGAACCACGCTCCTGCTCGGCGGGCGCATCTACAGCCCCACCGCCCCTGACGCCACCGCCATGGCGATCACGGACGGCACCGTCGTCTGGGTGGGGCAGGACGGCCCGGCCAAAGCGCTGCATCCCGACGCCGAGGTGGTCGAACTCGACGGCGCCTTCGTCGCCCCCGCCTTCGTCGACGCGCACGTCCACGCCACCGCGACCGGCCTGCACCTCACCGGGTTGAACCTCGCGAACATTCGAAGCGCCGGAGAATTGCTGGCCGCGGTCCGCGACGCGGTCCGGCCCGGTCAGGTGCTGGTCGCGCACGGCTGGGACGAGTCCCGCTGGTCCGACGGCAGGCTGCCCAGCCGCGCGGAGATCGACGAGGCCGCGAGCGGGACCCCGGTGTACTTGAGCCGGGTCGACGTCCACTCCGCGCTCGTCTCCAGCGCGCTCGTCGCTTTGGCGCACGGCGTGCACGACGCGCCGGGCTGGTCCGCCGACGGACCGCTGACCCGTGACGCCCACCACCGCGTCCGTGCCGCGATGCGCGAGGCGATTACGCCGCGGCAGCGCCGCGAGGCCCAGCGCGCGTTCCTCGCCGAGGCCGCCGCGCGCGGGGTCGTCAGCGTCCACGAGTGCGCCGGTCCGGACATCTCCGGCGCCGACGACCTCACCGATCTGCTCGCGCTCGCCGCGGAACCGGGACTGCCCGAGGTCGTCGGCTACTGGGGTGAACGCGGGGGAGTCGACACCGCCCGGGCGCTGGGCGCCAGGGGAGTCGCGGGCGACCTGTTCGTCGACGGCGCCCTCGGTTCCCGCACCGCCGCGCTGCACCAGCCGTACGCCGACGCCCACGACACCTCCGGGACGCTCTACCTCGATGCCCCCGCCATCGCCGAGCACGTCGGCGCCTGCACCGAGGCCGGGTTGCAGGCCGGGTTCCATGTCATCGGCGACGCCGCCGTCGCCGAGGTCGTCGAAGGCTTCCGGCTCGCGGAGATGACCGTCGGCCGTCGCGCGTTGGCAGTCTGTCACCACCGGCTCGAACACGTCGAGATGATCGACGTCGAGCAGGCGCGGGCGCTCGCGGGCTGGGGTGTGGTCGCGTCGGTCCAGCCGCAGTTCGACGCGGAATGGGGTGGCACGCAAGGGATGTACACCGACCGCCTCGGCGCCGAGCGGGCTGTGAAACTCAACCCCTTCGCCGCCATGGCCGCCGAAGGGCTCCTGCTCGCCTTCGGCTCCGACGCCCCGGTCACACCGGTCGATCCGTGGGCCACCGTCCGCGCCGGGACCTACCACCGCACCCCGGGATCGGGACTGTCCGCTCGCGCCTCCTTCACCGCCCACACCCGCGCCGGGCACCGCGCCGCCGGGGTCAACGACGGTGTCACCGGCAGCCTGGTCCCCGGCGCTCCCGCGCACTACGCGGTCTGGGACGCCACCGACCTGGTCGTCGCGACACCGGACTCGCGGGTGCAGCGCTGGTCGACCGATCCGCGGGCGGGCGTACCCCCGCTGCCGAACCTGGAAGAGGGAGCCACCTTGCCCCGCTGTCTGCGCACGGTGCGCGACGGGCAGGTCATCCACGACGCGTTCACCCGGACGGCCTAGGGTTCAGGGGTGTCCTCGACCGTGGCGAATCCGGCTCCCGAAGCAGACAGGCGAAAGCGGTTCTCCCGCGCCTGGCTCCTGCGTTTCCTCGTCGCCGCGGCGTCGGGTTTCACGCTGTACCTGAGTTTCGCGCCGCGCCCGTTGTGGTGGCTCGCTCCGCTGGCGTTCACCGGCTTCGCGCTGGTGGTGCACGGACGCCGGTTCCGCGGCGCCTTCGGCTACGGGTTCGTGTTCGGGCTGGGGTTCTTCCTGCCGTTGCTGACCTGGTTGCTGGATTTCCTCGGGCCGGGCTTCGGGCCCTGGCCGTGGCTCGGCCTGGCGATGGCGCTGTCGGTGTATCTCGGCTTCGGCGGGGCATTCGCCACCGTGGTGTGGAGGCTGCCGCTCGGGCCGCTGTGGGCCGCGCTGGTGATCATCGCGATGGAGACCCCGCGCACCTGGTTCCCCTTCGGAGGGTTCCCGTGGGGCCGTGTGGCGTTCAGCCAGCCTGAGGGCGCTTTCGTCTCACTGGCCTCGATCGGCGGCGCCCCGCTGGTCGGTCTCGCCGTCGTCCTGACCGGCTTCGGTCTCGCGGCGCTGTGCCTGCGGCTCAAGGCCTCCGATCCTCGGCGCTCCGTGATGGCCGCGGCCGCCGTCACCCTCGTACCGGTGGTGGCGGGCCTCGCGGTGTGGCCCACGATCGGCACCGAAGCCCAGGACGGCGAACTCACCGTCGCCACCGTCCAGGGCAACGCCCCCGACATCGGGCTGGCGCTGGAAGGCCGTCGCGACGAACTCCGGAACAACCACCTCGCCGAGAGCGCCCGGCTGCTCGAGAAACTCAAGGCGGACAACACCAAGGTCGATCTGCTGGTCTGGCCGGAGACCGCGATGGCGATGCGGACCGGTGACGCGGGCGTCGACCGGATGGTCCGCGACTACGGCGTCCAGGCGATCATCGGCGCGCTGGTCCGGCTGCCGGACGGTTCGGCGCAGAACTCCGCGCTCGTCTGGGATCCCGTCACCGGTCCAGGCCAGCGCTACGCCAAACAGCAGCTCGTCCCGTTCGGCGAGTACGTCCCCGCCCGCGAGCTCGCGAAGCTGGTGACCCCGTTCGTCGACAGCGTCGCGAACATGACCCCGGGTGACGGCGCCAACTCCGCGCTGTCGGTCGCGGGGACCAAGGTCGGGGTCTTCATCTGCTACGAGACCGCGTTCGACTACCCGGCCCGGGAGTCCGTCGCCAACGGCGCGGAACTGCTCGTCGTGCCGACCAACAACGCTTGGTACGGGCCGGGGGAGATGAGCTACCAGCAGCTGGCGATGTCGCGGCTGCGAGCGGTCGAACATGGCCGCGCTGTGATCGTCTCCGCCACCAGCGGGGTCAGCGCGATCGTCGCCCCCGATGGTTCGATCACGGCCTCTACCAGCCTGTTCACCGCAGATTCCCTGGTGGGGCGCGTACCGCTCAGGCAGCAGACTACGCTGTCGGATCTACTCGGTGTGACGACGGAGTACGGGCTGCTCGCCCTGGCGATCGCCGGGGTTACCGGCGGGTACGTGCTGCGTTTCCGCACCCGGCGCGCGAGCGCCGCCAAGGCAACGAGGGAAGCGGCGGGCTGACCCGCCGGAACACGGAGGAAAAGCGGATGGCGCAGGCGCCACGGGGGGACCAGGGAATCGAGCCGGTGCTGGTGGTGGTCCCGACGTACAACGAACGGGACAACATCGGGCCGATCCTGGAACGCCTGCTCAAGGCACTCCCGGACGTGAACGCCCTCGTCGTCGACGACGGCAGCCCGGACGGGACCGGCGACATCGCCGACGAGCTCGCGAAGGCCGACGAGCGGATCCAGGTCATGCACCGGACCGAGAAGGCCGGCCTGGGCGCCGCGTACGTCGCGGGGTTCCGCTGGGGTCTCGCCCGTGACTACGCCACCATCGTCGAGATGGACGCCGACGGCTCGCACGCGCCGGAGGATCTGCCCCGGGTGCTGGCGGCGCTCGAGGACGCGGACCTGTCCATCGGCTCCCGCTACGTTCCCGGCGGCAGCACGGTGAACTGGCCGTTCCAGCGCAAGGCGCTGTCCTGGGTGGCGAACTTCTACGCGAAGGTCGCGCTCGGCATGAAGATCAACGACATCACCGCCGGCTTCCGCGCGTACCGTCGTTCGGTGCTGGAGAAGCTCGCGCTCGACGAGATCGCCTCGCGCGGCTACTGCTTCCAGATCGACCTGGCGTTCCGGACGAAGCTCGCCGGGTTCGAGGTGGTCGAGGTCCCGATCACCTTCACCGAACGTGAGATCGGCCAGTCGAAGATGAGCGGTTCGGTCGTGCGCGAGGCGATCGTCATGGTCGGCATGTGGGGGATCAAGCGTCGCTGGCAGCAGCTTCGCGGGCTGGTCAAGAAGGGCTGACCCCCAGCACGCTCACGCCGAGCTTCCCCAGTTCCTTCACCGTCGGTTCGTCCGGCGCCGCGTCGGTGATCACGCCCGCGACGTCGGACAGGGGGAGCACGGTGAACGGCGAGGCCGCGCCGATCTTCTCCGAGCTGGCCAGCACGTAGGTGTCGGCGGCGCGTTTGGCGAGCGTGCGTTTCATCGCGGCCTCGTCGGAGTCCCCGGTGGTGAGCCCGGTCTCGGGGTGCACGCCGGTGACGCCGAGGAAGAACAGATCGGCGTTGATCCCGTCGGCCGCCTCCGCCGCGGCCGCGCCGCAGGTGACGGCGGAGTGCTTGAAGAGCCGTCCGCCGATCAGGAAGACCTCGACCTTCGGATGGGTGACGAGCGCGGCCGCGACCGTGGGGCTGTGGGTGACGATCGTCGCTTCGAGATCGACGGGGAGCGCCTTCGCGAGCGCGAGCGCGGTCGTCCCGCCGTCGAGGATGACGGTCGACCCCAGCCGGATCAACGCTGCTGCACGTTTCGCGATGCGCTCCTTGCCCGCGATGCTGACCGCCATCCGCGTCGCGTAGTCCGCGGTGGCGGGGGAAACCGGCAAGGCTCCGCCGTACACCCGCTGACACAGCCCGGCCTCCGCGAGTTCTCGCAGGTCACGGCGAATACTGTCCTCGGATATGCCGAGTTCGGCGGCGAGATCCTTGGCCACGATCCGGCCTTCGGTCTTCAGTCGTTCGAGCAGTAGGTCTCGACGTTGCGCAGCCAGCATTTGCACGATCCTCCTTGTTCGTGCCGATTGTTGCACATTATGCTCCGACTCATGACCAAACCTCTGATGATCCTGATCGCCGGCCCGTACCGCTCCGGCACCGGCGACGACCCCGAACTGCTCGCCCGCAATCTCGCCCGGCTCGAACAGGCCGCCTGGCCGATCTTCCGCAGCGGGCACGTGCCGATGATCGGCGAGTGGGTCGCGCTCCCGGTGCTGCGCGGCGCGGGCGGGACGACCGTGGCCGACCCGGTCGCCAAGGAGGTCATGTACCCCACGGCCGACCGGCTGCTGCACCACTGCGACGCCGTCCTGCGCCTGCCGGGGGAGTCCACCGGCGCCGACCAGGACGTCGCGATCGCACTGTCCCGCGGCCTGGCGGTGTACCACCGCATCGAGGACATCCCCGGGTACCGCGCCTAGAGCTCCGCCAGCACCGCCTGGATCGCCGGGCTCGCCTCGGCGCTGCGGCGCCACGCCGCGTGCACCTCACGCGTCGGCGGGCGCCGCAGCGAGCGGGTGACCAGCCCTTCGGCCAGCGGCGGACGCGCCAGTCGCGGGATCAGCGCCAGAACCTCACCCGAGGCGGCCAGCGACAGCTGCGTGGAGAAATCGTCCACCAGATGCCGCACGTCGGGCTCCTCGGGCAGACCGGCGAACAGGCGACGGAACCACTGATGACAGACCGTGCCGGGCGGGCTGGTCACCCACGCGTACCCGGCCAAGTCCGCACCTTCGAGAGGCTGCTCGGCTCGCGCCAGCGGATGGGTCTCGGCCATCACGACGTCGCCGAGATCGGTATGCACCAGGCGCCGGGACAGCGCGGGCGACAGCGGAACGGGCAAACCGTCGGCGTCATGAAGGAGCGCGAGGTCGGCGGTTCCGGCGTCGACGCTGTGCAAGGCCTGGCCGGGGTCCTGCTCGCTGATGTGCAGGCGCAGATCGGGGTAGTTCGTCAGCAGTCGCGGATGGACGGGCGCGAGCAGCCCGCGGATGGCGGTCGAGAACGCGGCCACTCGCAGGACACCGCGGGGCGCGCCCTCCGCGACCGACTGGGCGGCCTCGGCACAACGTTCGAGCGCCTGGAACACCTCCAGCGAAGAGTCGACGACGGCCTGCCCCGCCGGCGTGAGTACGACTCCGCGACCCGCCGGAGCGAGTACGGGCGTCCCGATCTGCCGCTCCAGCCGTTTGAGCTGCTGCGACACCGCGGAGGCCGTGAACCCCAGCTCGTCCGCTGCCCGCGCGAGCGTCCCGAGTGCGGCCACCGACCGCAACGCCCGTAAAGCCCCGACCTCGATCATGAAGCAAGGCTACGCAATATCGACCAAAAAGCATCGCTGGACCGCAGGTATCGGCGCCGACAGGATCGAGCACATGACCGAATCGCTCTTCGGCTCCAACCTCGTCGCCATGGTCACCCCGATGGAACCCGGCGGCGCACTCAACGAACCCGGCCTCGCCCGCCTGGTCGACCATCTCCTGACCACCGGATGCGACGGCATCGTCGTCGGCGGAACCACCGGCGAGTCACCCACCCTCACCGACACCGAAGCCGCCCTGCTCGTCCGCACCGTGGCGACGCGAACCGGAAACCGGGCCCGCGTGATCGCCGGCGTCGGCACCTACGACACCACCGCCTGCATCCGGCGGGCCCACGAAGCTCAAGCGGCCGGGGCGGACGCGCTCCTGCTCGTCTGCCCTTATTACTCCAAGCCGACACAAGCCGGGATCGTGGCGCACTGCCTGGCGGTGGCCGACGCCACTGATCTGCCCGTGATGCTCTACGACGTCCCCGCCCGTACCGGAACGGCCATGGAAGCGGCCACTCTGCTCGAACTCGCCCGCCACCCCAGGATCCGGGCCGTGAAGGACGCCAAGGGAGACCTGTTCGAAGCGATGTCGGTCATGGCGGGCTCCCCGCTGGCCTACTACTGCGGTATCGACGAACTCAACCTGCCCTACCTCGCCGCCGGTGCCACCGGTCTGGTCAGCGTCGTCGGCAACGCCTTCGCCGACAGCAACGCCCAGCTCATCAGCGCGGTACGCAGGGGAGACCTCGACACCGCGCGGGTACTCAACGCGGCACTGCACCCCTTGACCGAGGCGATCATGCGCACCTCACAGGGGGCGATCATGGCGAAGGCGGCGCTGGCCGAACTCGGCATCATCCCGCACGCGACGGTCCGGTTGCCGCTGCTCGAATCGCCGCCCGACCACCTGCGGCGGCTGACCGAAGCTCTGGCGCCTCTGGTCGCCGGGCTGGTCCCGGCCTGACTCGCTTCCCCGAGACATGGCGAAGCCCCCGCGGAGGGAGGTCGCGGGGGCTTCGCTGTGTTCGTGGTGGGGCTAGCTACTTGGCCGTTGCGTCAGGCGGACCGGGTGGTCCTGCGTCCCTTCAGCTCGGCGAGACGTTCGTTGAGCAGATCTTCGAGCTCCGGAATCGAGCGGCGCTCCAGGAGCATGTCCCAGTGCGTCCTCGGGGGCTTGACCTTCTTCTGCTCCGGCTGTCCGCCGTCCACGATCTCGGACTCGCTGCCGTGCAGCCTGCACTCCCACACCGAGGGGATCTCGGCGTCGTCGGAGAAGGGCACCTCGAACTCGTGGTTCTTGGGGCAGGCGTAGCGCACGGTGCGCCGAGGAGCGAGATCGTGGTTGCGGTCGGTCTCGTAGCTGACCGCTCCCAGCCGGCTTCCACGGAGAACACGGTCGGCCATGATGGGGGTCCTTTCAGTCAGCTCCGGGTGGAGCCAGGGTGATGCTCACCCTATGCAACGACGGGGAGGGCCAGAGGATTCCCTGGACACCATGTCCTTGCTCACGATGAGCTGTGTCACCCGGTGGCAACAGCTTCTCCTAGTAGGAGTGGTTTCGCGCTCTGGCGTGACGTCAATACGGCCATCTTGGTGCGGATATCCCCCAGATGGGCTAGTAGTACGCCTGTCATGTCAACCGTAACTGACCGTGTTGGGCCGAGGTAGGCCCCAGGTCGCCCAGTCGAAAGTGCCGACGGCACAATACCTGATAACGGACAGTGTTCAATTCACCCTCAGAACGTGATGTCAATGAAGTTTCAACTAGCGGTTGCTCGGTATCCGCCACCACAACGGTGTCCCCGGCTCTCAGCACCTCACCGTCGGACACCCTCGCGTTGAACCGTCCCGTCTGCCCGCACCAGCACAACACCTCGACCTGAACCGGCTGCAGCTCGTCCGCCAATTCGAACAACCGCGCCGCACCCGGGAACAACATGCTCCGGAAGTCTGTCGCGATACCGAAGCAGTACACGTCGATTTGGACGTCATCGGCCAGTTCAGCCAGCTGATCCACCTGAACAGGTGACAAAAACTGAGCTTCGTCGACGATCAAGTAGTCCACGTGCCGTCCCGCCGCCCACTGCTCACGCACCAGCAACCGCAGATCGGTCTCGTTCCCGACCTCGGTCGCCTTGCGCGTCAGCCCGATCCGGCTGGTGATCTGCGGCTCACCGGAGCGATCGTGCCGCACCAGCACCATCCCGCGACGACCCTGCCGCGCGTGGTTGTGGTCGATCTGCAACGCCAGCGTCGACTTCCCGCAGTCCATCGGCCCGTAACAGAACTTCAACTTCCCGACGACCGGCACACCCTGCCGTGAACCCGCCACCGGCACCGACGACAACGCGTCCGTGGGGTCCGGGCCACTTTCCTTCAGTACGGTCACGACGCCCGACCCTATCGGCACGCTCCCGGCTCACAGCACCGCCGGTGGTCGGTTACCCGCAGCCTCGATCGCCCGCCGCACCGGGACCAGCCACACGAACACGAAACCGAGCACGAAGAAGATCACCAGCGCGATGATCGCGTACCGGAACGAACCGGTGATCTGCCCGACCGCGGCGAACAACAGGGGACCGAGCCACGACGTCCCCCGCTCACCGACCACGTAGAGCGAGAAGTACTGCGCGTCCTTCCCCTCGGGGATCATCTGCCCGAACAACGATCGCGACAGCGCGTTCGTTCCGCCGAGCACCAGCCCGATCCCGACCGCCACCGCGTAGAACTGCAACGGCTGCCCAGCCTGGATGAAGAACGCGAAGCACAACACGACCGTCCAGGCCACCAGGCTGCCCAAGATCGTCTTCTTCGCCCCGATCCGGGCCGCGATCGCACCGTGGATCATCGCCCCCGCGTACGCGAGGAACTGGATCACCAGGATCGTCACGATCAGCACCGTGGTGCTGTACTTCAACTCGTCCTTGCCGTACTGCGCCGACACCGCCACCACCGTCGTGATCCCGTCGGTGAAGACCAGATAGCTCCCGAGGAACGCCAGCGTCAGGGGATAGGCCCTCGCGTCCTTGATCGTCCGCTTCAGCTCCTTGAACCCCGCCGTCAGCACCGACAGGCCACGCTCGGCCGACTTCGGCACATGAGTCTGGGGGAGTGCCCGCACCGCCGGAAGCGTGAACACCGCCCACCAGATCCCCGACGTCAGGAAACAGATCCGGATCGCGAGATGCTCGCTCACCCCGAACGCCTCATGCCCCATGAAGAACCCAAGCTGCAACGCCAGCGCCAGGCCGCCACCGAGATACCCGAACGCCCACCCCCTCGACGACACCGAGTCCCGCTCGTCCGGCTCCGCGATGTCCACCAGGAACGAGTAGTAGACGACCAGCGCACCGCCGTACCCGATGTTGGCGAGGATGAACGTCCAGACGCCGACCTGCCAGTTCGTCCCCGCGATGAAGAACATCAGCGCCGACGCCACCGCGCCCAGGAACGCGAACCCGCCGAGGATCCGCCGCTTGTGCCTGCTCCGGTCCGCGATCGCGCCGGCGATCGGCAACACCAGCACCTGCGTCACCGTCGCGATGGACAGCAGATACCCCCACAGCGACCCCGCCGGGAAATGCAGCCCGAACAACGACACGTCACAGCTTTGAAGAGTGCTCGAAGCACCACTCGAATCGGTGCACGGCCTGTCCCCGTTAAGGGTGAAATTCGCCTTGGCATCCGAGGACGCGATATCGCTCAAATAGAGCGCTCCGAACACCGTGATGACCGACGAATAGAACGGCGAATTGGCCCAGTCGTAGAGGTACCAAGCCCGCCATACCCGCTTGCGTTCACGGGTCACGGCCACCGTCATGTACTGCTCCTGAAGTCGAGAACGTCGAGGTCAGCGGGAGACTACTGGTGATCGCGGCCCCCTGTCCGGCACGAGTCCGGACCGTGTTCGTTTCGACGCGAGACGAACCCTTCCCGGCCACCTTCCCGACCATCGTCGGCGTGTCGCTGCCACGGTCGACGTGTGTTTCGTGTGAGGCTGGTGGTTGTGTTGTGACTCTTGTGAAGCAAGTGTCCGGTATTTACTGTTCCGCTCATGAGGACCCATCGCCTTCGCACAGCACACCGCGTAGTGGCGAGAACGCTCCTGCTCGCCCTCGCCGTGACGGGCCTGCAGATCGCCACCACCGGATCCGCCGCCGCGGATCCCCACGGCTCCCACTGGGCCAAGCTCCGCATGTGTGAATCGAGCGGGCGCTACAACATCAACACCGGCAACGGCTACTACGGCGCCTACCAGTTCGACCTGCCCACCTGGCGCAGCGTCGGCGGCCAGGGACGACCCGACCAGGCCAGCCCCCGCGAACAGGACTACCGGGCCCTCTACCTCTACCGCATGCGCGGCTGGCAACCCTGGGAATGCGCCGGCAAACTCGGCTTCCGCAACGACGGCGACGGCCGCAGCAAACGCGTCCCGTCCTACGACGACTCCGCCTACATCGGCGGGGGAGGACAACCCGCCCCGCCGCCCCCGCCCAAGCCGAAGCCCACTCCGCCCGCACCACCCGGCGGCCCCAAACCGGCCTGGCCCGGCGTCGTCTACGCCTACGGCGACTGCGCTGCACCGCTCAAGCTGTTCCAACTGCGGATGAACGCCTACGGCTACGGCTTCACCGGAACCGGCTGCTACTACGAGAAGACCCGCGAAGCCGTCCTCGCCCTCCAGCGAGCCAACGGCATCAACGACTCAGGCCGCCTCGGACCCAAGACCTGGGACGCGGCCTGGAGCGGCAAACCACCGCGGTAACCCCTCCGCCCAACGCTATGAAAGGCCCGTTACTTGCAAATTTTGCAAGTAACGGGCCTTTCATAGCGCGCGAGGGGAGCGGCAGGCGAGTCACGAAGGCCAAGCGCCCCGCTCCTGAAGCACCTCACGCAGCAGATCCGGCCGGTCCGTCACGATCCCGTGCACCCCCAGATCCAGCAGCGACCGCATCTCCGCCGGGTCGTCCACCGTCCATGTGTGCACCTCGAAACCCGCCCGCGCCGCCAGCCGCAGGAACGACCGGTCCACCACCTTCAACCGCCCCTGCCGCACCGGCACCTGCGCCATCGCACCCCGCGACAACGCCCGCAGCGAGATCAGCGGCAGAAACCCGTTCGCCCACATCACCGCCACCGAACGCGGTCCCATCGCCGTCACCAGCTTCGGCCCCGCCAGCTTCCGGATCCGGGCCAGCCGCGCGTCGGAGAACGACGCCGCCGCGACCCGGTCGTGCGCCCCGGTCCGCTCGATCGTCCGCACGAAAGGCGCGACGGCCTCGTTCGACTTCACATCGATGTTGAACCGCGCCTCCGGCAACTCCTCGAGGACCTCCTCCAGCCGCGACAACGGCACCCGGCCCCCGATCTTGACGTTCCGCAGCTGCGCCCACGTCTGCCGGGAGATCAACCCCGCACCATCGGTCGTCCGGTCCAACGACGCGTCGTGATGCACGACCACCACGCCATCCGACGTCGCGTGCACGTCCGTCTCGAGATAGCGATAACCCTCCGTCACCGCCTGCCGGAAGGCGGGGAGCGAGTTCTCCAGCCCTTCCAGGTCACCGAGATGCCAGCCTCGATGGGCGAAGGCACGCGGGAGCGGATCGGCGAGGTACGGAAACAGTGTCGACACCCCACTAGTGTGCACTTCGGTCGTGGCCCCGGCATGAGCGTCCGATGGCCAGCTAGGGTCTGACCCGTGAGGGAAGTGGCCGAGCACCCGAAGACGTCCGCCGAAGAGGTGTCCGAGTTACGTCGCGCGGGGGCACCCAAACACTGCGGATGGTGCGGCAGGCGACTCGAACAGGGCGGCAACGTCGGCAGGCGCCGCCGTTACTGTGGGCAATCCTGCCGCCAGCGGGCCTACGAACGCCGGACCGCCCTCCAGCGCAGCGGCCTCCCCGAGGACGCCGTCGTCCTCTCCGACACCGAGATCGCCGCCCTGCAGGACAGGCTCTTCCAACTCCGCTGCGCCGCCGAAGACATCGTCACCGCGGCCGACGACGGAGCGTCCTTGGCCGAACTTCGCGGCCTCGCCGACGAAATCGCCCAGGCGGCCAAGGACCTCGAACAGCTCCGCTGACCTACAAGATCCCGTCCAGCGCCCGATACGTCCGGTTGCTCGCCGCCGCCGCCCGCTGCTCCCGCCCTGTCGCCTCGATGTAGTTCTGACTGGTCGCCAAGCTCGCGTGCCCCAGCAGCGCCATGATCTCCGACGCCGTCGCACCGTCCTCGGCCAGCCGCGTCGCGAACGTGTGCCGCAACGCGTGGAGGTTCGCCCCGACCGGCACGCGGTCGTGCAGCCCCGCCCACCGGTAGCAGGATTTGACCAGGTACTCCAGCGCGCCGCGGCCGATCGGCTCGCCCGCACGATCCCGGAGGAGGGGAGTGGAGGGCCCGAACCGCTGCTGCGCGAAGCGACGGCGGCAGGAGGCCAGGTACTCCTCGATGATCTTCTCCATGATCGGCTGGACCGGGATCGACCGGTCGCGGCTTCCCTTGCCGTGAACGTGCAGCCGCATCTCACCCTGACGGCCGACCAGCGACCGCGTGGTCAGGGCTCGCATCTCCGCGGCACGCAGTCCGGCGACCAGGCCGAGCGCGATCACCAGGACGTCCCGCTCCGGCCACGGATCCCGCGTCCGGCGGGAACCATCGGCGGCGGCCGCGAGCAACTGCTCCGGGGTTTCCTCGCCCCGCAACGGTTTCGGCGTCAACGGCGGCGCCTTCGGCCGGGCGACCGCGCCCATCGGGTTGCCCGCGAGCAGGCCGTCGGACACACAGAAGGTGAGGAACTGGTTCCAGGTCGACCACGCGCGCAGGACCGAGCTCTTGGCGTGCGTGTCCGCGAAGGCACCGAAGGCGTTCCGGAGTGCCTGGGCGGTGAGCATCTCGACGGTGAGGTCGTCAGGGGAGCGGTTGGACTCGCGGAGCAGCAGCTCGGTGATGCCGGCGAGGTCGCGGCGGTAGGCGTCGGTGGTGTGAGGAGAATCCTTACGGGGACGACGTGCGGCGAAAAAGGCTTGCTGTGCCTCGGAGACCCTCATGAGAACCTTGTACCGCATGGCACCGACAGTCTTACACTGGGTTATATTCCGTTTCATGCATAATAGTGATTATGCATGAAACGGAGTGACGGGTCCGGAAATCCCTCGCGGGGGATCCTGGTCCGCTCGTTGGCCCTCAGGGTGTCATGAAAGAGTCTCTCCTGACGTTTTTCATCCCGAATGACCCTTTCATGACGCTTGGGTCGCCTGGGAGACCGCAGGCCTGAGGTGAGCAGGCTGGTCAGGCGAGTTAGCCAGACGAGCTGCCGCTGAACACCTCCGTTGATCATCAACGGCCGAGACGCCTGGATTGATTCGTCACAGTGACGTAATGAGCTTGGGTGATCGGTCATCCGTTTTGGGTTGCCGGGGGTGTCCTGACCGCTTCAGGAGACCAAGGGGTGGTCGGGTTCAGGGAGGGCTGAAGGGGCCCATGCCCGCATGTCACGCGACGAAGGGAGCTTTCCCCGCGTGACATGCGACGAAAGGCCCCTTCAGCTCACGCCAGAGACCCCTCTCGGGCCTTGTTATCCAGGTCGTCCAAAGTGCCGATAATGTACATTATGTCAAGTAAGGTTGATAAGGTGGCCCCATCCGGCCCCCTGACTCACTCGGCCTGATCGAGCCCGCGTTGGCCACGCAGACGTGTGGTTCGATGCCCTGGTGATCCCGACCGAAGCGGACCTCGCGGACGCGTTGACCACGGCCGCTCGTGCCGCTGTCTCGGATCTGTTCCGCGGCAACCCTGGCCACACCTTCTACTACGTCACGCTGACCACGCCCGGCGAGGCGTTCGGTCCTGCGCTGTCGGCGTGGTCACGCGAGGCGCTGGCACAGCGATCGGATGCTGACGACGTCCGCTACTCCTACGCCGATTCGCCGTTTTCGATCCAGGGTGAGCAGTATCTGAAGCCCGTCCGCGAACTGTTCGCCGCCAGGCCGGCGGTGTTCGACATCGCCGATGACGACGCGTCCGACGCGGAGTTCGCTCTTCGGCTGCGTGCGATGGAGACAGCGCTGCTCAGGCTGGCTGATGAAGGGCTGTTCGGTGTCGGCGAGGCTCGGGCGGACGTGCTGGCCCTGGTCGAGGTCGTTCCTGGCGACGAGGAAAATGTCGACCGAGCTAGTCGGCTCAACCCGCCCGGGTCGGCGCTGGATGCTTGGCTGGCCTACTGGACCTCGTAGAGACCGCTGCTCCCCTGCCGGTCAGGAGCGTTCTGTGATGGCCTCGCGCTATGGTCATCCGCGGAAACGAACCTGGGGGTTAGACGAAATGTCCGAGAACACCACTGTGCGCGTCGATCCGTCCAACGAGCGGATGCTGCAGGCTTGGGACGGCAACGACGGCGCACTCTGGGCGAAGCGTGCACAACGCTTCAACGACGGCGTCGCCGCGTACCGCGACATCTTCTTCTCTGCGGCCGGCATCCAGTCGACCGACAACGTCCTCGATGTCGGCTGCGGCGCCGGTCAGACGACACGGGACGCCGCAGGCCAAGCCAGCGCCGGTTCCGCGCTCGGCGTGGACCTCTCCAGCGAGATGCTGAGTGTCGCCCGTCGGCTCGCCGAACAGGAACGCGTTCCTAACGTCTCGTTCGAACAGGCGGACGCTCAGGTCCATCCGTTCCCCGAAGGCGGCTTCGATGTGGTGGTCAGCAGGCACGGGTCGATGTTCTTCGGTACTCCCCTGGCCGCGTTCGCCAACCTGGCCCGTGCGACGCGTCCTGGCGGCCGTCTGGTCCTGTTGACGTGGCAACCGTTGCGGCTCAACGAGTGGATCACCACTTTCCGGACGATCTTCGCCGCGGGCCGTGAGGTGCCGACCTCGAATCTCGCGCTCAGCGATCCGCTCGAAACCGAAGCGCTGCTGAGCTCCGCCGGCTACACCGACGTCCGGTCGACCGCGGTGGACAAGCCGATGTACTTCGGCCAGGACGTCGATGACGCGGCGGAGTTCATCGTCGAGCAGCACGGCGGACGGCTGAGCGATCTGGACGAGAACACGCGCACCAAGGCCGTCGAGACCTTGCGCGCCGATCTCGCCGGGCACCAGACCGACCGAGGCGTCTTCTATCGCTCGGCGGCCTGGCTCATCGAAGCCCGGCGTCCTTGAGCTACTGCTTGCGGACGATCAGGTAGGCCTGCGGGGTGCTCTCGAATTCTTCGGACGGCTCCCGGACGAGCCGGGAAAGCACGCTGAACCCCGCCTCCCCCAGTTGTTCGGCGATCTTCTCCGGCGCCAGCCGGTACGCGTCGCAGGAGATGTCGTGCCCGTAGGCGTGCTCGATGTGGCGCACTTCGTCGCCGACTTGGAACGCCACCAGCAGATGTCCGCCTGGGGCAAGGATCCGGTGGAAGTCGGCGAAGATCTCCGGCAGCCGCTCCCTTGGTGTGTGGATGATCGAGTACCACGCGACGACGCCCGCCAGCGTTCCGTCCTCAATGGACAAACCGGGCATCTCCCCGATCTCGAAGTCCAGGTGCGGGTACCACTTCCGGGCGACGGCGATCATCTCCGGCGAGAGGTCGACGCCGCGGATGTCGAGCCCCAGGCCGTGGAGATAGTTGGTGATGCGGCCGGGACCGCAGCCGATTTCGGCGACGCGGCCGCCGCCGGCGGCTTGGACGAGTTCCGCGTAGGCGCCGAGCATGGCTCGATCCCAGGTGGAGCCGGCGAGGTGGTCGCGGAGGAGTTCGGCGTAGTCGGCCGCGACCGTGTCGTAGGCGGTTCGGGTCACTTGGAGGTAGTCGGTCACGGCGGGGACCCTATCCCCCGGCACCGACAACAATCGTCGCGTACAGCTCGTCGTCGGTGATCACTTCGGGCGTCAATCCGTTGTGTGCCATGGCTTTCGCGGTGCTCGCGGCCTGGCTCTCCCCTGTTTCGATCAGGAGGTGCCCGCCCGGCGCGAGCCATTGTGAGGCTTCCGCGGCGACGCGCCGGTGGACGTCGACGCCGTCCTGCCCGCCGTCGAGGGCGATGCGGGGTTCGTGGTCGCGGGCTTCGGGCGGCATCATCGCGATGGCGTCGGTCGGGACGTAGGGGGCGTTGACGACGAGGAGGTCGACGTGGCCTCGCAGCGACGCGGGTAGGGGCGTGTAGAGGTCGCCCTCGAACACCTCTCCCCCGGCGTCGGCGACGTTGGCGCGGGCGCAGCGGACGGCGGCGGGTTCGATGTCGGCCGCGTAGAGCCGGATTTCGCCGAGTTCGGCGGCGATGGCGGCGCCGAGCGCGCCGGTGCCGCAGCAGAGGTCGAGGACGACCGCTCCGGGCCGGGCGAGGGTAAGGGCGTGGCGGACGAGGAGTTCGGATCGTTGGCGTGGCACGAAGACGCCGGGTTCGACGACGATGCGGAGTCCGTGGAATTCCGCCCAGCCGAGGATGACTTCGAGGGGTTCGCCCGCGACGCGGCGTTCGATCATGGTGTCGAGGTCCGCGGGTGTGCGGGCTTCGGTGGCGAGGAGCCGGGCTTCGTCTTCGGCGAAGACGCACCCGGCTGCCCGCAGCCGGTCGATGATCGTCACTTGTCCCGCAGCCTGGTGAGGATTCCGTCGAGGGCCTGGCGGACGGTGTCGGGGACGCCGTTGGTGCGCAGGTCGGTGAGGAAGTGTTCGTTGAGTCCGCCGGGGGTCATGTGCTTGCCGACGAGGGTTTCGAGGGAGCCGTTCTGCTGGAGCAGGGATTGGCCGAGTTGGCCGAAGATGTGGCTGGTGAAGGTGGTCGCGGTGGTGTCTTCGATGCCTTGGTCGGCCATCCAGGCGGCGATGGTGCCGAGGTAGTCGAGGTGGGCGGCGAAGGTGGCCGTGGCGGCGCTGAAGATTTCGAGGTCTTTTTCCGCGTCGGGGACGATGCTGCCGCCGATGCTGTCGAAGAGGGCTCGTGCTTCGGCGTTGTCGGGGTACATGGCGGTGAGGCTTTGGCGGCGGGATGCCGGGGGCAGCGGGATGCTCCGGACGACTTCGCCTGCCGGTGCGGCCCACTCGCGCAACTGCTCGAGGCGGACGCCGGCGAGGGCGCTGATCAGGACGTGGCCGGGCCGGAGGGTCAGGTCGCGGAGGACTTCCTCGGCGATCGGCGTGCGGACGGCGAGGATGATCGTCGTGGCGCTGTCGGCGACGGCTTGGTTGTTGTCGCAGACCGTGACGTTGGCGAAGCGTGCCGAGAGTTCTTGTCCGACGCTGCGGCTGCGCGGTGAGAGGAAGATCGAGGGCGGCTCGGCGATGTCCTTGCTGAGGCCTTCGACGATGGCGGCGGTGATCTCGCCCGCGCCGATGAATCCGTAGTCCATGGTCACTCCTGCTCAGGCGCCGGTGTCGCCGTCGATGCGTTCGCGGATGAGGTCGGCGTGGCCGTTGTGGCGGGCGTATTCGCCGATCATGTGGACGTAGAGCATGCGGAGCGAGAAGGGGTCGCCGCCGAGGTCGAAGGTGTCGTCGAGGGATCCGTCGGCGGCGGCTTCGTCGGCCAGGCGGATTTCTTCGAGGAGGGTGTTGTAGGCCTCTTCGGCTTTGGTGGCGTCGAGGACTTCGAAGTCGTGGTCCTTGCCGAGGGCGAGGTCGTAGAGGGGTTCGATGTCCTGTGCGGTGTAGCGCAGGCGGAACCAGATGCGTTCGACCTTGGCCAGGTGGCGGATGAGGCCGAGGAGGGTGAGGTTCGAGGGCGGGACCGACGCCTGGGCGAGCTGTTCTCCGGTGAGGCCGGCGCATTTGCCGAGGAAGGTGCTGCGATGCCACGCCAGCAGGGAGGGCAGGAGGATGCGTTCGTCGGCGGCGGTGTCGCCGGACGGACGGGTCACCTCGGGGGCGGTCCATGTCATAGCGGCGATCATGCCATCGGGTGACAAGGGGTTTGTGGTGAGCCGCACGACGGGGGCGTGAGCGGGGTCACGTGAGGCGGGCTGAATCCTTTCGCCGGGGTGGCGGCTCTTGTAGGGGCCGGGACGAGCTCGGCGCGGGAGGAGGGGTTGTCGTGGGGGCTGAGTGGCCGAGGGAGTCTTTGATCGTGGCCGCGCAGGGCGGGGACGAGTCCGCCGTCGCCGCTCTGGTCTCGGGTTCCCATCCGCATGTGCAGCGGTTCGCGCGTTCGCTGTGCGCTTCGCCGGAGGACGCGGAGGATTCCGCGCAGGAGGCGCTGATCGTCCTGTACCGGAAGATCGGCACTTTGCGTGCTTCCGGGGCGCTGGCGTCGTGGATGTTCCGGATCGTGCGGAACGAGTGTCTTCGCCGGGCTCGGCGGGCGTGGCGTGGTGACGAGCTGATGGGTGCCGATGCGGTGGTCTCGGCGGAGGAGGACGCTCTGCAGCGGTTGGAGGCGCGGCGGGTGGCCGCGGCGATCGCGGAGTTGCCCGCCGATCAGCGTCGCGTCTTGATCATGCGTGACGTCCAGGGGTATTCGGGCCGGGCGGTCGCCGACGCGCTCGGGTTGAGCACTTCCGCGATGAAGTCCCGGCTGCATCGGGCGCGGGCGACGGTCCGTGCGCTGTTGCAGGTTCGCTGATCCCTTTCTCCCCTTCTTGCTCTATCTCTTGAGGAGTCTTCATGCTCGAAATCGGATCCATGGCCCCTGATCTCGCCTTGGAGGACACCGCCGGGACGGTTGTCCGGCTGTCGGATTTCCGCGGTTCGGACGACGTGCTGCTCTACTTCATGCGCTCGACCACGTGCCCGGTGTGCATCGGCCATGTGAAGGACCTCGCGAAGCTCGCCGATGTGCGTGTCCTGGTCGCGGTTCCGGAAGGGCGAGCCGAGGCGGCGGCTTGGCGGGCGAAGCGTGGGCTGTCGCTCCAGGTGGTGACCGGCCGGAGCGGTACGCCGCACGAGGCCGTCGGGTTGGTAAAGAAGGTGTTCGGTGCCCTGCAGCAGTCCGGGAGCGTGCTGATCGGGCGGGACGGGGTGGTCCGCCATGCCCATGGGGCGACCTTGCCCACGGCTGCTTACGACAAGAAGGGCATCGCCAGGGCGATCGAGGAGCTGGTTCGCACACGTTGACTGAAGGTGTGAATCAGTGCTTCACTTCTTGCGTGCCGTATCGCCGTACACCGAAGGTCCAGGAGCGCCTGGACGCCCAGCGCGACGCCGTCCTCGCCGCTGCCATGGAGCAGTTGGCCGAGCGCGGGTACGCGGGTTGTTCGGTGTCGGCGGTCGCGGAGCGGGCCGGGGTGGCGGTCGGGAGCGTGTACCGCCACTACCCCACCAAGGCCGCGCTGGTCGTGGAGCTGTTCCGGAAGGTCGTCACGCGTGAGGTCGAGGCGGTGCGCGCGGTGTCGGAGCGGCCCGGCACGCCGGCGGAGCGGGTCGTGGCGGTCTTCGACACCTTCGCGAGCCGGGCGCTGAAGACGCCGCGGATGGCGTACGCGCTGCTGGCCGAGCCCGTCGACGCGCCGATCGAGGCCGAGCGCCTGGTGTTCCGGCGCGCGTTCCGCGATGTCGTGGCCCAGCACGTGGCCGACGGTGTCCGGTCGGGGGTCTTCCCCGCTCAGGACGCCGAGGTCACCGCGGCGGCGCTCGTGGGGGCGGCGGCCGAGGTGCTGATCGGCCCGTTGACCACCGGCAGTGCGGACGAGGTGTCCGGGCTGCGCACCTTTGTCCTGCGTTCTTTGGGAGGTTCCGATGCCGGTCACTCATGAGGTCACCAACCAGGTGCCGCCGCTGGCGGAGTACGACGCCGCCGCCGATCCGGCTCTGCTGGAGGGGCTGGAGCGGGCGGACGCGGGCTGGGCGGTGGCGGAGGTGCACGCCCTCGGCAGGCTGGCCGGGAGCGAGCAGGCCCAGGAGTGGGGCAGGCTGGTCAACGAGAACGAGCCGGTGCTGCGGACGCACGACCGGGTCGGGAACCGGATCGACGAGGTCGAGTTCCACCCGTACTGGCACGAGTTGATGGATGTCGCGGTGTCCCACGGGCTGCACGCGACGCCGTGGCGGGATTCCCGGCCGGGTGCGCACGCGGCGCGGGCGGCGAAGATGTACGTCTGGGGTCAGGTCGACGCGGGGCATACGTGCCCGATTTCGATGACGTACGCGGCGGTTCCGGCGCTGCGGTTCAATCCCGAGCTTTCCGAGCGGTACGAGCCGCTGCTGGCGTCGACGGAGTACGACTTCGGGCTGCGTGAGCCGAGCACGAAGCGCGGGCTGATCGCCGGGATGTCGATGACGGAGAAGCAGGGCGGTTCCGACGTCCGGGCGAACACGACGACGGCGCGGCCGCTCGCTGACGGCAGCTATGTGATCGTCGGGCACAAGTGGTTCACCTCGGCGCCGATGTCGGACATGTTCCTGACGCTGGCCCAGGCGCCGGGCGGGCTCTCGTGCTTCCTTCTCCCCCGCGTCCTGCCGGACGGCTCGCGCAACGGGATCCGGGTGCAGCGGCTGAAGGACAAGCTGGGCAACCGGTCCAACGCGTCGTCGGAGATCGAGTACGACGACGCGATCGGATGGCTGGTCGGCGAGGAGGGCCGTGGGGTGCGCACCATCATCGAGATGGTGAACAACACCAGGCTGGACTGCGCGGTCGGGAGCGCGTCGGGGATGCGGTACGGCGCGGTGCGGGCGGTGCACCACGCGCGGCATCGTCGTGCGTTCGGGGCGAACCTGCTGGATCAGCCGTTGATGGGCAACGTGCTGGCGGACCTCGTCGTGGAGTCCGAGGCGGCGACGACGGTCGGGATGCGGCTGGCGGCGGCCACCGACCGGCCGGGTGACGAGCAGGAGCAGGCGTTCCGGCGGCTGGGGCTGGCGGTGACGAAGTACTGGGTGTGCAAGCGCGGTCCTTCGCATGCGGTGGAGGCGCTGGAGTGTCTGGGCGGCAACGGGTACGTCGAGGAGTCGGGGATGCCGCGGCTCTATCGCGAGGCTCCGCTGATGTCGATCTGGGAGGGGTCGGGCAACGTCGCGGCGCTGGACGCGTTGCGGGCGATGGCGAAGCAGCCGGAGTCGGTGGCGGCGTACTTCACGGAGGTCGAGCAGGCGGCCGGTGCCGACGTGCGGCTGGACGACGCGGTGGGCAGGCTGCGCAAGGAGCTGTCCGATCTGTCGGACATCGAGTACCGGGCGCGGCGGCTGGTCGAGTCGATGGCGCTGGTGTTGCAGGGCTCGTTGCTGGTGCGGCACGGGGCGCCGGCGGTGGCCGACGCGTTCTGCGCGTCGCGGTTGAGCGGCGATTGGGGTGTCGCGTTCGGGACGCTGCCGTCCGGTGTGGACACCCGGGCGATCATCGCCCGTGCCGAGGTCTGAGTCGACGCTCAGTACTCGCCTGACCACGTGGTGCCGATTACCCCGGCCGGACCGGCTCCGAGCACTGCAAACAGCCGCAGGATTGCGGAATTCGGGTGCATCCAGGGCCGCGTGTGTCGGCTACGTTCGTCGGTCATGGTCGATCGCCGAAGATGCCTGGCCCTGGTTCCCCTCGCGCTGTTCGCCGCCGGTTGCGGGTCGGCCGAGCCGACGCCGATTTTCGCCGCGGCGAGTCCGAGGCCTTCGACCGAGAGTGTGCCGATGATGGAGGCGGCGGCCCCGTCCGGTGCGCCGTTCGTCGCGGCGGACGGACGGGACTTGAAGGCCTGCGGTGACGGGGAGTGCGAGGTGCTGGTGCGGACCGGCGATCAGATCCCCAACGACGGCGGAGCCGGGCCGCTCTCGGTGACGATCCAGGCCGGGAAGGCGGGGCTCGCGCCCGCTTCCGGTGGGATGGGCGAGGCGGTGTCCGGTCCGCCGGGGATGGTCCATCAGATCAACCGGCAGGTGATCGTCGTCGTCGCGGTGCGGGACGGTGACGGGATCATCCGGCTCAGCAAGAAGTAGCGGATCAGTTCAGACCGGCCATGAACTCGCTGAGCAGCCGGTTCGCCGTGCTCGAGGTGTACAGGCGCTCGAAGTCGGCGCGTGCCACCCGATGGCGGAACTCCCCTCGGTAGGTCGCGTCTCCGGCGTCGTGGACGGTGTCGGTGAACCATGTCGCGAAGGCCTGGTAGTTCCACACGTCACGCAGGCGGGTGTCGGAGTAGGCGTCGAGCAGGCTCGGATCGTCGTTCTTGTAGTGGCGGACCAGTGCCTCAGCGAAGACGTCGGCGTCGTGGAGGGCGAGGTTCATGCCCTTGGCGCTCATCGGCGGGACGATGTGCGCGGCGTCGCCGAGCAAGTGGAGCCTGCCGTGGCTCATCGGGCTGATCATCTCGCCGCGCAGCGGCACGAGTTGTTTCTCGACGATCGCGCCCTTCTCGGTGAGCGGTTCGCCGAAGCGGGCTTCGAGTTCACTCCAGATGCGCTCGTCCGGCCAATCCTCGGTGGTGTCGTCGAGCGGGCACTGAAGGTAGAACCGGCTCGCTCGCGGTCCGCGCCCGAACTGGGCGGCGAATCCGCGCCGGTGGATCGCCATCAGTGTCTGCTGGTGAGCTGTTACCTCGGCGAGGATGACCAGCCAGGCGTAGCCGTATTCGTGGGTGTGGCGGGTGATGCGGTCTTCGGGGATGGCGGTCCGGGTCGCGCCGTGGTTGCCGTCGCATCCGGCGATGAAGTCGCCTTCGACGATCGATCCGTCGCCGAGCCGGACGCGAGGACGTTCGTGGTCCTCGATGGTCACGTCGGTGTCGAACCGCAGGTCGCCGCCGTCCTGTTCGAACACGGTGATGAGGTTCCGGACGAGGACCTGCTGGGGGCAGAACCGGCCTTCCCGGTGTTCTTCGACGGAGAGCGGCAAGGGCCGGGGACGGCCGTCGATGCGGAAGCCGAGGTTCGGCTCGGCGTGAGCTCCGGCGCTGACGCGGTCTTCGAGGCCTCGTTTCCGGAAGGCACGGGCCGCTCTGGTGTCGATGACCCCGGCGCGCTGGCGGTGTTCGACGTATTCGCGGCTGCGTCGTTCGAAGACGACACAGCCGATTCCCTCGCGGAGCAGGAAGTTGCCGAGCGCGAGGCCGGACACGCCTGCGCCGATGATCAGGACGGGCTTGGTTTCCTTTGCTGTGGACATGCTTCGAGTTTCGCCGAGGTCGAGGCGTCCTACTACCGGTATCCTGACGGTCCATGCTGGAATTCCGCCGAGGCTTGCAGCCGGGTGACACCGGCCGGGGATCGCTGACCCACGGGCAGCTGGTCGGCCCGCATACCCATGTCCGGGGCCAGTTGCTCTACCCGTCCACGGGCGCGCTCGCGACCACCACCGCGCGGGGGACCTGGGTCGCTCCGGCGAACCGGATCACCTGGACACCGCCCGGATTCGAGCATTCCCATCGGGCGTACGGCGAGACCGAGGTCAGGCGCATCGACCTGCCCGTCCGGCTGGGCCGTTTCCTGCCCGCTCTGCCTTCGGTCTTCGCGGTGACGCCGCTGTTGCGTGAGGTGCTCCTGGCGCTCAGCGATGGCCGTCCTCGGGGTCCGGGGCCTCGGCATCGGCTCCGTGGGCTGATCATCGACGAACTCACCGGCGCTCCGCAGCAGGAGCTGTACCTGCCCGAGCCCGCCGACGACAGGCTGCGCTCGGTGACCTCGCTGCTGCACGCCGACCCGGCGAGTTCCGCGACGTTGCGTGAACTCGGGCGGGCCACTGGCGCCAGCGAGCGCGTGCTCAGCCGGCTGTTCCACGAAGAGCTCGGCGTGAGCTTCCGGCAATGGCGCAGCATGCTCCGCGTCCAGCACGCCCTCGTCCTCCTCGGGGACGGGCACGCGGTGACGACCGTCTCGGCTCGGCTGGGCTGGGCGAACCCCACGAGCTTCATCGAGGCTTTCGTCGCCGTGGTCGGGGAAACCCCGGGGCGCTACCAGATCGGACTACGGCGAAGGTAGTTCTGTACCTACTAGTATGTACGGTATGCATGCGATGCAGTACGAGATCACCCTCCCCGCCGACTACGACATGGGCATCATCCGCGAGCGCGTCGCCACTCGCGGGCATCTGCTCGACGACTTCGGCGGCCTGGGGCTGAAGGTGTACGGGATCCGCGAGCGTGGCGTCGATGGCTCGACGCTGAACCAGTACTCGCCCTTCTACCTGTGGCACGACGAAGCCGGGATGAACGCCTTCCTGTTCGGCGGCCCGTTCAGCGGCATCGTCGAATCGTTCGGGCGTCCCGAGGTGCAGCACTGGACCGTGCTCGGGTTCGAGGAGGGACCGGCGTTCGGCACTCCCCCCGCGGCGGCGGGGAAGCACGTCGTGCCCATCCCCGCCGAGACCGACCCTGTCGCCTTCCTGGGCGAGGCTCTCGACGGGCTTCGTGAACACCTGCGACAGGACGGCGCGCATTCGGGGGCGCTGGCCGTCGATCCGCGGACCTGGCAGGTGGTGCGCTACAGCCTGTGGCGTGACGAGGCGCCTGAGTCGGACGAGGTCCGGTACCGGATCCTCCACCTGTCCTCGCCGCAGCTGGACGAGCTGCGGCGAGGACGGCAGTGGGATCAGCCGAGCAGTGCGGCGAACAGCGCGCCGGGGTCGGTTTCGGGCGGCCCGGCGGGCCACTGATCCCGGTACGGGTACCAGAGTCCGTCCTTGCCCAGCCGCACCTGCACCCCTGTCCCGTGGACGGTGCACTGGTTGCGTTCGACGTCCAGGCCCTCGCCGGGATCGTCGACCACTTCGGTGAAGGCGGCCCGTGCGCGGCCCATCGCCTGCGACGACGGTGTCCACGCGGTCTCCAGGACGTCGAGACCGGCCCGGCCGCCGTGCCGCCAGGCGAGCACCGCGCGGTCGAACTCCTCACCGTTCTCGGCCGGGCGCAGCCGATCGGCGGTCTCCGGACGGGTCGCGGCGAGACGGACGGCGTCCTGTTTGCGGGTGAGCTTCGGCTGCGACGTCAGGAGCGCGCCCGCCGCCTGGCTCGCGTTGGCGGCCAGCAGGGCGAAGGTCTCCGCGGGGATGCCGGGCGCCCCGGGCACGGTCGGTCCTCCGGCGGGCGCGAACCCGGCGAGGTCCGGCAACGGGCCGGGCTCGTCGGCGTAGGCCCGCTCCGCAGGTGTGTCGTCGTCCCCGGTGCGCACGAACCGAGGCGCGTTACGCCACTGCAGTTCGTCGAGGAGCTCCCGCTCCCCTTACCGCGCATCAGCAGCAGCACGAACGGATCCGCGTCGAGCAGCCACGAGGCCTGGAACGACAGCGCCGCGGCGTGACGGCACGGCAGTTCCCAGCCGGGACAGTCGCAGTCCGGGTCGAGGTCGCCGATCCCGGGCAGCAGATGCACCCCGGCGTCGTCGGCGGCTTCGACGAGGTCGTGTGGCATGTCCCGGTCCAGCAGCGCCGCGAGATGCCCGGCACGGGAAGCGACCCTGTCGAGGAAGCGGTCCCATTCGGTGTCGGTCAGTTCCGCGAGGCGGACCTCGGTGCGGTACTGGCCTTCCTGGTCGTCGACCACGGCGCCGATCCGTCCGGGGCTGACGGTGATCGGGCCGACCCGGCCCTCGGCGGCGTACTTGCGGCCTTGTTTGAGCTGCCGCAGGTCCAGCGCGGTGTCCTCCATCGCGTTGATCCACGCGCGGCCCCACCACGAGCGGGCGAACTGGCCGTGTCCGCCCTGCGCCCCGAAGGCGGGGAAGCCGCGGACGCGATCGTCGGGCGTACTCATCGGCGACTCCTCAACTCGACCAGATCGGCCAGCTCCGCGTCGGTCAGTTCGGTCAGGGCGGCCTCGCCACCGGCGAGCACCGCGTCGGCGAGCGCGCGTTTCTCCCGCAGCATCGCCGCGATCCGGTCCTCGACCGTGCCCTCGGCGATGAGCCGGTGCACCTGCACCGGCCTGGTCTGCCCGATCCGGTACGCGCGGTCGGTCGCCTGGTCCTCCACGGCGGGGTTCCACCAGCGGTCGTAGTGCACGACGTGGTCGGCGTGGGTGAGGTTGAGCCCGGTCCCGGCCGCCTTGAGCGACAGCAGGAACACCGGGACCTCACCGGCCTGGAACCGGCGCACGAGTTCTTCGCGTTTGGGCACCGGGGTACCGCCGTGCAGCAGCTGGGTGGCGATGCCGCGCTGCGCGAGATGACGTTCCAGCAGCCGTGCCATGGCGACGTACTGCGTGAACACCAGGACCGCGCCGTCCTCGGCGAGGATCGTGCCCAGGAGCTCGTCGAGCAGTTCGAGCTTGCCCGACCGGCCGTCCAGCACCGCGTCCGACGGTTCCTTGAGGTACTGCGCGGGGTGGTTGCAGATCTGCTTGAGCCCGGTGAGGAGCTTGACGATCCGGCCACGCCGCGCGATGCCCTCGCTGCCGGCGATCTCGGCCATCAGTTCGCGCACCGTCGCCTCGTACAGGGCGGCCTGTTCGGCGGTGAGCGTCACCGGCCGGTCGGTTTCGGTCTTGGCCGGCAGTTCCGGCGCGATCCCCGGATCGGATTTGCGGCGGCGCAACAGGAAGGGGCGCACCAGCCGGGAAAGCCGTTCCGCGGCCTCGGGGTCCTTTCCGGACTCGACCGGTTTCGCCCACACGCGGCGGAAGTCGGCCATCGTGCCCAGCAGCCCGGGGGTGGTCCAGTCGAGGATCGCCCACAGCTCGGAGAGATTGTTCTCCACCGGGGTGCCCGTCAACGCCACCCGCGCCGACGACGTCAGCGTTCGCAACGCCTTCGCCGTGCCGGAGCGGTGATTCTTGACGTGCTGGGCCTCGTCGGCGACCAGGAGTCCCCAATGGACGCCTCCCAGCGGTCCCGGGTCGACCCGCAGGGTGCCGTAGGTGGTGAGCACGAATCCGTCGCCGAGCCCGTCGAGCGAGCGCTCGGTGCCGTGGAACCGCCGCACCGGGACACCGGGTGCGAACCGGGTGATCTCCCGTTCCCAGTTCCCCAGCAGCGACGCCGGGCAGACGACCAGCGTCGGGCCTTGCGCGCGGTGCAGGTGGAGCGAGATCAGCGTGATCGTCTTGCCCAGACCCATGTCGTCGGCCAGGCAGCCCCCGAGCCCGATCGACGTCATGGCGGTGAGCCACTGCAGCCCGCGCAACTGGTAGTCGCGCAGGGTCGCGGCCAATCCCCGAGGCGGGGACTGCGGTTCCGGTGGCGCGAGCAGCCGTTCCCGCAAGGCGGCGAGCCACCCGTCGGTGAGGACGTCGACGCGTTCGCCGTCGACCTCGGCCGTCCCGCTCAAGGCGGCGCCGAGCGCGTCGATGGGAGTCAGCGGTTTCAGGGCGCGATCGCGGGCCTTGGCCGCCAGTGCCGGATCGACGAGGACCCACTGGTCGCGCAACCGCACGACGGGCCGGTGGGCCTCGGCCAGTGCGTCCATCTCGGCCGCGGTGAGCGGTGCGCCGCCGAGGGCCAGCTGCCAGTCGAACTGCAGCAGGGTGCCGCCTGCGAAGAACGACGGGAGGTCGTCCGGCGGTGCGTCACCACCGCCGACGACGGCTTTCGCGCTCAGGTCACGGGCGAGATCGGCCGGCCAGTGCACGTCGATGCCCGCCGTGGCCAGCACGGGCGCGGCGGTGGTGAGCAGCTCGGTGATGTCGGTGTCGCGAAGCACGACCTCGTCGGGGACCGCAGCGCCCAGCAAAGGTTCCAACGGTGGCCACAGCTGCGCCGCGCGGCGCAGGGCCAGCATCACGTCGATGCGGGCCCTCGGACCGAAACGGTCGTCGCCGGACCAGAGCGCGGCGGCGTCGATCAGGACGCCCGGATCGGCGAGGCTGTGCACCTGGACGACCCCGGTGAAGCGGCCGCTGGTGAAATCGTCGCCGGGTGCCTCGATCCGCACCGAGACCCGGACCCCGGAGTCCAGCCCGGCCGCGACCTCGGCCGCCCAGTCCCGCAGCTGCGGGACGCGATGCGAGGGCGGGGCGGCGAAGGCTTTGACGCCCGCCGCCTGCGCGGCCGCGGGCGTGCGGGGAAGGGTGTCGGCCACGGCGTCGAGGAACGCGCGCAACAGCGGATACCGGGCGGGCAGCAGGTTCCCGTCGCCCGGTATCGCCCGTGCCCGCGCCGGCATCGCCTCGGACAGTTCACGCAGCCAGGCGGCATCGGCGGGTTCCAGAGGACCTGCGCGCCAGGCGTCCACATCGGACTCCGTGACCCCGGGCAGCAGCCTGCCCGCCTCGGCGAGCTTCAACGCCGCTGTGGCGGCCGTACTCCAGAAGCGCGCCGAGGAATCTTCACTCGTGCGCAGCCGCAGGAGGGCGGGGAGCGCTTCGGCCATCGGGAGCCGGACGCAAGGGACCGTGGCGACCTCAGGGAGGGCGACAGTCACCTCCCCGGTTCCCGGCGTGTCCCCCTCGGCGTTCCAGAAGACGAATCCGCTGGTCCGGGCCGGAATCTTCGGTTCGAACGCGACACTGTCGAAACCGTCGTGAGACGTCACTCAACCCCAATCTCTGTACGGTGTACAGTTCAGAATAGCACAACTCTGTACAGCGTAGAGAGAAGCGGGATGACGGACGCGGACCACACCGGCACGGGCGATCCACGACGAACCATCGAACTGCTCTGGGGCGTGCGGGAAAAACCCCGCCGAGGCCCCAAGCCGAAGCTCACCGTCGAGGAAATCATCACCGCCGCGATCGAACTCGCCGACGCCGAGGGGATCACCGCGCTGTCGGTGCGCCGGGGCGCGGAGAAACTCGGCGTCTCCCCCATGTCCATCTACACCTACATCCCCAGCCGCGCGGAACTGCTCGACCTGATGATGGACCGGGTGCACGGCGAGCTGACCGACCCGCCGCCCGGTCACGACTGGCGGGGCACGATGACGATCCTCGCCGAGGACGCCTGGGCGATGTACCACCGGCACCCGTGGATGCTCCAGCTCACCACCAGCCGTCTCCCCCTCGGCCCGCACACCTTCGCCAAGCACGAACGCGAACTGGGCGCCGTCGACGCGATCGGGCTCACCGACCTGGAGATGGACGCCGTGATCGCGATGGTCAACGGTTTCGTCCAGGGCATCGCGCGGGGTTCGGTCGAATCGGCGAGTCTGGTGCGGCGGTCCGGGCTGACGGATACGGAGTGGTGGACGGCCAGCGCCCCGGTGCTCGCGGAGATCCCGGAAGCCGACGCGGGCCTGTTCCCGCTGGCGGCGCGGATCGGCCAGGCGGCGGGAGAGGCGCACGGTGCGGCGAGCGCGCCGCTGCACACGTTCCGGTTCGGGCTGGCGCGGATCCTCGACGGGGTCGAGCAACTGGTTGCCGGGGAAGCGCAAGGGGCGGAACGGGAACTGCCTTCGTGAGCGGCAAGGACGGTTAGGGCGAGCCTGGCGTGCTCGTGCCGTCCTTGGTTCGCAGGGCGGGTGTTGTGAAAGCCACTTTCGCAACGTTGAAGGTTGGGAAAGTGGCTTTCACAACGGCGTTGTCCTGGGGGATCCGGTTCCTGGCCGGGGATGAAGGCTCAGACCGTGTGGCCTTCCCCTCAAGATGCCCGATCGCCGCGTCGTCGCAGCCAGCGGTACAGCAGCCACAGTGCCAGCGCGACCGGTGTCAGGACCGCCGCGAACAGGATGCCCGCGAACATTCCGTAGCCGTGCGGATCGGAGGACACCCCGGTGGCGCTGAGCACCGCCGTGCCGACCAGCAGCACGATCACCGCGGCGACGCAGACGAACGCGCCGAGCACGACGCGCCGGATAACCGGCCTGTCCATAGAACATCACTCCGGGTCGGGAGTGCAGATGGTCAGGAACGACTTCCGGTTCTCGCGCTGGACCTCCGCGACGTCCATCCAGCCGCGCTCGCCGAACAGGTAGCTCCCGGGCGGGTGCTGGGCCGAGTCGCGCAGCACCCGGGCGACGTCGGCCTTGGCACCGTTCGCTTGCGGACCATCGACGGTGACGGCGATCGAGCCCGACTTGGTCCAGTCGTAGCCAGTGGGCAACGGCGTCTGGACCTGGAGAGGCCCGTCCGGCGACGATCCCCCGCCGGTCCTCAGCAGGTCCAGGCGTTCCACCCGCACTCCCGGCTGCGGCGCGGTCCACACCTGCTCCGTGCTCTGCTGGGTGCCCGAGTCGAAGGTCAGCCTCAGGCGGATGACGCCCTCACACGGGGTACCGGTCCACAGCTTCAGGACGCCGCCGTCGACGCGGAACCCGGCCGCGGGCGGCAGCGACGGCGCGAACTGCGCCTTGGTATCGCACGCGGTCACCGCCACCACGAGCAAGGCGGCGCAGGCGGCGCGCGGCCACTTAATGGTATCCGCCATCGGACAGTCCAGCGTCTTCCTCGGTCTCGTTGCCGCCGGTGACCTGCTCCCACGCGTAGGAGGCGAGGAAACCCGTATAACCTTCGCGCCCCCATTGCTGGGAGTGGCGCTCTTCGTGGTGCAGCAGCCGGTCCATGTCGAGCGAGCCCTGGGACGCACCCTTGTCGTCCTCGTACCAGGCGTGGCCCGACTTCGCGACCTCGCGAAGCTGTTGCGCCGGATCCTTCGGGTCGTCGATGTTCAGCATGAACGTGTCGCCCCAGGTCGTCCCGCCGCGTTGGCTGAACTGGTCCTGGATGAGGTTCCCGCCCAGGCCCATCATCATGCCGTTCGGGGTGGTCACCAGCCGCCCGCCGTTGTCGTGCACGAAGCCGACATCGTCGTCGTAGCTCCAGGAGTTCTCCCGTTGCCGCTCGGTGATCCGCCGCAGTTCCTCGGATCCGTACGGGGTCGGCGCGAAGTCGGTCTTTTCGCCTTCGGTGCCGTAGTCGGTGCCCGCGTTCATGATGTAGGTCATCCGCACCGCCTTGGCGGCGTCGTCCCCGCTGATGTCGGTCGGCATCAGGAAGTACGACTTGAAGGTCCCGTCGCCGTCCTCGTCCTCGCGGATCTCTTCCATCCCGTCCAGGACCTCGAAGTCCTCCGGCGTGATGTCGTGTTCGTCGGCGATCTTCTTGATCGTGTCGATCGGAACACCCCGGAGGACGGCGTTCTCGAGCCACTGCCGGTAATGGCCGGACGCGGGCGGCCCGCTCAGCAGCCCGGCGTCGCGCAACGCCTGTTCCATCTCGACCACCTGGGCGTCGATCTCCCCGCCCTTCTTGGCGCCGGCCAGGGTGGTCGCTCCGTGGTCGCTGATCTCGCCGTCCTGCGCCAGCCGCATCACCCTGGCGAGGGCGGCGTCGATGTTGTTCGCCGTGGTGAGGATCGCCTTGGTTTCCTGCTCCAGCTGCTTCCTGATGGTTTCGCGGTGCCGGGCGGTCTCGGCGCGGTCTTCGGCCTCGAACCGCGACTTCGGCGGAGGGTCGGCGGGTTTGCCGTCCACGATCGCGCCGTCCGCGGCGATACGGAACTGGTAGGTGTCGGCGAGGGAGTCGTTGTTGGCGACCCGGGTCTTCAGGGCGGATACGTCGTCCGACGCGTTCTGCAGGCCGCGTTCGACAGCGGACAGCTCTGCGATCAGGATTTCGGCCTTGTCCCGCGTGTCTCCCAGCGAACCGCGGGCACGCTCACCGGCGGGGCCGTGCCAATCGGGCAGCTTCCTGGCGTCGTCGAGTTCGTCCTGCAGTCCGATGAGTTTGTCCCGCCGCCCACTCAGGTTGGTGGCCGACGCGTTGAGCGCCTCAGCGTCCCATTTGCGGACGTCGTCGTACCCGACCGTCATTCCCCGAAAGCCTCTTCCGCGGAGCGCTCGTTTTCGGAGTACGCCTTCGCAGCCGCCGTGATCGATTCGCTCCATCGGTCGATCTCGTCGGCACGCCCCTTCGCGCGCTCGTTGAACGTCGAGGCCAGCGTGGGCGCGCTCTTCGCCGCGTCCCCTCCCGGCAACGCCGTCGCTATCGCGTCCAAGCCGGTACCGGGTTCCACGCCTCTGGCCTGGTCCGCGGCGGATCCCGCGGCCTTGGCCGCGTTCCGCAGCTGACCGATCTCGACCTCGTACCCGCTCACCGCCCGCGACCCCCAACCCTGGATAGGTCAGCGGACTCTACTTGAGCTCCGAAGCCTCCACACCCGATTCGGGCGAGAGAACGGGCGCTTCCTCCACCACCGGCGGGCGGGCGAGTTCGGCCAGCTGCCGGACGACGTCGTCGTACCGCGCCTGATCCGCCGCTGCGCGGGCCTGCGCCCGTTCCAGTTCCTCGCCCAGCGCTGTCACTCGCGCCTCGGCGAGGCTCCTGGCCGTGTGTTCTTCCGCGAGTGACGCGCGGACGCGGTCCAGATCTCCGCGCAGGACGGCGGATTCCGCCCGTGCGGCGACACAGTCCTTTTCGGACACCGTCACCCGGGCCTTCGCCTCGTCGAGCCGGTCCAGCAGGGCTTCGAGTTCGGCCACCGCGCGGGCCAGCGCCGTGTCCCGCTCACCCAGATCCGCGGTCAGTCGCGTCTTTTCCTCCCGGACGGCCGCGAAGTCCTCACGCAAGGTCCGGAGATCGGAGACCAGCGTGTCGCGGGCGCGTTCGGCCGCCACGGTCGCGGCTTCCGCGGCGCCTCGGGCCCGTTCGTGGGCGGCGATCTCGGTCCACGAACGCTGACGGGTCTCCTCGGCGTCCTTCAAGGCCTGCTCGGCCGTGCGTTCCGCCTTGGCCTTGGCCATTTTGTCGTCGCGGGACGCGGCCAGCGCGGTCGCGCGCGCCGTGTCGGCCTTCGCCGCCGCCTGCTGGGCGTCCTCGGCCTCGCGCTTGGCCGTGGCGGCCTCGGTCTCGGCTTCGGTGACCCGTCCCAGCGCCGCCTCGGCGGCGTCGTCGAACCGCGAGCGCATCGCGTCCAGCAGTTCCACGAGCGACGCCGCCGCCGGGGTGAACTCGTCGGCGATACGGCGGACCTCGAGCAAGGGATCGGCCACGCTCGCCACCGCGGCGGCACGGCGGGCCCGCGACGCGGCGTCGGCGTGCGTCTTACTGCAGTAGGCCGAAGGCCGCCCGCCCTTGCGTCTTCCCTCGGCGTCCACCGCGGGCGGGGGCAAGGGGTTCTCGCAGCCTTCCAGCGCGCACAGCCGGACCTCGTCGGCGTCCGTATCGATCACCGCAGCAGGGTAGCGCTGCCCCGCGGGGTGGGAAGCGGGGCAACGCCGGGAAAACCGTTGGACCCGCCGATAGGGTCGACTTCGTGCGTGTTCTCTTCACTTTCGCCGGCGGCAACGGTCACTTCCGCCCGCTTCTCCCGATCGCCCGCGCGCTCGTCGAAGCGGGTCACACCGTCGCGTTCACCGGCGAGCCGATGATGGTCCCGATCGTCGAGGCCGCCGGTTTCCCCGCCTTCCCGTCAGGCCCCAACCTCGGTAGCAAGGGTGAACGGCACCCGTTGCTCCCCGTCGACAAGGACCGCGAGGACGCCGACCTGCGCGACGGTTTCGTCCGCCGTACCGCGCCCCGCCGCGCGGAAGACGTCTCGGCGCTGTGCGAACACTGGTCCCCCGATCTCCTCGTCTGCGACGAAGCCGATCACGGCGCGATGATCGTCGCCGAAAAGCTCGGTCTTCCCCACGCGACCGTCCTGGTCACCGCCACCGGCGCTCTCATCCGCGCCGAACTGATCGACGACGCGCTCAACGAGGTCCGCGCCGTCCACGGGCTTCCCCCGCAGCGGGACCTGGAGATGGCGACCCGCCATCTCGTGCTCTCCCCGTTCCCCGCGAGCTTCCGTGATCCCCGGTTCCCGCTGCCGTCGACCACGTGGCCCTTCCACACGCCCGTTCCCGGCCGCGGCCCGGTGCCGGAGTGGCACGTCGAAGGTCGTCCGACGCTCTACTTCACCCTCGGCACCATCTTCAACACCGAGTCCGGCGATCTGTTCGCCCGGGCGCTGGCCGGTCTGCGGGACGTCGACGCGACCTGTGTGGTGACCGTCGGGAACCTCATCGACCCCGCCGAGTTCGGTCCGCAGCCGGAGCACATCCACCTCGCGAAGTACCTGCCGCAGGACGACGTCCTCCCGTACTGCGACGCGGTCCTCAGCCACGGCGGCTCCGGCAGCCTGCTGGGCGCGATCACGCACGGCTTGCCGATGGCACTGCTGCCCATGGGCGCCGACCAGCCCCACAACGGCGACCGTGTCACCGAACTCGGGCTCGGCACCGTCCTCGACGTCATCCACGCGACACCCGAGGACATCCGTGACGCCGTGACCTCCGCGCTGCGGGAACCGTCCTATCGGGACGCGGCCGGGCGGCTACGGGACGAGGTCACCGCGTACCCGCCGCCGGAGAAGACCGTTCCGCTGCTCGAGGGGTTGCTCGGGTGACCACCGAGCTCGACACGGCGATCACCCGGGCGTTCCGCGAGGAGTCCGGTCAGGTGTTCGCGACGCTGATCCGGGTCACCGGCGACTGGGACCTGGCCGAGGAATGCGTCCAGGAGGCGTTCGCGCTCGCGCTGCGCACCTGGCCCCGCGACGGCGTCCCGGCGAAACCCGGTGCCTGGCTCACCACGACCGCGCGCAACCGTGCCACCGACCGGATCCGGCGGGAAGCCGTCGGCGCGGAGAAACTGCGGGAAGCCGCCGAACTGACCGCGCCCGCCGAGCCGGAATGGGACGAGAGCGGCGTCCACGACGACAGGCTCCGCCTGATCTTCACCTGCTGCCACCCCGTCCTGCCGATGGAAGGCCAGGTCGCGCTCGCACTGCGGACGCTGGCCGGGCTCACCACCGCCGAGATCGCCCGCGCCTTCCTCGTCTCCGAGGCGACGATGTCGCAGCGCCTGGTCCGGGTGAAACGGAAGATCCGTACCGCGGGCATCCCGTACCGCGTGCCGCCGTCGGCTCAGCTGCCCGAACGCACGGCCGCCGTGCTGGGGATGCTGTACCTGCTGTTCAACGAGGGCTACTCGGCCAGCGCGGGCACCGACCTGCTGCGGACCGACCTGTCCGCGGAGGCCATCCGCCTCGCCAGGATCCTCGCCGGACTGATGCCGGGCGAACCCGAGGTCCTCGGCCTGCTGGCCCTGCTGCTCCTGCACGACGCCCGCCGGGCCACCCGGGTCGACGGCGAGGGCACCCTCGTCTCGCTCGAGAACCAGGATCGCGGCGGCTGGAACACCGCCGAGATCACCGAGGGCACCGAACTGCTGGAGACCGCGCTCCACCGGGGAGTGCCGGGCCGTACCAGATCCAGGCCGCCATCGCCGCCTGTCACGCGACCGCGGCCCGCGCTTCCGACACCGACTGGGCCCAGATCGCCGCCCTCTACCGGGAACTGCTGCGTTTCGTGCCCTCGCCGGTCGTCGAGTTGAACCGCGCGGTCGCCGTGGCGATGGCCGAAGGTCCCGAGGCCGGACTCGGACTGGTGGACAAGCTCACCGCGGACGGAAGTCTCCCCGGCTACCACCTGCTTCCCGCGACCCGCGCGGACCTGCTCCGGCGTCTCGACCGGTTCGAGGAGGCGGCGGAGGCCTATCGCGAGGCGCTGACGCTCACCGGCACCGAGGCCGAGCGTGCCTACCTGACGGGGAAACTCGCCGAAATCTCCTGACGCCGGGATGTCGGCATCGAGGCGGCGCGTTAATGACCGAGCATGAAAGGGGCCTTCAAGACGTTTTCCGTCCTGAAAGCCCCTTTCATGACACTCGCGGAGCGGATCAGGCGCGGGTGTGCACGATCAGCCCGCCCACCAGAGCGCCGAAGCCGCCGATCGCGGCCAAGGTGCGGACCAGGTTCCACCGTTCCCAGACACCCTCGAACTTCGCCCGCAACGCCTCGAAGTCGGTGTTGGCGCCGTCGAAGCCGGCTTCGAGCGCGTTGTTCAGCGGCACGTTGATCGCCATGGTCACGATCAGCATCACCAGCAGCAGCACGAAACCCGCGATGATCCACGGCAGCGCCGACCGCAGCTCCGATCGGAAGTGCAGTGCCGCCGCCACCGCGGCGAGCAGGGGCGCGCCGCCGAAGCTCAGCGCGAACCAGCCGTTGAGGATCGCGATGTTGATCTCCCGCATCCCCGTCACGTACGTCCGTGCGTCCGCCCGCGCCAGTCCCGGCATGACCGAGCACGTGTAGGCGTAGAACAAGCCCGCGATCAACCCCGCCGCGATGACGGCCGCGATCAGGACGATCTCGCTGAGCGTGGACATTCCCGTCGCCTCCCTTCCGATTCCCGTTCGTTTCATCGATTCCAGACCCCAGTGGCCGCGGCCTTCGCGGCGTAGTCGGAGAAGTCCCTCGCGGGCTTGCCCAGCACCTTCTCGACGTCACCGGTGAGCGAGGAGTTCCGGCCGTCGAGGATCCGCGTGAACAGGTCGGTCAGGCCCTCGATCTCTTCCTCCGGCACGCCCTGTTCGGCCGCGCCCGCGGCGAACTCCGCCGCGGAAACCGGAACGTACCGGACATCCCGCCCCGAAGCCTTGCCGATTTCCGCCGCCACGTCCGCGAAACCGAGCAACCGGGGGCCCGTCAGCTCGTAGACCCGGCCGTGGTGCCCGTCGGTGGTCAGTGCCGTCACGACGACGTCGACGATGTCCTCGACGTCGATGAACGGCTCGGTCACCTGTCCCGCCGGAAGCACGATCTCGCCGGCGAGCACCGGTTCCAGCAGGAAGTGCTCGCTGAAGTTCTGGGCGAACCAGCTGGCCCGCACGACCGTCCACTCGGCACCGGAGTCACGGACGCCCTGCTCGCTGACCACGGCTTCCTCCTCGCCGCGGCCGGACAGCAGCACCAGTCGCCGGACCCCGTGTTCCACGGCCAGTTTCGAGAAGTCGCGGATCGCTTCGGCCGCGCCGGGGAAGGCGAGGTCGGGGTAGTAGGTCAGGTAGGCCGCGCCGACTCCGGTGACAGCGGCGGTCCAGGTCGAGCGGTCGTCCCAGTCGAACGCGGGCCGAGAGGCCTTCCGCACCTCGATGCCCCGGTCGGTCAGCTGCTGCGCCACCCGGCGTCCGGTCTTGCCCGTCGCTCCGAGGACCAGGACCGTCTCGTTGTTCTTCGTGTTTGTCATGGCACTAGTCAAGCGCCTCAAGATGAGACGGAACATAGTTCAAAGACTCTTTTCCATGTTTCATCGTCTACGCTTCGTGGCATGGATCCCCTCGCCGGTCTGCTCGACGGACCCCGCGCCCGCGGCGCGTTCCTGCTGAAGTCGGTCATGACCCCGCCGTGGTCGCTGCGCATCGAGGACGAGGCGCCGCTGACGGTGATGGCGCAGGTCCGCGGCGAGTCCTGGGTCGTCCCCGATCGCGGGGACGCCGTCCGTCTCGGTACCGGCGACATCGCCATCGCCCGCGGACCGGACCCGTACCTCGTCGCGGACGACCCGGCCACCCCGCCGCAGGCGATGATCCTGCCGGGACAGGAATGCCTGACACCGGACGGACAGCACCTCACCGAACTGTCCGACCTCGGCGTCCGCACCTGGGGCAGCGACCCGGACGGCCCCGTCGTCCTGCTCACCGGCACGTACCCGCTGGAAGGCGAGATCAGCAAACGGCTCCTCAACGCGCTGCCGTCGCTGCTGGTCGTCCGGAACGAGGAATGGGAGAACCCGCTCGTGCCGCTGCTCGCCGGGGAGATCGTCAAGGACAGCCCGGGTCAGGAAGCCGTCCTGGACCGCGTGCTCGACCTGCTCCTGGTCGCCGCGTTGCGGACCTGGTTCGACCGGCCCGGCGCCGCGGCACCGGCCTGGTACCGCGCGCACAGCGACCCCGTCGTCGGGCGGGCACTGAAACTGTTGCAGCACAAGCCTTCCGAGCCGTGGACGGTGGCGAGTCTCGCGGCCGACACCGGGGTCTCCCGGGCCGCGTTCGCCCGGCGGTTCACCGCCGCGGTGGGCGAACCGCCGATGGCCTACCTCGCGAGCTGGCGGATCGCGCTCGCCGCGGACCTCCTGCGCCAGCATCCCGACGTCACGATCGGCGCTGTCGCCCGGCAGGTCGGCTACGGCAGTTCGTTCGCACTCAGCACCGCGTTCAAACGCGAGCACGGCGTCAGCCCGCAGGGTTACCGCACCGGCGTCGCGTAGCGCTCGACCAGTTCCGCGCCGATCCGCGCGAGTTCGTCCTGGACCGAGGACGGGCCCAGTACCTCGATCATCGAGCCCCAGCCCGCGAGCTGCTGGGCGATCATCCACGCCACCGGCGCCGACACCGTCACCCGCACGCGTCCGTCATCGAGAGTCTCCTCGACGACGGACTGCCGTCCGAAGTGGTCCTGCAGGATCGGCAGGTGCCGCTCGGCGATGAGCACGGTCGCGTCCAGTCCCGAACGGCGCTGCTCGACCTGGTCGACCACCTGCTCCCACGCCCGCGACAACTCGAAGTCGTCCGGGCGCCCGGCGGGCAGGTCGCTCACCTCGGCGTCGGACATGCGATCGACGCGGAAGGTGCGCTGCCCCTTGTCGGTGCCCGCGATGAGGTACCAGACGTCGTCCTTGTCCACGAGCCCCCACGGATCCACGACCCGCTCGACCGGTTCCGTGCCCTTCTTCGCGTAACCGAAGCGGACCTTGCGGCGGCGGACGATCCCGGCCTGCAGCACGGTGAGCAGCTCGGGGCGTTCCTTTTCCCGTTCACCCCACCGCGACGGGTCGATGACGACCGCGTCCGCGGCGGCCTGCGCGTCGGCCCGGAAGGTGTCCGGCAAGGCACGGACCAGTTTCCGCAACGCCGATTTGACCTCGGGAGAGACCGACGCCGCCGGCCCGGCGAGCAGGAACAGCGCCTGAGCCTCCGATGCGGACAGTCCACTGAGGTCGGTGCGTGCGCCTCCGATCAGGGACCAGCCACCGCCTCGTCCCGGCTGCGGGTACACCGGTACGCCCGCCGCCGACAGTGCCTCGAGGTCGCGGCGGGCCGTGGCGATGGAGATCTCGAGTTCGTCCGCCAGTTCGGAAGCCGTTACGCGGCCACGGGCCTGCATCAGCAGGAGGGTGGCCACCAGGCGATCGGCACGCATGCGGTTCAGTCTGGCAGCCAAACCGCTCATCCGATGCGCACTTTGCCCGCGTTCCGAGGACGAAATGCGCTTGACCCTCACACTGATGTCAGGCTTTAGGGTCGGCCGCGACCGACCTCGAAGGAGCAGACATGGCAGGCACAGTGATCATCGGTGCGGGACCGGGCATCGGCCGCTCGGTCGCACTCCGGTTCGCCCGGGAAGGGTCGCCGATCACCCTGGTGGCCCGCAGCGCGGCGACGCTGGATCCGCTGGCCGCCGAGATCGGGACCGCGCTGGCGCTCACCGCCGACGTGACCGACGAGAAGTCGCTCAAAACCGCTCTCGACACCGCGGGACGCGAGCACGGTGAGCCCGACGTCGTGGTCTACAACGCCGCGATCATCCAGGCCGACACCCCCGGCGAGCTGTCCGTCGAAGGGCATCTCGCGGCGTGGTCGGTCAACGTCGTCGGAGCGATCACCACCGCCGCCCACGTCGCGCCCGGGATGGCCGAGCGCGGTTCGGGCACGATCATCGTCACCGGCGGGATGCCCGAAGCCGTACCGGCCTACACGAGCCTCTCGCTCGGTAAAGCCGGTGTGCGGGCGCTGGTTTCCTTGCTGGACACGGAATTCGGCCCGTCAGGGGTGCACGTCGCGACGGTGACCGTCGCCGGTGCCGTCGCGAAGGGGAGCCCGTTCGACCCCGACGACATCGCCGAGCACTACTGGCGGCTGCACACCCAGCCGCGGAGCGAATGGGAGCAGGAGATCGTCCACACAGGACTACCAGTGAGCGGGGTGTGAGAGCGACTCCGGCAGCTTCGTCGTCGCGTCACCCTTCGCGGCGTCCAGCTGCGACTGGATGAGGAAGAGGGCGTCCCGGAAGTCCGCTCCACGGACATCGGCGTCGCGCAGGTCCGCACCGATGACGTCGGCCTGCCGCAGATCGGAGCCCCGCAGGTCCGCGCCGATCAGGTAAGCCCCGCGCAGAAGCGCGCCGCGCAGGTTCGCCCCCTTGAGCTTCGCGCCGATGAGGTCGGCACCGCGCCGGTCCTTCTTCTTGCCGGGCACTTCGGCGCGGGCGAGTTCGCTCGCGCGCAGCAGCAGCCCGTTCACCGAGCCCCGGTGCGCGTGGACGTCGAGTTCCCGCAGCACGCCGGGTTTCTCCAGGGTCATCCGCTCGGTCTGGTCGACCATCTCGGCCAGGCCGGCGCGGATCGGCGCCGACGACGGGAGCGCGGCCGCCTCGGTGAGGTAGTAGAGCAGTTCCTGCAGATCCCGCATGACCGGGAAGACCGCGAACATCGACCTCGCCGTCTTCGGCGCCTTCCGCCAGTCCTCGCCGCCGAAGGTGATCTGGGAGACCTTCTGGCCCGCGCCGAAGCAGTCATAAACCGTGCAGCCGGTGAAACCCTTCGTGCGGAGCTTGTCGTGGATGCCGCACCGGGAGTCCCCTCCCAGATTCGGGCACGCTTGGCCCGCCGGTTTGGTGATCGCGAAATCGGCCGACGCCGCGAAGGCCGGGACGACACAGCACAGGCCGAAGCAGTTTTCGCAGTCGGCTCGCAGGCTCGAAGGGGCTGGCACGGTGGTTCGGACTCCAGATGCTCGAGAGGTGTTCCACCCACAGGGTACGGAGGGGCCGACGTGCACATTCCGTGCAGGGCACCCGCCGCCAATGGCCGCCAGACGAAGGTCGGGTCCTGCCCCATTCAGTCGATATCGGACATGTCAAACGCTCAATAACCTCGATCTTCGTGGGATTCGGCAGGTGCCGTCCCATGCGGTCGAGCTGGACCGCTTTCCGCCGCTGTGGTCTTGACCGGCCGGTCCCCTGCGAACGACAGGACGAACACATGCGAGAGATGAGACAAGCGCGTTGGCTGTCCCGTGCCGGAATGGCGAGCGCGGTCGCGGTGGCGATCAGCGTCACCGCCGCTCCCGCGCAAGCCGCCGAGGGACAGATCCTCGCCGCGGGATCCCCCGAAGCGATCCCGAACAGCTACATCGTCACGCTGAAGGACACCGGCGTCGTGGACACGCTGGCCAGCCGCTTCGGCGCGAAGGTGGAGCGCGTCTACAGCAGCTCGCTCAAGGGCTTCTCCGCGACGCTGTCGGAGAGGCAGGCCAAGCGGCTCGCCGCCGACCCGACGGTGGCGTCCGTCGAGCAGAACCAGGTCGTCCACGCCGACGCGACGCAGGTCAACCCGCCGTCCTGGGGTCTCGACCGCGTCGACCAGCGCAACCTCCCGCTCGACAAGAGCTACAGCTACACCTCCACCGGCGCCGGCGTGAACGTCTACGTCATCGACACCGGTGTGCGGATCAGCCACCAGACCTTCGGCGGCCGCGCCCGCAACGGCTACGACTTCGTCGACAACGACGCCGTCGCCCAGGACGGCAACGGCCACGGAACCCACGTCGCGGGCACCATCGCCGGTTCGCAGTACGGCATCGCCAAGGGCGCCACGATCTACGGCGTCCGCGTCCTGAACAACTCGGGCAGCGGCACCACCGCCGGCGTCATCGGCGGCATCGACTGGGTCACCAAGAACCACATCAAGCCCGCCGCGGCGAACATGAGCCTCGGCGGCGGTGCCTCGACCACCCTCGACGACGCCGTCCGCCGGTCGATCGCCGCGGGCGTCACCTACGGCGTGGCCGCCGGGAATTCCAACCAGAACGCGTCCGGCTTCTCCCCCGCCCGCGTGACCCAGGCGATCACCGTCGGCTCGACCACCAACACCGACGCGCGGTCCAGCTTCTCCAACTACGGCAGCCTGGTGGACATCTTCGCGCCGGGTACGAGCATCACGTCGTCGTGGAACACCAGCGACACCGCGACGAACACCATCAGCGGCACCTCGATGGCGACCCCGCACGTGGTCGGCGTCGCGGCCCGCTTCCTGCAGAACAACAAGACCGCCACACCGGCGCAGGTGGCCACCGCGCTGATCAACGCGGCCACCCCGAACAAGGTGACCAACCCGGGCTCCGGTTCCCCGAACCGGCTCCTGTACTGGGCGCCGACCGCCTGATCGCCGTCCCGCACATGAAATGAAGGGGACTTTCATTGCAAATTTCGCAATGAAAGTCCCCTTCATCGCGTCCGGGTCAGAGCACCTTGCGGATGCTCGGCACCACGGCCGCGAGTCCGGCGGCGTTCGGGTGCAGTGGCGCGAAGCTGTTGTTCACCACCGACGGGATGAGCCCTTCGATCCATTTGACGCCGATCGGCTGACAGGCGTCGTGACCGATGCTCGGCGTCCGGATGTCCACGTACTTCGCGCCGTGCGCGGCGGACTGCTCGGCCATCCGCGCGTTGAGCCGGTCGATGTTGCCCTGGATGTAGTCGGCGTCCTGCGGCAGCACCGGGACGAGCGGCCAGCAGCCGCCGGGTTTGAGCCCGGTCGGGTAGCCGACCATGACGATCGTGGCCCGCGGGGCGCGCTGGCGGATCTGCTCGATGGCCGTGCCGTAGGTCGCGGCGAACGCGTCGATCTTGACGGCGTACTTGTCCACCCCGCCCGCGGTGTTGGCCGCCTTGCACGACGCGCCCACCGGCAGCAGGTTCACGCACGACGTGGCGAGTCCGACCAGCCCGATGTCGTTGCCGCCCATGCCGACCGTCACCAGGGTCGTGTCGGCCGAGAGCGCGTCGAACTGCGGCGGGTTGGTGCCGGAGACGATGCCCTTCTGCGGGTTGGTGAAATGAGCCGTGGTCGACCCACCGCAGGTGACGTCGCGCAGTTCGTCGACCTTGAGCTGCTTCGCCAGCAGCCCCGCGTAGTTGATCGAGGAACGGGCACAGGTGAACAGGTCGGACTGCGGCAGGACCACGGAACCCGCCGAGAACGAGTCGCCCATCGCGACGTACACCTGGCGCTCCGCCGCGGCGAGAGCCGGAGTCCCGATTCCGACGAGGGTGAATGCGGTGCCCGCCACCGCGGCGATCCGAGCGAGTCTTCCCCAGCGAGAACGTGTCACTGCCGCCTCCTGCATGCGTCGTCGAATGCTCCGGTCAGCGTCCGCCGGGAGCGCGTGAACCACTAGAACGGAGGCGCGCGTACTTGATCGGAGTTTTGTAGGTTGCCTCTATGACCATGCCGTCGGGACAGCCCTGGCGACGGCTGGACGCCTCGGTGCTGACCCGGCTGGAGCCCGACACCGCCGCGATCGCGTCCGCCGCGATGGACCAGGTCCGAGCAGGTCTGCGGACCCCGCTGGACGACCGGACGGCCGCGAACCTCCACCTCACCCTCGACGTCGCCCTGGACGCCTTCTTCAGCGAGATCGGCCATCCCGACGTCACCACCGATCGCGAGGTCTACCGCGCGCAGGGCCGGGCTCAGCACACCGCCGGGCGCAGCCTGGAGGAGATGCTCGGCTTCTATCAGTCGGCCGCACTGGGGGTCTGGCGGCAGCTCACCTCGGCGGCGCCCGCCGTCGAGCTGCCGACCCAGGCGATCGTCGAACTCGGCGAGGCGCTTTTCGCCTTCATCGCCGAGCTTTCGGCCGCGGCCGCCGACGGGTACGCCGAAGCGCGGTCACAGGCGGCGCGGGCCGGGCAAGCGCGGCGGGACCGGCTCCTCGGCCTCCTGCTCACCGAACCGGCGGCCACCCGGGAGGTGCTCGACGACGCCGCGAGCCAGGCCGCGTGGGTACTGCCCGGCCGTCTCGTCATCGCCGTCACCTGCGCCGATGCCGCACCGCAGCTGCTGGACCGGATGCCGGGGCGGGTGCTGATCGGCCGCCACCACGACCTCACGGCCGTGGTCATGCCCGCCGACCGGATCGAGTGGTACCTCGGCCGGCTACGGGACCTGCTCGGCCACGACCAGGCCGGGGTCGGACCGGTGGTGCCGCTTCACTCGGCCGCGCTCAGTGCCCGCCGGGCGAGCGCGCTGTGGCGGCTGACCCGCACCGGGGCCCTCGGCGACAGCGCTCTCGTCCACACCACGGACCACCGCATCGACCTGCTCCTGACCACCGATCCCGAACTCGCCGCCGAGTTCTCGAAGGACGTCCTCGCGCCGCTGGCGGGGTTGCCGGAACCGGCGAGGCAACGGTTGACCGCGACTCTCGCGGCGTGGCTCGCGCGGCCGGACCAGCCTCAGGCGATCGGCGTCGAACTGCACGTCCACGTGCAGACCGTCCGATACCGGATCCGGCAGTTACGGACGCTCTTCGGCGGCACGATCGACGATCCGGCCGGGCGGTTCGCCTTGGCCATCGCGCTGAGGATCGATCCGCTGGTATCGAGGGAACCTACAAAGCACTCAGAGCGGGACGTCCATCCGCTGCGTCCCGACGACCGATAGCAGCCGCAACGCGTTCTCCGACGGGCTTCCGGGATCGGCGGTGTAGATCACCACCTGCTGGTCCCGGTCGCTGATGTCGAGCACGTCGCAGTTCACGCTGACCGGGCCGACCGCCGGATGCCGGAACGTCTTGCACAGGGTGGGCGCGGCGGAGACGTCGTGCGCGGCCCACAGCCGGGCGAATTCCTCACTGCCTTCGAGGAGTTCGCTGATCAGGCCGGTGATCTCGGGGTCGTCGGGGTAGCGGGCAGCGGTGGCTCGCAGGTTCCGGACTGCGCTCGCGGAGAACTCCTCCACATCGGACACCCCGTACATCCGGCGTTCCGGCGATCCGAGGAACGCGCGCCGGACGAGGTTGCGGTCGCGACGCGGCAGGGCGGAGAAGTCCTCCATCAAGGCCGCGGCGAGGTCGTTCCAGGCGAGCACCTCGTAGGTCGCGGACAGCACGATCGCCGCGGCCTGCGGAAGCCGTTGCAACAACGCGAGAATGCTCGGCCGGACTTCCCGGGAGGGACCGGGCGGCGGTCCCGGCGGGGCACCGGCGAGATGGTGCAGGTGATCGCGTTCCGCGTCCGACAACCGCAGCGCCCTGCTCAGCCCCGCCAGCACCTCACGCGAAGGCCGGGGACCGCGGGCCTGCTCCAGCCGCGTGTAGTACTCGGTCGAGATGAACGCCAGCTGCGCCACCTCCTCGCGGCGCAGCCCAGGGGTCCGGCGCCTCGGCCCGGCGGGCAGCCCCACGTCGGCGGGGGTGATCCGCTCGCGCCTGCTGCGCAGGAAGTCCGCCAGTTGTCGTCTGTCCACCCCTCCAGTGTGGACGATGGCGGCGCGCCAGCCAGGTACCGCCGATGCCTGGATAGGCACCGGACGCGGGTGAAGTCTCGGTGCCATGACCACCACAACGACTGTTTCGGGCCTGCTGGACGGCAAAGTCGCCTTCATCACCGGCGCCGGCCGCGGCATCGGTGCCGCCGCCGCGCGGCTGTTCGCCAGGGAAGGCGCCCGCGTCGTGCTCGCCGCGCGCACCGAGACCCAGCTGAAGACCATCGCCGAGGAGATCCGCGCGGCGGGTGGCATCGCGGACCACGTGGTGTGCGACCTCGGCGACGCAGCGAGCATCCGCACGGCCGTCGGCCGTGCCGTCGAGCTGCACGGCAGGCTCGACGTCGCCTTCAACAACGCCGCGACGAACGTGCCTCCCGGGCCGATGGATCAGGTGACCGAGGCCGATCTCGACCACATCTACGCGGTGAACCTCAAGGGCCCGTGGCTGTCGATGGTCGCCGAGATCGAGGCGATCCGCGCCACCGCGGGGACCGGGGCCATCGTCAACAACACCAGTGTCGGCAGCCTGAGGGCCAATCCGGAACTCCCCGCGTACGGTGCGATGAAACGAGGCGTCAACAGCCTCACCGCGTCCGCCGCCGTCACCTACGGCCCGGAGGGGATCCGCGTCAACGCCGTCGCTCCCGGCACGACGATGACCGAGATGTTCGGCGAATGGGTCGAGGCCTCGCCGGGCATCCTGGACCGGCTCAACGCCCAGACCCCGCTGGGACGTGTGGCCGAGCCGGAGGAGATCGCCCAGGCCGCCGCGTGGCTGCTGAGCGACCGCGCGTCCTACGTGACAGGCACGGTCCTGCGAGTGGACGGCGGCATGGTGAGCTAACCCGGCCCGCCGCCGTGGCTGCTCTCGCGGGCGGCCGCGGCGGCGTTCTTCAAGTCGGCGAAGGCGATCGCCTGGCCGGCGGCGCCCCAGTTTCCTTCGGGCACGTCACGGATCAGGGTCCAGACGTGCAAGGCCTGCGCGCTGTTCGGGTCCAGGCCCGCGGCCGTGACGACAGCGGTGTGCACGTCGGCGATGAGACCGGCTTTACGACGCTGCGACAACGCACCTTCGGGAACGGTGATGTCGACGCGGAACCGGGGTTCCCCGCCGCCGCGCCCGCCGACAGCGAGCCGTGCGGGGTCGATCTCGTTCAGGTACACCCAGGTGATCTCGCGGAAGAATTCCGTGTCCGGCGCACCTTCCCAGCGCAGCAGGATCGTCGCGAGTTCGTCGAGCAGGGCCGGCGTCTTCGCCTCGGGAATCGACCCCGTCACCGCGGTCACTTCGATCATGGGCATGCTGACTACCTCCTGGTACCGGTCGGGATGGTGCTCTTGCGCTGGTGCTCCGGCCCGCCTGCCGCGATGAGCGGATCCCAGTCGCCGGGGAGCGCGGGCAGTGAAGCCTTGTCGGCGAGCACGGCGCCCGCCCTGAGCTGCTTGGCGAGGTCGCGGCCGAGCACGGCACCGGCCGCGCCGACACCCGAAGCCATGGCTCCCTCGACGCCCGGCCCCCAGGAGTTGCTGGCACCCGCCAGGAACAGGCCCTTCACCGGCGTCCGGACGCCGGGGCGCAGCGGGCCGAACTGCTGCCACGACAGGTCGATGCCGTACGCGACGCCGTCGCTGGAGAGGGTGTACCGCTCCTGGGTGATCGGTGACCCGGCCTCGACGTGCACGATGTGCTCACGGAACTCGGGGATGACCGCGGCGGCCCGGTCGAGCATCGCTTCGGTGAACTGCTCCTTGCGTTCGGTGTAGCCGGGACGCCGCCGGTACTTGCCGCCGGAATAGGGCCCCTCGTCGACGCCCCAGAACCCGTAGTCCGCCGGTGCGGCCGACATGATCTCCAGGTTGGTGTAGCCGGGCGGGGCGATCCGCTCGTTGTCCGGGTCCTTGATCGACTGGACGGACACGAACCCCGGAGTCCGCGCGAGCAGGTCGGCGATCTGCGGCTCGGACAGCTCCCCCGCCCGTCCGGCCAGTTCGAAGAGTTCCTTGGACGGCTCGGTGACCGGGCAGCTGAAGTAGTTGGTGTTGGGCATCCGCCCGCGCAGGTCGACGTCGAGCGCGACGTAGACGTTGAACAGCGGGATCGACATCCGGTAGCCGTCGGTGCGGCGGACCAGCCGCGACGGCAGTTTGTCCGGGCCGACCAGTTCGAGCAGCGTGCGCTTGATGTCGGCGTTGGAGACCACCACGTCGGCCGGGATCAGTTCTCCCGAAGTGAGCTCCACCCCGGTGACCCGGCCGTGCTCGACGAGGATGCGGCGAACCCGCGCCCTGGTCCGCACCTCACCACCGTGCACGGTCACCACATCGGCCAGATGCGCGGCCAGCACCTGGCCGCCGCCCTCCGGGAAGTAGCCACCGTCACGGATGTAGTTGTGCAGGAAGACCGCGTGCACCATCGTCGCCGCGCGATGCGGCGGAGACAGATAGGACGCCTGGCTGGACAACACGGCGCGGGCGGCGACGCTCAGCTTGCAGGCGTCGAGCAGGCGGTCGAGCGGCTGCATCGCCCACACCGCCGCCGTCCCGGCACGGAGCGCGAATTTGCCCATCTCGAGATGCGACCCCGGCGTGGTCAGCCGATCGGTCGACTCACCGAGACGCCGCAGGACACCCACGAACTTGCGCAGTCCATCGGCGTCACCGGGCAGCGCCTCGATCAGGTTGGCGAGGTAGCGGTCCCAGCCGCGCGGCACCTTCACGGTCACGTCCGGGAAGACGATCGTGTCGAATCCGTCGGGGTCCATGGGGAGGAACCGGACTCGCTCGTCGAGACCGACGCCACGCAGGATCGCCGGGATCGTCCCCTCGGGACCGCAATCCCCCAGGTAGTGCACCCCGACCTCGAACTCGAACTGCTTCCGGCGGAACACGTGAGTGCAGCCGCCCAGCACGTCACCGGCCTCGAGCACGAGTGTTCGCTTTCCGCCGGCGGCCAGATACGCGGCCGAGGTCAGCCCGCCCATCCCGCTGCCGATGACGACCGCATCCCAGCGTTTCATCGCCACTCCCATCGCTCGTCTCTTACCTACTTTCCAGTAACTATGGACTCTGACATAGTATTGAGTCAAGGGACGGCATGAAGAGGCGGAGACAAGGGCGATGGGCCGCAGAGCAGGGCAAACCCGGGAACGCATGCTTCTCAGCGCGGTCGCGCTGCTGCGAGAGCGGGGCGCCGCGGGGATCAGCATCGACGCCGTACTCGCCCGCAGCGAAGCCCCGAGAGGGTCGGTGTACCACCACTTCCCCGGCGGGCGGAACGAAATGATCATCGACGCGGTGCGGCTGGCAGGCGACTACATCACCGCACTCATCGACGAGGCGGCCGAGAGCGGCGACGCCCGCGTCGCACTACGGCGATTCGCGGAGATCTGGCGGATCTCCTTGATCGAGAGCGACTATCAGGCGGGTTGCCCGATCGTGGCTCTGGCCGTCGACAGCGGCGACGAGGTCCCCGGCGCCGAGAACACGGTGCGCGAGATCTTCGCGGGCTGGCAGGAGAAGATCCGCGAGCTGCTGATCGCCAACGGCACCGCCGAAGACGACGCCCGGCGCCTGTCGACACTGGCCGTCGCCACGATCGAAGGCGCGGTGATCCTCTGCCGCGCGCACCGCAGCGCGGCCCCGCTCGACGACGCCATCGCCGCGATCATGCCCCTGTTCCCCGAGACGGCTCCCTAGTTCTGACCCGCCTGAGGGTCAGGGACGCTTCGCGAGCGCGTAGGCGAGTGCTGGGTCGAACTCGCCGGCACGGCTGGTTGGAGCCTCGCCGCACGGCCCGTCAGAGATGCCCGGGGTGGTGAGCCAGAGCAGTTGCAGCTTGTCGCGTTCTGGCCTCAGCACCTGGTTTTGTCCCACTCGGGCGCCGACCGGATTGCAGTCCCCCGAGGTGGGTGCCCCATTGCGACCGCTGTCGGCCACCATGAGGTAGTCGCTCCGGCCCGTAATCGCCTGCAGGTGTTCCCGGACGCCATTCGCTGACGCGGACGCGGTGACCTCATCGGCATAGCCACGGACGTTGACCGCGAACCCGTCCACGTCTCGCCCCGCGGACGCTATCCACTCGGCGGCCGCAACCGCCGAGGTCGCGTCAGAGACATCGAGAAGAAGGATGGTCCGAGAGAGCGCGCCGAGGGTTTTCGCGGCCGCGAGGGAGAGTTGCTCTCGTGACTCGGTGGCAGAACACCCCTTGGCGACCCGGATCACCACCAAGGCGGAGGCCTCCCCGATACCGGCCGCGATCTCGTCCGACCATGCACGGTGGCCTGTCTCGCACGCTTCCGGCCGATCCAGGTCGACCATGAAGATCGGCATCGTGTTGGTGGCGACGGCTCGCCCGACAGCCTGCTTCACCCGGTCTGGCGCACGGATGGTCTGGGCGGCTGGACGTGAGGCGATCTGGCTGCCAACGGACTCGGCCTCGGGCCCGGCCGGTGCCGAACGTACCCACGCCGCGGCCGGATTGTCCCCGTCCACGTAGAAGCCACTCGTCGAGCCGAGCAGGGGTATCGGTTCTCCGACGCCGCGCGGGTCGATCGCATATCCGTCCGGATCGCAGCCCCCCAGAAGGGCGAGCAGGACGACGAGGGCCAACTCGCGAGCGCGGTTGCGGCACCTGCCGGCGTTGTCCTTCTTCTTCATGGCCAACCAACTCATCGGATCGGACATTTCTCGGCCCGTACACCACCGAAAGCCGCAAAAATAGACCTCCTCTATCGCTTACGCGCGTCGCGAAACTAGTTGCGCGTCTTCGGGACGCGATACTGAATCCAGTGTTATGCACGGTGATAATGCCCCTTATGACTGAGCATCCCGGATGGACGGCCTGCTGGGCTCGATCGACCGCTGCGCGCGCTCGAAAGTGGGCGCGAAAAGTGGGCACGTCGATCGCGAGAATCGGAAAACGCCGGGGTGATGACACCCGGACGACGGATTTCGGCGCTCAGCGGCGATCTGAGAGCGTTTTGCCTGGTCAAACGACGTGGTTCTGGACATCATCGACCGTTCATGCACGGCTGGCGACGACTACTCCTGACTCTTGCAGCATCGCGCCTGGTCGGGCTGCGTTTTCGGGCGCGCTTGTGCTGATCGAGTCGTGGGCCTTCGCCCAGTAGGGCGTCGCTTGTGGCGGTGTCGTATCAGGTTCTGCCGGTGCGAATAACTTGCCGACGACGCGGCTGAGTGAGTCTTCCCGCCCGGGGCGTGCACGGGCGAGAGCCGACCGACTACTCCCCTGCGTTGAAGGCGCTCAGACCCGGTTGTGGTGGATAAGTCTCACTATCCACCACAGTTTCCTGAGTGAGCTGCCGAGACCTTCGGCGAGCGCCTGGGTGACGGCAGCCTGAACGAAGATGGAGGCGAACGCGTTGCCCAAGGCTCGCGGGGATCGGTCACAGCCTCGGGTTGCACTGCCGAGATTAGCGAGCCTCGGCGTCGATCAGCTCGCCGCGGCTGGGGCTCTGACGCTTCTGCCTGGGCGGCGCCCGCTCCGCCGAAGTATGTGCTCGCAGGGCCGAGATCGGGTCCCTGTTCTGTTGTCGTGACAGATCTTTCTGCGCGGTTCGTCGCTGCAGCATCAGGACCGCGACAGCCGATCCGTGTGCTCCTCAGACATCGCCGAGATAACTTGACGGCCGCATCTAACCTGTGGCCCGACCGACCCGGTGTGTCGCTGCTTTTATTCGGTGGGCACGCTTCGTGTGCCATCCGGGATATCTGCGGCAGACTTTCCTTTGGCGAGCCTGGATGACGGAAGTGGGTGATGTTCGGGTTGATGTGCTCGGCGAACCAGTCGATCAGGTGGTCGTCGGATCCTGTGGGGCCGTGGTGGCGGCTGTTGCCGGCATACGAAAGGCCAGTCGCCGAGGGAGCATCGCGGCTGCGACGATGGAGCATACGAATCCGCACGCCTGCTGTAGCGGCGATGGCACGACCTGCGCACGGATTGGGCAGCGAGCCGTTCCGGCGTCACCATCCCCAGCGACACCGACCTCGACATGCTCATAACCCAACTACGCACAGCGACTACCTGACTTTGGCTGCCTGATCGTGTCGAGCACAGGGGTTCTCGACCACGACCGGCAGGCCGCGCGCGAGCCCCAGCACGACCCGAAGGCGCTCGCGGCCGCGCTCGTCGCGACGCAGCCGCCTGGTCAAAGCTGCTCGTCCAGGGGCAACGAGTGAGCTAATGCTGAGCTGATCAATTCAGGAACCCGTCGATTGTCGCGTAGCCGGGCCGCTGTCGCTCCGCCCTACTAGCCTCGCTTCATGAGTGACCTCGAGCCTGACTCCGAGGAAATCAACCATTCATCGCAGCCAGGCCGGGCCCGCACCACCGGCGTGCGGGCCTGATCGGAGGATCCCGATGCCGGTGAACATGTCGAGGCAGAGATGGCGTCCCGGCTCCCAGCGCGCCGATCGGCTACGAGTCGTTCGAGGACAAGCTCGACCTCGTGGCCGAGGCGCGGACGGTATTGATTCTGGTCGCCGGCGACCGACGGCCCCAACTGCGCCCCGACCTGACCACCGTGCCCATCGAGGGCATCGACCCCGGTCCGAATCGTCCTGGCAACCTGGATCACCGACGCCTCCACCGGCCTGCCCTGCCTGCGCGAACCCTGGACCGGCCCGGCCGCCCCTTGCCTCTGCTGCGGTCACGCCAGCTCGGCGGACCCGGCATGACGCCGCCGACCCCGGCCCCGGCGGGCGCCGCGTCCGACACGGAATGCGGGTGCACACCGGCGATACCCGTCGATGCCGACGCGGTGATCTTCGACTTCGACGGCACCCTCGCCGACACCACGGCACGCTACGAGCACGCGCTGCGGGCCGCGCTGAGCGCCTTCGGGGTCGAGCTCGACCCCGCCTGGTATCGCCGCCACCTCGGGCTGTCCATCCACGACCTGCTCGCCCAGCACCCCGGCACCGCAGGCCCGCCGCACGAGGAGATCATCCGCCTCTCCCGCGATCGGTTGCTGGCCACCGTACACACGCTCACACCGAACCCCTGTGTTCTGACACTGCTGCGCGCGGCCCGCCAGGCAGGTCTCCGGTGCGCCGTCGCCTCCGGTGCCGTCCGGGTCCTTCTCGAACCCGGGATCGCCGCGCTCGGCCTCACCCACGAGGTTCCGGTCGTCGTCGCCCGCGACGATGTCGCCCGCGGCAAGCCTGCCCCCGATCTGTTCCTCACCGCCGCGCTGAAGCTCGGTGTCCCGCCGCGGCGGTGCCTGGCCGTCGACGACGCCCCCGACGGCATCGCCGCCGCCCGCGCGGCCGGGATGCCGGTCGTCGCGGTCCGCGACGGCCACCTGCCCCCGCCCGACACCAGCCCTGTCCCCGCCCGGCCACGACAGCAGGGAGCCTGATGCCCGTCCTGCACTCGACCAAGGACCTGCGGATCGTCCGGCCACCCACGCCGGAGGAGACCGGGGTCGGGATCTTCGACTACACCGACCACTACACGGTCTTCCACTACGGCCGGATGCCCGACACCATTCCCGGCAAAGGGGAGGCGACCTGCCGCATGGCCGCCGCCACCTTCGCGATGCTGCGGAACGCCGGGGTGCGCACGCACTTCCGCCGTTTCCTGCCACCGAACCGGATCGAGTTCGACCTCGCCCGCGTCCCCGACACCACCGGCGGGCCACCGGCCGCAGAACTCCGCCAACGCGTCATGAACCCCGGCATGCCCGTACAGCACGGGTTCGCCGCACAGGCCGCGCAGCTCGAACCCCTCCTGGTCGCTCACGACCTCGCTCATGCCTTTCGACGCGCTTTCCAGCACGTCGAGCTCCACATGAAAACCCGGACCATCCACCCCCCGTGTTCCCTCCCTTGATGCCACCGACCGCAGTGAGTGGGCGCTTGCCAACCCTTGGTGCTAGTTCACGGATTGCCGCAACCACATGTGGGTTACGAATTCCGGAGATGCCACCCTTGACAGCACCGGAAACCGATGCTCGTCATAGGGATCGAGCATCACTGCGATCCCTTCCGGCACTAATTCAATAAAATCCTCGCCCGTCGTGGACAAGTAGTCACATTCCCCCGCATGCAGGGCGAGTCGTCCTAGCGACGAGAACACCAGCGTCCACCTCCCCATCGCGCCCAATTCGGCCACCAACAGCGCGGGCCGCGGGGGCCGCCGGGCGAACACCGTGGCGCGCCGAGCTGCCCGAGCCCACCGGCACCGACTTCCACGGTCCTGGTTCCGCCGCCTGGAACATCGCCGGACCGCTCGACGTCCTCTGGCTCCCGGCCCACGGCGACGTTCCCCCGCGCATCGGCATCGGCTGCGAACCGACCATGCTCGCCCTCAACACCCGCCACGCCCGCGAACTCGCCCTCGCGCTGCTCGCCGCCTGCGACCGCGAAGAACACCTGTGACGACCTACCCGGCCTCCGGACGCTCGGCAGCCCGCAGCCAGCGAACCGCCTCGTCCACTGTGGCCGCGTCGAACGCCGGCAACGGCACAGACCACACGTCCGTGCTCCACGCAAGCAACATCCACTCCAGGCGACGCCGCCGAGCCTGCCGCTCCCGAATCCCGTCCATGCCGCGCGACCTCCCCACCACCTGACGTCGCACCGCCCGGACGCCCCGTTACGCCGTCGCCGACACCGTGACCGGCCACAAAGGCCGATGACCCAGGAGACTCACCATGCTCGACCTCCACCGCTGCTACCGCGGGGCACGATGCGCCCACCGCGAACCCGATCCCGACCACCCGACCATCAAGCGCGGCGCACCGATCAACGCGGCCGAAAGACTCTGCGACGCCTGCACACGCCACCTGCGCCAAGCCATCGTGGACATGCCGCAGGACTACCTCGACCTCGAAGCCGTCCTCGGCGGAACCCGTGACGGTCTCCGGCAGCTCGTCAGCGGAACCCGCGACCTGCCCGTGCCCCTGTCGCTGACCATCGCTGCCGTCCAGGCCGAGCTTGTGCACGAAGCGCAGTGCTGGGCTGAGTCCACCGCCGACGTCCTCGGTGTCTGGTGGGACACCCAGGCCGCCCGCGACAGCCGTCCCGGCGCGGTACTCGAGCGAGCCGCCCACCTGCTGGAGAACGCCGTCAGCGTCCTGCTGGCCCTGCGCGGCGTCGTCCACACAGGCTGGACCGACCGCGAATGGACCACCCTCGACCGGGACGGCCTCGACAGCGCGGACGTCCTGCTCGACCTCCACCACCGCGTCGAAGCCGTCACCGGCCAACGGCGACTCATCAACCGCCTCCCAGCCCCGTGCCCCCGCTGCGACCGTGTCGCCCTCCAGCGCCCTGACGGGGCCGCCACCAACACCTGTGCCGCCTGCGGAGACGCCTTCACCTGGGACGAATACCAGCGGCTGTGCACCCTGGTCGCCGATCGGCAGGAGGTGCTGGTTTGAACACCACCTGCAGGAGCCACACCTGCGCCGTAGGCTGTACCGATGCAATCGTCACAGGTACCTATATGGGTACCCATCCTCGTTGGACTTATAGGGATAGCGGGAATCATCCTCGGTCAACTAATTAACGCCTGGCAGGAAACTCGAAAGCTGGCCATAGAAGAAAAGGTCAAAGACAGATCACATTGGCGAGACCAGCGACTCAGTCTATATGTTGAGGCGCTCAGATATGGTGATCGCGCCATTAAATTCTTAGTTCGAACACAGTTGGCTTCCGAAGGGGGCTACAAAAAGGGTTTGATCGACGATTACCGTGTCGAATTAAATGAAATAATCGAAAGAGTCGACTACTGCGAGCCCAGATTCTCCCTTCTGACGACTAGTAAGATTCAAGACTTTTACGCTGATTTCATCAGAAAGATAGGCCTTGCATATAAAGCCTGCACCTCCCTGAAGGCCAATTCTGGATACAGCGAAGCTCTAGCGAAATCCATACGTGACACCGTTTCCTCGTTTGATCAGCTGACCGTTGAAATGAGAAAAGATTTAGGAGTTGGCCCCCGCGATGACGAATGAGGCGACTACGGTTCGACCAGATAAGTTTTCCAGCGAACTACCGGTTTTGTGATGATTCAGGTCAACGAATGGCCCTGGCCCGGCGATAGTCCACTCGACCGGGCACGCCGCATCGCCCGCACCTACCGGGAAGCACTCATGATCGCCGCCCCCGACACCTGCGCCGGACTCGACGCCCGATGCCGCGACCTCGGACAACCTGGGTAGTCCCGAAACCGCTCACATTCGGTCCCGACGACCTTCTCAGCGCCGAGGAGGTCGCGGAGATGTGCGACGTGCAGATCAGCACCGTCCGGCAATGGCGCCGCCGAGGACTGGCCACACAGCACACCGTCGACAGCCTCCGGTACCGCGTCGCCGACGTGCTCGACTACCACGCCGGACGACGCCGCCGCCGCGCCAACACGGCCGTAAACCCTGTTATGACAAGGGATCCGTGACCGGCCCCAGTGGCGCGACGGCCCGCGACTGCACTACTCTGCACAGCAAGCACCCGTATGCCCAGCGAACAGGGGCTCGTCAGGAGCCTCTGTTCGCTGGGCGCAGAGCGGACTATCCGGCGTTAATATTTCGCGACGTTGGTCAGGCTACTTTTTTCGAAGGATTTCCCAGTACTTGTGGGGACTACAGTGTCGCGCCGTGCTGTCGCGACGGGACGAGGTGCATACAGTAATGCTCGTGTTCAATAGCGCCGTTTTGGCGTAGTTGAGTCCTCGCAACTTGATCGGCGCAGGCTTACTTTCGTTCCCGCGACGACAGCTCTTGAGCCAGTTGCCCTCGACTGTCTGACCACTGCCCGACACGGACGGCGGAAAACTGACGCTACTGCCCGTTAAGAAACCCCAGGTAATCTTTACCCAAATGCAGTCGACGGGCCGGTCGGCCACTACGGAACCGTGGTACTCACCACGAGTCATCCGCGAGCTCCAGACGCACGATAATACCGAAACATTGCAAGTGTTTCCGGAGTACCACTTGACCTTTCCATCGGCATGCGTAACGCCATCGTCAGAATAAAAGTTGAAGTTGTTATAGCCGTCATAGTCGTAGCTGCTTGCCATTGCTGGCACACTTAACGACGCGGTCATTCCGACCACAAGAAGGCTAGCTGCAATTGATCTGCATAGAAAACCAGTCAGCCTGGCCACAGTTAGTTCCTCCGCAAGATTCGGAGCTGCTTATCCAAGTTTCGGAGCTGCATGTCCGAGGAGCTTAGATTTGATCATCTTTCGAACTTGACGTTAACATGACATCGCCAATTACCATACCGAACCGGCCTGGCCAATGTAAGGGGTCGACGAGGCATGACGACTCGACGAGTTTGCCGAAGTCGCAGGATGACGACTGCCCTCATGTCGCCGACCTGCTGATCTTCTTCTCAAAGGTCGCCAGGAAGTCGATTCAAAATTAAATAGGTTAGCCCAAATCTTCATGATCGATAAGTGCAATGCTGTCACTGTAGAGTGATTTCGCTGGATAACCTTGCGGTTTCGCGGATAGGTCAGTAAGTGAAACAAATCTCCCCAAGTCTATAAAGCAGACTCAGCAAGCACCCGAATCGATCGCCGGACGCGGCCCCGTTCGAGCCCGCGTACACGGGCGTGCAGCCCCTGCCACGCCGACCAACGCAAACCACAGTGGACGAACGCGCGGGGGTGTCCATGCCCCTGCTCCGCCAGAACGCGCGCCTCCGCAAGCAAGACATCTGGAACTGGAGCCTGCCCGCCTGGGCTGGACGCTTCGCAGACGGCCGCACCTACAACGCCTGCCCCAGCGCCGGCATATGCGCCAAAACCTGCTACGCCCGCTCCACGCGGAATTGCATCGAACGAAAGACATGTGCGACGTTCCTGCTGCACCGTCGCGGCTTCGACTGACTCTACTACAACGTCAGTTCGGTGCTCCTACCTGCACGTTTGCTTTCGACCTTTCATCTGATGCAAGATTCTTCCAGCAGATGGAAGGAGGCACGGTGGCCGCTCGCGGCGATCCGCTGCCCGGCTCGGCACGGTTGGAGCTGGCCGACGACGTCCTGTTGCTGCGCCCTGAGGACGCCGTACTGACAGCGATGCTGGCCGGTTGGGAGAAGCAACAGCGCAGCGGACGACGGCTTCAGCAAGACACTGTCGACAGTCGCAGGAGTGTCATTCGCCGGTTTACCGCGTACACCAACGAGTATCCCTGGCACTGGACCGCCGTTCACATGAACGAGTGGACGGCGGAACTGGTGATGAAGCAGGAGTTGGCGGAGTCGACGCTGCGCAACTACCAGGGCGCGATCCGCATGTTCTGCGACTACATCACCTCGCCACATTATGGCTGGGTCAGCGAATGCGAAGCCCGATTCGGCACGCATCCGGTGCAGATCGTGCACGAATGGAACAGCGCCGCCCACTTGGTGGATTACGAGGGCGGCCCGGGTCGCAGGCCGCTGACTCGTGAGGAGTGTCAGGCCCTGTTCGACTACGCTGACGACCAGGTTGAGAGGGCTGTGCAGCTCGGCCGCAAGGGCGCATTGAGCGCCTATCGTGACGCCACGGTCTTGAAAGTCAATATGGATGGGGACTACGCGTCACGGAGGCCAGCAAGCTGGACCGTGTTGACTGGTACCGCAATCCGAAGGCTCCGGAGCTTGGTAAGTTCGGCATGCTCAACGTGCGCTGGGGCAAAGCGGTCCAGAGGATCGCCGCCGAAGCGGCGCATGGTGGCATCCACCATGCCGTGGGCCGTGGAGGCCGTCGAGGACTACCTGATCAACGTCTGAACTCGGTTCGGCCTGTCGGATCATCCGGCGATGTGGGTGACCGAGCGCGGTGGCCGGCTGAGGTCACGCGAGATCGAGGAGCGCTTCGCGGTCTACCGCGACGTACTGGGCATGGACTCGGATCTGGTACCGCATTGCCTGCGACACAGCCACGTCACGCATCTGATCGAGGACGGTGCCGACCCGAAGTTCGTCCAGGAACAGGTCGGGCACCGGTTCGCCAGCACAACAGCGATCTACACCGGAGTGTCCGGAGACTTCATGAACACGATGCTGCGTCGACACCTGGACCGTGGACTTTCTACCGACTGAAGGAGGAGCGGCGTGACCGCCAAGCTCGACTACACCTGGAACCTGCGGGAGATCATGGCTGCCCGTGGCATGTTCAGCACCACCGACATCCGGCCACACCTGGTCGAACGCGGCATCACCTTGTCCTCGACCCAGATCTGGCGCCTGGTCACGGAGAAGCCCGAGCGGTTGAGCCTGAAGGTTCTGGTCGCGTTGATGGACATCTTGGACTGCCGCATGGACGACCTGATCGTGCCGATCGCCGCCGTCTCACGCCGCGCCAAAGCGGTTGGCGACAACTCCTCCCCTGACTCGGGACCGCACAGCGGACTCGGTGGTATACGGCCCAAGCGAGCGAGGATCACCGACTCATGACGCGCCCGGTAACCAGTCCTGAGCACCTCGTCGCCGCGATCGTCGCGAGGCTGAACCCCGCGGTCGACCAGGACGAGGTAGCGGCGCTGGTCCAGAAAATGATTCCCTACCAACGGAACCGGAACAAGGTGGCCAGTCAGCTTGCCGAAAGACCGGACCTGCTCACCGGCGCCGGAGCGCACGGCTCAGCGACCGTCGTCGCGCTCATCGCCGAGCTATGTGCGCGCGACCTGGCCGGCGTCGTCGCTCCGGCCTGCCCGTACTGCGACCGCGTCGTCCGTCTGTCTCACAGCCGGGACGGCTTGCGCTGCTGCAAGAGCTGCTGGAACAAAGCCCACACCAAGCCCTGCGCTCACTGCGGCAAGGCTGCCACCATGGTTCGACGCACCGACAACGGCGAGTCGCTGTGCGGCGGATGCGCCCGAGCCGAACTGTCACTGCACGAAGAGTGCAGCGGCTGCAGCCAGTTCACTCTGCCTGCCCGCCGCGACGGCAGCACCGTACTCTGCAAAAATTGCGCACAGCCACCGACCGCGATCTGTTCGTTGTGCAAGCAATCCAAGCCATGCTTGCAAGCCGACACCGCCTCACCACGGTGCAAGAACTGCTCCGACAAGCTTCGCGCCACGCCCTGCTCGGACTGCGGCCGGAAACGTGTGGTCAGTCGTCGCACCAGCAACGGCAAGCCACTGTGCAAAGAATGTGGGTCAATGGGCACCTGCACCGGATGCCAACGCGTTCGTCCGCTACGCATCCGCACCGATGTCGGCGGCCTCTGCCAAACCTGCTACAAGCACGGCCCCGCGGCCCAGCACGTCTGCGAGCGCTGCGGTGCCATCGGATCGCAGCACCGGACCGGAATCTGCATTGCCTGCGCTTGGCCCGAAGAATCCGTAATCTCCTCACCGGCCCCGACGGCACCGTCCGTCCCGAGATCCAGGCCGTCGAGGGTGCCCTGGCCGCCACCGACGCCGCGACCGGCCTCAACTGGGTAGCCCGAACTCGCACACAGAGGATGCTTTCCGCTCTGGCAGCCGCATCCGGTCCCGTGACACACGCACAGCTGGACGAATTGACCCCGGCCACCGCGGTGACGCGCCTGCGCACGATCCTTGTCGACGCCGGTGTTCTCCCAACACGCGACGAGCGATTGGCCAGCTTGGAACGCTCCACCGCCCGTCGAATCGGCCGCGTCAAGGGTCCGACCAGTCGCAAGATCCTGCGGAACTTCGCTACCTGGCATCACCTGCGGCGGCTGCGTGCGATCGCTAGCCGCCAGCGGCTGACCCACGACCAGGTCACCTATGCCGTCAACTCCCTTACTGCCGCCGCCAACCTGCTCAACTGGCTGCACGATCGCGGCCGGAGCCTGGCCGCGTGCAATCAAGCCGACATCGACGACTGGCTCACCAACGACTCCTTCTCCCGATCACGCAGTTTTGTGACCTGGGCTGTCAGCCGCGGTCATGCCAGAGGCATCGAGGTTCCCCGGTTCAACAACGAGCCCGTTCGCGAAGTCTTCGCCGACCACGACGAGCGATGGTCCCTGGTTCGACGACTCCTCAACGACAACACCATTGCGACCTCCGACCGCGTCGCGGGACTCCTCGTCTTGCTCTATGGCCAACGAGCCGTGCGGATCACGCAACTGACGACCGAGCATGTGATCATCAATCAGGACAGTGTGGAGCTCCTTCTCGCCAACACGCCGATCTCGCTGCCCCGAACGCTTGGAGGGCTTGTCCTGCAGTTACTCGCCGACCGACGCAGTGCAACCACATCCGATGAAGAACCGTGGTTATATCCTGCAAAACGACTCGGTCAGCCACTTTCTCCAAGCAACCTGCTCGTACGACTCCGCACTCTCGGCATCTCACCTACCTTAGGACGTAACACCGCGCTCATGGAGATGGCAGCCGAGATGCCCGCCGCCGTGATCTCACGAATGCTTGGGATCAGCCTCGACCGCGCCACCCGCTGGACACAAGACGCCGGCAACACTCGACCCGGCTACGCCGCCGAGCTCACTCGTCGCGCAACACTCAAGTAGACTTCAAGTACGTGGCTATACTGTCCCAGTTTTCCTTGATTAGATTACTCCACGAAGGGATATCCAGCGGCGAAATCCAACGACCATAAACAGACTCTGAGATCCCTTCATAGGTTACAAAGGTCATGAATCCCCGAAGACGGGTAGGCAGCGTCCGGCTACTTCGAATCAGATCTATCAGGCTTTGATGCAATTCTCTCTCATTCGTCAGCCACACAGCGTAGTCATACTCGCGATATTTTAAATCATCGTCTTCGAAGGCATAGACACTTGCGTCAGCAGATTTGCTTACATCGAATTCTAGACCAGCCTCACGCAAGCTGTAATTCGAATCAAGCTCTCGCCGCGAACGCAACCCACTGAGGTCGACACCGAAAAGCCCGCATTTCCACCCGAGCTGACCGAAACTCCTTCAATGGCCGGTTCGATCCAGAAACTTCCAGACTCCATACTCGACGCCCCGACAAGCCTAAGACCCCACCCGACGAAGATCCTTCATCCGAGTCTTGAGATTTAGATGCCTCGCTAAGCTCGGCAACTTGCCTGCGAAGAGCTTCCAACAACTCATAGGGAACGGGCTGCCCCATTTGAGCGACTTGATCACCCTTCCACTGCTCCAACACCGAGACAGGAAATTCTTCGGGATGCTGATCGATGAGGTGGTGATGGGAACTACATAGGAGAAGCAGGTTCTCGAAGGCATGCATGCCACTGTATTCTGCGACATGTCGCGGCCCACCAGGTTCCGGCGAGCGAATGTGAGCCACTTCGGCGTTGATCGACAGAATCCGCCCATGAACGAGCACCAGAGGTGCAGAACATTCCGGGAAAGCACAGTGATTCGCACTACCGAAGAGTAACCGCTTGGTAAGCTCACTGACGCCTTTAGGGGGCTTCGCCGAGGACATAACAACATCTTGCACTAACTCGAGCGACTTCGCAGCTACACTGAAACGGCAGACCGAGAGGCCTCCACCCCCGTCGTCGCTGGGGTTGAGGCGGCCAAGCCTGGCTGCTACCAACAGAACCAGCCGCATAGCCGACCACGTCCTTCCGACTCCAGGGGATGCCACGTGCGACACCTAGCCCCGGTGTTTAATGTAACGATGCAACAACCAGAGTCGCGACAGTTGGGTGCAGTGGGCGAAGCCGCCGCGAAGCTTGCTTTTCTGCGTCTTGGATGGGCAGTGATAGATGCGGCGCCCGAACACGACGTTGGCACCGACCTATACCTTGAAGTGCGCGACGACCAATTATCCTACTCCGGCTGGATGATGGGAGCTCAGGTCAAAGCTGGGGCGAGCTGGTTTGACGAGCCACGGCACGACGAGTCGGGCAATATCGTCGGATGGTGGTTCCGAACGGATCAGGAGCACGTCGACTACTGGTTGACGCACACCCTGCCACATCTAGTCATCTTTCACGATGAAAACGCGGATATCTCCTACTGGGTAAATATCACTGCCGACGCAGCAGTATCCACAGGCAAAGGCGTGAAGATCTTCATACCACGAGCAAACACCCTTGATGGCGAGCATCGTAAGGAGCTGTTCGCTGCCGCAAGGGACAGCGGCAAGAACTATGTCCGACGTTCCAGGCGAGATGCAATTCGTCAAGCGGACTATGCACTGGCTGGTGCTATCGACCTTTTGGCAACCAGTACTGAACGGTCTCCATTAGACGTGGACAGGCGAGACTTTAGAATGGCATTCGCCGCAGAATTGCGCGCGTTACGCGGATTGACCGGCAGTCCCAGCATTGCCACATTGTCCAAAAATACGAATCTCGAAATAGTCAAGATCGAGAGATTTCTTTCAGGAGAGCATCTACCGAGCCGCTGGATGGTTGGAGCTCTAGTTCATGCAATGGCTGAGTACGCACGAAAAAGAGGAATCGATATCGCTAGCCATGAAGTTGATGTCGTAAAATGGGAGCGCAAATGGCGCATCACTAAGAACCCTGGCATGCAGAAGATTCTAAAGAACAAGGCTCACTCTAAGGCACGTTAGCACGATAATCAGCATCGAAGCTGTCCACATAGGCCACCCTCAAGAAATACAGAGGCGCGGTCGAACAATTGCGATCTCCGCAGATCAGCGCTGAGACGGTCACACAGGTACGACGACATACCGCGAACAACTTCCCGCGATCGTCCACTGCCGCCGATATGCACGATGGCCACCGACCATGGTTGATTTCAGCAGAGCTGTGTTCGACCAAGAGGGCTGCGGCCTCGTCCCAGCACCGACGCATCCAGCTCCGGTACCCATTCCGCAAGTTTCAATATCGGGGGTTACCAGTAAAACGGCACCTACCGCATCCCCGCCGTCCTTGCCCGGCACGAAGCGAACCTCCGGCACACCCTCGACGACCTCGACGGCTGGAAAGCCGCCATGCTCGCCGAACTCGACCACCCCAAGTTCACCGGCGCCTGGATCCGCATCCACGACTCAGGAGACTTCCACAGCACGGCCTACCTGCTCGCCTGGCTCGACATCGCACGATCCCGGACCGACACCGGTTTCTACTGCTACACAAAAGAAATCGCTCTCTTCCGGCAGCACGTCGAACCCGACCCGTCGCCGAACTTCCGCTGGGTCTACTCCTACGGCGGCACCCAGGACGCCGACCTCGACCCCGAGCGGGACAGGGTCGCCGACGTCTTCGCCGACGAACAGGCCACTCAGGACGCCGGATGGCACTCCCAAGCCGAATCCGACCTGCTCGCCGTCCTCGGTCCCGCGCCCGTCGGCATCCCCGCGAACCGCATCCCGCGCTTCACCCGCCTCCAGAACGGGCGCCGCTGGAGCGACTGGCAAGCCGACACCGCCGCCGAACGCGGCTACGGCCGAGACTGGCAGAAGAACCGCGCCGCCTACCTCCGCGAACATCGACTCTGCGCGCAGTGCCGGCAACCGGCCACAGTGGCCGACCACCACCCCGAAACCCGACGCTCCCTCGTCGCCCGCGGCGTAGCAGACCCGACGCCTGGCACCGACTCCGGCCACTCTGCAAACCGTGCCACGACCGACACACCGCACTCACGAGCCCAGGTGGCTGGCACCAGCGCAACTCCACCTAGTGGCGAACGTTATCTGGTCGCCTCGACGTCTAAATATAACCTTTTTTGATTCTTCTGCGCTCGCGGCGACTAAGAGGCTGTCGATAGCGTTCGGGGATCTCGGTCGACTCACCGAACGGGCCGAATTCACCGAGTTCATCGATCATATCGACATGGTTCGCTTGATGGTTCGGCGACGGAGGAACCTGGGGCGCCTCCTCAAGTCGTGCAGCGTTCCGTTCCTTGGCCGCATTCCTGTACGCCAGCACGCCATCAAAGATGGCGGTCTCAATCTGCTCCGCCACCCAGAATGGTCGCTGCAATCTTGGCATTTTGTAGAGATCGGCAAGCAACTCTTTGCGGCGATCGTCATTCTTCGGGTACAGCAAGATCGTTAGGCGCAGCGCAAACCCAGGCGCGAAACCATAGATTAGAATCGCCGTAAGCAGTAGGCTCGGCGCGCCAGCCAGTTCGATCAGTTCGACCACGGGATACGCCTCAGCCCCAGACGTGCCCAGCCAAACTGGAGTCCCCTCTTCGATTGGTCAAAGATGACGCTCGCTTCGCCCCGGCCCATGTAGCCGATGAACCCGACCTGGTCCGTGCGAATTCCGAACTGGAGGAGCGACCTGTGGTCCTCATCCTCCCAGGCCAGCTCTCCGATCACGCCCACCGGTGCCGCCGTGGCCTCGACCAGCATTCGGTCCAGCAGAGCATCCACCTGGGCCGCGTCAGCCAGGTCGAACGGTTCCCTCTGACCTGGGGTCGTACCAGGCTTTCACCACTGCCACGTCTTGCCTCCCTCGTAACCTTCTCGGCCGCGAGCTTGAGTTCCACGTCCGCGGCGGCCGTCACCGGTCGCATCGTGCACCCCGACTCCTTCAGGATCTCGTCCACCCGCTCTGCGGTCGTCCAGCCCGCTCGTGATGGCCGCAGCGTCTCTGCCAGGCGCCGAACCATTGTCCCTGGGTCTTCACCCCACGGCCGCCGGTCACCGGCGGCGGCAACTCCCGCCGCAACCGCTCGACCAGGTCATCATCGTCTTCTTCGTTCGTGTCCTGATCACTGGACGAAGAGGCCGGACCAGGAGGAGTGGACTGTCCAGAAGCGCCAAGCCGAAGTGGACTCCGCCGGCACTCCAAGCCGAGCGAGATACCCTTCGAGCAGGCCAGACGACTGGCCAATCAGGCCGGAGACCGTCTCCGACGAGGCACCGACCTCGGCAGCCATGCCCGGCAGCCCGGCGACCGCCGGGTCCTGCGTACCGGACGCAGCCGCCGACCATCTCCCGCCAGCTTCTTCAAGCTCTTGACCAGCGCGCTTGAGAGCCGCCGTTGCCCCCTCATCTTGGCGAGCGCCGTCCGCCAGTAACTAGTGCGAGCAAATAGTGCCTAGCCAGGAGTCTGAGTACGAGCCATTTCCTTTCCGATCTTATCGACGACCTTAGCAGCCGCTGGCATCCAGTTGCCGTCGAGAAATCCTTGGGCGTCCAGCTCGGCAATTGCAACCGCAAACACAATCCAAGCGCCAGGAAGATTGCTGATTACTCCGCCTGCCGCTGCTAATACTTTCACAGCGTCTGTCACGTCAATTCCGCGATCGCCGAGCGGCCTAAAACCGTTCTTGACAAACGGGCCACGAAACTGAATTCGCGTAATCCTGGCAGAATATTCGCCAGAATCTCGAAGGTCAATCGAATAGAAGACGCGATCATCCTTGCCAATGTGCTCGTGTCTAAAGTAGGACGTTTCGCCTTCATCAAGGAGGCCCTTGTTCCTTACTGAGCGAACGTAAAAATCATGTCCATCAATCTCGCTCGCTCCAGATGGGAAGTCACCCTGAACTGCTATGGCAATCGCGTCGTCGAGTGGTGTCACGTCAAAAATCCCTTCGGCAATTATGCTTCGACACTCGAGGCGAACAATTGGCCGATCAAGAAGACTTTTGAAGCCGCATATGAGCCGCCTCATTGGCGGGGACTGGGCCGCGAACCTGGTCGTCCAATAGCATGCAACCGAAAATTCTACAACAGATCTTCGGTGATCACAACGGGACCGCCATTGACGCTGCCGCGGTTGATCTATTCCTGCGGTGGCCAGCGCGCCTTCTTTGATGCCCATATGGGCGCCGGAAATGATCATCACCTAGCTGTGACGCCCGCTCCCCGCGATCGAACGTTGTCCACTGAAGGGGGCTGAAATCACTGGAACCTGGCGCGAGCTAGACCGCGTCGGTGGTACCGCATGTGGCGCCCCAACTTTCGCGAACTCGGTCGCCGCCCGGTTCCCGGAAACCGCCAAGCCACTCGTGTCGCAATGCCGAGCGTCAGGTCCGCTAGAACGCGTGGCTCAACCCGGCAGCAGGCGCTTTAGCGCCTGTGTCACGCCGACGCCCTTAGCATGCCTGAGCAACCGATTGCCGGGTTCCCGATCGCCCCACGCCTTGATTTCAGTGCTGCCAGCGCCGGTCTCGTAGTGTTGTTTCTCAAAGTCCATCGTCTCGACGTCGGAGCTACTCAGGTCCGACAAGCTGTGCTTATGCGTGGTGAAAACCGTAGTGCGGCCGTGACTGTTACTCATGACCTCAGTTTCCGACAGAATGATCTTCTTTAGGCTGCCGTCTGTGAGCAGTACTACATAATGCCGTTCGCGGTCGGTCTCCTGAATCGACGACACGACCGCCGCGGACATCACTGCGGATCAGATCGACACACTCCCCGACGGATCGTTCGTCGCCGCGAGCCACCTGTGTATCCCTGATGCCGTCGCCGAGGACACGGCGACCGTCAAGGCGTTGGACGTCCTCACTGAACGTTTCGGCACCCGGTACTTCCGCACGGAACCTGAAATCGAAGCGTTCTTCGCCGACCTTCCGATTGTCACGCCCAGCCCGCTGACACCTCAGCAGACGCTCGTTCCGTGCTCGAAGTGGTACCCGACCGGGCCGCTTCTGGAGCACCTCGACGTCGACGACTACAACGTGGGCGCCGTCGCACACAAAGGAAACCCTGGCCGTACGCCTAGCCACCCACATTCCTGAGAAGGCCGCCCCGACCCGGCCTTCTCGTCCAGGGGAGGACGCAGTGCCTGCACTACCGCATACATTGGACTACCAGGGACAACCCTGCCTCTGTTGGTGCTGTCCGCCACGCAAGAGGAACATCGCGACCGTGTGATCCCGCGGCAGTCTCATCGAGACAGATTGGTGGTAGCGCGCGGACTTCTCGCCGAGCTCATCCTGAGTGGCGCGGTGAGCGTCCGCGGCGGACGGGTCGACATTCTCGACAGTGTGACGGTTGAGGAGCTGGCCGCGCCGTGCGGGCGCGCTGTCCTCACGATCCTGTCCCGAGATCTCACGGTCGACGACATACTCGCTGAAATCGAGAGTCCGGCGCACAGGGTTGCCTGGACGGCTCTGCAGCGGAAGCGTGCCGCACGCAAAAGTCTTTTCCGTGGCTGGAAACTGACGGATCCGGAGTTCACGTTCTTCTGGAGTCGCATGCTCGCCTCCGCTCACCAGAACCGCGACACCGTAGACGACCGGCCCGCGGCGCTCTGGACGATTCTTGACCAGGCCGGGTTGCATCGCGATCAGCTGCACTCGCCGGGTTTGCAACCGCGCAGCGCCTGCCCGGACTCGCTGAGCGGACTTCTCCAGCGCGGCGACCCGCCCCACCGCTAGGCGCCGTCCCGACGGCACCTGCAGCGCTGACACACCGCCCCGCTCGTCCCCCCTTTCCTCGCCTGGCCGTGTCCGGTCCGGCGTTCGTTTGTCGATCCCGGAGAATCCCGATGAGACCGTCTCTGCTGCGTCACAAGCACGTTCGTATCGGTACTCGCGCTCTGCTCGGTGCCGCTCTTCTCTCCGTCACGGCCGGTTGTGGGCTGCTCGGCGGCGACGAGCCCGCTCCCGGCCCGGGTATTCCGGTCAGGGTCGCCGCGCTGGCGCTGGCGGATGTGGCGCCGCTGCATATCGCGATCGACCACGGCCTGTTCGCTCAGCGGGGCGTCGCGGTCACGCTGGTGCCGGCCTCGAGCGGGCAGAACGCGCTCTTCAAACTCGAAAGCGGCGACGCCGATATCGCCTACGCCGGTGACATCGCGTTCGTCAACGCCGTCAAGGGCGGTGTCCCGCTGAAGGTCGTCGCCGAGGCCACGGTCGCCGGCGAGCGGACCATGAGGGTCCTCGCCCGCCCGGACGGGTCGGTCCCGGACCTGGCGGGAAAGAAGCTCGGCCGCAACGCCGAAGGTGGCGTGAGTGACACGCTGACCAAGTCGCTGATGACCGACCACGGTGCCGACCCGACGTCGGTGACCTGGGCCAACCTGGAATTCGGGGCCATGGCCGGCGCGGTGCTGCGTGGCGACATCGAGGCCGCGTTGTTCCCGGAACCGTTCGCGACCGCGGCCGAGAAACAAGGGCTACACCCGATCGCCGACCCGGCGACCGGCTCCGCGAAAAACTTCCCGATCGGGCTGTACGGCGCCACCGCGGACTTCGCCGCCGCCAATCCGGCGGCGATCGCGAGCTTCCAGCGGGCCATGCGCGACGCGGCGGCAGCAGCCGGGAACCGGGAACTAGTGGAGGCCACCGCGGTCAAGCACCTGAAAGGGATCGACGCCGACACCGCCGCCCTGATGGAGCTCCCGGTGTACCGCAGCGACCCGGTCATGACCGAGCTGCAGCGTGTCCCGGACCTGATGCAGCGCTACGGCCTGATCGACAAGCCCCTGCAGATGTCCGAGCTGATCATCCCTCCCCCGCCGCCCGGCACGTAGCCGCACCTGGTGAACGCCGAGCCATCGGCCGCGCACCGTACGTCCGTCACCAATCCCCGGATCCCGCGAGCAGGAAAGCACCCGTCACGATGCCTGACCACACCAGTCACCCCGACGCTCCCGTGACGCGCGGCGGCGGCCACGCCTGGCCGATCGTGTCGCTGGCCGAGGCCCGGGTGGCGCTGGCCGGGGACTGTCAGCACGCCGAGTCCAACGCCGTGGCGTCGGTTCTCCGCTGCCGCCGGCCGGGGTTCTGGGCGACGATCGCGGCCGAGTACCGCATCCGGAACCGGGTGATCGCCAGGGCTCTGCAGGCGGGCATCGGCCAGTTCGTCGCCCTTCGTCCCGATCTCCCGCCGCTGCGGCTGGTGCACGAACTTCTCCCGCCCGGCAGGGGCTGCCGAACGCTCTATCTGCTCGACGAGAACGAACCCGCGGTCCGGACCCGGATCGTCACGACCTACAGCCTCACCCTCGACGTCGCGTGGCTCTCCTCCACTCCCGGGATCGAACAATGCCTGCGCACAGCCCACGGCATCGACGCGATCACCCTGACCGAACCGGTCTGTGTGCTGGGATCGACCGCGCTGCAGCACACCCGTGACCCGCAGGCCCTGCTGGACGGCCTGTGGAACGTCCTGCCTCCCGGAAGCTGGATCGCGGTCCACCAGGCACTCCCGCTCACCTCGGACACGCCGACGGAAGCCGGCCACCCGCCCGCCTGCGCCGTGTTCGAGCGTCACACACGGGCACCCCTGATTCTGCGCACCGCCACCGAACTCGACGCCCTCTTCGAGCATCCCCATCCCTGGGACCTAGCGACAGCCGGACGGGCTCAGAACCTCGGCACGCAGGATCACGGGCCGCCACTGTCCACAACGGACCCATCGTCGGCGTTGATCACGCGGGTAGCCGTCCGTCCGCCCCGCACCCGGTCCCGCGGACCGGTTCCGGCACACAGGAGCACACCCACCTCATGACCACTTCGCCTGACCCGTATTTCTTGACACCGCACGGGACCGTGCCGGACCAGGCAGCCGAAGTCGATGCGGCGACCGTCGCCCGCGTCAACGGCGTCCTCCTCGACAAGGCCCTCAACGTGGACACCGAAATGGGGATCTACCTCGTCGACCGGGCCCTGGCGGCGAGGATCGACGCCGACGTCCCCGGCTACACCTGGTGCCTGGCCGCGCAGCGGCTGTTCCTCGACAAGGCCCTGAAGGTCGCCGCGAAGGACACAGGCATCGACCAGTTCGTCGTCCTGCGCGCCGGGTTGCCCCTCGGCCCGGACGAGCACACAGAACACACCCTCGCCCAGGCCCACATCGACGCCCCCACCACGGTGCTGGTGGCCCGCGAGAACATCCCGTTCGCCCAGCAGGTCCTCGTGCTGGAAAGGCAAGAGCAGCAACGGGCCGCGGCGGTCCTGGCCGCGGTCCACGACGTCCACCGCCCGCTGCACGCAGTACACAAGCCCGGGAACTGGTCGCTGGACCTCGGGAAGGCGGTAGGCCTCACGATGATCGGCGACCCGTCACACTGGCCCGGTGACGTCACCGCCCTGATCCGCGCCTACCACCACGAACTCCCCGTCGGAAGCGTGATCATCGTCAGCGCCCTCGGCTCCGCCTCCGCGGGCACCGCCGCGGCCGCCGCCCTTGATGACCTGGCCCGGTACCTGGCCAAGACCCCCGAACCGACGGTCACGCCTCGAAGCCTCCCGGAGGTCGAGGGCTGGTTCGAGGGCTGGCAACTGGAATCACCTGGCGTGGCCCCGGTGTCGCACTGGGCCGGGCCGCCACCCGATGGTCTCGCGGGGGCGGAGCTTCCGGTGTGGTGCGCGATCGCGACGAAGACCGCGACATGACGGCCTCGCCCGCGTCCATTCAGGACGCTACCCACGACGCGCCCGCACAGGACACTCGAGTCGCGGATCTCGTCGCCCACGCCGCGATCGCCGTGTCCACGCGCGGCCTGGCCAAGGTCACTGACGCCGGCGCGCTGGATCGCGAGGACGCCGGAGCGTGGTTGTCCCGCCTGCTCTGCCGCCGGATCGAGCACCGCAACTCCCGGTCGGAGCACCTGTTCGTCGACGTGACCACGGGCCGGGCGGTCCGGCTCGTCCTTGTCCGGCGCGATACCGGTGAGCCGCCGATGATCTACATGGCGCAATCCCCCGGCACCAGCACCGGCACGGAGCCGGACTTCTACCGGCAGCTCGTCAACGCCGCCCGCCCGCGGGGCCGCGATACGGGTGGCATGCCGGGACGAGCTGGCGGAGGACGCCCGTAACGACCTCGGGCGCGGTACAGCCCCGCGCGTCGATTGCTACTCACCGGGCAAGGCCGCGACGACGGCGATGCCCCCTCAGCGCGCCCGCCCCAGCGTGAGTGGTGCCCAGCGGGGCGGGCTCTGGATTTCCGTGTCGGACCCGTTCGGATGCCGCGTTCCGCCCGCTTTGCCGTCGTATCTCGCCACCGGTGTTCCCGGTGGCCCCTAGTCGCGTTCACGTGTCCGTGTGAGCGTCAGGAAGCACTATCAGAGAAGGGAAACAGTGAAGATCACGACTAGACCCCGCCGCCGTGGCGGGTTGCGCGTCGCCATGGCCGCCCTGGCGGCGTTGCTCGCCACCGGCCTCGGCGGTGCGCCGGTCGCTGCCGCCGACGGCGGGATCCACGGTGCGGCCCCGGCCGCACCCGCCAGCACCACCAGCCCGGTCGCCGCCGCGTCCGGAGGCGACGATGTGTCGCCGATGATCGTCCGCGGTGAACGCGCGCCGGAGGCCTACGCCGGCGCCGGGTCGATCCAGCTACTGAAGAACGGCGTGAAGGATTGGCACACCTGCAACGGTGCGCTGGACTATCCCTCGTCACGTTGCCGTTTCAGGTCGACGGAAACCGCCGGGAGGCTGCAGGTGGTCTGGGCCATGGTGAGTCCGAGTTTGGCTCAGCCCGGCGGGCGGACCGAGATTGACAGGAAGACTGCTGCTGGACGTCGGCTGTGGTCCAGGCTAGGCAAGAGGGCGGCCCGCTTCCAAGCTTGTTCCAGTCAGTGGTGTCGGGCGCAGGCTGATGAGGCTGCCGAGGGAGAAGTCGGTCGCGCTCCCGGGGTGCAGTAATGCTGTCGGGGTGCGACCGATCAGCAGGCGAAAGTCGCGATTGAGGTGCGCCTGATCGGTGTACCCGCATAACGCGGCGAGCGTGGGCAATGGTGGCGGGTTCTTGCCTGTCAGAAGCCGGATGGCGTGGTGACATCGGGCTACCCGCCCGACAGCTTTCGGTGGTAGCCCGATCTCCCGGTGGAAGCGAGTGGCCAGATGTTGCCGGCTCAGGCCAGCCCGTTCCGCGAGGTCGTCGATCTTGACGGCACCACCCGATATGGTCAGGCTGCGCCAGCTCCGATCGAGCGACTTGGGCAGTTCCGGTTCGTCAAGGAGCCAGCTCGACAACCGGCGGTCGAGGATCCGGAACCGATGGTTCGAATCCCGCGCCTCCTGCAGCTCTTCCCAGAGAAATCTTGCTCGCGCGCCCAAGAGATCGTCCAATCCCACACTGGCATGGCCGATTTCCCGCAGCGGTAGACCAAAGAGCGCTCGTGCGCCCAGCGGCGTCAACTCGATGATGATCCCTCGCTCCCGGCCGGCCCTCTCGTACCCCATCGGCTGGCCGGACAGCCCAATCACCGGGGAAACCGCCGCCAGCGGCGAACCGGCCACCGGATGCCGAACCGGTGTGTCCAGATCGATAACCACCACGACCGAGTTCAGCGCGGCCAACGTACGCCTCTCCGGCACAGTCGTGGTTCTACGGAACGCCAAATAGAAATTAACCCAGCGCGTCAGGCGACGATCCGGCAACCGGGACATCCAGAACTCGTCGTCAGACGACGAAATACCCCCCATTGCCGTTCTCCTTGGTTCCGGCGATGCCATGGCGGCATCCGCAGCACGGAAAGCATGGCATGACGTGCGCTCGCGGTGGGCTTCCGGCCGTGAACGAACCGAAAAGACGCAGCGAACCCTCGTGTCGTCACGCCTCGTGCGACATCGGCCGGTTCGGATTCGGCCAGACGGGCCATCTGGCCGAGGCAAGGCACAACACCGGCCGCTCGGACCGCGGAGCCTGACCGGACGTCCAGCGCGAACCAGACCAACGACCTTACATTTTTCCAATCCAGGAGTGCGGTTCGCCGCTAAACTCAGGTTCGCATTCCTGAGCGATGCGCAGCCGTCCGCTGCGTCCGTACGACACGCTGATGGAGGGCGCACTAAGCGCTCCCCGACTCTAAACCGACCTTCACCTAGCGATCGAACTGGTTGCGAACAAAATCGGAGGCCCGATGTTCAGGAAACGAAAATTGTCACTGTTCACTGTTGCCGCTGCGGCAGTCCTACTGACCACGGGTCTCGCGGCACCGGCGTCCGCTCGGCCCGGCACATGGTACGACTGCCCAGACAAATGGTTCTGCTTATACGACCACTACAACGGAGACGGACTTTTCTGGAAAGGAATAAATTGCGGGGGTGCGGTCTACAATATCGGCGCCCAGGGCTTAGGGGACCGCGCTAATTCCTACTGGAACCGCACAACACACGCGACTGCCCAAATGCTGAACTGGACTGGCACGCGCTGGGAACCCGTGGAGACCATAGGCCCCTTCACAAACGGCAACAATCTCAGCGCGGGAAAGATCGACCAAATTGATGGCGTCAGACTGGTCTGCATTATATAAATGCACCATGTTGCCCTCTGCATGGCGGGGACGTTCGCGCGTAGGCCGATACGGCCCGGCCGCAGGGTCGGTGGCTTAGGCGAAGAAGAGCGTCTTGGTCAGGTCAGCGTGGTCGAATCGACGAGTTTGGCCTCCGATTTTTGGCGAGACCCGGCCGGGGCGGCGTAGGTTGACATCGGAATCACCTACCCGGACATGGACTGGGAACCCAAAACCGCCTTTAAGGCCATCGCCGCTTACTACGACGAACACAACCCATCTCCGAACCGCGAAACACGTTGACGCCTCAGGGGTTGTCGTTAACAGTGACGGACCGTTGTAGCGAGGATTAAGTGCGCCGATTCCCGCTATCGACTTCCTCGCCTGGACTGCGGCCCTCAACCTCTGCGGGATGGCCAGGGACGCACAGAGCAGGCACAGTTGAGCCCATGAGTGACAGCCCGCCCGCGGCCCGTCTGTTCGACGAGGCCCGCGCGGCGCGCCGTAAGGCCGCGGATCTACGCGCGCGGTACATCCTCCTGGTAGACGTCTTCGACGCGCTCTCGGATAGCAGCAACGTGACCAGCCGGGCGCCCGACGCCGCCATGAGTTCGCCCAAGCCAGGTGAGCGTCCCAGTATCGGGAAGGAAGCAGGCTAGCCGACCTGGAACCGTTCGTCACCGAGCTGATCACCAACTGCATCGACCCCGTCACCCTGACCGGCCCTTGGCCGGACGACGCCCGGCCAACTGCGCAATTGCGGCCTTCTGTTTCTCAACCGCATACCTCGTACGCCTCCACACCGATCTCCACGGCACTACCATGTGCGTTCGTTTTCTGCGATGAGCCGAGTTCCAGCGCATTCGGCGCAAGCTGTTTCTTCAACGTGGCGAACGCGGTCTGCGTCAAACACGCCAAAGGTCGTCGGCCAGCCCGTTCCGCGGCACAACATGTGCCTACGCGTTCCGAACGCCCGACGGTCCACAGTGCACCGGCCTCGGCTGGCCGCCGCCCACGATCAAGCCATCGACGTCCAGAGGTCCTGCGAGAAGGCCGGTCGGATCCCGAAAGTCCAGCAGGTAGCGCTCATCGGTGATCTCGACAACAAAGAGGCGCGGGCATGACCTGCGTCGCCACCCAAGCTCGCCTGGAGCAAGCACTGACCCGGCCGCTCGCCGGCCAGCCGACCGCGTCCGACGGCGACACTGACGGTGTCCAACCCGTGCCGGGAAGCCGGTGTGAGTCGTGACTCGTTTTACCGCTCGCCCCCGAAGTTCAAGGACGTCGTTGTTGCGGCACCAGCGAACCGAGAAGCCCAGCAACCTGAACATGTCGGGCTGCGCAAGGAATCGCCGTTCTTGAGCGCGAACGCAAACAGACCGCCAGCGACCTTTCCTGACTTGGCAAGCCCAACGCCGAGACACCCCGATCTGGTCGTTCGGGGTGTCTCGGTTTGCGGACCGGTCACGGAGAGCCCGGCGGGCACAGTTCCGCTTCTAGCACCTTGGTGAAGATGCCGATCGGGTTGCCCCAGTCGCCGTTGATGTTGGTTACGACCGTGTGCCGGCCATCAGCGGTGCCCATCGCGTTCGTCCAGGAACCGTGGATCATGCCGCCTCCGCCCCAGGCCGTCACTCCGCAGGACAGCGTCTGGGAGAAGACACCGAGCCCGTACCTGGCGTTCGGGACCGGCCACCCGCTGCCCTCGGTCGAGACCGTGGTGAACATTTCTCTCTGCTGCGAGGGCGGCAGCAGGCGTCCGCCCAGCAGCGCCCGGTAGAAGGTTTGCAGGTCCCCGGCGGTCGAGACCATGCCACCGGCCGCCCAGGCCCAGGACGCGTTCATGTCGGTGACGTCGTGGACGTCGGCGCCGGGCCCGGTGACCCACAGCGTGGAGTACTCCCGTCCGTGCGGTCCGCGCAGCTCCGTCTCGCGGAAGCCGGGTACGTAGGTCGCGGTCAAGCCCAGCGGACGAGTGATCCGCCGCGCGACCTCCTCGGCGTACGACCTGCCGGTGACCTTCTCGATGATGATTCCGGCGAGCGCGTAGTTGGAGTTGGAATAGGCCCAGGCCGTACCGGGGGCGAACATGGGCGGATGCGCCACGGCGAGCTTCAGCATCTCCCCCGGACGCATGGTGTCGAAACGGTGCTCGAGGAAGGCGGGCGTGAAGTACTTGGGCACCACACTCTCGTCCGAGGTATAGGGGAACAGGCCGCTGGTCTGGTTGAGCAGATTCCGGAGGGTGATCTTGGTGCCGTCGTTGCCGTTGCCCCGGATCTTGCCGGGCAGCCACTTCTCCACGGTGTCGTCGAGACTCAGCCGGCCCTCGGCCTCCAGCTTCAGCATCACCGTCGACGTGAACGTCTTGGTGGCGCTGCCAATACGGAAGCGGTCCTGCCGGCGGCGCTCGCGTCCGGTCTCGGTGTCGGCCGCGCCCGCCGTGCCGAACCACGTCTCGCGACCGTCGCGGATGTCGCTGAGGATGCCGGGCAGGCCGTCATCGGTGACGGTCCGGTCGAGTACCTGCTGGACCTTGGCGTGGTCGTCGCCTGCCAGCACCGGCGACGCGCTCACGGTCACCGCCAGCCCGGCAGCGAGCAGGCAGACAGCGCCTCGGAGAATTCTGGTCGTCATGGTCGATCGGCCTTTCAGGTCGTAGTCGGCTTTCGCGCAAAGCCACGTCGCGTTCGTTTCCTCACCTACGTCCGCCACGATGTCCGGCTGCGCTTACAGACGTCTTGGAACGATCTTTCAGCCGGCACCGGCCGCTGTAAGGGGCTGGGCAGAGTGGCGGGCACGACTCGTTAGCCTGTCGAGCATGCGGATCGAGGTGCTGGGACCGGTCCGGGCCTTTGCCGACGACGGTGCGCCGATCGATGTCGGCGGCGTCATGGTTCGCGCGCTGCTGGCCCGACTGGCTCTGGCCGAAGGCGAGACAGTGTCGGTCGACGCCCTCGTAGACGGCCTGTGGGGGGATCACCCGCGCGGAGCCTCCGCCAACGCGCTGCATGGGCTGGTGCATCGACTGCGCAAGGCTCTGGGCGACGCCGAGCTCGTGGAAAGAGCGGCAGGCGGGTACCGCCTGCGCGTACGCGTCGAGAACGTCGACGCCTTTCGGTTCGAGGAGAAGGCGAAGCGGGGCGGACGCGAGCTGGCCGCGGGCGCCGCGCAGCGAGCGGACTCACTGCTGGACGAGGCGCTGGCGTTGTGGCGGGGGGACGCGCTGGCCGATGTGCGCGATACTCCCTTCGCCGGTACGGTCGGCGCGCGGCTGGACGAACTGCGCGTCGCGGCCAGGGAAGATCGGTTCGAGGCGGGGCTTCGGCTGGGCCGCCACCACGAGATTCTGGCCGATATGGCCGCGGTCGCCGCCGGCCACCCGTTGCGCGAACGGCTGGCCGGATTGCGGATGCGAGCCTTGCACGCGGCAGGTCGCCGGTCCGGCGCGCTGGCCGTCTTCGAACAGGTCCGCGGCACGCTCGCCGAGGAACTGGGCGTCGACCCGTCCGAGGAACTGCGCGAAACGTACCTGGCCGTGGTGCGGGGCGAGCTGGAGATCCCCGAGGTGGAACACGCTCGCTCGGAGGCGGTGCCGGGACGCCTGCCTGCCCAGTTGACCAGCTTCGTCGGCCGGACGGAGGAGCTGGGACTCCTTGCCGGATTGCTGGAGACCTCCCGGCTGGTCACCATCGTCGGTCCCGGAGGCGCGGGAAAGACCCGGTTGGCCGTCGAGGCGGCGAGCCGGCATCGGACCCAGCAGCGTGAGCGGCTCTGGCTCGTCCCCCTGGCCGGAGTGACCACGGTGGACGGTCTACCCGAGGCGGTGCTGGGCACGCTCAGCACCGCCGTCGCCCAGGCGCCCGATACGCCGCTGGAGCGAGTGGTCACTCTCCTCTCCGGCGGTGAAGGCGTGCTGGTGTTGGACAACTGCGAACAGATCTCCCGCCATGTCGCGGAGTTCTGCGGGCAGCTGCTGGAGTGCCTGCCGTACCTGACGATCCTGGCCACCAGCCGGGAGCCGCTGGAAGTCGTAGGCGAGACGCTGTGCCGTCTGGGCCCGCTCGAACTGCCATCGCCAAACGCGGATCCCGCCGAGGCCGTCGAGTCGGCCGCGGTACGGCTGTTCCGGGATCGTGCGACAGCCGTACAGCCGGACTTCGCACTGGACGCGCCGACCACGGCCACGGTCGTGGACATCGTGCGCCGATTGGACGGACTGCCACTGGCACTGGAGCTGGCCGCGGCGCGACTGCGGACCATGAGCGCCGACCAGGTCGCTCACCGCCTCGACGACCGCTTCCGGCTGCTCAGCACCGGCAACCGGTCCGCCCAGCCTCGACAGCAGACACTCCACGCGGTCATCGAATGGAGCTGGGACCTCCTCACCGATCGAGAACGAACACTGGCCCGTCGAATGTCGATTTTTCCGGCGAGAACCGGGATCGCCGCGATCGAGGCGGCCTGCTCGGACGACACGCTCCCCGCGGCGGAAGTCGTCTACCTGCTCGGCTCCCTGGTCGACAAGTCCATCGTGGAACGAGTCGGCGAGAGCTACCGGATGCTGGAGAGCATCCGAGCCCATTCGGCGGACAAGCTTCACCTCACAGGGGAAGCCGAAGCCGTCCTGCGCAGGCTTACGCGGCACTTCGCCGTCCTGGCCGAGAAACATGAACCACTGCTGCGCTCGGGCAAGCAAGTGGAATCGCTGCGGCTGTTCCAGGCCGAGTACGACAACCTGATGTTCGCCCTGCAAACGGCGATCGACACCGGCGACGCCACGGTGGCGGCCCGTCTCCTCGGCCCGCTGTACTGGTACTGGGTCATGCTCCGCTACGACGCTCGGGCCGACGGCTGCGTCGCCAAGGTCGCCGAGCTCGGCGACGCGCTGCCCGCGGACGCCCGGGCCGCGTTTACCGCGATCCACCTGGTAGCCGGCGAGGGCGGACCGGTCACCGACCCCGAGCTGCTGCGCGCGCTCATCGACGACTGCGCGCACACGGGCGCGCTACGGCGCTATCCGATGCTGCTGACGACGGTGCTGGTGACGGCGGCGACACTCGGGCTGGACGAGCTGATCGACCAGGAGATCGCCAGGGTGCGCAGCGACTCGGACATCTGGGCGATCGCCTGCGCCTGCATGATCGAAGCCATGCGGTATCGCCAACGGGGTGACCTGCAAAGCTCCGCGACCGCGATGGCGGCGGCGCTGCACACGTTCGACGAGTCGGGCGATCGGTGGTGGACGGCGAAGACGCTGATCGGCCTGGCGCAAACCCACTCCATCAGCGGCGAACACGACGAGGCGATCGCCGCCTACGAGCGCAGCGTCGCGATCGCCACCTGCCTCGGCTCACAGGACGAGGTCTCCACCCGGCTCGAACTCGCCGTCGAACGCATGCGCGCCGGCGACCTGACCGGCGCCCGGCACGACATCGAAACCGCCGGACGAGCGGCCTGGGAGCGCGGCCAGCCCTTGCTGGAGATCGAGGTCCTAGCCAGGCTGGCCGAGCTGTATCGCCGCTCCGGCGAGATCGAACGGTCCAGCCGAGAACTCGACCGGATGGAGACACTCGCCCGCCGGCTGCCCCTCGGCGCGGAGACGATCGAGAACCTCCTGGTGCCCGCCAGGATGGCGAACCTCCTCACCGCCGGGGACGCCGCACCCGCGCGCGAACTGCTGCCCCGTACCGTGCAGGCGGCGCAGGCGCACATGAACACCCCTCGGGCCGCCCAACTCCTGGCCCGGCTGCTGTTACTGGAGGGTGATCCGGCCGGCGCGGCCACCGCGCTCGGCCTGAGCCGCGCCCTCCGCGGTGCCTTCGACCGCGGCGACACCGAACTGCGCTCCCTCGCGGAGGTGCTCACGGAGCGGCTCGGCTGCATCGACTTCGACATCGCCTACCAGCGAGGTGCCAACATGACACCCCACGAGGCCACCGACTGGCTGACAAAGCCGCGCATTTAGGGCCGCGGGGTTCTGTGCGGCGGCCCACGAGCGGATACACGAAGTCGGCCTCACGGCCGGTTGACAACGGTGAACCCAAACCCGGGGACATACTCGGCGCGACGCAGGGTTTCCTGCGCAGTCTCGACGATGCCGGTTTCCCGCAGCCGCAGCGCTCGCCAGCGGCATCGCCGCTACGCCAGCCACCAGCTCCGCCTCGACGCGCGCGTACGAGAACTGGTCGACAACAGCACCCGCCTCGACGCAGGTGGCCGCATTGTCACCCTCGAGGACCAACTCCACAACGCGCAGCGCGAGAACCATGAACTCTGCTCCGCCGCCATGAATACCGTGATCGCGGCGGCGTTGCGTGAGGGTGATCGGTTCTGGCCCGGTCACCCGCGCCCCTCCCGAAGGCCACGAGTGTCCTGGTCGACGAGACGTCGGTGTTGATCCACCCGCCCGACGGGAATGTGAACTCGCCAGACCGTTTCCACGGGAACAGAACTCGGATCGTGCCGATGACGACCTCTCGCTGACACCTGACGTCAGCCGACGTGGATGCCGGGGCGGAGCGCCGGATCGCGTTCGCTGGTGCGGATGATTTCGCGGACCACCGGGGCGGTATCGCCCCGGCCGAGGATCAGGTAGCGGAACAGATGCCCGAGCGGATTTCCCTCGCTCCACTCGAAATGGCACTGCGGCCGTACCTCAGTGGCGTCGCGCAGCGCGGGCAGGATCGCGGCGATGGCGTTCGGCGCGGCCGGGCTTTCCGCGCGCAGGACACGGAATCCTTCGATCTCGACACCACGGACCTTCAACACGTCGCTGAAACCGGACGGGTCGATGACGTCGATCTCGAGGAACAGGACGTCGGCGGCACCGGGGACCGGGTTCATCCCGCGCTGTTCGGCTTCCTTCGCCCAGTATTCGTCGGCGTCCCCGGCCTGGCGGCGGTTCGCGATGATGGTGAGCGCGCCGTCGTGGGCGATCGAGTCGGCGAGGAAGCGGCGGGCGGGCTCGTCGAACTCGATGTGCTCCACCCGCAGTTCCGTGGTGCGGGTGACCCGCGAAACCAGCGACACGACGATGATCCCGAGGATGAAGAACGCGGAAATGGTGAGACCGTCGGGCTTCTCGATCACGTTCTCCACCAAAGCATAGATCAGGATCAGCGTCAGCACGACGAACGCGATCGCGGCCTTGCGCTGCCGCTTCTTCGCCGCGGAGACGGCCACCGCGATCGACGCGGACACCATCATCGCGAGGATCCCGGTGGCGTACGCGCCGGCCTGCGCGTTGACGTCCGCGTTGAAGATGACCGTGACGAGGATGCAGATCGCGGTGTAGACCAGCACCACCGGCCGCACGGCGCGGGCCCAGTCCGGCGCCATCCCGTAGGCGGGCAGATACCGCGGCACGATGTTGATCAGCCCGGCCATCGCCGACGCCCCGGCGAACCACAGGATCAGGATGCTGCTGATGTCGTAAGCGGTGCCGACCCATTCACCCAGCAGTTCGTGCGCGAGATAGGCCAGCGCGCGGCCGTTCGCCTCACCGCCAGGCGCGAACGCATCCTTCGGGAACTGGTGGGCACCGATGACCGCTGGCCCGATCTCGGAGTCATCGCGGCGACGAACTTCTGTCGATTCTTCGGCAACCAAGGGCAAGGCGCGGCGGAGGTCGCACTGTAGGATCTCATCGTCGGCGACATGTCGATCTTAAATGACCTGGGGTTTTCTGCTTGTCTCTCGGCGATGTCACCAAGATCAGCCTCATACTCGTGACATTTCCTCGAGAGTGCGCGGTAGGGCAGACCGGCCGATGTGCCGTTGCCATCCGTTCAACGGCACATCGTCGATGCGGGTGGCGGCCCATGGCACGAGCCGTCACGGCAGACCTATTCGCCCGGTCTCTTTGGGTCAGTTGCCGCAGGGCCGAAGGCGTGGTTGAGGACGTCGCGGGCAACGGTGGTGCCGAGCCGATGTCCGTCCTTGCTGGCGAAGCGGTAGTGCACCCCGGCCCAGATCCTGGCCTGGTTCAGTTCTGCCATGGCCTGGGAGAGGCTGTGGTAGTAGCGGGTGGTACCGGAGTCGGTGCTGTGGGCGCTGAAGGACAGGTCGTCGCGGCCGAAGAACTTGCGCAGGGCTGTCGTGGTGGCGGCGGTGTCGCAGGTGTGCCCTGACGGGTATTCCGGTGACGGCGCGGTGATCCGCAGTGGGGTCCAGGCTGGATCGGCGTCGGTGGCCGGGTTGCCGTCGGTGTCGGCGAGCGGGATGGCTGTTACCGGACGCCAGAAGCTCCAGTGCTTCTTCTCCTGGTAGCAGGCGATAAGTGCGTCGGCGGTGGCCAGGTCCACCATCGCGAACATGCGGGCTGTCTGCAGGGTGCCGAGCCGGTGGGTCGTGGCGAGCTGACGTTTGATCGACCACTCCACCAATCGCGGGTCGTCCCACCAGATCGCCGCTTCGGTCTGGTCGGATGTACGCGTCGTGCTGGTAGCCGAGCCGAGGGCCTTGACCTCGTTCAGGTCGCGGGCATAGGCGGCGCTGCTCAGGGCCGGCGGCCCGGGGGTGCGGTAGTGGCCGAGGTCGATGACGAACGGCTTCAGGGTGGCGAACCAGGCGCCGACCTGGAGGAAGCCTGGCGGGGTTGGCCGCCACTGGCCCGGGGCGGCGCCGACAGGCCACGTCGCATTGGAGAACGCACCGTCGTTGCGGCGGGCATTGATCATGGCTGTGGCCGTGGCCAGGCCGACAGCGATGCCGCCGCGCTCGGAGGGACCGTCGGGGATTGCGGCGAGCGACTCCTCGTACTGCGTGCGAAGGGAGTCGGCTTGAGCGGGGAAGAGCCATGCGAGCGCACGGTAGGCCGAAGTGGCGACAGCTGCCGGGGTCGAATCGCCGGGCCGGCTGCGGGGGGTGATCAGGTACGGCTTGTACGGGGTGCCGGCGATCGCGTTGACGGCGTCGTACACCGCGCCCTGCACTATCGCGAAGCTGCGAGCGGCTGCGCTCGGCGACTGCCGGGCGACCTCGTAGACGGCGATCTGAGCGTAGAGATTCCAGGTGATGACGGCGTTGGTTTGGGGTTTGGTTGCGGCGTCCGGCGGGGCTTGTGCCGCGGTGGCTGTGAAGGCGACCGGCGCGGTCACAGAAAGCACGGTCATGAGAGCTATCCCGCACAATCCGCGAAATTTTCCAGGTTCACGAACACGATGTGTCATGGGGATCCCCATCGGCTAGTCGGCGCCAGTTCCCGCGAAAGTTTTAGTATCCAACTGCTGTGAGGAATGGACAACTATCCTTGCCGAGTAAGCACTTGTGCCGTCGAGTAGTGATGCTCCGCGATGGTGCGCGGGGAACCCGCGGGAACGAATCTCCCCACGATGTCGCATACGACATCCGTACGGCATCGTCCGTGAGATTACGATATCAGCGGCGAGAACCTACAAGCCTTGTAGGGTCTCACCGCTCGTGGCGTGTCGATCTTGCGTGACCTGGGTGATCTCGGCTGTCTCACGGCCTTGTCACCCATGCTCAGTCCCAAATCCGTGGCATTTCCTCACGAGACCAGGCGGTGTGCCCGAGTTGGCCGAGTACGCCACGCTGATTTCGACAAACCGAGCCGAGCTGGTCGTCCACAGAGGACAGTCAGTGTGCGGCTGTTCGTAGTGCCGCGGTGGCAGCGGACCGGACGGCCGGGTGGGGGTCGGTCAGGGCGTCGGCGAGGAGGGAACGCAGGCCGTCAGTGGCGGTTCGGCCCAGGGCGGTCGCGGCGTTGGCCCGGACGCGTGGCCTGGGGTCGCGTAGGGCCTCGGTCAGCAGCGGGAGCGTCTTCTCGTGGGTGATCCGTCCGAGCGCCGCGGCGGCGCGGGATCGGACCAGCTCGTCCTCGTCCTGGAGCGCGTTGGTCAGCGCCCGGATGTAGGCCGGGTTGGCTTGTTGGCCGATGACCCAGACGAGGACGCGGCGGACGAGTGGGTCGGGATCGTGACCGGGCAGGTAGTGCTGTGTGTCGATGCGGGCGAGGATTCGTCCGGCGAGCTTGCGGACACGCCGCTCTTCAGTGGTCAGCAGCACCTGCACCACGGTGAGCGCGACCGAGTCTTCGGCCAGGCGAACCAGGCCGGTGAGGGCGGTGTGGACGTGCCAACTGTCGCAGGCGGCGGCCAATCGACCGAGAGCGCGGTGGTCGCCGTGCTTGGCCAGCACACGGAGGGCCCGGGCACGGACGGCGGGGTGGACGTCGTCGGTGGCCTTGAGGGCGGCAGGCGTCGCCAGCGGCCCGCCGATCCGGTTCAGGGCCAACAGTGCGCCCTCGCGAACGTCGGACGAACTGTGGTCGAGCAGCGGAACGATCACCGGCGCGGCCTCCAGCGCTTCGAGCTTGCCCAGTGCTTCCATCACGGGCAGCGCCTGGACGCCGTCGGACTCACGCAGGACGTCGATGAGCGGGCCCGTCGCCTCGGCGACGCGCAGGTTGCCGAGCACTTCCGCGGCCGCGAAGCGGCCCGGTCGGCGGTGGCGGAGGTGCTCGATCAGCATCGGAGCGACCCGAACGTCGCCGGCCTGGCCCAGTGCGCGGGCGATGTCGTGTACTGCGCCGTGCCATACCTGCCCCAGTGCGTCGGCCAGAACGTCCAGCCGTCTCGGGTCGCTGGTCTCGGCGATGCGCTGGGCGGCTTCGCGGACGATCCAGGCCCGACCGTGGTCCGTGTCGTTCAGCAGCGTCACCAGTAGGTCGAACACCTCGTGCGAGGACTGCGCGGTGAGGCCCTCCAGGGCGGCCTGGACGACGTAGGCGGCGGGGTCGGACAAGGCCCGCACGAGAATGGGCTGATAGGCAGAATCGTGGCCGGAACCGAGGGCTCTGATCGCGATGGCGCGGACCAGGCTGTTCGGATGGGCCGCCAGGGCGACCAGCCAGGACGGCCCGGCCGGGTCGGACACCACCGCGTGCACGTGCTGGGAGAGCGCCGCGTGCGCCTCGATGCGCGCCGCCGACCAGTCTTCCGGCTCAATCGGTTCGAGGTCGACCAGCCGGGCGACCAACACGTCCCCGATGGTGGTGACCGAATCCCAATGTTCGCCCATGACATCCAGTGTGCCCGGCCACACAACCGAAATTCGCCCGCAGGACCAGCACGACAACGACCAACGCAGCAGCAAACGGTCCGATGTAAGCGGTCACCGCCTGCCCGATGCTCGGCTCCGTGGCTGATCTCCCCGGCGGGAATCTCACCAGAATGTCGTCGATGACATCCACACGACACGACCCGTGAGATGGTGACACGAATTGCGAGACCCTACAAGCCTTGTGTAGGGTCTCATCACACCTGACATGTTGATCTTGCGTGACCTGCGGTCTCGCAGCTTGTCTCACAGCCGCTTCATCAAGATCAGTCTAACGGCCGCTTTACTTCTTCCGCCCTGAGTCGTTCCGCGGTCTCGAGCGACTTGGCTCGCTCCCGGTCCGTCTGGTCGCGGTACCAGGCGTACCAAGGACTTTCGGGGGCTCGCTGCGTCACGATAAGCTCGACTCCTGACTCGTCATCTCCTGGCACTACCTCGTAGCCGATTGAGGACAGGATCGTGGCCATCGCGTTCTGCATCGCGGTGTCGACCGTCTCCTTCCACTGCCCGGCGGGATTGTCTGGACCGGTGCGGCCCTCGCTCCATGCCTCCAGGGACGCGGACGTCAAGATCGAGTGGCTGACCCAGCTGATGAACACACCACGATGTCCGAGGTTGTCGGCGAAGACGTGCGCGCCGACCGGACCGAGGGGATGGCCGCCGTGCAGGTAATCGGGAACCAGGGGGATCCCGGCGATGGCCAGATCGGAGCTGACGAGATCGGCCAACGCGTACAGTCTGGTGAGTGGATTTTCGGGTTCGTGCTGGTCTGGCATGCCTGCTCGTGCTCCTGGTTCAGGTTGTGATCGGTGAGTGTCAGCTGTTCGCGCCAACGGTCATCGAGTGACCACCTCGTACCCCAGGGGGTGAACCGAGGACCTGCACGATCTCACCGCGCGTGACATGTCGATCTTAAGTGGCCTGAGCTTTCGTGGTTGCCTCACCGCGACGTACTGAGATCGGTCTCAGTTTCGAGGCAATTCCTCACGTGTGGCCAGTTCTGGGCTGATCAACCCGAGCCAGGCATCCTGTTGGTCAGCCAGTGGGCGATCCAGTGGTAGGGGCTGGAATCGGCAGACGAAAACCAGGCCCGCGTCGTATCCATCGCCGCCGACATGGTGGGACCAACTGTCGGGAGCAGTTACTGGAGCGCGCAGGTGGAAGTAGGTGGTGCGTCGCGGCTGGCCGCTGTGCGGGTGCGGCTTGTCCTCAGTAGTCAGCGAGTTGACGACGACTGTGTCGGTCAGCCCGGTTTCCTCGAGGACTTCTCGCTGGACAGCGGGGCTGAGGGTCTCGCCGGGCCGAACACCGCCGGCGGGGATCTGCGTGCCAGCCTCGGGGATACCTTGGTGCTCGAAGACCAGCAGTTGCGGTCCTCTCTGGTGGCGGATGACGTAGGCGGCGACGCGGATCCTTGGTAGCTCGTTGTTCACCAAGTCATTGTCGGGTTCCTGCCGGTGTCGACGCGTGACATATTGGTCTCGGTGACCACGGCTTTCGTTTTGTCGCAAGGCCCTATCACCAGAGATCGGACTCACGGCGACGACATTTCCTCGCGGTCGCATTTCCGGAGCGCTGTGATGATCCTTCGTCCGAGAGGTGTCACCTGCAGGGGCTGATTCCGTTCGGCGCGTGTAAGGAGTTGTCCACCGAGGTCGTGTTCGAGGCGGTTGATCTGTCTGAGCAGTGTGGAGAGGTCGATATCGAGATGGGTGCCCGTCGAGATCCCCGGCGTGGAGCAGGGTCTCGTAGCGGCCGGGACCGAGCGTGGCCGCACCGGTAGCCAGGACCGGAGCGAGGTCGAGGTCCGTGCCGGGCTCGCGGTACATCTCCTGAGCCACGACGTCGGCGAACTGCCCGGCGGTGATCAGGTAGGCGCGCGCGAACGCTCGCCCGGGCAGCGCCGGATCGTAGAACGCGCGGCCACCGCCCCACACCGGCGACATGGTCGCGAAATAGATCCCGCCCGGCAGTTCACACCTGCGGGATTCCACCGGCGGCCGCCGATCGCGGCAACCCGGATAGTCCCGGGTACCGCCCTCCGGAACGCCTCCGGCCAGGTAGCAGCCGAACCAGTCGGCGTTCATGTTCGAACCGTAGCTGGCATACCAGACCAAGTCGGACAGCTCACCCATCGTCTCGTCCAGAGTTCTCACGGCAGCCCCCGCTTCGCTCGGCATGCTCGTCTTCGACCGGATCGCCCGCCGCGATATCGCGGCGCTCGTGCAGCTTCCCCGATGGCGCCCTGTGCCATCGGACTGGCGGTCACCTGCCGGCGCACCTTCTGACCCATCGTCCGCCATCAGGTGACGAGACGTTCATCCTGGGGATCGAAGCAGACCAGGCCAAGCACACGAGCGCGCTCCGCGGCGAAGTCCGCAGCCTCCCGGTACCTGCTGAAGACCATGCCGAAGCGGAACAACGGCCCACTGGCGTTGTTGATTAAGGGACTGTCGGTCCATGGAATATCGTCTTCGTCGTCATCAGCGTCGGGATCGAGGTCCGGCCAGCGCGTGGCCAGTTCGCCGACATAGCGCGTAACCAGCGTGGTCGGCGGCGTCTTCCTACCGCCCATGAATTCCGCGACGAGAGCATCGAAGGTCGCCTTAGCCACCGCGTCGTCGGCGGGACGAGGCCCTTCCCACACGGCCAGAGTGAAGCTCATGAGCACAGCGTGCCCGGCCCGTCTGACAGTTGTAGACCGTGCGGCGGCGGGCGGAGCCCCGCTGATCCGCGGAAGGACGCCGCCGGCCCTTGGCACCGGCGTGCCCACCGGCCATCGAACGATGAGTCCCGGCGGGATGTCGGCGTGCACCGCGGCAGTGTCGGTCCCGAGTAGTGCTCGCGAGATCAGCGACTCTCCGCGAGCGGTGTCCCGGGGTGGAACGGAGTTGCGCGTCATCGACACCGGCGCCGAAGACGACGCATTCACCAGACCACAGTGGTCATCCAATAGAAGAACGCGAGCCAACGCCCTGTCATGGCCCCCTGTGTCAAGGAGACGACGAAGCTGCCGCTCTATCCCTATGGTCGCGGGTTCGGGGAGTGCCCGTGATTTTCCAGGTTCCGCCGCTGTTCCACAGGACACTGCCAACGTCGTCTTGGTAGTGCGTCCAGGTGGCTCGCTGTGTCGCCGACAATATCTTCCTCACGAATCCCTTTGCAGAACCTGGCTCCGGAACTCCCTCGCCAGTTCGCCGTCGACTGGCAGCCATGCTGTCAGCAGCGCCGGAAGTCTCCCGTCAAGCCCTGGCTTATAGGGCAACAGGCGAGCTTTCGGCGGCGCGGATTCGATTTCATGGGAGCCATAAGTCATTCGGGCCCCGTAATTTCCGTGATAACGAAAGAGGCTTTGTTTGACGTCCCCCGAAGAAAAATGACGGACTTCGCTGATTTTGATTCGAGCGTGGGGCCCACCCTGAAGCCCTTGCGCCTCGCATCCACCACATTGACGTCGATGGTCCGCACCGAGTTCGCGTGTCCGCAACCGTCCCTGGTTCTGGAAAGCGGGCAGGACCGCGATAAAAGCGAGGTAGTAGTGCGGGTGCCGCGCGTCCAGTTCTCCGAACAAGCGGAACTAGCCGAGTGCCGGCCTACTCGCCGCATAAGTGGCCGCCGTCATATTGCGGTGCGACGCAGGATCATGGACTCGCGACCACGGTGGTCACGACAAATTTGTGCCGTAGATCGATGTCGACATCAGCCTGGTTACTCGGATCCGGGGCAACGATGACACTCCCCAGCAAGCCGCCGACGGGGCCGCCCTTGACAAGGATTCCATGGCGGCATCGTCAAGTGCACTGTGGTTTGCTCGATGGATGCCATCGTCCCGGCTTCTCGTGCGCAGATGTTGGGTTTCGGCGGGCCGCCTCGGAGGCGACGAACGTGAGGTCGGCCTAGCCGCTGTCCACGCCGATCAGGCACCGCGGCTGGCCTTCCGCAGAGGCTGTCAGCAGTTGGTGGTGGTTCCGCTGGTGGCGGTGCAGGTGTCGGTGCCTGTTCCGCCGTCGAGGGTGCCGTCGGTGTTGCTGGTCCCGGGGCTGCCCGGGGCGCCGGGCACGCTGCCGTTCCTGCCTGCCGGGCCTGGGCGGCCGGCGTTGCCGCCGGTGGCGGTCAGCTGGTCGTTGCCGGGTCCGCCGTCGAGGGTGCCGGAGTTGCCGTTGCCGCCGTTGCCGCCGACGCCGCCCTGGCCACCGATGCCGCCCGCGACGCCGGGACCACCGGTACCGCCGGCACCGCCCTGTCCGCCGGTGGCGGTGGCGGTGTCAGCGCCGTCGTCGGTGTTGATCGTGCCGGTGTTGCCCTGCCCGCCGCTGGCTCCGTTGCCGCCTGTGCCGCCAATGCCGCTGCGGAAGGCGCGCTCGCCCTCGCCTCCGATGCCTCCTTGTCCACCGGTAGCGGTGACGGTGTCGCCGGCGCTGTCGGCGTTGATCGTGCCGGTGTTACCCGCACCGCCGGCGCCCCCCGGAGTGCCGTAGGGGCCGTTGGGCGGCTGCTGCACGCCGTCGCCGAGACCAGGGCCGCCCCCACCGCCGGTGACGGTGAAGGTGTCGGGGGCGAGCGCGGCGCCGGTGAGGGTGCTGGAGCTACCCACTCCGCCCGCCCCGCCATAGTATCCGCCGCGACCGCCGGTCACGGTCGCGTTGAAGCTGCCCGACAGGAGCGTTCCGTCGGAGAGCCGTCCGGTTATCCGCTCCCCACTGCCCGACGTGCCCGCGCCGCCCACACCGGCACCGATAGCCGGCTCACGACCCAGGATCATCCCGCCTAAACCGCCGGTGATGTTCACGGCGTCGGTGCCGCCGCTGTTGGTCAGTGTCCCGCCGCTCATCCCGTCACCACCCGGGAAACCAATCTCCGAGCCTTCAGGGGCGGCCCGCGGAGTACCACCCTGGATGTTGACGGTGTCGTTGCCGTTGCCGGCGTCAATGAAACCGCCGGCCACTCCGTCACTTCCGGAGACGGGTTCGTCTCCGTTCCCGAAGAAAATGAGCGCCCCTCTGATGGTGATGGTGTCGGCGGACAGGTCGAGGTCGAGACTCAGCACGGTGCTGCTCCCGCCCCGGACGTCGCCGCCGGTCATGCCGGCCCCTGTCGCCGAACCACGCTCGTTGCCGATGATCGCGATCTCGTCGACACCCAGTCCGCCCAGTACGACCCCACCGGTCAGTGTGCCGGCTACCGCGATCGTGTCCTTGCCGGCGCCGCCGAACACGTACTGCACCCCGGCATCTCCGCTGTCGTTTACGGTGCCGACCCGGAGATCGTCGTTGCCGGGGCCGCCGCAGACCACATCCTCGCCGCCATTACCGAACACCTCGTCGTTCCCGCCGCCGGCGTCGATCACATCATTGCCCGGAGTGCCCTGGATCGTCTCCCCTGCAGCCGTGCCCTGAATCGTCGGCGCGAGGTTGTTGCAATTCACAGCCAACGCCACCGGCACTGGCGACACCACCCATGCCCCCACCACAATCGCCGCCGTCACCAGCACACGCCCGCCCGCCCGGTACCTGCCGGGCACGGCCCGTTCACGAACCCTCATCATATTCGACCCTTTCTTCCAAGCACGCAAAGCCGGCCAGCGAACGCGGCAGACTCGAGATGCATCTCTCTCTGCTCCCCTGACTTTCACGACTCATGACGTCGATGACATGAGCCTGCACTCCATGTGGCGATAGCGCAACGGGAACTCCGGCGGAGCCCCGTGCACGGGGAAAAATAGGGATCCACAAATTTCCAGGTACCCGCCGATAATCCACAGGGACGCTTCCGGCTTCGTCCTGGCACTGCCTCCAGATGACTCGATGCGCCGCTGCCGGAACTGCTTCACGAACCTCTACAGAAACCCGGTTCCGGAACAACCTCTCGCCAGTTCGCTACCAACGGCCGACAGCCATGCTTTCACCACGCGGGCAGATTTGTTTCTCGACCTATCCCACGGGGCCAAGGAGCGCGACAGACGGTGTCACGAACTCAACCTTCATTTCACCAAGGAAAGCCTTGTCGAAGGCAGGTTCGTCGGACTTTGCTCCCAGGAGGGTCACCGGGGTTGCGCGGCAACGTTCGATGTGAGCCGAGAACAAGGGCGGCTGCGATAATCGCCGGCGCCATGCGGGTTGTTCGAATCATACGATCCTCGTCATACTTGTCCGGTCGACAGTGTCGGCGACCATATTCAGAGACGACGCAGCGCTCACCTGCCGCGCGGTTGATGCGCTCGCCGGCGCTGACGTGGGCTCGCGTGAGCCGGCTATCTGCGCAGACCTTGATCCCGTAGGGCTTCGAAGCCGCCGGGCCCGACGCCGTAGTCGCCAAGGAAGAGGGTTATCTATCGCCGCGAGCAGGAAGATCATCATGTCGACGAAGACTGCGAAGAGTCCTGAGACGGCCAGGTGCCCGCGGATGCGATCGATCTCGATCATCGACATGAGTACCAGGTTGAAGCGATCATCCACGCAGCGCATTGCGGCGAGATGCACGGCAGTAACCGCTTGAGTACGGCCGCCCGACATCGCTGGGAGCCGATGCCAGGCAGAGCGTCCAGCCGTTGAGGTCAGCGGATGCGCTAACGACGATCTTGCTACTTGAGCGGTTCTGACACGCCCTCACGCCGCTGGTCGCGCGTTGGCGTTCCATCAGGCCGACCAGCTGGCCGAGAATGCAAATCGCCGAGAAGGGGGCGGTCGCGATGCACACCTACTGAGCTGGGATCTATCAGATCGATGACTAGTCCGGTAAATCACTTGTTCCTGAAACAACGGCACGCCGAGAGTCCGATCGAGCGGTCCGGCGAGCAGCGGATGCGCGTGCGACCAGTCCTCCTCGCCGCGTCGGCGTCGTAGATAGGGGTGGACGGAGCCGCCCTGGATCGGTCCGGGACGGATGAGGGCGACCTCTACGACCAGGTCGTAGAAGGTGCGGGGCCGTAGCCGGGGCAGCGTGCCCAGCTGCGCGCGGCTCTCCACCTGGAACACGCCGATCGCCTCGGCGGCGCCGAGCATGTCGTACACGGCCGGGTCGGCGAGGTCGAGCTGCCCGAGGTCGATGACGGTGTCGTGGTGTTCGGCGATCAGGTCGAGCATGTAGTGCAGGGCCGAGAGCATCCCCAGCCCGAGCAGGTCGATCTTGACCAGCCCGGCCGACGCGCAGTCGTCCTTGTCCCACTGCAGGATCGACCGGCCCTCCATGCGGGCCCACTCGACCGGCACCACCTCCGACACCGGTGTCCGCGACAGCACCATGCCGCCGGAGTGGATCCCGAGATGCCGCGGCAACCCCTCGATCCGGGCGGCGAGGCCGAGCACGTCCCGCGGGATCCCATGCCCCTCCTGCCCAGCGGTCGCCGCGACCCCGGCCCCACCGGTCGGCGGCCTTGGCGAACGCGTCCTGCTGGCAGGGGCTGTAACCCAAGGCGCGGGCGGAGTCCCGGATCGCCGACGGCGCCCGATAAGTGATCACATTCGCCACATGGGCGGCGTTCCGCCGCCCATGCGTGTCGTAGACATACTGGATGACCTCCTCGCGCCGGTCGGATTCGAGGTCGACATCGATGTCCGGGTAGCCGTCTCGTTCCGGGGCGAGGAACCGTTCGAACAGCAGCCCGTAGCGCACGGCGTCGACGCTGGTAATCCGCAACGCGAAACACACCGCGCTGTTCGCCGCCGACCCCACGCCCTTGGCACAGGATCCGTGCCTCACGCGCGAACCGCACGATGTCCCACACGATCAGGAAATACCCCGGGAACCCCAGCTCCGTGATCACGTCCAGCTCGTAATCCAGCTGCGCGTAGGCCCGCGGAGCGTCCTCCCGCGTCCCGTAGCGCTCCCCGGCGCCGACGTAGGTCAGATGCCGCAGGTAGGAGGCTTCGTCATGCCCGTCCGGGACCGGGAACGGCGGCAACTCCGGCGCGACCAACGTGAGGTCGACCGAGCACTCCACCCCAAGCAACGCCGCCCACGCCACCGCACCCGGGTAGCGGGCGAAGATCTCCGCCATCTCCTCCCCCGACCGCAGGAACTGCATCCCCGCCGCCGGAAGCCAGCCCTGCATGTCCTCCATGCTCCGCCGCGCGCGGATCGCCGCGACCGCGTCCGCGTACACCGCGTCCTGCGGGGCCGCGTAGTGCGCGTTCGTGGTCGCCACCGTCGCCAACCCCAGCTCCGCCGCCATCCCCGCCAGCAGATCATTGTGGGTGGAATCCAGCGGCAGGCTGTGATCGATCAGCTCCACCGCCACCGCGTCCCGGCCGAACCGGTCCACCAGCACCCGCAACTCGTCTGCGGCTGCCGCCGGCCCGGACTCGACCAGCGCGCGCCGCACCGCCCCTTTGCGGCATCCGGTAAGGACCTGCACATGCCCGCGCAGGTCCTCCCCCACCTGGTCCACCTCGTAGCGGGGTGCGCCCTTCTCCCCCGCCAGCTGACCGGTCGAGATCGTCCGGCACAACCGCTGATACCCCTCCAGCCCGCGGGCGATCACCAGCAGATGCGTCCCCGCCGGATCCGCGACGCCGTTCTGCGGCTCCGTCAGCCCCAGCGACAACTCCGCACCGAACCCCGTGCGGACCCCGAGTTCCTTCGCGGCCTCGGCGAACCGCACCGCCCCGTACAGTCCGTCGTGATCAGTCAGCGTGATCGCGTCCAGCCCCAGCCGCGCGGCCTCCTCCACCAGCTCCTCCGGATCGCTGACCCCGTCGAGGAAGCTGAAGTTCGAATGGCAATGCAACTCCGCGTACGGCGCCCGCGCCAGCGCACCCCCCGCGTCGTCCGACCGCGGGGTCATCAAGCCCGGCGGCGGCCCCGCGTACCCCTCACGCTTACGCGACCACGCAGGTGCGTCATTCCCGTCACCCCGCGACGCCGAACGACCCGACGCGATCCTCTCCAGTTCCGACCAGCTCGTCGGACCGCCACTCCACACCATCGACCACTCCACGACACACAGAGGAGCCGTGGGGAAGACAGCACCAACATCGAACGTCTGTGCGATCGTCCGTTTAACCTGCGACTTTGTCAAATCTAGAACGAGCTTGTGCCTGTGAGGGCTATCTGTCACCTTTGATCGATAGTTGTCACCGAGCCTGCTGCTGACATCACTGCCCGCTGAGCGCTTGTGTCCATGCCCGTTCAAATTCGCCGCCAGCGATTCGGGTCGCCACGAACTCCTGCTGCGCGTTGATCTCGTCAAGGGGTGGTACGGGGACCTCACCTAGGCCTGTGCCCCCCACCTCGCATTTTTCGTCAGCCCAACCGATGCGGCCGTCTCGGAAGCGCTCCACCTTCCGACGCTCGTAGCCATCGGCGCCGACCTCGCTGAGGATCTCCACGGGTTCATCGGCGAACTCGTGCAACCACGCGACCCGCAGGTGCCACATCTCGCGCATCTCTCCCGCCTGTGCTGACCGTGCTCTTCGCTCTTGCGAGCCTATTCAGGCCGCGCCCGCAGGCCGTCGGGCGGAGATGTCGTGAGCGCCGTGGGTGAACAACAAGTGCTCACACCAAGTGCCAGAAAGCCTTCACTGTTCACGGGCAACCGCCAGCTCACCGCCGCTCACGGTGACAGCTACCTCTCACAGTCACAGAGCTGTGACGACACATGATAGTTGGCATCTCCCGGCGCTAGTTGGCATGGCACATCACAGATGCGCGACCGCATCTGTACGGCTGAGCGCTTCATCTGGCCAGTTGAGCGTGGCGGTCGGCCGATTGAGTGCCTGGATCAGCCACATGCCTTTGGGGTGCTGCGGCAGCGGCCTTGGCGAGCGGGCCGCGCGCGGTCGACGAGGAAGACCGGGAGGTTCCCCGTCCTGGGCTGGTCCGGGGCTGGTTTACGGCGTGGGCGAGCCGCTGGGAACGAGCTGGGCGTGGGACCGGACCTGGCCTGGTCGGCCAGCTTCTTGCGAAGCTGGGTTAGTTCGTCGTTTTCTGCGCGGGTTGGTGGCTGATCGACGTGCGCCCCGCCGCCCCCTGGGAGAAGTCGTGTCTGGGGCCAGGACGTTGAGTGCGGCCGGTCGTGCTCTGTACGGCGGCGGAGGGGTGATAATCGAGAGTTCGTGTCCCAGGTCGGCCATGGAGTGATGTCAAAGAGAGGCAGGACTGGTGACGCAGCCGTCGCTAATCTCCGACCGCACGATCGTGGTGGTCGACATTGCGGGCTTCACCAGCCCTGATAGGAACCTGCCCGATCGACTGGCTGTCCGCGAAGGCATGTACGAGGTGTTGAAGGCCGCGTTCGACGAAAGTGGCGTCGACTTCGACGCGTGCGACCGAGAGGATCGCGGCGACGGCGTCCTGATCTTGTTGTCGCCCGGGACTTCCAAGACCGTCGTCGCCGACCGGCTGCCGGAGCGCATCACGGTCGCTCTCCGCCGCTATAACCACACACGGACTCCGCGGGCGCAGATCAAACTGCGGATGGGCCTGAATTCCGGCGACGTGCTGAACGAGGGAAACGCGTGGGTCGGCGAAGCAATCGACACCGCTTTCCGTATCCTCGATGCCCAAGCAGCCAGGGAAGCGTTCGCCGACTCCGGCCTGCTGCTCGCGGTCATCGCCTCGCAGTTGTTCTTCTCCGAGGTTATCGCGTCCGATCCCGGCCTGCTGCCCGAGTCCTACGCACCGATACCGGTTTCGGTGAAGACCTTCACCGGAATGGTCTACCTCCGGCTGCATGGAGAACGTGCCACAGCAACTTCCCCATCACTGAACGTTCGTATTGCTGCCCTGATGATACTTGACCAGCCCGCGCTCGTGGACAGTCCCGACCTGGACATGATGCCCAGCGAAGATCTGACAGCGTTGCGTCTCCATCTCGCTCCGCTGGATGTCCCTCACCTGGCGGTCATGATGAGTCGCGCGCTCGGGCCCGCCACCCCGTTGCCCAATCTCGCGGGCATCACCGATGCGTGGAGCGCCTTCCAGCTTCTCGCCGACTTCGACGCCGGCCCGGACGGTATCCCGCCCGCGATCACTTTTCTTCGGTTACTTGCCGACCACCTTGGTGGCGAGGTCGGCGCCATCATCACCAGCTTGGTCCGCGACCAGACTCCCTCGCTGCGGCCGGTCCGCATGCCGCCACGTCGGCCATCGGCTCGGCCCGAGCCGACCTTTCATCTGGAGTTCCACAGCGACGATCTCGACGAAACTCTCGGGTATGAGGGACCGGACTTGGCCACCTTGTTCGAACCCTTACCACCGGACGATCGGCCGCTCGACACGCAGCGACACGACTCCTCGGAATTTCCCATCTCGATCTACCTGTCCACGGCAGCCGGCCACGAACTGGTCCAGGCAGCGGTTGAAGACCTGGTGCGCATTGCCGGGGCGGAGATCCTCGAACGGGCCGAACCCAAGATCGGGTCCTGGATGCGTCGCCTCACCAGCCGTATGAAGGTCGCCACCGAGGCCCCTGGTGGGCGGGACGCCGCCACGACAGCGGCGCATGCGGTGGAGGCACGGTTAGTCCAGGCACAAGACGCCACCAACACAGCGACCCTGATGCAGAACCTCGCGCCGATGTTGACAGCCCTGCAGAACACCCCCTCGGCGGTAATCCGGGTCGGAGCACTGCTGATCGTGAAAAACGGGGACATGCTTACCGTGCACCAACTCACCGCTACCCAGCAATTCCACCTGAACCACAAACCCGACCTGCTCACCTCGCCCCACGACATCCTGCGCGCGCTGGACCTGCACCCGACCGACAACACCGCCATCACCGCCGACGCCACCCGACCGTTCACCTCGCCAACTCCACCCCGCATCGCCCCCTCCCGCACCGACAACGAACCAATGAACAATAGCCTCGGCCCGGCGTGGCAGCGGATCACGGCCTGGCTGCGCACCAACACGCCTGCCACCGCCACCACACTGCGGGCCCCCGCACCCGCCGCAGACATCCGCGCCACCGAGCACGCGATGGATGCATACTCACCGACGATCTGATCGAGTGGTGGCGGCTGACGGACGGCGTCGACGACCGGAACCACCGCACCGCGTTCACCGTCCCCGGCATCTACATTCCGCTGCCAGTGGCACGCGTGTGGGAGACATGGGCCAGCCTCAGTAGTCACCCAGACGAGAACTGCTGCCACGCAGAACGGAGCCACCAGCATGCCGCCGGCGAACCCACGGCCAGATATTGCACCGCCCTGATCCCCATCTGCCGCGCTCTCGACGGCGCCATCCTCGCCATCGACCTGCGCCCCGGCACCGAACGCGGACACGTGATGGACTGGACGGCCCGGAAAGGCGCCCACCGCACCACATGGCCCACTGTGACCGCCCTGCTCACCGACACCGCCAACCGCCTCGAAAACCACAACCCCACAAACACCGACACAGCCCAACCAGGGCAACCAATTGTCCGCGACGACGGTGCACTGTCCTGGACATAACCCAACCGATGACATCCCTGAGGCGCGCGCCGCACCGCCGCAGTCGCACAGAGAGAAGCTGCGGTTTGTTGTGACGACAGGCGCTAGTTGGCATCTCCCAGCGCCAGTTGGCATGGAGATGACCGGCGGCCTGACACCGGAAACCTGAGCATCAAGCCTCAGATTCGCAGGTCAGGGTGGATAGCGGCTGTTTACTGGTCGTCTGCGGAAGCTCTTGCCGAAGGCGCCGGTTGACGATCATCGCCAGGTCGAGCATCGCGTTGATCCCGCTCTCGTCGCCGACGAATAGCCCCCTGCGCTCGGGCGGGGCTCAGATAGCCCCGGTTTCCTGCCAGACTGATTCCTCACGGTGAGGAACCGGCTACGGGGAGGTCGTGCGAGTGAACGCGGACGAGGACATGAGGCGGCCGGTGTGGTTGCTCGACCAGCTGATCGACGCCGCCCGGTCACCGAGCACAGCGTCCTACCAGGAGACACGCGAAAGGCTTCTGGTGGAGACGGCGAAGTTCGTGGCCGCTGTGTCCCCTGAGCGCAGCGAACAGTTCGCCAGGTCGAACGGACGCGATTCACTGCTGGCGACGATGGCCGCCCGGCTCGCGGTCTCCGATCCCGCCCGTTCCGAGCGGCTGCTCAATGGTGTGGGCCCGCTCTGGGACCGGTGGACGCTGGTGGCGATGGCCGAACTGGCAGTCGCGGTGGCACCCTCAGACCCCCGCCGGGCCAAGAAGGTACTCAACGAAGCGGCATCTCGTGCCCACCAGGCTGGGAAGGAGAAAACGAAAGCACTGGCGGACATGGCGACAGTGGTGGCGCCCAGCGATCCTCGCCGTGCGAAGCACCTGATCGAGCTCGCTGCCAGGATGGGCAAGGAGGACCGCCATGTGGGTGTCCACGACGCGGCGATGGCCGCGATCGCGCTCGATCTTCGGTTGGCCGAACGGATCGCCACCTCGGCGGGCCCCCGGCTCAACGGGCTCCTCCTGGCCGAGGTGGCGAGAGCGGCCGCGGCGACCGATCCCGATCGCGCCGTGAAAATCGCCCGATCGTTCAAGGAGCCCGCCGAGCTCGCACCCCTACTGGCCGACATCGCGGCGAAGATGGCCACTCACAAGTGGTCCCAGGCCGACAGCTTGATCTCCGAAGCCGATCAGCTGGCACGGCGAATCATGGACCAGCGCGACCACACCGTGACGATGACGTCCGTGATCAAGGCCCTCGCCACGCGTGATCCCGACCGGGCGGTGGAACGGGCCAAGGCGATCGCGAAGGACACCGGAAGGCCGTGGCCGACAGGTGTCGTGGCGGGCGCCATCGGCGCCGCACAACCCGAGCGCGCCGAACGCATCGCGACGTCCATCGAGAACGGCCTCGAACGGACCGCAGCCCTGGCGGCGGCCGCCGAGGCCATGGCGGCAGTGGATCCCGAACGCGCCGAACGGCTCTGCGAATCCCTTCCGAACACCTACTTCGCGCTCCAAGAAGCCTTGGCGCACACGGCGATCGCCATGGCCCGCGCCGACATCGACCGGGCAGAAGAACTCGCCCTGTCGATCACCCACCCCCACCACCGGGCCGAGGCCCTGCTCGAAGTGCTGAGGGTGGTGACCGCCTGAGGTCAGCGGGGCAGTTTCACCACGGTGACGACTTGCTCCACGCCAGATCCACCCCGCTGCACACGTGCGACCACACCGGTGCCTGCCCGACCACCACCGCGCCATCCAAGCTCACCGCGCCGACGCCCTTGCCATGTCACGCCGCCAGCCATGCCAACTAGCGCCTGTCGTCACAAGGCGAGATACGCCTGTCGAGGTGTGGGAGTCAGGAGCGGCCGCAGCGTCGCATGGCATCGCAGGCATTCTCAATCCGTCACCCGAGACCATCAAGGTGATCGACAAGGTCGTCGCCGCGCCTTCGGCGAGTTCTGGCCACCAAGGCCTCGCCAGCCGACAGCGAGATGCCCCGTCCGACGAGTGCATCGAGGCGGAACGCGCCGTAGCGGACGAGGACCATCTCGACGATCTGGCCGTCGCGGTAGCGCGGGTCCTCGGCCCGGGATCTGTCGTGTCAGCGGGGGTTTTCCGTGATCCTCGCCGACGGGCGGCAACCAACTAAACGATCCGGACCTGGCGGACGGGCCCCCAAAACGGTATCTCCTCTGGAGCTGCGAGCTCTACCACTGCCTTGTCCTCGAACTCAACACGCTGCCCGACGTTCATCGCCCCCTCAGCGTCGCGTACATCGAAGTAGACGTCCTCACCTCCGTCATCAGGTCGGATGTAGCCATGCCCTCGATCGACGTTGAATGTCCACACAGTCCCACGCCTGGTTTTCGGGCCGTCGGCTTGGGTGTCGTTCGCGCGCGACACAACGTCGCTGAGAAGGCGGCCGAAGTCGATAGCCTCATTAACGTGGGACAGCAAGAATTCATGGGCTGCGGCGAAGTCAGTATCGGTCAAGTGCGTCAGGGCGGCTTCCGAGTCCAGGACGCGCGCGACATCCGCGATCAACGTTTCGTGCCTGTCGTCCTCTCCCGGAAAGGAGATGATTTCGTTCACAATGCACCTCCCCTGGTCTTCCGCAGGGTCTGCCGTGCTTTATAGAGATTTGCTCGGACATCGTCACCTGTGATCCCGAGGATCTGGGCTATCTCCTGGGGACGGAATCCATCGTATGTCCATGCCATAACTTGCCGCTGCCGAGCCGGGAGCTGTTGGATGGCTGCGATTGCGTCGCGGTGTTGTTCGCTCTGGAGCACCTTCTCGAGTGGGCCGGCATTGGCCGCTGCATGAGGTGCGTCGTTCGACAGCTCGCCTGGTAGGCCTTTGGATCCGAGTAGCCTGCCCCATGCACGTGAGGCTACCGTTCGCACCCAGGTTCGGGGCGTCGTGATCTCCGGCCACTTCCGGTAAGCCTCGACCATCGCCTCCTGCGCAGCGTCTTCCGCTGCCGCGCTCGGCGCCCCCTGGTACACGAGAAAGACGATGAGGCGTGGAAGCTCAACTCGGAAGAAGTCCTCGAAAACCGGTTTCACGTATACGTCAGCTGTTGCCGTTCTTCGGTGCGACCTCTCAAGAGATTCGGACACGGTCGCTCCTTGTGTACATAACAATGGTGACCATAGAGCCGTCACGGCGTGCATCTTGGAATCGGCCGCCAGGCGGCAAGCACGAGGTGAGGTCAACTAGTCCAGCGGCCCTGGCCCGGACGTCGCCGACGACACCGGTAGGACGTGATTCCAGATGTTCACCGGGCATCACCGGGTTCCGCCGTAAGGGGTGCGAGCGTGGCTTGGATGCCGGCGCGAACCGACTCGACCGAATGCCCGCTCGTGCCAGGGGTGTTCCGGCTCAGTCTGCGGTCGCCCCGGAGCGTGTGGCGTTCGCGTGTCGCGGACGGTCCAGGTTGCCACCACGCCGCGCCCCGCTGAGGCAGTGGGCGGCCATCGCCGAGCAGGTCGGCCCGGACGATCTCGGCGTGACGGTAGTTCCCTGAGGCCGAGAGATGCGGACACACCACGACTACGAGATCGAGGCACCGGCGGTGCAGCGCCGCGCTGGTGACGACCCGGTGCCCGTCGAGCACGACCCACGCCCGATCCTCTAATTCCTCGCCACAGACCTGTTTTCCAGATTTTAGTTGTCTCATGAGACATCGACTTGGCAGCCTGCAGGTGGTCGACGACTCGCCGAAGCCGGGGCAATGCTCAGAATGGTTATCGGGTGTTGAGACATTCGCTGTGGACGATGACCCGGCAGGGAGTTCACTTCCTTGAGGGACTCCAGGGCTTTCTGCGTCGTCGGTAGCCTGCTGACCAGCGTGGTGCTCGCCTCGGCGCCGATCGGGCTGGCCTGGGCCTCGTGAACCTAGCCGAGCAGGTCGGCGTGGCGGTAGAGGAAGGTGCGGTCGACGCCGGCGGCGCGGGCGATGGCCGAGACGCTGAGTTCGGTGCCGTTCTTAGTTGCGGTGTTGAGGGTTATGGTGACACGTCCCTGCTGTCGCAGAAGCCCCTAGCCAAAGCCCGCTTGGGCGTGTTCGGCGTGTTCAGACCCCCGAGGATCTCGACCTTGCTCATGTACAAGACGTCACCGGCGAGAGCGCTTGGCGCGCCTGGGCTCACCGATGACGAAGCCCAGTTGCTCAGCCGCGCTGGCGTAGGCGACGGACTGCCGTTCCTACTCGGCCCCGACGGCTCCTACGACTTGGAGTTGAACCGGTTCGTGCGCGAGTTGGATGGGTGGGGTGTGCGCTCGGAGCACACGAGGGAGGCGTACGCGCGTGATCTGATGCTGTTCGGCCGCTCCTCTACCAGCACCTGGTGGACGGTCCATCTGGGACACCAGCCAGGACGATCTGCGCGCCTACAAGCGGGCGCGTCGGCGGACGAAGGGTTTCACGGTGTCCGCGTCGACGTGGAACAGGTTCATCGCGGCGTTGGACAAGTGGGTCAAGTGGGCGGTGCACGAGGAGCTGATCGAGGCCCAGCCGTTTCGTGTGGTGGAGAAGACGGTGTTGACGCCCCGCGGGCTGGTAAGGGTGCTGTTCAATGCCGAGCGCGAGGTCGACGACAGTGTCGGGTCGGTGCGGTTTCTGGCCTATGAGGACTATCTGGTGTGGCGAGACGTGGGGTTGCGTGGCCAGCTACCCGACGGCTCGTCGGACCCGAGTTGGCGCGGTCGGCACGGCGAGCGCAGCGCGGTGTTCGCCGACCTGTTGGTCTGCACCGGGATACGGCTGAGGGAGGCGTCGAGCCTCCTGGTCACCGAGGTACCGCCGCTGGCGCAGCGGCGGTACCTCGGTGACCAGCGACCTGAACCTGCCCGCGACGATCACCAAGCACAGCCAGCCGAGGACGGTGTTCGTGTCGCGGCGCGTGCTGCGCGACCTGCACCACTACCTCGACATCGAGCGTGATGAGCTGGTCGAGCGCCGCCGGTCAGCCGGGGCTTACGGGTGTGCGGACGACTGGATCGGCGTTCGCTCCGCTGGCAAGACTGCACTGACGCTCGTCGAGCATGGCCGCTCGCGGCCGTACTCGCATGTGACGATCGAGCAACGGCGGCAACTGTGCCGGGTCGGCGATGACGGTCAAGGTGGTCCGTTGTGGCTGTGGCTCGGTGAGGACGGACTGCCGCTGTCGCGGTCGACCTGGCAGGCGGTATTTCGGCGAGCCAACGAACGGTGCGCCCGGTTCGGCCTCGACCTGGTGGTCCATCCGCACGCCCTGCGTCACACATTCGCCGTGCACATGCCTCGGGCTGCTACTGCGCCAGACCGTCCGCGCGTTGCGCATGGAGCCCGGCGAGACCCTGATGAGCCAGCAGGTGAAACGGCTGCTCGTCGGCGACCCACTGCGCAAGTTGCAACTACTGCTCGGCCATCGCCAGTGCGAGACGGTCTTCGTCTACCTCGACGTCCTGGACGAGGCGCAGGAGATTGTGCTGTCGCGCTGCGCGAAGGGGATGAACAAGCCGAAGCGCTGAGCAGGGTCCGGCTCGAGGACGGGGCTGCCGCGTGAGCCGCACCGAGGGTGCCGGCTCCGGTCGCCGTGGCCGCCGGGCGTCCTTCCCGACCAAGGAGCAGATGCCCGCGCAACCCGCTCCTGTTCCGGACATCGGTTCGCTGGTGCTCCGGTTACACCTGGATGGCGCCGATCGCACGTTCGACATGTCCGTGTGGCCGTGCTCGCGGCTGACCCGCCAGCTCGCCGAGACGCTGCGCACGGTGGCCGTCGACGGACCCGAATCGAGTTACGAGGCGTTCAAGGTGAACCTGTTCTCGGTGCGGAAGTTCGTGCGGTTCATCGCCGGACCAGACCCGCAGAACGCCACCGAGGTCGAGTTCAGTGACTTGGAGGCCGAGCACATCGATGCGTTCGAGCAGGCGTTGATCGCCGAGTACGGACCGGACAGCGACCAGCCGCGCATCAGCATCGGTGTGGTGGTCCGGCTGCTCCGCGTCGCGTTCGACGCCAGCCCCACGACATTCGATCCCGACCTGGCCATCCAGCTGCGGTTCCTCGGACGGGAAACCCGAGCCCGTCGGACAAGACCCTTGGATGCCTACCCGCAGAACGTCTTCGAGGCGATCCGCATCCTGCTCATCTGCATGACCGGGCTTGAGCCGGAGTGCGCCAAGCGGTTGCAAGCCGACTGCTTGACCAACCCCGCCCGCGGGTTCGTGAGCGTCAACTACGTCAAGCGGCGCGCCCACGGGCGCCAGATCTCCAAGTCCATGCGGGTCAGCGACGGCGGTGCCCTGCACCATCCCGGCGGCCTGATCCGACTGGCGCTGCGGCTCACCGCGCGAGCCCGCGAGTTCAGTGGCAGCACCGATCTGTGGGTCAGCTACGGAGCCAAGGGCCTGCGCGACTCCTTCCGCTCGGCGGGCAGGGTCCTTGGGGTCACGTGGACAACTGGCAGAAACGACATGACATCGACCAGATGACGGACGCCGACGGAACCCTGGACGGCTGGATCTGCGGCGGCTGCGCAAGACCTACAAGTCCCAGCGGTACCTCAAAGCCACCGGCGTGCTCGCCGACTTCACCCAGGGCCACACCACCCATGTCGCCGCCCGCCACTACGCCAACATTCCCGCCCACGATGAACTGCACGACCAGGCCGTGGAGGACGGCCTGCGCGAAGCGCTGGACCTCGCGCTGCCGCCGCCGGTGGTGCTCGACGAGGACGGCACCCGCCTCGATGCCGGAAGCGGGGACCTGCCGCCTGAGCAGGTGCAGGCACTGCTGTCGCGTGAGAGCGACGTGTTCCTGGCCTCCTGCCGCGCCTTCTATGACTCGCCGTTCGGGGCGAAGGGCAAGCAGTGCCCGATGTCGTTGTGGGGTTGCCTGGCGTGCCCGAACGCGGTGTTCACCACCCGGCACTTGCCGCAGGCGCACACCGCGACCTTCACGCGACGTATGGGCATCACCGTTGCTGAACCCAAGCCCCGCCTACATCGGCGCCGCCTGCCGGACTGGGCGCGCTCAGCCCGTGCTCGGACGCGGGCCGACAAGCAGTTGCCCTGGACCGTGCTCGTGCTGGGCTTGATCGCCCTCGCGCTCGTGGCGGGCGGGGTTTTGTGGCTGACGCTGGCCTAGCTGGAGCGGGTCGCCGCCGTGCATGTGAACCCGAACACCGCCATCAACGGCAAGGACTTCGTGACCGCGAAGCTGGACGCGGTGAAGATCGCGCTGAGCGTCGTCGCTGGCGGCGGCGCGTTGTTCGCGCTCTACCTCGGAGTGCAACGCCAGCGACCGGGACCTGCGTGCACGCCTGGACGCGCAGGCACACACTGAGGACGACGCCAGGGCCCGGCGGGTCATTGAGCTCTACACCAAGGCCGCCGACCAGCTCGGTTCCGAGAAGGCGCCCGTCCGGCTAGCTGGCCTGCATGCACTGGAACGCCCTGGCCAGGACAACGCCGATCAGCGGGTGACGATCGCCAGTCTGTGGTGTGCCTACCTGCGTATGCCCTACACATCACCACCCGCAACATCCACACCCGCCGTGCATTCATCTGCAGGCGTACCGACATCGACGAGACGACCAGGCGGCGGGAACCGGCGCTCGTCACAGCGCTGCCTTATGCGCTGATACAGCCAACCGGCTGCCGCCACGAACGCACCAGCAGCGAGGACTCCAACCGCGGACCTTCTCATCACTCCCCCGTCTGCCACTTGTAGATGCGCTCGGCGCTACCGGGTCTTCCGCGATCGTAAAGAATGGTCGACGGCCGTGCGGCGACTCAGGCTACGTAGCTCAGGGGCGGTTCAGGCCGATGTCGGGCTAGGCGAGGCGTCCCCACTATGAAACAGCGTGCTTGGCCTCCCATCGCACGCGGACCGTGCGCATCAGGCCCTCCATCGAGATCGGGCATTGATGCTCTTCACGATGACGGCGATCCACTTCGTTGGCTCTCGCCACGAGGTCGTCGTCGATCTTCGACAAGCTCGCTCGCTTCATGGGTGAGGGACGAGTCAATCAGCTGAGGCCGTGTGCCCATTCATCCAGCAGCTGGTAGTGACCATGCCGCACCTGTGGTCGCCGACGCATTCCGGCTATCGCCACACAGGCTGACAGCCCCAGGAGTCACGACTATGGGCCGGGGTGATCACACCCGGACGACGGATTTCGGCGCTCAGCGGCGATCTGAGAGCGTTTTGCCTGGTCAGAGGCTTGACTGTTTGCCACCGGTGAGTCAGGCCGGCCGGGCGATCACAGGACGAGCATGAGCTTGCCGCCGGGGCGGCGGGACTGGCTGAGCTCGGCCGCTTCTTGGATCTGGTCGAGCGTGTAGGTGCGGGCGACCGGTACGGCCAGGATGCCTTCGCCGGCGAGCCGGGCGAACTCGTCCATCTGGTCGTAGCGGATCTCGGTGGTGATCCGGACTCCCAGGTCGGCCGCCGCGGCGAAGTCCGAGACGCTGAGGACGCGGTCGGGGTCGCCGGTCAGCTCGATCAGAATCGGCAGCGAGCCACCGGCCGGGCTGGGCTGGTCGGCGCGGTCGATCCGTCCGCCGGTCGGTGTCGCGTCCAGGGCGCGGTCGATACGGCCCCCGGCCAGTGCGCTGACGCGTTCGGCCATGCCCTCGCCGTAGGTGGTCACTTGGGCGCCGATCTCTTCCAGCGCGGCGGTCCGAGTGGGTCCGGCGGTGGCGATCACCCGAATGCCCCGGTGCAGCGCGAAGCGCACCGCCGCCTCACCCACGGTGGTACCCGCGCCGTGGACGAGCAGGAGCTCACCGGGCTGGACGCCGAGATCGTCGAGCGCGCGCCACGCCGTCTCGGCCGCCATCGGCAACGCGGCGGCCTGCTCGGCGGTGACGCCGTCGGGGATGGGTGCCCAGGCCGGCATCAGCGCGTACTCGGCGGCGCCGGCCGTCGGGCCCTCGAAGGTGGCCGGGCCGAAGACACGGTCGCCGATCCGGACGCCGTCGACGCCCTCACCGAGCGCGTCGACGGTGCCCGCGATCTCGAAGCCGAGCCCGCGCGGCAGCGGTGGCAGATGGTCGGCGAGGAGACCGTCGACGACGTGCCAGTCGGCCGGTGTCAGGCCGCACGCCCGTACGGCGATCCGGATCTGACCGGGTCCGGGCTCCGGCTGTGGGACATCGCGGAGCACGATCACGTCCGGGGAACCGAACCGGTCGAACTGAAGAGCCTTCATGACGATCTCCTCTGTGATGACAGCATCTGTTGTCATCAACCGTACCAGCATGACGACAGATGCTGTTGTCGTACTCTGACGGGTATGCCGAGATGGGAATCCGACGCACAGGGCCGACTCGAGCGCGCTGCGCTCGAACTGTTCGAGAACCAGGGGTTCGAGCGCACCTCGGTCGCGCAGATCGCGGATGCCGCTGGTCTGAAGGAGCGCTCCTTCTACCGCTACTTCCCCGACAAGCGGGAAGTCCTCTTCGCCGGTAACGAACTCGAGGCCCGCCTCGTCGCGCAGGTCGAGGCGACCGACCCGGGCCTCACGCCGTTCGAGGCGGTACTGACCGCGCTGAGAACCGCCGAGGAGATCTTTCGCCCACGCGAGTTCCTGCTGCGCCGCGTCAGAGTGATCGCAGCCAACCCCGCACTGGCCGAACGTGATCTGATCAAGCTCGCCGACATCGCCGACGCGCTGGCACAGGCTCTCGAGCGTCGCGGTGTCGAGCCTGGCAAGGCACGCTTCATCATCGACGTGGTGCTGGCGATCCACCGTCGCGCCGTGTCCCGCTGGCTGGCCGAACCGGCTGCCTCACTCTCCCAGCTCATCACCCAGGCTGCGGACGAGCTGCGCGAGGCGGTCGCCTAGTCGGCGCAGGACGCCAGGCGGAGCTAGGCAGCCTCGAGGACGAAGAACAAGAAGCACAGAAAGGCTGTCTTGCCCGCAAGCTCCTCCGGGAACCGCTCGCGCGCACCCGGCGCGGGGTGGGGCTCGCTGACGACGGCAGTTCGGAAACCGGCCGCGGTGAAGGCATCGGTCATCGCGTGCAGGGGCCGATGCCAGTAGGTCAGCTCGGCTGTCTGGCCATTGAAGCTGTACTCGTCGGACCACTTGACGGTCGCGAAGTAGTCGGCCTCGGGATAAAGCAGCTTGAAGCTGAGCGGGTGGTTGACGGCCAGGATCAGCCGGCCGCCGGGCTTCAGCACGCGGCGGAGCTCGGCCAACGGTGCGGCCCAGTCCTCCAGGTAGTGCAGGACGAGTGCCGCGATGACGTCGTCGAATTCGTCGTCGGGAAACGGCAACGGCTTGCCGATGTCGGCCACTCGCAAGGCCGCGTCGTCGCCGAGCCGCTTTCTGGCCAGTTCCACCATCTTGGCGCTGAGGTCGAAGCCGGTCATGTCGGCGCCTCGATCACGCAGAGCTTCGAACAGCGGGCCCGCCCCGCAGCCCGCGTCGAGGATCCGGCGGCCGGACACGTCCCCGGCGAGATCCAAGATCGCGGGTCGCGCGTAGTAGGCGTTGATGAGACTGGTCCCGTTCTCGGCCGCGTATGCCTCGGCGAAGGCGTCGTAGTCGTTCTCCGTATGACTCTCGGAAGTGACAGGCATATTGCCCAATATGGCACAACGGGCTTGCTCCCGGTCCAGGGTTCGAACCTGGCCTGACGGAGTCAAAGTCCGTCGTGCTGCCGCTACACCAACCGGGATCGGGTGTGGTGCCCCCACCAGGATTCGAACCTGGACTGGACGCGTTCTGAGCGCGTTGCCTCTTCCGTTGGGCTACAGGGGCGTCGGCGCCGTGGCGCCGGGAGTGCGGTTCCGGGGAACCGCGAAAGAACTGCATCGACGAACTGTGGAATAGAAAAAGCCGCCCTGATCGGTTTCCCGATGGGCGGCTCCCTGGCGTGACGTTTTCGGTCACGGCGGGGAGCCTGGGCAGGCCAGAAGGTCTTGGGCGCACGACGAAAGCACGAGAGTGGACGTCCCCTGCTGTCGCGCGTTCATCATGCCTGCTCCTTTGAATTCCGGTATGCGGTCATCATTGCCAATGTCGTCGACGGACGTCAATCGCATTAATCGGAAACTCCCAATGTCGCCTTTGAGACGCTCAGTGTCTCAAAGGCGACATTGGGAACACCCGTCATTAGGTCAGGGTGCTGCCGAGGAGGGCCAGCAGCCGCTCCCAGTGGCGTTGTGATCCGGCGGGGTCGAAGGCGTCGGTGTCGGCCATGGTGAAGCCGTGGACGGTGCCCGGGTAGATCTCGCAGGAGTAGCCGACTCCGGCGGCGTCGAACGCCTGGCTGATCTCGGTGATGGCCTCGGGCGTCATGTCGTTCTCGGCGAGACCGAGGTGGACCTGGGCGGTGAGGCTCGGGATCTGCCGGTGCGGGCTGTCGGGTGCGTCGGTGACCAGGGCACCGGGGTGGAATCCCGCGACGGCGGCCACCTTGCCGGGATGGGCGGTCGCCGTGCGCATCGCGAGGACGGCGCCCATGCAGTAACCGATCACGGCGACCGATCCGGGACGGACCTCGGGCTGGTCGCCGAGAAAGCCGAGGAAGGCTTCGGCGTCGAGCAGGGTGCGTTCGGGGGTGTGCGCCTGGACGAGAGGCATGATCTCGCCGAAGAGCGCAGGCCGGTCTTCGGCGGTGATGTGCTCGGGAAGATCGAACACCGGTGCCGGGCGGTGCAGGTAGAAGACGTTGGGGACGAGGACGTAGTACCCGTTGTCGGCCAGTTCGCGGGCCATCTTCCAGAGGACGGGGCGTGGCCCGAAGGCGTCCGGGTAGAGCAGGACGGCCGGGTGCGGACCGCCCTCGGGGAAGGCTGCGAAGGCGTCTGCCTGACCGTCCGGGGTGGGGATCTGCGCTGTGATGGTGGGAATGGCGGTGCTTCCTTTCTTGCTACTCGGACAACGGAGCCTTCGGACCGACGCGGATGTGCGCGCGTTCGCCTTGCCGTCCGATGAGGCTCAGGTACTCGACGGGGCCGGCGCCGGTGGCGCCGAACCAGTGCGGGGTGCGGGTGTCGAACTCCGCGGCTTCCCCGGGTTCGAGGAGGAGGTCGTGCTCGCCGAGGACCAGTCGTAGCTTGCCGTCGAGAACGTAAACCCAGTCGTATCCCTCGTGGGTGCGCAGATCCGGCTCGGTGTCGTCGGCGCCACGGGGAAGGACGAACTTGTAAGCCTGGATACCGCCCGGTCGGCGGGTCAGCGGCAGGATGGTCGATCCGTCACCGCAGGCGATCGGGCGCCCCGGCGAGGTCGGCGAGGGTGATGTCGTGGCGCTGACGCAGGTGCTTCAACCTCGTCCCGACGGCGTCGAGCGTGCGATCCAGTGCCTCGGCCATCCGTCCATTTTGCCATTCGGCAACAAGATTTGCCATCTTGCCTTCACGGTCGTCACCATCGCCGGAGACGACCGGAGAGGATCGACCGATGACGCACGGGTTCGACAAGGAGTACTGGGAAGAGCACTGGCAGCGGGACGGCGCAGGCAGCCCACCGAATCCGCATCTCGTCCGCGAGGTCGGCGAGCTGGTGCCTGGTACGGCGTTGGACGCGGGCTGCGGTGAGGGCGCCGAAGCAATCTGGCTCGCTTCACGGGGTTGGGAGGTGACCGCCGCCGACATCTCGTCGGCGGTGCTGGCCCGCGCCGCCGAACGTGGCACGCCCGAGCGGCTGCGGTGGATCGAGGCGGACCTGAGCACCTGGGATCCGGGCATGCGGTTCGACCTGGTGACCACGCACTACGCGCATCCGGCGATGCCGCAGCTGGAGTTCTACGACCGCGTCGCGGAGTGGGTCGCGCCCGGCGGGACGCTGCTGATCGTCGGGCACCTCCATACTCACGGCGGCCACGGTCACGGTCACCATCCGCCCGCCGAGGCGTCGGCCACCGCCGCGGCGATCACGGCGCGGCTGGACGAGGCGGCCTGGGAGGTTGTCACCGCCGAGGAGGGCCAACGCACTCTTCCTGGACGAGACGCCCCGCTCCATGACGTCGTCGTGCGCGCGACTCGGCGCCGGTAGGCCAGGTCCGGTCAGGCGCCGTGCCGGTCGAGGAAGCGGCGCCGTCAAGGATTCGCCCGATCCTCGATCACGCCTCGGCGGTCGAGACTTGCAGCGGGCCGGAGGCCAGGACTCTGGTGACGAAGTTCGCCAACTGTGCCCGCATTTCTTCCCGCGGAATACGCGATTCTCCGTTCAGGTGCTCGACAAGGTCGGCTCGTGTGGCGGCGAGCAGGGCATGGGCGGCGAAGTCGCCGTCAGTCAGGCCGGGGATCTGCTCCAGCACGGCTCGGAGCAGGCTGTGCCACCGCTCGTAGTGCTCGGCGCGGTACGGGCTGCTGCTCCCGCCTTCCTCCAGGGCCAGCGCGAGCGGGCGGTTGTCGAGTTTGAAGCAGAGCAGCGCGTCGAGCAGGGCGACGATGCGCTCACGGGATGGAGTGTCCGGCCCCAGCGGCGGCGGGCCCGCCTCGGCGGCGGCCATGACCGGTTCGGCCCGGGCCGCGTACAGGGCGCGAATGAGCCCGGTCCGATCACCGAAGGCGCGGAAGAGCGTCCCCTTGCCGACGCCGGCAGCGGCCGCGATATCGGCCATGGTGATGTCCTCGGGGCTGGCCCTGTCCTCGAAGAGGGCGTCGGCGGCCGCCAGCACGGCCGCGCGGTTGCGCACCGCATCCTTGCGGGGTTTGCGTTCGGCCACGCACGTCCTCCCTTTGCAAAGCGGACCGCCGGTCCGCTATCTTGTAGTGGACCTTGAGTCCGCATTTTATGAGAGGGAGGGTACCCGTGTCCGAGTACGTTTCTCCGGCAGAGCTTTTCCGCCACGGCCTGCAGCTGATGCTGGCCGGGAACATTCCCGGCTGGATCGACCTGTGGGCCGAGGACGGCACGATGGAATTCCCCTTCGCCCCCGAGGGCTGGCCTGAACGACTGGCGGACCGGGCGGCCATCGCCGCCTATATGCGCGACTACCCCGATCACATCGAACTGCACGAGTTCCCCCACCTGGAAATTCACCAGACGACCGATCCGGAAACCATCGTGGTCGAGATGCGCGCGATCGGGCGCCTGAAGCAGACCGGAAATCCCTTCGACATGACTTACATCGCCGTCGTGACCGCCCAGGGCGGACGCTTCACCTCCTACCGCGACTACTGGAACCCGCTGGCCGTCCTGGAGCCCGGCGTCGACTTCGCGGGAACCACCCGATGACCACCAAGTCCACCCTGGTCATCGGCGCCACCGGTACCACCGGCAGTCGCACCACGGCGAAACTGGTCGCGGACGGCCACCGCGTCCGGGCGGCCAGCCGGCGCACCACCCCGATTCCCGGTGCCGTACCGGTCGGCTTCGACTGGTACGACTCCGCTACCCACCTCGCAGCCCTCGACGGAGTCGACCGCCTCTACCTCGTACCACCCCTCGGTGACGCCGATCCCGGAGCGGTCATGCTGCCCTTCCTCCGGCAGGCCCGCACCGCTGGTGTGCACCGCGCGGTGCTGCTCAGCTCCTCGGCCATCCCCGAGGGCGGCCCGGCGGTGGGGACGGTGCACCAGGTCCTGCCCGATCTCTTCGAACAGTGGGCGGTACTGCGGCCCTCGTGGTTCATGCAGAACTTCACCGGCACGCACGCGCACGCCCGCAGCATCCGCGACGAGGGCGTCATCTGGACCGCCACCGAGAACGGCCGCGTCGGCTTCGTCGACGCCGAGGACATCGCGGCCGTCGCCGTACGCGCGCTGACCGACGAGCAGGCCCCCAACACCGATCTCGTCCTGACCGGACCCGAGGCACTCGGCCACGACGACATCGCCACGATCATCACCGAGGTCACCGGCCGGCCCGTCGTCCACCGCCGTCTGTCCTACGAGCAGATGCGCGATCGCCTTACAGCGGAGGTGCCGGTGGAGTTCGCCGCCATCCTGGCCGGCATGGACCGTGCCATCGCCGAAGGGGCGGAGGACCGCATCACCGACACCGTCCAGCGGCTCACCGGCCGACCCCCGTACACATTCCGGGCCCTCGTCGAGAGGGAGATGCGATGCAGCAGCTGATGTTCGGAGGACGATCAGCAGTTCCGGTTCGAAACCCTGCATAGTCTCGGCCTGGTCGTCTTCCGCCAGCTCGCGCCTCGAGCGGCTGTTCACAGCCCTCCGGGATGGAGTCGGTCGGCCAAGCCCGCCGCGGTGAACGCGGCCACCAGGTCGTCACGGCCTTCGGTGAAGTGCTCCCAGCTGTCGATGTGGACGGGGACGACGACGCGGGCGCCGAGGATCCGCGTCGCTTCGGCGGCGAGGGCACTGTCGAGGACGAGCAGCGCGCCGTCGAGGACCGGCTTCAGTCGCGGGGCTCCGGCGAAGAGCACGGCGGCGTCGACCGGGCCGAACCGGTCGGCGACCTGGCGGACGGCGTCGAGCGAGGCGTTGTCGCCGCTGACGTAGACCGTCGGAAGATCCTGGGCGGTGAGCACGAAGCCGACGACGTCGCCGGTCACCTTCTCCGCGCCCTCCGGACCGTGGAGCGCGGGTGCGGCGGTCACGGTCACCGTTCCTCCGCCTGGGCGGGTCAACTCGACCGTCTCCCAGGTCTCCAGGCCCTTCGCGGTGCCGCCCAGCCTGCCCGCACCACTGGGCGTGGTGAGTGTCAGCGGCACGCCTGCCAGTAGTTCCCGACCGGAGTTGTCGAGGTTGTCGGGGTGCTCGTCGTGAGACAACAGGACGGCGTCGACGCGGCCGAGGTCCGCCGGGCTCACCGAAGGCGGTGCCGTCTTGGTCAGGCCGGGTCTCCCGTCAGGCCTTCCGTAGTGGCCGGGCTCGTCGAAGGTCGGATCGGTCAGGAGCCGCAGGCCGCCGTAGTCGATCAAGGCGGTCGGCCCGCCGAAGACCTGGACGGAGAGCTGGTCGCTGATCTGGTTCGTGCCGGCTGTCATCATCCACCTCACGGATAGTTATCCTTATTTCCGTGAGGAACACTAGCCAGTTCTCACGGAAGAGTGCAACCGTTTCCGTGAGGCTTTCTCATGGTTGAACCCGGCGCTTACCATGAGGACGTGCACGACAACGCCGGTACCGATCTCGACACCGCTGCCCTGCCGCCCGCGCCGGGCGCCGAGCAGTACGTCGCGCTGGCCCTCGCCAACACCGCGATCGCGCTGCCCGGCGGCCAGTTCACCGATCTCCTCGGCAACCCGGCCCTCGCGACGGACTGGCTCGTCGAACACGGACTCGCCCCGGTCGACGCCGGTCTGCAGGAGATGTGCGCGGGACTGGTCCGCTCACTGCGCGAACAGGTGCGCGTCCTGCTCGCCTCGAAGTCCTGCTCGGATCCGGCCCCGCAGAGCGCGCTCAACGCCGTCAACGACGCGCTGAGCAAGGCCCCGACAGCGGAACTGCTGCGCTGGGATCCGGTCCACGGGCTGCATCGCATCGCGCCGCATCCGGTCACCCAGATCGTCGAGCACGCGCTGGCGACGCTCGCCGCCAACGCCGCGGACCTGCTCACCGGCCCGGACGCCGAGCGGATCGCCGCCTGCGGATCGGCTCCGTGCACCCGGTTCTTCCTGCGCAACGGACGACGGCAGTGGTGTTCCGTGCGCTGCGGTGACCGGGCCCGCGCCGCCCGCGCCTACGCCCGGCGCTCCCAACACGAGCCGGTCTGAACTCGCGAGTGGTAAAGAGGGTTATTGAGGGGAAGGTCGAACGTGTCGTGTTCGGGCGGGATCGGGCGGCGATCAGGGAGTTCGGCGTCTGATCACGCGAGTCACGCCCTCGCTCACCTTGGATTCAGCCACAACGCCACCTTTGCCCTACACCTCAATAACCCGCATTGCCACTCGCGGACCCGCTTGCAAAGCGTACATATCGTCATCAATCAGACATTTACCCGCCTGGAAGTGTCCTGTGTGGACAGTAAGGGGTGCGGCCGGTCTGCTTCCGCGACACTGAAGGCTCTCTTCACCGCATCGGACGCGGCGAAGGGAGCCTTCAGCCCGGCACGACCCGCCCGCGAACACGACACGTTTGCCCGTCTCCGGCCACCAGAACCGGATCGGCCACGCTGGACTGTGTGGATTTCTGGTCATCTAACGTCCCAAATCCACACAGTCGGCCTCACGCAGGGCTGCCGAGCACGCCACATTTGACTTACCCCTCAAACGAGTGCACCAATACGGAGATAGTCCAGGTACAGATCGAGCGCCGCCTCGAGGTGGTCCGCGGTTCCGGTGGACATCAGGATCGTCACCCCGCCCTGAATCGCGGCGATCAACGCGGCCGACGCGCGGACCGGATCGATGTCACGGCTGATCGAGCCGCTCTCCCGCATGTTCTCGATACCCACCTCGACCTGGCGCTGCCACTGTTCGAGCAACTGCCGGGTGACCGCCTGCGCGGCGGGCGTATGCCTGCCGATCTCGGTGATCAGCACGCCGAGCGGGCAGTGCACCCCTTGCCGCCGGTAACGCTCGATCACCACGTCACGCCACTGGCGCCACGCCTCCCACGAGGTCAACTGCCCGAGGTAGGGCTGCTGGTCCTCGATCACCCGGGCCGCCTCCCACTCGGCCACGGCCATCAGCAGCTGTTCCTTGCCCTCCGGGAAGTAGTGGAAGAGCTGACTCTTGCCCGTGCCGCTGCGACGGCAGATGTCGTCGAGGGTCGCCGCTCCCACGCCGCTCTCGCGGATCTCGTCCGCCGCGGCCTCGATGATCCGCTGCCGCGTCGCGGCACCTTTCTTCGTGAGCACCAGGACCTCCTAGCGATCCATTGTCGCGGACGCGAGCAGCAGCTTTCCCGAGGTGCTGCGGGACTCGAGGTCGCGGTGGGCCTGAGCGGCATCGGCGAGGGCGTAGCGGCCGCCGATCCTCGGCGTCACCTGTCCACTCCGGATGAACCCGAAGAGCTCGCCCGCCCGTCGCACCAGCGCCTCACGGGTGGGCACGTGATCGACGACCGACGGATAGGACAGGAGGATGCTGTTCGGCAGCTCGGCGGGGCGGAACGTGGGATTGCCGTTCACCACACCGAAGTAGGCGTGCACCCCGTGGCGGCGTAGCGCCAGTTGCGACGAGCGGAACGTCGCCGCACCGCCGCCGTCGTAAACCACCTGCGCCCCTTCGCCACCGGTCAACTCGAGGATCCGGTCCTCGAAGCCGCCACCGGCGGACACGAGAACCCGATCCGCGCCGGCGTCCTTCGCCACCGGAACCTTGTCCTCGCGCGACACCAGGCCGATGACGGTGCCGCCGCGAGCCTTGATCAGCTGGGTCAGCATCAAGCCCACACCACCCGCCGCGGAGTGCACCACGGCGACGTCCCCGGGTTTGATCGCGTACGTCTCCGTCGTGAAGTGGTTCGCGGTCAACCCCTGCATCAGTACAGCGGCGGCGGTCTCGTCGTCGATGTCGTCCGGCACGCGCACCAGGGCCTCGGCCGGGATGGCGAGCCGCTCGGCGTAGCTGCCCTTGTGATAGCGCCAGGCGACCCGGTCGCCGACGGCGAAGTCTTCGACGCCCGCCCCCAGCTCTGTGACGACTCCCATTCCCTCTACACCCAGCACCGTCGGCACCGACCAGGTGGGCAACGGCATCTTGCGAGCACCGGTGTCCATGAAGTTCACCCCGGCCATCCTCAATCGCACGCCCACCTCACCGGCGGCAGGCACCGGATCCGGGAACTCGGTCCAGGTCATGACTTCCGGGCCGCCGTACTCACGGATGTGGATCGCGTGCATCAGGGACTTCTTTCGGGTCGGAACTCGGGTGTCGACGCCAACGTAGGTCCGGAAAAATGTACCGGCAAGTACAAACTTCACCGGCAAGGAGTGTACTTGCCGGTACATTTCCTCTTCTGCATTCTCGGTTGAGCCAGGCAAGTTCGGCCGACTGAAAGGGAATCGATGGACGACCTCGCCCGATTGGTGGCGGTGGAGGACATACGGCGCGTGATGGCCCGCTACGTCTACAACGCCGACCACCATCGATGGGACGAACTCGCGGCGCTGTTCACGCCCGACGCCCCCTTCGCCGCCTCCACAGTGGACGGATCACCTCAGGCGCGGATGACGGGCCGCGACGAAATCGCCGCCGGTCTCAAAACGCGCAACCACCCGGATTCCGTGCTGGTGCATCACCTCTTCTCCAGCGAGGTCGACGTCGAGTCGGAAGATTCGGCCACCGCCGTCTGGGCCATGGAGGACCTCGTCACCACCTCGCCGAGCGTGCGTTCCGACGGCGAACCCACCGGAATGCACGGCTACGGCCACTACCGGGTGCGCTTCACCCGGTCTGCGGGGAGCTGGCTCATCGCAGACCTCCGCATCACCAGGCTCCGCCTGGACCGGACCTACTGACCTCAGGAGAAAAGACCATGACCGACTCCCTCGAACCGTTCGTCATCCACGTCGAGCAGGACGTCCTCGACGACCTCCGGTCGCGGCTCAAGGCGACCCGGTTCGCGCCCGATCTCGACAACGAAGACGAGGCCTTCGGGCTGAGTACCGCCTACCTCAAGCCGATCGTGGAGTACTGGGCCGACGGTTTCGACTGGCGGGCCGTCGAAGCCCGGCTGAACGCCTATGCCCACCATCGCGTCGACGTCGGCGGCACGCCGGTGCACTTCATCCGCGAGCCGGGCAAGGGGCCCGCGCCGATTCCGCTGCTGCTCATGCACGGCTGGCCGTGGACCTTCTGGGACTGGAGCAAGGTCATCCGCCCGCTCGCCGACCCGGCGGCCCACGGCGGCGACCCGGCGGACGCCTTCGACGTCATCGTCCCGTCGCTGCCCGGATTCGCGTTCTCCACCCCGCTGACCAACGGCAAGGAGAACTTCGTCAGCATGGCCGACCGGTTCCACACGCTGATGACCGGCGTGCTCGGCCATCAGCGATTCGGGGTCGGCGCGGCCGACTACGGCGCGCTGGTCGGGGCACAGCTCGGCCACAAGTACGCCGGCTCGCTCCATGGTCTGCACCTCGGCAACGAGATGCTGCTCTCGATCTTCCAAGGCGACCGGCACTGGGACCTCACCGGTGGCGCGCCGATCGACCAGCTGCCCCCGGGTCCGCGTGCCGACATGGTCAACTTCGTCGACACCTACGTGTCCCACGTCGCGACGCACATGCTCGACGCGCAGACGATCACGCACGGCCTGAACGACTCCCCGGTCGGGATGCTCGCCTGGATCCTGAAGCGCTGGAAGAAGTGGAGCGACCAGAACGGGGTTTTCGAGGACTCCTACCCGATGGACCACATCCTCACCAACGCGACGATCTATTGGGTCAACCAGGCCATCGGTTCGTCGATCCGTGCTTACAAGAACGTCAACCGCCACCCCTGGCAGCCGTCGCACGACCGGACCCCGGCGGTCGAGGCACCGACCGGGTTCACCTTCCACCTCGGTGACGCCGCGCCGCCCGGAGCCCACGACCGCGATCAGCGCGTCGCCGCGTTCAAGAAGGGGGCAGGCCACTTCTATGCCGATGTTCGCGCGGTGAACGTCCACGAAAAAGGTGGCCACTTCGGACCGTGGGAGAACCCGGAGGCGTGGATCGGCGACCTGCGCGCCACGTTCCGGCCGCTGCGCTGAGGCCGGTGATCAGGGACGGGGGATGTTGCGGAGGTTGGCGCGGGCGAGGTCGATCATCCGGCCGACACCGCCCTCGAGGACGACTTTGCTCGCGGCCAAAGCGAATCCGCCGAGCTGACCGGCGGTGATGTGCGGCGGGACGGACAGGGCGTTCGCGTCGGTCACGACGTCGACCAGCGCGGGACCGTCGTGGCTCAGCGCTTCCTTGAGGGCAGCGCGCAGCCGGGTCGGGTCGGTCACCCGCTCGGAGCGGAGACCGGCGCCGCGGGCGATGGCGGCGAAGTCGACCGGGCGGTGATCGGTCTGATAGTCGGGCAGACCGTCGACCAGCATCTCCAGTTTGACCATGCCCAGCGAAGAGTTGTTGAACGTGATGATCTTGACCGGCAGGTCGTGCAAGGCGACGGTGAGCAGTTCGCCGAGCAGCATGCCCAGTCCCCCGTCACCGGACATCGACACGACCTGCCGTCCCGGATAGGCGAACTGCGCCCCGATGGCGTGCGGCAGCGCGTTGGCCATGGTGCCGTGCAGGAACGACCCGATGACCCGGCGGCGTCCGTTGGGGGTGAGATACCGGGCGGCCCACACGTTGCACATGCCGGTGTCGACGGTGAAGATCGCGTCGTCCGCGGCCAGCTCGTCCAGGAGGTCGGCGGCGAACTCCGGGTGGATGGGCACGTGCCGTTCCACGTTGCGGGTGTAGGCGTCGACGACGTTTTCCAGTGATTTGCAGTGGTCGCGCAGCATGCGGTCCAGGAACGCCCGGTCGGTTTTTCGCCGCAGGAGCGGCAGTACCGCGCGCAGGGTCTCCCGCACGTCGCCGTGCACGGCCAGCTCCAGCGGGGTACGCCTGCCCAGCCGGGTCGCGTCGTGGTCGACCTGCACCGTCCGGGCCTGGGGAAGGAAGGAGTCGTAAGGAAAATCGGTGCCCAGCAGGAGCAGCAGATCCGCGTCCTGCATGGCCCGGTAGCAGGCGCCGTAGCCGAGCAGACCGCTCATTCCGACGTCGTACGGATTGTCGTACTGGATCCATTCCTTGCCGCGCAGGCTGTGGCCGACCGGGGCCTGGACCGTCTCCGCGAACTCCATCACCTCCGCGTGCGCGCCGCGCACCCCGGCACCCGCGAACACGGTGACGGTTCCGGCCTCGTTGATCAGCTCGGCCAGCCGCGTCACCTGGGACTCGGGCGGCATGACGGTCCCGCGCTCGGTGACCGGCGCGCCGGTCCCGGTGGGCGAAGCGGCCTCGAGCTGCGCGACGTCGCCGGGCAGCACCAGCACCGACACCTCGCCGCGGGCCAGTGCGTGTTGCATCGCGATGCGCAGCAGCCTGGGCATCTGACCGGGCTGGCTGATCTGCTCGCAGTAGCCGCTGCAATCGACGAACAGCCGTTCGGGGTGGGTCTCCTGGAAGAACCCGGTGCCGATCTGACCGGACGGGATGTGCGAAGCGAGCGCGAGCACCGGCGCGCCGGTGCGGTGCGCGTCGTAGAGCCCCTGCACCAGATGGGTGTTGCCGGGGCCGCAGCTGCCGGCGCACACCGCGAGCCGTCCGGTCAGCTGGGCCTCGGCGGCCGCGGCGAACGCGCCCGCCTCCTCGTTGCGCACGTGGACCCACTCGATGCCCGGCGTGCGGCGGATGGCGTCGACGACGGGGTTCAGGCTGTCCCCGACCACGCCGTAGATCCGTTCCACCCCGGCCTGGACCAGGACTTGGACGAACTGCTCGGCGACGTTGGGCTTGGCCATCACGACCCCTTCGATACTCCGGCGGTGGGACTACGTTCATGATCCACGCGACGGACCCGTTTCGCAGGTTCTGGCCCGAGCGACAGGAATCACTTACTTCCGCTGAGCTCCGCAGAAGTCGGAACGACGACGGCGTAGAGATCACCGATCGTGGCGAGAGCGGCACGATGCTGCTCCGCTGCGGTCACCGGTCCGGCGACGGACGGGAGCGCGCGCGTCGCGCAGGCGGCGGCGACCACGGTCGGGGTGTTTCCGCGCAGGAACGCGCCCTCCGCCGTGAACGTCACGCACATGTGGGTCATGAATCCGGCCACGACGACGTCCTGATGCCCGGCGGCGTCGACCAGCTCACCCAGCAGGGTACCGACGAACGAGTTCGGCGCGGTCTTCACCACGACCTCCTCGCCCGGTGCGGGGGCGACGCGTTCGTGGATCCGGCCGATCTCCTGGTTGAGGTCGTACGGGCTGCCTTCGCCGCCGTCGTGCATGACGTGAACGACCGTCGCGCCCTCGGCCCGTGCGCGGGCCAGCAGAGTGGCGGCCTCGTCGAGCGCGGCCTCCCAGCCGTCGAGCTCCATCACGCCGCGCGTGTAGGTGTTCTGGTAGTCGACGAGGATCACCGTCGCGTCCGAAAGCGCGGCGGGGGTCGTCGGCAGGGTGCTGATTTCGCGGAGAGTGGTGCTGGTCATCGTGCTTCCTTCGCTTTCCGTGGGTACGGCTACCATGATCGCTGACCCGATCACGTATTGAGATACGGATTCGGGTCAGCTCTGGTCGGGATCGGCCGACGTTCACGAGGAAGGGATCGATGAGCGCTCCGAAGGTGGCCGTCCTCGCGTTCGAGGGGATCAGCCCGTTCCATCTCGCCGTGCCATCACTGGTCTGGGGACCGGAATCCCCGGCGGGCGACATGGAGCCGTGGCCGCTCACGGTCGTCGCGGTGCGGCCGGGCCGCCTCACCACGAGCGCCGGCTACGCGATCGAAGTCCCCGCCGGTCTCGACGCGCTCGCCGAGGCCGACATGGTCGTCGTGCCGTGGTGGTCCGACCCGGAAACACCGACACCCTCACCCGTGTCCACCGCACTGCGTGCCGCGCACGAACGTGGAGCGCTTGTCGTCGGGCTCTGCTTGGGAGTCTTCGCCCTCGCGGACGCCGGCATCCTCGACGGGCGAGCCGCGACCACCCACTGGAAATGGGTCGAAACGTTCCGGCGGCGCTTCCCGTCGGTGGAACTGCGCCCCGAAGAGCTGTACGTGGACGAAGGTGACGTCGTGACCGGCGCGGGCGCGACCGCCGGAATCGACACCTGCCTCCACCTGCTCGCCCGCACGGCGGGCCAGGTCGTCGCCAACCGCGTCGCGCGCCGCATCGTCGCCGCGCCACACCGCCCCGGCGGCCAGGCCCAGTTCATCGAACTTCCCGTGCCCGCGCCGGACGAAGACCCCCTCACCCAGGTCATGGGCTGGGCGCAGGCCCATTTGGACACCCCGCAGAGCATCGACAGGCTCGCCGCCCAGGCGCATATGAGCCGGAGCACCTTCACCCGCGCCTTCCGCGCCAGGACCGGGACCACCGTCCACAACTGGCTTGTCGCGCAACGCCTCGCGCGAGCCCGGCACCTGCTGGAAACGACCGCGCTCGGCGTCGACGCCGTCGCCGCGCAGTCCGGTTTCGGCACGTCAGCCCGGCTCCGGGAGCACTTCGCCGCGGCGCTGGGTACCACACCGACCCGCTACCGGGTCGAGTTCGCCGGCGGCGGGTGAAATCCTTTTCCCGCGCCGAGCGGAAACGGAATTACTGTTTCCGTAAACCGGGCGCCCGGAAACGCCCTGTCCCGCACTTGATTTTCACTTGAACGAATAGCTCACCCGCCAGGGTGAGCTCTATCGAGTGCATTGTCCGGTGGAGCTGGATCGAAGAACCACTCCAGGGCAAGATGACCGAGCACGACGACTGCGCAATCACGGAGGACCATGTGGAGCTGTGCGGGACCCCCATCTTCGACTCGGTGGTCGACGAGACGAGAAGGGCGACCTCCGGGAACAGTACGCTCCTCCCCAGCGATGAGAACAATTCCGAACGGAAAGAGCGACACGCCGAAGCCGACAATGGTTCGCAAGGTCGGCCCGCGTGATTCCCTATCCCTTTTCGGACGAATTCGGATCGCCGGGAAGGCTGGCGGAATTCTGCAGATCGTCGAGCAATTCCATTTGGCCGGTGATGACGCTGGTCAGGATTCCGCGCGCGACGGCGAGGAGTTCTGCCACCGACGGACTGGTCAGGGAGTAGGACACGGTCGTGCCGTCCTTGCGCGGCACCACCAGTCTGGCCCGGCGCAGCACCGCGAGCTGCTGGGACAGGTTGGCCGGTTCGATGCCGAGGTCGGCGAGCAGTTCGGAGACGTGATGGTCTCGCTCGCTGAGTAGTTCGAGCACCCGGATCCGAACGGGATGGCCCAGCGTTTTGAAGAATTCCGCCTTCACCTGATACAGGGGTTTGCTCATCGGTATCCCTCCGCCGCATGGAGAAGGGTCGATCCGGCCGTCCGCATGACACCGATCGTGCCCGACCACGCCGCCGGCCGAACAACACCCCGCGCGGAACCGCCCCGACCACACCCGATCAGGGCATGACATCCGTAAATTGCATACTTATGCAAGTCTGCACAACCCAGAGAAGGTGAGAACACCTGTGAGCCACGGCATGCGGGATCCCGCGAGCCTCTTGTCGACGCCCCGACGGCACGACATCGGCGCGAGGAGCGGCCGGTGACCACGCATCGCTCCGGCTCCACCCCGGCCACCAGGGCTCATCTGGTGCTCGCGGCCCGGGCCGCCGAGCTGGCGGACCTCGCCGTGAGCGCCGCCCGGCCAGGCCAGGACACGCGGGACCGATCCGGCCTGATCGGGATGGCTCAGCAGGTCCTCGACGCGGCCGTGGTGGCGGCCAGGCTCGACGGGAAGACCTGGCCGGAGATCGCGAACACGCTCGACGGAGCGACACCGCAGTCCACCCGGGCCCGGTACTGGCCCACGGTCGCGCGGTTTCGGGCGGACCCGTTCCCCTCGCAGGACTCCCGGCGCGTCGGCGTGCCGGAACACACTGGACAGACGTCCTTCCAGATCCGGCGGCTGCCGATCCCGGAACAGGAGCCCGACGATCCCGGCCCGGCCACCCAAGCCGCGGCGGGAGCGACTCCCCCGCCGTCCGGACACCTCGCCCTCGTCACGATGCCTTCAGGGCAAGACGAGACCGGGTACGAGTCGGCGAGTGCGGACACCCGGCTGAAGATCGCGGAAAGGCTGGTCGCCGCCTACGAGCGGATCGCGACCAACGAAAGGCAACCCCCGGAGTGGATCCTCGACGGCCTTGCCCACGCCCGCCGCACCGCCGCCGACCTCCGTGTCCACCTCGACGCCTCGGGTACGACGGCCGATTGACCTCAGCCTAAGCCGAAGTCGCGAGACCGGCTTCGAGCTCGAGGTCACGCTCGCCTTCGGCCTGCTTCCGCAACACCATCTTCGCGACCAGATCGAAGATCGGCGTCGCTTCCTGCGGGAAGGTCACGCTCTGCTGATGCGCGCTCTCGGCGATCATGGCCTGCTACTCCTCAAGGGTGACGACTACGGCGACTGCTCACTCTAACGGCCGCACCGTCAGTGACGGGCCGTATTCGGATTTTTCGCCGATTTTTCCCGAGGAGGGGTCCATACGCGAACGCAGGGCCGGACGATGTCCACCGCCCGGCCCTGGCCATGTCGCAGACTCAGCCTGTCGTCACCAGATGCGCACTTCGTACACCCTGACAGTGCCGGGGAAGCCGACGCCCTGCCAGTACCCGAGGGTCGTCGACTCGTACCGGCCGTTGCGTTCGTAGTTGACCGTCGCCTTGTTGTTGCCCGAGTAGATGTTGTAGACACCACCGATGTTCGTGCCCGTGACGCCGCCGTTGGCGAAGCACTTGTTGGTGCCCATCCCGTTGCCGAACGAGATGTCCAGCTTCACGAAGTCGTCCCTGTTGCCACAGCCGACCTCGCTGATGGCGAAGGCGGGGCTCGCCGGAACCGCGACGACCAGGCCAAGGGCGGCCGCGCCGACGACCGCAAGCCTCTTGAGACTCTTTCGCATGGTGACTGGATTTCCTTCCTCAGAAGAACTTCTGGGAGAACGAGTTCCCGAGGAAGGCTATCGACGGACCGGCGACAGGGAACGGAAAGACCGTGACGCTGCCTGTTCCGTGAAACGACGCTACCCGAACAGGCAAGCGACTCAAGAATCCTTTGTGGACGACCGAACTTCCTGGTCTCGCCGGGTGAGCACCAAGGGGTCGCCTTCGGTGATGGCCACGGTGTGCTCGGAGTGGGCGGTGCGCGAACCGTCGGCCGAGCGGATGGTCCAGCCGTCGTCGTCGAAGACGATCTTGTCGGTCGTGCGGGCGAACCACGGTTCGAGCGCGAGGGTCAGCCCCGGCTTGAGTGTCAGCCCGCGTCCCGCTTTGCCCTTGTTCGGAACGTGGAGCTCCTCGTGCATCTCGCGGCCGATGGCGTGCCCGCCGAACTCGGTGTTGACGGGATAGCCGTAGTCGCGGGCGACCGCCCAGATGGCCGCAGAGATGTCACCGAGGCGGTTGCCGGGGCGAGCCTGCTCGATCGCCGCCTCCAGCGCTTCCTCGGTGGCACGGATGATCCGCAGATCCTCATCGGCGGCGGTCCCGACGATGACCGTGCGCGCCGAGTCCGCCGCCCAGCCGTCGATCTTGACCGCGAGGTCCGCCGTGAGCACGTCGCCGTCGCGCAGCGTGTAGTCGTGGGGCAGGCCGTGCAGGACGGCGTCGTTGACCGCCAGGCAGATGACGTTCCGGAACGGGCCCTTGCCGAAGGACGGCTCGTAGTCCCAGTAGCACGACTCCGCGCCACGCCGTTTGATCATGCCGCGCGCGTGGTGCTCCAGGTCCATGAGGTTGACGCCCACGGCGGCGAGCTCGCCGACCTCGGTGAGCACCTCGGCGACGAAACGCCCGGTCACGTGCATGCGCTGGATCTCAGCGGGCGTCTTCAGTTCGATCACGGAAACCTCGCGTCACAGGGTTGGTATTATTATACCGCCACCATAGCAGCTGGCGGTATAATAATACCAGTCGCGGTGTCGCGGGCCACGACTGTCCGTGAAGGCCTCCTTCCCTACCCTCAAGGTAGGGAAGGAGGCCTTCACGGACACTCACCTCAGCGCACGGCCTCCTCACAGTGCCCGATGGCGTCGAGCAGGATCGTGGCGGCGAGTTCGATCACCTCGGCGGTCACGGTGAGCGGGGGCATCAGCCGGATCACGCTGTCGTCGCGGCCACCGAGCTCGATGATCAGCCCCCGCCGCAGCGCGTACGCCTGGACGGCGCGGGCGTAGCCGCCCGCCGGGCGGCCGTCGCGGGGGTCGGCCAGCTCGATCCCCCACATCAGGCCCAGGCCGCGAACCTCACGGACCCACGGATGACCCCGCAGGGCACCGAGCCGTCCTTCGAGTTGCCGTCCACGGTGCCGGACGTTGCCCAGCACGTCATCGCGCCGGACGACGTGGACGGCCGCGGTCCCCGCCGCGAAGGCGGCCTGGTTCCCCCGGAAGGTGCCCGTGTGCGCACCGGGCGCCCAGCCGTCCAGCCGCTGGTCGTAGAAGATGACCGCCACCGGCAGACCCATCCCGCTCAGGGCCTTCGAGGCGATGATGACGTCGGGCTCGATGTCGTAATGCTCGAACGCGAACCAGGTTCCCGTGCGCCCGCAGCCGGTCTGCACCTCGTCGACCACGAGCGGGATGTCCAGCTCCGCGGTCAGCGCGCGGACACGCCGCACGAAGTCGCGGTCGGCCGGGATGACCCCGCCTTCTCCCTGCACGAGTTCCAGGATCACCGCGGCGGGGAGGGGAATGCCGCCGTTGGGATCGCGCAGGGACCGCTCCAGCAGGCCCACGCAGTTGGTTTCGCAGCTGTCCGGCGAGAGCCCCACCGGGCAGCGGGCGCAGTAGGAGTACGGGAAGAAATGCACACCTGGCACGCCGTTGGCGATCGGCCGCTTCTGGGCGACGAGGCCGGTCAACGCCATCGCGGCATGACTCGAGCCGTGGAACCCGCCTTGGAAGGACACCAGGTCGCCGCGTCCGGTCACGGTCTTGCAGAGCTTGATCGCGGCGTCCACGGCGTTGGCCCCGCCGGGACCGCAGAAGTGCATCCGCATCCGCGACCGCAGGTCCGGCGGCAGCATGGACAGCTGGGCGTCGACGAACTCACGTTTGGCGGGTGTCGGGAAGTCCAGGCCGTGGGTGAGCACGTGCAACTGTTCGGTGGCCGCGTGCACCAGCTCGGGATGGTTGTGCCCCAGGGAGAGCACTCCCGCACCGGCCAGGAAGTCGATGAAGACGTTCCCGTCCATGTCCCACAGGTAATCACCCTCCCCGCCGGCGATCGCGATCGGCAGGTTGCGCGGATAAGCCCGCGCGCTGGATTCCCATTGTCGCTGGTGTTCGAGGAACTCGGCCGAGCGAGGTCCCGGCAGGTCGCAGTCGACTCGCGGCGCCAGCGCCGGTCTCGCCGTCGGGGTGTGGGTCATGGCAGCCTCCTTGCCGCGGTGATCTCTTCCGCCGTGTCGAGTTCGACCGCCGGATTGGCGTGCCAGCGGGTTCGTGCCGGGGTCGTGGTGCCCTTCATCAGGAACGCGTCCGCCTCGACGATCGCCCCTTCGGCCATCGTCACTCCATAGTGGACAAAGGCCCCGGTGCCGATCGTGCATCCCGCGCCGATGGCGATGTGGTCGGATTTGAACGTGCCGTCCTCCAGCGAATGTCCTTGCAGGACGGTGTGCAGGTTCAGCACGCAGTCGTCACCGATGCTCACCAGGGACCGTTCCGGGATCGCGCATCCGTCGTCGAAGACGCGGCGGCCGATCCGGACGCCGAGACAGCGCCAAAGGATGTTCTTGAACGGAGTCCCGTTGAACAACGCGAGGTAGCGGGCGGGGCTGAGCTTCCAGTACCGCTCGTGCCGCCAGAAGACCGGGTCGTAGATCGAGCAGAACCGCGGTCTCAACGCCCGGAAGCCCTGCACGGCGAGCTCGGCCAGCATGAGGAACCCGACCGAGAACACCAGCGAGGCCACGATGCCGCCGCCGACCGCGAGCGAGCCGAACCGGTCGTGCGCGACACTGGCCGCGGTCCCGATGAGCGTGATACCGAGCAGGTGGAGCCAGTGCACCAGCAGATAGACGAGGATGGTGGCGATGTTGTGCCGGTTCTTCGCCAGCAGGCTCCGGCGCAGGCCCTCTCCCGTGCTGAGGTGCTCGAACCCGGTGTCACGGCGAACGTTCCGAGGGATCTCGAAAGCGGGTGACCCGAGCAGGCCGACGTTCTCCCGGACCGGCCCGTCCAGGGGAACGAGGACCTTGGTGGCGAGAAGGACGTTGCGGCCGACCCGCGCGTCCGGCGGGAAGGCGATTTCGTTGCCCAGGAAAGCCTGTGGCGCGATGGACGTCCGCCGCAGCCGGAACGACGAGGCGGAGAAGTCCGCGTTGAGCTGCGAAAGGCCGTCCGAGACCATCGTCCCGGTGCCGACCGTGCTGAGGAACGGCGACTCGTGTTTCACCTCGACTCCGAAGTTGGACCCGGTCTGCTGGATCTTCGACAGGTCGTATCCCAGTGCCCGCAGGTAGTACACGATGTAGCTGCTGTCCCCGAACAGGTAGGTGTACGCGCGCAGATTCGTCAGCCGTGCGATCAGCCGTTGGATCCCGAAATGCGCGCCGTACATCGGGTAGACCCGGTCCGGCCGGAGAAACCGGTTGAGCAGGCGCGGGATCGTGAGGACGACCGCCAGCCCGGCGAGCAGTCCCCCGAAGTACAGCAGCGCCGAACCGGCGATCTGGTCGCGGTAGAAGGCCCAGCTGGTGAAGTCCGCCGTCGCCGTGAACAGCCTGTCGACGATCAGATCCGTGCCGCCCAGTGTCGCGGGAAGCGTCACCAGCAGCAGGAGCAGAAGGCTGGAAACGCAGAAGACGAACGGCCTGAACCCGCCGCGCGCGACCGTGCCGAGCGCCCGGTAGTCCACTGTGGAGAGACGGGCGGGCGAGCCGTGCCAGGATTCGCCGTCGGGTACGGACTGCCCGGCGTTCAGGGACGACGAGTGGCCGAGCTGCGCGTCGTCGCCGATCGCGGTTCCGATGTCGAGCACGGTCATCTCACCGACGAAGGCGTTCTCGCCGAGGGTGACGCGGCCGGTCTGGATCCAGCCCGCTCTCGCTCGATAGCACGAGAAGAAGGCGTCTTTCCGGATGACGGCCCCTGCGCCGATAGTGAGCAGATCGGTGCAGACCGGTGGATTCCGGGACAGGATCACGGCGCCTTTGCCGATGTCCGCGCCGAGCGCCCGCAGGTACCAGGAATACAACGGCGTGCCGGTGAACAGCATCAGCGGGCTGAACCGGACCAGTGTCTTCACTGTCCAGAAACGCAGATAGCCGGGGCTCCACAGCGGGATCTCCCCCTTCTTCCAGCGGCCGACGATCGTCCATTTCGCCAGGATCGGCACCACGGAGAGGACGGTGAACACGACGAGCCCGAGCCCGACCGCGCGCGTGTACGCGTCGACGAGCCCGGTCGCCGCGCTGACCCAGCCGAATCCCGTGTCCAGGATCCAGCCCGAACCGGCGGCGTAGGCGAGGAAGGCCACCAGCTGAAAGAGTCCGCAAAGGACATAGGCCCCGGTCGACGCCCGGCGCGGCTCCTCGGCGCGGGCGACCGTGGTCCGCACCGAAGAGGGAACCAACTCCGCGAGGCCGCGGACGGTGGGGTTCAGGTACACGTCCCTCGCCGACAACGGCGCGACCTCACCCCGTTCACGGATCTGCGCGCAGAACTTGGCCAGCAACAGCGAGTCCGCGCCGTAGTCGTCGAAGAAGTGCCCCGTCGCCGAGATCCGCTCCACGCCGAGGACGCGGCCCAGTGCCTCCGCCAGATGCTGTTCGGTCTCGGTGGCCGGTGCCACGTAGTCCGCGGTGCTCGGCGCGCTCCGTGGGTTGCTCGGCGCCGGGAGGTTCTTGCGGTCGGCCTTCCCCGCCGGGGTCAGGGGAATGTGGTCGAGCCGTTCGAGATAGGCGGGCACCATGTATCCCGGCAGCAGTTCCCCCAGCCGACGACGCAGCTCTCCGGGGTCGACGTCCGCTCTGTCGCGTCGCAGGCTGTAGTAGGCGACCAGTTCGGTCCTGCCGGCTTCCGGATGGTGGGTCTCGACCACCGCCTGGGCGATTCCGGGGATCTGCAGCAGAACCGATTCGATCTCCGTGAGCTCGACGCGGTAGCCGCGGATCTTCACCTGCGTGTCGGCGCGGCCGTGGTACTCGATCTCTCCTTCCGGGGTGACCCGGCCCAGGTCACCGGTGCGGTAGATGCGGCCGGACGGGTTGTGCCCGATGCCGAGGAAGTCCGGGATGAACGCGCGCTCGGTCAGGTCGGAGCGGTTCAGGTAGCCGCCGGCGAGGCCGATCCCGGCGATACCGATTTCGCCCAGTTCGCCCGCCGCCAGCGCCTCCGGCTCGTCCGGATCGAGGATGACGACCGAGTAGGTCGGCAGGGGCACCCCGATGGTCACCGGCCGGTCCGGTCGCAGCACCGCCCAGGTCGCGGTGACCGTGGCCTCGGTCGGACCGTAGACGTTGAGGAACCGCCGGTCCGGGCGGTACCAGCGGCGGACGAGGTCTTCGGGACAGGCCTCACCGGAAACGAGGAGAAAACGCAGCCGCGGCAGGTCTTCGTCGAGGCTTGCCAGCAGCGTCGGGACACAGCACAGCGCGGTGACCTCGTTGTCCCGCAGGAATTCGTGGAGTTCGTGGCCGACGAGGCCGGTGCCGCCGGGCTTCGGCACGAGCGTCGCGCCGCACAGCAACGGCACCCAGATCTCCTCGACCGAGAAGTCGAACGCGATCGTCATGCCCTGGTACACCCGATCGGTGTCCTGGATGCCGTAGACATCGGCGGCGACGCGGACGAAGTTGCAGATCGCGGCGTGGTCGATCGTCACGCCTTTGGGGCGCCCTGTCGAGCCGGACGTGTAGACGACGTAACAGAGTTCGTCCGTCGGGACGCCCTTCTCGTCCGCGCTGAGCCGGTCGCCCGGCAGTGCGGCGATCCGGTCCGAGTCTTCGTCGAGACACAGCAGACCGACGCTGTCCGGCTCAAAGCGGCCACGCAGCCCGGAGATCGACAACACCAGCCGGACGCCGGCGTCCCGGACGATGTAGGCCAGCCGGTCGTCCGGAAACCCCACGTCCAGTGGCACATACGCCGCGTTGATCTTGAGCACGGCCAGCATCGCGACGTAAGGATGGACCGGTTCGTCGAACAGGAGCCCGATCCGGTCGCCGGGCCGCGCCCCCCGTGCTCGCAGATGGCGGGCGAGACGGTTGGCCCGCTCGTCCAACCCGGCGAAGGTGAGCTTCGTGCTCCCGGCGTCCACCGCGAGGCGATCACCGAGTCCGTCGGCGTGCAACCGGTCGCAGAGTCCCTCGTACAACTGCTCGAGCCGCTCGCCCGCGCGCCAGCGGACCTGCTGCTCGTGGCCGTCGCACGTCAGGACCAGGCCGTCGGTCGTGAACAGACCCGACGGCTGTCCGTACGGGCTCATGTCCGGTCCTCCGCGAGGCCGAACGAGTCGTGCAGAGCGCGGACGGTCGCGTCGACGGCGTCGGCCGGGATCACGGCGGTGAGCCGCGATTGCGAGGTCGTCATCGCCGGGACGGTGACGCGGTGGTCGGCGAGGACCCGCAGCAGTTCGGGCAGACAGCCGGGTGGGTCCAGCAGCGCCGTGCCGACCACGGAAACCGAGCCGAGTTCCTCGAAGACCGTGGAACGGGCGTCGAGCTCCATCGCGAGTTCGGTGATCGGCGGTCCGAGCGGCTCCGTACCCCGGACGGTGAACCGCAGCTCCCCCGGATCGGGCCAGCTCAGGTTGTCCGGTTTCACCCCGCACCGGGCGAGCATCGAGAGCACCCTGGCGTAGTGGTCCGGGCTGGAGGCCGAAACCTGGACCCGGACCAGCCGCACGTCGCGCTCGTGCGCGATGCCGATGACCCGGGGAGTGCCTTCCAGCGACGATTCCCCCGCCGTGACCACGGTCGAGGGGCCGGGATCCGAAGAATGCGTCACGCGCACCGCCACGCCGTGTCGGCGTGCGAGCTCGACGGATCTGGGATGCAGCACCCTGGCACCGACTCCGGCGAGTTCGACCATGGCGTCGTAGGAGATCGTCCTGACCGGCCGGGTGTCCGGCACGATCCGGGGGTCGGCCGTGCGGACACCGTGGACATCGGTGCAGATCTCGCATTCGGAACCGCCGAGCGCGGCCGCGAGCGCGACCGCGGTGGTGTCGGAACCGCCTCTGCCGAGAGTCAGCAGTTCCCCGTTCTCGTCACGTCCCTGGAAGCCGGCGACCACGACGACCTGTGCTTCACGCAGCCGTGCGGTGATCTTGCCGGGATCGACCCGCACGATCGTTCCCGCTCCCGGTTCGCCGCTCACCTCGATCCCCGCCTGGTCACCGGACAGCGACACGGCCTCGACCCCGCGTTCGGCCAGCGCCAAGGCGAGCACCGCCGCGGAGACCTGTTCGCCTGTCGCCATCAACTGGTCGAGTTCCCGTGGAGCCGGTGGCTCCGCGAACTCCCCGGCCAAGGCGATCAGCCGGTCGGTCGTGTCTCCCATGGCCGACACGACCAGGACCACCCGATCCCCCGCTTCGACGAGTGCGGCCACCTCGGCGGCCACCTCGCTCACCATTCCGGGTGTGGCCAGCGACGAGCCACCGTATTTTCGGACGACCAGTCCCTCGCTTCGCGCCTGCGGTAACGGTGGGGTCAAGCCAACGTCGAGATCTTGGGAAGAATTCACCATTTTCCTTTAATGGATCGTCACTGTGACAGCGACTTGTATTCGGGCGACTCGCGGTGACCGGATCAGCCCACCACGAATACAGGTATCCGAAGTGGGGGTACTGCAACGACTGCCGCAGAAGTACCTGCCGGACGACACTCCCCGAAGTCCAGGATTCAGCACCGCGGGCCGGGATGACAGGTTTGGAAAGTAGTGCGAGAAACTTTCGCCGGGTACCTCCATCCGTACGAAAGGTCGAATTTCCCCGTTCGCAGGACATAACGTGGCGACATTGTGCAAGGACATGCCTACAAACAGCCCAGTTCGATGGACTTAGGTCAAATGAATGAATTAGTCGGACCGACTTCGAAATTCGAGTGAACCGCAGATCGACAGGACGAAACTGATTTCGTCACCCGCCTGAACGTACGAGATCCACCAGGCTTCCGTCGAGCGGGGAGAATCTGTCAAGGTGACCGTTGCCCACCTGCCGGGCCACGGAATCCCATAATGCGGGTCGAGTTGCGCTCGTGGACATCGCCGAACCGGGCCGCAATTTTGTTCCCGGTCGCACGGTCAGCGTCTCGCAAACCATGGCGAAATTCGGTCCGGTGATAACAAATGCCGTCAATGGGACTTATCGAAGGATAAGGCACGGTCGGCCCGGGATCACCCGAATTCGAGCTTGCCGAGAACCGGTTTCACGCCAAAGCAAAGGTTTTCCGACGCCGCCTACGACAAACTCGGCATCTCAGGCGGGATTGGCCTCATCATGCTGTTCCGCCGAACGCTTCGTCTTGCCGCCGGATCGCAGATGCCTGACCGAACCGGCCACCAGCGCGGCCGCGCCCATGGCGACGGTCACCGGCATTCCCGCAAACCAGATCATCAGGGCGAGGGCGCCGACGCTCATGGTCAAGGCGAAGGCGCCGACGATGAGCAGGACCGCCATTCTTCGGGTGCGTTCGCCGTCGTCCACGATGTGCCGGAGCAGCGCCGTTCCCGGAGTGGCGGGCTCGGGTGGGCGTTTTCCGCTCATCGGCACTCCTCGGCCCGCGCGGCGGAAAGAGTAAGGTTGCGTCGCAGTTCCCAGGCGCAGGCGACAAGGCGAAGCGCGTGGCCGAGCCTCTCGCGGCGAGGCACCTCCCGGAGATCGGCACGGAACTCCTCGGCGTACCGCAGGCGATGACTTTCCGGCAGTATGCGCGCGGCCAACGCCACCAGCCGCTGGCATGTCGGGCCGGGGGCAGCGGGATCGGCGCGCCAGGCAAGGGGACTCGGCCGGTCGCCGGAGAGTTCCGCGCTGACCATCGCCACTTCGGCGCCGCCGCTGGACATGTGCTTGGCCGTGAGCTCCCCGGCGGACCATGTTCCATAGTTCGGCGTCGGGGCAGGCCCCAGCGCGGCCTCCAGATCTTGCACGAGCGTCCGGACCCGGTGAAGGGCCCGTACATAGTCCGAAAAGACCTCTCTGCCGGTCATCGCCTCGATCTCGCTGTCGAGGTATGAGGTCGCCGCTTCGGTGAACATCAGCGCATCGGCGCGCTCGATGTCGGCGGCGAAGCCATATCGGCTGATCGAGTTGGCTTGGGAAACCAGGTTCTCTCGAAGGTAGTCGCGCTCCGGGTACCACCACGGGTACTGGTTCTTCAGCTTCAAGAGCGCGTTGGCGACGCGCCGGGCGGATCGACTGGCGGAGGTCATGAAGCACCTCCCGCAAGTCCGGGCCGGAGGCGGCCGAGCGCGGTCGCCGAAGTCCTGGCGAGCGCGGCCCCCGCGAGCGCGACACCGTCAGGACTGAGACGGTAATACCGGCGACGCGGTCGTCCTTCCGTCTTCGGATCGACCTCTTCCCAGCGGCTCTCCAGCCAGCCGAGGCTTTCCAGCCGCGCCAGAATCGGATGGATCGTCCCGCTCGCCAGGCCTGCCGACGACGAGATTTCCAGGCCGTAACGCTCCTGCGACGGGTCGTCCAGCAGCACGCGGAGCACCAACTGCGTCGGGAGTGTCATCCGGGGCCCGGACTGATTTCCAGCCATACTCTAACTCTACCTAGGGGCTAGGTAGAGTTCAAGAGAGCCAAGGGGGCCTCACATTCGGCGGCGGTCTCTCGTCGTACCCGGGACAGCACTCGCGACCAGGAGGCGAAATCCGAGACACTCGACCCGGGCCTGAGCGCGATCGTGAGCGAGCGGCGCCAGCTGATCGGGCTCGCGTGCGGCGAGTTGGTCGTCGTCGAAGTGCTTGGCGACGTTCGCCCATGCCTCGTCGGTGACCTCGCCGCCTCGGCCATCCGGCATGCCTGCTCGGTCAGCTCCAGCGCGGCGCGCTCGGCGTCGGTGAAGACCGTCGCCTCCCGCCACGCCGCGACCAGGTTGATCCGCACGGCCGATTCGCCCGCGACGGCGGCCTCCTTGGTGTGCATGTCCAGGCATACGGCGCAACCGTTGATCTGGCTCGCACGCATCCGGACCAGCTCCTGCACGGTGACCGGCAAAGACGAGTCGAGCAGCCCTTCCCTGCCGAGATGATGCCCTTCAGGAACTTTCCGCCGACGGGGTTGCCGAAGTAGTCGAGCCGGGCGTTCATGACGATCTCCTTGTGTCGTGGTGGTGTTCTGCCCAACCGACGACACAGCCCGGCGAGATGTGAGTCAGGCCGACCGCGCGGACCCGGACCGCCGAGCATGGTCCGGGTCCGATGTGGACGCGATCAGTTCCTGAAATACCCCTTGAACAGGATTTCGCTGATCTTGGTGGTGGTCTCCATGCCGGTTTCGAATCCGTTCTGGATGACCTTGGTGTTGTTCATCAGGGCGAGGGTGTATCGCTCGTGCGGTCCGACGAAGCCGACCGAGTTCATGATCCAGGAGCCGTCGTCGTTGTCGTCGGACCAACCGTCCTTGTTCCCCGGCCGCGCGGCCGGGCCCGCACCCCAGACTCCCCACTGCTGGTTGACATCGACGGTGCGCATCTCGCGGACGATGTAGTCGCGGTGCTGCCGGGGCAGCTTCGTCAGGACGTAGTTGACCAGCCGGTCGAGGTCGTTCGCGGTGGTGAGGATCCAGCCCCAGTGATGCGGATGCTGGTCGGTGAACCGCATGTCGGTCATGCCGTAGGACGGGAACCGCTTGGCGAACTCGGCCTCCCCGCCGTACCGGGTCCACAGCGTGTGCGCGGCGGCGTCATCGCTGGAGTTGAGCATCCGGTGCATCAGGTCCCGGTCTTCGGCGGTCAGCTGGACCGCCCCGGAGTCGTTGCGCAGCAACAGGTCGACGACCATGGCGAGCTTCGGGGTGGAACAGGCCCAGATCAGGGTCCCGGCGGCCGCGCTCCGGTAGACGGCACCGGTCCACCGGTCCCGGAGGACGATCCCGGTGTCACCGGGCCTGCTGTCGGCATAGGCCTGGGCCTTGGCGATGCGCGTCTGGAGCTCCCTGTCGAAGCGGGTGGTCGCGCCGGCGGGTGCGGCGGAGGTCAACGCGACCACGGCCAGCATCGCGGTCAGGATTACGGAAAATCTCTTCATGTGTTCCCCAGTTTTCGGAAATCGGTCCTTCCTGAGGAGGAAGGCGTTCCGAGGTGCCGGAGGTTGCCACGACTTGGTCGACAGTGACGACGGTCACTTACAGCAGCATCTCTTCGATCAGGTCCGGTGCGGAGACGATGCCGTACCCGATCAAGGTCAGCGGAACGAGCAGTGCCAATGCTTTGCCGAGTTGACCGCGAGTCCTGCCGCCGAGAAGCAGGAGGCCCGCGGCAGCGAGCGCACTCACGACCGGCAAGAGCGGCCTGTCCGAGACGACGAAGCCACCCTTGCGGTAGGCGTCGGCGAGCACCAGTCCGGCAGCGCCTGCCGTGGCGAGCGACCCCGGCCAGCCGGGGTCCCCGATGTGACGGAAACCCATTCCCAGTAAGACACCCGCGATGACGGCGAGAACACACCAGGTACCGACGGTCGGCAGATCGATCCCATAAGGCGGAGCATCGGGGTACTTGATGCCGTACACGACATTCTTGCCCAGGTAGAAGGCAAGCACGGCGGACAGGAGCGCGATGATCGCTCGTACCACTGCCTGCCGAGACGAGCGCCGTGTGGTCACGAGGCTCACGAAGACGATCCAGATGACGAAACTGTGCGCCAACACCCGCAGGTCCGTGTAGTAGGCGACGGACGCGAACGCGCCGGAAACTACGCCCGCGACGCTGATCAGCAGCTCTGCCGCCCCTGGAACATAGTGCCGAGCGATGGTCTCCGCCTGATCAGTCGAACGTGATGACATAGGCTCCCCCTCCCTGCCTGCGGTCAGCAGATGTCGCCGTTGACCTTGCCGCCGACGCTGATGGCATCGGTGAGGTTGTCGACCTTGGGATCGAGATCGCCCCAGTTGCCGTTGGGAGAAACCCAGATCTCCTTCCAGCACTGGTTGGACTGGTGCCAGTCGTACCCCCACACCTGCACGCCGGATCGATTCCAGATGGAGGAGGTCTGGTCGCCGTAACCGTCAGCGCCGATGTTGTAGAAGCCGTTCTCGAGGAACCCCCGGCCCCAGCCTCCGTTTTCGTGCCGGGCGCCGTAGTGCTTGAAATAGCAGAACTCGAGATAGGTGCAGTTCCAGATGTAGTAGTCCGAGCCCTCAGGCGGCACGTCCTCCACGGTCGCCGAAGCCGTTACTGAGCTTCCGAGCAACAGAAGGGTTGCGGCAAGCGAGGTGACCGTACCGCGGAACGCGTTCTTCACGGTGAGCTCCATCCATGTCTCAGTGGATGTACCGACGAGCCAGGATATCCATCTTTCTGTTCGTGGGTATGAAAAGGTCAATCGAGGCTGGGCAGACTGAAGCGTCCTCAGCACTCACGGGCCACCCGCCGTGCGTGCTCCAGCAGTTCCTCCCCCGCCGGACCGGACGCGTTCCGCGCCGCCGACAGCGAGCGGATCGCGCCGGACAGCGGATCCGGATTGGTGGCGTGGTGGATCGCCTCCCACAACCAGGCATGGTCACGATGCGCCCGCAGCTGCGATCGCCTGGCCAGGAGTTCCGCCTCGGCGCTCAGGCGGCGCTCCGCGAGTACGTCGGCGATGACCGGGTCTCCGGCGACGCCGACGTACTCGGCCACGGCCGATGCCGCCTGCCAGGCCAGGTCCCGCAACGTTTCCTCCGGTACGAAAGCCAGCCGATCGGTTTCGGCGCCCAAGGGACCATCACCGGGGAACGCTCGCGAGCCGTCGGGATTGCGTGCCTCCGGATACAGCTCGGACAGGTGCGGAAGGATGCGATAACCGGCGTTCGCCTCGACCATCCGCTCGACGTCCTCCTTCCGCAGCCGGTTTCCGCTGTACCGCTCGACCGCGAGAACACCTTTTTCCAGGTTGTCGCGATAGCTCTCGAAATCAAGACCGGCCAGGGCTTCGTTCACGTCGGGATCCGTGATCTCCTCCGCGCAACCGAGTTCGTGCGAAGCGAGGACGTTCCCGTTGTCCGCGAAGGAAAGCCTGGTCACCGCGTTGATGTTCCAGAACAGGCTCGCCGTCCGGCCGGTCCGCGACAACGACTCCAGCACGGGCCCGCAGGAACCCTGGAACCCGTTGAACTCCACGGCCAGCACGCCACCCTCGACCGGTAGCACCGACACCCAGGGATCGAGATCGAAATCCTGCGAGAGTTCTTCCGCGGACTCCGGTTCGGCCGGGTCCGCGCCGAAGGCCAGGAGCACTTCGTCCGGAGAAGCTCCCCTGACCATCGTGACCGTCGCCGCGTCACCGAGCGCGCTCTCGTCGATCCACCGGTACGCGGTCTCCGGCGGCGGCTCGATGTCGGGTGCGGGCTCACCTCGGAGGACGTAACCCAGCCTGTCACCACGCTTGTACACGATGTCCGGGCCCGGCGGCGCCTGCCAAAGCACGAGTTCGTACCGCTCGCGCTCTTCACCGTCCCGGCCGATCGCGTGCACCCTCACCCGGAAATCGCCGGGCCATGGCGGTGTTCTCGTGCGATGCGGGGTGCTTTCACCCAGCGTGGCGTCACCTTGCTCGGCCCGCCAGGAGATCTCGGTGACTTCGTCCCACCAGTCGACGTCCACCGTGTCCGGCGGTCCCTCGAGAATCCGCATCGTCACGGACAGCCGGCCTTCGCCGAGCCCGGTCCGAACGGCGACCCCTCCAGGGACCGCGACGGCCAGGCCGTTACCGCTGAAATCGGCCTCTCCGACGACGGGGCGCTCGGCGAGGACGAACTGGTGTGCGTGCACCTCCGCCGAACAAGACGCCGTCGCCGGCAGCAAGTATTCGGCCCGGCGTTTCTCCAGCAATGCGGCCGCGTACCCGGGCGGCATCGGACTTTCGCTCAACAGAGCCGAAACGGCGGCGAGGGCGACGCCGACGACAGCCGCGGGGGTCCCGGCGAGCAGCGGAGCGTCCGTCCGCCGCAAGACCGGCGCGGCGACCGCGACGGCCAAGGCGAGATGCGCTTCTCCCTGTGCCGCCGCCAGTTCCTCCTCGCCGGTGAGTTCCGGTGCGACCGCCAGCAACGGCGCCAAGGTCTCGTGCTCGGCCAGCTCCGCGACCAGCGCCACGATCAGCGCGGAGATCCCCGGTCGCACCTGATCGAGCAGGCGCACCGCGGTGACCGTCTGCGCGTTCGGCCCGTTCGACATCATGAAACCGAAGGCCTGCGGTGTCGCGTCCGGCCCCGGTACCGCCGCTTCGACCTCCTCCGGAACGACCACCACCAGCTCGTCCAAGGTCAGTTCGAGCGCGCCGAGCAGCCGCTCGGAAACGGGATCACCGAGCGAACGGAGCCTGCTCAACACCTCCGATTCGCCGGACCCGGCCACCAGCCGGCCCGCTTCGAGCCCGAACGCGTCCGGCGTCACCTCGGGGACGCCCAGCCTGCCGAGCGCAGTCGCGGGGCCGCGCGGGATACGGCCGCGCAGCAACGGAATCAGATCCGCCACCACCGGCACGAGCGCCTCCGCCAGCCTCGACGACACCTCCGTGTGCTTCTCCACCCCAGTCCTCCCACTTCGACGACGCGAGGCACGGTAGCGGGTCCCACCGACGATTTCCGGACATCGGCCGGGACTGCGTGTGGGGCGCTGTCCGACCTGGCCGGGTGAAGGAAGGTCGTGGGGTCATGACGCGGACGTTCTTGGCTCCTCGCAGCCACGACGGTGGTCGGCCTGGGGTTGCTGTTCGGCGGCGCCGCGACCTGGCGCCAGGTCGGAGTCAACCGCGACGGGCAGGCACCGTGGCAGGCCGGAACACCCGACGGCCCGCAGCATCCCACGCCCGTCGTCGACGAAAACCGGCCATGGCTGCGGATCCACTCTCCGGACATCCCGGCCGCGATGATCATCCTCGCGCGAAGACCGCATTCATGCGACGCGCCCCGGCTCTACCTGTCCCGTGTCGATCTTCGCGGCGCCGACATGCGCGCCCGGCACCTCACGGAGGCGATCCTGGTCGGCGCGCGCGCCGACGGCACGACGGTCTGGCCCGAGGATTTCGGACCGGATGTCCGGCGAGAACACGGGATTTCCCTGGCCGAATAGAGTGTGCGCTGGTCGAGCAGCAGCTCGACCAGCGCACACATGTCCTACATCGAAACGCTAGCCGAGGGTCCAGTACACCGCGTGATCTTTTCCGCCGGCGACGGTGGCGGTTCCGACGACGCGGCCGCTGTCGGTGATCCGGTAGGCCTGGCTGCGGTTACCGCCGGGGAGCAGACCCAGTTGCCTGCGCTCACCGTTCCGGAACCAGGCGGTCGCCTGATTCTTGAAGGTACCCACCGCGGTTCCGACCGAGTCGACTGCTTCGACGTCGGCGCCGAGGCCGTCGTCAGCCAGGATGGTGAGATCGCCGGCGGGATCCCAGAGCACGGCCTGCCGCTTGGGCGGGTAGGCGTAGCCGGTACCGACCGCGTAACCGGTGGAGCCGATCTGGTAGACCCAGACCGAGTGCGGGCTGGGCCAGTCCAGACTGTGCCTCGTGCCGGTTTGATCCCAGGTCGCCGGGATCCGGGGCCCGGTCTTGGTCTCGCTCAGCACACCGGCGGCCACGCCGGGCTTGTTGATCTTGCTGGCTCCGCTGCTGTACCCCAGGGGCTCCAGCTCGGTGATCGGCCCGCCGTTCACCCACCGCACGGCCTGGTTCGCGCCCGTACGGAAACCGCTGCCCACGATGATGCTGCCGTCGGCGGAGATGCCGTCGGCCATGCTCCAGGTCTCGCCGGGCAGCGCGCCCAGATCGGTGGCCTGGCCGTTCGGATCCCAGCGGACGGCGTGGTACTGGTTGTCCGGCGTCGTCCAGTTCCCGACGACGACACCGGTGTCACTGATCGCCGCAGCGGTGCCGTTGCGATAGCCGGGTGGGACCTGCAGCGTGGTCGCCACGCCGTCGGCGTCCCATCGGGTCGGCACGGCGGCGGTCGGGGTCAGCACATAGCCCGCGGAAACCCCCTGGTTGTTGATGTCACGAACCTGCCCCTCGGTGCCGCCTGGCGTGGGCAGGGCCATGATCTGGCCATCGGCGTTCCAGCGAACCGGAAGACTGCGCCGCGCGGGTCCCGCGAAGGACAGTCCGACCATCACCCCCGCGTCATTGACCGCCAGAACGGTGCTGGCGTCGTCGCCGGGCAACGTACCGAGGTCGATCGGCCCGGCCTGGGTGGCCTGCGCCGTCCCGGCCATCGCGCAGGTGAACACGACAAGAGCCGCCGTCAGCGACCAAAACGGTCTTCGGCCACCGGCCACACGATTCCCCATCATGATGACTCCCCATCCTGATCCAGTAGCGGGTGACGGACATCGGGCAACACGACGCTTCACCGATCACCCCCTGCGGTGACGGCGAGTGTCCCACTGACCGTGTATCGAATTCGCGGCACAAAGCGATTCGCGCGTATCCCCCGAATGACCTCTCACCCAGTTCTGACGCGAGGCGACGCCTCGTCGTCCGCGGATCACAATGCCCTCACTCACAAGTCGGAAGTAACCGCCACTCGGGCGAATTCGACAAGGCCGTGTCGTCGGCGGAGTGTTCATATCATTCCGGCAACAACAACGAATCGATCACAAAAATGCCCTGGTGGACGCCTTGCCCCGTCCTCTGAGGACCGGAGCGGCGCGGGCGACAAGGCTTGCCGGAAATCGGCGATCGCGGCATTAAAGTAATGACAACCCCATGAATGGGATTCCGGGAATCCTATTTCGCGGCATCGTTCTCTTCCCGGCCTGGGCCGAGCGCCTCCTCGCCAACGGCGAAATGGCCGGAAGTGAGACCCGTGGCCGGATCCACCGGGATCAGAGCCGGTGGAGGTCCTCGAGAGCGTCGAGGGTGGCCGTCCGGCGATACCAGTGCAGCCACGCCGCCGCCTGGGAGGCGATCCTGGTCAGCTCGGCGCGGGTGGCTTCCGACGGGCCGTGGCCCGAACGGCGATAGTGCACGGAAACGACGCCGGCGCACCCGTCCGGACCGCAGATCGGGATGCTGTGCACGGCCCGGACCTCTTCGGCGACAAGGGCTTCGAGCGCAGGGCGATCGAAAATGCCGCACGTGGTGACGTCGGCGACCGTGACCGGTTCACGCACCCTCAAGGCGATGCCGCACGCGGTGGCGTCCCCTTCGACATGGGCGAAGTGCTGGAAGAACTCCGAGGAGAATCCCTCGGCTCGTTGCAGTTTCAGGCCGGTATTGCCCGTCGTCACCGTTTGGATGTCACCTTGGGCGGTCTGGGCACGATCGGTCACGGTGTCCAGGGTCGCCCGCAGGAGCCCCGACGGCCGGATCGCGGGCGAGGCAGGCAGGAAGTCGAGCTCGGGCGCGCTCCGCCAGACACGAGGCGAGAACCAGCGCCCGTTCCGCCAGGGGCGAGGCGCGACGAGCAACGCCCTCGCCAGCGTGTCCGGGGCGATGTGATGACGGCGAGCGGCGGTTCCCAGCGCACGCATCGCGGTCGTGGCGTCGGAGAGGCCGTACCTCGCCATCAGCACACTGGCGGCGTGCTCCAAGGTCGCCCTGTCGCGCAACCGCGTCAGCAGGCCGTCGGTGTCCACCGGCAGCCTGGTCCCGGCGGCATCGAGACACGTCATGGCCTCACTATCCGCTCTCCGGTACCGCCGGACAAGAACAGCGTCGAACTGTGGCCGTACCTAGCCCACCGGTGAGGGTGTGCTCAGCCTGCCATCGTGGACTTCCGTGATCCGGTCCACGGCGGCGAGGTGGACGCGGTCGTGGGTGACCAGAACCGTGGCGGTGCCGCGTTCGTGGGTGAGCCGGGTGATCAGCTCGATGACCGCGGCGCCGCGCTCGTGGTCCAGGGCGCTCGTCGGTTCGTCGATCAGCAGCACGGTGGGTTCGTTCATCAGCGCGCGGGCGATGTTCACCCGCTGCCGTTGGCCGCCGGAGAGCTGATGCGGTCGACGGCCCGCCAGGGGCGCGAGCCCGACGGCGTCGAGCAGTTCCATCGCCGCGCCACGGGCTTTCGCCGGCGAGCGGCCGTCGATCCGTGCCATGACCTGGAGCTGCTCGGCGGCGGTCAGGGATGGCAGCAGATTGGGCTGTTGGAAGACGATCCCGATCTTCCGGCGGCGCAGTTCGGTGAGTTCGCCGCGGTTCAGGCCGGTGGTCACGACGCCGTCGACGGTGACGGTCCCGTCGTCCGGGCTGATGAGGGTGGCGGCGACGGCGAGCAGGCTGGACTTGCCGGAACCGGAGGGCCCGGCGACGGCGGTGAGCGAACCCGGCGGAACGTCCAGCGTGACGTCGTCGAGGGCGGTGAGGCGGGACTCGCCGTCGGGATAGGTGAGGGTGACACCGGTCAGCTTCAGGCTCATCGGGCACTCCCCAGTGCGGTCAGCGGGTCGACGGAGGTGATGCGGCGGACGGACAACGCGGCCCCCAGCGCACCGAGCAGGATCATCACGGCGGCGGGAACGAGCACGGTGGCCGGAGTCAGCAGGAACGGCACGGCGGAGCCCGCGACGACGGCGCCGAGCAAGGCGGCCAGTCCGGTTCCGGCAGCGGTGCCGCCGACGAGAAGCACGACGGCCTGGCCGAGCGCGTCCTTCAGCAGGAAGACCGTGCTGGCCCCCAATGCCTTGAGAACGGCGATGTCCCCGCTGCGCTGAATGGTCCAGACGGTGAAGAAGGCGCCGATCACGAGTGCGGAGATGGCGAACAGGAAGCCGCGCATCAGTTGCAGGGAACCGTTTTCCGAGGTGTAGGAACCGATGGCAGACAACGATTCGTCCTTCGACACCGTCTTCGTTCCCAGGGCACGGTCGACGGCCGCGAAATCGACGTCGCCGGCAGCGGTCAGCGCGAGCACGGTCGCGCTCGGCTCACCGCCGGTGGGCGGCGCCGTCCTCGCCCAGACGTCGAGGCCTGCCCACACCACCGGGGTGTGGCTGAACCAGGCGTCACCCGACACGGCGGCGACCGTCAGCGGGCGCCCGGCCACGGAAATGGTGTCCCCGCTCCGGACGTCCAGCTCTTCGGCGGCGGAGGACGAAAGTGTCACCGAGTCGCCGGTGAGCATTCCGCTGTCCGGGGCGAGCGCGGAGCCGGGACGGACTCCGAACACGGAGATCCCGGCGCTGCGGTTTCCCGCGGTGGCCTTGGTGGTGGCGATGCCCAGCGGCTCGGCTCCGGTGACGCCCGGTGTCGCGGTCCACTGCCGCAGCTGTGTCTCGCTGACCGCGGAGTTGGCGAAGGAGAGGCTCTGTCCGTCACCGGGAGCGGCGAAGACGATCTTGTCCGCGGGCAGGCCGGTGACGGCGGAGATGTTCTGCTCCCCCAGCCCGGCGGTGAGCCCCGACAACAGACCGACCAGCAGGGTGATGAGCACGACGGCGGCGCCCATCAGGGCGAACCGCCCTTTGGCGAATCTCAGGTCTCTCCAGGCGACGAACACGGCTCCGGTCTGTCCTTTCCGGCGGGTGGGCTGGGTACCTCTCCACGATCGCCGTCGAGTCCCGAATGGACATCTCGCCGGAGTTGGCACTTCACGAGCCGGAAGGCGGCGCGCCGCTTCCACCTTTCGATAGAGGCGATTCCCGACCCGGCTCCGTAACCTGGACATACTGTGAACGCCGCGCCCGTCCTGACCCCGACCAGCCGGGTGCTGACCTGGTGTCTGCACCTGCTGCTCCTCGCCCTGCTCGCACTGGCGGCCGCGCGGGCGGTGGCCGACGACTCTCCCCGGGCGGGAGCGGTCGTCGTGACGGCGGCGCTGTGCGCCGTGGTGTACGCGGCCGGGCCGCTCCTGCCCCGCGTCCGGACGTCACGACGAGCCGCCACGTGGTGGCTGACCGCGGTGGGCACCGTGTGGCTGGCCCTGCTGGTGCTGACCGCCGACGGCGTGTGGGTCGCCTTCCCGCTGTACTTCCTGCAATTGCACCTGCTGCCGCGTCGCCAAGGCCTGCTCGCGGTGATCGTGACCGCGGTGGCCGCGATCACCGCGTTCGCCGCCCATCAGGGCGCCTTCACCCCGGCTGCGGCGATCGGCCCGGCACTCGGCGCGGCCGTCGCGGTCGCTGTCGTTTGGGGATATCAGGCGCTTTACCGCGAGAGCGAGAGCCGCCGGAGCCTGATCGAGGAGCTCACCGCCACCCGCGCCGACCTCGCCGAGGCCCAGCACGCGGCCGGAGTGCTCGCCGAGCGGGAGCGGCTGGCCCACGAGATCCACGACACCCTCGCCCAAGGGCTCTCGAGTATTCAACTCTTGTTGCGTGCGGCCGAAAGGACGCTGCCCGACACCGCCGGGAACGCGGCCCGCTACGTCGAACAAGCGCGCCAGGCGGCCGCGGACAACCTCGCCGAGGCTCGCCGCTTCGTCGTCGCGCTGAGCCCTCCCGCGCTCGACGACACCACGCTGGCCGACGCGCTGGAAAGGTTGTGCGCCACCACCGGCGCCCGGCACGGGATCACCACGCGCTTCCACCTCACCGGCGCACCCGTTCCGCTGCCGACCACGCACGAGGTCGCGTTGCTGCGCATCGGCCAGGCCGCCCTCGCGAACACCGTCCGGCACGCCGACGCGGCCACAGCCGACGTCACCCTGAGCTACCTGGGCGAGCAGGTCGCCCTCGACGTCGTCGATGACGGCATCGGCTTCGACGACGTCGACAGTGGCTTCGGTTTGACCGCGATGCGGACCCGAATCGAGACACTGGGCGGAACCTTCGCCGTCGAGTCCTCCCCCGGCCATGGCACGACCTTGTCCGTGCGGTTGCCCGCCGAACCGGAGGACCGCTCGTGACCGACGCCCCGATCCGCCTCCTCCTGGCCGACGACCACCCCATCGTCCGGGCGGGACTCCGTGCCGTACTCGAAACCGAACCCGGTCTCGTCGTGGTCGCCGAAGCCGCGACCGCGGAGGCCGCGGTCGCCCGCGCCGCCGAGGGCGACGTGGACGTCGTGCTGATGGACCTGCGCTTCGGCGCCGGAATGACCGGCGCCGAAGCCACCGCCGCGATCACCGCCCGGCCCGGCGCACCCCGCGTCCTGATCGTCACCACCTACGACACCGACGCCGACACCCTGCCCGCGATCGAAGCGGGCGCCACCGGCTATCTCCTCAAGGACGCCCCGCCCGAAGACCTGGCCGCCGCCGTGCGCACCGCCGCGGCCGGACGCACCACCCTGGCCCCGACGGTCGCCGACAGGCTTATGAACCGCATGCGGATGCCCACCATCGCCTTGACCCTGCGCGAGATCGAGGTCCTGGGTCTGGTCGCCGACGGTCTGTCCAACCGGGCCATCGCCGCACGGCTCCATCTGACCGAAGGCACCGTGAAGTCCCATCTGGCGCGCAGTTACACCAAACTCGGCGTCGACTCGCGGACCGCCGCCGTCGCCACCGCGACCGATCTCGGCCTCATCCGCCGCTGATCACCTCGTGAGTGGTTAGGACGGTTCTGGTGGACCTGCGTTTGCCTACCCACTGGATCCTGATGTCATCTGGTGGGCTCGTTCTGGATGCCGATGTGGGCGTGAGCCGAAGGGGCCTTTCGTCGCATGTCACGCGGGGAAAGCTCCCTTCGCCGCAGGAGATGCGGGCATGGTCACCTTCAGCTCTCCGTGAACCCGGCCGCCCCGGCTACCGCACTCACCGTCCTCACCACTCACGAGGTCACTGGACGCCGAGCAGCGTCGCGACGGCCTCGCGCGCCTGACGGGCCGGAGCCGGGTCCCCGCTGATTCCGGCCGTCACGATGGCCCCTTCAGCGAGCAGGAACACCGGCTCGGCCACAGCGAATCCCGTGGCACGCACCCAGGTCTCGACCTGTTCGCGAAACGCCCGCTTGTGCGCCCGCACCTCGGCCAGCACCGCCGTCGACGAGGGGCCGACTTCGCCGTGGGCGTTGATCCAGGCGCAGCCGCGGAAGCCGGGTTCGGCGAACCATTCGGCGAGCCAGTCGAAGATCGAGAGCACCCGCTCCCGGGGATCCTCGACTTCCTCGACATGGGCGGCCAGGCTGCCCCTCCACCGCTGATCACGCCGTTTGAGCATCGCCACCACCAGGTCCTCCTTGGCTTCGAAGAACCGGTAGATCCGCTTCAACGAAAGGCCGGACGCCGCGCGGACCTGGTCCATGCCGACCGCCTGGATGCCGTTCTCGTAGAAGAGCTTCTCGGCGGCGTCGAGCAGGGCTTCGCGGTCCAAACGGTTCTGCTCGTCGGTGACGGCGGCCGGCATCGGAACTCCTTGACGTTGAGAACGGTCGTTCCCTACTCTAGGCGCCAGACGTGGAGAACGCACGTTCTCAACCCGAGGAGGCCGACCATGCCCGAAGATCGCCCACCCTTCCCGCCGTTCACCCAGGAAACGGCCCTGCGGAAGGTCCAAGCCGCCGAGGACGCCTGGAACACCCGCGATCCCCGCCGGGTGGCATCGGCGTACACGCCGGATTCGGTGTGGCGCAACCGGGACACCTTCGTCCAGGGCCGCGAGGAGATCGTCACCTTCCTGACCCGGAAGTGGGAGCGCGAACTGGACTACGCGCTTCGCAAGAACCTCTGGGCGTTCCACGACAACCGGATCGCCGTCCGCTTCCAGTACGAATGGCACGACCAGGCCGGACAAGGGTGGCGCAGCCACGGCAACGAACTCTGGGAGTTCGATGAGCACGGTCTCATGAGCCGTCGCGAGGCGAGCATCAACGACGTCGCCATTTCCCGCGGCGATCGGCGCATCCACGGTCCCCGTCCCGTGGACGAGTACGGGGCCGAGTTCCCGCTCCGGTAGTTCAGCTCGGCTGGATCGCCCGGACCGCGGTGGCGACCTCGCCGCGAAGAGCCGCGTACTCCGCCCAGCCCCGCAGTTCGGCCGCCGGGACACCGGTTCGCGGCAGATCGACGGGCAGGTCCAGGAGGATCCGACCCGGCCTGTCACTGAGCACGATGATCCGGGTGGCGAGGAAGACGGCCTCGTCGACGCTGTGCGTCACGAACACCGCGGCCTGCCCCTCCGTGTCGGTCAGCCCTCGCACGTCCTCCTGCAACCGCTCCCTCGTGAGGGCGTCGAGCGCGGCGAACGGTTCGTCCAGCAGAAGCAGCCGCGGCCGGGCGGCCAGCGCGCGGGCGATCGCCACTCGCTGCTGCTGCCCGCCGGAGATCTCCCACACCCGCCGCTTGCCGAGTTCCCCGAGCCCCACCTTCGCCAGCAACGACGCTGCGGCGGCGGGGCGCTCGGCACGCGGGACACCCGCCCACCTCAGCGCCGCGGTGATGTTGCCGTTCACCGTGTGCCAAGGGAACAACCGCGGCTGCTGGAAGACCAGGCCGACGTCGCGCCCCGGCCGGGGCAGCCGTCCGGCGAGCGTCACCGACCCCGTCGTCGGCCGCTCGAACCCGGCGACGAGCCGCAACAGCGTGCTCTTTCCCGATCCGGACGGACCGACGATGACCACGAACTCCCCCGCGTCGACCTGGAGGCCCACCGGGCCCAGTGCGACGACATCGCGGTAGCGGTGCTCGACATCGTCGATGTCCAGGAGCGGGCTCATGCCGTCTCCGGGACACGGAGAGCGGATCGGAAGGTCTCGAGCGCCGGGACGGCGTCGACCTTCTTCTGTCCTCGCAAGAATTCGGCGGTGTCGCGCAGCCGATCGGCGAGCGCGCCCGGCGCCGACGCCGAGCCGAAGTACTCGGGCGCGCGCTGCTGGGCGTGGTCGAGATAGATGTTCTGTTTCAGTTGCGCGAGCGCGTCTTCACGGGTGCTGCCGATCTGACGGGCGACCGCGTCGGCGACCGTGCCCGGATCCTTGGCGATCTGCCCGAGCGCCGCGTCGGTCGCCTTCAGCCACTCGGTGATCACCTGCGGATTCGCGTCGATGAACTCGTTACTGGCGACGGTGAAGGTCAACGTCGGCTTGCCCGCCTTGGCCAGCTGGGCGCTGTCGATGAGCGTCGTGCCGTCCTTCTGGATGCTGGACAGCGTCGGCGTCCACACGTAGGCCGCGTCGATGTCACCGCGCTGCCAGGCCGCGAGGATGTTCTGCGGCTCCAGATCGACGATGGTGACCTTCGCGGGGTCGACCCCGGCCTGCTGCAAGGCGGCGAGCAGGCTGTAGTGCGCGGTCGAGCTGAACGGAGCGGCGACCTTGCGGCCCACGAGGTCGGCGACCTTGGTGATTTCCTTGCGTGCCACCAAAGCCTCGCTGTCGCCGATCACGTTCAGCAGCTCGATGATCCGGTACGGGATGGCCAGCGGCGGGCACAACGCCTGCGCGGTGGGACTGCTTCCGATCACCGCGAGATCGAGCGAGCGGCCCAGGAACGCGGTGTTGATACTGGCGCCGGAATCGAAGGCGGTCCACTGGATCCGGTAGCCCGGCAAGGCTTTTTCCAGTGTTCCCTGGTCTTTCACCAGCAGGGTGCTGTCGGCGAACTTCTGGTAGGCGATGCGGACGGTCTTCCCGTCGGCGCTCGGCGAGGACCCGCCGACTCCGCAGGACGCGAGCAGCGGGCCGGCGGCGAGCCCGCCGAACAAGGACAGCGCGGATCGCCGGGTGAACTGAGGCAAGGGTTTCTCCTGGTTTCAGACCCGTCCCCGCCACGGGGACAGCAGGCGGGCGAGGGCGACGATCACCGAGTCGATGAGCAGACCGGTGATCCCGATGACGAACAGGCCGAGGATGACGACCGCCGTCTGGTTGTAGCGCTGGGCGTTGAGCACCATCCCGCCGATACCGTCGGCACCGTTGACCGTTTCCGCGGCGACGACGGAGCTGTAGGCGACACCGACGGCGAGCCGGATCCCGGTCAGGATCTCGGGGGCGGACGCGGGCAGGATCACCGAAGCGAGCACGTGTGCCCGCCGGGCGCCCAGTGCTTGCGCCGCTTCGACGTACTGCCGGTTGACCCCGAGGACGGCCGCGGCGGTCGCCACCGCCACCGGCGGGAACGCCGCGACCATCAGCAGGTACACCTTCGGTTCCTCGTCGATGCCGAGCCAGATGACCAGCAGGCTCAGGTACGCCAGCGGCGGAAGGGCGCGAAGGAAGGTGACCAGTGGCTCGAGCGTCACGCGGACGACCGGTACCAGCCCCATCACCAGCCCGAGCCCGATGCCGATCAGGATTCCGTACCCCGCCCCATAGCCGACGCGCCGCAGGCTGACGCCGAGCCGCTCCCACAGCGTGGAACCGGCATAGCCGCCCTGACCGTTCGCGGAGTCCGAAGTGGACAGAAGCTGATCCCAGACCCGTGCCGGGGCGGGGACGATCTGTTCCGGCCACAGCTTGGCGAGGGTGACCAGCTGCCAGAGCACCACCAGGACGACGATGGCGGCGAGCGCCAGAGCGGGCCTGGTGAGCGCGGCGGCCCGGCGCGACGAGGACATGCCGGGGAACTTAAGGCAGGGTGCGGCAGACGCAGTAGGGGTTCCGCATGCTGGGAGCGCGACCGCCCGGTGCGCTCAGTCCACGATCGCGGCGATCTCCCACAACCCCAAGGACTTGTCGGCGTAGGCGCCGTTCTCCTCGGTGCATCCCTCGACCAGTACCGCCAGCGGCTCGGGGAATCCGAACGGTTCCCGGCACAGGTTCAACGGCCGCCAGTCGCCGGTCGCGATGTCGGTGTTGGCGCCCAGTTCGGTGAAAGTAGTGGTGAGGAGGTACCGGGAGCCGCTCCGCCGAAGGTTGCGCAGTGCGCGCTCGATGTCGGCGAAACTCAGGTGGACCAGACAATCCCGGCACAGCACCAGATCCGCCGAGGGCAGCGGATCGCCGGTCAGATCGAGCACCCGGAACTCCCGCACCGGATCGTCCCGGAACCGCGCGGCGTTCAGCTCGACCAGGTCCGCGACGATGTCGGCACCGATGTAGCGCTCGAGATCGAGACCCACCTCACTGAGCCAGCCGAAGTCCCCGCACGGCAGATCGAGCATCGTGCGCACTCCGAACCGGTCGAGCAGACCCGGTAGCCGATCGCACAGCTGCCTGGTCTGAACCTCCTCGGAACCGGGCCCGGAGACCGAGCCGGAACTCCACAGCCTGGATCGGAAGATGTAGGTGAAGCGGTCCTGGTTCTCCATGCTTTCGAGCTCTTCGGCGACTCGCCGGTAGTTGCGCTGCGCAGTGGTGATCGGCCGTTCGTCCACGCCTCTCATCATAGATCGCTAGGGTTGTTTCGGGAGCCAAGGCGAATCCAGGGGGCAGCGGATGACCGGGTGGGCCACCGAAAGAAACCGCTTGATGAGGGCGAATGCCGGCGATCTGGCCAGGACGGCGTTGACGAACGTCGTACGCGAGTATCCGCACCACGAAAGTCACTGGCACTTCGAAGGCGTGACCATCCCTGCCCCGCGACTGTCGCACCCGTGTTTCTACGGCAGTTTCGACTGGCATTCCTGTGTGGAGATGTTCTGGGTGCTGGTTCGCCTGCTGCGTCATCACCCCGAGCTCGTACCGGCCGCGGAGATCCGCGCCACGCTCGACGAGCATCTGACCACCCAGGCACTCGCCGGTGAGGTCGCGTTCTTCTCCCCCGAGGAACACCGCACCACCCAGCGCCCGTACGGCTGGTCCGCGCTGCTGGAACTCACCTTCGAGATCGCCACCTGGGAAGACCCGGATGCCGCGCGCTGGTCGACAGCCCTGCGAGAGTTGAGCGAGGTCTTCATCACCCGCTACCTCGACTGGTTGCCTCGAGCCGCCTATCCCATCCGGTACGGCATACACGAAAACGGTGCGTTCGGGTTGTCCCGCGCCCTGCCTTACGCCCGCCATCTCGCGGACAACGGTGACCCCCGGCTGCACCAGGCCATCACCGAGACCGCCTGGCGGTGGTTCGGATCCGACCGCGACTATCCCGGCGCCTGGGAACCCTCCGGAGCCGACTTCCTGTCCCCCGCCCTGGCCGAAGCCGAACTCCTCTCCCGTCTGCTGCCCGCGCCCGAGTTCGCCGACTGGCTGCACGGTTTCCTTCAAGGCCTCGCCGACCGGGCACCCGCGACGCTCTTCACCCCGGCGACCGTGTCCGATCCCTCCGACGGGCAGATCGCCCACCTGCACGGCCTCAACCTGCATCGCGCCTGGTGCTGGTACCGCCTCGCCCAGGCCCTGCCCGACGGCGACGCCAGGATCACCGCCATGGTGGACGCCGCACGCGACCACACACAGGCGTCGCTCCCGCAGACCACCGGCGGCTCGTACATGGTCGAGCACTTCCTTGCCTACTACGCACTTCTCCTGCTCAGCTGAGCGAATCGAGCCGACAATGACCTGGTCGATGGCGAAAACCACCACCGGCGCCGAACGTCGTCTGCTCGAGTACATGCTCGACCGCAACCGGGCCGAGGTCGTCGGCGTAGTGCGCGGCCTGTCCGAAGCCGACGCCCGCCGCCGTCTCGTCACCTCCATGACCACGCCGATCGGCTTGCTCAAACACGCCGCGGTCGCCGAACGAATCTGGTTCCAGCACGTCCTCGCGAGCCTGCCCGAGGACGAATGTGACGGCGGCACGACGCCGGGCGACGCCAGTTTCGTCGTCGCCGACAACGAGACACTGGACGAGGTGATCACCGAGTTCGAGCGCGCCAGTGAGCGCTCCCGGGCGATCGCCGCCGATTTCGACCTCGACGTCGTCAAGACGCATCCCCGCGCCGGTGACGTCAGCTTGCGGTTCATCTACCTGCTCTTGATCGAGGACTTCGCGCGGCACGCCGGGCACGGCGACATCCTGCGCGAGCAGATCGAGGCGTTCAGTAGGCGGTGAGACCGCCGTCGACGACGAGCTCGGTCCCGGTGACGAACGAGGATTCGTCACCGGCCAGGAAGAGCATCACGGATGCGACCTCGGCGGGGAAACCCGCGCGGCGCATGGGAGTGCGCACGATGTCCGGTTGCCGGTCGCCCTGCTCGTCGAGGAGGTCCTGGATCATCGGGGTGGCGATGACCCCGGGGTGCACCGAGTTGATCCGGACACCACGGGTCGCGTATTCGACGGCGGCGGTCTTGCTCAGCAGCCGCACCGCTCCCTTGGACGCCTGGTACGCGGCGGCGGCGCCGCTGCCCACCAGCCCGAGCACCGAGGAGGTGTTGATGATCGAGGCGTTGCCGGAAGCGCGCAGCAGCGGCATGGCCGTCTTCATCCCGAGCCAGGTACCGGTCTGGTTGACCGCGATCACCCGTTCCCAGGAATCCTGCGTGGTGTCCTCGATCCCGGGCCAGTCCACGACGCCGGCGAGGTTGACCAGGATGTCGAGCCTGCCGAAACGCTGCCCGGTCAGCTGGACGACCTCGCTCCAGTTCTCGGGCGACGAGACGTCCAAACCGGCCGCCAGCACCTCCGCGCCTTCCGCGATCAGGCGTTCGGCAAGCTCTTCCGTGGCGTCCTTGACGAGGTCGGTGACGATCAGGCGCGCGCCTTCGCGGGCGAACAGTTCGGCGGTGGCTTGTCCGATACCGCCGGTCGCGCCGGTGATCAACGCGACCTTGCCGTCCAGCCGTCCAGGCGGGTCTTCTCTTCCAGCGGACTCTCGATAAAGGACGAGATGCTCGTGATAGAGCACGCCGTCGCGGATGTCGCCCGTCGCGGTGAAGCCGGTGTCGTCCACGTAGTCGAGATGGTTGCCGGTCACCGTGTAGCGCCCGGTGTAGGCGCTGCGCCGCTCACCGCGCGCTTCGTCGTAGCGTCCGTCGGCGCGGAGCTCTTGCCGGATGTGCCCGTCCGCGGTGACCCACATGCCGACCACGTCAGTATCGCTAGTCATACCGATCAGCGTCGACGACGGCGAAAGCCGATGGCAGGACACGTGGTGCCTGGGTGTGCCACACCCAGGCACCACGACAAGCGGCGACCTACCCTGGCTCCATGGGCACTGGCGAACTGGGAACGTTCCTGCGCGCACGCCGCGCGGGGCGGACCCCCGAAGACGCGGGCGTGCGCTATTCCGGCAGGCGCCGGGTGCCCGGACTGCGCCGCGAAGAAGTCGCCGTGCTCGCCGGGGTGAACGCCGACTACTACACCCGCCTGGAGCAGGGCCGCGAAACCCGTCCGTCGCCGCAAGTGCTCGACGCTCTCTGCCGCGCCTTGGATCTCGACCCCGACTCCCGCGAGCATCTCTACCGGCTGGCCGGGGCGACACCGGACGGCGCACCCGCGCCGGTGCGTCGGACCGTCAGCCCCGAACTGCGGCAGCTCATGGACGGCTACTCGAACACCCCCGCCTTCGTGCTCGACCGCGTCCTGGACGTCCTGGCCACCAACACCCTCGCCGACGCGCTGTTCTCACCGTTCCGCGCGGTGGGCAACCTCGCCAGGATGACCTTTCTCGACCCCGCGGCGCGACGGTTCTACGCGCGGTGGGACTGGACCGCGCAGGCCACCGTGGCAAATCTGCGGGTGGCCGCGGGCTTCGACGCGCAGGACTCCGGTCTGCGAGATCTGGTGGCCGAACTCGGCGAAGGCAGCGCGCTCTTCCGCGAATTGTGGGAGACCCATCAGGTGCGCGGCAAAACGCGCGAACCCAAACATCTCGTGCACCCCGACGTCGGCCCGCTGACCCTCACCTATCAGGCTTTCGACGTCCGCAGTGTTCCCGGGCAGCAATTGATCATCTACCACGCCGAACCCGCCACCCCCAGCTCCCGGGCTCTCGCGCTGCTGAGCAGCCTTCACGCCACGGAACGCCGCACGCGGACAGCCGACGGCGACCTGTCCGGAGTGTGACCAACCGATCAGAGCAGTCACTCGCTGTTCGTGAGCCAGGTGAGGCGACGAAAGGCAGCCAGCTACCTGTTCGGGTGAACTCACCGTGAGCGCGAATGCTCGATTCCCGTCGGTTTTGGCTGAAGTTGACCGTACCCGGCAGTTGCGATCAGCATCTTTCACTCCCGCGGAACCGGTGTGTGCAACGTCGTCGGCATGGTTCTCCACCTGCGGAGATCACTGCGTCGGCGCAAGTCGCGGTGACCAGGCACGGCGCCGAGAAGACAGGCCGCCGGGCTGCCGAGTCCGGTTGACGGCTCTGGTCCATTCGATGCCGCCGACTACTTTGAGTAGCTTCAGGAGTCACTCGGACCGCTGAGCGACGCGTGCATACCGTTCAGCGCGACACACGCTGTACTACTGAACGGTCACAGACTGCTTTCGACAAGATGTCTTCAGCTGCACCGAGTGAAGACCCGGTAACGCACGCGTGGCCCCCTGCTGTAACAGGAGGCCACGCGGATGTCCCAATCGCCCGCTCGCTAGAACAAGGACAGGACAGCCGTGACCCTACAGCCTGAGAACGCGAAGGCACCAGACAGCGACCCGCCCCAACGGGTCAAAGTTGTCATAGAGCACATCGAAAAGCCGCCGCCTCGGGTCGCCACCTCCGCGGAAATGATCCGCGCGGCGCGACCTCTCCTGAGGAGCCCGGGTCGCCACCGCAAAGTGCAGGCTCGCGACAGCTGGCTTTGCCTGGCGATGGCGGTCCTCGCCGGCTGGGCTCCGACACTGCGGATGTGCCTCCTCCTGACGATCGGCGGCGGAATCATCGTCGGTCTCGTCAAGATCAGCACACCGGAGATCGGTGCGTCGGCAGGGACCTGTGTCGGTCTCCTGACTCTCTTCGGCGCTTGGATTGTCAAAGCGCGCCAAGGTAAACAGCGCCGGGAACCGAGCTTGTAGCCCGATTCGCCCCGTGTCGGCCGGATTGTCGGCACGGGGCCCGCGATTCCGCCGCATTGTTGGAAAATCTCCCCGCCTGCCCGGCGTCCTCCGGTTAAATGATCGCGAAGTCCCTGACATGTGAGGAGATCTCGTGCGGAGAGCTAGAAGACTGGGGGCCCTGGCCGTTTCGGTGCTGGCAGCGACCACAGCACTGGGCAGCCCGGCGTTGGCCGACACCGTGCAGTCGTTCCACACCTCGCTCGACCCCGCCACGGTGCGGGAGTCGGTGCGCTACCTGGTCGAGACCTACCAGGTGAACGAGCAGGAGGCGTTGCGCCGTCTGGAGTTGCAGACCGACGGCGTCAAACTGGACGAGTTGCTGCGACGTGATCGCGGCGCCGAATACGGGGGCATGTGGCTCGACCAGGGCAAGGGCCAGCTGGTCGTGGCCATGACCGAACCCGCCAGGGCCGAGCCGTATCTCAAGGCGATGCCCGCCAGGGCCGATGTCCGCACACAACGGGTCCAGCACTCGTTGCAGCAGCTCACGGCGGCGAAGGAACGCGTCGCGGCCAAGGTCGGCGCGGGACCGGAAGCGGTCTACCTGCCGTCGGTGAGTGAGTCCGAGAACCGCGTCGTGCTGTGGGAACGCTCCTGGGTGGCTCAGGAGAAGGTGGCCATGCGTGCCGCCGGCGACGTCGTGACCGCCGAAGTGAATACCGCCCGCCAGGCCGCGGCGGCGGAACCCGGCGTGGTCGTTTCCCGCGTCCTGGCGAACCCGAACGCGCTGGCCACGCCGAACGTGGACCTGGGTTTCTGTCATCCGCTCTACTGCACCAACTACGGCCCCATGCGTGGCGGTATCCGGTTGGACATGAAGCGGGACGACGGCACCTGGGGCGGCTGCACCAGCGGCTTCAACCTGCGGTCCACCGGCGGCGGTTTCCCCGGCAAGGGCTGGGTTCTCACCGCGGGGCACTGCATGAGGACGAAGACCAACAACACGCCCACCCAGCACAACGGCAATGCCGTGCTGCAGCAGCACGGCATCGAGAAGAGCTCGTATCCGTACGACTACGCGGCTCTGCCGTACGTCGACAACGCGGCGGCCACGAAGTGGCTCGAAGGCCAGACCGGTCGTAACCGGGTGCTCAAGTACTGCCGCAACGGTGGCATGGACAGCAACGGTGACACCCCGTGCGGTGCGCAGGCCACCTCGGTGGACGAATACATCACCGGCACCCGCAAGCTCGCCGAGATCAAGGCCGGGTGGGTCGTCTGCGCCAGCGGGACGGCGTCCAGCGCGGTGAACTACCCGGATTCCGTCGACAGTGGCGCGGGCGCCGGCTACCTCGTCGGAACCCGCTGCGGCCGTGTCCTCTCCACGGACGTCGGCATCAACACCGACCTCTGCGCCCGGCCGGGCGACAGCGGCGGACCGCTGTTCAGCCAGGCCGATCACGCGGCACTGGGCATCCTGATCGGCAACCAGCAGTCCCGGTCCGGCCCCTGCCAGGCGGGCGAACTGAACAACTACGCACCGATCGAGACGATCACCACCGATCTCAGCGAGCGGATCGCCAGCCAGGGCTCGAAGTTCGCGGTCATCACGACCTCGAACGGCTGATCTCCAAGTACGTGATGGCCCCCTTCACCGCGTCTAACGCGGTGAAGGGGGCCATCACGTATTCACTGCCGATAGGCCGTGGTCTTGCCTGTCGCCGGATCATGCTCGATACGGCCACCCTGGAAAAGCTGACGCTGGATCGCACCCACCGTCTCAACCCCGCTGGTGGGGTACTTCAGGTACGACCGCTCCCAGTCCATGGAGGCCCACTTGGCCTTGATCGGACCGTGGGTCTCATGCGCGCCGGTTCCGGACGTCCAGTAGATCGAACCGCCACCGAGGAAATGGTTGTACCGGCCGACCTTGTCCGGTGTCCCGGTCTCGTCGGTCGTCGGCGGGCCGAAGTCCGGCGCCTGATGCGCACCGATGCGGCGGTACTCGGCGAAGATCAACCCTTCCAGTTGCTTGACCCCGGTCCGCTGGCTCCAGTAGAGCCTGCCCTTCGCGTAATCGCGGAACCGCACCGTGCCGTCGGTCACTTCCGCGGCGATCGGACCGCCGAGCCTCGACCGGATCGCGTCGTCGTTGAGGTAGCGCTTGACGATTTCGGTCGTTTCCGGCGGTGCCGGCGCGTCGACCACCCAGGTCGCCTCAACCGCGAAGTAGTCGGGGTGGTCCCGGTCCATACAGATCTCGCCGGGCAGCTGACCAGGCTGCGGCGGCCCGGTCGGCACGCAGTACGGGCCGTTCTTCCCCGCGACCAGGCCACCCTTGTGCCGCAGGAACGCGCCGGGCCTGCCCACGGACTCGAACGACACACCGCCGCCGCTGAGTGCCCCGGGGCGGACGCACCAGGTGGCGTTCCGGCGGAAGCCGTCGGTGTCGTCACTGGGCCTGACGACGACCTCACCGTCGATCTGCAGCACGAAGAAGTCGGGACGGGTGGGTGATTCGAGCGAGACACAGTTCGGGTCCGCCAGTCCGGGCATGATCTTCCAGGCGAAGGTGGGCTGTGTGGTGGCCGGAACGACCGCCCCGTACGGCTCGCTGATGTACGAACCCCGGTTGCCGAGCTTGACCGCGCCCAATGACTGGGCCAGTGCCAGGCTCTGGCCGACCGCGAGGAAGCGTTCGACGTCTTCCGCCGTGCCTGCCAGCGCGACCCTGGCCGCTTCCGCGAGGGCGGGACGGACCATGCTGTTGGTCGCCTTGGCACCGATCTGCTGTACCCGGCGACGATTGTCCTCGTCTCGTTTGGCGAGCGCGTTCTGCCGGTCCCTGCCGTGCGCCGCGTGGACGCCGGTCTGGATGAATTCCTTCCAGACCACCGGTTCCTTGCTGCGCACCGCGCTCGTGGCCGCCAGATACAGCTCACTGCCCTGGATACTGCGCTCCCAGATCTCCCAAATGAACCCGTCGTCCGGGAGCACCAGAAGCGACGCGTTCGGCACCAGCCCGACCCTGGCCGCGGCCGCGGACTTGGTGGCGTTCCAGGCTTCGACCGCCTTTTCCGCTTCCGACTTCTCTTGGTCGGCGTCTCGTTTGTCCTGTTGATCCTGGGCGTGTGTCTCGAAGATTCCCTGGCGCAGGAACTCTTTCTGCGCTGCTTCGGTTCCTTCGAACGCCGCCCACGCCGCTGCCTTCACCTTCGGTCCGGGCGCTCGCTCCCAAAGCCAGAACACGAAGTCCCGGTAGCTGCGAAGCAACACGTCCGAATCGACGACCGTGATGTAGATGGCCGCCGCGCCGTTGCGTTTGAGTTCGATGGCCTGCCGGGCCGTTTCCACGTCTCGCTGCTCGTTGGCCCGGTCTCGGGCGCGGGCCTCCTTGGCCCCGGTCTTGATCCACTGTGTGCACGCGTCGTCGTTCGACGGTGTCATGGCGAGTTCGGCGGAGGCCCGCACCTCGGCGCCGGCGGCGAGCTTCCAGACCTCGAAGACGAAGTTGCGGTCGGTCAGCCGCAGCAGCGCCGGAGTCGGTTCGATCCCCAGTTCGGTGAGCGCTTTCGCCTTTTCCTGTTGCGACGCCGCGGGGATCGCCTGTACCTGCTGCCCGGCCGCGGGGGCCGCGGCGGCCGTCACCGGATGCGTCATCCCGACGACCAGTGCGATGGCGACCGGAAGCACGGCTCTGCCCAGTGTTCCCTTTCTCAAAACCCCTCCAGATTCGTTCGATATTCTCAGCGCGCCGCAGCGCGAAGCTTTTTCGACAGGAATTCGGTGATCTCGGCGGTGAACTCCGCCGAGTTCTGAAAGGTGACCCCGGTCTTTCCGAACTGGACGAGTCCGTCCAGCACGACGCCGTTCTCGAGTTCGGTCACCACGTTCTGTCCGTATCGCGCTTTCATTCCTTCGACGAAACCGCCCGACGAGCCGATGATCTCGGCGGAGAGAAACACCGCGCCTTCCACCCGGAGGCCGTCGTGGATCTGCGCGGGAGTCGGCAAGGTGGCTTCGTTCGCCAGATGTCCGTAGAGCGCGTCGGACCGCACGCACACCTGTTTGAACAACTCGCTCGCCCAGTCGTAGCGGGCGAGCGCCCGGCGCCGGTCCTTGCCCGACCAGAGCCCCGGCGGAATCCCCAGCTCGTCATCGGCCAGATGCGCCTCCACAGCTTGCCGTTCCCGGAGCGTCCGATCGAAGACCATGACCCGCTCGATCACGATCGGCCCGAACCGTTTCGTCCTGACATAGGCGCGGATCGGCACCTGGCCGGGATCCGTCGGCAGATCGGCGGGAACGCCGTTCTCGCCGAAGTCGATTTCGGCGAGAACCCGCTGCACTTCGACCGACTCGTCGTCCACCGCCGATCGCGGTGCGACTTCCACATACCGGGCGCTCGACTCGACACTCCCACGGACGAGCTGCACCATCGTGCCGAAGACGGCTTCGCTGGTCTTTCTCGTCGAATAGACCGCCAGGGAAAGATGCGACCCTGCCGGGATCAGTTCCCGGCGGAATGTGGTCATCTCACTCCTTCAAAAGCTTGAGCATCGCCGACAGCTGCCCCGAATTGGGCCTGAAGGCGGTGACGAGCTCACTGGTCACCCGGTCGATCTGCACCACGAACCAGTCGTTGCCGATCCGGTTGATCATCGCCCAGGTCTCCGCACTGCCGCTGCGCCACGGCACGATCTTCTTGCTCTTGATACCCCGTTCGAGCATGGCGGTCCACTCAGGCATGTCCGCACCGGTGACTTCGCGCCCGAACCACTCGTGGGCGTGCCTGCCGAACGAATGGTCCCGGCCATGCTGGGTGATCACCGGCTTCTTGACCAGGCAGACCTTCGCCTGGATCCCGACGTCCGCGGTGGTGTACGTCGAGGCTGTCCCGTTGGGGACGACCTCCTCGGCCAGCTGGACGACGCAGTCCAGCCTGAACCGGGAGAAGACGGAACGGACCCGGCCCAGCACCTTGCGGCCGAGGTCGGACGCTTCCACGTACTTGACCACCCCGGCGACCACGCGAACGATCGCCTTCCCGATGACCGGCAGTTTTCCGAGGATGACGATGAAGTTGCCGATGTTGATGATCGTCCAGATGCAGCTTTCGATGTTCCCTTCGCCGAAGCATTTCTTCGCGTCGTCGATGCCGAGAAGACCGTTCAGTGCCTCCGCGCCGACCTCCAGCAGGAACTCCGGGATCGTCTTGTTCACCGCGGGCAACGCGTCCCGGTAGGCCTGGATGTCCCCGCCAGCGTCCGAGGCCAGCAGCATCTCCACTTCATCGGCCGTCAGATCCGCTTCACCTGGCTCAAGCTGCCCCGACACCTGACGACGGCGCTCGGCCTCGTCACGGCGAGCCTGTTCTTCGGCCCGGTCCGCGGCCTTCTGTGCGTCGGTGGCCGAAGACTGGGCGTTGGCGGCCGCGTCGGCCGCCCTGTCGGCGGCTTCCTGGGCGTGATCAGCCGCCTTACGGGCAGCGGCCGCGTCGGTTTCGGCCTTGCTCGCGGCGTCGCGGGCGGCGATCGCGTCGTTCTCCGCCCTGGTCGCGGCATCCCGCGCCGCGGTGGCGTCCGCTTCGGCCGCGGTCGCCGCCTTGCCCGCGATGGCCGCGTCGTTGCTCGCCGTGTTGGCGGATTGCCGAGCCGCGGCCGCGTCGGCCTTGGCCTGCGCGTCGGCCTGCCGGGCTCGGTCACCCGCGGCCCTGGCCGCCGCGCCATCCGCCGCCGCGTCGGCCGCGGCCTTCTGCGCGTCGGCCGCCGACCTCGCCGCGGCACCGGCCGAAGCCGCGGCCTGCGCCGCCGCCTCGTATGCGGGCTTGGCCTCGGCTGCGGCGCGATCAGCGGCTTCCCGTGCCAACCTCGCCGCTTCCTGGGCCGCCACCGCCTGCCGCTCGGCGGCCGCCGCCTGCTCGGCACCCACCCGCCGTGCCTCTTCGGCCACCCACTGCACGAAGTCCGCGCCCAGATCGGTGCCGGTGAACGGCAAAGCGATCGTGACGGCGGTGTTCGCGCGCTCGATGACACCCTGAGCGGAAGCACGTGCCCCCTGCGCGGCCCGTACGGCGATGCCGGCCTGGGTCGCGGCGGACACCGCCTCCCCCGCCGCCGCGTCCGCCTCGGCCTTCGTGCGTTCGGCCGCGCGCAACGAAAGGAATGCCTGCTCCGCCGCTTGTTCGGCCAGCCGCGTCGCCGCTCGTGCCGCCTCCGCGGCCTTCACTTCGAAGACCGTCGCTTCAGCCGCCTTGGCGTTCGACAGCTCCGCCAGGGCATGGGTGGCCGCGGCAGCCGACTCGGCCTCCCGCGCCCACTTGTCGGCCTCTTTGGCGTGGAAGGTCGCTTGATCCGCCGCGGCACGGGCCCGCGCAGCGGCCCTGGTCGCCTCGGTGGCGTGAGTACGCGCGCTGACGGCCGCACCGGTGGCCGCGTCGGCCGCGGTACGCGCCTCTCTCGCGGCCTGCTCCGCTTGTCCCGCTTCGGTCCGGGCCTGGGCGGCCGCGTTCTTCGCTTCTTGTTCGTATCCGGTGCCTGCCGCGGCGGCCGCACCCGCCGCCAGTGCCTGCGCCTTCGCTTCCGCTGCCTGCCTCGCCTGTTCAGCGGAGAAGGCCTTCCCACGCGCCTCGGTGGCCTTCCGGTCTTCGGCGACCGCGTTGTCCGCCGCCTGCTGCGCCGTCCGGTCCTGCTCTTCGGCACGGCCCCGCGCGTCATGGGCGAGGCCTGCCTGCCGTTCGGCCTCGCCGCGTTTGGTCCTGGCCGTCGTCGCGTCACGCTCCGCCGCGGCGCGCTCGTTGGCCGCGTTCGCCCGTTCCTGCTCCGCGATCCGGCGCTGGTCTGCGGCCTTGCGCTGCTCGTCGTCCGCCCGCAGCCGGGCCTCATGTGCCTTCGCCGCTTCCCGCCACGCCGCCTGTTCGGCCTGCTCCGCCTCGATGCGGGCCTGTTTGGTCCGAGCGGCGGCCTCTTGCGCCGCGACCGCCTGTACCCGCGCCGCTTCGGCCACCCTGGCCGCCGAACGAGCGTGCTCTTCGGCGTGGGTACGCCATTTCGCGGCTTCCTCGGCGTGCCGTTCCGCCTTCTCCTGCGCGTTCCGCGCGGCATCGACCGCGGCGGTGGCGTCGATGGCCTGTCGAGCGGTCTGGGCGGCACCGGCGGCCGCCTCCGAGGCCGCGGCCATCCCCCTGGCCATCTCGGCCCACTTCGCGCCGTAGGGCAGGTTCACCTCGACGAGGACGTTCGCCTCGACCGTCGCGGTGGCCGAGGCCTGCTGTGCGTCGGTCACCGCGCGCTGCGCCGCATCGAGTTGCCGGGTCGCTTCCCGTTTCACTTCGTCGAACGCAGACGGCGGATGAATGCCGCCTGCCTCGTTGGCCGCCAGGATCTGTGCGGCGCGACGGGCCTCGTTGGCCGCGGCGATCATCCCATTGGCCGCCCACTCCAAGGCCCGCACGCCGTTGCCGTGCGCGATGAGCAGATTCTTCCGTGCGGTCGATGCCCGAGCGGCCCGCTTGGCCAGATCGGTGAGCTGCTCGGCGGCCTTGGCGCGTTCCTCCTGTTCACGCAGATATGCTTCGCGAGCGTCTGCGTCCTTTTTGGAAGCCACCAGATATCCGCCGTTGAGGAATTCGGCGATCGCCGCATCCCCTCGGGACAACGCGAGCTGGGCGGCCGTACGTACTTCGAGACCGCCCACGCCGGCCAACATCTCGGTCCGGGAGCGCAGCAGCGCGGCCCTCGCCCGCACGTCCGCCACCACTTGTTCGTCCCGGGAGCGCTCGATCTCCGCGCCGTAGGCGACGAAGTTCGAACGATCGGCGTCCGAACCGGCGAGGACCCGGCTGACCCCGGCTTCGAGGTACGGTCCGCCAGTGCCCGCCATCGCCTCGACCTTGGCGCGGTCTTGCCGGGCGGCCTCCTGTTTGCGTGCCGCCGCCCGGGCCATGGCGTTTTCGTGGCCGGTCGCAAGGAACTCGAAGATCCCGGCTTCGCCCTGGGCCAGTGCCGCAGTCGCGGCTTCCCTGACCTCGACGTCCTCGTGCAGCTCGGCGTTGTCCGCGACGAGCTGCCGCAGCCTGGGGTCGCCCAGATTCACCTGGCCGGACGTGCCGTCCCAATCCCGCCACCACGACTCGGGCATCGGTCGCGGCTCACCCGACTGCACGTCCACGGCGGACGCCATCGACCAACCGGCTCGCGGGGCTCCGGAGGCGGGCTGGACCAACCCGGCGAGCACGGCCACGGACAACAACACCAGGAACGATCTTCGGCTCGACCGCGTCAACGCACGCATCGTCAACTCCCGTTCAGGAAGAAAGAGAAAGAACTCCGGCTCGGTGGATTCAGGCGGTGCGCGTCATCCGGGTTTCCCCGGCCTGCGCTTCGGCGAGGAGGTCCTGCCAGTACTGAGCACGTTCGCCCGCCCAGTCGTGTTCCGCGGACCATTGCTGCTCATTGCCCACCGCGGGGCCACCGATCGCCTGCCAGTTCGGTCCGGTCGCGGCTTGGGCGGCGGCGGCCACCGCACGCCAGTTTTCGGCCTGTCGCGCGGACAGTTCGGCCGCTTCGGCCCATGCCGAGCGCGCCGGGCCGGTCCGGTCGGCCGCCGTACGCCACGCTTGAGCGGCCTGTGCCCTGAGCTGTTCCGCGGCCTCTTCCGAAGCCTCCAGCGCCGCTTTCTCCGCCGCACGGGCTTCCTTCGCCAACCGCGTGGCGGTCATCCTCCACGTGATGTCGTTGTCCGCAGCGCGTGCCCGGTGAACGTCCAGGTCGAGGCGTCCCCCACCGGCCCAGCCGTAGGCGAAGAACTCCACCAGGGCGCCGTCACCGGCGCCGGGTCGCACCGCGAAAGCCGCGGCCGCGCGGACCTGCTCGCCGGGATCGGTCTGCCCGAGGTCGCGGACGAACGCCCGATCGGCCTCGATGATCGCCCGTTTCGCCTCTCCGGACGCTTCCCGTGCCAGTCGATCCCGTTCCTGCGCGGCCGCGTACCCGACGCGCACGAAAGCCTCGCGCTCTCCCGGGGTCCCATTGACCACCCGTTGTGCGGCGGCATGCACTTCCGGCGCGAATTCGGGCAAATACGTCTCGAGCACCCGCCGCACGAAATCGAGATTCGTCGCGTCGCTTTCCCTGGCCAGTTCCACGGCGAAGGCATAATCCGTCGCCAAGAACCGGGTGATCGCCTCGTCCTGCGCGTCGTCGATGTACGCGGTGGTGGCCGCGGCCCGGACGGTGGCCCTCGGGTCGTACAGCATCAGCATGAAGACCAGATTCCGGTCCGCGTCACTGACCGCCAGCTGGTCAGCGGTCCGCGCCTGCGCTCCCGGCGTCTGCGAAACCAGCAGCGCGACGGCAAGGAACACCGAAAAGAGAGCTCTCTTGAGCACCGGTCAATCCCCCCAGATCAGTGAGCAATCCTCCAGTCGCAGACATAATCAGAGAATAAGTATCGGCGCAAGAATGCAAATGGCGGAATTACCCACAGGGATCGCCACATATCAGATCTTGATCAACAGGCGCTTTTCGAAACGGAATCAATCCGGGAAGATCCACTTCGATACGAATTCCTCAGGGTTCGAGATCTCCGGTACACAGACGGGTGTCCTCGAGGGGCCGCAGCCCCTCGAGGACACCGGTCGGTCAACTGATCAGCAGCGGACCTTCGTACCGCAACGTGTCGCCCTCGCCGTACACCCGGACCGTCAACTCCGGCGGCTCCCACGGCGCGAACACCTCGTCCATGTTCTGGGGCGCCGGCCCCAGGTCCACATCGACGGCGAAGGTGTGGGCCACGATGTCGGCCGGGACGACCATGCCGTCCGTGTCGGCCACCTCCAGCCGGGTCACGCCGGCATCGATCGCGCCGAGCACGCCCGGCCGCGAACTCCACACCGCGAACCCTCGCTCGGTGGTGTCGTTCCCGTACCCGGTGCTCATGATGTTGAACAGCGTGCGCTCTCCCTCACGGAAGACGCACTCCGCCTCGACACCCGACTCGTTGTAGGCCAGCAACCGCCCGCTCGCGGTGTCCGGCCCGAGCCTGGCCCCGGCGTGCCACCCCGCGTGTGACACCGCCTCCGCCGACCCTTCGATCTCCGCCGCCCGGTAAAGCTCGGTGAAGGCCGTCAGTTCCTCGATCCACTTCGCGACTACTTCATCCCTTGGTGGGGCCACTACGCGTGCGCCCTCCTCTCTGACTGTCCACAATGGTCATTACCGAGGTTGACATACGCGGATGCCGATCGCATCGGGGTTTCCCCGGAGATCACCCGGGCCGCTGCACGGTTCCGTGCAACCGACGGCGAACCCCCGGTGCTCACGCTGACGCCATCGAGCGGGCACGGAACGTGGACGTTCGGGGCCTTGGGGAACAGTCGATTGCGCCGAGTAGAGCAATCTCGCGGATTCTCCGTCATGGGGTTTCCCATCGCACGTCGGAGTGTCGCCGGGACAAACCCGGCGGCACTCCGACGCAGAGGGGCAAGGCTGATGACCGCGCAGCGCACGATCACGGACGAGATCGGCGAAATCGGTGTCTGGCTGATGGGCGAGTTCGGCGGCCGCGTGCCCGCTGCCGTGATCAGCCGCGTGCTCAACGCGAGCAGGCGCGACCTCGAGGGCCGCATCGACCCTGAGGAACTGGGCGAGATGTTCCATACCCTCTGCCGGTTCCGGCTTCAGCGGATCTTGGCGTCGGACCAGCGGATCACGATCAAGATCCCCGCGCCTGCGTCTCGTGAGTGGTAAAGACGGTTCTAACCGTCTTTACCACTCACGAGTTCGGCACGGTGACGGTCTTGAGCTCCACGTACTGGGCAAGACCGGCGGCACCGTATTCACGGCCGACGCCGCTGGCCTTGAACCCGCCGAACGGGCCGTCGAAGCCGATCGGCGCCCCGTTGACGGTGACCGTCCCGGTGCGCATCCGCCGGGCGACCGCGAGCGCGTGCTCTTCGTCGGCCGACCAGACACCGCCGGAGAGCCCGTACTCGGAATCGTTCGCGATGCGGATCGCGTCGTCCTCGTCGTCGTAAGGCAGGACGACGAGCACCGGCCCGAAGATCTCCTCCTGGGCGATCCGCATCGCGCTGTCGACGTCGGCGAACAACGTCGGCGTGACGTAGTTGCCCTTCTCGAGGCCGTCCGGGATCTCGGGACCTCCGGTGACCAGCCGCGCGCCCTCGGCGGCGCCGATCTCGATGTAGTCGCGCACCCGTTGCTGCTGACCGGGCCGCACCATCGGGCCGATGAAGGTCTTCTCGTCGGCCGGGTCGCCGACGACGAGAGACTCCATCATCTCCTTGAGTCCGTCGACGACCTCGTCGTACCGGCTACGGGGCGCGAGGATCCGCGTCTGCGCGATGCACGCCTCGCCGTTGTTGAGCAGCGACCCGAACCTCAGCCCGGCGATCGCGTCCTCCAGCACGGCGCCAGGCAGGATCACGGCCGCGGATTTGCCGCCTAGTTCCAGGCTGACCCGCTTGAGTTGCGCACCCGCCAGCGACGCGATCCGGCGCCCCGCGGCGGTCGAGCCGGTGAACGCGATCTTGTCGACTCCGGGGTGTTTCACCAGGTACTCGCTGGTCTCGCGGTCCGCAGGCAGCACGCTGATCACCCCGGACGGCAGCCCGGCCTCCGCCAGCAGGTCCGCGAGCAGGCTCATGCTGAGCGAGTTCTCCGGCGAGACCTTGAGGACGACCGTGTTCCCCGCGAGCAGCGCCGGGACGATCTTGGCCATCGACGCCGAGAACGGTGAGTTCCACGGGATGATCGCGGACACCACGCCGATCGGTTCCCGGCGCACGATCGAACGGAACGGCGCGGACGGGTCCGAGGGCGTGAGCGTCTCCTCCCAGCCGAACTCCTCGGCCGCCTTCAGGTACGAGACGGCCAGCCGTCCCACTCCGGGCTGACCGGCCCGCGTGAACCACAGGGCCGAGCCGTTCTCGGCCGAGATCAGCTCGGCGATCTCGGCCGCGCGGGCCTCCCTCAAGGCGTTGAGCCGCCGAAGAACCGCGATCCGTTCCTCCGGCGGGGTCCGCGGCCACGGTCCTTCGTCGAAAGCGGTCCTGGCCGCGGCGACGGCACGGTCGATGTCGGCGGGAAGGGCCTGGACGACGCGCCCCAGCAAGGACTGGTCGTGAGGGGACACGATGTCCAGCGGCGTCGGATCGCTCGGCGTCGTCCATTCGCCTCCGATGAAGAGCTTGTCGTTCGCGATCACCGTTCCACCTTCCTTAAATGTCACACCAACGTAGCACTTATTGCAGTTAACGACACAGGTGTGTGATACATTCCCGAACGTGAGAGCTGATGCGGCGCGCAATCTCGAAGCGGTCCTGACCACGGGCGCGCGGATGCTGGCGAGCGACCCATCGACGAGCATCGGCGCGATCGCCGCCGAAGCCGGAGTAGACCGGCGCACCGTCTATCGGCGCTTCGCCTCCCGTGAAGACCTTTTGGCGGCCATCTACGACTCCCGGCTGACCGCGGTCGAAGAGGTGGTCCGCGGCGCCCGGCTCACCGAGTCGGCGGTCCCCGTGGCTCTGCACCGTTACGTCGAGGGCATCATCGAGGTCAACCGCGCCTGGCCGGTCGAGCTGACCCGGATGCGCACCGAACCGTCCATCCAGGAGCGTCGAAGCCGGCTCACCGCCGACGTGGACTCGTTCCTCCGGCGCGCCACCGACGAGGGGTTCCTCCGAGCGGACGTCCCGGACGGCTGGGCGAGCCGTCTGCTGATCCAGCTCCTCCATCTCGCCTCGCGCGAGGACCTGGACGCCCCGCGCGCCGCAGACCTCCTCGTCGGGACCTTTCTGGACGGTGTCGGCATCCACTAAGAAGTTCGTCACCCTGTGCCCCACATGGAGGGGCGACGTCACGCAGGGTGTGCGAAAGTGACGTCATGGCCGCCACGCGCAGACGATTCCCCGTGTCCTGGACCACCGTCACCCCGGTCCTCGCCATCGTCGTCTTGGCTCTGAGCTGGGGCCGCGATCTGGGCCCGGTGCCGGTGGCCATCGTCGCGCTCGCCCTGGGCGCGACGGTGCTGGCCGCGGTGCATCACGCCGAAGTGGTCGCGCACCGCGTCGGCGAACCCTTCGGCTCGTTGGTGCTGGCGATCGCGGTCACGGTCATCGAGGTCGCGCTGATCGTCACGATGATGTCCTCGGGCGGCCCCGAGGCTGGGACGCTGGCCCGCGACACGGTGTTCGCCGCGGTGATGATCACCACGAACGGCATCGTCGGCATCTCGGTCATGGTGGGTGCCCGCCGCTACGGCGAGACGCACTTCAACCCGGAGGGCAGTGGCGGCGCCCTCGCCACCGTGGCCACCCTCGCCGCCGTGACCCTCGTGCTGCCGACGTTCACCTTCAGCACCCCAGGGCCTGCTTTCAGCAGCACGCAGCTCACGTTCGCCGCCGTCGCGTCGCTGCTTCTCTACGGCCTCTTCGTGCTCACCCAGACCGTGCGCCATCGTGACTTCTTCCTGCCGGTCGACACCGACGGCACCGTCAAGGAGGAAGAGCACGCCGAGCCGCCGACCAACAAGGCCGCGCTGACCAGCCTCGGACTGCTGCTGGTCGCGCTGGTCGCCGTCGTCGGTCTCGCGAAGGTCGAGTCGCCCGCCATCGAGGCCGGAGTCAGCGCGGCCGGTTTCCCGCAGTCGTTCGTCGGTGTCGTCATCGCGCTGCTGGTGCTGCTGCCCGAAACCCTCGCCGCGACGCGGGCCGCCCGGCGCGACCGGATGCAGACCAGCCTCAACCTCGCCTACGGTTCGGCGATCGCGAGCATCGGGCTCACCATCCCGACCATCGCGCTGGCGTCGATCTGGCTGGACGGGCCGCTGCTGCTGGGCCTCGGCGCGACCCACATCGTGCTGCTCGCGCTGACGATCGCGGTCAGCGTGCTCACCGTCGTCCCCGGCCGCGCGACCCGGCTGCAGGGCGGTGTGCACCTGGTGCTGCTGGCCTCGTTCCTGGTCCTCGCCGTCAACCCGTGACGCGAGGCCTCTTCGGACGGTGTTCTGTCGGTGGTCACGGGTAATCTCTGCCCCGTGAACGCTCGGGACCGCATCCAAGAACTCGCCGATCAGATCGTCGTCCTTCGCGACGCCTACTACCGGGGCTCGCCGAAGGTGGCCGATGCCGACTACGACGCGGTCGAGGACGAGCTGCGGGGGCTCATCGAGGCCAACCCCGGGCTGGCCCCCGATCCGAATCCGCTGGATCAGGTCGGCGCGCCCGCCGTGCTGCACGCGCCCATCCGGCACTCGCGCCCGATGTTGTCGCTGGAGAAGGCGACCAAACCCGAGCAGGTCTCGGCGTTCTTCACCCGTTTTCCCGGTCAGTCGGTGGTCGTCATGCCGAAGCTGGACGGCCTGTCGCTGGCCCTGGTCTACGAGAACGGGCGGCTCGCGCGGGCGATCACCCGAGGCGACGGCACCACCGGTGACGACGTGACCCCGCTGGTGCGGGCGCTGACCGACGGCGTCCCGGAGAAGGTCGACGCCCCCGGACGGGTCGAGGTGCGCGGCGAGGCCGTCATGCTGCGGTCCACCTTCGCCGCGTACAACAAGGTGCATCCGGACAAGCCGCTGATCAACCCGCGCAACGCCGCCGCGGGAACGCTGCGCGCCAAGGACGCGGCCACCGTCTCCGAGCGGCGCCTGCGGTTCTTCGCGTTCGACCTGTCCACCGAACCCGACAGCGCGGAAACCGATCTGGACGGCGCGCTGCGGACGCTCGGCTTCACCGCCGCCGACATGCGGCACTGCGAAGACGCGGAAGCGGCGCAAGCCGTCATCACGACCATCGAGGAGCAGCGCAACGACCTCGACTACGACCTCGACGGCGCCGTGCTGCGCCTGGCGGATCGCGACGCGTACGCGGCCGCCGGGACCCGGTCCAGTTCACCCCGCGGCGCGCTGGCGTTCAAGTTCGCCGCCGAGGAGAAGACCACCGTGCTCGCCGATGTGGTCTGGGATGTCGGCAAGACCGGCAAGATCGCTCCCGTGGCGTGGCTGGAGCCGGTGTTCGTCGGCGGGACCACCGTCACCAGGGCGACACTGGCCAATCAGGAGGTCATCCGCGCCCGCGGCATCAAGATCGGCGACACCGTGCTGGTACGCCGTGCAGGTGACGTGATCCCGTTCGTGGCGGGTGTCTTGGATGCCTCCAAGCGCACCGGTGAGGAACGCGAGATCGTGCCGCCGTCGGTGTGCCCGTCGTGCGAAGAACCGTTGACCGAACAGGGCAACAGCCGGGAACTGTTCTGCACCAACGTCGCCTGCCCCGCGCAGACCGTCCGCCGTCTGATCCACTGGGCTTCGCGAGCGGCCGCGGACATCGACGCGATCGGCGGGGTCTGGATCGAGCGGCTCGCCGAAGCCGGGATTCTCGAACACCCGTCGGACTTCTACCGGCTCACCAAGGAAACGCTGCTGGAATTCGACCGTATCGGTGACATCTCCGCCACCCGCATGATCGAATCGATCGACGCGAGCCGCGCCGTCGGCCTGCGCCGGGCGCTGATCGGGCTGGCGATTCCGATGGCTTCCGAGGGCACCGCCGCGCGACTGTGCCGGGCGGGGTTCGGTTCGTTGGAGGACGTCGCCGCCGCGGGCGAAGAAGGCCTCGTCGCCGTGGACGACATCGGCCCGAAGGTCGCCGCGTCCCTGATCGAGCACCTCACGCGGTTGCGCCCCGAACTCGAGCGGCTGCGGGAGGTCGGTGTCTCACTGGACGTGCGCGAGGAGGACCTCCCGCCGGTCGTCGTGGCCGGTGCGCCGCTCGAAGGCAAGACGGTCGTGGTCACCGGGTCGATCAGCGACCCCCGTTCCGGTGAAAAGGTGCCGCGCCCGACCTTCCAGCGGTTGTGCGAGAAGGCGGGCGCGACCACCGCGACGTCGGTCTCGGCGAACACCGACATGCTCATCACCGGTGCCGACGTCGGGGCGAGCAAGATCGCCAAGGCCGAGAAGCTCGAAGTCGAGGTCGTGGACCAGGGTGTGATCTGGCAGCAGCTGATCGCCGCGGGCGTCGTCTAGGCGTAGATCTCGTGAGCAGTGTCGCGAAAGCGCCGCTTGAAGTACGTGATGGCCCCCTTCCTTGCGTCTAGCGCAAGGAAGGGGGCCATCACGTACTTGGGACAGGCGTGAGGGTCGAGTTTCTTCGACTGAGCCGAGGGAAGGGGCCCTTCACGGCCGGTACCGCGGACTCGTCGAGTGCCATTCGAAACCGCCGCCCATCCACCCCCGCAACCCGCGCATGAACCGCTGCAGTTCGAGAGAAGGCACCGCGCTCAGCTTTTCGTGCGCCGCCTGGAAGTCCCGGACGACGTCGTTGTGCAGCTCGACGGTGATCGCCGTGGCCTCCGCGATCGAGCACTTCCGGTCGTCGGCGATCAACAGGACCGCGTTGCACGGCGGCGACTCGTCCTCCAGATCCTTGGTGACCGAGTGCACGTCGTTGACGAGCACGGCCGCCGTACCCGCCTGGATGGCCGCCTCACGGACCCGCGGGTCGTAGTAGAGGTTCGACGTCAGTTCATAGCCGCCGAGGACGTCGATCAACGTCATCGACGTGTAGAAGCTGTCGTGCTGCCTGGCCGCGAGATACTCCCAAGCCGGCGGGTACTTCCCGCTGTGGCGCCAAGCCGCGTAGGCGGTCCAGCTCACGAACATCGCGAACGTCGAATAGCAGACTCGCTGCACCTGCGCGGCCGTCCCGGACGCCCGCAGATACTCGATACCCGAATTCAGTGCGATCAGAACCCGGTCGCTCCGCAGGGTTTCGTCGAGGTCGCGGCTGAACTCCCCCAACGACGGCACCGGGTCCATGGCGGCCATCGCCAGCGCGAGCTTCGGCGGCAGCTCCGCCGGGACGGCGCCGAGGGAGGTGTCGTCGGCGTAGAGGTCGTCGGCCGCCCACCAGGCGGCGTTGAGCTTCGCCGAGATCAGCAGCCTGTCGGGATCCTCGCAGTCCGGGTGGGCGAGCATGACGAGCCTGCCGAAGCCCGCCGTCCCGATCTGCTCGCATTCCTCCTCGTCGAACCCGCACTCCCCCGCCCACAAGGCCAACCGCCGGTCGACCTCCTCGGCGAGCGGTTCGTTGATCCGTTCGGTGACGGGGCAGTACAGCGGCGGTGCCGACCCGTCACCCCACGGCCGGAACGCGTACGCCGGATCGAGACCGGGTCCCTCCGGCGGCGGAGCCTCCTCCGCCGCCGGAGAAATCGCGGCCGGTTGAGCCAGCCTGGCCGCCAGCCGGGCGGCGGACGTGCCCAATCCGCTCGGACCGGCCAGCAACGTGGCCAGCGCACCGTGTTCCGTCATCACTTCACTCCGGTGGTCTCGCGGGATCAGACGCGGTCCGCGGCGATGAGCAGGTAGTGGAAGCTGCCTTCCCGGTAGGCGTCGAGGAACGGCCCCTCGATCCCGGTCGCCACCGACGACTTCGCCCGCAGTTCCCAGTACGGGATCGTGTCCGCCGTGAGGTCCACCACCGAGATCGGCACCAGGTCGTTCGCCGTCATCGCCTTGAAGTACTGGCTGCGCGGATGGATGTTGCAGGTGTAGTGCTGGTCGATCTGCGCGACGGCCTTGGACCGGCCACCGGTCACGTCGTTGTAGCACCCGGTGATGGTGACGTAGCGGCCGCCGAACTCCAGCTGCCGCGCGTGCTCGGCGAAGAGCTCGTGGAGGTCCACGTACATGGTGCTTTCGTTGTTCCAGATGCCCTTGCGCGAGCCGGTTTCGAAGCCGGTGTCGAGCATGTTGCGGAAGTGGTAGCGCACCCGGTCGGCGACGCCCCTGATCTCCGCTTGGTGGTTGGCGAACTCGACCTGCTTCTCCGAGATCGAGATCCCGTCGACGTGACAGCCGAACCGTGCGTTGGCCATGATGCTCGAGCCGCCGCGCCCGCAGCCGGCGTCGAGGAGCCGGTCCTCCGGTTTGACGTCGCCGAGGTGATCGAGCAGGACGTCCGCCTGCGCGGTCTCCAGGCGGTGCATTTCGGCGATGATCCGCTCGTCGCGGGTGCTCTCGGGCCCCTCCAGTACCGACCAGTCGACCTCGCCCACCCCGTAGTGGTGGTGGTACAGCCCGTCCACGTCACCCAGCCGCAGGTTGACCGGGTCCTTCTCCTTGTTCCAGTACGACGCCACCGACTTCTGGTATTCGGTGCGCAGCACCTTGGCGGGAACGGGGGTGCGGGCGATGGTCACGTGGGTGGTCCTTTCTGGAGCATTGGTGTTCGTTGTCGTGGCAGGACTGATGGTCACCGCGCGACCTCGACGTTCTCCAGAACGCCGAGCGCGTCGGGCACGAGAACGGCGGCCGAGTAGTAGGTGCTGACCAGGTAGGTCGCGACCGCCTTCTCGCTGATGCCGTCGAAACGCACGTTCAGGCCCGGCTCGTATTCGTCGGGCAGACCGGTCTGGTGCAGGCCGATCACGCCGTTGTCCTCCAACCCGGTCCGCATGGCGAGGATCGAGGACGTGCCGGCCTCGGTGACCGGGATCTTGTCGCAGGGCAGGATCGGCACCCCGCGCCACGCGGCGACCACCTTGCCGTCGACCGTGGTGCCTTCCGGGTAGAGGCTGCGGCGCGTGCATTCCCTGCCGAACGCGGCGATCGCGCGCGGATGGGCGAGGAAGAACTTCGTCTTGCGGCGGCGGCTGACGAGTTCGTCCATGTCGTCGGGCGTCGGCGGGCCGGACCGGGTCTGGAACCGCGATTTGAGGTCTGCGTTGTGCAGCAGCCCGAATTCGCGGTTGTTGATCAGGTCGTGTTCCTGCCGCTCCCGCAGTGCCGCCACGGTCAGCCGGAGCTGCTCGTCGAACTGATTCATCGGCCCGTTGTAGAGATCGGTCACGCGTGTGTGCACGCGCAGCGCCGTCTGGGCGACGGCGAGGTCGTACTCGCGCGGCGAGATCTCGTAGTCGACGAAGGTGCCCGGCAGCAGCGGCTCCCCGTCATGCCCCGACGACATCCCGATCTCGGACTCACCCTTGGCGTTCTGCGGCTTTCCCTTGTGCGCCAGCATGTCCTGCACGTGACGGCGCATCGCCTCCGACCGGCCGTTGAGGTCGGCGAAGTCGTCGGCGCGCAGGGTCAGCACCGTCACCGGGGTGACGGCCTTGACGGTGAACGGCCAGTTGCGATCGATGCCGGCGAGCATTTCGTCACCGAAGTGGTCGCCGTCGGCCATGCTGCCGATGGCGGCTTCGGTGCCGTACTCGCCCGGCGCCACCTTGGCGACCTTGCCGTGCGCGACCAGCACGACCTCGTCGAGCGGGGAACCGTGGCTGACGATCGTCTCGCCGGGCCGGTACTCGTGCTGCACGAACCGGTCGGCGAGCGCGGTGAGCGTGTCCTCGTCGTCGAAACCGCGCAGCAGTGCCAGTTCCGCGAGTTCCTGCGGGACGACCCTGATCTCGGTGCCGACGTTGGTGAAGCTCACCCGGCCGTCGCCGACAGCATAGGTCAGGCGCCGGTTGACCCGGAAGGAGCCACCGGTCGCCTCGACCCAGGGCAGCATCTTCAGCAGCCAGCGCGGCGTGATGCTCTGCATCTGCGGCCGCGTCTTGGTGGTCGTCGCCAGGTTGCGCGCGGCGGCGGGACCGAGACTGAGCCGCCGGTCGGCCTCCGGCGTCGTGGCGGTCATCCTTCGCGGCCGAGTTCGGCGGCTTCGAGCACGGCGAGCGCGTCCGGCACGAGCACGGCGGCGGAGTAGTACGTGCTGACGAGGTAGGAGATGATGGCTTGCTCGGAGATCCCCATGAAGCGGACGTTCAGGCCGGGCTCGTACTCGTCGGGCAGGCCGATCTGACGCAGGCCGATCACGCCCTGGTTCTTCTCGCCGGTGCGCATCAGCAGCACGGAACTGGTGCTGGTCTGGCTCACCGGGATCTTGTTGCACGGCAGGATCGGGACCCCGCGCCAGGACGGCACCTTGTGCCCGCCGAGGTCGGCGCCGGTCGGGTAGATACCGCGTTTGCTGCACTCGCGGCTGAACGCGGCGATCGTGCGCGGATGCGCGAGGAAGAAGCCGGGGTCCTTCCACACCAGGGCGAGCAGGTCGTCGAAGTCGTCCGGAGTGGGCGGACCGGAGCGTGTCGGGATGCGCTGGGTGAAGTCGGCGTTGTTGAGCAGGCCGAAGTCCGCGTTGTTGATCATTTCGTGCTCTTGGCGCTCGCGCAGCGCCTCGATGGTCAGGCGGAGCTGCTGCTCGGTCTGGTCCATCGGCTGGTTGTAGAGGTCGGAGACGCGGCTGTGAACCCGCAGCACGGTCTGGGCGACGCTCAGTTCGTATTCCCGCGGCGAGGTCTCGTAGTCGACGAAGGTGCCCGGCAGCAGCGGCTCGCCGTCGTGGCCGGAGGAGATGTCGATCTCGGCTTCACCGAAGTCGTTGGCACGACCGGAATCCTGCGACGCCTGCTCGATCTGCGCCTGCAGCGATTCGGACTGCTCCAGCACGCGCTCGAAGGCCTGGCGGGTCAGGGTCAGCACGGTGCAGGCCGTGGCCGCCTTCGCGGTGAACTCCCAGATCCCGTCGTCGGCGACGAGGGCCTGCGCACCGAAGTAGTCACCGTCCTTGACCACACCGAGCGCGGTCTCGTCACCGTAGTGACCGGGGCCGGTCTTGGTGATCTTGCCGTGGGCGATGAGGTAGACCCGGTCGGCCCGGTGCCCGAACTCGACGAGCACGTCGCCCGCCGATACCTCCTGCTGCTCGAAGCGGCGGGCGAGTTCGTCGAGCACCTCTTCGTCGTCGTACCCCTTGAGCGGCTTCAGTTCCCCCAGCTCCGCCGGGATCACGCTCACTTCGGTGCCGGCCTTCGAGAACGTCACCCGGCCGTCGCCGACCGCGTAATTGAGCCGCCGGTTGACCCGGTAGGCGCCACCGTTGACCTGAACCCATTCGAGCATCTTCAGCAGCCACCGGGACGAAATTCCCTGCATCTGCGGAACGGATTTGGTCGTTGTCGCCAGGTTTCGCGCGGCGGCCCGGCCCAAACTCAGCTGCGGATTTCCCGGCCCCTGGACACCTTCGGCGGAAGTGTCCGATTCGGTCACGGTCACAGCAAGGTCCACCCTTCAATAGTCGCGTGAGAAAACAAGATCCACCAACCACGGTGTGCCGACTGTGCCCCGAGGTGCGGCCCCCGCAGGGATCAACATAGCAAGGCGGTTTGCCCGCACAAGCGCACTTTCGGGTAGTGAGAAAAGGCCACCCGAATGCCGATTTCCCCATTATGCGAGAAGGCTTCCATCACCATTACTCGGCGCTTTAACGCACCCACACAATCGGTCCAGCGATTGTTCTGAGGTGTTATGCGCCGCCGCCCCGGGACTCCCGGGCGTACGCGTTATGCGGCCGTTGGAGGGGTGCGCCGAGTCCTTTCGGGTCACCCGCGCGCCCGTGTTCGGCGATGGCTTGACAGACAGCGACGAAACAGAGGGTCGCATCCGGACACTCCGTCGTGTCAAGCAGCCGTTCCAACCCTGCCCACCCGTTGCTGACATGTCAGCGAGCGCTGTACTGTTCTACCCGTGCTGACGTGTGAAACCCAGGGCGCCGCGCTCGCCCGGCTCGGTCGCGCCCTCGCCGACCCGAACCGGTGCAGGATCCTGGTCGCTCTGCTCGAAGGCGTGAGCTATCCCGGCCAGCTGGCCGGGCAACTCGGCCTGAGCCGCTCCAATGTGTCCAACCACCTCGCGTGCCTGCGAGGGTGCGGGCTGGTCGTGGCGACTTACGAGGGCAGGCAGGTCCGCTATGCGCTGGCGGACGCCCACCTCGCCCGCGCGCTGCGGGAACTGGTGCAGGTCGTGCTCGCCGTCGACACGGCGGAGCCCTGTGTGGACGACGCCGGTATAGAGGTGCTCCGGTGAGCGTGGAGAGCGGATCCTGCGCGGACGGCTGCTGCGCCACGACATCCACAGTGGACGAGGATCGCCGCGTCGTGTTGTCGCGCCGGGTCCGGCTCCTGGTCGCCGCGACGATCACCTACAACGTCATCGAAGCGGTCATCGCCATCTCCGCGGGCACCATCGCCTCCTCGACCGCGCTGATCGGCTTCGGCCTGGACTCGGTCATCGAGGTCGCTTCCGCCACCGCCGTCGCGTGGCAGTTCTCCGGCAAGGACCCCGAAGCCCGCGAACGCACCGCGCTCAAGGTCATCGCGGTGTCCTTCTTCGCGCTGGCCGCCTATGTGACCGTCGAATCCGTACGCACCCTGTTCGGCGCCGACCCCGCCGAGCACTCCACCGTCGGGATCGTGCTCGCGGCGGTCTCGCTGCTCGTGATGCCCTTCCTGTCCCACGCCCAGCGCCGCGCCGGGCGAGAACTCGGCTCCGCGAGCGCTGTCGCCGATTCGAAGCAGACCTTGCTCTGCACCTATCTTTCCGGTGTGCTGCTCGTCGGGTTGCTGCTCAACAGCCTCTTCGGCTGGTACTGGGCCGATCCGCTGGTCGCCCTCGTCATCGCCGCCGTCGCGATCAAGGAAGGCCGCGAAGCCTGGCGCGGTGAGCACTGCTGCTGAAAGGAACGCCATGACCCCGCCCGCGCGCTGGAACCGTTACTGGGACGGCAAATCCCGGAACTACGACCGGGAGATGCAGTTTCTCGACCGGAAGCTCTTCGGCGATTCGCGAGCGTGGGCCTGCGGCCAGGCGACCGGCGACGTCCTCGAGGTCGCCGTCGGGACCGGCCTGAATCTGCGGCTCTATCCCGGCGACGTCACGCTCACCGGCATCGACCTCAGCGACGGCATGCTCGCCATCGCCCGTGACCGCGCCGAACGCCTCGGCCACCCGGTGACGCTGAGGCGTGCCGACGCGCACGACCTGCCGTTCGACGCCGGTTCGTTCGACACCGTGGTCTGCACCCTGGGACTTTGCGCCATCCCGGACGACGGCAAGGCGTTGCGGGAAATGGCCAGGGTCCTGCGGCCCGGCGGCCTGCTCATCCTGCTCGATCACATCGCGAGTTCGTCGCGTGCCGTCCGCGGCCTGCAATGGCTCACCGAAAAGATCACCGTGCCGATGGCGGGCGAGCACTTCCTGCGGCGCCCGTTCGACAAGATCGGCGACCTCGGCCTGACGGTGGAGCACCGGGACCGGTTCAAGCTCGGGTTGGTGGAACGGCTCGTCGCCCGCAAGTGAACTCTGTCATCGGAATTTCATCGACGCCGTCGATCCTGATGACGTGACCTACCCCCAGCAGCCGCCCGTCTGGCAGCAGTACCCCGCTCCGCCGCCGAAGAAGTCCCCGAAAACGGGGCTGGTCTTCGGAGTCGCGGCAGCCGCTCTCGTCGTCGCCGTCGGAGGGATCGCGGTGACCGTGGCGCTCGCGACCGGTGACAACGCCATCAGTGGCACTCCCCTCAGCGGCAGCGCCCCCGAGGTCGATCCCGACCCGTTCTCCGCACAGGCCGGAGACTGCATCTCGGCCGACGAAGACGCCGGGACGAACGGCAAGTTCAGCGCCAGCGCGGTCCGGGTCCACTGCACGGACGATTCGGCCAACTACACGGTGATCGCGCAGCTGGCGTCCAGTACCGGCTCGGACTGCAAGGAAGTGCCCGGCTACGAGTACGGCAACCCGGTCGTCTACGACTTCAAGTCGGGATCGTCCAGGGAACTCTGCGTCATGCCGAGGAACTGACGGCTCAAGACAGCGAGCCCAGAACGGCTTGGGACTCGATGAGACCGTCTTCGCTGGGTGCTTGCCCGGCGCCGAACACCCGCTGGTGCTGCTTCGCCCGGATGTCACGGTGGGCGTCGGCCGGCCTGTCGTAGCCGTAACGCCGTCGTGCTTCGGCCGGGGTCAAGACCTCTTCGGACAGCGGCGGGACGCCGAGAACGTACGGAGCGACGACCGGCACCGCGGAGGGCGCCAGCAGCCGGGCGACCGCCAGTTTCAGCCGCGGGTTGCGATCGACGACGCCGTAGCCGAGCCGCAGGACCGGCCGGACCAGCAGATCGACGACCTGCGGTTGGGTGAACCCGCTCAGCTTCCGCATCCAGCGCGGCATGGTCGCGATCGTCCCGGCGCGCAGGAACCAGTTCACGACCCAGAGGGCCGGAGCCAGCACCCGCGGCGCCGGCGGCAAGACCACCTTCGCCGTCAACAGGTGGTCCATCATCTTCCGGGCCGCTTCACTGACCGCGAGCCGGGGACGCATCCGCTCGAAGTACTCCCGCACGCCATCGCGGGTGCGGGGAACGTCCGCGGGGTCGCAGGTCTGGAATTCGGCGGCGATCGCGCACTCCTCCCAATACCGGTTCTCCTCGGCTGGCGTGAGCCGGCCCCCGCCGTACAGCTCGTAGGCCTTGAGCACCGAATGCCAGCCGGTGAGCAGGATCCACAACTGCGAGTGCGGATCGTTGGCGTCGTAGTGGTTGCCGCTGACGGGCTCGACGCCGATCGCCTTGGCATGCACCTTCACCAGCACGTCCGCGGCCTGGGAAACCTTCTGGCTGTCGGCGAACGCGACCATGGCGAAATAGCGGACCGTGCGGTCGTAGCGGGTGCGAGGCCGCGCGTAGTTCGCACCGGTCTTGTCGACGGCGGCGATCAGCGCCGGGTCGAGCTCCTCCACCACGACGGACCGCTGCAGCCCGGTGACGGCGGCCGTCACATGCCCCCACACCTTCCAGGTGACCGATCCAGGTCCGAAGAACCCGTGGTCCAGCATCGGTTCCACTGGTTTCATCGCCACGTCGGCCTCCCGTTCCCGCAATTAATACTGATGCGTAGCAATATCCTACGCTAGAGTAGCTTTGTCCAGAGTGCGCTTGAGGAGGGCCGTTGACCAGCACGACACCGCGGAAACGCCGTGCCTACGCCGCACGCGTGCCAGCCGAGCAGCGCCGAACGCAGGTGCTTGACGCGGCCCTGCACCTGGTGGTCACCCGAGGTCACAACGCCACGACCATGGACGCGGTCGCCGAACAGGCCGGCGTCACGAAACCGGTGGTTTACGGCCAGTTCCGCAGCCGGAACGAGCTGCTGGCCGCACTGTTGCGGCGCGAGCAGGAAGCCGCGCTCCGGCAGTTGCTCGAAGTACTGCCGGGTGACCCGGGCCGGTTCCTCACCGAGGACGCCCCCGAGTTCATCGCGCGGACGCTCGCCGACTTCCTCAACGCCGTCCAGGAAACGCCGGACCGGTGGTACTGCATCGTCATGCCGATGGCGGACATGCCCGCCGAGTTCCACGCCGCCCGCGAGGCCGCGCGCGCCATCGCCCTCGACCGGGCGGAATCGCTGACGCGATGGCTCCTGGAAGCCGTCGGTGCCCCGGCGGAACTCGATCCGGAAATCGTCGCGCACACCGTCACCGCGCTGTTCGAGATGGCCGCGCGGCTCGTGCTCACCGACCCCGGACGGTACCGGCCGGAGCGGTTCGTCGGCGCGATCCGGGCTGCGGTCGGTCTCGTCCAGCCGCGGTGATATCTGCTGAGTTCTGGGCAGCTTCACGGACTCAGTGATGCCCAGCGGCGGTGTCGCGAAAGCCACTTTCGCGACGTCTGATGTCCCGAAAGTGGCTTTCGCGACACCTGAACGGCTGGTGTGGCCGCATGCCGAGCGTGAAGGAATCGGGACGTTAAGCGTCCCAATTCCTTCATCGTCGCGGGCCGTGTCCACCGGAACCCGAATCGCCACTCACGACCACCGCGACCTCAGCCCGCCGGTTGCTCCGAAGGACTGACAACCTCCCACGCCGCCTCGATCATGCGGAAGATCTCGTCCACCGCGGCTTCCGGATCGGCCGCCTCGCGACCGAGCGAATGGGCATCGACCACGAACCGCGCGATCGTCCGGCAGGCCGTCGCGGAATGCGAGAGACCAGGATCGGCCGCGATCGCCGCCGCCAGCGACTCCGCGTGCCGCAGCCTCATCGATTCCTCGTACTCCCGCAACGCGGGCGATCCGTCGATCATGCGCCAGATCGGCGCGGCACCGTCCGCCGTGCAATGCCGCACCATCGCGTGCATCTCCCGGCGCAGCGCGGAAATGAGCGGCTCGTGCGGGGCGCGACCGGTCACCGCCCGCGCGAGGCTCTGCTCGAAATTCGCGTCCCGCTCGAACACCAATGCCTCCTTCGAGGCGAAGTGGGAGAAGAGCGTGGTGACGGCGACGTCGGCCTCCGCGGCCACCTCGCGGATGCCCACCGCGTCGTATCCGCGCTCCAGAAAGAGCCGCAGGGCGGTGTCGGCGATCTTCTGTCGGGTCGCGGCCTTCTTGCGCTCACGACGTCCGAGAACCTCGGTCATGCTGCAACGCTATCAGATCCAAAACACCACCAGTTCTAAAACACTAACCGTTAGTGCTACGGTCGAGCTCATGAAGAAAGTGATCTTCACCGAGTTCGGTGGTCCGGAAGTCCTGCAGCTCGTCGACGCCGAGGACCCGCACGCGGGCCCCGGCCAGGTACGCATCGCGGTGCGAGCCGCGGGTGTGAACCCCTTCGACTGGAGGGTTCGCGAGGGCCAGGTCCTGGGCGCACATCCGACAACGCTTCCCTCAGGGGTCGGGCTGGACGCCGCTGGAGTGGTCGACGAGGTCGGCGAGGGTGTCACGGATGCCGAGGTCGGCGACCGGGTGTTCGGCGAGGGCTTGAACACCTATGCCGAGTTCGCCGTGATGACGGTCTGGGCCAGGATGCCCGAGGGCCTGACGTTCGAAGAGGCGGCCGGATATCCCTCCGTGGCGGAGACCGCGCTGCGCCTCATCCGCGAAGTGGGGGTGCGATCCGGCGAGACGCTGCTGGTCAGCGGCGCGTCCGGCGGGGTCGGATCGGCGGTAGTGCAGATCGCCCGTGAACGCGGCATCACGGTGATCGGCACGGCCGGGGCCGCGAACCAGGATTACTTGCGCGGCCTGGGCGCCATCGCCACGACGTACGGCGAGGGATGGGCAGGACGGGTGCGAGAGCTCGGCCAGGTCGACGCGGCTCTCGACCTCGCGGGATCGGGCGTGATCCCCGAACTCGTCGAGCTCACCGGGGATCCGCTGAAGGTGCTCTCCATCGCCGATCTCGGCGCACCGGAGTTCGGTGTCCGGTTCTCCGGCGTCGCGGGCAGCGTGCCGGACGCGCTCGCCGAGGCCTCGGACCTCATTTCACGGGGCAAGCTCCATATCCCGGTCGAGAAGTCGTACACGCTCGCCGACGCCGCGACCGCGCATGTCGACAGCCATGCCGGTCACACCCGCGGACGCCGGGTCATCGTCATCTGAGCCTGTTTCAGGCGGGAAGGATCACGACGCCGTCGTCGTCGGAGTAGAGCGTGTCGCCGGGAGTGAAGGTCACTCCCCCGAAGCCGACAGGGACGTCGACGGCGCCGACTCCCGCCTTGGAACTCTTGCGCGGGTTGGTGCCGAGCGCCTTCACGCCGAGCGGGAGTCCGGCGAGTTCGGCGCTGTCGCGGACCGCGCCGTTGACGACCACGCCCGCCCAGCCGTTGTCCACGGCGGATTTCGCGATCATGTCGCCGGTGAGCGCGCTGTGCAGGGAGCCGCCGCCGTCGACGACCAGGACGTTGCCCTCGCCTGGGGTGTTCAGCAGCTTCTTGACCAGGCCGTTGTCCTCGTGACAGGAGACGGTCCGGATCGGGCCGGAGAACTTCCGGTGCCCGCCGAACTGGCGGAACTGGGTGTCGCAGACGCGCAGCCGGTCGCCGTGTTCGTCGACGAGGTCGGCGGTGGTGAAGGAATCGATCACGGCGACAGAGTGTAGGTGCCGTTCAACCGGTTTCGCGCCTGCACGATGAGATCCGCCACACGCCGGGCTTCCGGGATCGCCCGCAGTTCCAGCACCGGCGTCGCCCAAGCGCCGCGGTGTTCGTTCTCCCGGGCCTGCCACCGGTTCCATCGGCTTCCGAAGGTGATCGTGCCGAGGCCTGCCTCGATCAGGCCGACGAACGGGGTCTACCCCGCGAGCCCGCCTCCGATGACGATCAGGAAGACAATCGCCGCGGCGACCGCGATCATTTGCGCGTACTCGGGAAGCCATTTTCGCGGACGCCGCGGCGATCCTGCCCACAGCACTTCTTCGCCTTCTTGCAACGGATATGGCTGCATCGATCCCTCCCCAGGTTGTCATCGGGAGTACGTCCGTCACGTTGCCTCGGACGGGAACAACGTGCCCAGCACGTGGGTGAGGATCGCGCCGGGGTCGGCCGCCGGGGCGACCGTCTGACGCAGGGCGAGGCCGATCCCCAGTGCGCCCAGCATGACGACGGCCTGGTCCAGCGGTATCGCGGGTTCGAGGCGCAGGCGGCGGGAGTGCTCGGTCAGCAGGGCGACCACCTCGTCGTCGTGACGCCGCTGGATGGCGGCGACCTGAGTGGTGGTCTCCGGCTGCTGCGCCGTCGCGGCGAGCACCTCCGCGGCCGCGGCACTCCATTTCGCCGCGTCCTTGTCGGCTACGTCCGCGGGGTTCAGTGCCGCGAGCACCTCGTCGCGAGTGGTGGCACTGGCGAGAGCTTCCCGCAGCCCTCGGAGATGGCCGTCGGCACCGGCTTCGATGATCGCCAGCCACAGCCCTTCCTTGCCACCGAAATGCTTGTAGACGGCTCCGCGGGTGTAGCCGGCGTCGGTCGCGATCTCCTCGACCGTCGCCGCGAGGAAACCGCGCCGCAGGAAGACCTCTCGCCCGGCTTCCAGCAGGTGTCCGTGCGTGCGTTGCTGCTGCTCGGCCCGCGTCAGCCTGGACATCGTCTCTCTTTCAGTAACAGTACGTTTCTAGAAACACGACGTTACTGTATCGTCCGGTGCATGGAGTTCCTGGCACCCGTGGCCGCGTTCCTCAGCCTCCCGCTCTTCCTGGCCGGGTTCGCGTGGTACGCCGTGCGTGCCCGCCGATGCGGCGTGAGCCAGTCCCTGCTGGCGCCGATCGAGGAGATCTGGGATCCGATAGCGCACAAGACCAACATCGAGATCCAGATCGAGGCGGAACGCAGTCCGGAGACGCCGTCGCCCGGTGACCCACCCGAGATGCTCAGCCGGTTCAATATCCGACGGTGAAATGCCGGTCCTGGCCCGGATTCTCGAGTTCGTCCACGATCGCGATGGCGAAATCCTCCGCCGAGATCCGGGACGAGCCGTCAGCCGCGGTGAGGATGGTGGTCGCTCCACGCCGGTAGCCCCCGGTCCGGATCCCGGGCTCCAGCATCGCGGGCGGGCTGAGGTACACCCAGTCCCCCGCGTGCGCTTCGCAGGCTTGGAGCTGCGTCGTGCTCGCCGAGGCGATGGTCCGCCAGGCCACCGGCACGAACGCCGGGTCGTCGATGACGAGACCGCCGGAAGGCGAGCGCAGCGGTCCGGCACCGCCGACCACCAGGACGCGCGTACCCGCTGCGGCGTCGAGCAAGGCCGTGATGGTGGCGGCGACGGTGTCTTCCGCGCCGGGCGCGGGTCTCGTGGCGCCCACGATGGCGTCGGCTCCGGCGAGGACCGCGGTCATGTGGTCGACGTCGGTGGCGTCGCCTCGCACGACGTCGACGCCCGGGTGCGGGGGTTCAGCCGGGTCACCGCGGAAGACGGCGGTGACGTGGTGCCCGCGGGCGACGGCCTCGGTGACGACACGGGAGCCGGTCATGCCCGACGCTCCGACAACGGCGATCTTCATCGGACGATGCCTTCCTGCTTGGTCTTCGGGGTGATCTGGCCCGCGACGATCGAGGCCAGGGCGAGTGCGAAACCGACGAGCTGGATCAGGCCGAGCGACTGGCCGAGCAGTGCGGCGCCGAGCAGCGCGGCGACCATCGGCGAGAGCAGGCCGAGGACGGCGACCGAGGTGACCGGCAGGGACGTGATGCCGCGGAACCACAGGACGTACGCGAGCAGACCGCCGATCAGCCCGAGCCAGAGGTAGCCGAGGGCCGCGTTCAGGTCGATGGCGGGCGGCGCGCCTTCGAACAGGAAGGTCACCGGCACCAGGAACAGTCCGCCAGCGGTGAGCTGCCAGGAGGCGAACGCCGTCGGTCCGACGTCCGCCGGACGTCCCCACCGTTTGGTGAGGGTGACGCCGAGCGCCATGGTCGCGGCGCCGCCGAGTCCGGCGAGGACCCCGATGACGTCGAAACCGGCCGCCGGTCCGATCACGACCAGCCCGACGCCCACCATCCCGACGATTCCCCAGGCGAACCGCCACGCGGACGGGCTCTGCCGCAGCACGGCCACGGCGAGGATCGCGACGAGGAGCGGCTGGGCGGCGCCGAGGGTGGCCGCGACTCCTCCGGGCAGCCGTTCCGCGGCGACGAAAAGCAGGGGGAAGAACATCCCGATGTTGAGGACGCCGAGGACGGCGGCCTTCAGCCACCAGCCGCCACGCGGGAGGGTGCGGGTGATGGCCAGCGCGATCAGGCCCGCGGGGAGGGCGCGCATGAGCCCGGCGAACAGCGGATGTCCCGGCGGGAGCAGTTCGGTGGTGACGACATAGGTCGTACCCCAGACCATCGGGGCGAAGGCGGTCAGCGCGGTGCCGGTGAGCCCGGCGGTGCGCGGTGTGGTCGTCAGCGTTTTCACGCTTCTCAGCTTCGACGCTGCCGATCAATGAGTCCAACACATGTTTGTCACCTGATCAATCTTGATTCAAGATAGATCTATGGAGCTTCAGCAGATGCGGTACGTCGTGGCGGTGGCGGAGACGAACAGCTTCACTCGCGCCGCGGAACGATGCCTCGTCGTGCAGTCGGCGTTGAGTCACCAGATCGCGCGGCTCGAACGGGAACTCGGCGCTCGGCTGTTCGAGCGCACGAGCCGCAGGGTCCGGATCACGGCCGCGGGTGAGGCGTTCCTGCCTGCCGCCCGTCAATGTCTCGAAGCCGCCGAGAGGGCGGGTTCGGAGGTGGCCGCCGCGGTCGGCGAGATTCGCGGACGGCTGACCGTCGGCGTCATCCCGACCGTCGCGGCGCTCGACGTCCCCGCCGCGCTGCAGACGTTCCACCGGCGGTATCCGCATGTCCGGATCGGACTGCGGGTCGGCGCGAGCGGGCACCTGGTGCAGCAGATCAAGGACGGCGCGATCGAGGTCGCGTTCCTCGGGCTTCCGGTGTCGGACCGGCCGGAGGGCGTGGGTACCTGCGAACTGGGGCGTGACGACCTGGTCGCCGTGGTGGCACCCGGTCATCCGCTCGCCGACGAGTCCGAAGTGGACTTGAAGCGGCTCTCGTCCGAAGTGTTCGCCGACTTCCCCGCCGGATCGGCGGGGCGGGCCCAGACGGATCAGGCGTTCGCCGCGGCCGGAGTGACCCGTGAGGTGGCCTTCGAGGTGACGGCCGCCGACTTCATGGCGCGGCTCATCCATCAAGGGCTGGGAGTGGCGTTGCTGCCGTCGAAGTACGTGCCGAACCTGAGCGGTGTGGTCACCGTGCCGGTGACGGACGCGCCCGCGCGGATCGAGCATCTGGTCTGGAACCGCTTCACGGTCACTCCGGCGGCGAAGGCGTTCCTGGAAGTGCTGGGCGTCGGTCCGTGAAGGACTCCTTCCCTACCCTGAAAGTAGGGAAGGAGTCCTTCACGGACCATCAGCCGGGTCAGCCTTCCTTGATGACCTCGAACAGGCTGGTCCACGAGCTGCGCCCGTGTCCCGCGGCGATCGCCCGGTCGTAGTGCGACTTGACCGCCTCCGGCAGGAGGACGTCGATTCCCGCGTCCCGGCTCGCCTGCACGATGTGGTCGGCGGTCGCGCCCATCATGGTCACGTCGGCCTCGTCGCCGGGGTGGTCGCCCTTCTCGATCTGCTCGGCCGCGGCGTCCAGGTAGAAGTCCATCGTCGCGAACAGGTCCTTGGCGTACGGGACGAACTTCTCCACGGACGTCCCGGCCGAACGCACCAGCGCGCTCGCGTGCATGAACACCGAGAGCGAGTTCAGGAAGATGTCCAGCTGTGCCTGGTAGAACAGCTGCGCCAGCCGGACGTCCTCGCCGAGGAAGTCCGCTCGCCCGATGAGCGCCAGGGTCTCGCGGTACTTCTCGAACACCTCGGCCGGGCCGCTGTAGAAGACGTAGGCCTCCTCCTTGCCCACCAACGGCGCCGGGACCATCAGGCCACCCGCGAGGAACCGCCCGCCACGGGCCTCGACCCACTCCGCGGCTTCGCGGGTCTTCTCCGGGGTGTCCGAGCTGAGGTTGACGATCACCTTGCCCGCCAACGCTTCCTCCGCCTTGCCGAGGATGTCGTACATCGCCGCGTAGTCGGTGAGGCTCAGCAGCACCAGCTCCGATGCCGACACCGCGTCCGCCGGTGTCTCGGCGCGCACCGCACCCGCGGCGACGACGCCGTCCGCGCGGGCGGCGGTGCGGTTCCAGACGGTCACTCCGTGGCCGTTCTCCAGGAATACCCGGACCATGGCCTGTCCCATCGGGCCGAGCCCGATCAGTGTGATCATTGTTCTTTCCTTACTTTTTCAGGAGTTCGATGATGCCGATCAGGTCTTCGGCGCCGTGCCCGGCCGCGACCCGCTTGTCCATCAAGGGCTGAAGCGGCGCGAGCAACTCGGCGCTGACACCCTGTTCTTCGGCGGCCTTCGCCAGGTTCGGGAAGGCCGCGGCCTGCATCGCGAGGTTCGACACGACGCCGGTCACGTAGTCGCCGTCGTCGATCTGCTCGGCCGCGCGCTCCAGGAAGCCGCTCATCGCGTCCATCCAGCCGCGAAGCAGCGGAGCGAACTCCCTCGCTTTGGCTCCGGTGGAGCCGACGAGGGCGAAGGCCTGGATGACACCGATGAAGTGCCCGTACATCCCGCTGAGCAGTGCGATGTCGTACAGGGGCGCCAATCCGGGATCGGCCCCGAGGTAGTTGGCGCCGCCGAAGGTGTCGAGCGCGGTGCGGGCCCGGCCGAAGACGGTGCCCGATCCGCTGTAGAAGATGAACGCCGCGGGCGAGCCGATCATCGGCGGGACGGCCATGATCCCGCCGTCCAGGTAGTCCGCGCCCAGTTCCCCGGCCCACGCGCTCATCTCGCGTGCCTGGCCGGGGGTGCCGTTGGTCAGGTTGATCAGCTGCCGTCCTTCGAGCCCGGCCGCGACCGGGTCCAGGACCTCGTGCACCGAGTCGTAGTCGAGCAGGCAGGCGATCACGATCTTGTTCGCCGCGAGAGCCTCGGACACCGTCGAAGCGACAGTGGCTCCCTTCGCCGCCACGCCCTCGGCGCGGCTCGCGGTCCGGTTCCACGCGGTGACCGGATGCCCTGCGGCCAGCAGTGCCTCTACGAGCGCGGTTCCCATCGCGCCCAGCCCCAGTACCGTCACCGGGGTCTTGCCGTGTTCGGTCATGGGACCACCGTGACGCCGCCCGCGCACGGATCGCTGCGGGTTCGCGCACGGCCGCCCGCACGAGATTGTCGGTGGTCCGCGCTAACGTCGGTTTCGTGCGTTTCGGAGTGCTGGGACCGCTCGCTGTGTGGACGACCGCCGGCGAGCCCGTCGTCGTGCCCGAGGCGAAGGTCCGCCTCCTGCTCGCCGGGCTGCTGAGCAGGGAGGGCAGGGCGGCGTCGGTGTCGTCGCTGACCGACGATCTCTGGGGTGAGCATCCGCCGGGCAACCCCGGCAACACCCTGCAGACCAAGGTCTCCCAGCTGCGCCGCACCCTCGGCAAAGCCGAGCCGGGTGCCCGGGAGATCGTGACGCATCACCCCGCCGGATACGTCCTCGCCGTCGAACCCGGTGACCTGGACGTCCACCGGTTCCGCACGCTCACCGCCCGTGCCCGTGAGGCCGTCGATCCACGTGCCAGGGCCGCACTGCTGGCGGACGCGCTGGCGTTGTGGCGCGGGCCGGCGTATGCCGGGTTCGAGGACGAGACCTTCGCCGTGGCCGCGGCACAGCGACTGGAGGAGGAACGGCTGCTCGCCGAGGAGGAGCGAGCCGAAGCCCGGCTGGCTCTCGGCGAGCATGGGGTCCTCACCGGGGAGCTGGCCGGTCTGGTTTCACGGCATCCGTTGCGGGAGCGGCTCCGAGGCCTGCTGATGCGCGCGTTGTACGCGGCCGGGCGGCACAGTGAGGCGCTCGAAACCTACGCCGAGCTGCGCACCCGTCTGCGTGACGAGTCCGGCCTCGAACCGGGGCCGGAGCTCGCGGCCCTACACCAGGCCATCCTCACCCGGAGCCCCGATCTCGAACCCGTCCGTGCCACCGCACCGGTGCGGGGGAACCTGCCGGAGGCGCTGACCGAACTGGTCGGCCGCACGACGGCGGTCAAGGAGGTCGGAGCGCTCGTCACCGACTCACGGCTGGTCACCCTCACCGGTCCGGGCGGGGTGGGCAAGACCAGGCTCGCGATCGAGGCCGCGTCGAAACTGGCGATGGCCGACGGCACCTGGCTGGTCGAACTGGCGGGCCTGGACAACGTCGAGTGCCCCACCTGCCCGCCGGAAGACCTGGTCGCCGTCGTCCTGACGGCCGTGCTCGACGTCCGGGAGGAGGCCACTTCCGCGAAGACACTGACGCGCTCACTGGCCGATGCGTTGCGCGACAAAGAGATCCTGGTCGTCCTGGACAACTGCGAACAGGTCGTCGAACCGGTCGCGGCGCTGGTGGAGAGGCTGCTGGCGGCGGCACCCCGGCTGCGCGTGCTCACGACCAGCCAGGAGCCGCTCGGGCTGCCAGGGGAGACCGTCTGGGCGGTCCCGCCGCTCGAACTGCCCGAGCAGGCCGATTTCGCCACCGTGCGGGAATCGAGTGCCGTCCGGCTGTTCACCGCCCGGGCAACGGCCGCCGCCCCGGGTTTCGCGCTCGACGCGGAGAACGCGGCCGTGGTCGCCCGGATCTGCCGCACGCTCGACGGGATCCCGCTGGCGCTCGAACTCGCCGCCACCCGGGTGCGGACGCTCGGCGTGCACGAACTCCTCGCCCGCCTCGACGACCGGTTCGGCCTGCTGTCCTCGGGCAGACGGGGCGGACCACGCCGTCAGCAGACCCTCCGCGCGATGATCGACTGGAGCTGGAGTCTGCTGAGCGAGCCCGAACAGATCGTGCTGCGCAGGCTCGCCGTCCATGCCGAAGGCTGCGGTCTCGACGCGGCCGAGTCGGTTTGCGCGGGCGGAGAGATCGCCTCCGCCGACGTCCTGGACCTGCTGGCCCGGCTCGTCGACCGGTCTCTGGTGGTCAGCAGGCCGGGCAGGTCGGGCGAACCGCGGTTCCGGCTGCTGGAGTCGGTCTCGGCGTACGCACTGGAACATGCCGGGCAGGCGGGCGAACTCGACGACCTGTACCTGCGGCATGCCCGTTTCCACGTCGAACTGGCCGAACGCGGCGACGCGGGATTGCGCGGCAAGGAACAGCGGCGCTGGCTAAACAGGCTCGACACCGAAGGCGCCAACACCCGCCGCGCGCTGGAAACCCTGTTGCGACAAGGCGAACACCGGCTCGCGTCGCGGCTGGTGAACGCGACGACGTGGTTCTGGTTCCTCCGCGGCAGGCTGACCGAGGCCCGGCGCTCGTTGGACCTCGTGCTCGTCCCGGAGAGCGCCACCGGCGACGAACACGCGCAGGCACTCGGCTGGCGTACCGGCATCGCCGTGCTCGACGGCACCTGCACCGAGGGTGCGGCGGAGGAAGCCGTGTGGGGCATCGCCGATCCCGTCGCGCGCGCCCGGTCACTGTGGTTCCTCGGCTACGCGTGGTCCACGATCGGCGACCTGTGCCGCGCGGAGAAGCTCACGCTCGGCGCGCTGGAAACCGCCCGTGACGTCGGCGACGACTGGGGTGCCGCGGCCGCGCTGAGCGACAGGGCGGGACACCTGATCGCCGGGGGCGATCTCACCGGCGGCGGCCGCATGGCCGCCCAGAGCGCCGGGATCTTCGACGGCCTCGGCGAGCGCTGGGGCTGGCTGCAGGCATCGTTCGTCCTCGGCATGCTGGCCTCGATCGCCGGGGACTACGACCACGCCGCCCGCGTCCACCGAGAGAGCCTTCGCCGCGCGGAGGAGCTGGCGCTGTGGCCGGAGGTCGCCTACAAACTGTCCTGGCTCGGCCGGACAGCGCTGCTCACCGGAGACTTCCAGGAGGCCAAGGACTTCCACGAGCGGGCCAAAGCGCTGGCCATCGAACACAGCTTCACCCCCGGCGAGGTCTACGCCGAGACAGGGCTCGCGCTCGGCGCGCGACGCCAAGGGCTGTTCGACGAGGCCGAGCGGCGACTGCTGTCCATTTTGGACTGGCATCGCCGGGTGGAGTCCGCGGCGGGCAGCACCCTGATCCTCGCCGAGCTCGGGTTCATCGCCGAGCAACGCGGAGACGCTGTGAAGGCGAAGAAGCTCCAGTTGGATGGCCTGGCCGTCGCTCGCCCCAGCGGCGATCCTCGCGCGATCGCCCTCGGTCTCGAAGGCCTTGCCGGCGCGGAAGCGGGAGCCGGCTCGTATCACCGTGCCGCACGCTTGCTGGGTGCCGCCGCGGCCTCCCGGGAATCGGCGGGTGCTCCCCTGCCGAAGGCCGAACGCGGCGACGTCGACAGGATCACCGGAGTCATCGTCGCGGCTCTCGGGGAAACCGCGTTCTCCGAGGAGATCGCGATCGGCGAAGCGGCCTCAATCGATCAACTCGTGACAGACAGTCAGTAGCCGGGCACCCGCGTCACCACAATGGACCAAGGATTTACTTCACGTCGGCAACAAAGGGTGATTTCTTTCTGTCGCCGAGCCTCCCTGACCGGTAGCGTGCGTATCCATGCGGGTGAGGTGGGGGGCTCCCGGCGGGCCCAAGGTGACGATGCCGTGGCGAGCGGCTCCGCGGGCGGCATTGACCAGCCCTTTGACTTTGATCATCGCCGCGGTGACCGCCTTACTGGCCTGTTTCCTCGGTACCGCCGCCGTCCTGCAGGCTTCCGCCGCGGGCGGTGCGGCGGTCGCGTACCAGTCCGGCATCGCCTGCCCGGATTACTACGGACCTGTTTTCAGCAAGGACAACGTCCCTGCCGCGGCTGCTCCGCAGATCATCGACTCGATCCGCCGTCAGGCTCCGGCGCACGGTTTCACCGCGCCGGTCACCTCCCGCTACACGACCGTTCTCGTCGGCACCGAGTTCAACGGGGATTCCAACTACAAGGTCACCCTCGCCCACCGGGACCAGGCGGTTCCGGGCCACCTCGACGTGACGAACGGGTCGGCGGGCACCGGGCTCCTGCTCGGCACCGTCGTGGCCAAGGCGGAAGGGATCAAACCCGGGACCACGCCGAGCTTCCAAGGCGCCCAGCTCCCTCCGGTCACCGGGCTGTACCGCGACCTCGCCGACCCGGCGCCGCGGTGGTGGTGCTCGCAGCAACGGAACGCGGTGGTCAGCAGGCTCGCCAACGACCCGCTCGACTCGGTCATGTTCGCCACCGACGGGAAGACGTTCGACGACGCCGTCCGCACGCTGGGCCTTCCGGCGATCAAGGCGCTGCACCTGTCGTTCTACGAGGCTCCGCCCAAGACCGTGAGCGAGGCAGAGGACCTGCTGGAACGCTCGAAAGCGCTCATCGCCGACGTCAAGGCGGATCTGGGTGCCCGTGGCCTCGGTGACGCGATCACCGGTTCGGTGCCGTTCGAGCGTTCCGTGGAGATCAGCAACCAGGCCGAATCGAATGTCCTGGTGTCGATCCTGCCGCTCGCGGCCATCAGCATCCTGGTCGGCTGCGCCGGTATCGGCACCGTCGCGCTGCAGTGGCACCAGCGCCGTCACCCGCAGCTGCGGCTGCTGGCCGCCCGCGGCAGCGCGCCAGGAGCACTGGGAATGCTCGCGGTCGCCGAACTGGGGCTTCCCATCGTGGCCGGTGGTGTGGCAGGCGGGGTGCTCGCCCGGCTGTTGCTCGGGGTTTACGGACCGCCAGGGGAAATCGGCGAAGGGGCGCTGCTGAGAGGGTCGCTCGTCGCGGCCGTGATCCTCCTCGTTTCGCTCGCGCTGCTGGCCGGGGTGATCGCCTTCCGCACGCATCGGGAGTTCGAACTCGGCCGGGTCAAGTCCGGACGCCGCAAGGGCATGAAGCTGCTGGCGATCTTCCCGTGGGAACTGCTCACCGCCGGCGTCGCCCTGCTCGGCTGGACCCGGCTCGTCGACTACAGCAAGGGATCCCGGATCGGGAACCCGCTCCCCCAGGTCGACCCGCTCGCGCTCACCTATCCGGTGTTCGTCGTGCTCACCGTCGGCCTCCTGGCCGCGCGACTGGCCTGGCTCGCGCTGCTCGCGTCGCACCGCGCGCGGCTGTGGTCCCGGCCCGCGCTGCAACTGGCGATCCGGCGGCTCGCCAGCGCTCGCGCGCCGGTCACCGGTGTCCTCGTGATCGGCACGCTGGCCATCGGCACCCTGGCGACCGGGATCGGGATCGCGCGCGGGCAGGAGGAGGCGCTGCACACCAAGTCGGCGATCTTCGTCGGCGCCGAGACCCGGGTGGACACCGAAAGCGTCATCGGCACCGGCCAGATCCCCCTGCCCGCCGAGATCAACGGCAACACCACGATCGTCGGCGAACTCACCGGCACGGGCAACGTCGTGCTGGTCGTGGATCCGCAGACCTTCCGGCGCGCCGCCACCCTCGGCCCGCTCGACAGCACCGAGGTCGACCGGTTGCTCGGCAGCCTGTCGGGTCCCGGCAACGGCGTCCCGGCTATCCGGGTCGGGAACGACGCGGCCCAGAAACCCCGGCTGGGAGCCGGTCTCCCGGATGCCAGGACGATCGGCGAGCTGCCGATGTTCCCGATCATCGGCACCAAGGCCGGGTACGTGATCTCCCGGGAATCGCTCAGCGCCGCGCAAATGCGCGCGGTGCCCAAGTGGAGCCTGCTGTCCGGCTCGTCGATGACGCAGGTGACCGAAGCGCTGGTCTCCGTGGGAGTGGCCACGGCGGTCAACCGCGTCACCCGTGACTCCGCCCTCGACGCGCTTCCGTTCTACGTCGTGTCCTGGACGTTCTCGTTCATGGCCCTGCTCGGCGCCGTGCTCGGCGTGGTGGCGGTGCTGTCGCTGCTGGTCGCGGTCGAAGTCCGCCGACGCCAGAACGCGCTGGCCGGGGCGCTGGTCCTGCGGATGGGGATGCGACCGCGCGCCCTGCTGGCGAGTCACCTGATGGAACTGGGCGCGCTCAGCGGGCTCGCGGTGGTCATCGGCGTCGCCTGCGGGATTTCGGTCGCGGGGCTTTCGGTGCCGCGCTTCGACCCGGCGACCTTCCTCGCCCCGCGGTCGGCACTGCCCAACCCGACCCCGATGGCCCTGACCGTGCTGGCCGTCGGCGTGCTCGTCGTGGCGCTGGCAGGCTGGATCGCGATGCGCTCGGTGCGCACCGCCCGGACCGCGGAGCTGATTCGTGCCTGAGAAACCGATCTTCCGGCTTCGCGGGATCGGCGTCGACTACCAGACGCCCGCGGGCACCGTCACCGGTGTCGACGACGTCACCATCGACATCCCCGCACGCGGGATCACCGTACTGGCCGGGCCGTCCGGTTCCGGCAAATCCACCCTGCTGCGGACACTCGGCCTGTTCGAGCAGCCCGTTCGGGGCACGATCTCCTTCCAGGGCACCGAAACCGCCACGCTGCGGCATCGCGACCGGCGAGCGCTGCGGCGCAACCACCTCGGCCTGGTGTTCCAGAACCCGACCGACAACCTGCTCGCGTACCTGAGCGTCGCCGACAATCTCCGCGCGGCGGCGGAATCGGCCGGAACGGAATGCCTGCCCGACGACATCCTCGAACAGCTGGGGCTCGGCGGCACCGGCGCCTGGCAGATCTCCGCGCTGTCCGGCGGGCAGCAGCAGCGCCTCGCGTTCGGCTGCACCCTGGCGCGCCGCTCGACCGTCGTCCTCGCCGACGAGCCGACGTCCCAGCTGGACGAAGGGTCGGCCGACCTGGTACTCGACACGCTGAAGTATCTGGCGGACCAGGATTTCGCCGTGATCGTCGCTTCGCACGACGACCGGCTCATCGAACTCGGCAGCCGCGTCGCGCGGATGCACAAAGGCAGCCTCGAAGCTGTCGAAGAACGGGAGGTCGTGCCGTGATGGCGGAACCCGCCCTCGAGGCCGTCGGGTTGCGCCGCCGGTTCCCCCATCCCAGCGGGGACGTCGAAGTCCTGCGCGGGCTCGAACTGCGGGTGGCCCCGGGCGAACTGGTCACCGTTTCCGGGCGGTCCGGTTCCGGCAAGAGCGCGCTGCTGGCCCTGCTGTGCGGCTTCGACTCGCCGGATTCCGGCAGTGTCCTGCTGGACGGCGTCCCGATAGCGGGCGCGCCGCCGTGGCACACCTGCGCCGTCCTGCCCCAGGCGCTCGGTCTCGCGAACGAACTGACGATCGCGGAGAACGTGGCGCTGCCGTTGCGGCTCCGGTCCGACATCCCCAAGCCCAGCGCGAAGGACATCCACGCGCGGGTTTCGGAACTGCTGGAGGAACTCGGGATCGGTGACCTCGGCGACCGCTATCCCCTCGAGGTCTCCTTCGGGCAGCAGCAGCGGGTGGCACTCGCCAGGGCCGTCAGCGGGCGGCCTCGGGTCCTGCTCACCGACGAACCGACCGCGCACCTGGACGCCGGGAGCACGCCGCGGGTGCTGAGGCTGCTGCGACGCTGCGCGGAAGAGGGCGCCGCGGTCATCGTGGCGACGCACGACGACGACGTGCACCGGATCGCGGACCGGCGGGTACGGCTGCTGGACGGCGTGCTTTCCTGACTGGCTCAGAAGTGCAATGAAGGGGACTTTCATTGCAAATTTTGCGATGAAAGTCCCCTTCATTGCACTTGCAGCCGGACGGGGGCGTGGTGCGGGTCAGTGGCTGCGTGATGTCCGTCCTATGACGCCGACTGTGTGGATTTTGGTGCGTTGGATGACCAGAAATCCACACACCCCTACCGCAGGTAGCACCTCACACCGGAGACACGAATGGCGAGTCTCGCGGTCTCAGCATCGATTGTTCCCAATGTCGCATTCGAGACGCTCAGCGACTCAAATGCGACATTGGGAACAGCGAACACGTCCGACGGCCGACGCGCTAAGGAGCGACCGGGCCCGCCTTCCCGTACAGATCGTTCCCGGCCCAGTTCACGATGTCCTGCGAAGGCCGAGACGGCGGGACCGGCACGAAGTTCGCGGCGTCGTCGACGCTTCCGGTGCCGTCGTACTTGGCCTGCAGCGGGTACGGGAACACCGGCCGGGTGCGGAAGACCTTGCCGTCGGCGTCGCGGCCGGTGGCGATCGTCCGGTCCGGTGCGGTGCCGCGTTCGACCCAGGAGACCAGTTCCTTCAGCGGGTCGTACTCGGTCAGCTTGTCGCCGGTCGCGCAGTGGTACAGGCCGGGGACCATGAACAGCCGCGCCCAGTCCCGCGTCGCGGCGGGACCGCCGTTGGCGCGGGTGAGCCGCTGGTAGTAGTCGATGGTGCCCGCCGCGGGGATGGCCTGGTCCGCCCAGCCGTGCCAGATCACGAGTTTGCCGCCGGAGCGCCGAAACTCACGCAGGTCCGTCGACATCGCGTTGGAGCGGATGCCTTCCGGGGTCAGCCTGTCGAATTCACGCGAGGTGAAGGCGAACTTGTCGACCGACGAATGCGGTGTCCCGATCGGGTAGGCCATGTACTTCAGGTAGTTGTCGGCGAGTCCGTACGCGGCGGGGATACCGCCGAACTCCGGCGCCGGGATGATCCAGCCGTACCAGGACAGTTCGGAGCCGACGGTCTGGCCGCCCGGGTACAGCTTGCGGCCGCGTTCGTCGGTGGGCGGCGCGTAGATCTTCTTGGTGGCCTCGACCTGGGCCGGGGTGAGGCAGCCGGCGTTGTCGGTGCCGGTCGGACAGGCGATCGTCGCCGGGTCGAAGCGGCAGGTGCGCGGGTCGTCGATGGCGCCGTCACCGAGTCCGTCGGACTTGTCGCAAGAGGACAGTGCGGCGGCGTGCAGTGCCGGGAGCTTTTCCGCGGTCAGGATCGGCTTGCCGTCGGCGCCGGTGTTCACCTTGGCGAGCCAGGTCTGGTAGGCGCCGATGAGCGGACCCCAGTAGCCGGCCGGTGCGCCGGCGATGATGCCGTCGAAGTCGTGCGGGTAGCGCTGCGCGAGCAGGAGCGCTTCGCGGCCGCCGTCGGAACAACCGCTGAAGTAGGACTTCTTCGGCGGAGCGCCGTAGAACGCCGAAATGAGGCGCTTGGACGCCTTCGACACCACGTGCGGGGCCCGGAACGCGAAGTCGTCGCGCGCGGCCTGGTTGTTCTCGGCCCATTTGCCGTCGTCGAAGATCAGCTCGCTCTTGCCGACGTGACCGTCGTCGGTGGCCGCGACCGCGACGTCGCCGCCGTGGGGCAGTCCGCAGTCGGCGAACGGCGGGGTGCTGACGACACCGCAGAACCCGCCGCAGCCGAACTGCAGATACCGGCCCGCGTAGGTCTTGGTTGGCAGCCGGAGCTGGAATTGCACCGCCGGTTCGACGTAGCCGCGGACGTCGCAGTTCTCCGGTTCGGTCGCCGTCGCCGGCACCACGGTCGCGGTCTTGACGTGCGTGACCGCCCCGGGAACGTCGTAGGTCCGCACCAGGTCGGCGCAGGTGCGCACCGGGCGGAAGGTCGTTTCGCCGGCGGTGGCCGCCGGTGCCGTGAGTATCGAGCCTGCCGTGATGAGCGCTGCCACGCCGAGCATGGACAACCGCCGCATTTCCCCACCCCAGTTTCCCGGATCGGCTTTCAGTCGGACTCATTCACCCTGGCCCGGCCCCCGGAGGTTGTCCACCGGGTTTCACAAGCGCTCGCGAGGGCATCCGGGTTGTCCAGTTCGGGCCAGGTTTGTCCGAGTGTCTTGACATCGATGTCACAACCGAGTTCTTCTCTCTTGGCGTCCCCGGTCCCCCGCCTGTGCGGCGCCCAGCATGCCCCCGCGAGAAAGCATTGGTGCAACGATGCCCCGAAGCGTCAGACCTTGGGTCTGCAGCCTCTTGAGTGCCACGGTCGTGGCGTCTGGGCTGGTAGCCCTCCCGGCCACCGCCGCGGCCGAAGAAGCTCCGCCGGACTTCTACTCCTCTTTCGAACAGGGTGAACCGCAGCCGACGTGGAGCGACACCGTCGACGTCGACCCGTCCGGCAAGCCGAAGGCGTTCGGCGTCGACGGCGCGAACGCCACCACCATCCCCGGTGACATCCGCGGCAAGGTCACCGAGACGTCCGCCAACAGCGAGAACACCCCGAACGAGGGGGTGTCGAACCTGGTCGACGGCTCGGCCGACACCAAGTGGCTCGCCTGGACGCCGACCGGCTTCGCGCAGGTCGTGCTGTCCGAGCCGACGTCGATCACGCGGTACGCGCTGTCCTCGGCGAACGACTTCGACAACCGCGACCCGCAGGACTGGACGCTACAGGGCTCCACGGACGGCCAGGCCTGGACGGATCTGGACAAGCAGACCGGCCAGAAGTTCTCGGGGCGGTTCCAGGCCAAGGAGTACCGCCTGCCCGCGGCGAGTGCCGCGTACAAGTTCTTCCGGCTGAACATCACGAAGAACAACGGCGGCGACATCATGCAGCTCTCGGAGCTGCTGCTGGCCAACGAGGACCCGGCGCCGCCTGCCCTGCCGAACATGCGCAGCTTCGCCGACAGCGGCCCGACGGGCGGCTACACGAACAAGAACCGCGTCGGCTTCACCGGCACGCGGGCGTTCCGCTACTCCGGCAGCCACAAGGCGCAGGGGCACGGCTGGTCGTACAACAAGATCTTCGACGTCGACATCCCGGTGGCGGCGACCTCGGAGCTGTCCTACAAGGTGCAGCCGGAGTTCATCCGCGGCGACCTGAAGTACCCGAGCACGAACGTCGCGGTGGACCTGGCGTTCACCGACGGCACGTACCTGAGCCAGCTCGGCGCGGTCGACCAGTACGGTTTCGGGCTTTCGCCGCAGGGCCAGGGTGCGAGCAAGGTGCTCTACACCAACCAGTGGAACCTGGTGCGCTCGCAGATCGGCGTGGTCGCGAAGGGCAAGACGGTCGACCGGATCCTGGTCGGCTACGACAACGCGAGCGGCCCGGGTTCGCTGCAGGGCTGGCTGGACGACATCAAGGTCTCGGCCACGCCGACGCCGCCGGCGAGCCTTCGCCCGAGCGACAACGTGCTGACCACGCGCGGTTCGTTGTCGAACGGGTCGTTCTCGCGCGGCAACAACATGCCCGCGACAGCGGTGCCGCACGGGTTCAACTTCTGGATCCCGACGACCGACGCGGGCACGTTGAGCTGGATGTACTCCTACCACTCGCGCAACAACGAGCAGAACCTCCCGGCGCTGCAGGCGTTCTCCGCGAGCCACGCGCCGAGCCCGTGGATGGCCGACCGGCAGACCTTCCAGTTCCTGCCCTCGACCGCCACCGGCGTGCCCAACCCGGATCGTGAAGCACGGAAGCTGCCGTTCAAGCACTCGAACGAGACGGCACGGGCGCACTACTACGGCGTCGATTTCGAGAACGGGATCAAGACCGAGGTCGCGCCGACCGATCACGCGGCGCTGTACCGGTTCAAGTTCCCCGGTGCGGACTCGAACCTGATCTTCGACAACGTCAACAACAACGGCGGGCTGACCCTCGACCCCGCGGGCCGGGCCATCACCGGCTACAGCGACGTGAAGAGCGGGCTGTCCGCGGGCGCGTCGCGGATGTTCGTCTACGCCACCTTCGACAAGCCGGTGACCGCCGGTTCGAAGCTGTCGACCGGTTCCGGTGACCAGAAGCGGGACAACGTCCTCGGTTACCTCAAGTTCGACGCGGGCGCCGACAAGACGGTGAACATGCGGATCGCGACCTCGCTGATCAGCGTCGAGCAGGCGAAGAAGAACCTGGCGCAGGAGCTCGCCCCGAACGCGACGGTCGAGTCGGTCGGTGAGACGGCGGCGAAGGCCTGGGACGAGAAGCTCAAGGTCATCGAGGTCGAGGGCGCGTCGAAAGACCAGCTGATCACGCTGTACTCGAACCTGTACCGGCTCTTCCTGTACCCGAACTCGGGCTTCGAGAACGTCGGCACCGTCGAGAAGCCGGTGAAGAAGTACGCGAGCCCGGTGTCGCCGAAGACCGGACAGGACACCCCGACCCAGACCGGGGCGAAACTGGTCGACGGCGAGTTCTACGTCAACAACGGCTTCTGGGACACCTATCGCACGGTGTGGTCGGCGTATTCGCTGCTCAGTCCGGACACGACCGGGAAGCTGGTCGACGGTTTCGTGCAGCAGTACCGTGACGGCGGCTGGATCTCGCGCTGGTCCTCCCCCGGCTACGCGGATCTGATGACCGGAACCAGTTCGGACGCCGCTTTCGCGGACGCGTATCTCAAGGGAGTCAAGGGTTTCGACGTCCAGTCGGCCTACGACTCCGCGATCAAGAACGCCACCGTGACGCCGCCGAACGGGGCGGTCGGCCGGAAGGGCATCGACGAGGGCACGTTCCTCGGGTACGCGCCGAACACCGCCGACCACGGGTTCTCGTGGGCGATCGAGGGCTACGTCAACGACAACGCCATCGCGAACATGTCGAAGAAGCTCTACGACGAGGCTCCGGCGACAGACCCGCGCAAGCAGGAGTACCTGGACAACTACGGGTACTTCACCGAGCGGGCCACGCAGTACGTGAACGTGTTCGACCCGAGTGTCGGCTTCTTCCAGGGCCGTGACGCGGCGGGCAAGTTCACCCGGGCGAAGGACCAGTTCGACCCGGAGGTCTGGGGTATCGACTACACCGAGACCAACGCGTACGGCATGCGGTTCTCCGTTCCGCAGGACGGCCAGGGCCTGGCGAACCTCTTCGGCGGCAAGGCGGGGCTGGCGTCCAAATTGGACGAATTCTTCGCCACCCCGGAGACCGGCCTGAAGTACGGCAGCTACGGCGGGATCATCCACGAGATGACCGAGGCGCGGGACGTCCGGATGGGCATGTACGCCCATTCCAACCAGGCCGCGCACCACACGCTCTACATGTACGACTACGCGGGTCAGCCGTCGAAGACGCAGGCGAAGGTCCGCGAGGCACTGGCGAGGTTGTACGTCGGCAGTGAGCTCGGCCAGGGCTACGGCGGTGACGAGGACAACGGCGAGCAGTCGGCCTGGTGGCTGTTCGGCATGCTGGGCTTCTACCCGTTGCAGGTCGGCAGCTCGGACTACGCGATCGGGTCGCCGCTGTTCACCAAGGCGACCGTGAACCTGCCCGGCGGCAAGAAGATCGTGGTCAACGCGCCGAAGAACAGCGCGAAGAACGTCTACGTGCAGGGCCTCAAGGTGAACGGCAAGGCCCAGTCCTCGACGTCGCTGGCGCATTCCGCGATCGGAGGAGGCGGGACGCTCGACTTCGACATGGGCCCGAACCCGTCGTCGTGGGGCACCGGCCCGGACGACGCGCCGAAGTCGATCACCAAGGGCGACGCGGTGCCGACGCCGGTGCACGACCTGACCAAGCCGGTCTCCGGCGGGGACGCCGCGTTCTTCGACAACACGTCGCGGACCGAGGCGAAGGTCAAGGCACCGATCCAGTACCAGGTGCCTTCGACGAAGGAGGCGGGTTCGTTCTACACGCTGACGTCCGGCAAGGGCGCGGGCGACGCGAAGAGCTGGGTACTGAAGGGTTCCTACGACGGGAAGACCTGGGCGGTCGCGGATGCGCGGACCGACCAGAAGTTCCCGTGGCGTCAGCAGACCAGGGCGTTCAAGATCGCGAACCCGGCGCACTACGCGTACTACCGGCTCGAGGTCACCGCGACCACGGGCGGGGAGGCGTCGCTGTCGGAGTTCGAGGTGCTCGGCAAGCCCGACGCGGCGTGCACCCAGACGATCACGGCCGCGCACAAGGGCCCGCTGACCGTGCGCAACGGGGTGACCTGTGTGGACGGTGCGACGGTGTCCGGCCCGGTTTCGGTGGCGCCGGGTGCGAGCCTGATCGTCCGCGGCGGGTCGATCTCCGGGCCGCTGACGGCGACGGGTGCGGCGCAGATCGTGCTGGACCGGACGAAGGTGAACGGCCCGGTGGCGATCACCGGGTCGACCGGGCCGGTGTCGATCGAACTGACCGAGATCGGCGGTCCGGTGGCGTTGACGGGCAACAAGGGGCCGGTGCTGACCTCCAGCACGATCGGCGGACCTCTGGCGTGCGCGGCCAACTCCCCCGCTCCGACGGACTACGACCTGCAGAACACCGTCCGCGGTCCGTCCGCCGGGCAGTGCGCGAAGCTGTAGTCCTCCGGTAAGTAGGTGAAGGCCCCCTTCATTGCGCCTGGCGCTGCGAAGGGGGCCTTCACGTCTATTCGGGACGACGTCCGCGCAGGATGCCGAAGCCGACGAGGGCGCCGGAGAGCAGGGTGAGGGCGAGTCCGGCGTAGGTGGTCGCCATCTGGAAGCCTGCCGTGTGCAGTGCCGTCGTCAGCGCGCCGGGGAAGACCAGCGCCAGGATGGTGCCGCTGAGGGCGATCCCGATCCCGGTGGTGACTTCGCTGGCGGTGTCGACGAGCGCGGCCCCGATGGTGGTCCGGTTCGGCGGCAGGCCGCGCATCACGTTGGTGCCCGCGACGACCCCGACCACGCGCATCCCCGCCGCGACGAGGGCGAGCGCGAGGGCGATCCAGACGTAGCCGAAGCCGCCGAACGCGGTGTAGACGGCGAGTCCGCACACGACCGCGCCCGCGCTGAGCCAGGCGGCTTTGGTGAGGCCGACGCGGGTGACCAGGGGGCCGACGAGAGCGCCGCCGGCGATCAGGACGACGACCTGGGGCAGCATCCCGATCGCCGCCTGGGCGGGCGCCCAGCCCAGGCCGAACTGCAGGTGCAGGGTCACGAGGTAGCTCAGCCCGGCGGTCGCCAGTCCGGCCGCGGCCTTGAGCGCCAGTCCGCTGGACACCAGGGGCCGGGCAACGAGCTTCAGGTCCAGCAAGGGATAGCGGGCCGTCATCTCGCGAAGGACGAAGCAGGTTCCGGCGACGAGCGCGGCAGCGGCGGTGCCCCAGGGCAGAGCCGAGGCGGTGCCTGCTTCGACGAAGAGCGTGGGCGCGAGAAGCGTGAGGACGATCGTCGCGGTCCCCAGCACGGCGCCCGCGACGTCGATCGGATCGCGGTGCAGCTCGGCGGGATCGTCGGCGGGGATGCCGGTCCGGATGCCGATGAACGCGAGCGCGGCGACCGGCACGTTCACCACCAGCAGGGCTTGCCACGGCGCGACGGCGAGCGCGAGTCCGCCGACGGTGGGGCCGATGGCGAGACCGACCAGGCCCACCGTCGAGATCAGGGTGGTCGCGCGGACGCGCAGCACGTCTTCGTCGAACAGGCGGAACGCGAGAGCGAGCGACCCCGGTGTCGTCATCGCCGCCGCGATACCCATGACGGCCCGGACCGCGATGAGCTGCCACGCGACGGTGACGAACATCGTGGCCAGGCTCGCCACTGCCAGCAGAACGAGCCCGGCCAGCATGATCTTGCGCCTGCCGACCCGGTCGGCCAGCGCGCCGAACGCCAGCATCAGCCCGCCGAACACGACGGAATACACCCCGGTCACCCATTGCAGGGTGGTCGTCGAGGCGGAGAGTTCGCGGCCGATGGTCGGCAGCGCGACGTTGAGGATCGAGTTGTCGAGCATCTCGAACAGGAACACGGCCGAGAGCCCGGCCAGCGCGGGCCACACTTCGATCAGGGACCGGGGTGTGCGGGAGGTGGGGGAACGCAACATGAACACTCCTTCGAGGTGAAGGAGTGACGGTTCATTCGAACCCGTGTATGCGCGTGCTCAGAACGGAGAGCACGTTTCTACCCCGATGCCTTGATCATACGACACTCGTGAGTGGTCGTGACAGTTATTGAGAGGTAAGTCAAAGGTGGCGTGACCGAGCCTCTGTGGTGAAGGCCCCCTTCGCTGGCTTCAAGGCTGAGATGCGGCCTTCGCGGCGTGGTTCTGGACCGGTCGGCGGGCGCCAGTCGTTCCCCGAGCGTCCACAGGGGCACTCCCAGGCGACCGAATGTTCGTTTGATGGCTAGATGCGTGGTTTTTGAGAGGGTCGTGAGCGTAAAGAGGGTTAGAACCCGCTTTACCACTCACGCCCCCCTTGCAAAGCGTGCACATGGTCATCAATCGGACATTTGCCCACCCGAAATTGTCCTTTGTGGACAGTCAGGATGTAGCCGGCTCTCGTCGGCCGGTCACATCCGCGACGCTGAAGGCTCGGCGCGCCCCGCCCGTGAACATGACACGTTTGCCCTTCTCCTCAAAGAGAACCGTCACTACCACTCACGAGCCCACGCACAGCGGATCAGGCAGGAGCGCCCCGCACCGCGAGTTTCTGCACGTCCATGTACAGACACCCGGCCGTGGACGGCTGCGGCGAGCAGACGTTGCCCGGGTAGAACGACAGCTGGTTGGACGAAACGGTGAGCCGCACGAACAGCACCCCGGTCCCGCTGCCCGGCGCGAGCTGGAGCGCGCTGAGCTTGTTCAGGTCGGCGGGCTTGAAGTCGCCGGTGCCCGCCTTCACCCAGGTCGTGCCGTCCACCGAGGTCTCGACCGTGACGTCCTTGGCCGCGGCGGGCGGATCGTCGCCGCAGTGGTTGGCCGGGTCGATCTCGATGGCGCTGACGTTGACCGGTTTGCCCAGCTTGATCGTGATGAACCTGCTCTCGATCGTGCCGTCGGGGCGGACCACCTTGTCGGTCGACCAGCCACCGCCGCCGAGCACCGAAGACGCCAGCAGATCGCCGGGACCGCAGCCGTACTGGGTGAAGTCGACGCCGTTGAACCCGGCGACCGTGGCCCCCGCGGTGCCGGAGACCCAGTTGAGGCGCAGCGACCAGTCGACCTTCGTGGTACCCGAGCGCACCGACACCGCGCGGGTCTCACTGTCCGCGCCGCCACCGGCGGCGTAGACCTTCGGATAGGTGCCCGGCAGCACACCGGGGATCGTGTAGATGCCGCCGGCGTCGGTGACCGCGGACAGCGAGCCGCCGAAACCGGAGTCGTGGCCGCTGAACCGGACCGCGACGCCCGCGATCGGGGCACCGCCTTCGCGGTTGGTGACCTTGCCGGTCACCGTCCCGGTCGGGGTGCCCGCGGGAGGCGGCGTGGAGAAGTCCTCGGCCGGTTCGGTGTCGGCGCCGGTGATCGACGCGGCGAAGTAGCCCATGCCGCGGGCGGCGAAGGCCTTCCACAGCTTGGCGTGCGCGCGGCCGCCGTTGATCACCGTGTCGGCCTGCAGGATCGCGTTCCGCATGTCCAGGAACGACGGCGACGCGGGCGAAAGCTCCATCGCGCGGGTGACCAGCGCCCGCGCGAGCGGGACGCCGAGTGCCGAGCGGACGTCCCACAGCGTGCTCGCCCAGATCTCGCCGTCGGCGTGCACCTCCGGGAAACCGAGGATCCGGCCGAGGTCGCCGTAGGTGTAGCCACCGGGGCCCGCTCCGGGCGTTCCGGGACACTGCGGCGCGCCCGCGCCGACCGGGCAGTCCAGCGGCTGGGTGCGGGCGAGGGGTTTCCCGTCGCTGACGTAGTCGCCGCCGAGGAGCTCACCGGGAGCCGGGGTGTCCTTGATCGCGTTGCGGCCGACGAGGTAGTCGAAGGCGTACCAGTCGCTCCACGCCTCCCCCATCGCGCCGGACTGCAGGGAGTTCAGAGTGGAGTTTCCCTGCGCGTCGACGACGAGCCGGTTCGACAGCCCGTGGGTGTACTCGTGGTGGATGATCGTGGCGTCGTCCGCGGAGTTCGCCGCGAGGAACGGGTCGGTGGGGTCCCTGGGGTCGTGGAACAGGAACATCCCCATGGTCGGTGCCTGGCCGTCGGGCGGGGTGCCCATGAACGCGTTGTCGTAGTAGCCCGGTTCCTGGGCGCCGAGCAGGGTGTGGACCTGGACGGCGTCGCCGTCGACCTTCTCGAAGTTGCCCGCCTGGCGGGTGAAGCCGATCGGGAAGGAGGCGAGGTGGTCGTGGAAGCTGCCGACGTAGGCCAGGGCCTGCACGGCGTTCTGTTCGCGGTTCTTCGCCCACGAGCCCGGCGTCTTCGGGTCCCAGGAGCACGGCCTGGCAGCCGAGCAGGGCGGTCCGACGGCGGCGTTGAAGTCGGTGAACTTGTACCGGTAGGTGCCGTCGGTGTTCGGCCCGACCTCTTCCTGGGGCTGGAACTTCAGGTCGCCGTTGATGTCGGCGGCGACGTGCGCGACGTTGCCGTCCAAGGTCTTCGCGTCGGCGGGCAGCCAGCCCTTCTGCGTCAGGTTGACCTGTTTCTGCGGGCCCGGCTGGGCTTCCCAGGCGAGTCCCTTGGCGCCGTCGGCGTCGTTGGCGTGGTTCACCAGGTTCTTGCGGTAGAGCAGCTTCCCGGTCGCGGCGTCGGTCACCTCCTGGAACATCTTGTCCACGGCGGGTTTGGCCAGCGTGTACCAGGCGAGACGGATCCCGTCGGCGGTGAGGAACGCGACCTGCTTCGAGTCCGGGCCGGGAGCCGCGAGCGCGGCCGTGCCCAGCGAGGCGGGAAGGTCGCGCACGGGCGCGCCGTCCAGCTGGATCAGCCTGCCGTCCTTGGTGACGTGTGCCTTCAAACCGTTGCCGAACAAGGGAATCCCGCCGACGGCCTGGGTGAAGGACAGGTGATGCGTGCCTTCGACGTCGACGTAATCCTTGCGCAGGCTCAGTTTCGCGGTGTCGCCGGCGCTGAGGCCGACGAGTCCTTGCTGCGCGCGCAGATAGTCGAGCACGATGTCGCGGGGCGCTTTGCCGCTCGGGCCGGTGAGGAAGCCGTCGGTGCGGGCGAGGACGCGGGGGGTGCCGGTGAGTTCGTCGAAGTCGAGCACGGCCTGGTTGCCCAGCTCCGCGCGCGCCTTCGCGACGGAGTTCGCCCGGGACGCCGCGAGCCGGTCCTGCGCGCCGAGGACGCGCGGGCTGGTTCTCGCCGTGTCTCTGACGTCGATGTCCTTTCCGGATCTGTCCGGTGTGGTGTGTACGGCGCCCGGTGCCGGTGCCGCGCCGGCTTGGGGCGCTGTGATCAGCGCTAACACTGTCATTGCGGTCGCAGCGCACAACGAGGCACGCGAACGTGACGAACGTGACGTCACTCCAGACCCCTCTCTCGGTGGTGACGCAGACGTTCCCTTCGTACCGATACAGTCACAGTGGACGTCAGCGCCGATCAGGTACGGCCATCCCGGTGAGCGGTACCCCCGGCCTCGGACCGTCCACAGTGGAAAGAGCGGGATTCGTAGGAGACAATGGACGGCGCGACGGAATTCGAGGAACTGCGTCCCGTCATGTTCGGGCTCGCGTACCGCCTCCTCGGTTCGGCCGCGGAGGCGGAAGACGCCGTCCAGGACGCCTACCTGAAGTGGGCGGGCGCCGAACGCGGGTCGATCGAGTCGCCGCGGGCGTGGCTGGCGAAGGTGGTCACCAATCTCTGCCTGAACCGGCTGACCTCGGCCAGGGTCCAGCGCGAGCGGTATGTCGGGCCGTGGCTGCCCGAACCGGTCCTGACCTCGGACGACACGCTCGGTCCGCTGGAGACGGCGGAACAGCGGGATTCGGTGTCGCTGGCGATGCTGGTGCTGCTGGAACAGCTCAGCCCGGTCGAGCGGGCGGTGTTCGTGTTGAAGGAGGCCTTCGCCTACAGCCATCGCGAGATCGCCGCGATCCTCGACGTCTCCGAGGTCAACTCGCGCCAGTTGCACAGCCGGGCCCGGCGGGATCTCGCCCGACCCGACGAGCGACGGGTTTCGGACCCGTCGCAGCTGGAGAAGCTCGTCGAGAGCTTCCTGTCGGCGGCACGGGACGGTGACCTGCCTGCCCTGGAGAGCCTGTTCACCGCCGAGGTCACGGCGTGGTCGGACGGTGGCGGCAAGGCCTCCGCGGGTCGGCGCCCGGTGCACGGCGCCGCGAAGGTCGCGCGTCTGTACGCCGGGATGTTCGCGAGAGCCACGCAGGTGTCGATCGAGATCATCGAGGTCAACGGCGGGCCTGCGGTCATCGCGACGGTCGGCGATGCGCTGTACGGCATCCTCGGGTTCGAGGTCGTGGACGGCCGGATCTCCGGGCTCCGCGCGGTCGCGAATCCGGACAAACTCGCGTTCGCCTCGCGGCAGCTGTCACGTTCCGGGTGGCCCGCCGGTTCTTGAGGGTGGAAGCTCTCGTGAACGGAGGACCTTGGTGACGAAACCGATCCTGGTGACCGGCGGTACCGGCGATCTCGGCCGTGAGGTGGTGCGGCGGCTGTCCGCCGAGGGACTGCCGGTCCGGGTGATGAGCCGACGGCCGCGCCCTTCCGGCGAGTCCCACGAGTGGGCGCGGTGTGATCTGCGGACCGGTGACGGTCTCGCCGAGGCCGTCACCGGTGTGTCGGTGATCATCCATTGCGCGTCGACCTTGGGCCGCGGGGACGAGCAGGTGACGCGGAACCTGGTCGAGGCCGCGCGGCGGGCGGGCGGGCCGCATCTCGTGTACATCTCGATCGTCGGCATCGACGTGATCCGGTTCTTCTACTACGACGAGAAGCTGGCCTCGGAGAAGGTGATCGAGGAGTCCGGTCTGCCGTGGACGGTGTTGCGCGCGACCCAGTTCCACGACCTCGTCGCGCGGGCGTCGGCGGTGCAGCGGCGGCTGCCGGTGACGTTCATGCCGTCCGGCTTCCGGTTCCAGCCGGTCAGCACCGGTGACGTCGCGGACCGGCTGGTCGCGTTGGCCTCCGGCGAGCCGGCCGGGCGGGTACCGGATCTGGGCGGCCCCGAGGTGCGGACCGCCCGTGACCTGGCGGAGGCCCACCAGCGGTCGGTGGGGCGCCGGAAACCGATCGTGCCGCTGTGGCTGCCCGGCAAGGCGTTCCGGGCGTTTCGGGCGGGCGGGAACCTGACGCCGGAGAACGCGACCGGAGTGGGCACCTTCGAGGAGTTCCTCTCTTCCCGCGGTTAGTCCTCTACTTGCGACGGCGTGGTCACACCGAGCCGTGCTCCCGGGGGCGAGTTACGGTGGCCTGGTGACGATCACCGGGTTCTTCTCCTCCTTCGAAACGGGTGATCCGCAGCCGGTGGATCCGGCCTTGCGCGTCGGCACCGGGCCACGGTCGTCGCCGACGGCGAAGCCGGGCGTCGGGTTCACCGGCACACGCGCCCTCCGCTACGAAAACTCGCTGCGCGCGACGGTGTTCGAAGTGGACGTCGAGGTCAACGGCAACACCGAACTGTCCTATGTGGTCTTCCCCGAGGCCGAGACCGACGCGGTCCCCAGCTATCGCAGCACGTTCGTGGCCCTGGACGTCGAGTTCGCCGACGGGACGCGCGCCGGGTTCAGCGCCGAGAAGCAGGGCCAGGACAAGACGCTGTACGTCGATCAGTGGAACCTGGTGCGGCGCGGGCTGGGCGAGTTCGCCGGACGGCGGATCGCCAGGATCGTCCTGGTCAGCGAACCACCGGACGGCGAAAGCGCGGGCTGGCTGGACGACGTCCGGGTCACCGAGCGCGTCGCCGAGATCCGCGACCCGGTCGACCACGTCCGCACCACCCGCGGCACGCATTCCAGCGACAAGTTCTCGCGGGGCAACAACTTCCCCGCGACGGCCGTCCCGCACGGCTTCAACTTCTGGACCCCGGTCACCGACGCGGGCGTCACCAACTGGCTCTACAGCTACCACCGGCACAACGACGCCGCCAACCGTCCGGCGCTGCAGGCGTTCGCGCTGTCGCATCAGCCGAGCCCGTGGATGGGCGACCGGCACACCTTCCAGGTGATGCCGGGAATCGGCCCGGTCGAGCCGGACCGGTCCCGCCGCGCGCTCGCGTTCTCCCACGACGACGAAATCGACCGGCCGCATCATTACGGTGTCCGGTTCGCCAACGACGTCACCACCGACATCGCCCCGGCGGATCACGCGGCCCTGTTCCGGTTCACCTTCCCGGGTGAGCGCGGCTGGCTGCTGTTCGACAACGCCCGCAACCGGGGCGGGTTGCGGCTGGACGCGGCGAACGGCGTGGTCACCGGTCACACCTGGGTCCGCAGCAGGCTGTCGGCCGGGGCGAAGCGGATGTTCGTCCACGCCGAGTTCGACGTCCCGGCCGAACGCGGCGGGAAGATCCGGCGCCCGGCCTGGCGCACGGTGACCGGGTTCCTGGAGTTCGCGGCGGGTGAGGTGACGATGCGGATCGCGACGTCGCTGATCAGCCTCGCGCAGGCGAAGCGGAACCTCGAGCTGGAGATCCCCGCCGGAACGAGCTTCGAGCAGGTCCGCGATCAGGCCCGCGCGCGGTGGGCCGAGGTGCTGGACCGCGTCGAGATCGAGGGCGCCACCGAGGACCAGCGCGACACGTTCTACTCCAACCTCTACCGCCTGTTCCTGTATCCGAACTCCGCGCACGAGGACACCCCGGACGGTGTCCGCCACGCGAGCCCGGTCATCCGGCGTCTCCGGCCCAGCACCCGCACCAGGACCGCCGCGAAGGTCGTGGACGGCGAGATGTACGTCAACAACGGCTTCTGGGACACCTATCGGACCACGTGGCCCGCGTACGCCCTGCTCACCCCCGGCCGGTGCGGGCGGATGATCGACGGTTTCGTCCAGCAGTACCGCGAAGGCGGCTGGATCTCGCGCTGGTCCTCCCCCGGGTACGCCAACCTGATGACCGGGACCAGTTCCGACGTCGCGTTCGCCGACGCCTACCTCAAGGGTGTGCGCGGGTTCGACGTCGAGGCCGCCTACGAAGCGGCGTTGAAGAACGCGACGGTGACGCCGCGGGGGCAGAGCGTCGGCCGGAAGGGCCTGCACGAGTCGATCTTCCTCGGGTTCACGCCGACGTCGGTCCACGAGGGCCTGTCGTGGGCGCTGGAAGGCTGCGTCAACGACTTCGGCCTGGCCAATCTCGCCGACGAGCTCGGCCGTCTGGACGACGCCGCGTACTTCCGGCAGCGCTCGCAGCAGTACGCGAACCACTTCGATCACCTGATCGGGTTCTTCCAGGGCCGCAACCGCGACGGCAGCCGTCACTTCGCCGCCGAGGGCTACGACCCGGAGGCGTGGGGCGGCGACTTCACCGAGACGAACTCCTGGAACACCGCCTTCTCCGTCCCCCACGACGGTGCCGGGCTCGCCGCGCTGCACGGCGGCACCGAAGCGCTGGAGTCCAAACTGGACACGTTCTTCGCGACCCCGGAGACCGGCCGGAAACCGGGGTCGTACGGCGGGCTGATCCACGAGATGACCGAGGCCCGCGACGTCCGGATGGGACAGTACGGGCATTCCAACCAGCCGTCGCACCACATCCCCTTCATCTACAACCACGCCGGTGCGCCGTCGAAGACGCAGCGGATCGTGCGGGAGGTCCTGCGGCGGCTCTACGTCGGCGGTGACCTCGGCCAGGGTTATCCGGGCGACGAGGACAACGGCGAGATGTCCGCCTGGTACATCTTCGGCGCGCTCGGGTTCTACCCGCTGGCGATGGGCAGCCCCGAGTACGCGATCGGGTCGCCGCTGTTCACGAAGGCGACCGTCCACCTGGAGAACGGGAAGGACCTGGTCGTCGAGGCGCCCGGCAACACCGCGGACACCGTCTACGTCCACGGGCTGACGATCGACGGACGTCCGCACGAGAGCAGCACGCTCCCGCATTCGGCACTGGCCGACGGCGCGGTGCTGGAATTCACCATGGGCGAGCGGCCGTCGGGCTGGGGCCGGTCCCCCGCCGAACCGGCCGACCCGCGCCCGCTCGCGGACATCACGGTGGGCTCGGGCGCACTGTTCGACGACACCACCAGGACCGAGATCACCTTCCCCTCCCGCGAACCGGTCATCGACTTCCCCACGGACGGCTCCGCGCGCGAGGTCGTGATGTACACGCTGACCTCGGGAAGCCGCCGGGGTGATCCGCGCTCGTGGGTGCTGGAGGGGTCCGACGACGGCGAGCGCTGGGCGCTGCTGGACCAGCGTGAGGGCGAGGTGTTCCGATGGCGCCGCCAGACGCGGCCGTTCGCCCTCGCAGAGCCGGCGAAGTACGCCCGTTACCGTCTCCGTGTCACCTCGTCCACCGCCAGGCGGGTCACCCTCGCCCAAGGAGAGCTGCTCGCCCGATGATCGCCCGCATCACCCAGGCCACGACCGACCGTCTGGTCGCCTCCGATCCCGGCCTGGTCCGGCTCCGGCTCGGCTTCTCGGCCGTCCTCAGCATCATCGTCGCGGTGCTGGCCATCCTGCCGTTCCACCAGCCGCTCACGGTCACACTCGTCGCCGCGATCGCCGCGATGACATCCGCCTTCACCGTCAACGACACGACCCCGGGACAGCAGGCGGTGACGCTGGTGCTGGGGCTGCTGCTCGGCGCGGCATCGCTCACCGCGGCCAGTGTCGGTTCGGCGGTGCCGCCACTGGACAGCATCGTGTTCGTGCTGCTGATCTTCGTCGCGGTCTACGCGCAGCGGTTCGGTTCGCGCGGGATCGCGCTGGGATCGCTGTCGTTCTTCCTGTTCTTCTTCGCGATGTTCCTGCAGACCCACCTGAAGCAGGTGCCGGTGCTGCTGCTCGCGCTGACCATCGGGATCGCCGCCAACGCGGTGGTCCGGTTCCTCCTGCTACGCCGGCGCACCGACGCGGAGTTCCTCCGGATCCGGCGGGCGTTCCGGGCAAGGCTCGCCGCGGTGGTGCGGGCCGCCGAAGACCATCTCGCGGTCGGCGGCAGCGAGCGCACCCGCAAGCGGCTCCGCACGACGAACGCCCGTATGCACGAGTCCGTGCTGCTCATCGAGGACACCGCGCCCGAGGTCACCGGCGCGGACTCGGCCAACCGGCTCCGGCGCCGCGCGATCGAGGTCGAGCTGGCGGTGCAATGGCTGACGATCACCGTGCAACGCACCTGCGCCGAGGATCTCGACGACGACGTCCGGGACGACCTGATCGCGCGGATGCGGCGGTTCCGGTCGCTGATCGAACGTGATCCACGGGAACTGCCGCTGATCAGCGAGACCGAAGAGTTCAGCAAGATGCTGGTGGAAGGCAGCCGGATCGACGAGCACGCCGCGCCCGGCGACGGGGTCCGCCGGGCCATCGCCGAACTCGCGCTGGCCGACGTACGTGCGCAGCGGGTCGCCGAGCACGACGTCTCCGACGCCGGGGGTGATCCCGAGGATCCCGACGAGGAGAAGTCGGCGGCGTTCGCCTACGACAACCAGACCCGCAGCGCGATCCAGGCCGTGGTGGGCGGCGGGCTCGCCGTCCTCGGCGGGGAGCTGGTGTCGAGTCAGCGGTGGTACTGGGCGGTGCTGACGGTGTTCGTGGTGTTCATCGGCTCGTCGACCGCGGGCGCGACGTTCGTGAAGGGCGTCCGGCGGCTCGGCGGGACGCTGATCGGCATCGTGGGCGGGCTGGTGCTGACGCTGCTGGTGTCGGGCAGTGTGCCCGCGACGCTGGCGCTGATCCTGGTGTGCGTGTTCGGCATGGTCTACATGGCGCGGGTGTCGCAGGTGATCATGGCGTTCTTCATCACCAGCATGCTCGGGCTGCTCTACAGCCTGCTGGGGACGTTCAGCCTCGAGGTGCTGTGGATCCGGGTCGCGGAGACCGCGGTGGGCGCGGCGGCGGGTGTGCTCGCGGCGGTGGTGATCGTGCCGGTGCGCACCCGTGCGGTGATGCTGGACGACGTCTCGGCGTTGCTGGACGAGCTGGACGAGTTCGTCCAGAAGGCCGCGGGCCTGTTGTCCGGCGCGGAGAACGTCAGTGTCATCGAGAAGTCGCGTGATCTGGACCGGGCGGTGGACAAGGTCCGCACGACGATCGAGCCGCTCACCCATCCGGTGAACCTGAGCAGCCGGCGTGACTACGGCTGGCACGTGCTGACGACAGTGGAGACGATCGCGTTCCGCGCCCGGCACGTCGCGGCGCGGTCGCAGGCCGGGCTGCTGGTGAACGAGGCGGATCGGCTGATGCTGTACACCGGGCGGATCCGGGCGAACATCGCGGTGCTGGGGAAGGCGATCGGCGCACCCGGCGGTTCCGGGCACGGGACGCTGGTCCGGGACGACGGCACACCGGTGGCGGACCGGATCGACGATCCGCAGGCGCGTTCGGTCCTCACCAGTCTCGGGCATCTCGACGAGACGGTGATCGCGCTGGGTCGCGTATTCGGGGTCGAAGCCACCGATCCGGCGCCGTCCGGGAAAGGGTGACGGCCTCCTTCGTCGAAGTTCGAAGAAGGCCGCCACCTCAGGGATCAGTTCTTGGGTTTGGGACAGGGTTTCCAGGAGAAGTGGTAGGTGGTCTTGATGGCACCGTCGGTCGAGTCCATGGTGACGAAGCTGGTGGTCTTCTTCGGATCGGAAGTGCCGACCGCGGCCCGCAATTCCGTGTTGATGTTGAAGTTCCGGTCCTCACCGCAGGGCTTGTAGACGATGGCACCGACTTCGATGTCGTCGGTGAACTGCCAGTTGTCTTCGAACGGTCCTTTCAGGTTGTGGTTGACGTAGGATGTCGGGGAATTGCCCTGGAAGTAATAGTTGGCTCGTTCGATTCCGGTGGCACCCGCGGCCAGCGAGGCGAAACCGCGGTAGTCCGCGCTCGCGATACCGTAGGTGAATCCCTGCGGTACGTGAACGTAGAGGTTGAGCTGACAGTTCTTGCGCAGATCGGTCGGTTTGGCGCCGACGCCGACCTGGGCGGTGTATTCGCTGTAGGTCACCGTGAATGCGGTGTTGTCCGGTGACACGGAAACAGCCGAGGTACCCGGTCTGCATCCGGTTCCGTTGACCGTCACGACGTCGATGACTATCTTGTCGGACGGCAGCAGGGGCGGCACCCAGCCATTCGGTGTGACAACCGAGGAGAAAAGCGTTACGGCAGCAACCAGCGCATTGAGCATGGGATCCTTCCCAAAACTTCCACACGGCGGGGAACTGGGGGGATTCGATGTTAGCGGAGACGATCGTTTCCGGGCCGCCCGCCGATCGGACGAAAACGGTTCCGGCCACCCGGATATCGCGGTGACCGCGGAAAAGGGGTCGTCGAGAAGACCCGTCGCCGCCAGGTGGGGCGACGACGAGCCGTGAAGTCCTCGTCAGGACGGCCAAGGCCCTGACCAGGCATGGGTGGGACGGCCTTCTTCCGGGCGGGGAAGCAGGCCGTCACCCTGGAGACGATGTCAGGCGGTCGGGCAGGTCTTCCACGAGAAGTGATAGGTGGTCCTGAACCCGCCGTCGGTCGAGTCCATCGTGATGAAACTGGTGGTCTTCTTCGGATCCGAAGTTCCGGCCCCGACCCGCAGTTCCGTGTTCACGTTGAGATTGCGATCCTCGCCGCACGGCTTGTAGATGATGACGCCACCCTCGGCCTCGTCGCGGAACTGCCAGTTGTCCGACAGTGGCCCGTTGACGGGGTGACTCACCTGCGCTGTCGGCGAATTTCCCTGGAAGTAGTAATTCGCCCGCTGCAGCGCCTTGGAGCCCGATTCGAGCGAGGCGAAACCGCGGTAGTCGGCGCTGGCGATACCGTAGGTGAATCCCTGCGGTACGTGGATATTGAGGTTGAGCTGGCAGTTCTTCCGGAAGTCGGTGGGCTTCGCGCCGACGCCGACCTGGGCGGTGTATTCACTGTAGGTCACCGTGAAAGCGCTGTTGTCCTTGGCGACGGCGACCGCGGACGAACCGGGCGGGCAGCCGGAACCATTGACGGTGATCACGTCGATGGTGACGCGGTCCGGCGGCGGTCCAGGAGGAGGCGCCAAGCTATTCGGTGTTATTATCGATGAGAAAAGCGATACGGCGGCAACCACTGCGGTGAGCATGGGGTCCTTCCCAAAACTTCCACACGGGGGGCGGGGAACTGGGCGGACTCATGTTAGCGAAACGATCATCATGGTGCCGCCCGCCGATCGGACGCAACCGTACTGGCAATCGGTTCATGAAATTGTCTTATGGGCCTGTAACCGTTTTCCGAGGTCGATGAAAACACCATCGGCCCGGAAAACACCATTCGGTTCGCACGATATGGAAATGTGTTCCCCGTAGTCGGTGTTGACGATTCCGGAGAGACAAACCGCGATCGGCTCGCGACCCCCGCCGCGAGCTCCCGGCCGCCACGTCCGACACGGTTCCGGCGCATGGCCTGTGTCACGCCTCACCGCGAAGTCGACCGGTAGCGGCATCGATCAAGACAAAGGTGACTGGACGCACCCGAACGGCGACTCGGGACAGGACTAGCATCGCGGTACAAGTCGATGTCGCCTCAAGCTGGAGAACCGCAATGACCCAAGCCCCTGTCAACGTCACCGTCACCGGTGCGGCCGGCCAGATCGGCTACGCGCTGCTCTTCCGCATCGCGTCCGGTCAGCTGCTCGGCCCGGACACCCCGGTGAAGCTGCGGCTCCTGGAGATCCCGCAGGCGGTCAAGGCGGCTGAGGGCACCGCGATGGAGCTCGAAGACGGCGCGTTCTCGCTGCTGGCGGGCATCGACATCTTCGACGACCCGAAGCAGGCCTTCGAGGGCGCGAACGTCGCCCTGCTGGTCGGCGCCCGTCCCCGCGCCAAGGGCATGGAGCGCGGCGACCTGCTCGAGGCCAACGGTGGCATCTTCAAGCCGCAGGGTGAGGCCATCAACGCCGGCGCGGCGAGCGACATCAAGGTCCTCGTGGTCGGCAACCCCGCGAACACCAACGCTCTCATCGCGCAGGCGCACGCGCCCGACGTCCCGGCCGACCGCTTCACCGCGATGACCCGCCTCGACCACAACCGCGCCCTCGCGCAGCTGTCGAAGAAGCTGGGCGTACCGGTGACCGAGCTGAAGAAGGTCGCGATCTGGGGCAACCACTCCGCGACCCAGTACCCGTCGATCGCGCACGCCGAGGTGTCCGGCAAGGCCGCGACCGAGGTCATCACCGACCAGGAGTGGCTGACCGAGAACTTCATCCCGACCGTCGCCAAGCGCGGCGCGGCGATCATCGAGGCCCGTGGCCTGTCCTCCGCGGCGTCGGCCGCCTCCGCGGCGATCGACCACGTCCACACCTGGGTCAACGGCACCCCCGAGGGTGACTGGACCTCGGCGGCGGTCGTGTCCGACGGCTCCTACGGTGTCCCGGAGGGCCTGATCTCCTCGTTCCCGGTCACCGCCGCGAACGGCGAGTACAAGATCGTCCAGGGCCTGGAGATCGACGACTTCTCGCGCGCCCGCATCGACGCTTCGGTCAACGAGCTGGCCGAAGAGCGCGACGCGGTGAAGAAGCTCGGCCTCATCTGAGCCTGAACAACCCGCGAAAGGCGGCCGTGTCCCGAGGACACGGCCGCCTTTTCTTTCGTCAGGCGAAGAAGTCCCGCGCGGGCCGGGGCACCCACAACAGCGCGACCAGCACCACCTGGGCGAGGACGACGACCGGGATCACCGCGTGGAACATCGACGAAGACGTCCACGAGAACACGCTGAACACCACCGAAAGCAGCTGCGTGGCCGTGGTCAGCCGCCGCGTCCAGCGGCGCCCCGTCGCGAGCTTCCACGCCGGAACCACGCACAGCACCAGCAGGATCCCGTGGAACACGGCCCCGGACTCGATCGCGACCGCGGCCGAACGGTCGACCTCGGCCTGCCCGAAACCCGGGTACCGCGCCGCGATCTCCGCGCGCAACGCCGCCTCGTTCGCCCACATCACCAGCGGAATCACCAGATGGCTCACCGCCACCGCGAACAGCAACGCCCGGGACGACCGGACCGCACCCGGCACCGTGTTCATGTCACCTCACCCGCTGATCCGCGCCGATGATCGTGTCGAGGTTCGCACGAGTGGTCTCCAGCTCGCCGATCGCCTCATCGATCCGGTTCCGCTGCTGCCGCAAAGCGTCGACGAGCTCCGGGCAATCCGGCGTCAGCCAGCCGTCCTCATCGACGATGCACGGCAGGATCTCCAGGATCTGCGCGGTGTTCAACCCGGCCGCGAGCAGGATCCTGATCCGCCGCACCGCCGCCACGTCGGCCTCGCCGTACACGCGATAACCGCTCGGCCGCCGCTCCGGCGTCAGCAAACCTTGTGCCTCGTAGTACCGCAGCGCGCGTTCGCTGACGCCACTCCGCCGCGCGAGTTCCCCGATCCGCATCCGCCCCCCGGACTTGACTCTGACGTCAATGTCAAGGTTTAGCTTAGCCGCCATGACCTCCGTGACCGTCCTCGGACTCGGCCCCATGGGCCACGCTCTCGCCGCCGCTTTCATCACCGCCGGCCACCCCACCACCGTGTGGAATCGCACCCCCGGCAAGGAAAACGGGCTCGCCGCAGCCGTCACCGCGACCGCCGACGAGGCGATCGCTTCCAGCCCTCTCGTAGTCGTCTGCGTCCGGGACTACGAGGTGGCCGAGTCCATTCTCGACACCGACACGCTCAAAGGCCGCACTCTGGTCAACCTCAGCGGCGGCTCACCGCGGCAAGCCCGCGAGATGGCCTCCTGGGCGGCGGACCACGGAGTCGACTACCTCGACGGCGTGATCGTCGCGACCACCGAAGCCATCGGAGGGCCGGAAGCCACCCTGTTCTACAGCGGCCCGGCAGACGTCTACGAGAAGCACCGCGGCACACTGGCCGCGCTCGGCGAGAACGCGAACCACCTCGGCGAGGACCCCGGCCGCGCCGCCGCGTTCGACGCCTCCCTGCAGGACATGCTCTGGACCTCGATGAGCGGGGTGATCCACATGTTCGCGCTCGCCAAGGCGGAGAACATCGGCGCCGACGCCATCGCCGGACACGCCAAGGCGATGCTCGGCTTCTTCCCCGACATGATCGACCTGCTCGCCGCCCAGGTCACCGCGGACCACTACCCCGGCGACTACGGCACACTCGAGTCCACAGCGGCCACCATGGACCACATCCTCGAGGCGATCCGGGCGCGAAACCTCGACAACGGCGTTCTCACCGCGGCCCGAACCCAAGTGGGGCGAGCGATCGACGCCGGCTACGGGTCCGAGGGATTCGGCAGGCTCGCCGCACTCTAGGACCGGAACTGCCGTTCGCCGAAATACTCTTCGGACTGCCCCGGGACCCGGACCGCGTCGTCAAGGAATCGATACTCCGGCACCAGACCGGGATGAGTGATGGTGTCACCGCCCTCAAAGGACGCACGTTCGTCTCTTCGGCAAACCCGCCCAGCGCCGTAGCCGACCCCCAGTCCCAAAGGCAGCAAGACGAGTTCGGCGATCTGGATCCAGTTGGCGAACATAGGTCTCCCCTTTGTCGGCGTCGTGGCGTCCGGTCCGGCGATCCGCGAAACCGTCGCGCCAACCCCAGGCTATTCGCTTTCTATTCTCCAGCGAAGAGACTATTCGTGTACTATTCTCACGCTAGTGCGGGGAGAGGGGTACCATGATCACGCTCTGACCGGCGGACACGCCGGGCCTCGACCGTTACGAAAGGGGATCATGCCCACTCCGCCCGCCCCTGGCTCCGATCGCGCACGGCTTGCCGTGAAACTTCGTGAGATCCGCGCTGCCACAGGGATGTCGGGCAACCAGTTCGCGAAAGTACTGCGCTGGCCGCAATCACGGGTGTCCAAGATCGAAACCGCCGCGCAGTTTCCGACCGGCGAGGACATCCTCGCCTGGCTCGCGGCAGCCGATGCCCGCGGCGAGGAGAAGGCCGTCACGGAGCTACTCAAGCGTGCCCGGGTGGAATCGGTGTCGTTTCGCCAGGAGTTCCGCAAGTCCGGCGGAGCCGGAGCCGTCCAGAGGTCCGTTCGCGAACTGGAGCACCAGGCGGACAGGGTCGCCACCTTCCAACCTTCGATGCTCCCCGGCCTGCTGCAAACACCCGGCTTCATGCGAAAACTGCTCGCCCTCCCGTCAGGGCCCGCCCAGATGGGCAACGCCTCCGGCGACGAGATCGAACAGATGGTGGCCGCGCGGATCGAACGACAAGCCCTGCTGTACCAGTCGAACAGGAACCTGCCGCTCGTGATCGGAGAGGCCGCGCTGTGGGTCCGCGTCGGAGACCTCGAGACCCAACTCGGCCAGCTGGACCGGCTCCAGTCACTGGCCGGTCTGCGCACGGTCGACCTGAGAATTTTGCCCTTCGCCAAGGCCACACCGATAGCGCCTCTGCACGGTTTCAGAATCTTCGACGCGGAATCGGTCGTGGTGGAGACCTTCACCGGTGAGCACCTGGTCTTGGACCCGGACGAGATCAGCCTGTACGAAAAGTTGTTCCGCCGACTCTATGACCAAGCCGTCTCCGGCGCGGAAGCGGCGCGACTGATTCAGAACGTCTCGCGCCGGCTGACCACCGAGAACCCGGCCGGCTGATCACCCTGCCGCCCGGCAAGCCCGGCAGTCCGAATGCGGCTCGTCCAGACCGGCGATGAAGCTGTGGTCCATGGTGGCGAGGCTGAATCCGTACTGACAGTTCAGCCGGAGCTTCGGCGCGTCCGTGATCAAGCGCATCGCCGCGTGCGCGACCAGGTTGCCCACCACGCCGGCCGTCACCGCGTTCGCCGCGTTCACAGTCCCGTCGGCCGCCGAGGGCCAGATGTCCAAAGGTGGGCGCAGGGCCTCGCGGTCCTGCTCGGCGAGCCGAGCGCACTCGTAACACGGTCCGGCGCCCGGACGGTAGATGCCGACATTGACCTGCGGGCCGTGATAGCCCCCGTATACCCAGGGAGTACGGGTCGAAGCGCATGCCCGGTTCGCCCAGTCCCGGATCTCCGAAGGCTGGTCGGCGACCATCACCAGGACATCGCAGTCGACAGTCAGCCTTCGCAGGGCGGACACGTCCTCGATCCTCGTCGACTCCCCGGTCACTTCGATATCGGAATTGGCCGCGCGCAACCTTTCCACCGCCACCTCCACCTTCAGCCGGCCCAGATCCCGCTCGGTGTAGAGGATCTGACGACTGAGGTTGGACAGTTCGACGACGTCCGGGTCGACGCAGTGCAGCCGGCCGACGCCGGACATGCACAAGCCCAAGGCGGCCGTGCAACCGACGCCGCCCACGCCGACCACCACCACTCGGGCTTCGGCCAGGCGGACCTGGAAGTCCCAGCTTGAAGCCCTCCGCTTCAGATCGATCCAGCGGTACAGCGAACGACCTCTCGAATGTCGTTCGCGTTGTCGCGAACTCAGCTCGACACACTCCGGCTCGTCGGCGTCCTCGACATACCCGAGTTCGACCAGCCTTTCGACGGCCGAGGAGACCTCATCGAAGGAGTGAGACGGGTATCGCCGCGCCAGTTCGGCGGCGATCTGAGCGATCGTTCTCGTTCCGTCGAGGCGTTCCAGCAGTGCCCACACCGCACCATCCGGATCCCTCAGTTCGGCGGCGATGCCGAACACCTTCCCGCCGATCCGAATCCAACCGTCCCCGAAACGGACCGGTCGATGCTCGCCTTTCACGCGTGGACGCATCAGAACCCCTCCCTCGGCCGTCGATCAGTTGTTGTCGTGGCAATAGACGTGGTGTATCGCCTCAGCGCGCTCCACCATCACGATCTCGATCATCGCCATCCACCTCCTGTCGCCGACTCGCCGGACCCGCTGGCGCCTTCACAGCCTCCACAATGTAGAATCCTTGGTTGTAGATCCCCTCAAATGTAGAGCTTCACATTGTGGGCGTCTATGGCATCCTCGTGGGCCATGCGGGTGATGTCACGACTACGTTCCGCGATCGACCTTGAAGAGGCGGTGACTTCGTGAGCACTCTGAACCCCACCGCGGTCAAGCGCTGGATCGCACTCGAGATGAAGCGCCTCCGGGAAGCGGCGGGCTACGACAGAGCGACCGCGGCAGAGCGCATCGGCAAGGCCACCACCGTCATCGCGCATATCGAGACCGCCCGGAACCTGCCCGCGCCGGCGGACCTGGAAATCCTGCTCACGTTCTACGGCGTACCGGACAGGTCGACGTTCTTCCGCGACATGACCCGGCGAGCCAAACGCGGCCAGGACTGGTGGATCAAATTCAACCGCGCGGTACCCGAGTGGTTCACGTTGTACCTGGGCCTGGAAACCGGCGCCGCGCGAATCAACACCGTCGACCTGGTGGCACTTCCCGGGCTCTTCCAAACTCGCGACTACGCACGCGCGATCGTGCGGGAAGGCCGCAAGTGGTCCACCGAAGCCGAACTCGAGGCCATCCTCGATCTGCGGATGGCACGGCAGGAGATTCTGGACCGCCCCGAAGACGCCCCGCAGATCTGGTCGATCATCGACGAGGGGGTCCTGCGACGTCAGATCGGCGGCCCCGCGGTAATGCGTGAGCAACTGCAGCACCTGATCGACCTGTCCGAACGACCGAAGATCGACATCCAGGTCCTCCCCTTCACCGCAGGTGCCCACGGGGCGTCGGACGGGATGTTCATCATCTTGACCTACCCGCCCGAGTTCAGGGGTGACCCCGGGACCGTCTATGTCGAAAACCGCCGCGAAGGCCTCTATTACGAGAGTGCCGCGGCCTTGCTAGATTTTCGGAACACCTTCGAGCGTTTGCAGGTGCAAGCGGATAACCCCGAGCGTTCACGTGAACTGCTCCGCAACCTGGCTGAGGATCTTGATGTCCACTGATTCACCCCGCCCCACCTTCACCAATGCGTCAGGCTGGTGGAAATCCAGCTACAGCAACGGCGCGAGCGGTTGCGTTGAATTCAACGCCTCCGTACCAGGCTATGTCGGTGTGCGGGATTCGAAGCTCGGCGAGAAGAGTCCGGTCCTCGTTTTCGAGCCTCACGAGATTCAAGCCTTCGTGCTCGGTGCGAAGGCAGGCGAGTTCGACAACCTGCTCCGGTAGGTCCGCGTTCACCGGACGGACGGGCACCCTCACGAGCGGAACTGCCGCGCCTTGATCCCGTACTGTCGACCTCGTGAGTGGTGAGGACGGTTCTAACCGCCCTCACCACTCACGAGACCCACAACGGCGCGGCACCACCGAACGCTAAATTGACCGAGTGCAGCTGAACGCGCTCCTCACCGGCCAACCGTCAGAAGTCCTCACCCGGACCCTCGAGCTCTCCCAAGCCGAGCGGAAGGCCCTGCTCCCCGACCTCCTGTCCGCGTTCAAGGGCAGCAGCGAGTTCATCGAGGTCGAGCCCAACACCTACGGCGCCCGAAACCCGCTCAAGGGACAGCGAGCCGCGACCGCCCTCTGGGCCATCCTCCCGGCGAGCGATCCCCTGCTGCGCAAACTCTGGATCGCCTCACCCACGATCCTCGAACGCGTCCTCCAAGACCGCTCACTCGCCGAACGCAAGACGATCGCCCTCCGCATGATCGGCCACCAAACCGCCTGGGAAGCGATCCGCCGCATGATCCTCGACGGCGACCTCGAACCCATCAAGACCGCCGACTACCACGCCGGCTGGTTCCGCTGGGCCGGACGCTTCCGCGGGCAGTCCTTGGCCGAACGCCTCCGCACCGAACCCGAAGCACTCACCGAACTCTGGGAACTGCTCGCGACCGAAGGCAACGGAGACGCCAGCTTCGCCGCCTTCGACAAATACGTCCGCGACGAGGACAAGTGGTCCACCGCACTGCTCGAACTGACCGGAACCGGCGAACTCGACCGCACCCGGCTCTTCGACCTCACCCTCGACATCCTCGCCCGCGACTTCGCCGCCTTCCGCGCCCAGTGGTACGCGGCGCTCCACGAGGCCCTCGAACCCACTCCCGACGAGCGCACGACAGCGCAGAATCGCTACGCCCGGCTGTGCGGAAGCGGTCTCCCCCGCACCGTCTCCTTCGCCGTCAAGGCACTGTCCCTAGTGGACAAACAAGGCACGCTCGACGCCGAAGTCGCCCTCCGGCACCTCCCCGCGGCAGCTGCCGGACGCGGCGCCGCCACCGCCAAACTCGCACTCAAGCTCGCCGGCCGCATCGCCGACCGGCAACCCGAACTGACCGGCCTCGCCGACGAAGTCTTCGAAGCGGCGCTCACCCACGAAGCCTCCGACGTCCGCGCCCTCGCCACCGCCAGACTCGGCGTCACCCCGGACACACCGGCCCTCATCGAGACCGTCGAGTACCCGGAACCCGTGCGACCGCCCTGGCACCAGCGCGAGACGCTCACCATCCCGCTCCAAATCCCGGACACCCCGGCCGCGGTCGCGGAAGCCCTCTCCTCCCTCCTCGCCGACCCCGACCAGGCCGACCTTCTCCTGGCCGTCCTCGACGGCACCCACCGCGTCGCCGCCGAACTCAAGGACGCCCTCAAACCGCTGGTCAAACGCGCCACCAAGATCACGAACGAGAAATACAGCGCGGCCGTCCCCAAACTGCTCGCCACCCTCATCCTCGGCCTCAGCGGCCGCGACGTCGCCCACCCGCCCCAGGTCGACGGCTGGCGCCGACCACTCCACCACCGGGTCACCGCCCTGCTGGAGGGCACCGCCGTGCCCGTCTCCGCGGCCACCCACCAAGGCGGCTGGCTCGACCCGGTCGTCTTCGTCTCCCGCATGCTCGAACACCCCGAAGCACCCGAGGACGACGTCGCCGACGCACTGCTCCGGCTCGCCCCGGACACCCGGACCGATGCACTCGCGCACGCCGACGCGCTCACCGGACCGCACGCCGACCACATCCGCTACGCCCTCGGCGGGCCTCCGATCTCCGAAACCGGTTGGACCGCTCTCGCCGCGGCCCGCGCACGACACCCGGAATCCGCAGACCCCGCCGCCGCCTTGGGCGGTGAACCCGGACCGCCGATGACCTGGTCGGCGAAGGTCGGCCCCAACGCATACGGCCTGAACTCACTGGACCTCGACGAAACCCCGGAAGCCGTCTCACCGAAGGCTCCCTGGCTAGGCGTGCTTTACGACGGCCCGGATCCCGAGTGGCTCGGCTTCACCGAATGCCACGAGGCGGTGTCCTCGCCGTACGACCGCGACTACTTGGAAGCCGCGGTCGCCGGGAACCTGTTCTTCAACGACGTCGAAGTCGGCTATCCCGTCGAGAAGGCCGTACTGCCCCCATTCCTCGACAGCCCGTCGATACCGGGATTCCCCGGCGCGATGCTCATCGCCACCACGCTCGTGCTGAAACGCCCGACAGCCTCCCAGCTTGGCACGGACGCCGCGCTGACCCTGTTGGACCAGCGGATGCTCGGCCCTCGCGCGCTCGGCGAAGCACTGGGAGTGCTCGGTCCCCACCTCATTCCGACGAGGCTGGCACCCCGGCTCTCGATCATCGCGAACGAACACCCGATCGCCGTACTGTCCACTCTGGACACTTTGCTGCCCGCCTTGGAACTTTCCCACCGGGGCCTCTTCGCGCTGCTGGAACTCGCCGCGGACCTGGTGGAACGTGGAGCAGGCGCGATCAGCGCCGAAACGAAGGAATGGCTGGCGGGATTCAAGGGCAGTTCGAAGGCAGCGAAGGCGGCATCACGCCTCAACCGCTGACATCCGGGCCGCCAGCACGTGTGAACACGGACCGCGATTCTCCTGGTGCTTGGCCCACCAGGCACAGGTGCACCCGGGCGGCGAGAGCCGCACACGCTGCACCGACCCGGCGCGAGCGATCTCGTAGCCGCCGTCCGGCAACGACCGGACGGCTCCGGCAGCAACGAGTTCACGGGCCTTCGCCAGCCGCCGGTTCTCCGGGCCACGCCCGCTCGGGAGCTCGCGCGAGAACCATGTGCCGTCGACGACGTCGTGACCGGCGCGGCCCGTGACGAGCTCCGTCGCTTCGAGGCCGGCCGCCAGCGAGTTCAGCCAGCCGCCCTCACCGGAGAAGCCGCGAGACGGTTCAGGGGACAGCGTCACGATCAGCCGCGCCCGCTCCAGCTCGAGCACCCAGCTCGCGACCTCACTGCCCGGCCGCGTGTAGACGGTCAGGCCTTGGGCGAACCGGATCAGCGGCTCGACGATCCGGAGCCGATGCAGCCCGGACGCCGGTATCGAGTCCTGGCCCGCTCGCGAGGTCAACCGGAGTCCACGGCCGGACGCCACCGCCCACGACTTCCCGACGGCGGTGGGCAGCCTCCGCAGAAAGGCGCGCGCTTCGAGCTTGTCCAGCTCCGCCTTCTTCACCGCGCCCGCCGTTACAGCGGCGACCTCGGCGAAGCCCGCCACCCAGCGATCCGGCAGTGGCACGAGTGACTCGTCGTTCTGCCCGTCGAGAGTGCGGAGGTGGATTCCGTCCCCACGAACGGTCAGGTGCAACGGATCTTGCGCCACCACCCCGGCCAGCACCGTCCTCGTCGCCTCGGACAGGTCCACATTGGTACATCCCTCACCGAGCTCGCCCGCTTCCAGCACATCGAGCCTGGCGTAGACGCCACAGCACGGCGAAAACGCCTCCGCGCGCAGCGTCGTCCGGTCCGCGGTGAACACCGGATCGGACTCGGCGATGAGCCGGTTCACCATCGACGGTGGCATCCAGAACCGCGTGCGCGCGACTTTCCCCAGGACCAGCAGAGCTTGCGCCGCCTGCGCCCCGGGTTCGACGAAACCGTCGAAAAGCACTGGTACCCGGACGTCTTCTTCAACCGGCTCCAGCAAGATCTCGGTGATCACCGGGCCACCCTAGCCAGAGGCCCTGACACTCTTTGCGGGTTTGACTGGTTGTGTTTGAAACGATCTTGTTTTTCGCCGAGACGTATAGGGCGTTATACATTCAAAGATGTCAAGACTGCGCCTGACGTTGGCGATACGCACGTTGCTGACAAGCCCTCGAGCAGTAGTCCCGCGGCCTGCCTCGCACTCCCCCGTCCAGAGGCTTGCCGCACATGACGCACTCCCCTCCCCTGGTTTCGTCACGCGTTACCTCACTCGCCCTGCCTTCGACCAGCGCTTGGACACCGTCGAGAGTGCTGAGCAGCCCGAACTCGAAGGGATCGAGCGGGGTATCCATCCCCCCGCTCTTCCACAGCCGCTCCAGTGCCGGGTAGCCGTTGAGGCGCTCGAACAAGGACTCGCGTTCGCTCCACCAGCGCTCATGGGACACACCCGTGCGCCGCTGGAGCTCCACGGTATCCGCTGCCTGACGAGCGACGGACTCGACGAATCCGCCCACCAGGTTCACCACCGCGATCACCTCCGCGGGCGCCAGACCACTGCGTGACGCGACGTCGAGGGCGTGGTCGTAGCCGGCCATGATGTTCGGACCGGGCAGCCGCCTGGTCCCGGCGCTGTGGACCAGCCACGGGTGCCGCTGGTGGATCCCCCATGCGCGCCGCGACCAGCGTTCGAGACCCTCCCGCCAGCCGAGACCCTCCGAAGGCTCCATCGGGAACTCGCCGTACACGGCGTCCCGCATGAGTTCCACCAGCTCCGCCTTGCCGGGAACGTACCGGTAGAGCGACATCGTGGTGGTACCGAACCGTTCCGCGACCTTGCGCATCGACAGCGCGGCAAGCCCTTCGGCGTCCGCGACCTCGACCGCCGCCGTGACGATCCGGCCGAGGCTCAACCCCGGCCGATCCGGCTCGGGCGCTCCCCACAGCAGCTCGATCGCGCGCTCCGGATCCGGCTGCGCGTCGTCTTTCGCCACCACTACTCCCTTGACGCTCGGCGCTCTCGCGTGTTTAGCTGATAAACCTCAGTATATCCCATAAACAACTCCCAGGAGCGCTTCAGCATGCCTGAAATCAGGTTGCACGTGTCCCCCGACGGCCAGGACGACTGGCCTGGCACCGTCGACCAGCCCTTCGCCACACCGGGAGCGGCACAAGAGGCCGTCCGCGCCGCCACCGCCGGGATGACCGGGGACATCGTCGTCGCCTTCACCGCCGGTGTCCATCACCTGCGAGAACCCCTGGTCTTCGACGACGAGCTGGCGGATTCCGGCACGAACGGCTACCGCGTGATCTATCAGGCGGACGGCTACGGGACGCCCGCCCAGGCGAAGGTCGAGCTGAACGGCGGCCGCGAGATCTCCGGCTGGTCGACAGGTGACGACGGCGTCTGGACGGCGCCGGTCGGCGAACTGGCGCCACGACGGCTCACCGTGGACGGCCAGCCCGCGGCGCGAGCGGCCCGCGCGACCGGATTGCCGGGAGCCGTGACGAAAACCGCTACGGGTTACGTCACAGACAGCGTCGAACCCCAGTCCTGGCCGGACCCCTCCGGGCTGGAGTTCGTCTACCCCGGCGTCTATCCGTGGTCCGAAGCCCGGCTCGCGGTCGCATCGGTTTCCGGCGATGCCACGTCGACCACCATCACCATGGCCCAGCCCGCCTTCGACAACGCCAAGTCCCTCTACGACTCGAAGTGGTACGCAGCAGGCGGGGACGGGACCTGGGACGGTCTCGCAGCCCCTTCCGTACTCGAGAACAACGTGGCGTTCCTGACCGAGCCGGGCACCTTCGCCGTCAGCCGCACCGAGCAGGGCGAACACGTCCTGCATTACCGCCCGCGCCCCGGCGAGGAGGTCGGCGAGACCGCCGTCCTCGCGCCGGTGCTCGAAACGCTTGTCAGCGGGAAGGGTGTGCACGACCTCGTGCTCCGCGGCTTCACTCTCGCCGACGCGGCCTGGTCAGGCCCCGCGCGCACCGGGGGCTACCTGCACTATCACGGGAACTCCCGTTACGAGCAGGGTGACTTCCGGAAGATCGACATGGGCGCGGACGTCGGCTACGTCCATGTTCCGGCCAGTCCGGTTCAGCTGCCCGCCAACGTCAGCCTCGCGTCGGTCAGGCGAGTCACGCTGGAAGGCAACCACCTCACCCGGCTCGGCGCGGGTGGGCTGCTCGTCGAAGACAGCACCGACGTCGAGATCCAGGGATGTGTCTTCGACGAGATCTCGGGCAGCGGGATCGCCGTCCACGAGAGCACCCAGGTCTCGCTCGAGGACAACCTCGTCCACCACATCGGCACCGAGTACCGCGGCTCGTCCGCCGTCATCGTGGTCGAGTCCGAAGAGACGACCGTGGCGCACAACGAGATCCACGACGTCCCGCACAACGGCATCGTGATCACCGGCGGCGAACGGGCCAAGGGCACCCAGGTGATCGCGAACCTCGTCGAACGCAGCATGGGGAAGCTGATGGACGGCGGCGGGATCTACCTCTCCGCGCCGCAGGGGTCCTCGTTCGCCGGCGGCGCGGTGGTCCGCGGCAACGTGATCCACGACGTTCTCACCTCGTTCAACTTCGGGCTCTACACCGACTACGGCGCCGCGTGGATCACCGTCGTCGGCAATATCGTCCACGGTGCCGACACGCCGATCGTGCTCCAGGTCGGCCCGCCGCTGGAGAACGTCGCCTTCCTCGGCAACTTCTGGGACGTCCAGCCGGACGGTGGAGCACCCGAGACGGTGACGATGGCCGGGAACACCTTGCTCTCCAAGGAGAACTTCGACAAGGAAGTACAGGCCGATCCGGCGGGCGCCGACATCCTCGCGCGGGCGGGCCGCCGGGGTCTGGAACGATGATCACCGCTCCTGCCGGGCGCTCGCCCGGCAGGAGCCGTTCCGCCCACGATCCACGAGGAGACCGCTCGCCATGCCGACCCAGTCCACGGACTCCCCCGGGACACGCCATCGCCTCGCGAGGATCGCGACCGAGGTGCTCGCCCCCTGGGTCTGGGTGCTCGGCCTGCCGCTGATCGTCGCTTGGAAGGTGACCGGCTACCACCTCGGCGAGACGGTGCTGTGGGGACTCATCGTCGGCGTCACCGGCTCACTGATCCCGATGGCCGTGATCGTGCGGGGCGCGCGGAAGGGCAAGTGGGACAGCCACCATGTGACCGATCGGGCCGGACGGCTCGTCCCGTTCGCGGTCTGCATCGGCTCGCTGACCGCCGGATTCGTCATCCTGATCGCCGGCGGCGCTCCGCACGAGATGATCGCACTCGCGGCCGCCGAGCTCGTCTGCCTGGTCGCCGCGCTGGCGATCACCTTCGGCTTCAAGTTCAAGATCTCCATGCACGCGATGGTGGCGGCGGGCGCGGCCGTCATGCTGATCCGGGTCTACGGCCCCTGGCTCGCCCTGGTCTTCCTCGGCGTCGGCTGGGTCTGCTGGTCCCGCGTCGAACTCGGCGACCACACGAAGGCCGAGGTCACGGCAGGGACGATCGCCGGTGTCGTCCTCGGCGGCGGTGTTTATCTGGTTCTTGAAGCTTTTTTGGCCTGAGCGACGCCGTATAGGCCGTTATACATCTCTCAGGCGCCGGATGCCTTCGGTGAGTTCGGCGAGGTCGGCCGTCGCGGCGAAGCCCAGGCGCAGGAACGGCCCGGACGGCTCGGTGGCGAAGAACCGCTCCCCTGCCCCGACGACGACTCCCCGCTCTCTCGCGGCGCGGGCGAGGGCGTTCGCGTCACTCCCCGCCGGTAGCCGCACCCACAGGTGCAGCCCACCCGAGGGAAGGCGTGCGACAGTCCACTCAGGACACTCCCCCGCCAGCGCCGCGGCCGCTTTCACGCACCGTTCCCGCAATTCGGCGCCCAGTTTCCGCACGTGACGTTCCCAGGACGGCGCGCTGAGGAGTTCGAGTGCCGCTTCCTGCAGCGGACGGGAGACGAAGAAGTCGTCGACCCGCCGGATCGCCTTCATCCGGTCGAGCACCGGTCCTCGCGCGATGAGCGCCCCGATCCGCAGGCTCGGCGCCGCCGCTTTCGTCACCGACGTCAGGTGGACGACCGTGCCGTCGCGGTCGTCGGCGATCAGCGGACGCGGTGCCGTGGATTCGTGCGACAGGTAGCGGGCGAAGTCGTCTTCGAGCACGAACGCACCCGCCGCCCGCGCCACCTCCAGCACCTGAGCGCGACGTTCGGCGGCCAGCACGGTCCCGGTCGGATTGTGGAAGGTGGGCTGACAGTAGAAGAGCCGGGCGCCGGTCATCGCGAACGCCTCGGCGAGCAGATCCGGACGGACACCGTCCTCGTCGATCGGGACCGGTACCGGGCGGAGTCCCGCCGCTCGCGCCGCGGCGAGCGCTCCCGGATAGGTCGGCGACTCGACCAGCACAGGACTTCCCGGAGCGGCGATGGCCCGGAACGCCATCGACAGCCCGCTCTGTCCGCCGGACGTGATCAGGACATCGTCCGGCGACGCGCCGGCCGGCCCCGCGAACACCGACCTCAGCGCGGCCAGCCCGGTGGCGGGTGCGCGATCCCAGGCGTCCGGACGGCGGCCTGCCCTCGCGAGCGCCGCGCTCAAGAACCGGGCCGCCTGCAGTGACCGGTGCGGATAGCCGCCGTCGAGCAGGATCGCGCCGTCCGGCGGCGGCCCCAGGGTGCCGGTGAGGGACCGGGTGTCGACGCTGCGATCGGTCAGCGCGACAGTCTGCCACGCCGTGTCGAGCGACTCCCCCGCCGTCCTCGGCTTCGTCGCCACGTACGTCCCACTGCCGGGGCGGGTCACGACAGCACCTTCCGCGGCCAGCAGGGCGATCGCGCGCGAGACCGTCACCGGGCCGACCCGATAGCGCTCGATCAGCTCCCGGCTACTGGGCAGCCGGTCCCCCGGCGCCGCCGCACGGACCAAGGAACGCAGCTGGGTCACGAGCGCAGAAGTGCTACTATCCGACATGAAAGAACATGATAGTGCTACTGAAAACCGTGCGGAATCACTACTGGACATTCCAGCGCTGCGAGCCGATACCCCCGGTAGCGAGAAGGTCGTCCACTTCAACAACGCGGGCTGTGGTCTCGTGGCGAAGCCGGTGCTGGCCGCGATGCTCGACCACCTGAATCTCGAAGCCGAGATCGGCGGCTACGAGGCCGCCGCCGTACGGGCCGACGAGGTCGCAGGGTTCTACCGCGAGATCGCCGCGTTGATCAACGCGCGGCCGCGCAACATCGCCTTCGCGGCCAGTGCCACTCACGCCTATTCCACAGCGCTGTCCTCGATCCGGTTCGAAACCGGCGACGTCGTCCTCACCACCCGCAACGACTTCATCTCCAACCAGATCGCGTTCCTGTCACTGCGAAAGCGGTTCGGTGTCCAGGTCGTGCACGCCCCGGACACGCCGGAAGGTGGTGTCGACGTCGAGGCCATGGCGGCGCTCATGCGCAGCAGGAAGCCGAAACTGGTGGCGGCCACGCATATCCCGACCAATTCGGGACTGGTCCAGCCGGTCGCCGAGATCGGGCGGCACTGCCGGGAACTCGGTCTGCTGTACCTGGTCGACGCCTGCCAGTCGATCGGTCAGTACCCCGTCGACGTCGAGGAGATCGGCGCCGATCTCCTCACCTCGACGTGCCGCAAGTTCCTGCGCGGTCCCCGCGGCTCCGGCTTCCTGTTCGTCTCCGATCGCTTCCTCGCGGACGGCCACGAGCCGCTGTTCATCGACATGCACGGCGCCCGCTGGGCCGCGCCGAGGAAGTACGAGCCCGCCGAGTCTGCCGTCCGGTTCGAAGAATGGGAATTCCCGTACGCCACGGTGCTCGGCTGTGCGCGAGCGGCGCGCTACGCCCGCGAGGTCGGCCTGGAGGCGATCTCACGGCGGACGCCCGCGCTCGCGTCGAGACTGCGTGACGGGCTCGCCGCCCTTCCCGGCGTCGAGGTGCTCGACCGGGGCCGGAAACTGGGCGCGCTGGTGACGTTCTCGATCAAAGGCTGGGAAGCCGTCCCGTTCAAGGAGGCGATGGACGCCCGGCGGATCAACTCGGCGCTCAGCTACCGGGAGTTCGCCCAGTTCGACTTCGGCGACAAGAACGTCGACTGGTGCCTGCGGCTGAGCCCGCATTACTACAACACCGAACAAGAGGTGGACGACGTGACCGCGGCCGTCGCCGAACTCGCCGCCTGATCGAGGCTTCCCTGCCTGGGCACTGGGGGTGCCCGGGCAGGGAAGCCGTCAGAGCGTCAGGCGCCGGCGAGACCGCGGCGCTGCAGCAGCGGCTCGATCTCCGGGTCACGGCCGCGGAACGCGCGGAAGGCGTCCATCGGGTCGATGCTGCCACCGCGCCCGAGCAGCTCGCGGCGGAAGTGGTCGCCGTTCTCCCTGCTGAGCCCGCCGTTCTCGCGGAACCACTGGACGGTGTCGGCGTCGAGGACCTCGCTCCAGATGTAGGAGTAGTACCCGGCGCTGTAGCCGCCGCTGAAAACGTGCGCGAAGTAGGTGGTGCGATACCGCGGCGGCACGGCTTCCAGCGCGACTCCGGCCTTGGTCAGCGCCTCGGCCTCGAACCGCTGGACGTCTTCGACGTGGTCCTCGGTGCCGAGCGCGTGCCACGCCTGGTCCAGAAGGGCCGCGGCGAGGTACTCGGTCGTGGAGAAGCCTTCGCCGTACTGCTGCGACGCCAGGAGCTTGTCGATCTGCTCCTGCGGAAGCGGCTCGCCGGTCACGTGGTGCTTGGCGTAGTTGGCCAGGACCTCGGGCCAGAGCATCCACATCTCGTTGACCTGTGAGGGGTACTCGACGAAGTCACGCGGAACGCTGGTGCCGGAGAACGTCGGGTACTGCACGTCCGACAGCAACGAGTGGAGCGCGTGCCCGAACTCGTGGAACGCGGTGACGACCTCGTCGAAGGTCAGCAGGGTCGGCTCGCCCGCCGGAGGCTTGGCGACGTTGAGCACGTTCACCACGACCGTCTTGGTGCCCAGCACTGTCGTCTGGTCGACGAAGTTGTTCATCCAGGCGCCGCCGCGCTTCGAGTCGCGGGCGTAGTAGTCGAGCAGGAACAGGCCGAGTGCCGTGCCGTCGGCGTCGAAGACCTCGAAGGTCCGGACCTCGGGGTGGTACTTCGGCAGGTCCTCCCGCTCGGTGAAGCTCAAGCCGTACAGCTTGGAGGCGGCGAAGAAGACCCCGTCGGTCAGCACCCGGTTCAGCTCGAAGTACGGGCGGAGCGCCGCGGTGTCGACCTCGAACCGGTCCTTGCGGACGCGCTCGGCGTAGAACGCCCAGTCCCACGGCCGCAGGACGGCGCCGGGGATGTCGGCTTCGAGGTACCGCTGCAGTTCTTCGGCCTCCGCCTTGGCGTTGGCCACGGCGACCGGCGCGAGGCGTTCCAGCAGCCCGGCAGCGGCGGCGGCCGTCTTCGCGGTCTCGTCTTCGATGACGTACGAGGCGTGGTCGGGGAAGCCGAGCACGGCGGCCCGCTCGGCGCGCAACCGGACCAGCTGGGCGACGATCTCGTTGTTGTCGAACTCGTTGCCCCGGTTGCCCCGCGACACCGACGCGGTGAAGATCCGCTCGCGCAGCGCGCGGTCCTCCAGCGTGGCCAGCGCCGCCTGCGCTGTCGGCAGGGTCAGCTTGAGGACGTACTTGCCCTCCTCCCCCGCGGTCTCGGCGGCCGTCGCGATCTCGTCCCCGCCCAACCCGGCGAGTTCCGCGACGTCTTCGACGACGACGGCGAGTTCGTTGGTGTCCTTCAGCAGGTTCTGCTGGAACCTGGTCGACAGGGTCGAAAGCTGCTCGTTCAGCTCGCGCAGGCGCTTCTGGTCGGCTTCGGGAAGCCCCGCGCCGGCCCGGCGGACGTCGGTGTGGTGACGCTCGAGCAGGCGGAGCGACTCGGTGTCGAGGCCGAGTTCGTCCTTGCGCTCGAACAGCGTGTTGATCCGGGCGAACAACGCCGGGTTCAGGTTGACGGCATCGGCGTGCGCGGCCAGTCGCGGCGCCATTTCGGCCTGCACTCGCTGGATCTCGTCGTTCGCGTTCGATCCGGAGAGGTTGTAGAACACGCTGGAGACGCGGGACAGCAACCTGCCGGACTTCTCCAGCGCGGCGATGGTGTTCTCGAACGTGGGCGGCTCGGCGGAACCGGCGATCGCGTCGATTTCCGCGGCGTGCTCGGCCAGGCCCGCTTCGAAGGCCGGCAGGAAGTGTTCGTCGGCGATTCGGTCGAACGGCGGAAGGGCGTAGGGCAGCTCACTCGGCGCGGCGAACGGGTTGTCCTGCGAAATCATCGGTGTTGCTCCCGGGTCGTCGAATCTGCTGTTCAGGCCACCTTACGGGCAGTCAGGGGCCGGTGGATGCCGTCCGTGGCGTGACGCCGCCGACGGCGACGGTCACGCTCCGGTGGTACCGCCCACCACCGCGTCGGAGCTCTGCTTTCCCTTGCCGCGCTTGGCTTTGGCCTTCGGTGCCGGTGGGGCGATCCCGGCCAGGTCACCGCCGTTGTCGTTGACGCGCAACACGAACGGACGAGTCTCGGTGTAGCGGACCACCGAAACCGACGCCGGGTCGACCACGATCCGCTGGAACGCGTCGAGATGCTGGCCGAGCGCGTCGGCGAGGATCGACTTGATCACGTCGCCGTGGCTGCACAGGAGCCAGACCGCGTTCTCACCGTGTTTCGCGGTGATCCGGGCGTCGTGCGCGCGAACGGCCGCGACCGAACGCGCCTGCATCTCGGCCAGTCCCTCCCCGCCGGGGAAGACCGCGGCCGAAGGGTGCGCCTGCACGACCCGCCACAGGGGTTCCTTGAACAGATCCTTGAGCGCGCGACCGGTCCATTCGCCGTAGTCCACTTCGGACAAACCGGGCTCTTTGACCTTGTCCAGACCGCGTGCCTCGGCCAGCTTCGCGACCGTCTGGCGGCAGCGGAGCATCGGCGAGACCACCAGCTCGGCGAGAGGAACCGGCGCCAGGCGCTCGACGAGCGCCGCCGCCTGTGCCCGGCCGGTGTCGTCCAGCCCGACCTTGGGCGTGCGCCCGGCCAGGACACCCGAGCCGTTCGCCGTGGACTTGCCATGGCGCAGAAGGATCACAGTACTCACGTGGCCCACCCTACGTGTCCGTGCTTTGCCGCTCCCGCGTTTCGTCCTCTGGATGCGGAGGTTTACAGGTGCGGGCCCGCGCCGGGGTCGAGGACGCCGGTGAAGATCAGCACGAAAAGCAGGACACCGAGCACGAGCCGGTAGATCACGAACGGCACGAAGCTCTTGGTCTTGATGTAGGACATCAGCCAGGCGATCACGGCGTAGCCGACGCCGAACGCGACCAGCGTCGCCAGGATCGTCGGCCCCCACTGGGCCGGGGCGCCGTCCTTGCCGATGTCGGTCAGCTTGTACAGGCCCGAGCCGAACACCGCCGGCAGCGCCAGGAGGAAGGAGTACTCCGCCGCCTCCGCGCGGGTGTAGCCGAGCAGCAGCCCGGCGCTGGTGGTGCCGCCGGAGCGGGAGACGCCCGGGATCAGTGCCAGCGCCTGCGCGAACCCGAAGCCGAGGCCGTGCGGCACGGTCAGGTGGTCCAGCGTCCGCTCCTGCCGCCCGATCCGGTCGGCCAGGAGGAGGATGAGGCCGAACACGATCAGCGTGGTCGCGGTGATCCTCAGATCACGGAAGGTCTCGTCGATCGCGTCCTGCAGCAGCAGGCCCAGCACCACGATCGGCAGCGAACCGATGATGATCAGCCAGCCGAGCCGCGCGTCCGGGTCTTGCCGCCAGTCCTTTTTGTAGATCGAGAAGAACCAGGCGCGGAGGATCTTCCCGATCTTGCTCGAGAAGTACAGGATGACGGCGAGTTCGGTGCCGATCTGGGTCACCGCGGTGAAGGCGGCGCCCGGGTCGTCCCAGCCGGCGAGCGCCGCGGTGATCCGCAGGTGCGCGCTGGAGGAGATCGGCAGGAACTCCGTGAGGCCCTGGACGAGCCCCAGGACCAGTGCTTCGAACCATCCCATCAGGCGACACCGGCCAGTTCGATCGCCTCGGCCGCGACTTCGAGAGCGTGTGCGGAGCTCTCTGGGTCCGGCATGGAGGGCGCGACGGTCAGCGTCGTGACCCCCGCCCCGGCGAAGGCCTGCATCCGTTCGGCGATCCGCTCCTTGGGGCCCAGCAGCGACGTCGCGTCGATGAACTCCAGCGGGACCGCCGCCATCGCGCCTTCGTAGTCCTTGCCCAGGTACTTCTGCTGGACGTCGGCGGCTTCGCGCTCGAAGCCCATCCGGCAGGCGAGCTGGTTGTAGAAGTTCTTGTCCCGGCTGCCCATCCCGCCGAGGTACAGCGCCGCGTACCCGCGGACCGCGTCGGCGCAGGCCTTCCAGTCGTCACCGACCACGAGCGGGACGGTGGGGACGACGTCGAAGCCGTCGAGGGACCGCTCGGCCTTCTCCGCGCCCGCCTGGATCAGCTTCAGCTGCTCTCCGGCATGCTCGGGCGAGAAGAACACGGGCAGCCAGCCGTTCGCGATCTCGCCGGTCAGTTCGAGGTTCTTCGGGCCGATGGCGGCCAGATACACGGGGATCTCTTCGCGTTCGGGGTGCACGGTCAGCGTCAGCGCCTTGCCGGGCCCGCCGGGCAGCGGGAGTTCGAAGTGCTCGCCTTCGTACTTCAGCCGCTCACGGGACAGCGCCTTGCGGACGATCTCGACGTACTCGCGCGTCCGGCCGAGGGGTGACGCGAACTTCACGCCGTGCCAGCCTTCGGAGACCTGCGGACCGGACACACCGAGGCCGAGGCGGAACCGCCCGCCCGACAGCGTGTCCAGGGTCGCGGCGGTCATCGCGGTCATCGCGGGCGTCCGCGCCGGGATCTGCAGCACCGCGCTGCCCACGTCGATCCGTGACGTCTGCGCCGCCACCCACGCCAGCACCGTCGGCGCGTCCGAGCCGTACGCCTCCGCGGCCCAGACGACCGCGTAGTCCAGTTCGTCCGCCTTCTTCGCCAATGCCAGGTTGGCCGCGTCGTTGCCCGCGCCCCAATAGCCCAAGTTCAGTCCGAGTCGCACGGCGTGAATGTATCCATCGGAGTGTCACTCCTCCGTTCAGGGTGTTGACACCGCGGTGACCCGGCCGGTGGTACTCGATCACGACACGCTCACCTGCTCCGCGTCCCGCACCGGCCTTCCGGCTAGGCTCGCCCGTCGTGGAAAAGCGACAGCTCGGCCGGTCGGGACTGCGGGTCTCGCGGATGGCCCTCGGGACCATGACGTGGGGTGGCGACACCGACTCGGAGGAGGCGGCCAGCCAGCTGGTCGCGTTCGTCGACGCCGGGGGCACCCTGGTCGACACCGCCGACATCTACAGCGAGGGTGAGAGCGAACGCGTTCTCGGCGCGCTGCTCGGCGACCTCGTCCCCCGTGACGACATCGTGCTCGCCACCAAGGCGGTCGCCCGCCGCACCGACGGCCCGTTCGGTGGTGGTGCCTCTCGCGGCGCGCTGCTGAGCGCCCTCGAAGGTTCGCTGCGCCGCCTCGGCACCGACCACATCGACCTCTGGCAACTGCACGCCTGGGACACCACCGTGCCGGTCGACGAGACCCTCGCGGCTCTCGACTACGCCGTGACCAGTGGAAAGGCCCGCTACGTCGGCGTCTCCAACTACTCCGGCTGGCAGCTCGCGACCGCCGCGGCCCGCAGTTCCGCCGTCGCCCCGCTGGTCTCGACGCAGGTCGAGTACTCGCTGCTGGAGCGCGGAGTGGACCGTGAGGTCGTCCCCGCCTCGGAGCACCACGGCATCGGGATCCTGCCCTGGGCCCCGCTCGGCCGGGGCGTGCTCACCGGCAAGTACCGCACCGGGACACCCGCCGATTCCCGTGGCGCTTCGAGTGTTTTCGCGGGCTATGTCGAACATCACCGGACCGATCGCGCGGCCAGGATCGTGCAGGCGGTCGCGACCGCCGCCGACGGGCTGGGCACCTCGCCGCTGGCCGTCGCGCTGGCCTGGGTCCGCGACCGGCCGGGAGTGGTCGCTCCCGTGGTCGGAGCGCGTGACACCGGCCAGCTCACCGGGTCGCTCACGGCCGAGGAGATCACGCTCCCGCCCGCCATCCGATCGGCGCTCGACGACGTCAGCGCGATCGAGGTCGGGTACCCCGAACGCGGCCTTTGAGCCGTCTCGATTACTGGATTAGGTGACTGTTAGGTGACACAGACGTGACGCGGTGGGGTTCCTGGGGGATGCTGGACAAGTCCGTTCGACGAGTAGCAGGTGGAGGCACCAAGGTGGGTCGGCTGTCCGCCGTTTCCCGGATCGCGATCCCGCTCGCCGGTGCCCTGGTGCTCTCGTCCTGCAGTGCGGACGACACCCCGAACGACACGCTCCAGATCGTGCAGAACCCCGTCGCGGTGACGGCCGCCGTCTCCCCCGCGGTGACGGCCAAGCCCGCCGGTTCGGTGTTCGCCGGGCCCGGGGTGAAGGCGCTGGCCACCGACGAGGCGAGCAAGACGCTGATCGTCGCCGTCTCGGAGCCGCCTTCGCTGCGCCTCTACGATCTCTCGGCCCTGGACACCCCGAAGACGACCGTGGCCTTGCCCGGCCCCGCCGAGCGGCTCACGGTCTCCGGTGGCCAGGTGCTCGCCAGCGTCCCCGGCAAGAGCCTGCTGGCGAAGGTTTCCCTGCCCGGCGGCGCACTGGAGACGGTCCCGGTCGCGGGGCAGCCTTCCGCCGGTCTCGCCGACGGCGACTCGACGCTGGTCTCGGTCCGTGATCGCAAAGTCGTCGAGGTGCTTTCCGCCAACGCGGGCCCGAAGACCATCACCGGCCAGATCTACAGCGCCGACGACGTGCTGAACACCGGCGACGGCGTGGTCGTCCTGGACAAGCTGCGCACGGCTCTGTTCTCGGTCGACCTGGCCGAGGGCAAGATCGGCGAAGGCCTCCGCGCGGGCGACGGCGCGGCCAACGCGGTCACCGACGATCTCGGGCGCGTTTTCGTCACCGACGCGCGAGCGGGCGCGTTGCTGGCGTTCTCCACGACGCCGCTGCTACTGCGCCAGCGTTACCCCGTCCCCGGCGGGGCGTACGGCATCGCCTACGACCGCGCCCGGGGGCTCGCCTGGGTCACCCTCACCGAGCGCAACGAGGTCGTCGGCTTCGACGTCCGCGGCGGAGAGCCGATCGAGAAGCACCGGTTCCCCACCCTGCGGCAGCCAGATTCGGTCACCGTCGACGAGCAGGGCGGCCGTGTGGTCGTCGGCTCGGCCATCGGAGAAGGGATCCAGGTGATCACGCCATGACAGTTGTGGACGAGGCGGTGGTCGAAGGGGATTGGGAGTACCGGCGGCTGCAGTTGCCTCCCGGTGTTTCCCGGCGGGCGGCGGCGACGCAGCTGTCGATCCACGCCGAGTTCGCCGGCTGGGAGCTCTCGACCGTCCGGCTCTACTCCGATGGGACCCGGAGGGTGTGGTTGCGCCGCAAGCGCACCGCCACACCCCTGCCCGGCCTGATCACCTGAAGACCCGGCCGAGCCAGTCCGCCCAGAGCTCGTCCTGTTCCGCGGGGTCGACGTCGCCGAACAGGTGATGCATCGCGAGCATCGGCCCGCGGAAACCGCGGACGAAGCGCAGGAGCGCGTCCCCGGTCCGGATCCCGACCGTCTGCTCGTTCGCCAGATAGACCTCGCCGTCCACTGTGGACATCGACCCCGTGCTCAGCCGGACCCGGTCGCCCGTGTCCGGCCGCCCGGCGAGACCCAGTTCCCGGCCCAGCGCCAGCCACGCGCGGTCCCAGTCTTCGATCGCGGGCCCGAACACCGTCACCGGCACCGCTTTCCGGCCCGCGAACCCGTTGAGATACTCGACCAGGGTTCGGAGGAACAGCTCACCGCCACCGCGCATCGCCTCGAACTCGTCTTCCCAGTCGTCGCCGGGCAGGAAGCCGCTCGTCACGGTCCGCAGCACGGTGCTGCCGCCGGAGCGGGCCTCGATCAGGAACTCGTAGGCGACGAACCGCCCGTCTTCCTCGCGTTCCGTGCCGTAGACGAGCCTTTCGAGCGGGTCCCACGACGTGATCGCGGACGCGGGTTCGTAGCCGCCGAACGCGGTCTTCACCGTGCCGCCGACGCCGCCGTCGACCTCACTGCGTCCCATGAACCATGACGTGATCCCCGGCCCGGTCGCGATGGCGTCCCAGACCTGCTCCGGCGTCGCGTCGACCTCGACGCGGTCGGCGATCTCGAATTCGTGCCCCACTCAGCGCTCCTCGGTCTCGGTTTTGACGCTCGGATGGACGGCGACGACGATCCGGTGATCGCGGCCCTGTTCGGCGCCTTCGTCGTGGTACTTGCTCACCAGGTTCGTGATCGCGACGGTGAGTTCTTCGGCGAACGCCGCCCTGTCGGCCGCGTTCGAGAACCGCACCTCGCCGTCGATCGCGAAGGTCGCGACCCGCTTGCGCGCCTTGGTGGAGCCGGTGATCAGCAGGCCGACGTCGCGCACCAGCCTGCCCGCGACCGCGAGCAGCCAACGCGCGGAAAGGCGGTCCGGCGACTCGGCCGGGTCGGGCTGGACCGCGGAAAGCGCGGTCGGCGAGATCACGTAGGACGCCGCGGTCGCGCGCATCATGCGTTCGGTGACGTTGCCCTTGCGCCGCTCTTCGACGAGCTCGACCAGGCCGTGCTTTTCCAGCGCGCGCAGGTGGTAGTTCACCTTCTGCCGCGGCAGGTCCACCCGCGCGGCCAGCATCGTGGCCGACGCCGGTTCCGCGAGTTCGGACAGCAGCCGGGCCCGGACCGGGTCCAACGACACTTCGGCCGCTTCCGCGTCCTCGATCACCGCTACGGAGAACATGGCAAGAAGGTGCCACCGAAAAGAGAACTTGTCAAGGCAGTCAGTCTTGTCGGCGGGCTCTCGTCGCCAGGGCGAGCAGCCGGGGCACCACCTGCGGGGCCGCCTCCAGCGGGACGACGTGCCCGACCCCGGGCAGCACCACGGACGTCCCGTTCTCCACCGCGCCCGCCAGTTCTTCGACGTCGGCGGTGGGCACCAGTTTGTCGCGCTCCCCCACGATCGCCGTCACCGGAACCGCACCGACCTGCGACAACGCTGATTCCCGCGTGTAGGCGTCCAGTGCGGGTCGGAACGCGGACACCGTCTGGGGCCAGTTGCCGCGGATCATCCGGACGGTCAGTTCGACGTCGCCGGGCACCGGGTCGTCCCCGAAGAGCCACCACCGCAGGCCGGCGGTCACCGCCTTGCTGGTGTGCTCCCGCACCAGGCCGATCAGCTTCGTCCCGAAGACCATTTCGAGGTCGCGGCCGAGTTTCCCGAGCGCGTTCGGCCAGATCGCGTCCGGGGTGACGCCGCCCGCGGACATGGCGAGCAACCCGATCCCCGCCACCCTGGCCGCGAAGACGTCCGGATGCCGCTGGGCGAGCGAAAGGATCGCGAGCCCGCCCATGTCGTGACCGACCAGGACGACACGACCCTCGGGAATCACCTTCTCCAGCACCTCGGCGAGATCGTCGGCGAGGTGCCCCATCGTCGCCGACGCGGCCCGGACCTCACCGGACTCGCCGTGCCCGCGCTGGTCGTAGGCCAGCACCGCGATCGGCTCCTCCGCGGCCTCGGCCAGCACCGGCGCGACGGCGCGCCAGCTCCGCCTGTCGAGGGCGTACCCGTGAAGGAGCACCACGGTCACCGGCGCCGACGGATCACCCCAGCGTTCGAAATGCAGGGGTGTTCCGTCGGCGGCCAGCAGACCGGACATCAGGCGGAGCGGAGGAAACGGTCGAGCACCCGCACGCCGAACTTCAGCGCGTCGACCGGGACACGCTCGTCGACGCCGTGGAACAGCGCCGAGAAGTCGAGGTCCGCGGGCAGCTGCAGCGGGGCGAACCCGAAGTTGCGGATCCCGAGGGACTGGAACGACTTCGCGTCCGTGCCGCCGGAAAGCATGTACGGGAGCGTGCGGGCACCAGGGTCCTCGGCGAGGACCGCGGCGGTCATCGCGTCGACGAGGGCGCCGTCGAAGGTCGTCTCGACCGGCGGCAGCTCCATCCACTCCTTCTCGATGTCCGGGCCGAGGATCTCCTCCAGCTCGGCGTTGAACGCCTCGAGACGGCCGGGCAGGATCCGGCAGTCGACCGAGGCTTCCGCGACCGAGGGGATCACGTTGGACTTGTAGCCCGCGGTGAGCATCGTCGGGTTCGCCGTGTCGCGCAGGGTCGCGCCGATCATCCGGGAGATGTTGCCGAGCTTGGCGACGGACCCCTCGATGTCGTCCTCGGGGAAGTCCCAGCCGGTGATCTCGGTGACGCCGTCCAGGAACTCGCGGACGGAGTCGGTCATGACCAGCGGGAAGCGGTGGTTGCCGAGCCTGGCGACGGCCTCGGACAGTTTGGTGACGGCGTTGTCGCGGTGGATCATCGATCCGTGGCCCGCGGTGCCGCGCACCCGCAGCTTCATCCAGCGGATGCCCTTTTCCGCCGTCTCGATGAGGTACGCGCGGACGTTGTCCTTGAGCGTGATCGAGAAGCCGCCGACCTCGCTGATGGCCTCGGTGACCCCCTCGAACAGCTCGGGACGGTTCTCCACCAGCCACTGCGCGCCGTACTTCCCGCCCGCCTCCTCGTCGGCGAGGAACGCGAAGACGAGGTCGCGCGGCGGCACGATGTTGTTGATCTTGTAGTGGCGGGCCAGCGCGAGCGTCATCGCGCACATGTCCTTCATGTCCACGGCACCGCGGCCCCAGACGTAGTCGTCCTGGATCGCGCCGGAGAACGGGTGCACCGACCACTCCGAGGCGTCGGCGGGGACGGCGTCGAGGTGACCGTGGATCAGGAGCGCGCCCCGGGACGGGTCGGCTCCCGGCAGCCGGACGATCACGTTGTGGCGGTTCTTGCCCCCGGACTCGACGTAGGTGATCTCGTAGCCCGCGTCGGTGAGCTTCTCGGCGACGTACTCCGCCGCGGCGCGTTCACCGACGAGCGTGTCGGGATCACCCGTGTTGGTGGTGTCGATGCGGATCAGTTCACTGGTGAGGGTGACTGCCTCTTCGGCGGCGGCTTCGATCAGATTCGGTTCGGTCACCAGGCATTCCTACCACTGGTGGAGCGTGCCGACCCGTCACGACCGCCGCGTGGACACGTGTGAAGACCCACTCCCGCGGACGGCGGCGCCACCAGGCATGTCCGGCGGCCTGCGAGTCCGATCGGCGGTATGGGTGCCGACCGGTCGTGGATAACGTCGGAGTCCGCGAGAGTTCCGGCCGTAGCGCGCGTGCGGGGCCGAATTCGCGCACTGGGGAATGCCTTGAAACAACTCTGCCGGATGGCCCGCGCCTGGAGGTACCGGAGTGTCCGGAACACTTGCCCGTCTTCCGTTGTCCCAGGACGTCGTGCCCGAAAGCAGGCCCCCTCGCTGGGCGGTGTGGCGTTCGCCGTCCGATCAGCCGCGCTGGGCCCGGCCGGTGTTGCTGGGCATCGCGGCGGTGGCAGCGGTGCTGTACGCGTGGAATCTGCCGGCGGTGGACTTCGCGCCGCTGTATTCGGACGCCGTGAAGAGCATGTCCGGGAGCTGGAAGGCGTTCCTGTTCGGGGCCGTGGACGCGGAGGCGACGTCCACTTTGGACAAGCTGGCCGGCTCGTTCGTGCCACAGGTGGTCTCGGCGAAGATCTTCGGGTTCCATGCCTGGTCGCTGGCGTTGCCGCAGGTGATCGAGGGCGTGATCTCGGTGCTGGTGATGTACCGGGTGGTGCGGCGCTGGGCCGGTGTGGTGCCCGGTCTGCTGGCGGCCGGGATCTTCGCGTTGACTCCGGTCGCCGCGTCGATGTTCGGGCACAGCATGCAGGACGGCGCACTGGTGATGTGCCTGGTGCTGGCCGTCGACGCCTATCAGCGGGCGGTGCTGGAGGGGCGGTTGCGGTCGCTGGTGTGGGCCGGGATCTGGGTGGGGCTGGGTTTCCAGGCGAAGATGCTGCAGGCGTGGATGGTCTTGCCCGCGCTGGCGATCGGTTACCTGCTGACCGCTCCGGTCGAACTGCGCCGCCGGGTGAAGCACGTGGCGATCGCCGGTGCGGTGACGCTCGCGGTGTCGCTGTCGTGGATCGCGCTGTACACCTTCACCCCGCCCAGCGCCCGGCCCCACATCGACGGCAGCACGAACAACAGCGCCTTCGCCATGGTGTTCGGCTACAACGGCGTCGGCCACCTGGGCATCCAACTGCCCGGCGCCCGGAAATTCGACAACGACGGCGGCGCGATCGACCCGCAGCGGATGGCCGGGCAGCGTGACATCCTCCCCGCCAAGCGGGGAAATCCCGACGAGGACCCGACGAAAGCGACGAGCAGACCGGTCCAGAAGGGCTGGGCCAAGCTGTTCGACGGCCACCTCGCCGTCGCGGTCGGCTGGCTGTACCCGCTCGCGTTGCTGGCCCTGCTGTGCGGACTGTGGTGGCGGCGCCGGGCCGGGCGCACCGATCCGGTGCGCAGCGGACTGGTGATGTGGGGAGTGTGGCTGCTGACCTTCGGTCTGGTTTTCAGCGTCGCCGATGTCCCGCACACCGCGTACGTGGCCTCGCTCGCGCCAGCGGTCGCCGCGCTCTCCGCCCTGGGCATCGTCCTGTTCTGGCGCGCGTACCGGGAGGGCGGCAAGCGGGCTTGGCTGTTGCCACTCGCGGTGGCGTCCGAGGTGGCTTGGGCCGCGTGGCTGTGGTCGCACTACCCGAATTTCCTGCCGTGGGCGAAGTGGGGTGCGCTCGCGCTGGGCGTGGCCGCTGTCGTCGCGCTGGTCCTGGCGCGCGTGGTCAAGACCACCTCGCCCCGCCTGGTCACCGCCGGGCTCGCCGCCGGGGTCGCGGCCGTGGTGGCCGCGCCCGCCACGTACGCGATCTCCGTGCTGGACCCCGATTACTCCGGCATGTCCTTCGACGCCAACGCCGGCCCGGAGTCGGGCCGGATTCCCGCCGCACCGCCCACGCCGGCCAACGGGGCGGGTGGGTGAGCCGGGCCCCCGGAAAGGCCGGTGACGGCGTGTCTTCCCGACAGGCCAATGGTGACGTGAATCTTGCATTTCTCCTGGATCGGGCACGATTCTCGAGGCGTCCCGTGTGACGTAAAGTGAGCCGCTGTGCTCAACACAAGACTTTCGGTCGGCCTCTTCGTAGCGGCCGGCGCCCTCGTACTGGCCGCGTGCGACAGCTCTGCCGCGCCGGACGCTGCCAGCCTCGACCCTACGAAGTGCGCTGACCCGAATTTCGCCAGTGCTCATAAGGATTTTTGCGTCGACAACGCCTCCGTGCCGGAGACGCCGGCAACCGAAGCCGCCACGTTGTCCAACGGCTTGAAGGTCAGGATCGTCTCCGCGAAGTCCGAGACCGTGGATTCGAACGCCTACGACTCCGGCCCAACCGAGAACGTCGTGGTGACAATAGCCACCGAGATCACGAATACCGGCAACGCGACGCTCGTCTTCCCCACGGCGAAGAGCAACGTCCGCACGGAGTTGTCGTACGGCGCCAACCACGCCAAGGCGACGAACTCGGCCGTTCAGAAGAGCGGCCCCACCGACCTTCCGGAGCAGCTTGTCGCGGGCGGATCGGTGACGATGATGTCGACCTTCACGATGCGCGCAGGGGGCGCGGACAACGTCGTCTTCCGGTTCAACCCTGACAGCACCACCACAGACGACATCACCTTCACGAACGTCCAGACCTTGTACAAGTAGCGCTCGCGCGCCTTCTCCGCCGGCTACCTGCCGCGGGACGTCACCGCCAGAAGGAAACCAACCAGCACCACCACAGGTGGAACCGCGCTCGGGATTTCTTCATCCGCACGCCGTGATGCCATAGCACCATCACGACTATGGCGCCCGCGCTGAGCAGAGTCAGCGCACTGCCCATGACGATCACACGAGTGTGCTTGTCACCTTCGTCGAATTCCGCGCGTCGCTCGTCCGGCCACACCCGGATGTGTACCCGGCCGCCGCCCCGGTAGGCCGCCTGGCGGCGCCCCTTGTCGTACTCGAAGGTCTCCGTCCTCGTCACCCCGTCGAGTCCGGTGTATTCGACGTCCGCGGTCTTGCTCCCCTGAGGCCCGGTCGCCACGACCCGCCCCGGGACGAGCCCGGCCGACCGGTTGACATCCACAGCGAGGGAAACACCGAGCCACAGCACCGCGAGCCCGCAGACCAGCAGCATCAGCGGAAGCCACAAGACGTCCATCCCAGGCAGCCGGGATCTCGACAGCGTCATGCCCTCAGCACGCCCAGGACGCTGTCGCGGTTGCCTCAGTGGTGACGGCTGCGCCGGGTTTCCATCGGTCCGTGTTCAGCGGCGATCCTGAGGAATCCGGCGATCGAAGGCGACCTGCTCCCCTGGCGCCAGAGCGCCAGGGTCCGGTACGGCGTCACGTCACCGACCGGCCGGTAGACGACGTCCGGGCGGACGTTCACGGCGGCCAGCGAGGCGGGCACCAGTGCCACGGCCTGCCCGAAGGAGACCACGTCCAGCAGCTGGGCGGTGTCGCGCACGACCGGCCCGTCGGAGCGGCGATCGGGATGGCCGAGCCAGTGACCGGGCTCGACGATCCGCGCATCCGCCCATCTCGGAGCGGGCTCGGCGATCAGATCGGCGACACTGAGCACGTCGCGACCGGCGAGCTCGTGATCGGCGGCGAGCGCGGCGACGCGCGGTTCGGTCGTCAGGAGCTCGGTTTCGAGGCCGTCGCCGTCCACACAGGCCGCGATCGCCAGATCGGCGCGCCCGTCACGGACCAGCTCGGCCTGTTCACCGAACCCGCTCACCACCACGCGGATCTCCACCGCGGCCGGATCCTCCCGGAAGCGTTCGCGAACGCGGTGCAGCAGCCGGGTGGCCACTCCGGGTTTGGCGGTCACCACGAGCGCGTTCCCGACCCGCCGCGTCCGGCGGACGGCGACGTCCAGAGCGGCGAGGACCCTCGCCGACTCGGCGAGAAGGGTCTCCCCCGCGGGCGTCAGCGCCAGCCGCCGCCCGGTGCGGTCGAACAGTTCCGCGCCGATCCGGCGTTCGAGCGCGCGGATGGCCCGTGACAGCGGCGGTTGCGCGATACCGAGACGCCTGGCCGCGCGGGTGATGTTCAGCTCTTCGGCGACGGCGCGGAAGTAGCGCAGTTCGCGGATCTCCGGATCCGGCATACCGCCAGGGTAGGGCCCGCACACCGGATCGGTGCTTCTGTTCGGGCGCGGGGTCGGCTGGAGTGAGGACATGCACACGCACGAAGTCGCGCTCGTCACCGGCGGCAACAAAGGCATCGGCAAGGAGATCGTCCGGCGACTGGCCGCGCGCGGACTCACCGTCTACCTCGGCGCGCGGGATCCGGAAGGCCGCGCGGCCCTACCGGGCGTCCGGTCCGTCCGGCTCGACGTCACCGACGAGGCGTCCGTGGCGGCGGCGGTCGAGACGATCGAGGCCGAGACCGGCAGACTGGACGTCCTGGTCAACAACGCCGGCATCACCAGCGAATGGGGTCTGCGCACCGCCGACTTCACGGCCGCGCACCTGCGGAACGTATACGAGGTCAACGTTTTCGGTGTCGTCACGATGATCTCGGCCTGTGTGCCCTTGCTGCGCCGCTCCCCCAACCCGCGCGTGGTCAATCTCTCGAGCGGGCTCGCCTCCCTCACCTCGCTGAGCGATCCGGAGATTCCCCTGCCCACCGAAGGATTCCTCGCCTACAGCTCTTCCAAGGCCGCACTCAACGCCTTGACCCTGCTCTACGCCGAAACCCTCCGCGCCGACGGCATCAAGGTCAACGCCGTCAGCCCCGGCATGGTGCCGACCGACCAGAACGCCGGGGCCCCTTTCCCGCGCGGGCACCGCACCGTGGCCGAGGGTGCGGCCGTTCCGGTCCTGCTCGCGACGATCCCCGCGGACGGCCCGTCCGGCGTCTTCCGCGGCCCGGACTCTCTCGAGGACGTCATCCCCTGGTGACGTGGTGACGAGTACGGCGTCCCGTCCAGCGCCCTGTCCAGGTTCGGACGGACGACCTCGGTGTAGAACAGCTCGGCCAGCTCGAGGCCGGGAAGGAATGACCGCGTCACGCCGGCCACCCTGGCAGGAACGCGCGACGGCAGGCCAGCCGATATTCAGCGCGATGAAGACGTGGCGACCCGATCACCGCTGGCCATTCCCCTGAACAGGTGAGCCGGATTGATCCGGAAGACACGCCGCCGGGTCGACGTGAACGATGGATCAGGTCACGAGTACCGCACGGGGAGGCTCCATGTCGGCCGAATTCGACCAGCTGGTCGCCGAATTCGAGAAGTTCCAGTCCAGAATCCAGAACGTCGACGATCGGTTCGCGAACATCGGCGGGATGCAGGACGAGCTGAGCAGGCTCGAGGCGACGGCCACGTCGCCGGACCGCTCGGTGACGGTGGTGGCGGGCCCTGGAGGCGCCGTCATGGACGTCAAGTTCACCGAAGAGGCCCTGCGCCGGCGGCCGGAGGCGCTTTCCGCCGCGGTGATGTCGACCATCCAGCAGGCCGTGGCCGAATCGGCCCGGCGGCAGGCGGCGATCGTCGAGGAGCACATGGGCGACGACCTCCACCTGGTCGACCAGGTGCTCGAGACCCAGGCCGAGCTGTTCGGGACCACGGTCGAGGAGCTCAGGTCGAAGATGGACGAGGCCGCGCCCCCGCCGCCCGCGGCCGAGCGGCACGACGACTACTCCGAGCGCTCGATCCTGCGCACCGACGAGCCCGAACCGCCTCGGCCCGCTCCACCGGCCCCGAGCAGCGGATCCGACGGCGACCGCTTCCTGAAAGACCTGTTCGACGAGGACGGCCGCTGATGCCCGACGGTGCGGTCAACGGCGGATACGAAGTCGACCCCGCCGCGTTGCGCCGCTACTCCGGCGAGCTCGGCAACTACGGGGGCCAGACCGGGAAGCTGAAGGAGATGGTGGGCCAGGCGGACGTCGGCAACGAGTCCTGGGGACTCGTCGGACTGTTCACCAAGGACGGCTACACGCAGACCTTGCAGTCCCTCAAGGGCTTGATGGAGGCCATGGCCAAGGGCCTCGACAGCGCCGGCTCGAAGATGACCCAGGCCGCCGACATCTACCAGGGCATCGAAGAAGACCACGTGACGACGTTCAACAAGATCGAAGTGAAGATCGACGGGCCGAAGACCGGGGGGAAACCGTAAATGGCCGAAGTCCAGGACGTGACCGCGGGCATGTCGATGAAGTCCTACCAGGGCGACACCGTCATTCCCGGGATCAACACCGAGAACGCGATCAAGAAGACGCCGATCGTCGGCGACGCCGTCCAGCTGGGCAAGGACTCCGTGTCCGCCTACAAGCAGGTGTTCGACGGCAAGACCCAGGCCGACGGCGCCGACATCGCGATGGGCGTCACCACCATCGCGCTGGACGCCAAGACCCTGATCCAATCCGGTTCGCAGACCATCGTGGACATCGCGACGGATCCACTCGGCTGGCTGATCGGGCAGGGACTGAGTTTCCTCATCAACGTCGTCCAGCCGGTGCAGGACGCCATCCACTTCGTCAGCGGGGACGGCCCGGCGCTGAGCAAGGCGGCGGAGAACTTCGGCGCGCTGGCCAAGGCGCTGCAGGACATGTCGGTCAACTTCGACCAGGTCGCGGACGAGCGGCTGGCGGGCTGGGCCGGTGACGCCGGGACAGCGGCGAAGAAGGGACTCGCCGAGTTTTCCAGCGGTATCAACGGTGTCGCGGCGAAAGCCGGGGACATGGCGCAGATGCTGCAGCTGAACAGCATGGTGATGACCTTCATCGAGGAGCTGATCAAGGCGATCCTCACCGAGGTCATCAGCTGGCTGATCACGCTGTGGGTGCCCGCGATCGCCGCGGCCGTCCCCACCTGCGGCGCCTCCACGGCGGCCGCCGGTGCCGCGACGCCGCCGAAGCTCGCGGCCACGGCCACGAAGACGACCGGGTTCGTCAACCGGCTCCGGAAGCTCCTGTCCGACGTGCTGGCGTGGCTGCGCAAGATGCAGGCCAAGCTCGCCGACAGCAAGATGGGCAAGTTCCTGACCGACGGCAACCGGGCCACCGACCGGTTCGCCGACCGGATGAAGAACACCAAGTCCAGCAAGGGTTACGTCGACGCGCTGATGGGTGAGAAGGGCATGCTGGGCAAGCGGCTCGACACACCCCGTCCGGTGTTCAATGCGACGAAGGACGCCGTGGACGTCGACGCGACCCTGCGCGGCGAGATGCTCAGGGACGTGGGCAAGGCGGCGAAAGACGGCGTCGTCAAGGGCCTGACCGGTTCGACGACCGGGGACTGGCAGGACAAACGCGGCCGGGCGATCCTCGACGCCGGTGGCAAGGTGATCGGCTACGCCAAGGACGGCAAGAAGGCCGCGGACCACGGTGACCGCGGCCAGGAGCAGTCCGATGAAGAGACCAAGAACGACCTGGATTTCTGAACGACGACGGAAGGTATTCGGGATGGTCTCGGCGCTCGATGCCGATTCGCCGATCGCGACCGTGTTTGGCGCGATCCTCATGCTCGTGGTCGGGGCCGGACTCCTCGCCGTCGTGCTGATCGTCGCGTCCAAAATGAGCGGACGGCGGGAGCGCCGGCACTGGATGGCGGGCTTCGCCGCCGAGGTGTCCGGCACCTTCCACAGCGAGCACGGCAAGACATCGCCGGGTTTCGGGGTGGATCCCGTGAGCCTCGAACGGCCGCTCGCGGAGGCGGCGATCGTCCGGTGCGTGGAGTTCAGGTACCGCGATCACGACTTCGTCGGCGTCGACTATCTGGACGACCGGCACCAGCCGGGCGGGGACAGCACACCGCGGGCATTCCATTCGGTCCAGCTGCGGGTGCCCGAGTCGGCCCCGCTGTTCGTGTCCGCCGACGGCGCGTTCCCGACCCGCGTCATGCGGGAGTTCGAGCAGGTGAAGACGTTCGACCGGGACTTCGACGGGGCGGTGAAGGTCCGCGCGGCCGACCGCGAGCGGGCCGCGGAGCTGCTCACCCAAGAGGTGCGTGACTGGCTGCGCGCGGAAACGCGCCTCACCCAGTGGCCCGTGTACCTGGAGCGGGCGACCCTCCGCACCGGCGGGCAACGGCCGCTGACCCGGGAGACGCTGCTCGCGGAGGCCGATTACCTGATCGACGTCTCCGGCCGGCTGCCCACCGATCGCTTTTAGGAGCTTGAACACGAGCTATTGAGGGAAAGGGCAGCTCAGCGTGTGCCGGGTGTTGACGATGAAGGAATTAGGACGTTGAGTGTCCCGATTCCTTCATCGTCGAAGGGTAAAAGCGTGCCACCCCCACCACCTCACGACCGGCAGTCGAGCGGGGAAGATTCAGGACGCTGAACAACCGAAATCCGCCTACGAACACGACACGTTTGCCCCTCCCTCAAGAGGTTCCAGAGCCGTCGTGACTGACGAAGACGGTCGTTCGAGCGTCCCGGCTATCCGTCGTCGTCAGGGAGCCTGTCGAGGACCCGTTCGAGTGCGGGGCCGATGACATCGAGCTCGGCATCGGTGAGCGCGCCGATGAAGTACCGCCGGACGGCGGCGACGTGCGCGGGAGCGGCGGCGACGATGGCCGTCCGGCCCGCTTCGGTGAGCCGGACCATCGAACCGCGCGCGTCCTCGTTGCACTCCTCGCGGACGACGAGGCCGCGCTTCTCCATCCGGATGATCTGGTGGGAGATCCGGCTGCGCTCCCAGCCGACCATCCGGCCGAGGTCACGCGCCCGCAGCACCCCGTCCGGAGCCTCCGAAAGCGGCACCAACAAGGTGTACTCCGCGGCGGACAGCCCCGCGTCCTGGACCAGCTGACGCTCCAGCACCGCGGTCAGCCGCGGCAGCGCGTCGATCATCCCGCGCCACGCGCGCGCCTCACGCTCGTCGAGCCAGGGCGCCTCATCCATTGGTCTCAATCCCTACGTGCCGGGTTCCCGCACCGAGCCTATCAGCGATGTTGACGCGTCACCGAAAACCCCGTAGATGTAGACGCGTCAACAAAATCGGGGTGACGATAGGGAGAGCCGCGTGGTGGACGCCGTCAGGGCGACCGGGCGCGAGAAGCTGATCATCGCGGGTCTCGAAGCGCATGACATGGCCGTACGGCGCATGATCCAGGTTGGCGTGGCGCCGATGACCTGGGTCGCCTTCGCCTGGGAGGCGCAACTGCTCAACACACCCGCCCCCACCACCGGCGCTCGCGCCCAGCAGCGCCAAGAGAAGAGATGAGAGAACCGATGACCGACTCCACGACAACGAGTTGGCCGAGCCTGCGGGTCTCGGACTGGACGCCCACCCGCGAGACCCTGCACATGTGGACCCAGATCGTGGGCAAGATCCGCATGGCCCACACTCCCCTGCTCAACCACTGGTGGCAGGTGACGCTGTACGTCAGCCCACGCGGGTTGACGACGTCGGCGATCCCGTACCGCATGGGGGCCTTCGAGATCGAGTTCGACTTCGTCGGCCACCGGCTCGAGATCCGCAGCAGTGACGGCGGCGCGGGGAGCCTCCCGCTCCGGCCGATGCCGGTCGCCGAGTTCTACACCCGGATCCTGGACCTGCTCGACCGGCTCGGGATCGAGGCATCGATCCGGCCACACCCCAACGAGGTCGAGCCGGCGATCCCCTTCGCCGAGGACCACACCCACGCCTCCTACGACGGCGAGGCGGCCGCCCTGTTCTGGCGGCAGCTGCTGCAGGCGAACCGCGTGATCGGCGAGTTCCGGTCGCACTTCGTCGGCAAGGTCAGTCCCGTCCACTTCTTCTGGGGAGCCATGGATCTCGCCTGCACCCGGTTCTCCGGGCGGACGGCTCCGCCACACCCCGGCGGAGCGCCCAACTGCGGCGACTGGGTCATGGTCGAAGGCTATTCCCGGGAACTGTCCAGCTGCGGGTTCTGGCCCGGCGGCGGTGAGGAAGGCGCCTTCTACTCCTATGCCTACCCCGCACCCGAGGGGTTCGCCGACCAGCCCGTCGGCCCCGAAGGCGCGTACTACAGCACCGAATTCCAGCAGTTCCTCTTGCCCTACGAGGTCGCCCGCGCCGCACCCGATCCCGACCGCGCCGTCGCCGATTTCCTCCGCACCACCTACGAGGCCGCCGCGAACCTCGGGCACTGGGACCGCTCCGCGCTGGAAGACGACCCCTTCCGCTGGACTACCTGAGGCTTTCGATCCTCGAACCGTTATTCGCACACGCTAACGGCGTGCCGAGTCCCTTTCGGACCCGCTGGGTTCCTTGGCCTGGCTGGCGTAGTGGGCGGTGACGATCGCGCCCGACATGGCCAGGATCAGGCCCGCGACCGTGAAGGCGGTGAAGCCGTCGCGGACGCGGTCGTCGAGGAAGACCAGGCCGACGACCGAGGACAACGCCGTGTTCGTGGTGAACATGATCGCGTTGACCGCCGTCGCGCCCCCCTTCTGCAAGGCCAGGGCGAACGCGACCGCGGCGGCCAGGCCGTTGAGGATCATCCCCCACACGGCCGGTTCCGCCAGCACGGCCCAGCCCGATGACGGGAGTTCGAGGGTGCGCGCCGAGACACCGACCATGCTGAACCCGACTCCCGTCGCGAAGCCGAGCACCTGCGCGGCCCAGGGACGGTCGAATCGCCTGAAGTACCAGGCGATCGCCCCCACGACCAGTGCCATCGCGGGCAGTACCCAGCGCCACTCCGACGGGAGCACCTTGGCGGGCCCCGGCTGCGCCGACAGTCCCAGCAAGACCAGACCGACCGCCCCCACACCCAGCGCGACCCAGCCCGCCGCCGCCAGGCGGGTGCCCATGAACGCGGTGATCGCGGCCGTCACTCCCACGCTGAACGCCAGCACCGACTGGACGAGGAACAGCGGCAACCGCTGCAACGCGGCCGCCGCGCAGGCGAAGCCGACCAGGTCGACGCCGATGCCCAGGAAGTAGATCCATTGGCGCCGCAGGTGCACCAGGTCCAGCGCGGTGCCGCCGAAAGCGCCCGCGCGGCGGACACCGATCGACTCCAGCACCGAGCCGCTGCCTGAGGCCAGCGCCGCCAGCAGCGCGAGGATGTATCCGACGATCACCCCCGCAGTCTGTCAGCCGGTCTCGAAGGCCCGAGCCCGTACCGTGGCCCGACGTCGGCTACCGGATCGGGTGATCATCGAAATGCGGTGCCTCCGGCGCCTGTCTTACGTTGTCTTCCTGACGTGAGGGAGACTCGATGACCACGACCGCCGAGGTCAGCAGGCCGGACGTCACCCCACCGGTGCTGAGCCGCAAGCGCAGGAACGCGGTGTTCGGGGCGGTCGTGCTCGGCATGTTGCTCGCCGCGCTGGATCAGACGATCGTCGGCACGGCGCTGCCGACGATCGTCGGTGACCTGGGCGGCGCGGGGCACCTGTCCTGGGTGATCACGTCCTATCTGCTCGCCGAGACGATCATGACCGTCGTCGTCGGGAAGCTCGGCGACCTGTTCGGCCGCAAACTCATGTTCCAGCTGTCGGTGATCGTGTTCACGGTGGGCTCGTTCTTCTGCGGGTTCGCCGACGACATGATCTGGCTCATCGTGGCCCGCGCGGTACAGGGCCTGGGGGCGGGCGGGCTGATGGTCACCGCGACCGCGCTGGTGGCCGACGTCGTGCCCCTGCGCGAGCGGGGCAAGTACCAGGGCGTGCTCGGTTCGGTCTTCGGTGTCGTCACGGTGCTCGGCCCGATGCTGGGCGGGCTGTTCGTGGACCACCTGTCATGGCGGTGGGCCTTCTACGTCAACGTCCCGATCGCGGTCGTCGTGCTGATCGTGGCGGCGAGCGCGATGCCGAAGGTGAAGGCCGCGGCGAAGCCGGTGATCGACTATCTGGGCATCCTGCTGATCGGGCTCGCCGCGACCGGGCTGACCCTGGTCACCAGCTGGGGTGGCACGCAGTACGCGTGGGATTCGCCGACGATCATCGGGATGGCGATCGGCTCGGTGATCCTGCTCGTGCTGTTCGTCTTCGCGGAGAAGCGCGCGAAGGAACCGACCCTTCCGATGCGGCTGTTCCGAAATCCCGTGTTCGCCGTTTCGGCGATTCTGAGCTTCGTCGTCGGCTTCGCGATGCTCGGTGCCCTGTCTTACTTGCCGACGTATCTGCAGTACGTCCACGGCATCTCGGCGACCAGCTCGGGGGTGCGGATGCTGCCGATGGTGATCGCACTGCTGGTGGCCGGCGTCTTCGCGGGCAACGTCGTCGGCAAGACGGGGCGGTACAAGATCTTCCCGATCGCCGGCGGGGTCGGGCTGACGCTGGGCCTGTACCTGCTCTCGCGGCTGACCCCGACGAGCGGATTCTGGGAGATGTCCCTCTACTTCGCCGTCCTCGGGCTGGGGATCGGTTTGAGCATGCAGGTACTGGTCATCGTCGTGCAGAACACCGCCGATTACCGCGATCTCGGTGTGGCGACCTCCGGGGTGACCTTCCTCCGGTCCCTGGGTTCTTCGTTCGGAGCGGCCATCTTCGGCACGATCTACGCCAATCAGCTGGCCCCGAACCTGGCCGCGGCGGGCGCGGAGCACCCGCTGCCGCCCGGGATCGATCCCAAGGCGGTGCAGGTCCCGAACGCGCTGCACGCTTTGCCGGATTCCGTGTCGGCACCCTATGTGCAGGCGTACAGCGATTCCTTGCACACGGTGTTCCTGTACGCCGCTCCGGTCGGACTCGTGGCGCTGGTGCTGGCGTTCTTCCTGAAGGAGGTGCCGTTGCGGGACACCTCGCGAGCGGCCGCGCCGGACCTCGGCGACGGTTTCGCGATGCCGGAGTCGGGCAACGGCGACCAGGACCTCGAACGCGTCGTCGGCCGCTTGCTGGCCCGCGAGGGGAAGGCGGCGTCCAGCGGTGTCCTCGCGAAATCCGGATGCGAACTCGACAACGGCGGGCTGTGGTGCCTGGGGCAGATCCGGCTGCGGGAACGGCGGAACAAACCGACGTCCCTGGCGGTGATCGGCAGCCGCTACGGCATCCCGCCCGAGGTGTTCGAAGCCGCCTTCGCGCGGCTCGAGTTCACCGGGCACCTGGCCTTCCGGTCCGGCGAATGGGTCACCACGGCGGCGGGACGCGCCGAACTCGAGAAGCTCATCCGGGCGTGGAAGGACTGGCTGGCCGAGCGGCTCCTGGATTGGGGTTTGGAGGGACACGAAGAACTCGACGCGGCGCTCGGCCGGGTCGCGAACCGGATCCTGGACCAGGCGGCCGAGGATCGGCCCAGCGGGAAGCACGCGGCGGCCGTCTGAGCCTGAGCACCAGGGGAAGAAGGTCACCCCCTCGCTACCCCCGGTGTAGGGCTGACCCCACCACGAATCAGCGGGTTGACCCGGTGGTTCAGGGAGCCGTGAACGGCGATGCTGGAACCGATCGATCCGAAGTCGCCGAACGAAGGAAAAGCATGTCGCGAGTGGATTCCGTACGCCGCAACCTGATCCGGACAGTCAGTGTCGCGCTGGCAGGAGCGTTCTGCGCGATCGCGGCGGCCGGCAGTGCCGATGCCGTGGTGAACGGGAGGAACTCGACCGAGCGCTACCAGTTCATGGCATCGATCCCGGAGGTCGTGCCCGAGATGAACAACGCCAAGGGTGTCTGCGGGGCGGTGCTGATCCACCCGCAGTGGGTGGTGACCGCCGCGCACTGCGTCGACCCTGGCAACAACCCGGCCGTTCCCGAGGGGACCGTGCGCATCGGCAGCCAGCGGCGGACCTCCGGCGGCACCGTGCGCGAAATCGACCGCTGGGTGCGTCATCCCGGCTACCGGCCTGGTCAGCCGAACAAGAACGACATCGCGCTGGTTCGCCTGGACCGTCCGGTCTCCGAACGGCCGATCCGCGTCGCCGATCGTCCCGGCCGCCCCGGCACACCGACCCGCTTGCTGGGCTTCGGCACCACGGTCGACACCGGCGACCTCACCAAGGCGGTGTTCCCCGAACGACTCCAGGAGCTCGACACCCGCCGCGGGGCGGAGTCCGAGTGCTCGCCCGGCTACGCGGATCCGACCCGGCTGTGCACGATCAGCCGCAAGCGCGACGCGATGGCGTGCATGGGCGATTCCGGCGGGCCGCAGATCCAGTACGGGCGAGCGGGCCGGTGGGAGCTGATCGGCGTCACTTCGGGACCCGGTGACGACGACGTCCCCTGCGCGAACGGCCCCGGCCTCTACACCAGTGTTCCCGCCTACGCCGACTGGATCCAGCGCACCATCCACGCGCGTGCCCGGTGAATTCCACTCACCCTTTCCGCCGCGCGAATCTGCGCACGGCACAAGCGCATCGCGCATATCCGCGCATTCACGAACAATGGCTGGATAATCGCCCGTCGAATTTCGCCGTCCAATAGAGCAGGAGCACTAAGACTCTATTCGATTGCACCTGGCCGGAGTACACCGGATAAGGGGGAGGAAGTCTCACCTCCTTTCACGGACAAGCTCAAAGGTGAGGTGCAGCTGTGCTCGAAGTCGAACTCGACATCTTCTCAGGTATGCCCAATCCGACCTGGACCCTCTCGGAGCGGGAGGAACGGGAACTCATCGAAAGAATCTCGGCCGATCCGGCGCAGGTGTCGCCGGCGGTCACTCCGGACGAGCAGTTCAGCCTGGGTTACCGGGGACTGCTCGTCCGGCTCGTCAAGACCGATGGTGGACCACGGAGCGAACTCACGTCCGCCTGGGGCACTTCACTCCCCACCGAATTCCGGATCGGCAGCAAACCCGCGACGGAACCCGTCGCCGACTGGCTTTTGGGGACGTCCGAGGCGTATCCGGACGCCGGAGTCGACGACGAGCTGCGCGAAGTCGCGTCGAGCGGTGTCGATCTGGTGCAGTCGTCCTTCGATGCCGTGGATCCGGCGAGCTTCGTCAGTCGTCGCGCGGACGGCGCCGCCATATCCGGACTCGAAGGCGAGGGAGCGCACGCGCCCAACGAACCCGGGGGTGACGTTCATGTCGAAGGTGCGAGCTGGTGGGACTGCAATTCCAACTACTTCAACGCGAACGCGTCCCTGTTCAATCAACCGGAGCATGTCGGCAGGAACAACTGTTACTGCTTCGCCAGCAACCATCTGGCGGGCGCGCGTTTCGCGCGGCCGGGCAAGCGCGGCGGACACCCCGCGACGTCCATCACCTGCGGCGGTGTGACCAACGGTCTTTACGCCGACGGCTGGAAGGACGGCTGCCAGACCAACGGCCTGACGATCGTCCTGGTGATCTGGCCGAACCGCGACTACCACTTCTACCGGCTGGTCACCGACGCGCCGTACTGGTGGTGGGGCCACAAACCGGGCGCGACACCCGCCAAGTACACCGATGACTGCGGTCACAGTATTTACCAGTACAACGGTCAGGGATACGCTCCCAACAACTGCTGCCGCGGGAATTACACGAACTTCTGCGGATACTTCTACCAGAACAACAGCACAGCCCTCGTCGCCTAGGAGCCGCCATCACCGCGTATTCCGGTCTCCGGTGGATCCTCCTGGCGCTCGTCCTCTGTGCCTGCAGCACGGTGCCGACGACGTCAGGAGGAAACACCGCCGTGGCCGACAACGCAGCCGTCGAACTCGACATCTTCTCCGGGATGCCGAACCCGGCTTGGACCCTTCAGCAGGCGGAAGCCACCGAGTTCCAGCGCAGGCTCGAGGCCCTGCCACCGGCCGCGGCCGGCCGGATCGACAACAATCTGGGCTACCGGGGCTTCGTCGTGCGCAGCGGCGGGACCACCGTGCTGGTGCAGCGAGGGATCGCGCAGGTCACCCGGGAAGGCGGAACCCTGTTCCACACCGACTCCGGCCGTGAACTGGAGCGATGGTTGCTACGGACGGGCAAACCGTTCATCGACGCCGGGACCTTCGCGCTCGCGGAGCGGGAGCTCGGCAAGTGACGGACGAACAGCTGATCGTCGAATTCGCGCTGACCCGGCTGGACAATCCCGGCCTCGACCTCGAGGAAGTGGCCACGCTGACCGTCCGGCGGCTGGGACAGGACCGGATGCTGGACTTCGCCGGGCGCACCCTCGTCAGCCGCGGCGAACTGCGCGGCGCCGCGTTCCCGGCCGCGGTCGAGCACGTACTCCGGGTCGTTCTGACGTTGCGCGGCCCGGACGAGTGATCCGCCGTCGGCGCGGGCCGGACCCCCAGTGAAACCGGCCCGCGCCCGAAACCACGGCGGGCCCCCTGCGCCCGCCGCGAGTTCCCCGCCACCAGACCATGGTGCGGCCGGGACCGGTCCCCGCGTATGGGTGCCGGGACCCCATATTCCGGCGGTGAGCGTGCCGTACCCCGTCGTCACTCTCCGGGCACCTTCGTGTGTGCGCTGAATGTGGGGGTCCCGCCCCCATGTGCCGGTCACGGCGAACTGAAAGCATGAACGCCGTGACGCCCCAGCTCCCGGCGACGTCCCTGCCGCTGAAGTGGTGGGTGCACGGCCAGACCCCGCGCGAACGGACAGCGGACAAGCCCAGGTGGGCGGACTTCGCCGAACACGCCGTCACCACGCTTCTGCCGAAGCGCCCCCCAGCCGGTGACTGGTGTGTGGCGTTCGCCGGGGTCTTCAGGTCGTTCGTCGACGCCGCCTGCCGTGACGCGGTCCCCGGCGACCTCGCCGGTGTGGACGTCGACGCGCTCCGCCGGGGTTTCGCGGCTCAACTCGACCAGCATCTGCTCAAGCTCTCGGTCCGCACGCTGGTCCTCGAACTCCACCGTGCCCGCAAGGCCGGGACCCTCAAGGGCGAGACGCCCGAAGATCGCTTCTCGGACTTCGCGCGCAGGCAATCGACCCCTGACGGACTCGTCCGGCTGTTCAGCGAATACCCGGTCCTGGCCCGGCTCGTCGCGCAGGCCTGCCTCCACGCCGCCGAAGCCCACGCCGAAATGCTGACCCGCTTCTCCGCCGACGCCGCCGCGCTGCCCGGCTCGGTCGCGGACGGTGACCTCGGCACGCTGGTCGAGGTGGCGGGCGGGATCGGCGATTCGCACGTCCGTGGACGTTCGGTCAAACTGCTCCGCTTCTCCGGCGGCGCCAAGGTGATCTACAAGCCTCGCCCGCTGATCCTGCACGAACGCTTCACCGACGTCGTCGAACGGCTCAACAAACGGCTGCCCGGCCTCGAACTGCGGACCGCCGACGCGGTGCCGCGCGACGGGTACGGCTGGCTCCGGTTCGTCGAGCACCGGCCGTGCGCCGACATCGCCGACGTCGACCGCTTCTACCGCCGCCAGGGCATCCTCCTGGCGCTTCTGCACGCACTCGACGCGACCGACGTCCACTACGAGAACATCATCGCCAGCGGCGACCAGCCGGTGCTGATCGACATCGAGACGCTGTTCCAGCCGTCACCGCCCGATCAGCCGGACGGCGACCCCGCGGCGGCGATGCTGGCCAGGTCGGTCCAGCGCACGCTGCTGCTCCCCCAGCTCTTCGCCGGGGAGCACGGCGCCGTCGACATCTCCGGGCTCGCCGGGCGCGGCGGCAGGCTGCCCACCGACCGGGTCGACTGGGCCGATCCCGGCACCGACCACATGCGGCTGGTCCGTGTGCCCGGAGAACTCGCCGGAGGGAACAACCTTCCTCGCCTCGACGGCCGAGACGTCACCCCAGCCGAGCACAGCGCGGCGCTGCTGGCCGGGTTCCGGCTCGGCTACGACGCGCTGTCCACCGTGCGGGACGAGCTCGCCGAACATCTCCAGCGCTGCGCCGAGGACCCCATCCGGGTACTCATCCGGCCGACGAACTTCTACTTCCGACTGCTGGACGAGACCACCCATCCCGACCTCCTGCGCGACGCCGCCGACCGCGACCACGCGTTCGACCTGCTCGAAGAGGATTCGATGGGCGACGAGAAGCTGCTCCGGCTCGTGCCCCACGAGCGGGCCGACCTGTGGGCGGGCGACGTCCCGATGTTCACCTCGAACCCCGGTTCGACGTCGCTGCTGGATTCCTGTGGCGAGAGCATCGAAGGCGTGGTCGACCGGCCGTCGCTGGACACCGTGCTGGCGAAGGTCGCCGACATGGATCCGCTCGACCAGCGTGATCAGGAATGGCTGATCTCGGCCACCCTCGCCATCAGCACGGCGACCACCGGGCACCACGACGGTGGCGAAACGGTGGAAACGGCGGTGCCGAACCAGGCGCCCGACGCGGAACGGCTGCTGATCACCGCTTGCGGCATCGCCGATCACATCGTCGCCAACGCCTTCTCCGATGAGCGCCGCTCCAACTGGCTCGGCATCGAACTCGTCGACGACCGCTACTGGACCGTGCTGCCGATGGGCGCGGGGCTCGGCGAGGGCTACTGCGGTGTCGCGCTGTTCCTCGCCCAGCTCGCCGAGCTGACCGGGATCGCGCGCTACCGCGATCTGGCCGCGTACGCGATCGCCCCGCTCCCCGGTCTCTTCACCACCCTCCGGGCGGACCGCGAACTCGCGGCCACCGCCGGTTGTGGAGGGCTTCTGGGACTCGGCGGCGTCGCGTACACGATCGCCAGGCTCAGCACGCTGGTCGGACTTCCCGCGGGCGACCTCATCGAGCAGGCCGTCGAGCTGATGCCCGACGCCGGCCCCGAGACGCCGTCCGGGTTCACGACGGGACTCGCCGGCGGTGTCGCCTCGATGCGCTCCGTGTATGTCCAAACAGGACTCGACGCGGCTCTCGCACGGGCCGACCGCTACACCGCGCAGCTGCTCGACCGCGAGTGTCCACACGAAACCGGTTTCGCCCGCGGTGCCGCCGGGATCGACTGGGTCCTGCGGGCACACGACCGGACAGGCGAAGAACCGTGCGGAAAGGCGGACGATCGGGCGGAAGGCACCGGCGGCTGGTGCGACGGCCTCGCGGGCGCCGCCCTCGGCGTCGCGGCCCACCTGCCCGATCCCGCCTCCGCGCTGGAGCTGGACCGGACGATCAAACGGCTGGCCGACGGGGCACCCTTGAAGGATCTCAGTCTTTGCCACGGCGAGTCCGGAGTGCTGGAAGTGTTGTGCGTGCTGGCGGAGAACGGGCACACTGGCGCCGCCGCCGCGGTGCGTCGCCGGACCGGTCATCTGCTCGCCGCCGTCGACCAGCGTGGTGCTCGTTGCGGGACTCCCGGGGCGGTCTCCGCGCCCGGGCTGCTGAGCGGCCTGGCGGGCATCGGCTACGGCCTGCTGCGGCTGGGATTCGGCGACCGGGTCCCGTCCGCGCTGCTGCTCCGCCCCGACCGCCCGCATCCGGCGGCCACCATCGTTCCGCCGTCAAACCGAGGATGAGGAGAAAAACCGAATGTACGAAAGAGATCTGCCCGCCACCGAGGACGCCCTCGGCGCCGTGAACCTGCCGCGCGCCCTCGAGGTCGGCTCGCGCAACCACGCGCTGGCGGGGAGCAAGCCGCGGCTGAGCGCCAACCCGCTCGCCACCCTGTCCGGCGACCCCGGTTCACCGTCCGTGGTCAGCCTCTTCACCGGCGGCTGGATCTGAGAAAAGCTCACGAAGGCGGGCTCGCGCCGCCCGCCTTCGTGATCAACTCTTCGCCGTAGCAGGGGAATCAGCTCGCTATAGTCACGGCGGTGGGGATCCGTTCGTCGCGGGTGATCGGCCGCGATGCCGAACTGGCCGAGCTCTCGGGAGCTCTCGATCGCGCCATCGCCGGACGCGGCGGCGCGATCTTCCTCGTGGGCGAAGGTGGCGTCGGCAAGTCGCGGCTCGCGATCGAAGCCGCTTCGCGCGCGATCGCCGGGGACATCCCGGTGCTGCAGGGCAGGGCCAGTTCGATCGGCCCGCTCGTCCCGTTCCGGCCGCTGACCCAGGCGTTGTTGTCGCATTTCCGCGGCGGCGGCCCGCCGGAGGCGGCCGAACTCGACCCGTTCATCCCCGTGCTCGCCCAGCTCGTCCCGGACTGGAGCCGGGGCGACCGGCCACGGGAATCCGGCTCCCTGATGGTGCTCGCCGAAGCCGTCTTCCGGCTGCTGGCCGTCACCAGCCGCGATCGCGGCGCGCTCCTGGTCCTCGACGATCTCCAGGACGCCGACGCCGAAACGCTGTTCATCCTCGAATATCTCGTCGACAACCTGCCCGCCGCGCAGGCCCTCTTCGTCGGCACGCTTCGCAACGAGCCTTCCGACGCCCTCCGCCTGGCGACCTCCGGTGCCCAGCGGATGAGCTGCGCCGTCCTCGAACTCGGCAGGCTCGGCCTCACCGACACCCGCGCCCTCGCCGCGGCCTGCCTGGAGACCGAGCCGGGGAACCTGCCGTCGCCCGCGGCCGACCTGTTGTGGCGCAACAGCGCCGGCCTGCCGTTCATCGTCGAGGAACTGCTCCACGGCATGGTGAACGACGGCCTGCTGGTCGAGGGCCGCGAGGGCTGGCGCGTCATCGGCGAACTCCGCGCCCGCGTCCCCGCCGCGCTCGTCACCAGCATCGGTGTCCGGATGGAGCAACTCGGCGAACAGGCGGAGGAGCTGCTGTCGGTCGCCGCGATCATCGGCCGCCGTTTCCCGTTGTCGGTGGTGCAGACGGTCACCGGCACGAACGACCGGACGCTGCACAACCACCTGAGCGCCGCGGTCTCGGCGAACCTGGTGACCACCGACGAGACGACGCCCGGCTGGTACGCCTTCCGGCATCCGCTGACCGCGGAAGCACTGCTGGAGCGCCAGGCCCCGGCGCGGAAGGCCGCACTCGCCCGTCAAGCCGCCGATGCCGTCGAGAAGCTGTACCCGGGCCTGCCCGGCGACCTGTGCGCGCTCGTCGCGTCGCTCCGGCTGACCGCGCTGGACGAGCGCGCGGCGGGTCACCTGTTCGCGGAAACCGGTCGCCGCGCCCTCGACGCCGGTGCCGCGGACTCCGCGGTCACGATGCTCACCAAGGCCGTCGACCTGCTGGCCGGAGCCGACGCGGGTGACCGGGCCGAGGTGCTGGAGAGCCTGCTGTACGCGCTCGGCCAGACCGGGCAGTTCGACCGCGCCGTCGAACTCTCCGCGGGCTTCGGCGAGATCGGGACACTCGAACGGGCCGCCAAACTGCACACCCAGCTGGCCTGGGCCGCCTACATCGCCGGGCGGCACGACGAATGCCTCGGCCAGATCGACCGCGCCCGCGCTCCCCTCGGCTCGGCGATATCGCCCGCTCAGCAGGCCGCGCTCGACGCCGTCGAAGCGAACCTCTGGCTCGACGTCCCCGGCCGGACCGGCACGGCGGAACGGCTCGCGCGCCAGGCGTGGAAAGTGGCCGAGGAGACCGAGCAGCCGTTCGTCGTCTGCCAGGCGCTCCAGGTGCTCGGCATGCTCGCGCTGCCGCGGGACCTCACCGAGTCCGAGCACTACATGCAGCTCGCGCGGCGGACCGCCGAGGACAATCATCTGCCTCACCTCCGCACCCAGGCGCTGGTCCGGCTCGGCGGGCATCGCGTACTCATGAACGGCGACGAGCAGACCCTGCTGCTCGCCCGCGCCGACGCCCAACGGCTCGGGTCGATCACGCTGCACTGCGCCGTCGACGCCGTGCGCACCATGCACGCCGTCCTGCGCTGCGACTTCGGGACCGCGCACGCGCTGCTGGAAGAGAACCTCGCCGTGCTCGGCAGGCTCCGGTTGACCGCGTTGCTGCAGTACGCGCACATGACCAGGGCGATGTCGGCCGGGCACCGGGCGGACCGCCCGGCGATGGAACAGGCGCTCGAGGACTTCCGGGAGAGCGGCGGCGAGAACGCGCAGGAGAAGGTCCTCAGCATCGGTCTGGCCCGCGTCTTCTGCTCACTGCTCGAAGAGGACTTCGACCGGGCGCGCCGGGAACTCGACCAGGTCACCGAACTGGAGGACCTGCGGCCGAGCCGATTCCACCTCGCCGGTCAACACGGGCTCAGGACGCTCGTCGACACCCTCGGCGGCGCAGACTGCCCCGAGACCGGATCCGCCGTCAGCGGGATGCGGTGGAACCGGCAGTTCGTCGAGTTCGCACACGCCGTCGAACACGGCAGGCGAGGCGACGCGGAGAAAGCCGCACAGGCGGTGGCCGCCGCACTGGAGGCGTCCGCGCCCTATCCCCTGGCGCGGCACCTCGGACTCCGGCTGATCGCCGAACCGGCCGCCGCCGATGGCTGGGGCGACCCGGCGGGCTGGCTCAAAGAGGCCGAAGAGTACTTCCACGGCAGGGACATCCCAGCCGTGGCGGCCGCCTGCCGGAGCCTGCTGCGCAAGCTCGGCGCACCCGTCCGGCAGCGCCGGGCCGGGGTCGACCGGGTCCCCGGCGACCTGCGCGCGTCCGGCGTCACCGTGCGCGAATACGAGGTGCTGCTCCTGCTCGCCGAGCGGATGGGCAACAAGGACATCGGCGCCCGGCTGCACATCTCCCCCAGGACGGTCGAGAAACACGTCGCGAGCCTGCTCGCCAAGACCGGCCTCGCCGACCGTTCGGCCCTCGCCGAACAGGCCGCCGGACGGCGACCTGGCATGCTGTGATCCATGAGCGACCTCACCGTGTACGGCGCCGGCTGGTGCCCCGACGTCAAACGCAGCCGCGCCCTGCTCGACGCCAAGGGTGTCGAGTACGACTACCTCGATGTCGAGGCGGATGCCGGCGCCGAGGAGACCGTGCGCGGACTGCAGAACGGTGAGCGGCGCATCCCGACCATCGTCTGGCCGGACGGCACCCACCTGGTGGAACCGAGCGACGACGAGCTCACCGCGCACCTGAACCGATGACCCTTCCGGACGTCCCGGTCGGCACGAGGGTCGTCGTGCGGTACCGGATCGAAGGCGGTTTCACCGACGCTCTCGGCTACCTGCGCTCCCGTGACGACGCGGAATGCACCGTGGAGACCAAACGAGGTCTCGCGACCATCCGGCTCGCGGACATCGTGCTGGCGAAGACGGTCCCGCCTCCGCCGGTGCGGCGTTCCGCCTCGTAAGGGGCAAGGACGGTTAGAACCGTCTTTACCACTCACGAGGACTCACCACGGCTCGGAACCCTCGTCGCCTGAAGTACTTGAAGGTGCGGTGACTGTGTCGCGGAACTCCTTGACTGTCCTTAAGGGACACTTGTCACGATATAGATGTCCGATTTCGGCGCTTGGCGCACTTTGCGATGGGGGCCGTGAGTGACAATGCGGGTTCTATTGAAGGGTAGGGCAAAGGTGGCGTTGTGGCTGAACCCAAGGTGAGCGAGGGCGTGACTCGCGTGATCAGAGCCGGATCTCGCGTGAGCGCCCATCCCGCCCGAACACGACACGTTCGACCTTCCCCTCAATAACCCTCTTTGCCACTCACGACCCCCGCCGCAAACGCACATGTGGTCATCAGTCGGGCATCTAGTCGCTTGAAGCGTCCCGAGTGGACAGTCAGAGTGCGGTCGGCTCGCGGCGGCCAGTCCAGATCCGCTCCGCCGGGACGACGGCGTTGCGAAAGCCACGTTCGCAACGTTGAAGGTTGTGAACGTGGCTTTCGCAACGCCTACCCTGCGGCCGACGCCTTCACGCGTCCCTACCACTCACGAGGACTCAGGCGAGCGGCTTGTCCAGCACCGCCTTCACGTGGCTGAAGTTGTCGATCGAGTAGCGGCCGTGATAGCGCCCCATCCCGCTCTCCCCCACTCCGCCGAACGGCAGCTCGGGTGCCGCGAGATGGATGATCGCCGCGCCGAACACCAGGCCACCCGACGACGTCTCCGTCTCGATCCTGCGCTTCGTTTCGTCCGACTCGGTGAAGGCGTACAACGCCAGCGGCTTGTCGCGTTCGTTGACGAACGCCAGTGCCGCGTCGACGTCGGGCACCTCGATGATCGGCAGGATCGGGCCGAAGATCTCGTCCAGCATCACCGGGGCGTCCGGGGAGACGCCGGTGAGCACGGTGGGCGCGATGTACTTCTCGTCGCGGTCGGACTGGCCGCCGACGACCGCGGTTCCGTTGTCCAGCAAGGCGGCGAGCCGGTCGTAGTGCCGGGTCGAGATGATCCGGCCGTAGGAGTCACTGGTGGCCGGGTCCTCGCCGAACATCCTCTCGACGGTCTTGGCCAGGTGCTCCGCCAGTTTCGGACCGGTGTCGCCGATCGCGAGGACGTAGTCGGGAGCGACGCAGGTCTGGCCCGCGTTGGCGAACTTGCCGTAGGCGAGGCGCAGCGCGGTCACGGCGAGATCCGCGCCCGGCTCGACGATCACCGGGCTCTTCCCGCCCAGTTCGAGTGTGACCGGCGTGAGGTGTTTCGCCGCCGCGGTCATGACGATCCGGCCGACGGTCCCGTTCCCGGTGTAGAAGATGGTGTCGAACTTCTGCTCCAGCAGCGCGGTCGTCTCCGGAATCGCTCCTTCGACGACGCGGACGCCCTCGACGTACTTAGGCAGATGTTCGGCAATCGCGGCGGAGGTGTTCGGCGACAGCTCGCTCGGCTTCACGACCGCGCAGTTGCCCGCCGCCAGTGCTCCGACCAGCGGCGCCAGCACCAGTTGCAGCGGATAGTTCCACGGCCCGATGATCAGCGCGACCCCGAGCGGTTCGCGGACGACGCGAGCATTCCCCGGCCGCAGCGGCCGGGGAATGTCGGCGGGCTCCGGATTCAACCAGGAGTCGAGGTTCTCCAGCGTGTGGTCGATCTCGTTGCGCACGAGCGCGATCTCCGCGCGCTTGGCCTCGGCGGCGTTTTTGCGAAGGTCGGCGTAAAGCGCCTTGAGGAAGACGTCCTCCTGCTCGGACAGGAGCGTGCGCAACCCCGTGAGCTGCGTTCGCCGCCAGGCCACTGGTTTGGTGACACCGGAACGGAAGAGTTCCCGCAGGTCATCGACGACGGCGGGCGCTTCACTGCTGCTCATGGCTCCGAGCCTAACAATGCGAACCCGACGGGGTGATACACAGAGGAGTGAGAAACGCCGAACGCGAGAAGTTTCATAGCAGGCTGGAATTTCCGTCGAGAGGGGAATTCCATGCGCAGATCTCTGATCCTGACCGCGTGCGCCGTCGTCGTGCTCGGTGTGGCGTCCGCACCGGCCGCGTCCGCGACCGTCGAGCAGGAGCCCGTGTGCACCGTCAACGGCACTCCGACCCGGGGCATCGACAAGGGTGATCACTTCGACATCGAGGGCACGCCCGCCAACGACGTCATCAAGTGCCACGTCACCGACCTGAACGACGGCGAGGAGTCCGTCATCGTCTACGCCGGGGACGGCGACGACGACGTCTTCTTCGGCGGTGTCTACCCCGCTCAGAACGACGGTCCCCCGGACACCATCAACCTCGGAGCGGGCAACGACACGTTCTCGTCCATTGTCGACACCCGCGCGGCGAATCTCGGCATCGTCAACGGGGACGACGGCGACGACACGATCACCCTCGGCAGGGAAGGGTACGACTTCGGCGCGCACGGCAACGACGGCGAGATCCACGGCGGCGCCGGGAACGACGCTCTCACCCTCTACGGCGGCAACGCCACCGACAACGTCAACATCGCCAACGCCGGCACCGGGATCGTCACCGGTGACGCGGGCGACGACACCATCGTCCTGCAGGGTGGGCGCAGCGGGAACACCAAATGCGGCGACGCGGCCAACAGCGGCACCGTCGACGGCGGCGAAGGCGGCGACAAGATCACCCTGACCGGCGGTGAACCTCGGCTCGAGACGTGCGACACCGCGACCGGTGAGGCCAACGGCAACGATGTCGCCGATCCGGAACTGGCCGGAAAGGTACTCGGCGGCCCTGGCCTGGACACGATCACGTTGACCGGCGGCCGCAACAGCGACACCGGCAGGCAGGCACCCAGCAACGACGAAGAAGGCGAGGTCGACGGTGGCGCCGATGGCGCTACCTGCGTCTTTTCTCCGGAAAGCATCGGTGAGGTCGCCAACTGCTCCTGACCGTCGCCGGGCGGTATAGGGCGTTATACAGAAGGAGCTGAAGGGCGCTTTCCCCGCGTGCCATGCGGGGAAAGCGCCCTTCGCTGCGTGAGATGCGGGGAAAGTCCCCTTCAGCTCTGGGACGTCACGGGTAGCTGACCAGGTTGCTCGGCGTGGTCCCCGGCGGGGTCACCGCCCCCGCGTCGTTGATCACGTGGGTGATGGTCCCCTTGTAGTTCAGCGAAACCGTCACCAGGTTGTGGAACCGGACGCCGGAGCGATTCGGCACCTCGAACGCGTGGTACAGGTTCACCGACGGGTTGTCGTTGAAGAAGCAGTAGCTGCCCAGTCCCCACGCTTCATGCGTGGTCACGTTGTCCCCCACCTTGTAGGCGGCGTACCCGTTGAGCCCGTTGGGACTCTTCCATCCGGCCTGATCCGGGACGTCGTAAGGGATTTCGTTCTGGAAGAAGATCGTCCGGCCGTTCTGGCCGTTCCAGATCACCTGGTACTTCTGGTAATGCTCGACGAACAGACCGGTCGCCAGCACGTTGTCCCCGTTCACGACCACCCCGGTGTCGCCGGTGTTGATCGGCCAGCCATAGGTGCCCGCGTTGCCGTGGTCGGCCCGCCAGGCCCAGATGTGGTCGATGATCGTGTCACGACTGTTGACGATCAGGCTGTTCGTCGCCTTCCCCGCGATCTGACCGCCGATCCGGAAGAACACGTCCTGCAGGGTCGTCGGGTTGGCCGAGTGGTTCGCCGTCGAGCCCGCCGGGCCGACGGTCAGCAACGACTGCGAGTTGGTCGTGCCGGCGTCGAACAGCAGGCCCTTGAGCCGGACTCCGTCCACATCGGCGACCTTCATCGCGTCCACCCCGTTGTCCGGCACGAGCGTCGGATACCCGACCCCGAGGACGACGGTGTTGGCTTTGGTCACGTTCAGCGTCTGGTTGAGGTGGTAAACGCCCGGTGTGAAGAACAGGTTGCAGCCTTGGGAAAGGGCGTTGTTGATCGACGAAGCCGTGTCCCCCGCCTTAACGACGTAGAACTGGCTCATCGGCAGCGAACTGCCCTGGGTGCCGCCGTTGGCCCAGCTCGGCCCGGAAGCGTTGGTACGCAAGGAAGGCTGGAACACACGGTACTTGCCCGAACTGTCGAGGTAGAGATACGGGACGTCGCGGGACACCGGCGTGGTGCCGAGCGTGGTCTCCGGCGGGTTCGGGAAGGTGTTCGCCGGGGCGCCGTTCGTCCCGGAGAACACCATGTTCCAGACGCCGCCTTCCCAGCTGCCGTAGCTGCTGTCGCGGGTGTACCACTGCTGCTGCGAGATCGACGCGGTCTTGCCGGAGACCTTGGTGTCGGCGGTGTACCCGCCGCTGGCGAAGCCGTAGCTGGCCGGGAAGAGGTTCAGCCCGCCGCGGATGTCCATCCGGCGGAACGGCGCGGCCTGCGCGACGGCCCAGCGGGTCGCGCCACTGCTCGGCACGACGGCGAGGTTTTCCGCCGAGCGCCAGAAGTTCTGCAGCGCCACACCCTTGTCCGACTCGTTGAAGGCGTCGACGGTCACGTCACCGTTGATGACGACGTCGCCCGGGTTCTGCCCGAGACCCGCGACAGAGGTGTAGTAGCCGACATCGTCGTGGATGCCGTTGTACACACCGGGCTTGAACAGATGCGCGTACCGGCGTTCGGTGAACTGCGCCGTCAGGGTGTCCTTCTGCGCGTTGAAGTCCGCGTCGAGCTTGGCCTGGATGGACGACGCCGACATCGCCGGGTCGAAGATCCGCACGTTCGGGCCGAAGTCCGGGACCTCGGCCTGGGCGGGACAGGTCGCCTGCGTCGATCCGATCGTGTAGCTCGCCGAGGCGACCGGGGAGGTCGTCGAGCCGGATTTGAGTGCGATCGCGGAAACCGTGGAGGACGCGGAGACCGTGATCGGCCCGGTGTACTGAGTGGACGACGCGGTCGGCGTGGAGCCGTCCACCGTGTACCGGATGGTCGCGCCCGCGGTCGCGGTCGACAACGTCACCGAGCGGGCGCTCGGATAGCTGCCGCCCGGCGGGTCGAACGTCGGCGAGGCGACGGTCGTGCCGCTGCCGCCGTGGGTGTAGCCGAAGTGCGGGGTGTCGTACTGCGGCCCGTTCTTCTCGTAGGTGAACCAGTAGTCGAGCACGGTGCCGGCGGCGAGCGAACCGACGGTGTGCCGCCAGGTCCCCCCGTTGTCGGTCATGCGGACGTTCTGCTGCCCCACTCCCGGAACACCGGTGTAGTGGATGTCGACGTACCGCGCGGTCGTCGCCGGGGTGAAGGAGAACTGTGCCTGGGTCGCGTTCAAGGACGCGGCACTCTGGCTGTAGTCGGCGGCCGCGGCGGTGGCGCCGCCCAGACCAGTGGCGATCAGGAGTGCGGAGAGGCCGAGGGCGAGCACGCCCCGAACCCCTTTCCGCCGTTTGGGCTGCACAAAGATCCGGTTCACGTCGTGACACCTCCGGCGTTGGAAATCCACGGGCGAAGCAATTCGTTGCGCGCCACAACAAAGTAGCCGTCCGTGCGATATGTCCAGATCACGCTTCGGTAACAGTGGTGGTCCAAACCACTGACTGCTCCCACCGGAGGCCAGGCGTACGGCCGTTCGGCGTCCTCGGGTGGCGCGATCGGGTGCCTGTCAGCGGTCCGGGACGACGTACAGCGTCGACGCTTCCCCGCCGTGCATGGCGCTCAGGCTGGCTTGGCAGGCTCGGAGCACCTCGCGGCTCGCGACCGTGTCCGGCGGGACGCCGCATCCGTCGCAAAAGAGTTCGACCGATCCCGGGAAGGTCTCGTCGACCTCGACGTCGATCGTGCGATCGCACCGGCGGCACCATCGGTGCCCGGTGACGACCAGGACGTGCATCGGATCGGAGACGCAGCGATGCACCCAGGAGCGGTGGACGTAGCAAGTGGTCCGGACGTGCGCGCTCAGCCCGTGTTCCTCGGCCACGTCTTCGGCGGCGAGGATCGCGGCCAGCCGCCGGTCTTCGATCTCCCCGTACAAGTCCCGGCGCCGGGCCGGAGGTGCCGCGTCCGCCTCCGCGAGCAGTCTGAGATGAGCCCTTGAGGGTGGCGAAGTCCGAAGCACCATGTGGGTCTCAACCTTTCGGCGTCCACCGGAAGTCTTATCAGGTCACTTCCGATTTCGCCGGAGTGACACCCGACCGGGCGACAACGGCGGGTCCGTTTGTACGGCCCTTGTATTCGCGCTGCTCATGCTGACCGGACAACGGGCGAGTTCGTTCAGGAGGCAGCAAGTGTTGACCAAGGTAGCCGTGCTCGCGACCGCGACCGCGCTCTCGTTCGGCGTGGCCGCACCGGCCAGTGCCGAACCGGCCGCGGCCGCGGTGCCCGCGGCCAGCATGGAAGCGGTGCTCAAGGCCGCGCAGATCGACCCGCGCCGGGCCGACAGCGCCTTGACCCCCGGGGCCAAGGACAGCGTGCTCCTGGTGGAGCAGGCGCTGGCGGCCAAGGGATTGCTCGACCAGCAGTACGTCGACGGCCACTTCGGCACGTCGACGATCACCGCGTACTCCAGCTACCAGAAGTCGCTGGGGTACACGGGAATCGACGCCTCCGGCCTGCCGGGCAAGACGTCGCTCGAGAAGCTCGGCGACGGCCGGTACACGGTGACCGCGACGGTCTCGGCGGGGAGCCGCCTGACCTACCACGGCAAGACCATGAACACCCGGACCAAGGCGATGCTGGTGAAGGCGGAGGGCCTGCTCGGCAGGCAGCTCACCATCACGCAGGGCTCGTACAACCCCGGCGGTGTCGGCGCTTCGGCCGGTACGCACGACGGCGGCGGCGCGCTCGACATCGGCGTCGAGGGCATGTCTTCGGCCACGCGGACCGACGTCGCGAAGAAGCTGCGTCAGGTGGGCTTCGCGGCTTGGGTCCGGACCCCTGCTCAGGGTTTCGCCTATCACATCCACGCGATCGCACTGTCCGATCCGGACCTGTCGTCCGGCGCGCAGCACCAGGCCGGTGACTACTACCTCGGCTACAACGGCCTCGCGGGCCGCGGTTCCGACGACGGCCCCGCCGTCTCGCCGAAGGTCACCTGGGAGGAGTACCAGCGCGCGTGACCCCGCTGCCCGAAGGCCACCTCCGCCGACGTTGATCATCGGCGAAAGGTGGCCTTCGGGCCGTCCGCGAACGCCCGGGTAGGCTTCGGCGCGACGGCGAAATCAGCGGGAAGGGAACATCGCGTGGAGGCTCAACCGGTCGGTCAGTGGCTCGACGAGCTGGCTTCGAAGGCCTCGACGCCCGGTGGTGGCGCGGCGGCCGCGATGAACGCCGCCGTGGGTGCCGCCCTGGTCTCCATGGTGTGCAACCTGACCATCGGCAAGCCGAAGTACGCCGAGCACGAGGCGACGATGACCGAGGCCCTCGCCAAGGCCGAAGACCTCCGCGCCCGCGCGCTCGGCCTCGCCGCCGACGACGCCGCCGCGTTCGACGCCGTGGTCGCCGCCTACAAGCTCCCCAAGGCGACCGACGAGGAGAAGCAGGCCCGCAGCGCCGCCATCCAGGCCGCCCTGGTCGGCGCGGCCGACGTCCCGCTGCGGACGGCCGCCCTCGCCGCCGAGGTCGTCGATGTCGCCGCCTCGATCCTCGAAGGCGCCAACACCAACGTCATCTCCGACATCGCGGTCGCCGCCTCCTCCGCCAAGTCCGCGCTCGAGTCGGCCGTGGTCAACGTCGAGGTCAACCTCGCGTCGATGTCCGACGAGCAGCTGCGCAAGGAGACCGAAGCCCGGCTCGCCGAGCACACCCCCGCCGCCGGGCGCGCCGACGCGCTCGTCGCCGCCGTCCGCGAGAGGATCGCCCGATGACGCTGATCGACGGGCGCGCGATCGCCGCCGCCATCACCGCCGAGGTCACCGAGACCGCCGCCAAGCTGCGCGAGTCGGGCACCGCTCCGACGCTGGCCGTGCTCGTGCCGACCGATGATGACGCCACCGCCTGGTACGTGCGCTCGATCGAGCGCGCCGCGAAGAAGGTCGGCGTCGACTGCCGGGTGGTCCAGCTCGAGAAGCCGACCGGCGAGGACGTCACCCGCGAACTCGACAAGCTGTCCGCGGACCCCTCGGTGCACGGCATCATCTGCCAGACCCCGCTGCCCGAGGGCGTGACGCTCGACCACGTCGGCGCGCACATCGACCCCGCCAAGGACGTCGACGGCGCCAACCCGGTCAGCCTCGGCCGCCTCACCGCGGGCCTCCCGACCTACGCTCCCGCGACCGCCGCCGCGGTGCTGGAGATCCTGAAGCGTGAGCAGGTCGCCCTGTCCGGCGCTCAGGTCGCCGTCGTGGGCCGCTCGACCGTCGTCGGCAAGCCCGCCGCGCTCCTGCTGCTCGGCGAGAACGCGACCGTGACCGTCTGCCACTCCCGCACCAAGGACCTCGCGGCGGTCACCAGGACCGCGGACGTCCTGGTCGTGGCCGTCGGCCGCGCGCACTTCGTCGGCGCGGACCACGTCAAGCCCGGCGCCGTGGTGATCGACGTCGGCACCAACCCGACGCCCGAAGGCGGGCTCGTCGGCGACGTCGATCAGGCCGCGGTCGAGGGGATCGCGGGCTCGATCACGCCGGTCCCCGGCGGCGTCGGCCCGGTCACCACTTCGCTGCTGCTGCGGCACACGGTCACCGCCGCGCAGGCCTGACCCCGGAGCCGACGACGGCGGCCACGGTCTTCCGGACCTGGGCCGCCTCCGGCCTGGCACCCGTGCGATCGGCGAACAGCAGATGCGTCGCGCCGATGAGCGTCGCCGCGAGCGTGTCGACGTCGGCGTCCTCGGCGATCCTGCCCGCTTCGCGTTCCGCCTTGAGATAACCGGCGATCATCACGGCCGCCTGCGTCAGCACCGGGACCCCGGCCGGCCACTCGCGGCGCAACCGGGCACGGAGTTCGTCGCGGAAGATCACGAGCGGGACGATCGCGACCGCGACCGATTCGAACACCGCCGTGAGTGCCTCCGCGAGGTTGTCGACGACCGTTCCGGTACCGACGGCCTGGTGAAGGCTCTCTTCGTCCAGCTTCTCGACCCGGTCCAGCACGAACTCGGCGAGGAACGCGTCGAAGTCGTCGAAGTGCCGGTGCAGCACGCCTTTCGCGCAGTCCGCCTCGGTGGTCACCGCGCGGCTGGTGAGACCGCTCGGCCCGTCTCGCAGCAGAACGCGTTCAGCGGCGTCGAACAACTGCGCGCGCACGGCGCGCAGGGCCACCCCGGTCGGCATACGGCTCCTTCGCGTTGACGAGTGGGCAAGTGCCCACTTAAGGTGGGCGCATGCCCACTCTACCGTCGGGGCAGGAGCCTCACCGTCATCGGCAGGCCGCGGAATCCTTCGGCGTGGACGCCGAACGCTACGACCGGACCAGGCCCGCCTATCCCCCGGAACTCATCGACCACCTCGTCGCGGCCGCTCCCGGCCTCGAAACCCTCGACGTCGGCGTCGGCACCGGAATCGAAGCGCGCCAGTTCCAGGCGGCGGGCTGTCACGTGCTGGGCATCGAACCGGACCCGCGGATGGCCGAATTCGCCCGCCGGAGCGGGATCGACGTCGAGGTCGCGAAGTTCGAGGCCTGGGAACCCGCCGGACGCCGGTTCGACCTGCTCGTCTCCGGGCAGGCCTGGCACTGGGTCGACCCGGTGGCAGGCGCCGCCAAGGCCGCCGAAGCCCTCCGGCCGGGCGGGGTCTGGGCCGCGTTCTGGCACGTGCCCGAACCACCGGAAGAGGTCACGGACGCCCTCGCGGACGCGTACCGCCGGTTCGTCCCCGATGCCCCGATCGACCTCAAGAGTGTGCCGAAACAGCCCGCGGACCCGTATGGGCCGCTCATCGCGAAGGTCGCCGACGGCCTGCACGAAGCAGGCGGCTTCCGCGAACCGGAGCGAATCCGCCACGACTGGGATCGGGTCCACACCCGCGACGAATGGCTGGACCAGCTCCCGACGTTCGGCTCGCTCACCTGGGTCGAACCCGGTGCGCAGCAACAGATCCTCGCCGAAGTCGGCGAGGCGATCGACCGGCTGGGCGGCCGGTTCACCACCCGCTACGCCACCGTCACGATCACCGCGGTCCGGGACTGACGCGCCGGTGGCGGGAGCCGCGCCGCTCCCGCCACCGGCGTCCGTCAAGGCGTGACGGGGATGTTGGTCAGCCCGTTCACCGCCCTGGACACGGTGTTGGACGCGTGGACGACGTTGGGCCGTTCCGGGCACTTCGAAGTCGACGTGATCTTGATGGCGTACTGGCCCACGCCGCCGAGATCGGACTTGTTGCCCCGCCAGACGTTCCCGCAGCCGTTGGGGAAGGACGGGGTGGTGCCGGGGTTGTGCGTCTCGTAGCCGTTCACGAACGTCCCCGGTGCGGCGAAGGTGCCGGTGTTGTCCTCGATGACGTAACCGAATCCCTTGACGTCGACCCAGGAATCGGCCGAGTTCTGCCCGGAGATCCCTTGGCCGTCGAAGGTGTTGCCCCGGATGACGCCGCCTTCGGTGCCTTCCTTGACGTCGATGCCCTCCGCGGCGACGTACGGTCCGATGTGGTTGCCGAGCACCTGGATCCGGTCGCTGCGGTCGACTCCGCCGGAGTTGCCGTGGCACGCCCAGTTCGAGTTCGCCGAGCCGAGGTAGACGCCCTCGCCGTAGCCCGCCTGCACGAGGCCGGTGTGGCTGATCGTCGAGTCACGGATGACGCTGTCGGCCGACGAACGCCGGAAGTGGACGGCCTCTTCGTCGATCCGGTGCACCCGTACCCCGTCGATCACGGTGTGGTGCGAGTTGTCGGCGACGATGCCCTTCTTCGACTCCTGCACGGTGAAACCCTGGAGGTGCCAGTACGGCGCACCGTAGAGCCAGAATCCGTACCCGGAGTCCCAGCCCGCCGTCGGCGCCGGGCAGGAAGGTGCCTCACCCGAGGGGCCGTCGTTGATCAGGACCGCCGTCGACGGCCCGGTCACCGTGATCGGCGCACCGGCCGTCCCGGGTTTCGTGGCCATGAAGGAACCCCGGTAGGTTCCGGCGGCAAGCCGGATGGTCTGACCAGGGCTCGCGGCCGCCAGAGCGGCCTGCAGCTCCGCCGCCGTGTCGACGTCGACGACATCGCCCGCGGGCACGGTCGTCGTGGTGGTCGGTGGTTTGCTCGTGGTGGTCGTCGTGCTCGGCGGCGTGGTGGTGGTCGGCGCCCCTCCCCCGCACGGGCTGCCGTTGACCGTGCATCCGGTCGGCAGGCCCAGTCCGGCGGTGTTGAAGCCGAAGCTCGCCGTCCCGCCGGGTTTGATCGTGCCGTTGAAGCCGGCGTTGGTGACCTTGTAGTGCTGCCCGGTCCTGGTCAGCACCGAACTCCACGACGCGGTGATCGCCGTCCCGGCGGGCAGATCGAACTCGATCGTCCACTGTGTACTGTTCGCGTCCCCGGCGTTGGTCAGTGTGTACTTCCCGCCGTATCCGCTGTCCCAGGCCGAACTCTGGGCGAACACGGCGGACAGGCTGGGCGCGGCGGCCTCGGCGGAGACGACGGCGCCGAACAGGCCCGCCACCGACGCCGTGGCCGCGATCGCGGCGAGCAGTCGTTTCCTCGTCATTCCGTGCCTCCGCATTTCGTTCCGGCGATCGAACACGCGACCGGGAGTGCCTGACCGGCGGCGTTGAAGCCGAACGTCGCCGTGCCGCCGGGTTTGACGCTTCCGTTGTGCGACGCGTTCCCGAACCGGTGGTGCTGGCCGGTCTTGGTCAGCACCGAACTCCAGGAACTGCTGACCGTCGTCCCCGCGGGCAGGTCGAACTCGACCGCCCACGAACCTACCGCCGCCGAACAGCTGTTGGTGATGGTGAAACCGGCCCCGTAGCCGCTGTCCCACACCGACTTACGGGCGAACGCCGCCGTCAGGCAACCGCCGGGATTCGAGCTGGTCGTGGTGGTCGGCGTCGTCGAGGTCGGTGTGATCGGCGTGGTCGGCGTCGAGGTCTGGCCTGTCGACGAGGACGGCGGAGTCCCGTCGACGGACTTCAGGAACAGCGACGGCGCGGCGTCGGTCTTGGTCGCGTCGACCCCGTGTCCTCCGGTGTAGTCCCGCTGCTCGTTCTTCGCCCAGTCGGCGATCGGCGTGCCTCCGACGTCGAGGTGCTTGTACGCGGTGCCGTCCCACCCGAAGGCGTACACGCGATGGCGGTCGGCGTAGAAGTCGTTATACGGGCCGTTGTCCGTGAGCTGTTTGGTCATGGCGTTGTTGAAGAACACGTTGCGAGGGCCGGTGGCACCCGACCATTTGACGGCCTTCTTGCCCGCGCCCCACCAGATCGGGAACCAGTTCGAGTCGTCGGGACCGCCGCCGCCCTCTTCACCGCAGTTGGCCCGGCAGTTCCCGGAGCGGTGCGCGTAGGGGACCTTGACCGTGTTGAGCTCGAAGAGGTTGTTGCGTTCCCAGCCGCCGTGCAGGTTCAGGTCGGAGTCGAACGAGTTGCCGATCACCACGTTGCCCGAGGCGGACCACTGGAAGGTGAAGTGCCGCAACAGGGTGGAGGTGTTCCCGGCGTAGAGCGAGTCCCAGACCCGGGAGCCGCGGAAGTAGCCGTTGCCGCCCTTGCCCTTGTTCCACGAGCCGTTGAGTTCGTTGTCGACGATCTGGAGGTTCTTGGCCTCCTCGGTGACGATCGGATGCGATCCGGTCAGGTCGGCGCGGATGCCGCGGACCCAGGAGTTCGCCGCCCACTTGAACACGATCCCGTGCATCTCGGCGGCGGGCGCCATGTTCCCGTAGTTGTTGTTCGCCTCGGCCGGGTTCAGGCCGGGCATGTCCTGCGTGAAGCCGAGATTCTCGAATCCGACGCCGAGCACCGGATCGACCAGCGGCGCCGCCTTCGAGTCGTAGGTGGCGCCGTCGATCGGGGCCGAACCGTCCGAAGTGGAGTTCACCGGGACGTCGTACTCGAGCGGTTTGTCGAGGGTGATGGTGCGCGCGGACGTGTCGAGCGCCGCGATGGTGAAGATCTGCTGGCGCATGTGCATGTTCAGCAACGGGAACGTGGTCGGCGTCGCCTGCTGCTGCTCGTAGAACTTCTGCGAGTTGGCCGCGCGGATGTTCACCAGACTCCCGGCGGCGAGCGAGGTCAGGGCGCCGCTGCTCGCCAGGTGGACGACACGGTCCCCCGTCCGCGCGGCGAACGCGGTGTCACCCGGTTTGCCGCGCAGCTTCACCCCGGCCTTCCAGTGGACGTTGATCGTCCCTTCGAAGATGTCCTTGCGGTTGGCGGGCGCCGAGGTGTGGTCGCTCGCGTAGGACGAGTGCACTCCCCTGGACTGGACACGGAACAGCCCGCGCCCCGGCCAGAGCCAGCCGCCCTTGCCCGCGCCCGAGGTCATCCCGTCCTCGTCCCAGTCGGAACCGTCCGGGGTGAGGGTGTCGTACCGGGTGTTCGCGTCGGGCCGGTAGACGAACTTCGTCGCGTCCTTGCCCGCGCCGCGCAGGATCAGGTAGTCGGCGTCGACGTGGATCTCGTGCGTGACGTCGAACCGGCCTGCCGGGAAGGTGATCGTGCTCAGCTTGGTGTAGCTCCCCGACGGCGAGCACGCGCTCTTGATCCCGTCGATCGCCGCCTGGATCCCGTTCGTGTCGTCGGCGCCGTCGTCGGGTTCGACGTTGTACTGGGCCGCCAGTTCCGCGGCGGTGACCTGGCAGGCGGCGTTCGGATTCACTTCACCGGAGCCGGGCAGCGTGGCGCCGCCCCGGTACCCGGCCTTGGACCAGTCGTAGAGTCCCGCGACCGGCGCGCGGCGGTTGGCCGCGCCGACATCGAGGCCGGTCAGCGCGCCGGGCCCCGGCGCCGCGTCCGCCACGTCGGGCGGTACCTGCAGGAGTGCGGCGGTGGCGACCACGGCGGCGACCGCCGGGAGGACGGCACGACGAAGAGGACTTTTTCGGGACACCCGAAACCTCCGTGACGGACTGACGGAAGGTGTTGCGGCGTGTACACCCGGACTCCGTCTTTATAGTTCACGTCCCTGTCACTCGTCAACGGATGTGAACAACATCCATGTATGTGAACACGATGAGTTTCCGGGCCTCGCGGGGTTATCAAGTCGAACCCCATCAGAGGAGCACTTCATGAGTACCGACGAAAGCCGGATCCGCACCCTCATCGAGGACTGGGCCAAGGCCGTGCACGCCGGCGATCTCGACGCCGTTCTCGCCGGGCACACCGGCGACATCGTGATGTTCGACGTCCCGCCGCCCTACGAAGGCGTTCTCGGCATCGACGCCTACCGCGAAACCTGGCCGTCCTTCTTCATCTGGCAGGCGACGGGCGCGTCGTTCGAGATCGTCTCGCTCGACGTCACCGCGGGCGAGGAGGTCGCGTTCGCGCACGCCCTGCTGCGCTGCGGCACGGCCGAGGATTTCGAGCGGAACCCGGCGAACCGGCTGCGGCTGACCTTCGGGCTGCGCAAGGAGTCCGGCCGCTGGCTCGTCGCGCACGAGCACCATTCGTTCCCGGCCGAGGCCGGTTCGGACTGAACCGCTCAGTTCTCACCGGTACGGAAACGGTCGAGCACCCGGCGTTCCCGTTTGGTCGGGCGTCCCGCGCCCCGCTCCCGCCGCGCGACCGGCACGGCGGACTCGGGCGGCGGCGCGGGCGTCCGGTCGATGAAACAGGTCGCGGCGTCGGCTGCACCGACCCGTTTCTGGATCACCCGCGTCACTTCCAAGATCCGCGTGGTGTCGTTGACCCGGGCGCGCACCTCGTCGCCCGCCACGACCGTCGTCGCGGGTTTGGCGGGTTTGCCGTTGACGCGGACATGGCCGCCGCGGCACGCGGCGGCGGCATCGGGGCGCGTCTTGGTCAGCCGGACGGCCCACAGCCAGCGATCAACTCGAGTGGACTCCACAGCAGTACATAGTGGCCCATCGACCGGCGCGATGCCCGCCTGCCCGGCCCAAGCGAGTCGAAAGAACTTTCACTTTCGTTGCCTCCCGGCAGTCCCACAGGTATAACTTGTTCTAAATCCCTCAACGGTGAGGACGATCACGTGAGCGACGAAACCATGCGGAGCAGCGCTTCCGGGCAGTTATCCCGCCGCGTCTTTATTACTGGAACGGGTTCTATCTTGGGGGCAACAGCCCTGGGTGGGACCGCCTTCGCCTCCGCTGAGAACAGGCCGTCGGCGAAGAGTTCGATCGCGGACGCCGCGCGAATCCCGGCGCTCGTCGTCGGTTCCGGATACGGCGGCTGCGTCGCCGCGCTCCGGCTCGCCGAAGCGGGCGTCGACGTCCACCTGGTCGAGCTCGGCAAGGCGTGGGACACCCCGGGCACGGACGGCAAGATCTTCGCCAACACCACCACCCCGGACTACCGGTCCTTCTGGCTGCGGACGCGGACCAAGCAGCCGCTGAGCAACTTCCTCGGCTTCCCGCTGGACAAGGACGTCCCGCGCCACACCGGTATCCTCGACGCCGAAGAGTTCAGCGGCATCACCGTCTACCAGGGCCGCGGTGTCGGCGGCGGTTCACTGGTCAACGGCGGGATGGCCGTCACGCCGAAGCGCGAGAACTTCGCTTCGGTCCTGCCGACGGTCAACGCCGACGAGATGTACGGCGTCTATTACCCGCGTGCCAACACGGGGCTCGGCGTCGCCACCATCGACCAGAACTGGTTCGAAACCGCCGAGTGCTACCAGTACGCGCGGGTCGGCCGGAAACACGCGCAGCGATCGGGTTTCCCGTTCCTGTTCGTTCCGGACGTGTACGACTGGGACTACATGAAGAAGGAGCAGGCGGGCACGGTGCCGAGGTCCGCGCTGGCCGGGGAGATCCTCTACGGCAACAACGCGGGCAAGAAGTCGTTGCAGCAGACCTATCTCCCGCGGATCAAGGCGACAGGACGGGTGACGATCTCGTCGCTGCACCGCGTCACGTCGGTCACGCCGTCGTCCGGCGGCGGGTACACCGTCGTGATGGAGCAGCTCGACACGGCAGGCACGGTGACCGCGACGAAATCCGTGACCGCGGACAAGGTGTTCTTCGCCGCGGGCAGTGTCGGCACGAGCAAGCTGCTGGTCAAGCTCAAGGCCACCGGCGCACTGCCCAACCTCAGCACCGAGGTCGGCAAGGGCTGGGGCGACAACGGGAACGTCATGTGCGGCCGGGCGAACCACATGTGGGACGCCACGGGCGCGCTGCAGTCGTCCATCCCCACCGCGGGCATCGACAACTGGGCCGCGGGCGGCGCGTTCGCCGAGGTCGCGCCGCTGCCGACCGGAATCGAGACCTACGCCTCGTTCTACCTGTCCATCACCAAGAACCCCAACCGGGCGGCGTTCTCGTGGAACGCGAGTACGAACAAGGTCGACCTCGACTGGCAGACAGCCTGGAAACAGCCGTCGATCAACATGGCGAAGACCATCTTCGACAAGATCAATTCCAAGGAGGGGACGATCTACCGGACCGACCTCTTCGGGCTGTACAAGATCTGGGGCGACCATCTCACCTACCACCCGCTCGGCGGCGCGGTACTGGGCAAGGCGACCGACAATTACGGCAGGCTCAACGGCTATCCGGGGCTTTACGTGATCGACGGCGCGCTGATTCCGGGTAATACCTCGGTGAACCCGTTCGTCACCATCACCGCGCTGGCGGAGAGGAACATCGAAAAGATCCTCGCCACCGATCTCTGACGCCGTCCGGGGCGGCGGGTGCCTCGTGCGCGGCGCCCGCCGCCCCGTTTTCGGTGCCGAGGTGAACGTGCTCATCGCGATCCGGACCCCGGAGTCGTTCGGCGCCGTGCTGGAGAAGGCGCTACGCGACATTCCCCTGGGCCAAGGGTTTCCGTGGTTCGGCACTCAGCTGACCGCGAGGCGAGGATGCTCAGCAGTGGCTGGAAATCGCTCGCGTTTTCCTCTGAGCTCTCAAATCTTCGGCAGAACGCAAACGGTGTCGATTCCCAGCACATGGTTCAGCCGTCCGAAGGCGAGCCAGGCACCGATGCTCATGCTCAATTCGACGATTTCCGCCTGACTGTAGTGCTCGCCCATCCGCTTCCAGAATTCGTCGTCGATTCCGTGGTGATCGAGCGCGTAGCGTTCGGCGTACTCGGCGGCCAGCCGGGTACGTTCGTCGAACGCCTCGGTGGTGCGCCACTCGGTCACCGCGTCGGCGAACTCCTCTTCGACCTTCACTCCGTCGCGTTCGGTCCGCCAGTCCAGGCAGAAGACACAGCCGTTGATCTGCGCGGTCCGCAGTCGCGCCGCCTCGAACTCGCGGAGCCCCAGCGTGGTGTGCGAGTAGACCGCGAGTGAGAAGTTCGACGCCGCGACACCGATGCCGGGCACCATCTCGCCCCACACGTAGCCGATCGGGTCCTTGCCCTCGGGAATGTCGATGTTCATCGCGCGCTCCTTCCAAGCTTGCCGATGGCCGGTCGCAACGGGACGTCGAGTGCGTCGTAGAGACCCGGTTTGGCGTCCACGAGCCAGTCGATGGCGCCGACCAGCCTGCCGACCGCGGTCGCGTTGCCGCCGGCGGACCGGTTCTCACCCTCGTCCGTGGCCTCCACCGAGACCTCGATCCTGGGACGGCCTTCGATGATCACCCGGTGCGCCCCGTCGCCGCTGGGCGGCTTCGGCCAGTCCGGCGCGCACGACGCGTGGATGCGGGTGACGTGCTCGATGACGATGCGGGGCTCGCCGTCCACGATCCCCTGCACTTCAAACCGGACGGCGCCCTGCGTACCCGCCTCGAACTCGCCCATCGCCCGCGTGGTCACGGTTTCCTCGAGCGGACGGCGGTCGAGCGTCTCGCGGATCTCGTCCAGGTCGACACCGAGGCCGCGGGCGATCAGCCGCACCTGCCCGCCCCACACCATGGTGGGAACCGACGGGGCCAGCATCGGCGGCTGGTAGTCCATCGGCTGCCCCATGCCGACCAGGTAGCGGACGGAATCCGGCTGGTCGTAGGTGGAGTAGTCGAAGATCTCCTGACAGCGGACCGCCTCCACGGTGGTGCCGAGCCCGCTGATCAGCAACGGCAGGATGTCGTTGCCCCAGCCCGGATCGACGCCCGAGACGAACAGTGAGCCGCCGCCCTCGGCGATCGCCGTGAGCACCGGTTCCCGCAGTTCCTCCGGCGCGTTGCGCTGGTCGTACAGCGGGTAGAGCGCGGGTGTCACGACCACCGCCCCCGCCCGGATCGCACGGACGATGTCGGCCAGCGCGTCGGCGGGCCGGATGTCGCCGGACGCCGCGTACACCACCGCCCGCGGGCCCGCCGCCAGCACGGCTTCGACGTCATCGGTAGCCGCCACACCGAATTCGCCGTCGACACCGGCGAGCGCGGCCGCGTCGCAGCCGACCTTCGCGGGGTCGTGCACGAGCACACCGGCGAGTTCCAGCGCCGGATGCGCGTCCACGGCGCGGATGGAGGCACGGCCGATGTTGCCTGTACCCCAGACGACCGTTGGAATCATGGAGTCGAGGTTAACCGAATCCCGGATCGGTTCCCAGTACCGAAACAATCACGAAAACCGCAGGTCAGAACGCATTACTCGGCTTTATTCAAGGGGGCAACGAAAGCGTTCCGGTACGCGGAACGAACACCGTTTTCTTCGCTGACCGGCAATACCCGTTAGGCCGTTCGCCACCGCCTGTGTAATGTGCGCACTCGTGACGAGCCCCGAGTCGGACAGAATCCCGCCGCCGGTCATCCGGCGGCGAGTCGTCGTGTCCGGCGGTTAGACGCCGCCCCCCTCGCTTCCCGGTGACCGGAGCGCTCTTCCGTGCGCCCGGTCGGTTTTCCTCCTGTCCCGCGCACGGCTCCTCCTGTTCACTTTCTGCTTGGGAGTCGTCCGTTGCCCCTGTTCGTCTATGTCCTCGGCCTTGCCGTCTTCGCGCAAGGCACCTCCGAATTCATGGCTTCCGGTCTCGTGCCGGGAATCGCCGGTGACCTGTCCGTCCCGGTGGGCGCCGCCGCCGCGCTGACTTCGGCGTACGCGGTCGGAATGATCGTCGGAGCCCCCGCGATGGCCGTGCTCAGCGCGCGCTGGCCGCGCCGCCGGGCACTGGCCGGGTTTCTGACCGCCTTCGTCGTGGTGCACGTCATCGGCGCGGTGACGACGAGTTTTCCGGTGCTGTTCGGCACCCGGATCGTCGCGGCGGTCGCCAACGCCGGGTTCCTCGCCGTCGCCATGCCCGTCGCGGTCGCCTTGGCACCGGCGGGAAAGCAGGCGCGGGCGACCGCGGTCCTGCTGGCGGGGATCACGCTGTCGTGTGTCGCCGGTGTGCCTGCCGGAGCCGTCCTGGGTGATCTCGCGGGCTGGCGCTCCGCGTTCTGGGCGGTCGCCGCGCTGTGCCTGCCCGCCTTGGTCCTGGTGTTCCGTTCGACACCCACCGAGGCGGTGGACAGGCCCGAAGTCTCGATCAGGCGCGAAGCACGCGATCTGAAAGCGCCTCCGGTGCGGCAGGCGATGATCCTCGCGGCCCTGGTCAACGGCGCGACCTTCGCGACGTTCGCGTTCCTCGCGGTCATCGCGACGGATGTCGCCCACCTCCCCGCCGGGGCGATTTCCGCGCTGCTGGCGGCCTTCGGCGTCGGCGCGTTCCTCGGGGTCACCGTGGCGGGCCGCAAAGGCGACGGTGAACTCCGGCGCGGCCTGATCCTCGCTTTGTGCGCCCTGCCGGTGGGCTGGGCGGTGCTGGCGGCGACGGGAGCGCACCCGATCGCCCTGTTCACCGTGACGACCGTCCAAGGTGGACTGTCGTTCGGCTGCGGGTCGGCGCTGGTGGCGCGCGTCATGCACGTGGCGACCGGGGCACCGACGCTGGGCGGTTCGTTCGCGACGGTCGCGCTCAACGCGGGCGCGTTCCTGGGACCGGTGCTCGCCGGTTTCGTCACGGAAGCGACGGACGACTATCGCCACGCCCTCTGGATCAGCGCGGCGATCGCCGTCATACCGCTGCTGCTGATCCGGCGGGCACAGGTGCCGAGTCGCCCCTGAGCCGCGCGTGGAGGTGGACGTCGTGCCACCCGTCCGCGTGCAACATCGAAGAGCGCAGGGTGCCTTCGAGGCCGTATCCAGCCTTGTCAGCGACGCGGCAGGAAGCGTTGTTCGCGGTGGAATGCAGGAGGGACAACCGGTTCAGCCGGATGGTGCCGAACGCCCACCGCGTCAACGCCGCCACCGCGCCGCCCGCGATCCCGGTGCCGCGTGCGGAAGGGAGAACCCAATAGGACAACTGCGCCGACGCCTCGAAGAGTGAGACGGTGCGGAGGCCGACCTGCCCGACCGGCCGGTCTTCACGGGCGTCGACCACCGCCCAGCTCGCGTCCGTCTCGTCCGTCCAGCGCTGCTCCCACCCCGCGATCCAGGCGTGTGCTTCGGCCTCGCCGTCGACGCGGCGGACGTGCCAACGCTGGATGGCGGGACAGGCGAAAGCGGCTTCGACGCTCTCCGCGTCTTCAGCGCACCAGGGTCGCAACACCAGCCTGTCGTCGACGACCAGGCACGGCTGCTTGGCGGCCCGGAACGTACCGGCAGGCAGGACGGGCTCGATCAGCAGAGGCACCCGCTCATCATGGCGCACCGGCGCCGCCACTCTGGGTACCATCGGCCGGACCATGGAGATGATCACCGTGCCGGCGGGCGAGGCAACGCTTTCCGACCGGCGGACGCAGCGGAGCTGGACCGTCGCCGTCGCGTCCTTCCTGCTCGCGCCGGTTCCGGTCACCCGTGAGGCCGGCAGGCTTCCCCTCGTCGAGGTTTCGTGGCCGGACGCCCTCCGGTTCTGCAACGCACTGTCCGAACGCGAAGGGCTGACCCCGGCCTACCGGCTGGACCCCGAAGTGTCGTGGGACCGGTCGGCGAACGGCTACCGCCTCCCGTCCGAAGCGGAATGGGAGCACGCCTGCCGCGCCGGTACGACCGGTCCCCGATACGGACCGCTCGACGAGATCGCCTGGTACCGCGAGAACTCGGCGGAGTCGGTGCACGAAGTCGGCGGGAAGACTCCCAACGCGTGGGGCCTGCACGACATGCTGGGCAATGTCTGGGAATGGTGCTGGGACATCTACGACGCCGACGTCTACGGCGAGTACCGGGTCCTGCGAGGCGGCGGCTGGTTCGACGAACACTGGAGCTGCCGGGCCGGGGTACGGCGCCGCAGCCACCCCACGTTCCGCGTCGACGACGTCGGTTTCCGCCTCGCCCGGACACCGTGACCCCGGCTGCGGCGCGCGATGATCACACGATTGAATGACGCCACGGACACCCGGCCAGGGTGTCGGACCCTGGAGGAAACCGTGACCGGATCCGCTCCCCGAGACGTCGAACGCGTCTACTCCACCGCCGATGTCGTCGCCAAGCTGCGCCGCCTCGCCGACGCGCTCGAGTCCGAGACCTCGTTCCGCATCCAGATCGCCGGGGAACGGTTCCGCGTCCCCGCCCGCGCGCAGTTCTCGATCGAGCACGAACGCGGTGACGGTGAAGAAGAGGTCGAGTTCCAGCTGAAGTGGAAGATCGAGGAGTCCGACTCCGACGACGACGCCGAAGGCACCGTCGTCTGATTTTCCGTCCACAAAGGACTTCAAGGGGTGGGCTCGCTAATTCCGTGGCGGGCCCGCCCTGCTGTTCCCTACTGTTCCCCCGTGACCAAGAACTACGACCGCCGCGCGTTCGCTCTCGCCTACCTCCAGGCTCAGCCGGACTACGCGGACCGGTTCATCGATGACAAGGCCGAATCCGACGCCCTGCACACTCACCGGAAGCAGGTGCTAAAGGGGCTGGAGTCGCTCTTCGGTCTCGAACTGACCTTCGAGGGTGTCTCCGACAGGACCGATGGTTCGGTCCTGTTCATGATGTTCACCAGCGCGGCCCGGAACCATCTGGCGATCCAGCCATCGGGCATTCTCGAAGGCGGCTTGCTCGTCAAGGTATTGGAGCGGGCAGGCCAGGACGAGCCGGTGCTCAAGTCGATGGGACGAAGCCTCGACCTGCGAAACCAACTGCTGGAGTCGTACGTCGACACGATGGAACCGCTGGTCGGCATCCTTCTCGGGGAGCGGGCGGACGCGGTGTTCACGTCGGCGGATCTTCGCGGGCTCGGGGTCGACGATACGGAGCCGCGGGCCTAGTGAGTGACGAGGACGGCGACCACGTTCCCAATGTCGCATTTGAGTCGCTGAGCGTCTCAGATGCGACATTGGGAACACCAGCCGTAGGGAGCCTCACACGATGCCGCCGTTGGCGCGGAGGACCTGACCGTTGACCCAGCGGGCCGGACCGGCGAGGAACGAGACGACTTCGGCGATGTCGGACGGGGTGCCGAGGCGTTCGAGTGGCGGCTGCGCGGCCATGCTCGCGATGGTTTCCTCGTCCTTGCCGTCGAGGAACAGCGCCGTGGCCGTCGGGCCGGGGGCGACCGCGTTCACGGTGATGTCGCGGCCGCGCAGTTCGCGGGCGAGGACCAGGGTGATCGCCTCCACCGCGCCCTTGGTGGCGGCGTAGGCGGCGTACCCCGGCAGGGCGAGGCCGAGCACGGACGTGGAGAAGTTGATGATCGCGCCGCCGTCACGGACGCGGCGGGCGGCCTGCTGATCGACCACGAAGGTGCCGCGGATGTTGGTGCGGTGCAACCGGTCCAGCCGGTCGAGATCCAGTTCGGCCACCGGTGCGAGATACATGGTCCCGGCCGCGTGGACCACGACGTCGATCCCGCCGAAGGTCTTCTCCGCGGTGTCGAACACGGCCGCGACGGCGTGCTCGTCGGCGACGTCGGCCTGCGCCGCGATCGCCTGACCGCCCTTGGCACCGATCGCGTCGACCGCGGCCTGCGCCTCGTCCTTGTTGCCGCCGTAAACGACGACGACCGCGAATCCGTCGGTGGCCAGTCGCTCGGCGGATTCCCTGCCGATTCCCCGCGACCCGCCGGTGACGATCGCTACGCGTGTCATGAGGTGCTCCCATCAGGTGTTTCCGTTGATAACGATCTCAACGTATCACCGATATCGACCCAGCGCTACCCGGCAGGTGTTATCGTTGATACATGAGCTTGACGACGAAAGACCGGTTGGTCCGGGCGGCGGCGGAGCTTCTGCTGGAGGGCGGCCGCGAAGCGTTGTCGACGCGCGCGGTCAGCGCGGCCGCCGGAGTGCAGGCGCCGACCCTTTACCGGACCTTCGGCGACAAGGAGGGCCTTCTCGACGCTGTCGCCACGTATGGCTTCCAGAGCTATCTATGCGAGAAGCACGGCCTCGGCGAGACCGACGACCCGGTGCTCGACCTTCGGCGCGGCTGGGACCTGCACGTCGAATTCGGCCTGTCCCAGCCAGCCTTCTACATGCTCATGTACGGCGAGCCCCGCGTCCGCGAAGCGCGTCAAGAGGCGGACGCGATGCTCCGCCTGATCGTCGAACGCATCGCCGAGGCGGGCAGGCTGCGCGTACCCGTCGAACAAGCCGCGCAACTGGTCCACGCGACCGGGATGGGCGTGATCCTCTCGCTCCTCGCGAGCCCGCCGGAGCAGCGCGATCCGGGCCTGATCACCGCCGCGCGCGAACACGTCATCGCGACCATCACCACTGACACCACCGACGAGGCTTCGGACATCCCGAGCCGCGCGATCGCGCTCAAGGCCGCGCTGGAAAAAGAACCTGGGGACGCGCTGACCCCGGCCGAGCACGCGATGCTCGCCGAATGGCTCGACCGCATCGCGCGGTGAACTACCGGCCCGCCGCCCTCGCCGCAGCGACCGCCTGCCCGGCGTAGGACCGTCCGAAGAGGACGGTGTGCACGAGCAGCGGGAACAGCTGGTGCGCCCCGATCCGGTCGGTCCAGCCATCGGCGAGCGGGTTGACCTCCTGGTAGGCGGCCAGTACGCGGTCGAGCAGCGGGCAGCCGAACAACTGCAGCATGGCGAGATCGGTCTCGCGATGGCCGCCGTGCGCGGCGGGGTCGATGATCGAGGCTTCGACGGCACCCCACAGCACGTTGCCGTTCCACAGATCACCGTGCAGCCGGGCGGGAGGTTCCGCCGGTCCGGCCACCTCCGGAAGGCGCGCACAGGCCTGCTCGATGACAACGGCCTCGGCAGCGTCCAGCGTGCCCTCGTCGACAGCGCGGCGGACATACGGCAGCACCCGATGCTCGGCGTACCACTCCGGCCAGTCCTCCCCCTGCGCGTTCTCCATCGGGGCCAAGCCGATCCACGCGTCGACAGGCCCCTCCGGCGGCGCCGCGCCGAACGCGGGCGCACCGGCCGCGTGCAACGCCGCCAGTCCCCGCCCCAGCCGCTCCGCCGCGTGGTGCGTCGGGCGGCCGCCACCGACCAGTTCGGTCACCAGCCATTCGCCGTCGAACCCGCGGATCTCGGGCACCCGGACGGCACCTGCTTCACCCAGCCATCTCAGCCCCGCCGCCTCCGCGGAAGTCGCGTTCCGCGCGTGGCCCCGTTTGACGACCACGGTGTCACCGCTGTCCAGCACCACTTCGGTGACGGCGCCCGAGAGACCCCTCTGCTCGACAACGGCTCGTCCAGTGATCCTCGTGGCCGCCTCGGCAGGCGACGAAACCTGGGTCATACCCGCAACCTACCTCCGCCGATCGAGTGAACGCTCGTTGTCTAGAGTGATCGCCGGGGGAAATCCACGCGCTTTCACTTTCGAGGGGGGATCGGTCGTGCCCACACGTCCGAGAGTTCGTCACGCCGTCGTCGCCGCGGTGCTCGGCGCCGCGCTGGTCGGCTGCACGCCGCCGGCGAACACCGGCCAGGCCAGGACCGCCGCCACGACGTCCGGGGAGACGTCCGCCAGTGCCCCGCCGACGACGACGGAGAAGCCGTACCTGACCACCACGCCCACGCTGGAGGTCACCGGCGACGCGGTCAAACCGGGCACGAAGCTGAAGTTCGGCGAGCAGGCGATCATCCCGATCTACAGTGACTACGCGAAGGGCTTCGTCGGGCTGACGGTCACCGTCGAATCGGTGAAGGCGTCCGACGCGGACATCAACGCCCTGCCGCTCAAGGACGAGGACAAGGCCAAACTCCGCGGCAAGCACTTCTTCTTCGTCCGCGAGAAGCTGACGAACGTCGACGGCACGAACCTGGCCAGGGTGGCCGCGCCGATCCTGAGCGCGAGGACCAAGAGCGGCGGCTGGCCGGGCTCTCTGCTGGGGGTGGGGGCTTCCGAAGTCACCGGCTGCAAGGGCGGCAGCATCGCGCCGCACGACTTCTCGGTCAAGGGAGCGGTCTTCGAGGCCTGCCGTCTGCACTTCGGCGTCCCGTCGGACCCGATCGCCTCGCTCGCGTACACGTCCAAGCCTTACGAGACCGCCGATTCACGCGCCGTGACCTGGCGGAACAAATAACCCGGCCGGTTTGCCGACCTCGGTCGGGCTGCAGCCGGTCAGGGCCCTGAACTCCCGGACGAGATGCGCCTGATCGCTGTAGCCGCCCAAGTGCGCGACCTCCGCCCATCCGAGGGACGACGCCCGGTTCAGCAGCGCCATCACGCGGTTGAGCCGGGTGATCCGCCCGATGGTCTTGGGGTTCAACCCGATCTGTGCACGGAACCGGGCATTGAGGTGCTGCCGGCTCCAGCCGATCGCGTCCGCGAGGGCGTCGACGCGGACCGGTGCGGCCGAAAGCCGGTCCCAGGCGTACCGAACAGGTGCGGAGAGTTCCGGACCGCGTGCGAGTTTCTCCATCAGGTACTCGTCGAGCAACCGGAACCGCTCCGGCCAGTCCTCCGCCTCCGCGAGCCGCTCGGTCAGGAGCCCGGACGCCATCAGATCGGACGCCGCGATCACCGAATTCGTCAGCTCCCGCAGCGGAATCCCGAACAATCCGTACGCGCCGAGCGGGGTCAGGGCGACGGCGATACCTTGCGAAGCACCGGTCTGCTCCGCGAGGAGCGGCCGATCTCGCAACCCCAGTAAGGGCGATTCCGGCATCGCACGTTCCGGCGCTTCGAGGTCGATCACCCAGATGAGCACCGAGAGCGGAGTGACCCGCCAGGAGTTCGGCCCCGCGTCGGGAAGGTCGTGCGCGACGTAACTCGAGACATGGGCGGCGAGGCTGGGATGCGGCAGCCGGAGCACCCGCTCTCCCGGCGCGCGGACGATGTCCCGCCGCGGAACCACGAGACTCCACCCGCCCATGCCGCCATCTTACTTTCGTTCAAGACCGGAAACGTGGCTCTGCCTAGCGTTCCTCGCATGACGAAAATCGGGAAATTCAGAGATCCGGCGGCGGAACGGCGCTACTTCGCCGCCTACGACCGCGCCATGGCCGAGTGCCCTGAGCCGAGCGCCATGTTCGACGTCGAGACGCGCCATGGCACCACCCGGGTCTACCGCTACGGCGGCGAAGACCCGCCGATCGCCCTGTTGCCCGGGCTCATGGCGACCTCGGCCTGTTACGCGGCCTTGATCCCCGCCTTGGCCGAACGGCACGCGGTCTACGCGATCGACACCCTCGGCGAGGCGGGCCGGAGCGTGCAAACCGCTCCGTTCAAGGACATCCGTGACCGGGCGAGCGCGCTCGACGACGTCTTCGAGCGCCTCGGGCTGACCTCGGTGCACCTCGTGGGTGGTTCGACCGGCGGCTGGCACGCGGTCAACCAGGCGATCCACGCTCCCGGCAGGCTCGCGTCCCTCGGCTTGCTGGACGCGACCACCGTCTCGGCGCCGTTCGTCCGGAAGGTGTTCTGGTACGGCATGCCCGCGGCCGTACTCGACAGTGAACGCCTGTGGCGGCGGTTCCTGACGTGGTCCGCGGGAGAGGACATCTTCGACCAGCCCGCCGCCCGGCTGGTGCTCGCCGGGATCCGGTCGTACCGCGCACGGGTGCCGTTCCAGGTTTGCCCGGACGAGCAGGACTTGAGGCCCATCCAGGTACCCACGCTCGCCCTGTTCGGCGGGCGTAGCGCCGTGCACGATCCGGCCGCCGCCGCGGCACGACTCGAAAGCCTGCTCCCCCGGGCCGACGTCGAAATCCTGCCCGGCGCCGGGCACTACCTCTACCTCCGGCCGGAGGATCGCGACCTGGTCATCGAGCGAGTCCTCGAGTGGGTCGCTCAGGCGGCCTTGGCGCCGGAGTGACCGCGTGCCGCCTCCAGGCTGGCCCGGCACGCGGCGATCAGCCGGGCCGAAGCGGCGCTTTCGCCGTGGCCGCACCGAGGGCAGGACATCTTGACGTCGCCGGACAGCTCGTCGACGGAGACGATCAGCGCGGTCGCGCACGAGCGGCACCAGCGGTGCCGGGTGATCGGATTGACGTGCATCGGGGAGGCGACGCACTCGTGGATCCAGCGGCCGTGCACGTGGCAGGTCAGCCTGTCGTCCGGGGACAGGCGGCCGAGGTCTTCCGCGTCGTCCTCCAGCGCCAGCAGAACCGGCAGGGTACGGCGCACCGGGTTCAGCCGCGTGGTCGAGGCCAGTGTCGTGGTGGTCATCGCTTTCTCCTTCCGGCTCCTTTATCAGGACGTCGAACGGAGAACGCCAGATACGACACGGCCAGGGGCCTTTCTTCCGGAGCTCTCCCCCTGCCGGGTGAATTGATCTTGGTCGAACCCGAACCGTTACCCCATTCGGGTTAACCGCGCGTATCTTTCGGATCATGACGGCCCCGCTAGTTCCACTGTCCACATCAGACAGTCGCGGCCCCGGCTACCTGCTGCTTCCACCCGCGGGGGGAACTCTCCAGGCGTTCGGCCCACTCGCCGCCACGGCAGGCGCGGACGTCTGGGGCGTCGAATATCCCGGACACGGGGAACGGCCCTCGGAAACGCCGGCGTCCTCTGTCGAAGAACTCGCCACGCTCTTGGCCGATGCGACGTCCGAAGACTGGTTCTCCCGCACCGTGACGATCGGTTTCGGGATGGGCGCCTTCGTCGCGTTGGAAACGGCGCAACGGCTGGGCGTCGCCCCGCGCGCGCTGATCGTCGTGGACGCGTGCGCCCCGCAACGACGTTCGCCGGACAAGGACGCCAAGGCGGGCGCGTCGGCCATGGGACGGGTGTTCGGCCGCACCGGGCTCACCCCGGTCGCGGGCTACCGCGATTCACCCGAAGGCTGGGAGTACGCGCTGGACCTGCTGCTCGGCGACCTCCAGCTGGTGAACGCCTACCGCGGGCCCGTCAGGACACGGCTCTCGTGCCCGCTCGCGGCGATTCGCGGCACCGACGATCCCGCGTTCGCTGCGGGCGACGACGCCACGGGCGGCTGGCGGGTGTGGACCTCCGGGCCGTTCGTGGGCCGCGTCGTCCCCGGCGGGCATCTCGGCGTTCTCGAATCCGGCCGGGAGGCCGAGTTCTGGGCCCGGATCCGACGGCTGGAGGCGGCCTTCCTCGACGTCCAACCGGAAGTCGCGTAGGCGAGGTGACGTACACCGGTGACGTCGTCCGACGGTCGCCGCGCCCTGGGCCGGACCCTTAATTTCGATCCCGTACCAGGCGTTTCGCGGGAGGGATCAGGATGCTCAGCAGGAGAAGGTTCGCGCAGGCCGTCGTCGCCGCGACGGCGGGAGCCACGGTCGCGAGTTGCTCGTCCCGGCCCGCGGCGGCACCGGTGGCGGCGCCTGTCACGACCGTCGGGAACACCTCGTTCGGCCCGCTCAAGCAGATCGACGCCGGAGAATTGAGCATCGGGTACGCCGAGGCCGGCCCCGCCGACGGCCCGGTGGTGGTCCTCCTGCACGGCTGGCCCTACGACATCCACAGCTACGTCGACGTCACCCCGCGCCTGGTCGCGGCCGGGTACCGGGTGATCGTGCCGTTCCTCCGGGGCTACGGGCCGACGCGGTTCCTGTCGAAGGACACCTTCCGCAACGGCCAGCAGTCCGCGATCGCCGCCGACATCGTCGCGCTGCTGGACGCGCTGAAAATCCAGAAAGCCGTCTTCGGCGGCTTCGACTGGGGCGCCCGGACGGCCGTGATCATCGCCGCGCTGTGGCCCGAGCGCTGCAAGGCACTCGTCTCGGTGAGCGGCTACCTCGTCACCAACCGGGAGACGAACAAGCAGCCACTCTCCCCCAGCGCGGAACTAGGTTGGTGGTACCAATATTACTTCGCAACCGAGCGCGGCATCCTCGGCTACGAGAAGAACCGCCACGACTTCAACAAGCTGATCTGGAAGATCGCGTCGCCGAAGTGGACCTTCGACGACGCGACCTACGACCGCTCGGCGGCCTGTTTCGACAACCCGGACCACGTGGCCATCGTGATCCACAACTACCGCTGGCGGCTCAGCCTCGCCGACGGCGACCCGAAACTCGATGCCCTCGAACAGAAACTCGCGCAGGGCCCGGCGGTCTCGGTCCCCACGATCACGATCGGCAGCGATTTCGACGGCCCGAACACCGACGGCAAGGCCTACCGATCGAAGTTCTCCGGCAAGTACGAGCACCGCGTCCTGAACGGGATCGGCCACAACGTGCCGCAAGAGGCGCCGGAGGAGTTCGCCAAGGCCGTCATCGACGTCGACCGGTTCTAGCGCGCCCCGGTGAGGTGTTCGAGTGCCAGCTGGGACAGGCGGATGAAGCCGTAACCGCGTTCCGCCGCCTTGTCCGGGTCGAAGTCCTCGAACGCCGACCGGTCCGCCAGCAGATCCGCGGCGGTCTCACCCTCGTTGAGCGTCGGTTTCGCCAGCTCGGGGACGAGAGCGGCATCCAGCGCGGCCCGAACCTCGGGATCGGCACGGAAGGCGCGGGAGCGTTCGGCGAACAGCAGGTAGCTGGCCATGTTGGCCTCGGCGCTGGCCCAGACGCCGTCCATGTTCTCCGTGCGCAGCGGCTTGTAGTCGAAGTGGCGCGGACCGTCGTAACCGCCGTGCTCCAGCAGGTCCACCAGGAAGAACGACGACAGCACGTCGCCGTGGCCGAAGACGAGATCCTGGTCGAACCGCGGGCCGCGCTGGCCGTTGAGGTCGATGTGGAACAGCTTGCCCTGCCACAGGGCCTGCCCGATGCCGTGGACGATGTTGAGCCCGGCCATCTGCTCGTGCCCGACCTCCGGGTTCACGCCGACGATCTCGTGGTTGTCCAGTGTGGAGATGAACGCGAGCGCGTGCCCGACGGTCGGCAGCAGGATGTCCCCACGCGGCTCGTTCGGCTTCGGTTCGAGCGCGAGCCGAAGGCCGTAACCCTGGTCGATGACGTACTGGGCGAGGAAGTCGATGCCCTCGCGGTAGCGGTCCATCGCCGCGCGGACGTCCTTCGCGGCATCGGTCTCGCTGCCCTCACGGCCGCCCCAGAGCACGAACGTCGACGCGCCGAGTTCGGCGGCGAGGTCGAGGTTCCGCAGCACCTTCCGCAGCGCGTAGCGGCGGACTTCACGGTCGTTGCTCGTCAGACCGCCGTCCTTGAAAACGGGGTGGCCGAACAGGTTCGTGGTCACCATCGGGACGACGAGGCCGGTTTCGGCCAGCGCGGCCCGGAATCGCTTCAGGTGCCGCGCCCGCTCGGCGTCGTCCGAGCCGAACGGGATGAGGTCGTCGTCGTGGAAGGTGATGCCCCAGGCGCCGAGGTCCGAGAGGCGGTGCACGGCCTCGACCGGGTCGAGCGGTCCCCGGCTCGCCGGGCCGAACATGTCGTTCGCCTGCCAGCCGACGGTCCACAGTCCGAAGCTGAACTTGTCCGCACGCGTCGGTGCCTGAACCATCACGCCTCCCATTAGTTTGATGCCTGAACTTATCGACGCCATCCCGGCGGGTCAAGGCTTTCGTTCAGGCATCGAACGAATACAATCGCGCGATGATCGGCACGCGTCCTGCTGGACAGCACACCGTGCGGCAGCACAACGCCGCACTCGTTCTCGGTGCGATCGCGGACGGCCCCGGCGCCTCGCGGGCAGGACTCGCCGCCGCCACCGGTCTCACGAAGGCCACCGTGTCGAGCGTGGTCGACCGCCTGATCGCGGCCGACCTCGTGGCCGAAGGCGAGCCGGAACGCCGCGTCGGCCCGGGACGGCGCGGCACGGTCGTGTCGCTCTCCCCCACCGGGCCGCACGGGCTCGGCATCGAGATCGGCGTCGACTACCTGGCGTCCTGCCTGGTGGATCTGAACGGGACGGTCCGGTTCGAGGAGGTCCGGTACGCGGACAACCGGACTCCGCGTGTCTTCCAGCGCGTGTCGGCGTTCCTGCGCAAGGCACGGAAGCGGGCGGAAGCGCTCGGCGTACCCGTCGGCGGGGTGGGCATCGCGGTTCCGGGCCTGGTCGAATCCGGTGTCGTGCGGCTGGCCCCCAACCTGGGCTGGCGCGACGTCGACCTCGCGGACCGGCTCGGCGAGACCTTCACCGTCGCCAACGAAGCCAACTTCGCCGCGCTCGCCGAACTCTGGCACGGCACCGCGTTGCCGGATTTCGTCCACGTGTCGGGCGAGATCGGGATCGGCGCGGGAATCGTGCTGGACCGGGCGTTGTTCGAGGGCGTCCGCGGCGCGGGCGGCGAGATCGGCCACCTGCCGGTGGCGCCCGACGGCCCGCCTTGTTCCTGCGGCGCGAACGGCTGCCTGGAACGGATGGCCGGGCAGGAGGAGATCCTGCGGCTGGCGGGCGCCGGCACGGTGGACGACTTGATCTCCGCGCTGGAATCGGACGACGCCGCGGCGATCTCCGCGGTCACCACCGCCGCGGGTCATCTCGGCGTCGGACTGTCCACCGTGGTCAATCTGATGGACGTCCCGGCGGTGGTGCTAGGCGGGACCTACGCGCGACTGGAGCCGTGGCTGCGTGAGCCACTTCTCGCCGAGCTCGAGCGCCGCGTACCCAGCACGGCGTGGTCGCCGGTGCGGGTCGTCCGCTCGGCGCTCGGCACGGGAGCCGCCGTACGAGGTGCGGCCGGCTCGGTCATCCGCGGCGTCCTCGCGGATCCCGAGCACCATCTCACGACTCACTGGCCATCCGATCAGGACGCTCAGGGCCGGTGACCCCGGGCAGCAACGGTTCGATCGCCTGCGCCCGCTGCTCGATGTCGGGCCGCTGGGCTCGCCGCGCGTAGTCGATGAGGGCCTCGCGGTCCTCCCGCAGAAGCCACCCCTGCTCGCTTCCGGTCTCCAGCTTCACGAGGTGCTGCACCAGTTCGGCGGACTCGGCGCCGAAATCCCGCATACGGCGCGTGAGCAGTTCCGCCGCACCGAGGTAGCCGTTGTTCCAAGCGTGGACGGCGAGCAACTGCGCCGTCGCGGCGAGGATGTCGCCGAGGTGGAACCCGCCCTCCGCGGCGAGATGCCCGGCGAGCCGGAAACTGCGTCTGCCCTCGCCGACCGGACCCTCCTCGCGAATCGCTTCGAGCAGCGCCCCGATCTGCCGCGTCAGATAATCCTGACCCGCGCCTTCCACCGTCACCGCAGTCCTCCACCCAGTCGCCGAGATCGTAGGAAGGTGTCAATGGGGAGTACTTCAGATACATCGAATGCCGAACCGTTATCACCCGAATGGGGTGTGCGGCCGTGCCTCTCGGTCAACAGGGTGCCACGGCTCCCGTCTCGCCCGCGGGGCACCAACCCGGATGCTGACGTAACCACTGGTCTCGCTCCCGCTCGACGTCGCGCTGAGTCGTCCCGCGCGCGGCGTTGACGCAGCCGCCGGTCTGGCACTTGGTGACGATCGCCGTAGTGGCTTCCGTGCTCGACCGCTAGGGACAGCACACGCGCCACGATTCCTCCGCCTCCGCCATCGAACCCGCCTGTATTCGGCGGGTGGGCGGAGAGCGTTACAGAGTCCCGGGGCGACGCGTGCGTGACGTCGCCCCGGGACTCACTGGCGCGGCAAGGGTCAGCTGGTGGTGGCGGTGTTGATCGCCCGTGCGTACGCGGCGGCCGTGCCTTGCGCCGAACACTTCTTGATGTCGTCGTACAACCACATGAAGCCACCGGGGATGCCCGCGGACGACTTCCACGACCTCATCCGGCTCTCCACCTGCGCGGGCGAGTTCCCCGCGGTGCAGTCGGAACCGTTCTTGCTCCACAGCCCCGGATCCACCGGCATGCCGAGCGACTGCGACCACGTCGCCGGATTGTTGCCGCTGCCGCCCGCGTACGCCTGGAGGTACACGCGATCGACCAGGCCGCCGAGTCCGTTCTTCACGCCCTGCCAGTACGAGACCGCGGTGTACGGCGCGAGCGTGAAGTTGCGGTAGCCCATGGCGTTCGCCATCCGGGCGAACGTGACGGTGGAGTCGACGTCGTAGTGCGATTCGTCGTCGTTGTTGATCGCGTCGGCGCCGGTGGCGTTCTTCAGCGCCAGGAAGTTGCGGTACAGAATGGTCCCGCTGCCGGTGCCGTCGCGCGTGATCAGGTTGTCGATGGCCTCCCAGTCCGGCGTGCCCCAGGCGCCGACCGAGACCTCGATGCGGTTGACCGACGTCGGTGCCTGCTTCAGCGTCCGCAGCCGCGCCGGCCATCCGGCGTCGCCGACGTACCGGCCGCCCGCGACCACGAGGTGGTCGTTGTAGTACAGGTCGCCGTTGTCGTGGACGTGGATGCTCCACAGGATGACCGTGGTGAACCCCGACGAGCGCAGGGTGTCCATGACACCCTGTCCGTCCTGATAGAACGGTCCCCCGCCGTAGATCGCGGAGCGTCCGGCCGCGGCGGGTGCCGCCTGGGCCTCGGCTTCGGCGGCGCTCGGTTGACTCGTCTGGACGATCGCCGCGGCGGCCGCGAAGGCCACCATCGCCCGCACCCAGGTCCACCTCATCAGGTCAGCTCCCTTCGGCCTGTTCCGGAGGGTATGAGATTTTCCAACGGCGGAGCCAGGTTTGTTCGGAGATCTGTCCGGTGGAATAGGCCGTTCAGCGCATGCCGCCGCTCGTTCAGTGGCCGAAGTACGTGAAGGCCCCCTTCATTGCGCCTAGGTACAGGGCCTCGGCAAAGTCGACTATTCGCGCGTGTCAGGTTTCGAGGGCTTCCAGTGGGCGATTGTCGCCTGACGGCGGCGCGACTGTCCACAAGGGACTGCGGAACGGATTCTGATGCCCGATTCAGGCGCTTTGCGCGATTTCGCGCGGGGGTCGTGAGTGACAAGAAGCGTTAGAACGACCTTTACCGCTCACGACCACCACGCAAACCACCCAAATCGGGCAAAAATGCGTCGCGACTGCCCTCAGTGGACATTCGAGGAGCGTTTCAGGCCACGGGTGACGAGCCCACTCCCTCACCCCTGCGACCAGCGGAAGCCGACTTTGCCGGAACCCTTGCGCCTAGGTACATGAAGGGGTCCTTCACGTACTGCCATCGAGCGCAAGGACCGCATTCAGAGGACTAAACGCGGGGGCGGCGCCCTGCTGTTCTTCGAAGATCAGCCAGGTCCGGGTCGACCGCACGCCGTCCAGCGCCTGCAGGCGTTCCAGGACGACGTCCCGCAGTGACGCGTTGTCCGGCGTCCGTACCAGCAGCAGGATGTCGAAGTCACCGCCGACCAGCGACACGTGCTCGACGTACGGGATCTCCCGCAACTTGGCCGACATCGTGCGCCACGACGTCTGCTCGACGGTGATCAGGATGTACGCGCTCGTCCCGAGTCCGGCCCGCCGCGGATCGATCCTCGCGCCGAAGCCGGTGATGACGCCTTCGGACATCAGGCGATCGAGGCGAGCGTAGGCGTTGGTGCGCGAGATGTGCAGTCGCTCCGCCAGAGCGCGGACGGCGAGCCTGCCGTCCACGGACAGTTCGTTGAGGATCTCGCGGTCGATGTCGTCGAGGGCAAGGACCGTTCGTCCCGGATCCGGCCCGTGAGCCACGCCACTTGTGGACGGTTGGCGCGACTGAACCGATTCTGCGGACAGTTTGTCGCTCATTTCGCCTGCCCCTTGAACACCAGGACTCCGGAAACCACCATTTCAGCATCATATGTCTGCGAAAGGTGGTGCTGCGTCATGTCGCGGGAGACTCTTGCCGCCGCGTTGCTGCCGTCACCGGTCCCGGTGCGGTTCCTCGCCGAGGACGGCACGCGCGTCGACGAGCACGGCGGCTACACCGCGCCGCCGCCCGATCGGCTCGTCGAGGCCTACCGGCTGATGGTGCTCGGCCGCCGGTTCGACGTCCAGGCGACCGCGCTGACCAAGCAAGGCCGCCTCGCGGTCTATCCGTCAAGCGCCGGCCAGGAGGCCTGCCAGGTCGCGAGCGCGCTGGCCCTCACCGACGCCGACTGGCTCTTCCCCACCTACCGTGACTCGGTCGCGCTGGTCGCCCGCGGGCTCGAGCCGGGCGAGATCCTGACGCTGCTCCGCGGTGACGCGCACTGCGGCTACGACCCCACCGAAACCCGGGTCGCTCCCCAGTGCACGCCGCTGGCCACCCAGACCCTCCACGCCGCCGGGCTCGCGCACGCGATGCGGCGCCGCGGCGAGGAGGCCGTCGCGTTCGCGCTCATCGGCGACGGCGCCACCAGTGAAGGCGACTTCCACGAGGCGCTCAACTTCGCGGCCGTGTTCAAGGCGCCCGTGGTGTTCTTCGTGCAGAACAACGGGTTCGCGATCTCGGTGCCGTTCGAGAAGCAGAGCGCCGCGCCCGCGCTGGCCTACAAGGGCGTCGGCTACGGCGTCCGTTCCGAACAGGTCGACGGCAACGACGCCGTCGCGGTCCTTTCGGTGCTGGACGACGCCGTCGCGCACGCGCGGGCCGGTCGCGGGCCGGTGCTGGTCGAGGCGCACACCTACCGGATCGACGCGCACACCAACGCCGACGACGCGACGCGCTACCGCGACCCGGCCGAGGTCGAGAAGTGGCGCGCGGCCGACCCGGTCCGGCGCCTCGAGACCTACCTGACCAACGAAAACCTGCTGTCCGGCGACGACATCGAACGATTCCGGGCCGAGGCGGAGACCTTCGCGGCCGGGGTGCGCGACACGTTGAACGCGGACGTGGAGCCGGATCCGTTGTCGTTGTTCGAGCACGTGTACGCCGTTCCGACCCGTCAGCTGGCCGCTCAGCGGGAGCTGGTCGCGGCCGAACTGGAAGCCGTGGAGGGCTGATGACCGAGATCTCGATGGCCCAGGCGCTCAACGCCGCCTTGCGTGACGCGGTCAAGGACGACGATCGCGTGCTGATCTTCGGCGAGGACGTCGGCCCGCTCGGCGGCGTCTTCCGGGTGACCGACGGCATCACCGCCGACTTCGGCGAGGAACGCTGTTTCGACACCCCGCTGGCGGAGTCCGGCATCGTCGGCTTCGCGGTCGGGATGGCGATGGGCGGGTTCCGCCCGGTGGTCGAAATGCAGTTCGACGCCTTCGCCTACCCCGCTTTCGAGCAGATCACCTCGCACGTCGCGAAACTGCGGAACCGCACCCGCGGCGCGCTGTCGCTGCCGATGGTCATCCGGATTCCTTACGCGGGCGGGATCGGCGGCGTCGAGCACCACTGCGATTCGAGCGAGGCCTACTACACCCACACGCCCGGCCTGCGCGTCGTCACGCCCGGCACTCCCCAGGACGCCTACGACCTCTTGCGCGACTCGATCGACTCGCCGGACCCGGTGATCTTCCTCGAGCCCAAGTGCCGCTACTGGGCGAAGGAAACCGTGTCCTTCACCCGCGACGGCGCGGCCATGGACCGCGCGGTCGTGCGCCGCGAAGGCAAGGACGTCACGCTGATCGCGTACGGCCCGATGGTCGCCACCGCGCTGGAGACCGCGGAAGCCGCGAAGGCCGAGGGCTGGGACGTCGAGGTGGTCGACCTCAGGTCCCTGAGCCCGTTCGACGACGAGACCGTCACCGCTTCGGTGCGCCGGACCGGGCGCGCGGTCGTCGTCCACGAGGCCGCCGGGTTCGGCGGTTACGGCGCCGAGGTGGTCGCGCGGGTCACCGAGCAGTGTTTCCACCAGCTGCACGCGCCCGTTCTGCGCGTTACGGGACTCGATATCCCTTATCCGCCACCAAAGCTGGAGCGCCATCAGCTTCCGGACGTCGACCGGATCCTGGACACCGTCGCCCGGCTGCAGTGGAACGACGAGCCGGCGGTGGCCGGTGCCTGACTTCCTGCTCCCCGACCTCGGCGAGGGACTGACCGAAGGCACCATCGTCACCTGGCTCGTCGCGGAGGGCGACACCGTCGGCGTCGACCAGCCCGTCGTCGAGGTGGAGACCGCGAAGGCCGCGGTCGAGGTGCCGGTGCCGTTCGCCGGCGTCGTCACCCGCCTCCACGGCGAACCCGGCCAGTCGCTGCCGGTCGGCGCTCCCCTGCTCACCATCGGCCCCGGGTTCGCCGAACCCGGAGTGACGACGGCGAGCGAGGGCAGTGGCAACGTCCTCATCGGTTACGGCACGACCACCACGACGAGGCGCCGCCGGACGCGCACTGTCGTGACCGCTCCCGTGAAGCCGTCCAAGGCGCCGGGCGTGATCTCGCCGTTCGTCCGCAAGATGGCCGCCGACAACAAGATCGACCTGACGAAGCTGACCGGTAGCGGTCCGGGCGGCATCATCCGGCGGGCCGACGTCGAAGAGGCACTCACCGTCCCCGCGCAAAAGGACGGCGAGAAGCGGATCCCGCTGACCGGGGTCCGCAAGGCCGTCGCCGACAAGCTGACGACCTCGCGGCGCCAGATTCCCGAGGCGACGGTCTGGGTCGACGTCGACGCGACGGAACTCGTCGCCGCGCGGAAGTCGCTCAACGCCTCGGCACCCGACCGCCCGGTGAGCCTCCTCGGCCTCGTCGCCCGGTTCGCCGTGGCTGGTTTGCGGAAATACCCCGAGCTGAACTCGCGTGTCGAGGGCGACGAAATCGTCCAGCTGCGGGACATCAACCTCGGTTTCGCGGCGCAGACGGACCGTGGTCTAGTCGTGCCGGTCGTCCGCGACTCGGGTTCACTGTCCACAAGGGAGCTTTCCGCGGCGATCGGCGATCGGACCGCCCAAGCCCGTGAAGGGAAACTCGGCCCGGCCGGTCTCACCGGCGGGACGTTCACGGTGAACAACTACGGCGTGTTCGGGGTGGACGGCTCGGCCGCGATCATCAACCATCCGGAGGCGGCCATCCTCGGCATCGGCCGGATCATCGACCGCGCCTGGGTCGTCGACGGCGCGTTGGTGGCACGGAAGGTCTGTGAACTCACGCTGGCGTTCGACCACCGGGTGTGCGACGGCGGGACGGCGGGCGGCTTCCTGCGGTTCGTCGCCGACTGCGTCGAGTCGCCGGTCACCGCGCTCGGGGATCTCTGAGCGGGTCGCACAACTCCCGGTTGTGGAGGGTCAACGACCCGTTGTTCGACTTCGGCGCCCCGGCTTGCTTTGATCTCGCGAGTGGGCGGGAGATCGCTGGGGCGACGGTTCGGCTGGCTTTGGGCGGCGTACGCGGCGAGCGCGTTCGGTACGAGGTTCGCGTTCGACGCGTTCAGCCTCATCGCCATCGTGGCGCTGGGCGCGGGCGCCACCGAGGTGTCGCTGCTGGCGGCCGCCGGTCTCGTCGTGGGCGCCGTCGTCGCGCTTCCGCTCGGCCCCTGGGTCGAGTTCCGCCGGAAACGGCCGGTGATGATCGCGATGGACCTGGTCCGCTGCGCGGCGCTGCTGACCGTCCCGGTGGCGTACGCGCTCGGGATGCTCGGCTTCGGTCAGCTGGTCGCCGTGTCGGTCGTCGTCGCCGCGGCCGACATCACCTTCCTGGCCGCGAGCGGGGCGTTCCTGAAAACGCTGCTGCCCAAGGAAGGTCTGCTCGTCGCGAACGCCAGGTTCGAATCCACCACCTGGACCGCGACCGTACTCGGCCCGCCGCTCGGCGGGTTCGCCGTCGGCCTGTTCGGGCCGGTGATCACGATCGCCGCCGACGCGGTCAGCTACCTGCTCTCGGCGGTGGGGATCCGCGCGGTCGGCGGCTCGGAGCCGCCACCCGCGAAGCCGGAAGGCCCTCGGCTGAGCGGCCGGGACCTGCGGGAAGGCTGGCGGTTCATCCTCACCCATCCGCTGCTGCGGCCCCTGTTCGTCAACACGATCGTGGTCAACGGCCTGATCATGGCGACCGCGCCCCTGTTCGCCGTCCTGATGCTCGGGCAACTCGGCTTCGCCCCGTGGGAGTACGCGGTGGCCTTCGCCGTGCCTTGTCTCGGCGGACTGATCGGATCGAGGCTCTCCCGGAGTCTGGTCGCGCGATACGGCCGGGACCGGGTCCTGTTCACCGCGGGCTGGCTGCGCGTCTGCTGGCCCGTCGGGCTGGTGTTCATCCATCCGGGGGTCTCGGGGCTGATCCTGGTCATCGTCGTCGAGTTCTGCCTGATCACCTGCATCGGCGTGTTCAACCCGGTGCTGGCCACGAGCAGGCTCGAACAGGTGCCCCTCGACCGCGCGGCGCGCACCCTGTCGGCCTGGTCGATCGCCGGCAAGCTCACCACCGCCTCCCTGACCGCGTTATGGGGCCTGCTCGCTGCGTTCACCGGCCCGCGTGCCGCTGTCGGCATCGCCGGGGCGCTCATGCTCGCGACGCCGCTTCTGCTCCCCCGAAAACGTCGGACCGCTGTGCCAGTATCGGCGAATGGCGATCAAGAGAGTGGTTTCCGATCTGGAGATCACGTCGATGGAAGAGACGAAGGCCTTCTACGTTCAGGTACTCGGCTTCGAGGTGGTGATGGACCACGGATGGATCGTGACGCTGGCCGACCCGGATCGGCCGGAGGTGCAGCTGAGTCTCATGACCCATGACGAAACCGCGCCCGTCGTCCCGGTCGCCTCGATCGAGGTCGACGACGTGGACGCGAGTTACGCGGCGGCCAAGGCGTCCGGCGCGGAGATCGTGCACGAGCTGACCGACGAGCCGTGGGGCGTCCGCCGGTTCTTCGTCCGCGATCCCGGCGGTCACGTGGTCAACGTGCTGTCCCATCGCTGAGGCCGTTCGGCCCAGCTCGCTGGGCCCGATGGCGGGTTTCATCAAAATTTCATGACGCATCCCTAGCGTTCGAACACGCACCGTAGTCGAACGAGAGGGACGATGACCGTGAAGAAACTCAGGGGGGTCCTGGCCGCGGCCGCGCTGGCCACCGGGCTGATCGGCGCCACCGCGCCGGCGGCCCAGGCCGACGCGGCCGACCAGGCGCGCTATTACATCCTCATCGGCGGCACCTGCGACGGCGCCGCGACCGTCTACAACGACGCCTGGTTGCGGGGCGGGATCCGCAAGGTGGTCCACTACCCGGCCGGGGCTGCCGGCGCGCCCAACTGCGACCAGACGCCGATGGACCAGAGCGTCGCGCGCGGGCACGAAGAAGCCCGGCGTGTCGTCCAAAGCTCCTTCGACGAGAACCCCGGCGCCGAGTTCACCGTCGTCGGCTACTCGCAGGGCGCGCTGGTCGCGAACCTGGTACTGAACGACATCGCCGACGGGAAACTGGCCGTGGACAAGTCGCGGTTCCGGGCGAAGATCTTCGCCGACCCGATGCAGCCGGTCGGTCCTCCGGGACGCGGGATCAGCGCGGTGCTCCCGGCGGGCACCGGGGCGCCGTCGCCGTTCGGCGGCTACGTGTCCTTCGGGCCGGGCCGCACCGATTTCGGCGGTATCCCGTTCATCCGCTACTGCATCGAGACCGACGGTGTCTGCCACTTCGACACCTTCGAGGCGCCTGGCGGGTACTTCGCCCAGCACCTTTGTTACCAGTGGGCCCGTCCCACCGATCACCGCTCGATCATGGAGGACACGATCGCGGACGGCGTGTACACCAACGGTTCGCACGCGCTGCCGCGGCAGAACTGCCGTCCGCCGCATCCCGCGCCGTGACCCGGTGAAGACTGCTGCCGCCCGGCGCCCGATCGCCGGGTGACAGCGGATCGAGCGATGGCCCGCCCACAGTGTCGTGAGCGGGCCATCGCCGGTCACTTGCAGAACGCGGTGTCCACAGTGGCCATCACGGCCTTGGAGCCCTTCTCGGGTTCGCCGAAGGTCCCCGGCATCGCGGTCACGGCGAGACCGACGGTGCGGCCGTCTTCCGTGGCGCCGCCACGGGTTTCGAACCCGTCGATGTCCCCGCCGTGCCCCCAGTACACCCCGCCGCAGCTGAGCGGATTGCTCATCAGGCCGAGTCCGTATTTCGTCCCGGGGAACAGGGGCGCGTCCACCGTCTTGCGCATTTCGGCCAGCTGCGCGGCGGGCACCAGCTTGCCTTCGAGCAGGACGCGGAAGAGCTTGCCGAGGTCGCTGGGGGTCGAGATCAGCTGACCGGCCGCCCCCGCCCAGGACGGATCCATCTCGGTCGCGTCGATCACCTTGCCGGTGGCGACATTTCCGGTGGCATACCCCTGTGGGTGCCGCCCCTGGATGGTCTGGTCGCCGACCTGCGGCCAGTAGGTGTTCTCGAGGCCTGCCTTCTTGATCACGCGTTCGGTGATCTGTTCCTGGATCGGACGTCCGGTCACCTTTTCGACGACCATGCCCGCCAGCAGGTAGCCCGTGTTGCTGTACTCCCATTTGGTGCCCGGCTGGAATTTCGCCGGATGACTCAGCGCCGCGGCCAGCAGTTCGTGGTTCGGGAAGTACCGGTGCTGCACCTGTTCGAAGTCACGCAACCCGAGGTGTTCGGTGTAGTTCGGCAGCCCGCTGGTGTGCTGCAACAGCTGCCGGATGGTGATCTTGGTGGCGTCGATGCCTTCGCCACGCACGATTCCGGGAAGGTACTTTTCGATCGGCGCGTCCAGTTCCACCTTGCCCTCGGCCACCAGCCGCAGGACGACGACCGCGGTGAACGTCTTGGTGTTGCTGCCCGCCCGGACGGTGCCGTCGCGAGGGACCGGGACCTGGCGGTCGATCCGCGAGGATCCCGCCACCAGCGACGTCGTGCGTCCTCGGCCGGTCACGTAGGCCAGCGCGGCCGGGAACTTCTCCTGACGTACCAACGAGTCGAGGCCTTTCTGCAGCTCAGAACCCTTGGCCGGGGCCGCATCCGCCGCCGTGGTCCAGGCGGCCCCCATCAGCCCCGCCACTGTCAGGACCACAACACCCTTGCGTAACGTCATTCGCACTCCTTCATCGACCGGATCAACACCGATGACACTGGCCGAATCGGGCATGAAGATCAGGAGGGCAGGCTGCCGGATCAGGGGTGGCGCTGGCGCTACCCCTATTAGTAGGGAACTTTTTTCCGACCAGAATTCGTCCCACCATTGTCCGGGCGGGACACGGCTGGTTAAGGTCAGTTCGGTAAGTGGACTAGACCACCCGAGGCCGGGAGGCGACGATGCCCCTCGACGAACAGCAGACCTGGGCGATGCTGCGAGAGCTGGACGAACCCGGCCACTGGGAAGTGCCGCACGACTTCGACGGGCCTGCCGCGCGCGCCCGATTCGAGCGGCTGGCCGAGCAACTCGGGCGGGCATTCGACTGCGTCTGCGAAGTCGATCGTCATGTCCAGGACGCCAGCCATCTCGGCAGGATCGAGATCCCGGCGAGCGCGACGCCCGCGCCGGACCACCTGACGGTCACGATCAGCAATTTCGGCGGCCTGGCCGCGGTGACCCTGGGAAATCCGGGCAGTTACGACGAGGACGAGGAATTCGAGTTCTTCCCGGCGCGGGATCGAAAACGGGTCGAAGACGAGCTGGAAGCACTCGGCTACCTGCCCGTCTCCGAACATCCGCTGTGGACCAAGTACACCGGGATCAGCGGCTTCGACGCCCTCTACCCGCCGGACCGGCCGCCGTCGTGGTGGGACCGGTTCTTCGACTACCTCTAGGCGTTGCTCGGCGCGAGCGCGGCGGCGAGTTCCGCCGCGTTCGGCACGCTGACGAGCACCTCGTCGAAGGGGAGCCCGGCGACCGCGCGATCGACCTCGACCCGCAGCGCCGGCACGCCCCTGCGGACCGACACCAGCTGACGGACGCCCGTCCCCAGCCCCCAGTAACCCACCTTCAGCACGCCGCTGACCAGCACCCCGGCCCGTCCCCCGCGCGCTCGCCCCACCGGCTCTTCGACGCGCTCGACGGCCTTGATCGCCGCCAGCGGGACGACCACTTTTTCGCGCCATACGGCCAACCGCTCCCAGGCCGAGAACCTCACTCGCACTCCGCCCTCGGCGATGTCCATCTTCGCCATCACGACCACCTTCCACCGGTAGCTAGCTGATGTAGTTGTTATAGCAAGTGTATAGCAGATATCCTGGGCGGGTGTTGCTGACTCTCGACCTCGACAGCGAAGTGCCGATCTACCAGCAGATCCGCGACCGGATCGTCGAAGCCGTCGCCGACGGCGTGCTGGTCGAGGGCACCAGCCTGCCCTCGACCCGGCAACTCGGCGCCGACCTCGGGATCAACTTCCACACCGTCAACAAGGCCTACGACCTGCTGCGGACGCAGGGATTCATCCGGATCAACCGCAAGACCGGCGCCGTCGTCCGGCGGGACGCGGCCTCCGGGCCGGCGGAAGACGGCTACGCGGACGAGTGGCAGGAGCGGCTGCGCACCCTGCTCGCCGAGGCCGTCGCGCTCGGCCTGGGTCCGCGCGAGGTGACGGGCCGGTGCGAGACCGTGCTGGACTCCTTCGCGGTGAGCACGCGGCGATGACCGGCCCGATTTGGCTGAACCTGGCCCTGATCGCGTTCACCGCGGCCGTCTTCCGGTCGGCGCCCGCGCTGGCGCGCCCGACGCTCCCGTTCGGCGTCCGGATCCCGGCCGGGCGCACCGCAGAACCCGTCATCGTCCTCGTTCGCCTCCGCTACAACCAGGGAATCGTGGCGGCGGCCCTCCTCGCCATCGCGGCGGTGCTCTTCGCCTGGCTCGCGCCGGACGTCGTCCTGATCGGTCTCGTCGTGGCCTGTTCGCTGCTCGGCGCGCTGGCGCATCGTTCGATCGTCGCCGCGAAACGGGAAGGCGCCTGGTACGCCGGGACACGGCAGGCCGTCGCCGCCGACACCTCGTTGCGGTCGGACCCCGTCCGTCCACAGTGGATCCTCCTGGTGCCGGCGGGGTTGCTGGCCATCGTCACGGCGGCCATCGGCCTGTTCCAGGACACGGCGGCCTTCTCGACGGTGTTCGCGCAGGTCCTGACCGTCGTGCTGATCTCGCTCCTGGCCGTCGCGATCCCCCGTGCCCGCCCCGAGATCGACGCCGCGCAGCCGTCGGTTTCGGCGTCGCGGTATCGGGAGTACCTGCACGGCGTTCTCAGCCTGCTGCTGGTCTCCGCCGGTTGCGTCAACGCGACCCTGCTCGTGGTTTCGCTCCAGCTGTGGGAGGTCGTCGAAACGAGCGTGCCGGTCACGATCGTGGCCTACCTCCCCCTCGTCGCCGCTTTCGTCGCGTGGCTCGCCTTCTCCGTCCGGGCGGGCGACGCCGGGCACCGGCTGTCGCCCACCGGCGACGAAGCGGAGACCCCGTACGAGCAACGCGACGACGACCGCTTCTGGCACGCGGCCGGAATGGTCTACCTGAACCGGAACGACCCGGCGCTGCTGGTGCACCGGCGGGTCGGGACCTACTGGACGCTCAACCTGGGGCATCCGATCGCCTGGCTGGTCCTCGCCGCGGTCGCCGTGGCCGGGGTGCTCGCCGGAACCGGTGTCGTGACCCTCCCGGCCAAGGGTGCTTGACGGTATTCTGGTCGCGGGTGAAGGACGATGGCCGTCGTGCCGGATTTCGTGGGGAGGCAGGCGCTCGACGCCTGGCTGACCGGGCATGACGCGGGCTTGACGCTGCAAGGCCCCGATCCCGACAGCCCTCACCCCCTCCTGAACGGCCTGGTCGCCGCGCAGGTACCCGCGCCGGGAACGCGGCTGCCGCGGTGGGGTGTGGTGACCGTCTGGATCACCGGCGGCGGAGACCCCGCAGGTGTCCGCGAGCCCCGCCGTCCGCTGCCGAACCTGCTCGAAGACCAGTCGGAGGGCTGATCACCGGGTGTGATCAGAGGAGCCCGGGCCGCTCGTTACCCTGAGGCAATGACGTCGCACAAGACCCCTCAAACCATGAAGCCCGCGACAGCGGCGAAGAAGCTGGGTGTGTACCTCGAAGCCACTCCGGCCGAGTTCCAGGAGGGTGTCGTCTCCCGCGACGAACTGAACGCGCTGCAGGCCGAACCGCCCGAGTGGCTGCGGGACCTGCGCCGCAACGGGCCGCACCCGCGTCCGGTCATCGCGGCCAAGCTGGGCATCTCCATCAGCGGCCTGGCCCGAGGCGGGATCACCGGCGCGCTCACCACCGAACAGATCGACGCGGTCAAGACCGAAGACCCCGACTGGCTGAAGCGGGAGCGCGAGACCCAGGCCGAGGTCCGCAAGGAAGAGGCCCGGGTGAAGGCCACCCGCACCGAAAGCTAGCCCCGGCGGCGAGGCTTTCCGCGCTTCCCGCCCTGGGGAGCACCGCGCTGCCCGCCCTGCGGCTTCCGGCCGCCGGGCTGGGGGCGCTTGCTCTTCGGCGGGGCGTTCTTCTTCTCCTGAGCCTTCTCCTGGACCTGCTTTTCCGGCGCCTGCTGCCGTCCCCGGGTGCTGTTGACGGTCCGGCCGCGGACGATCCCGATGAACTGCTCCATCAGATCGGTGGTCTCGTCCTCCGGCCAGGACAGCGCGACACCGGACTCCGGCGCTCCGGAGATCGGACGGAAGGTCAGATCACGCCGGTGGTGCAGCCGCGCGAGGGACTGCGGGACGAGCAGGAGCCCGACACCGGCGGCGACCAGTTCGATGGCGTCCGCCGTGGTGGCCGGGCGCTCCAGCGCGGGTTTCCCGGGCGGCTGGTCCCAGTCCAGCGTGTCGTCGAGCGGATGCAGGACGACGTCGTCGGCGATGTCGTCGACGGAGACCTCGTCCGCGGCGGCGACCAGGTGATCCTTGGGGACGACCACCACGGTCGTCTCGGTGTAGAGCGGGATCGCGTGCAGGCCCTCGCGATCGATCGGGAGCCTCAGCAGGACGGCGTCCACGTCGCGAGCACGGACCAGCGCGGCGGCGTCGGCGGCCGCCGTCTGGACGAGCTCCAGTGGGACGCCGGGCGACCGCTCGTTCCAGATCCGGACCCACTTCGAGGGCGTCACACCGGGGACGTACGCGAGTTTGAAGGGGGCGGGGGTGTCCGGGCCGGTCATGGGGCAAGGTTACCGGGCGTGGTGTGACTCCTCGTGAGTGGTAAGGACGGTTCTCTTTGAGGGCTAGGGCAAAGGTGGCGTCGTGTCTGAATCGAGGGTGCGTGAAGGCGTGACTCGCGTGATCGGAGCCGGATCTCGCGTGCTCAGACGGCGAGCTGCGTGATCGCCGCCTGATCACGCGTGAACGCCCATCCCGCCCGAACACGACACGTTTGACCTTCCCCTCAAATAACCGGTCCTTACCGCTCACGAGGAGTCACACCACGCCACTGTCGCTCTAACTCGCCCTTGTGAGTACATGAAGGCCCCCTTCCTTGCGCCTAGGTACAGGAAGGGGGCCTTCATGTACTCAGGGAAGGGGTCCTTCGCGCGCCGCCGTGACTGCTGGGGCTGGAGGTATCGCTGAGGCTGCGGAGGGCGATCGCGTAGTCCGTGAAGGCCTCCTTCACTACCTTCAGGGTAGGCAAGGAGACCTTCACGGACCTGCGAGCCGACTACGGAGCCCAAGCCGCCGAGACCGCCCAGGTGACGTCCTGGTCGTACGAGACCGGGTTGTCGAACGGGTGGCCACCGCCGCTGGCGGCGACGAAGACCTCCTCGACGTAGTGCCGCATGTTCGTGCCGAGTTCGTTCACCGACGCGAGCCGCACGCCACCGGCCCCGGGCTGGGCGCAGAACGTGGCGTCCTTCCGGAACAGGTCGGTGTTGTCGTTCCCGCCGAGCCGCACCCGGAAGTCCGCGTGCCGGAGGAACTGGCCCGGATAATTGCGCGCCTCCAGCGAATAGCACGACGGATCCGCGAGCCCGCGCCGCACGAAGAACGTCGCGTCCGCCTTCAGCAGTGCGGGGCTGGAGCCGTTGACGACGTCCGTCCGCGCGAGGCCGTCACGGTGCCGCAGGAACCGGTCGGTGAAGCCCGGTGTCGTCACCTTGAACGACCGTGCCTGATCCAGCGGCAGGTCGGCGCCACTACGCCAGAGCGGGACCGAGGCCGCCCAGGTCGTGTCCGCCGCGAAACCCGACGGCGTGTCCCACGGGTTCGCCCCGCCGCTGCGCGCGAGATAAACGGTCTCGGCGTAGTGGCGGATGAAGGCGCTGCGCTGGTTGAACGACTCCAGCGCCGTTCCGCCGGCGCCTTCCCTCGCGCAGAAGGTCGCGTCCGCGGCGAACAAGGCCGAGCCGTCGTTCGCGTCCTTGCGGATCCGCGACGACGCGTGCCGCAGGAACAGACCGGGGTAGTTCCGCGACTCGAACGACAGGCACGAAGCGTCGGCCAGCCCTTGCCGTACCCAGAACGTCGCGTCCTTCTTGGCGGCATCCGCGCTGCCTTCGCCGAGGACGTCGGTGCGCACGAAGTCGTTCTGGTGCCGCAGGTACCGGTCGGTGTACCCGGCCGTGGTCACCCTCAGCGAAACCGGCTCGCCCCGGCCCACCTCGGTGCCCTTGGCGATGGCGAGCACCTTCTGGTTGATCTCGCGCACCCGCGCCTCGGTCATTTTCAGGACCCGGCGGTCGTAGGTGTAGAAGCCGTTGACCTCGTTTTCGACGTCGTACGGCTCGGTGTACACCGACGCGGAAAGCCCGCGGCCGTGCACGAACCGTCCGACCTGCTTCGTGATCTCCACGTACCGGTTCGTCAGCGACGTCTCGTCGGGATACAGCGCGCCGTACGCGAAACCCTTGCCGGGTTCCCATTCGTGCCCGGCGACGCGTCTGCCGAGGCCGCCGTACTCCCCCAGCACCGCGACCCGTCTCGCGTCGGGTTGCCTCGTGCCGGTGGAGACCTGGTAGGCGTGGTCGTCGATCACGTCCCCGTTGCCCGGGTCCGGATCGGACACGCAGCAGTTGGAACCCGAGTTGTGGTTGATCAGCCGCGTGTTGTCGATCGAGCGGACCAGGTCGACGATGCGCCCTGCGTCGTACTCGCCCCAGCCCTCGTTGAACGGCACCCACTGCACGATCGACGTGATGCTCTTGTGCTGCTCGATCATGCGCCGCAGCTCGGACTCGAAGTTCGTGTGCCCGTTGGGGACCTCGTCGATCGAGTCGAGCGACGGCATGTCCTGCCAGACCATCAGCCCGAGCCTGTCGGCGTGATAGAACCACCGCGCGGGCTCGACCTTGATGTGCTTGCGGACCATGTTGAAGCCCAAGGCCTTCTGGCGTTCGAGGTCGAACCGCAGCGCCTCGTCCGTCGGCGCGGTGTAGATGCCGTCCGGCCAGTAGCCCTGGTCCAAGGTGCCCAGCTGGAAGACGAACTTCCCGTTGAGCAGCGGCCGCATCACGCCGCCGACCATCGCCTTGCCCAGTGACCGCATGCCGAAGTACCCGGTGACGGCGTCACCTCCGGGCAGCCGCACGCGCAGGTCGTAGAGGAACGGATCGTCGGGTGACCACAGGCGCGCGTTCGGGACCGGGACACGGAGGTGGGACCCGACGGCGCCGGTCGCGGTACCGACCACTTGGCCGCCCGAAAGCACTTCGGCGGTCGCCTGCTGCCCGGGTGTGCCCTGGACGACGAGGTCGAGCGCGCCACCGGGGACGTCGGGCGTGGTGTCGAGCCGGGTGATGTGCTCGGCGCGGACCGGTTCCAGCCACACGGTCTGCCAGATCCCCGACGCCGCCGTGTAGAAGATGCCGCTGGGCGTCTTGCGCTGCTTCCCGACCGGATAGCGGCTGCCGTCGACGGGCGACGCGACGCCGACGACGATCTCGTTCTCCCCCGCCTTGAGCGCCGGGGTGATGTCGAACGAGAAGGCGTCGAAACCGCCGGTGTGGCTCCCGATCGACGTCCCGTTGACCCACACCCTGGTCTCCCAGGTGACGGCGCCGAAATTGAGCTTCACCCTCCGACCGTCCCAAGTGGACGGAACGGTGAAGGTGCGACGGTAGAACATGTTGTCTTCGTGCCGTTTGATCCCCGAAAGCATCGACTCGATCGGGTAAGGCACCAGGACGTTCTCGCTCAGCGGCCTGCCGATCGGCGGCGAGTTCAGGTTCGGCGCACCGGCGAAGCCCCAGGTCCCGTTGAGATTGAGCCATTCCGACCGCACCAGTTGCGGGCGCGGGTACTCGGGCAGCGCGTTCGACGGCGAGACCTGGCTCGTCCACGGGGTCGGGAGCGGGACGGGGACGGCTTGGGCGACGGGGACGAGTGTCGTCGCGGCGGCCAGCAGACCGGCCACGACGCTCAGCGCGCGTGCGGTTCTTCGGTGCATGCGATCTCCCTATCTCCGGGTGGTCGTGCGGGCCAGCGACCGCTGCAGCACAACGACCACCAGCAGGAACGCGCCGCTGACCACCGATTGGTAGTTGCTGTCGAGAGTTCCTATCTGGTTGATGACGTTCTGGATGACCGTTCGGATGCCCACGCCGATGACCGTTCCGAGAATCGTGCCCATCCCGCCGGTCAGCAGGGTGCCCCCGATGACGACGACGGAGATGGCGTCCAGTTCGAGGCCGACCCCGATCACGGTGACACCGGACTGCAGATAAGCCGCGGTGAGCGCGCCCGCGAGCCCGGAGAGGACACCGCTCATGACGTAGACGGTGACCTTCGTGCGCGCGACCGGCAGTCCCATCAGCTTCGCGGACTGCTCCGAGCCGCCGGTGGCGAACACCGACTGCCCGAACCGGGTCCGGCGCAGCACGAGCCCGCCGATCAGGCACAGGGCCGCCGCGATGAACACCGGATAGCCGAAGCCGAAGAGCGTGCCGCGCCCGAGTTCGACGAACACCTCGCCCTCGGGGATCTTGTACGTCGTCGCGCCTTCGGACGTGATCGCGAGCAGCAGGCCGCGCGCGAAGAGCAAGGTCGCCAGCGTGACGATGAACGGCGCCATCCCGGTCTTCGCGACGAGAAGCCCGTTGATCAGCCCGATCAGCCCGCACACCGCCAGCGGGAGCAGCAGCGCGACGAGGAATCCCCATTGCGCCCCGTAGGCCGCGAGCACCCCGCCCAGGGCGTAGACCGAACCGACCGACAGGTCGATCCCGCCGGTGATGATCACGAACGTCATCCCGAGCGCGATGATCGCGAGGAACGAACTCTGCAACGCGATGTCGCGCAGGTTGTCCAGGCTGCCGAACCGCGGGAACAGCAGCCACGCCACCGCGACCATCAGCACCAGCGCGATCGCCGCGCCCTGTTTCTGCAGCACGCCGGTCATCAGCTCGCGCCGCGTGGAGTCCTGCCCGGCCAAGGTGGGCGCCGCGGTCATCGGCTGCTCCGTTCGCGTGCGACGTACACCGCGCCGACGATGATCGCGGCCTGGATCATCTGCGCGGTGGAATCCGGCAGGTTGTGCTTGATGAGCGTGGCGCGGACGAGCTGCATGAGCAGGACACCCATCACCGTGCCGAGGATGCGGACGCGTCCGCCGGTCAGCGGGGTGCCGCCGACCACGACCGCGGTGATCGCGGACAGTTCCATCAGCAACCCGGCGTCCGCGGGGTCGCCGGCGCCGAGCCGGGCGGTGGACAGCACCCCGGCCAGCGCGGCGAGCAGCCCGCAGATCGCGTAGACGCCGATGAGGACGCGGTTGACCGGCAGTCCGGCCAGCACACTCGCCCGGCGGTTGCCGCCGATCGCGACCAGCCGCCTGCCGAACGCCGTCTTCCCGACCAGCGCCGCCATCAGGACGGCCAGCACGGCCGCGATGAGGACGCTCACCGGGATCCCGAGCAGTTCGCCGGTACCCAATGCCAGGAACGCCGGATCGTGCAGCTGGACGAGCTGACCGTCGGCGAGCACCAGCGCGAGACCGCGCCCGCCGACTAATAAGGCCAGTGTCGCCACGATCGGCTGGATCCCGACTTTGGCCACGAGGACGCCGTTGAGCGCCCCCGCCGCCAGTCCCGCCGCGAGCGCGATGGCGACCGCGGGCAGCGTCCCGGCTCCGAGGTAGAGCGGGATGAGCGCGGCCGACAGCGCCATCACCGCCCCCACCGAAAGGTCGACGCCCTCGGTGCCGATCACCAGCGCCATCCCGAGCGCGACCACCAGCACCGGCGCGGCCTGGATGAGCTGGGTGCGGAAGTTCCCCACGGTCAGGAAGTTCGCCGTGAACGCGATGTTGAACAGGACCAGCGCGACGACGGCGACGTACACGCCGTACTCCTGCAGCCAGCGCGCCACCCGGGTCCGGTCCACCGTTTTCGCCGTGTCCGTCATGGTGTTCCCCGGGTCCTCGGTTCTCTGCTGGGTGCTGGTCATTCCGTTTCCCCACCCGATGCGATCGCGGCCAGCACGTGGTCCTGGGTCAGCTGCTCCCCCGCCAGCTCCCCGACGACCGCGCCGTCCTTGAGCACGACCAGCCTGTCTGCGCCGTCGAGGAGTTCTTCCATCTCCGAGGAGATCAGCAGGACGGCGAGCCCGTCCTTGGCGAGTTCGTCGATCAACGCCTGCACCTCCGCCTTCGCGCCGACGTCGATGCCCCGGGTCGGCTCGTCGAGCAGCAGCACTTTCGGTTCGGTGCACAGCCAGCGCGCCAGCAGCACCTTCTGCTGGTTCCCGCCGGAAAGTTCGGAGACCTTCTGATCGGGGCTGGACACCTTGATCCGCAGCCGTTTCACGAACGTGTCGACGATCCTGTCCTGCCGGGCACGGCTGACCAGGCCGAAGCGGGAAAGCTTCGGCAACGCGGCGAGCACGATGTTCTCCCGCACCGAAAGATGGGGAATGATCCCCTCGGTCTTGCGGTCTTCGGCGAGCATGCTGACGCCCGCGCGCATCGCGGCCGCCACGTTCCCCGGCGGGACCTGCTTTCCGCCGACGAGGACGGTGCCACCGGACAGCGGCAGGTCACCGACGATCGCCCGCGCGGTCTCGGTCCGGCCGGAGCCGAGCAGCCCGGCCAGCCCGACGATCTCGCCGGGCTTGATCTCCACCGAGACCCCGCTCAGCCGGTTGCCGCTGGTGAGGTTTTCCGCGCGCAGGATCGGTTCCCTGCCCGCCTCGTGGTCGCCCTCGAAGGCCGTCGCACCGTGCGACCGGATGTCGCCGACACTGCGGCCCAGCATCATCGACACCAGTTCCAGCCTCGGCAGGTCGGCGAGCGGTCCGGTGTGGACCCGCTTGCCGTCCCGCAGCACCGTCACGCGTTCGCAGATCCGGTACAGCTCGTCCATCCGGTGACTGACGTACACGATCGCGATCCCGCGCTCGTGCAGTCTGCCGATGACCTCGAACAGCGTCTCGACCTCACGCGGCTCCAAAGAGGACGTCGGCTCGTCCATGATCACCACGTCGGCGTCGACGGAGACCGCGCGGGCGAGCGCGACCATCTGCTGGGCGCCGACGCCGAGTGTCCCGAGTGGACGGCGGACGTCGGCGTCGATGCCGTAGTCCGCCAGCAGGGCCGCCGCGTCGGCGTTCATCCGCGCCCAGTCGACGAGCCCGAACCGTTTCCTCGGCTCGCGGCCGAGGTACACGTTGCTCGCCACGCTCATCAGCGGGATGAGGTTGACCTCCTGGTAGATGGTGGAGATCGCGCCCCGCGCGTGGATCGTTCCGGAATCCGGCCGGTGCACGCCGGTGAGCACCTTGATCAGCGTCGACTTGCCGGCGCCGTTCTCGCCCACCAGCGCGTGCACCTCGCCCGGCCGCAGCGCGAACGACACGTCGTCGAGCGCGCGCACCCCGGCGAACGTCTTCGTCACGCCTTCGACCTCGAGAACCGGTTCCATCGTCAGTACGCGTTCCCGAGCTTCTGCGCGGCGTTCGCCGAGTCGTACTGGTCGTCGGAGATCACCACGGTCGGCGGGATCTCCTTGCCGGCGGCGAAGTCCTGCAGCGTCGAGAAGGCGAGCGGACCGAAGCGCGGGTTGGACTCGATCACCGCGTTGTAGCTGCCGTCGGCGATGAGCTGGACGGCGTTGCGGGTGCCGTCGATCGAGACGATCTTGACGTCCTTGCCCGGAGTCTTGCCAGCGGCCTTGAGCGCGGTGACCGCGCCGATGCCCATCTCGTCGTTTTCGGCGTAGACGGCGGTGATCTCGGGGTTGCTCTGGATCAGCTGCTCCATGACCGTCTGCCCCTTGGAGCGGTCGAATTCACCGGTCTGCTCGGCGACGATCGAGACGCCCGGCGTCGCGGCGATCTCGTCCTTGAAGCCCTTGGTGCGGTCGGTGGTCACGTTGTTGCCCGAGGCACCGAGCAGGATCGCGACCTTGCCGGTGCCGCCGGTGGCCTTCACCATCTCCTGCGCAGCGCGCTTGCCCTGCTCGACGAAGTTCGAGCCGATGAAGGTCAGGTAGTCGGAGCACGGCTGCGAAGTCACCTTGCGGTCGATCGTGATGACCGGGACCTTCTTGGCCTTCGCCGCGTCCAGCGCGGGCTGCAGGCCGTCGGAGTTCAGCGGCGCCACGATGAGCAGTTGCGCTCCCCTGTCCAGCAACGACTTGATGTCGCTGACCTGTTTGTTGAGATCGCTCTGCGCGTTGGTGACCAGCAGTTTGTCCGCCGGGACACCGAGTTTCGTCGCTTCGTCCTTGATGGACTGCGTCTCGGCGATCCGGAACGGGTTCGCCTCCTTCTCCGACTGGGAGAAGCCGATGACCGCGTTCTTCACGTCCACCTGCGGGTAGCCGGTCTTCTCGCGGGCGCATCCCGGCCCGGTCGCGGCCTGGCTCGGCGCCGCGGAAGCGGCCGGTCCCGCCCCCGACGGGGCGGATTGCTGGGTCTCGCGGCTGGTGCAGGCCGTCAGCGCGAGCGCGAGGCCGGTCACCAGGAGCAGGGTGCGGCGGATGGGCAGGGACATCGATCGCTCCTCGGGGAAGTCGAGCACACGGGCCTGCGGTGACCCATGTCACTCGTAAGGACGATGCCAGATTTACATCGTTGGTACAACGTTGTAAATCCGCCGTTCGCGCGGTTAGGCTGTGCCGGATCTGTGCCGGAGCACTGCAGAGGGGAGCGAGGGTGGCCACGCTCAAGGACGTCGCCAAGCTTGCGGGCGTCTCGGTCAAGACCGTCTCGAACGTGGTCAACGGCTACGACTTCGTGAAACCGGAGAACCGCAAGCGCGTCGAGGAGGCCCTGGCGTCGACCGGCTACCGGCCGAACCTGGGCGCCCGCAACCTCCGCCGGGGGCGCACCGGGTTCCTCGGGCTGATGCTGCCCGAACTCAGCATCCCGTACTTCGGCGAACTGGCGGGCCTGGTGCTGCAAGCGGCGCAGGAGCACGAGTGGAACGTGCTCATCGAACAGACCCTCGGCACCCGGGAGCGGGAGCGCAACGCGCTGTCCGCGCTGGGACCGCATCTGATCGACGGCGCGATCATCAGCCCGGAAGCGTTGCACACCAACGACTTCGAGGACCTGGCGCCGGGTGTGCCGCTGGTGATGCTCGGCGAGCACGTCGTCGACGTCCCGATAGACCACGTCGGCATCGACAACGTCCAGGCCGCCCGGATCGCGGTACGCCACCTGGTCTCACTCGGCCGCCGCCGGATCGCCGCGATCGGCGCGCATCCGCAGCGCCACACCGCCGCGCAACGGCTCGAGGGCTACCACTTCGCGCTCGAGGAGGCGGGAATCGCGCCGATACCGGAACTGGTCCTTCCGGCGCTGCGCTACCACCGCGCCAACGGCGCCGAGGCGATGGCGCATCTCCTCGCACTGCCGAAACCGCCCGACGCGGTCTTCTGCTTCAACGACCTTCTGGCCATCGGCGCCCTTCGCGCCGCGGCCGAGCGCGGGGTGCGGGTGCCGTCGGACATGGCGATCGTCGGCTTCGACAACAACGAGGAGAGCGCGTACAGCCTGCCCTCGCTGACGACGATCGCCCCGGACAAGGCGGCGATCGCGCGGGCCGCGGTCGACCTCCTGCGGCGGCGCATCGCGGGCGGGAGCGACCTCGAACCCGAAGACGTCCAGACACCTTTCTCGCTGGAGATCCGGAACAGCACCATCGCCTGACGCCGCTTCGCTCCGCGTTACTACCGCAAGTCGTCCTCTAGTTGCGTTCCTTGCACGTGCGAAGTACCGCAACCAGAGGACGACTTGCGCTTATTGTGGGTCCGTGAACCGGGCCCTCGCCGTGCTGACCCTCGTCGCGTACGTGACGTTGCCCCTCGGCTCGGCCAACTACGAGACGCTCGTGCTGCCGACGCTCGTCGTCGGGCTGGTCTACGCGGCGATCGCGATCGCCGGGTTCCCCTGGGTCCAGAAACGCGGGCGTGCCCTCGCGATCGCGTATGTCTGCGTTCAGTTACCGCTCGGCTTCACACTGTTCTCGCTTTCGGGTGCCGCTGTCGGGTCGGTTCTGCTTCTCGTGGTCCTCGTCTGCCACACCGTCTTGCTGCTGCCGTTGCCCGTGGCGTTCGGGGTCGCGGTGCTGATCCCGTTGATCCACCTGCCGATGTCGCCGTTGGACGGACTCCGCGAGGGGCTCGGGACGCTGGCGGTCATGGTGTTCGCCGCGGTGGTGACCGAGTTGATCGTCCGGGAGAAGCGGGCGCGGGAGGAGCTGGCCGAGGCGCACGAACGGCTTCGCGACTACGCCGCCCAAGCCGAGCAGCTCGCGACGACCCAGGAACGCAACCGGGTCGCGCGCGACATCCACGACGGACTCGGTCATCATCTGACGGTCGTGCAGATGATGCTGCAGGCCGCCCGCGCGGTGATCGGCACCGGCGACACGGAACGAGCCGACGGGATGCTCGCCAAGGCGCAGGACCAGTCGCGTGAGGCGCTGGCGGAGGTCCGCCGGTCGGTGTCGGCGTTGCGAGAGCCGCGTTCGGAACCGCTCGCGGACGTGTTGCGCGCCTTGGCGGGCGAGGCGTCGGCGGCGGGCGTGCCGACCGGGTTCGAGGTCAAGGGGACGGCGAGGGACACTCGCGCGGAGGTGGAGGAGTCGCTGTTCCGGGCGGCCCAGGAGGGACTGACCAACGTGCGCAAGCACGCGCGGGCCAAGGCCGCGACCGTGGTGCTCGACTACGGCGTCGCCGATCGGGTCCGGCTCGAAGTCCGCGACGACGGCCTCGGGCTGACCGGGGATTCCCCGCCGGACAAGGGTTTCGGGCTTCTCGGGCTCCGCGAGCGGGTCGCCGGGCTCGGCGGCCGGGTGTCGGTCGACTCCGCGGAAGGGCACGGTTTGACGCTCACCGTGGAGGTGCCGGGATGAGCGTCCGCGTGCTGCTCGTCGACGATCAGGCGTTGTTCCGCGAGGCGCTGGCGACCCTGCTGGAGGTTCAGCCCGAGATCGAGGTCGTCGGCGAGGCGGGCGACGGCGAGCAGGCCGTCCGGCTCTGCGCCGAACTGTGTCCCGACGTCGCGCTGATGGATCTGCGGATGCCGGTGCTGGACGGGATCGCGGCCACCGCCCGGTTGAGGGCCGAGCAACCCGGCGTTCGCGTGCTGGCGCTGACCACGTTCGACGACGACGAGGACGTCTTCGCCGCGTTGCGGGCGGGTGCCGTCGGCTATCTGCTCAAGGACGTCTCGTCGGCGCGGCTGGTCGAGGCGCTGGTCGCGGCCAAGCGGGGCGAGTCGGTCCTTCAGCCGTCGGTGGCGGCGAAACTCGTCGCCAAAGTGGCCCAGCTGCCCACCGGCCCGCCCCGGGAGAGCCCGCTTTCGGAGCGCGAACTGGAAGTGGTCCGGCTTCTGGCGGACGGCCGCAGCAACCGGGAGATCGCCAGGACGCTGTTCCTCGCCGAAGGCACGGTGAAGAACCTGGTGACGAGCGTGCTCGCCAAGCTCCAGGTGCGGGACCGGACCCAGGCGGCGCTGCGCGCGAGGGAACTCGGCCTGTTCTGACCGGGGTCACATGACCTCGTACATGACTTCCGGCACCTGCCGATATGCCCCGCCGCGCCCGAACATTGCTCCCGTCGCACCGACCGAGGGAGCCGAAATGAAGCACACGACAGAACCGCAGACCCGCAATCGGGCCGTCCTGCACTTCACCCGCCACGCCGTGGAGATGCTGCTCGCGATGGTGGCCGGGATGATCGTCCTCGAACCGGTCTGGTCGTTCCTGTGGCCGGACCTGGCGAAGAACGTGACCGCGAGCGCGCTGGTGATGGCGACGAACATGTCGTTGGGCATGGCGTTGTGGATGCGGATCCGGCGCCACGGCTGGGCTTCGATCGCGGAGATGTCGGCCGCGATGTACCTGCCCTACGTCCTCTTCCTGCCCTTCTTCTGGACCGGCCTGGTCTCCGGAGGGACCTTGATGACGGCCGGGCACGTGCTGATGGTGCCCGCGATGCTCGCCGCCATGCTCCGCCGTCGCGCCGAGTACGGGGCCTGACGATGCGCACCTTTTTCCGCGTCACGCTGACGGTGCTCGCGTTCACCGTCGCCGCGCTTGCCCTGCCGCTCACGCTCGGCGGTGTCACGCTCGGCGCCAGCTTCGAAAACCGCTACACACCAAGAACCGATGGTGCCACGCCACAACCGGTCCGCCGCGCGCACGATCCCGCCAAGCCGACCGCGGTGGTCGTCGTGGGGAACGAAGGCGCCGTCGTCTCGGACACCCTCGCGCCGTACGAAGTCCTGGCGACGACCGGCGCGTTCAACGTCTACACCGTCGCGCCGCAGGCCCGGCCGGTCACCTTGACCGGCGGGCTCGACCTGATCCCCGACCTGAGTTTCGCCGAGCTCGACAGCCTGTTGTCGTCCGCCGCCCCGGATGTCGTGGTGGTGCCCGCGTTGCCGGACCTCGGCGAGCCGACCACGCGGCCGGTGACCGACTGGCTCCGGCAGCAGTCGGCGAAGGGCGCCCTGCTCATGAGTGTCTGCAACGGCTCGGGCCTGCTCGCCTCGGCCGGGCTCCTCGACGGACGTCACGCCACCGCGCACTGGTTCCGCATCGGTGGCTTCGAGGAAGAATTTCCCGCCGTGGACTGGATTCGCGGCACACGCTACGTCGACGACGGGAACATCGTGACCACGGCCGGGATCCTGTCCGGGATCGACGGGGCATTGCGGATCACCGAGCGGATCGCCGGCCCCGAAACCGCGCGCAAGGCGGCCGAAGCCGTCGGCTGGGCCCACTACTCCCCCGGCTCGAGCACACCGATGACACAGAACACCTTCGAGGCCGCGGACACCGTCGTCGCAGTCAACACCGCCTTCCGGTGGGACAAACCGCACCTGGGGGTCCTGCTGACCACCGGGATCCGCGAACTGGAACTCGCCGCCGTGTTCGACACCTACGGCGAGTCGCTGGCGGTCGAGACGACGGCCGTCGGCGTGGACGGCGCGCCGATCCTGTCCCGGCACGGGCTGACCTTCGCCCCGCGCACCGCGGCGGCGGACGACCTCGACCGGCTGATCGTGCCCGGCGCCGGCGCCGCCGCGAGTCACGCCGCCGACCGGTATCCCGGCCTCTCCCCCGTGTACCTGCACACCGAACCGGGTTTCCCGTTCGACGCGGTGCTCGAAGACCTGGCGCGCACCACGGACGTCGCGACCACGCGATGGACGACCAGGACACTCGAGTACCCGTCCTCGCACCTCGTGCTCGACGGCACGGCCTGGCCGTGGACGGTCACACTCCGGCCGATCGGGCTCTCCGTCCTCGGGCTTCTCGTGGCCTTCGGAATCCGTGCCCTCTATCGCCGCCGCGCGTGATGGACGCGCTCACGGTCCGGTCCTGGTGACCTCCTCGACTCCGCGGCGTGGCGTGGTGGTGCCGGGAAAGCCATAGCCCACCCGGAAAATGACCTGCGGATGCTCGTTCTCCCCGAGCAGCGACCGCAGGACGGTGCGAGCGGCTGGGATTTCCATGGGCTGCGAGTAGAACGACGCGCTGAGACCGAGCGACGTCGCGGTGAGCAGTGCTCGCTGCATCGCCCGCCCGGCCCGGACCTGGGCGAGCGGCCCGTCGGTCGGCGTCGTCAGCACCGCGACGACGGGGTCGCGTTCGAATTCCCGGGTCTGGTCGCTCTCTCCGTGATGCCGCACCGGCAGCAGCCCGCCCGAGGGGCGTGGCCCGCCCGCGTAGGCCGGGACGCCGTCGTGGCTGCCGTTCCCCTTGGTCCACGCACGGAGTTCGGTTTGGAAACCTTCGTCGAGTGTCTGCAGGTGATCGGCTCGCCGGATCAGCCCCGCGACGGCCTCCAGCAGACCGATCTCGTCGAGCAGGATCAGCTTCGCGCCCTCTTCGCGGGCCGCCTGACACACCGCGTGGCGGGCACCGGCCGGGACCGGGGTCGAGGCGAACGGCCGCCGGTTGCTGTACCGCGGGCGGATCGACGCCGCCAGCCGCTGCTCGGCCGCCGTCGCCCGGTGCCGAGCGCCGACCTCGACCCTGGCCAGCAGTTCCGGCCGGTTCTTCGACGGCAGCAACTCCACGTCGCAGGACCGGCCGGCGACGGCGAGCGCGAGTTCGAGGTTCATCAGCGCCGCACCGCAGGACAACCGCGCCTCCCGCCGGTCCGGGTCGCACACCTTGAGAACTCGCTCCTCGTCGAGGACGACGCCGATGACGTCCTGCCCGACCTCGAAGAGCCAGGGCTGCGTGTTGTGGGGAGACGGCGCCCGGACGGCGGCCTCCAGCGCGGCGGTGACGACCGGTGCTTCAGTGAGGATCATCGCGGCTCCTAGCCGGAGAGGGTCCCTCAGCCTGTCGCGCCGGAGGCGCCGCCGGGAGTGGCCGTGGTCCTTTCCGGACCGGGACTTTCGGCCCTCCCGGCCGCCGCGATCAGGCGTCCGCCCGAGGTCCGGGGCCGATCTCCCGGACGACGCGGTAGCGCGGGTTCGCGCTCACCCGCGACTCCACCTCGCCGGGCAGCCCGTCGAGGGCCGCCTGGATGGCCTCGATACGGCCCGCGGTGTCCGACGTCTCTTCGAAATGCCGGTAGTCCGCCTCGCTCGCCCAGCTGACGAGGTTGAAGACCCGCGTCCCGTCGATGCTCGCGTGGAACCGCGCCGAGACGTACCCCGGGTAGAACCGGACCCAGCGGTCCTGGATGTCGGCAAAGGCGTCCACCAGTGCCGCCTGGGTCTCGGGTCCGTCGACCGCGTACTCGATGATCGAGTAGAAACCCTTGTCCTCGCTCATGTTCACTCCTTGATCCGTTGGTGAGCCCAGGATTCACCCTCCACCAAGGTGGAGATCAAGAGTGACCTGCCTCATGGGCGACGATCGCCAGCTGGATGCGGTTGGTCAGGCCGAGCCGGGTCAGCGCGCTGGAGATCGTCGCCTTGATGCTGGACCGCGAAAGATGCAGCCGCTCGGCGATTTCCGCGTTGTTCAGCCCCTCGGCGACGGCGTGCGCGACTTCGCGTTCCCGTTCGGTCAGCAGTTCCATCCGCGTCCGCGCGGAACCGCGGTCCGGGCCCTGCCTTGCCGCCATGGCGATCACGGTCCGGGTGACCTCCGGCGACAGCACCGGCTCCCCCGCCGCCGCGCGCCGGACCGCGTCGACGATCCGTTCCGGCGGGGTGTGCTTGAGCAGGAACCCCGCCGCACCGGCCCGCAGCGCGGCGAGCACCGTCTCGTCGGCGTCGAACGTCGTCAGCATGACCACGGCGGGCGCGGGTTCCCCCGTGCGCTTGCCGAGGGCGGCGGTGGCGGCGATGCCGTCGAGCACCGGCATCCGGACGTCCATCAGCACGACGTCCGGCCGCAGCCGGGAGACGGCGTCCGTCACGTCGGCGCCGTCGGCCGCCTCGCCGACGACCTCGACGTCGGTCGCCCCGCCCAGCATCAGCCGGAGTCCGCCACGCACGAGAGGGTCGTCGTCGACCACGAGCACCTTGATCACGACGCGCACGGTATCCGAGCCCGCATGCGGAACTCCCCGTCGGCGATCTCCCTGATCAGGTCTCCGCCGTGGAGCGCGACCCGCTCGGCGAGGCCGGTCAGTCCCGCTCCGGCACCGGGGATCTCGCTCGTGGTGACGCCGATCGGCGCGGCGTTGGCCACCTGGACCAGCACTTCGCCCGCCACGGCGTCGCTCACCCGTACGTCGACCACCGCGCCGGGAGCGTGTTTGCGCGCGTTCGTCAGTCCTTCTTGGACGATCCGGTAGATCGTGCGCTGCACCTGCGGCCGCAGGTCTCCGAGTCCTTCGGCGAAATCGGCCCGGACCTGTTGGCCGCTGAGCCGGGCTTCGTCGACGAGCGCGGGCAGCCTGGCCACCGTCGGCTGCGGCGCCTCACGGCCGTCTTCGCCGTCGGGCTGCTGACGCAGCAGGTCGAGCACCTCGCGCAGCTCTTCCAGCGCTTGGTTGGCGTTGGACCGCACGACCGCCACGACGTCGCGGACCTCGGCCGCCGACGGTTCCGGCGCGGCGCCGCGTTCCGCCTGGGCCGTGCGGTACTCCAGCGCGCCAGCGTGCACCGCGAGCAGCGAGATCCGGTGGGCGAGAACGTCGTGCATCTCGCGCGCGATGCGCTGGCGTTCGGCCCGGCGGCTCTCCTCCAGTTCGCGTGTGTGCCCCCGCCGCTCGGCGTCCGCGCGCATCCGCAGGGCGAGGACGACCTGACGGCGGGCGCGCACCCCGATCCCGGCCGTCACCACGAGCGCCGCTCCGAGCACCAGGCTGATGAGCCACGGCAGCGGCTGGGTGGCCGCACCCGGAAAGAACGAATGGATGTAGGGGACGCTGATCAGCACCGCCACCGACGTGATCGGGACCGCCGGCTTCCAGCCCCGGTGCAGCGCGAGGGAGAACAGCAGCAGGATCATCGCCGCCGCCGCGGTGTTCGCCAGCGCCCCGGCCGTCGCCGCGAGGAGCCCGGCCGTGACCGGGAACCTCCGTCGCCACCAGATCGCCAAGCAGATCACCGCGCCCGCGACCGCGTCGCCCACCTGCGCCCAGAGCGGCAGTCCGAGCACGTTCGGGAGCACGAAGTACTCGAACTCGAGGAACCAGACCAGCGCCGCGATCGCGAACATCGTGATGTCCACGGCCCAGTCACGGGGCGTGCGCCTGCCGGACGACTCCCCCGGCTCGTCGGCGCGGGCGAGCTCGCCGGGCAGCATCCAGCGGTCCACCGTCACGGCCATCCTCGCAGTGTAGATAAGGACGGACCGGACAGGTGGCCACGATCTTCGCGGCCACCTGGCCATCGGGTCTGCCCCGCGGACCGAGGTGCCGCACCCCCGGCTCCGGCCATCGTGAGCCCATGCAGACCGAAACGGTGCCCGCCCTGCGGCTGGACGGGCTGACGAAGACGTTCTCCGGGAAGACCGCCGCCGACCGGGTGGAGCTCACCGTGCCGACCGGCTCGCTGACCGGGCTGGTCGGCCCGAACGGCGCGGGAAAGACCACCTCGCTCGCGATGACGGTCGGGCTGTTGCGGCCGGATTCCGGGACCGCCGTGGTCCACGGCATCGACGTCTGGCGGGAACCTGCGAGGGCCAAGGCGATCCTCGGGGTCCTGCCGGACGGCCTCGCCCTGCCGGAACGCCTGACCGGCGCCGAACTGCTGACCTACTGGGGGCTGCTCCGGGGCATGGACGCCGCCGTCGTCCGCTCGCGGTCGGCCGAACTGCTGCGGATCCTCGAACTCGACGAAGCCGAGGAACGCGGCGTGCTCGTCATCGAGTACTCGACCGGGATGCGGAAGAAGATCGGCCTCGCGACGGCGTTGCTGCACGCGCCCAAGGTGCTCGTGCTCGACGAACCGTTCGAGGCCGTCGACCCGGTCTCGGCGCGGGTGCTGCGGGCGATGCTGCTGCGGTTCGTCGCCGCCGGCGGCTCCGTCGTCATCTCGTCGCATGTGATGTCGCTGGTCGAGGACCTCTGCGACCGGGTGGCCGTCATCGCGGACGGCCGGGTGGTGGCGAGCGGCACGCTCGCCGGAGTGCGCGGCGATTCGACACTCGAAGACGTCTTCGTCCGGCTCGTCGGCGAGCGCGGTGTCGGGGAGGAGGACCTGCTGTGGTTGGCGACCTGATCCGGCTGAAGCTCGCGATCCAGCGGCACACGCACAGCTGGAAACGAGTGCTCGGCCTCGTCGCGGGCGTCCTGGCGGCCGCGGCCACCTGGGCGGTCGTGTTCGTTTCGGAGCCCGCCGCCCGCACCGACGTGCTGCTGCTGGTCCTCGCGTTCTGGACGGCGGGCTGGATGATCGGCCCCGTCCTCACCTCCGGCGGCGCGATGCTGCGCCCGGAGTACTTCACGCTGCTGCCGCTCTCGCGCCGGGGGCTCGGAGCCGGGCTCCTGGCGTCCGCGTTCGCCGGGGTCGGCGGCGCGGTGACGGCGATCGCGGCGCTGGCGCTGATCCCGTACGCGCTCGCCGAAGCGACCTCCGCCACGGCGATCGCCGCTGCCGTCACCGGCTTCGTCGGCGCGGTGCTCCTGGTCGGGTTCGTGGTGGCGCTCTCGCGGACCGTGTACGCGTTGCTGGGCGCGGCGATGCGCACCCACCTCGGCGTGGAACTCGCGGCCGTCCAGTACGGCCTGCTGCTGTCGTCGATGACGGCGGGCTGGGTCGTCGTCCGCCCCGTGCTGGAGTCGATCCCGACCTTCCTGCGCGAGGGCTTCGGGACCATCCCCGCCAGGGCGGTACTGGAGTGGACGCCGTTCGGGCTGCCGCTGCGCGCCGCCGGGGAGATGGCGGCCGGACGACCGTTGCCCGCGCTGGGTTCGCTCGCCCTGCTCGCCGTTGCCACGGTGGTGGTGAAGCTGGCCGCGATCGCGCTCCTGACCCCGCACGTCGGCGATCGCACCGTCCGGCGTCGCCGCCGCCCGCTGGGCAGCCGCGCCGGGTGGCTGCCCGCGAGCCCGCTCGGCGCCGTCGTCGGCAAGGAGATCCGCACCTGGTGGCGGGATCCGTGGCGGAGCCTGGAAGTGCGCTCGGCGATCTGGTTCGGCGTGTTCATCGCGGTCTACGGCGCGATCGCGGGTGTCCCCGAGATCGCCGGGCTGGCCGGTGTCGCCGTCGCGCTCACCGTGGCGCTCAGCGGCGCGAACCTCTACGGCCAGGACGGCACCGCGCTGTGGCAGCTCGTGGTGGCCGAGAGCCCGGAGTCGGTGCGCGCCGACATCCGCGGCCGCCAGATCGGCATCACCGTCCTTTTCGGACTGCCCGCGCTCGTCCTGTCGGCGCTGATGATGGCCGTGACCGGGATCTTCGACTACACCGTGCCGATCCTCGCGGTGCTGATCGCGCTGCTCGGCGTCGGCTGCGGCACCGCGCTGGTGATGTCGGTGCTCGGTGCGACACCCGGTGTCGACCCGCACCGGCGCGTCAACGCCACCGACGCCGGGGAGAACACCGCCGGGATCTTCGCGGCGTTCCAGATCCAGCTGTGGGCGACCGCTCCGACGACCGCGATGGCCGCGGTGCTGACCTTCGCCGGGGACTCGCTCCCGGCCTGGTTCGGCGCGGCGACGCTCGCGGTGGCCCTCGTCAACGCGGTGACGGGCGCCTGGCTCGGTGGCGCCCTCGCGACCCGCAGGTTGGCGGCACGTCTGCCCGAGACGTTCGCCAAACTCCGGTGAGCCGCCCGGCCGCGGGGGGTGCGGCCGGGCGGCTCAGGGGGAACACTGAGCCGGGTGGAGGCGCACGTTCGGCGCGCCGTCCGGGTCGAAGGGATCGTGCAAGGCGTCGGGTTCCGGCCCTTCGTGCACGGCCTCGCCACCCGGCTCGGTCTGGCCGGTCTCGTCGGCAATGACGGGAACGGCGTCTTCATCGAGGTCGAAGGGCCGATCGCCGAAGTCGGCGCGTTTCTGTCCGCCCTCAGCCGGGATGCGCCCGCGCTGGCCGGGGTCGAGCGGGTGACCACCACCGAGGCCGAGCCGGACGGCCGTCCGGGATTCGCCATCGTGGCCAGCGAGTCCGGCGGGACGAAACGCACGCCGGTCTCCGCGGACAGCGCCACCTGCGCGGACTGCCTGCGCGAACTGGCCGACCCGGCGGACCGCCGGTACCGCTACCCGTTCGTCAACTGCACCGCTTGCGGGCCGCGGTTCACCATCGTGCGCGACGTGCCCTACGACCGTCCGCTGACCACCATGGCGGGTTTCGCGCTGTGCGCGGCGTGCGCGGCCGAGTACCACGACCCGGCCGACCGGCGGTTCCACGCCCAGCCGGTCTGCTGCCCGGACTGCGGTCCCCGGCTCCGGCTGTTGGACGCGGCCACAGCGGAACTCACGGGCGATCCCGTCGCCGGGACAGCGGCGTTGCTGACGGCAGGACGGGTCGTGGGGATCAAAGGACTCGGCGGATACCACCTGGCCGTACTGGCGAGCGACGAGGCCGCGTCCGCCACCCTGCGGAAACGCAAGCACCGCGAGGACAAACCGTTCGCCGTCATGGTGTCCGATGTGGACGAAGCCGCGCGCCTGTGCGAAGTGGACGAAACCGGAAGGTCCGCGCTGGAGAGCCGAAGACGGCCGATCGTGCTGCTGCCCCGGCTCGACGGCGCTCCAGTGGCGGGGTCGGTCGCGCCGGGGACCCGGTCCCTGGGCCTGATGCTCCCGTACACGCCCCTGCACCATCTGCTCCTCGCCGCCGTCGGCGCGCCGATCGTGCTGACCAGCGGGAACATCTCCGACGAGCCCATCGCCTTCACCGACGAAGACGCTTTCGATCGGCTCCGCGGGATCGCCGACGCCTACCTGACCCACGACCGGCCGATCCACATCCGCACCGACGACTCGGTCGTCCGGCCGTGGCGAGGGCGCGAAACCGTCCTCCGCCGTTCGCGCGGGTTCGTCCCGGCACCGATCAGGCTTCCCCGGCGGGCACGGCGGCCGGTACTCGCCTGCGGGGCGGGTCTGAAGAACACGTTCTGCCTCGCCCAGGACGGCCGTGCGTTCGTTTCGCACCACATCGGCGATCTGGAGAACTTCGAGACCCTCCGCTCGTTCACCGACGGGATCGTCCACTTCGGACGGCTCTTCGACATCGACCCGGAGGTGATCGCGCACGATCTGCATCCCGAGTACCTCTCCACCAAGTACGCGCTCGATCTCGCCGAGGAGACCGGCGTGGACCTGACCGGCGTGCAGCACCACCACGCGCACATCGCGTCCTGCCTCGCCGACAACGGCGAGACCGGGCCGGTACTCGGGGTCGCCTTCGACGGCACGGGGTTCGGCACCGACGGCACGATCTGGGGAGGGGAATTCCTGCTCGCCGACCTTGTCGGGTTCGAGCGGCTCGCGCACCTCGCGCCGGTTCCGCTCCCGGGTGGCGCGGCGGCGATCAGGCAACCGTGGCGGATGGCCGCGGTCTATCTGGAGGAGGCTTTCGCCGGTGCTCCGCCGCTGTCGGCCGTCCGCACGCGCAACGAGTCCGCGTGGTCCGGCGTGCTCGGGTTGGCCCGGAGCGGGGTCGCGGCTCCCCTCACCTCCAGCGCGGGCAGGCTGTTCGACGCGGTGGCGGCCCTGCTCGGTGTCCGCGACACCGTCCGCTACGAAGGGCAGGCCGCGATCGAACTGGAGCAGCTGGCCGACCCCGTCGAACGGGGCGCGTACCCGGTGGGCCTGTCCGGAACCGGACCGCTGGTGGTCGCCGGGACCGACCTGGTGCGAGCCGTCGCGGAAGACCTCGCGCGCGGCCGCTCCCCCGCCGTCGTGGCCGCGAGGTTCCACAACGGCGTCGCCGAGGGCATCGCGCGCTGCTGTGCCGTGCTGCGCGAACGGACCGGCGTCGGCACGGTCGCGCTCTCCGGCGGGGTGTTCCAGAACCTGCTGCTGCTCGACCGGTCCGTGGATCTGCTGACCGACGGCGGTTTCCGGGTCCTCACCCATACGAAGGTGCCGGCGAACGACGGCGGGATCAGCCTCGGTCAAGCGGCCGTCGCCGCGGCCCGCGACCTACATCCTCCTGATCGCGAGATAGCGCCGGATATCGGGGATTGACAGGACGAAGAGCACCACGATCCCGCCTGCGAGCAGGACCAGGATGGCCAGGAAGATGTAACCGAGAATCGTCATTTCGCAGACCCTTCCGTCTGTTCGGCCGCCTCGAGCAGGGCGGCCACGGTGCCGCTCCAGGTCGGCAGCGCGTGCCGCGATTTGTACCGCTGCAAGGCGTTCAGCGTCTCCCGGTCCAGCCGCAGCCAAGCGCTGCCCGGGAAGTGCAGGTCGACGGTCTCCCTCCACACCTTCACCGGGAGTCCGTAGGAGGTCTCCTTGCTCCACGGGACCTGCTGGACCGACATCCGGCCTTCGCGCATGCTGAAAACGGTGCCGCTGAACAACAGCAGCAGCGGGATCACGCCGTCGGAGACCGAGTTGAAGTACTTCGTCGAGGCGATCTCCAGGTCGTAGGTGACCGGTACCGGCAGTTCGAGCGTGGTGGCTCCGGTGAACCCGGGGACCATCGCGGTCACCGTCGTGAACTGCATCGGCTTCACCGTGTCGGCCCACCTCGCGGTGTCGCCGAACAGGTCCCGCAACAGCTCGGCTTCCTGCGGCGAGTAGCGCCGCCGGTGCGGTTCGACGCGGATCTGGCACCGCAGCGCGATCGCCTCGATCCGTTCGCCGGTCACCTCGCTGATCCGCAGCCGCAGGTTCAGGCTCGGCACCACGCCGTACCGTTCGGGTGCGGCGTCGAGGCAGTCGAAGACCAGGTCCGCCACGGCTCACCCCAGACCGAAGTCGCGGGACTTCTCCCGCACGTCGCCGAAGAACCGGTCGACCTGTTCGCGGGCCTCCTGGCCACCGTCGAAGCCCTTCCAGTACACACGGACGAGCCCGACCAGCCGGTAGCAGACGTCGATCGGCACCAGGAAGGTGTCGACCGTCGTGTCCGTACGGCGGACCAGGATCGCCTCGATCTCCGGCCGAGCGGCGGCCAGCAAGGGGTGGGTCGCGGCCAGCTCGGCCCAGGCGTCCAGGTTCAGGAGACATTCGGTCGCGCCCGCCGGGCTCGGGTAGAACGCGGCGACGCCCTCGTCACCGCGGAGCAGGAACACCGCGCCCACCGGGATGCCGAGTCCGTCCCATTCGGCGCTCGTCAGCGGACGTCCGGGATCGTGCAGGTAGCGGTCCGGTACCGCCCGGAACCGCCCACCCGCCTCCGGGCTGCTGAACAGCAGGAAGCAGCCGCGGCAGGCGCACAGGATCGCGCGGCGTTCGGTGTCCACGATATGCCCGTGCCCCGGCCCGGTCGGCTCGGTGCACAACTCGCAGCGTTCCGGCTCCGGCGCCCGGGCGGGCGCCGGTTTCTCCGGCTCGACGAAGCGCCGGAGCCCGGTGTGCCCGCTCACGACGTCACCGCCGCGGGCAGGGCGACCCGCACCCCGTCGCTGTCCGAGAGCAGCGGCAGCGGGTCGAGGTGACGGCCACCGTCGTCGAGTCCTTTGCCCGCCAGCCGGACGTCGAATCGGGCGTCGCACCCCGCGCAGGTGAGGACCGAGCCCGCCAAGGTGGACTCGGCGAGACCGGAACCGCAGGCGGCGCAGGAGTCCCGGTAGGCGTAGAGCGTGCCGCGCACCGAACAGAGCAGGACGTCGACGCCGTCGATCCGCACGGCCACCGGCCGTCCGGTCGGCGGACCCGGTTCCGGCACCGCGCTCCACCGCGAACCGGACGGCTCGGGCGCGTGCCAGCCGTCCGGCGGCCCCATCCCGACTTGCAGCGGCACCGGTTCTGGCTCCGGGGTCACCCCTTCGACCTCGACTCCGGCGACCTCTGGCGCCGCCCTGGTGATCGCGCCCTCGATGGCCATCTTCACGGTCAGCGTCGAGGACGGGCAGCCCTGGCAGTTGCCCTCCAGCCGCAGCCTGGCCGTCCCGTCCGCGTCGACTCCGAGGTACTCGACCCCTCCGGCGTGCGAGCCGAGATAGGGCCGGACCTCGTCCAGCGCCCGCTGGATCCGGGTGTCCACGTCGACCGGGTGGAGGTCGTGCAGGACGAGCAGGCCGGCCACCAGGTCGTCCCCGGCGAGCCGGAGCAGGACGTCTTCGGTCACCAGCCCGGCGATGCGCTCCAGTCCTTCGCCGTACATCCCGACGACGACCCGGACCAGTTCCTCGGCGACCTGCTTGCCCCGACCGTCCGGCAGTTGGCCGAGCAAGGCCTCGATCCGGTCACCGGTGTCGCCCGCCGTGGTCGGCATCCGGCCCCCTCAGTACTCGCCGTTGAACGCGTGCGGGGTGTGGTGCTTCGTGAGGACCTTCCCGGTGCCGAGGGACATGTGCACACCGCACGGCAGGCACGGGTCGAAACTCCGCACCGCGCGCATGATGTCGATGCCCTTGAAGTTCTCCGGCGGGTTCTCCTCGAAGATCGGCGTGTTCTGCACGGCGTCCTCGTACGGGCCGGGCGTGCCGTAGGTGTCGCGGACACTGCCGTTCCAGGGCGTCGGCGGGTACGGGTGGTAGTTCGCGATCTTGCCGCCCTTGATCACCATGTGGTGCGACAGCACACCGCGGACGGCCTCGGTGAACCCGCAGCTGACCGCCTCGTCCGGGACGACGAACTTCTCCCACGTCTTCGTGTTCCCGCCCCGGATCTCGGCCAAGGCCTTCTCCGCGAAGTGCAGCGCGAGCCCGGCCGCGTAGGCCTGGAAGTACGTCCGCGCGCGGTTGCGTTCGAGCGCGTTGCTCCACTGTGGAATCGTCCACTCGAAGCTCTTCGCGGGTTTGAGCGCGGTCCTCGGCAGATTGATCTGCACGCTGTGCCCGGTGGACTTCACGTACTCGGTGTCGACCAGTCCAGCCAGCGCGGTCACCCACAGCCGGGCGATCGGGCCTCCGCCGGTGTCGAGCGCGAGATGATCCTTGCCGTCGAACCAGCGGGGCGACATCGTCCACGAGTACTTGTCGTCGAAGTCGCGTTTGGCCGGCCGCGGGATGGTGTGCTGGTTCCACGGATGCCGCCGGTCGACCGGATTGCCCAGCGGGTCCTGCTTGACGAACATCTCCTGGTCTTCCCAGTCCTCGTAGAACGAGTGACCGAGCAGGATCCGGATGCCGAGGTTGATGTCCACCAGGCTGGTGGTGACGAGCTTCCCGTCGACCACCACGCCCGGGGTGACGAACATCTTGCGGCCCCAGTTCTCCATCTTCTCGTAGGTGAAGTCGCAGTGGTCCGGGTCGTTGAGGCTGCCCCAGCAGCCGAGCAGGATCCGCCGCTGCCCGACTTTCTCGTAGCCGGGCAGGGCTTCGTAGAAGAAGTCGAACAGGTCGTCGTGCATCGGCACGACCTTCTTCATGAACTCGACGTAGCGCATCAGCCGGGTCAGGTAGTCGGTGAACAACTGCACCGTCGCGACCGTGCCGACACCGCCGGGGTACAAAGTGGACGGATGGACGTGGCGGCCTTCCATCAGGCAGAACATCTCCCTGGTGTAGCGGGAGACGTGCAGTGCCTCGCGGTAGAACTCGCCCTCCAGCGGGTTCAGCGACCGCATGATGTCGCCGATGGTCTTCATCCCGTGTTCGGCCGCGTGCGGGGATTCCGTGCGGTTGGCCAGTTCGAGCACACCCGGGTTGGTCTCGGCGACCATCCGCTCGCAATAGTCCACCCCGACCAGGTTCTCCTGGAAGATGTTGTGGTCGAACATGTACTCGGCGGCCTCGCCGAGATTGATGATCCACTCACCGAGATGCGGCGGCCGCACACCGTAGGCCATGTTCTGGTTGTAGACCGAACAGGTCGCGTGGTTGTCCCCGCAGATACCGCAGATGCGGCTGGTGATGAAATGCGCGTCGCGCGGATCCTTGCCCTTCATGAAGATGCTGTAGCCGCGGAAGATCGACGACGTGCTGTGGCACTCGACGACCTCCTTCTTGGCGAAGTCGATCTTGGTGTAGATCCCGAGACTGCCGACGATCCTGGTGATCGGATCCCACGCCATCTCCACCAGGCCGGGGTTCTGGGTATCGGTCATCGCTGGATTCCTCGCTCCGTCACCAGTTGGACTTGTAGCCGGTGGTCAGTGAATTCCCTTTGTGCCGCCACTTCGGTTCCTCGTCGGCGGTCCGCATGGTGAACCCGCGCAGCGCGCGGATGACCGTCCCGTAGGCCGTGCTCGCCGCGGCGGACACCTTCGACCCCGGCGGCTCGTCCATGAACGGCATGAACTTGTCCGGGAACCCGGGCATCGTGCAGGCGATGCAGATCCCGCCCACGTTCGGGCAGCCGCCGACGCCGTTGATCCAGCCGCGTTTCGGGACGTTGCACTTGACCACCGGACCCCAGCAGCCCAGTTTCACCAGGCATTTCGGCGAGCCGTAGTCGTCGGCGAACTCGCCCTGCTCGTAGTAGCCGGCACGGTCACAGCCCTCGTGCACGGTCGCGCCGAAGAGCCACTGCGGGCGCAGCGCCTCGTCGAGCGGGATCATCGGGGCCTGCCCCGCGGCCTGGTACAGCAGGTACAGGATCGTCTCGGAGAGGTTGTCCGGATGGGTCGGGCAGCCGGGCACGCAGACGATCGGGATCCCGGCCTTGGACCGCCATTCCCAGCCGAGGTAGTCGGGCACGCCCATCGCCCCGGTCGGGTTCCCCGCCATCGCGTGGATACCGCCGTAGGTCGCGCACGTGCCGACGGCGAGGACCACCAAAGCCTTGGGCGCCAGCCGGTCCAGCCATTCGCTGGTGGTCATCGGCTGGCCGGTGGCGGGGTTGTTGCCGAAGCCGCACCAGTATCCTTCGGACTTGATCTTCTCGTTCGGGATCGAGCCCTCGACCACGAGCACGAACGGCTCCAGTTCACCCCGATCGGCCTTGTGCCACCACTCGATGAAGGTGTCCGCGCCGGTCTCCGGCCCGCATTCGAAGTCGATCAGCGGCCAGTGCACCGCGACCTTCGGGAGCCCGGGCAGGGCGCCGAGCACGATCTCCTCGATACTCGGCTGGGTGGCGGCCGTCAGGGCGACCGAGTCGCCGTCACAGCCGAGACCACCGTTCATCCAAAGAATGTGCACGACGGGTTCGTCAGTCGTTTCGGCCGTGGTCATCGAGGACCACCTCCTCGCAGCCCGAGGCCGCATTCGAAGTCGGCGAACGCCCGGTGGGTTCGACAAGGGCCGACACGCGAGCGTGGAAAGTGGAGAACGGGAAACGACCTCGGAAAGATCCCGGCTTTTCCGCGGCGTGAACACTGTCACGGTAGACCTCGCCGGACGACATCGGCAAGACGACAGGACAGATCTGTCCTCGCGTTCTTTGCTTGGGGCGCAAAGCCCGCACAGGTAGGCTGGCCGAAGCGGCCTCGACGACGGGATTCTCGTGGACGTACCGAATTTCGAAGGTTCGGGAGTACCCCTTGAGCTACTCCCGGTCGTCGTGCTTTCCAAGATTTTCCCGGCCCGTCCTTCCTCGATTCCGGAAATCCGCGAATTCGTCCGCCATTGTCTCGCCGATTCCCCGCTCACCGATGGGGACAACCGGGAAGTGAGCCAGACGGTCTTCCGCGCGCTTCTCGACGCGGCGGGCCCGACGGGCACCATCCAGATCTCGTTCCGGATCTTCCCGGAGCACGTCGAGGTCGACGTCCTGCATTCGCATTCCGGGCAGCCCGGCGAGCCGACGCTCGCCCAGGTGACCGAGCTGAAGTCGGATTCCCCCACGGCGGCACCGGGTTCCGAGGCGCCGGGGTCGTTCGCCGACTGGATGACCGAGGTACTGGAGCGGGAAGGGCTCACGCAGGAGGCCGCCGCACGTCAGCTGGGCGTTTCGGTCAAGACCGTCGGGCGGTGGGTCGGTGGCGAAACCGAACCGAGGCTGCGGGACCTCCGGCGGCTCCAAGAACGGTTCGGAAGATCGCCGCTCACCTGAAACCGCGCTGTTGACAGTGCCCGCGCCGCCGCCGGATGGTGGACGGATGAAATTCCTGGTGCTGTTCCGGATGGAGCTCGCCCTGCTGTCGGGCGAGATGGCCACCGCCGTCGCCAGGATGCCGCGCTATGCCGGGCCCCTGGAGGAAAAGGGCAAGGTACTCGCGCGCTACCACCTCGTCGGGCAGCACGGCGGGGCCTGGATCTACGACGTCGGGTCCAACGAAGAACTGGAACGGCTGCTCGCGATGTCGCCGGTCTACAACTTCGCGCGGTACGAGATCCACCCCCTCGCCGACATGCCGGATCCGGCCGCGGGTCTCACCGAGATGCCCGGTTGACGGATCGGAGATCGCGGCGAACACTTGTGTCGTTCCCTCGGGACAGAGGTGTCCGATGAGCGCGCCGAAGCCGAATCCCGCTCGCGAACGACACTGGATCTGTGCCCAGCGGCTGCGCGAGCGACGACTTTCCCTGGGCCTGACCCAGCGCGAAGTCGTGGTGCGCCTGCAAGAACACGGGAGTTGTACGACCAACCGCGCGCTGAGCGCGATGGAGAACGGGCGCGGCCTGGACCTCGGCCTGCTGCCAGAGCTAGCCGCTTCGCTGTCCTGCTCGGTCACCTATCTGCTCGGACTGACCGCGAATCCGGAGAGCTGGCTACCTGAATCGGCGCGGCATGACGACGTGCCGCCAGCCGAACCGGTGTCCGTCCCGATCTGGCGGACAGCCGGAATTCTCGGCCCCGGCCTGCCGGAGGGTTTCCTCGCGCCCGGCAGACAACGAACAGGCGGCAGGCCCGGCAGCAACGGGTCTCCTCGCCTGACGGACTGATCTGTTTTCCCACCACATAAAGGACTCCGCCCGTGACAGAGTTGTCACGTCCCGGCGGCCTCGGTGTGGTCGACGCCCTCGTGCGCGACCGCGCCCGCCCGCTGGACGATCTCGCCGAGCACGCCGAAGACGTCGCCCGCACCTGCCACGCCATGGCGAAGCGGTTCCACCGCGGCGGGAAACTCGTCGTGTTCGGCAACGGCGGACCGAGCACCGACGCCCAGCACGTGGCCGTCGAGTTCGTGCATCCGGTGATCGTCGGGAAGCGGGCGCTGCCCGCGCTGTCGCTGACCTCGGACGTCGCCACGCTCACCGGGGTCGCCAACCGCGCCGGTCTCGACGAGATCTTCGCGCATCAGATCCGGTTCCTCGCCGAACCTCCCGACATCGCGCTGGGCCTGTCCACCGACGGCGACTGCCGCAACGTCCTGCGAGGCCTGGAGCGGGCCCGCGAGCTCGGCATGCTGACCGTCGCCCTCGTCGGCGGCGACGGTGGGGCGATCGCCGCCCGCCGGGCCGCCGACCACCTGCTGATCGCCGCCTCCGTGGATCCCAGGGTGGTCAAAGAGGTGCACGTGACGATGTACCACGTGCTGTGGGAGCTGGTGCACGTGTTCCTGGAACAGCCTGGCGTTCTCGACGAGGAGGCGCGATGAACGACTGCCACGACGACGTCTGCGTGACCTGTTCGGACACCGCCGTCCCGGTCACCGTGCTGCGGCTGCTGGACGACGCCCTCGCCGTCGTCCGCACCGACGCCGGGACCGAGGAGGAGGTGAGCGTCGCGCTGGTCGCGTCCCACGTCGGCGACACCGTCCTCGTGCACGCCGGGGAGGCCATCGCGGTGCTGGGAGGCGATTCCCGATGAACGGCGACGGTCCCGCCACCGAGGTCCAAGCCCTCTACCCGTTCCTGTACGCGGACTCGTCCGATGTGGACTCCCTGCTCGAACAGGTCCGGAGATCCACTGTGGACAAGGCCCGGGAGATCACCGAGTTGCGCGCGTCGGTGTTCGCGAGGGACGGGCAGCGGCTTCTCGAATGCGCGCGAGCGATGACCGGCGCCTTCGCCGTCGGCGGCAGGCTGCTGACCTTCGGCAACGGGGGCAGTTCGACCGACGCGCAGGACCTCGCCAGTCTCTTCTTGAATCCGGCCGGGGACTCGCCACCGCTGCCCGCGTTCGGGCTGACCAACGACATCGCGGTGATCACCGCGCTCAGCAACGACATCGGTTTCGACGTGGTGTTCGCCCGGCAGATCGCCGCCTTCGGCAGGGCGGGCGACATCGCGGTCGGCCTGTCCACCAGCGGGAACTCCGCCAACCTCCTGCGCGCCTTCGACGAAGCGAGCAGGCTGGGATTGCTCACCGTCGGCATCGCGGGTTACGACGGCGGCAAGATGGCCGAACTGGACAGTGTCGACCACCTGTTCGTGGTGCCGTCGCCGTCCGTGCACCGCGTCCAGGAGGCGCAGACCACGCTCTACCACGTGCTGTGGGAGCTCACCGTGGCCGGACTCCGGGATACGCCGTGACCGCCGCACTGGACCGGGTCAGGGCGGTCGCCGACGCCGTGCTGTACGAGGGCTACCTCCTGTACCCGTACCGCGCGTCGGCGGCCAAGAACCAGGTCCGGTTTCAATGGGGAGTGCTGACCCCGCCCGCCTACGCGGCGGGCGGGACCGGCGAACACGAGTGGTCCCAGGCCGAACTGATCGCCGAGCCCGCGCCGGACGGCGTGCTGCGGGTGCTGCTCCGGTTCCTGCAACTCCAGAAACGCGTCGTCGAAGTGGCCGGACGGCCCGTGCCGTCGGCGACCGTCGACGGCGTCGAGTACACCACCTGGGAGGAGGCCGTCGAACGGGAGGTCGACACCGTCGTTCCCTTTTCCGCGCTGCGCACCGAGATCAGGGTGCCGTTCCAGGTAGGCGGCGGTGAGGACGTCGAGCAGGTCCGCGACGACACTCGCCTGGTCCGGCGGCGCGCCGGCTTGTCCGGGGAGCTGCGGATCCGCGCTGTCGACCTGCCGGACCCGTTCGGCGGCCTCAAACTTCGCCTGCGGGTGGAGAACACCTCCGGCTGGGCCGAGCCGGAGGCGACCCGCCCGGACGCGCTCGCGCACTCGCTGATCGCCGCGCACGCCCTGCTGTCCACCTCGGACGGACACTTCCTGTCCTCGGCCGATCCACCCGAATGGGCCGCGCGGGTGACCGAAGAGTGCGTCAACGAGCGGCTGTGGCCCGTCCTCGTCGGTGACACCGTCCTGTGCACCCCCATCATTCTCAACGACCATCCGGAGATCGCCGAGGAAAGCCCGGGAACCCTCTACGACGGCCTGGAAATCGACGAGATCCTCACGTTGCGCACCATGACGCTGACCGACGAGGAGAAACGTCAGGCCCGCGCCACGGACGCCCGCGCCGCCGAACTCCTCGACCGCGTCGACGGTCTGTCACCGGATCTGCTCGACCGGTTGCACGGCACGATCCGCTACCTGCGCTCGGTCACCGGCACCCCCGAACCGGAAGTGGAACCCACCACCGTCACCGTCGGCGGAGTGGCCGTCGGCGAGGGCAGCCGGGTCCGGCTGCGGCCGGTCAAACGGGCCGACGCGCACGACATGTTCCTGGCCGGGCGGGTCGCGGTGGTACGGGCGGTGCTGTTCGACGTCGACGACGTCTGCCATCTCGCGGTGACACTGGAGGACGATCTCGGCTCGGATCTCTACGCCCAGCACGGCCGGTACCGCTACTTCGGCGCCGACGAGGTGGAACCGCTATGACGCCCCGAGTGCTGGTGGCCGGTGTCGGGAACATCTTCCTCGGTGACGACGGGTTCGGCGTCGAGGTCGCCCGACGCTTGTCCACAAAGGACTTGCCGGCGGACGTCCGGGTGGCCGACTACGGCATCCGGGGCATGCACCTGGCCCACGATCTCGCGAGCGGCGGCTACGGGCTGACGATCCTGGTCGACGCCACGATGCGGGGCGACCCGCCCGGCACGGTGTACGTCGTCGAACTGGATCCACCGGACGGACCGCCCCAGGCGGAAGCGCTCGACGCGCACGGCATGCAGCCCGACGTCGTGCTGAACCTGGTCGCTCTGCTCGGCGGGGATCCCGGCCGGGTATTGCTGGTCGGTTGCGAACCCGCGGTCCTGGAGCAGCGGATGGGGCTCAGCCCCGCTGTCGAAGCCGCGGTCGACACGGCGGCCCGCGTGGTCACCGATCTCGTCAAGGAGAGCTCCGACGCGAGGAGGAAGCAGGTGCCGCCATGTGCCTTGGCATTCCCGGAGAAGTGATCGAGATCCTGTCCGACCGGCCCGATCTGGCGCGGGTCGACGTCAGCGGGGTCAAACGGGCGATCAACATCGGGCTGGTCGCGGAGGAGGGCATCGCTCCCGGCGACTGGGTACTCATCCACGTCGGCTTCGCGCTGTCGAAGATCGACGAAGCCGAAGCGAAGGCCGCGATGGACTTCCTCGAAAGCATCGGCAAGGCGTACGAGGACGAAATGGCGGCACTACGGGATTCCCAGATCGTTTAGGAGGGGCGGCATGCGTTTTGTGGACGAGTTCCGCGACGCCGAGAAGGCCAGGGCGCTGGCTTCGAAGATCGCCGGTCTGTGCGAACCCGGCCGGGAGTACAAGTTCATGGAGGTGTGCGGCGGGCACACCCACACCATCTACAAACACGGGCTCGAGGACTACCTTCCCGAAGCCATCACCCTCGTGCACGGCCCCGGCTGCCCGGTGTGCGTCATTCCGATGGGCCGCATCGACGACGCCATCAGCATCGCCCGCCGACCCGGGGTGCTCATGACCTCGTTCGGCGACATGATGCGCGTCCCCGGCAGCGACGGGAACTTCTTCGACTCCAACGCCGAGGGCACCAACATCAGGATGGTCTACTCGCCGCTCGACTCGCTCAAGATCGCCCGGCAGAACCCGGACCAGCAGGTCGTGTTCATGGCGATCGGGTTCGAGACGACCACGCCGTCCACCGCGATGACGGTCCTGCGCGCGGCCGCGGAAGGGATCGGCAACTTCTCGATCTTCTGCAACCACATCACCATCATCCCCGCGATCAAGGCGATCCTCGACTCCCCCGACCTGCGTCTCGACGGGTTCATCGGCCCCGGCCACGTCTCCACGGTGATCGGCTGCCGTCCGTACGAGTTCATCGCCGGGCGGTACGGCAAGCCGATCGTGGTCGCCGGGTTCGAACCGCTCGACATCCTGCAGTCGATCTACCTGCTGATGCTGCAACTCAAGGAAGGCCGCTCCGAGGTCGAGAACCAGTACTCGCGGGTGGTGCCCTGGGAAGGGAACCCGACCGCGCTGCGTGCGATCAACGAGACGATGCGGTTGCGGCCGTACTTCGAATGGCGCGGGCTCGGGTTCATCTCGCATTCGGCGTTGCGGCTGCGCGACGAGTACGCCAGGTTCGACGCCGAACTGAAGTACGAGGTCCCCGGTGTGCGGGTCGCCGACCCCAAGGCCTGCCAATGCGGCGAAGTACTCAAGGGAGTGCTGAAACCGTGGGAGTGCAAGGTGTTCGGCACCGCGTGCACCCCGGAGACACCGATCGGGACGTGCATGGTCTCCCCCGAGGGCGCCTGCGCCGCGTACTACAACTTCGGCCGGTTCACCCGGACCAGGGTGCGCGAGGCGAGCGTCCGATGAGCACGTCGACAGAGTCGACAGGATTGCCGTCGGAACGCGAACAGCGGGTGCTCGACCGGATCGACAAGGCCCGGCGCCGCCGCCCGAAGGTCCGCGAGGAGCGCATCACACTCGCGCACGGCTCCGGCGGCAAGGCCACCCAGACCCTCATCGAGGCGATCTTCCTCGACGCGTTCCGCAATCCCCTGCTCGAACCGCTGGAGGACGCGGCGCGGCTGACGATCGACGGCTCACGGCTGGCGCTCACCACCGATTCGTACGTCGTGTCGCCGCTGTTCTTCCCCGGCGGGAACATCGGCGACCTCGCGGTCAACGGCACGGTCAACGACCTCGCCGTGTCCGGCGCGAAACCGCTGTACCTGACGGCGGGTTTCATCCTGGAAGAAGGCTTCCCGGTCGCGGACCTGATAAGGATCGTGGAGTCGATGAAACTGGCCGCCGAAGCCGCCGGGGTGTCCATCGTGACCGGCGACACGAAGGTCGTCCAGCGCGGGAAGGCCGACGGCTGCTACATCAACACCGCCGGCGTCGGCGTGCTCGGTACCCCGCACGAGCTCGGCGTCGCGACGATCCGGCCCGGTGACGCGGTCCTGGTGTCCGGCCCGATCGGCGAGCACGGCGTCACCGTCATGCTGGCGCGCGGCGAACTCGACATCGAGGCCGATCTCGTGTCCGACACCGCGCCGGTCCACGGTCTCGCCGCCGCCCTGCTGGACGCCGCACCGGGAGTGCGGGCGATGCGCGACGCCACGCGGGGCGGTGTCGCGACGATCCTCAACGAAGCCGCGAAGGCCGCCGACGTCGCCGTGGTGGTCGACGAAGACCAAGTCCCGGTCGGGCACGAGGTGCGCGGCGCGTCGGAACTGCTCGGCATCGACCCGCTCTACGTCGCCTGCGAGGGCCGGATCGTGGTCTTCGTGGACGGTGCCCAGGCCGATCTGGCACTCGACACGATGCGCGCGCATCCACTCGGCACGAAGGCGGCGATCATCGGCCGGGTCAAGGCCGATCCACCTGGCCTGGTTCTGCTGAACACGGTGTTCGGCGGGACCCGGATCTGCGATCTGCTGGTCGGCGATCCCCTGCCGCGGATCTGCTGAAGGAGCGCCCGTGCACGAACTGGCGATCACGCAGGCCGCGGTCGAGGAGATCACGCGGCGGCTGGGGGAAACCCCGATCCGCAAGGTGACGCTGGAGATCGGGGCACTTTCGGGCGTGGTCGTCGATTCGGTGCGGTTCTGTTTCGAGGTCATCGTGGACGGCACCCCGTTGCGGGACGCGGTACTGGAAGTGATCGAACCGCCGGGACGCGCTCGCTGCCGCGACTGCGCCCGCGAATTCACCGTCGAAGATCCCCGGATCCCCCTGTGCCCTCGCTGTGGCGGCGCGAACCTGCGGGTGCTCGGCGGGCAGGAACTCCGGATCAAATCTGTGGAGGTGCGAGGCGAATGTGCGCAACCTGCGGGTGCTCGGACGACGCCGGAGTCCGAGTGATCGACCCGTCGTCGGCCGGGCATGAACACGGACACGGCCATGGGCACTCACATCCGGAACCCGACCGGACCGTGCTGCTGGAACAGGACATCCTCGCGGCCAACGACCGGCTGGCGGCGGACAACCGGACGTGGCTGGCCGCGCGGGGCATCCACACGCTGAACGTGATGAGCTCCCCCGGTTCCGGCAAGACGACGCTGCTGGCCCGCACCATCGTCGACCGCGGCCGCACCCTGCCGATGTCGGTGATCGAAGGCGACCAGGAGACGATCTTCGACGCCGAGCGGATCAGGGCGACCGGCTGCCGCGTGGTGCAGATCAACACCGGGGCCGGCTGCCATCTCGACGCGGGCATGCTGGCCAAGGCGCTGCACACCCTCGCGCCGCCGCCGCGGTCCACGGTGTTCATCGAGAACGTCGGGAACCTCGTCTGCCCGGCGCTGTTCGATCTCGGTGAGGCCGCGCGGGTGGTGGTCATGTCGGTCACCGAGGGCGCCGACAAACCGCTGAAGTACCCGCACATGTTCCGGACCGCGGACGTCGTGCTGCTCAACAAGATCGACCTGCTGCCGTACGTCGACTTCGACGTCGAGTCGTTCACCGAGGATCTGACGCGGGTGAACCCCCGGCCGGAGGTGCTGTGCCTGTCCGCGACGACGGGTACGGGCCTCGACGAGTGGTACGGCTGGCTGGACGGTCGCGAAAGCTGACAGATCGGACACATTGGGCCGCCCGGCCCTGGTGAACGCGCGGCCGCTCGACAAGGATCGCCCGATGCGCGACAGCAAGACGTTCGACCTGATCGCCCGGGGCGGGCTCGTCTGTTACGCCGTGGTGCATCTGCTCGTCGCGTGGCTCGCGGCGCAGGTCGCCCTCGGCGACAAGGCCAGGGCGGACAAGGCGGGCGCCCTGCAGGTGGTGGTCGCGGAAGGCGGCGCGTGGCTGCTGTGGCTGATCGCGGCCGGTCTCGCCGTACTGGCGTTGTGGCAGCTCAGCGAGGCGGCCACCGGGCACCGGCACGTGGACGCGCGGCGGCGGACGGTCCGCAGGATCGTCAGCGGGATCGAGGTCGTGCTGTACGGCCTCGTCTCCTACAGCGCGGTGAAGGTCGCGATCTCGGGCGCGGACGACGGCCAGGGCTCCATGGTCGCCGACATCCTCGCGGAGTCCTACGGCCAGGTTCTGGTGACGGTCGTCGGGATCGGCGTCGTCGCGGTGGCGGTGTTCCTCGCCCAGCGCGGGTTCCGGAAGACCTTCGTGCGGGAGCTCGACTTCGGGAAGGCGTCGGGGACGACCCGCACCACGACGATCCGGCTCGGCCAGGTCGGCTGGATCGCGCTCTCCGCCGCGTACGGCACCATCGGCGTGCTGACGGTCATCGCCGCGGTCACCTTCGACCCCGCCAAGGCGAGCGGACTCGACGCCGCGCTGAAGACGCTCGTCGCCCAGCCTTACGGCGGCCCGATGCTGCTCACGCTCGCGGCCGGGATCGCCGCTTTCGGGGCCTTCGCACTGCTGGACGCCCGATTCCGCAAGATCTGATCTGCCCGGCGAACCGACCTGTGGCACCGTGAGAGCCGTCTGGAGGTCGTGATGGCAGGTGTGGTCGAGTGGATCCGCGAGCAGGGCGAGGACGATCGGCAGGCGCGGATCGTCGAAGTGCTGGTCGACGCCTTCGAAGACCTCATGCGCGCGGACGCCGACGCGTTCCGCCGCAAGTTCCGCAAGATGGCGGCCGCCCCGTTCGCGTTCTACCGCGGTTCGGCGTGCCTGTTCTACGCGGACATGGCACACGAGGAAGACCCGTGGGCGAACGACGAGACCAGCCGCGTGTGGATCCAGGGCGATCTCCACGCCGAGAACTTCGGCAGCTACATGGATTCGTCCGGGACGCTGGTGTTCGACGTCAACGACTTCGACGAGGCCTACCTCGGCTGCTTCACCTGGGACCTCAAACGGCTCGCGGCCAGTGTCGCGCTGCTGGCGTGGAGCAAGGCGATCTCGGACGACGACATCGAGACGCTGATCGGCACCTACCTGCGCGCCTACGTGAAGCAGGTCCGCGAGTACGCCGAACGCCCCGGCGACGAACTCGTCCGGCTCCAGCTGGACAGCACCGAGGGCATCCTGCACAACGTGCTGCTCCGTGCCCGGCTCAAGACGCGGATCGACCTGCTCGACGAAGTGACCACCGTGGAGGATTACGACCGGAGGTTCCGGCACGGCCCGGGGGTCCGGGTCCTGGAGAAGGCGGAACGCAAGACCGCGATCGCCGCCTTCGAGTCCTATTTGGACACCATTCCGGAGAACAAACGGTTCGGCAGCATCACCTACCGGGTCAAGGACATCGTCGGCCGGACCGGCTTCGGCATCGGCTCGGCCGGGCTGCCCGCGTACAACATCCTCGTCGAAGGACGGACCCAGGCGCTCGAGAACGACGTCGTCCTTTCGATGAAACAAGGGAATGTCGCGGCGCCGAGCCGGATCGTGTCCGAGCAGAGCATCCGCGACTACTTCACCAACGAGGGGCACCGCACCGCCGTCTCGCAGCGCGCGCTGCAGGCGCACGCGGATCCTTGGCTCGGCTACACGGAGATCGACGGGACCGGGTTCGTCGTCTCCGAGTTGTCGCCCTACGTCGACGACCTGGACTGGTCGGATCTGACGGAACCGGCGGAGATGGGACCGGTGCTCGACTATCTCGGCCGGGCCACCGCGAAGATGCACTGTGTGTCCGATTCGGACTCCGAGCAGACGCTCGTCGACTTCCAGAGCGAAGCGGCCATCGCCGAAGTGATCGGTGACCGCGAAGACGAGTTCGTCCGCACGCTGACCGAGTTCGGGATGGCCTACGCCGAGCAGTCACGGGAGGACCACCGATTGTTCGTGGACGCCTTCCGCGGCGGGAAGATCCCCGCCGTCCGGCCCGCCGCGGAGGGCTGACCGGACGACGGGGACCGGCTATTCGCGGAGGCCGATCGCCTCGATCGGCTTGGACCGCAGCGCCACCCGCGTGGCGAGGCCGAGCGAGACCAGGCCGAGCAGGATCGCCCCGGCGATGACCCCGCCGAAGACGGCGATCGTGCCGGACGGCAGCGGTGTCCCGCGCAGGCCGAGGTTCAGCAGCATCAGGGGAACCCCCGCCACCACGGTCCCCAGCAGGGCCGCGACCCCGACGGTCGCCAGTGCTTCGAACCGCATCATGCGGACCACCTGGCGTTTCGTGGTGCCGATCAGGCGCAGCAGCGCGAACTCCCGCGAGCGCTGCGCCGTGCTCATCACCAGCGTGTTGGCCACCGAGATCACGACGTAGCCGAGGATCACGCCGACCGCGACCAGGTTGACGTAGAACTGGGCCTGCTGCTGACCGCCGGCGGGCGCGGCGACCGCGGATCCCGGTGTCACGACCAGACCCGGATAACGAGCCGCGAGGTCGCGCAGGGCGGCGGTCACCGTCGCGGAGTCCGCGTCGGGCTGCTGCCGCACGAGCACCGAATCGTCCCTCCGGTCACCGGTGTGCGCCCTGGCCAGCTCGACGGGCAGCACGTAGCGGCCGAACGCCTGGTCACGGGTGTACGTGGCGACCAGCCGCAGTTTCGCCGGAGCGCCGTCACCGTAGTAGAACTCGACCTCATCGCCGATCTTCTTCTCGTACCAGTCGGCTTCCCGCTCGCTCATCGCCACGGTGTTCCCGGTCAGGTCGGTGATCTTGCCCGACACGACGCCCAGGTCGAGGTTCCCGCGGACCTGTGTTCCGTCGAGCCCCTGCGCCCCGTACCGGTCGACGCGCACTCTGTCCTGCTCCTGCACCGTGTTCATCACCTCGGTGCGCACGACCGGGGTCGCGGCGGCGACGCCGGCGATCCGTCGCGCGGCCTCGGCCACCTCCGGGGACAGGCCACCGGTGGTACTGGCGAGCACGTGGTCCGCGGTGGTCGACTCCACGGTCTCTTCCTGCCGGGCGGCGGCCGCGGAGGTCTGGCTGTAGAACATCGTCAGGGCGAACGAGACCGCCAGCATCACCGGCGTCACCGCGGCGGCGAGGCGCCGCGAGTTGGCCTGGCTGTTCGCGGCGGCCAGGTAGCCGCTGATCCTCGACGTCCGATTGAGCACCGGCGCGATCAGCTTCGTCATGAACGCGACCACCTTCGGGCTGACCACGGCCAGCCCGATCACGATGATCAGCGATGAGCCCGACGAAGCCGCGAGCCCTGGTTCACCGGGCAGGAAGATCGGGACCATCGAGCCCGCGAGACCGGCCACCACCAGCGCGCCGCCGACGATGACGCGCACACGGCCGAGCTCACGCCGTTCCACCGCGGCCTCGCCGAGCGCCTCCACCGGGCGGATCGAGGACGGACGTCGCGAAGCCGACCACGCGGCCAACCGGGCCGTGCCCAGGCCGAGCGCCAGCGCGGCGACGAGCGGGATCGGGCTGAGCGCCAGCTCGAAGTCCGGCGGGATCACCCCGATCCCGGCGAAGGCGTTCCTCAATCCGAAGCCAACGGCCACGCCGAGACCGCTGCCGAGCACCCCGGCTACCGACGCGACCAGCATGGTCTCGGCGCCGATCAGCTTGCGGATCTGCTGGGGTGTCGCCGCGATCGCCCGCAGCAGCGCGAACTCCCGGCGACGCTGGTTGATGACCAGCGCCAGTGTGCTGGCCACGACGAACACCGCGATGAGGAGCGCGAACCCGCCGAACGAACCCGCGAGCGCCATCAGGAGCATGCGGGTCTGGCTGACGTCGAGGAACTCGACCGTGCTGCGCTCGACCCCGGTCGTCACCGTTACCTTGTCGGTGCCGACCGCGGCGCTGATCCGGTCGGCGAGGTCGCCCGGCGTGACACCCGGGTCCGCCAGCACGCCGATCGCGTGCACCTGGCCGGGCGTCCCGGCGAGCTCGGCGGCCTTCTCCTGCGAGAAGAACACCGAGGACTGACGGCTGAGGCCGTCGCCCGACTTCGGGGCGGCGATCCCGGAGACCAAGTAGTCCACCGGCGTCGAACGGACGGCGATCTTCACCTGCTGACCGGCCGTCACCCCGCTCCGGGACGCCAGTTCCGCGTCGAGGACGACCTCGTCGGGACCGGCGGGTGCGCGGCCGTCACGCAAGGAGAAAGGCGCCAGTTTGGCGGCGTCCCAGTTGTGGCCGAGCGACTGGCCGCCTTCCGGCCCGTTCAGCGCGCGGCCGTCGGCCGTCACGACGTTGGCGGGGAAGCTCTGCTCCGCCACCACGCCGCGGACACCCGGCACCGACGTGATCGTCCCGGCGATCGTCACCGGCACCGAGGCCTGCTCCCCGACCTGCTGGGTTTCCATCGGGCCTGCACCGGGCGGGTCGACCGTCTGCTGCCCGCCGACGACGACCGCCGCGTCCGCGTACCGCTGTGTCGGGACACCGGCCCGCAGCCCGGACTCCATCAGGATGCCGCAGCCGGCGACGAGCGCCGTGCCGCAGAGGATCGCGATGAACGCGCCGACGAAGCCGCTCAGGCGGGTCTTGATCGTCTGCCATGCCAAATCCCACATGACGTCACCACTCCCCGAGGTGGGTCATGCGCTCGGCGACACGTTCCGGCGTCGGCTGCGGGAGGTGACCCGCGAGCTTGCCGTCGGCCAGGAACAGCACGCCGTGCGCGGCCGAGGCCGCCACCGGGTCGTGTGTGACCATCAGCACGGTCTGCCCCATGTCGTCCACAATGGAACGGAGCAGGTCGAGCACCTGGCGCGCGGTGCGCGTGTCCAGCGCACCGGTCGGTTCGTCGGCGAGGACGACCTCCGGCCGGGTGACCAGCGCGCGGGCGATCGCGACCCGCTGCTGCTGGCCGCCGGAGAGTTCCGACGGGCGGTGTTCGAGCCGCTTCGCGATCCCGACCCCCTCGACGATCTCGCGCAGCCACTGCGGGTCGGGCTTCTGCCCGGCCAGGCGCATCGGGAGCGTGATGTTCTGCAGCACGTTCAGCGACGGCAACAGGTTGTAGGCCTGGAAGATGAACCCGATGCGGGTCCTCCGCAGCTCAGTGAGCGCTTTCTCACGCAGCTTGCTGAGTTCGGTGTCACCGAGCAGAACCCGTCCCGAGCTCGGCCGGTCGAGCCCGGCCGCGCAGTGCAGGAAGGTGCTCTTGCCCGATCCCGACGGTCCCATCACGGCGGTGAACGTGCCCTTGCGCACCCCGACGGTCACCCCGTTCAAAGCAGTGACCGCGCCGTCACCGGAACCGTAGACCTTGCTCACGGATTCCAGTGCCAAGGCGCACGTGCCCCCTGAATTCATCATTTCCCCTTAAGCGGTGGTGATCTCTCTCGTCAAACCTACGGTCGGCGAGGGCTCGGATCGATCCCGCGTGAGGGAAGACTCGTGGTAGTGCTGGCACCACCACGACCGGTTGATCGGCGGTCACGACGCTGTGCCGGGTGGCGCGGGAGGGGGCCGCAGGCGCGCCAGGGAGACCTGAAGCTCCCGGCTGTCCTCAAGGGACACTTCCAGGCAGCTGGTTGCCCGTTTCATACCGTATGTGCGCTTTGCTAAGGGGGTCGCGAGTGGCAATGCGCGTTCCATTGAGGGGTAAGTCAAATGTGGCATGACCGAGCCTCTAGAGGCGACCTCGTGGCATGATTCTGGACCGGCCTGCGGGCGCCAGTCGCTCCCGAATGTCCACAAGGGACACTCTCTGGCGACAGAATGTCCGATTGATGGTTAGATGTGCGGTTTTCGAGGGGGTCGTGAGTGGCAAAGAGGGTTAGAACCCGCTTTGCCACTCACGATCCCATCCGCAAAGCGTGCATATGGGTATCAATCGGACATTTACCCGGCCAAATGTGTCCCGTGTGGACAGTCAGGGGTGCGGCCAGTCCAGATCCGCGATACTGAAGGCTCCCTTCACCGCATCGGACGCGGCGAAGGGAGCCTTCAGTCCGGCACGACCCGCCCGCGAACACGACACGTTTGCCCTTCCCCTGTTCCACCCCTCTTTGCCACTCACGACCCCCGGACACCAGCTCCCCGGCTGTCCTTAAGGGACACTTCCAGGCAGCGGTCGGCTCTCGCTTGATCGGGTCCGGACACCGGGATGATCGCCGAACCGACAGCGACCATCGCGGTCACGCTGATCTTCGTCACCCGTATCACGATCGACCTCCATCTCCGGCACATTGATCCGACTATCCTGAGCATGCGCGAAAGGCCCTTCCTGATTCGCGGAGGCATGCCGCTCAGTGAGCGACCGGTGAAATCCTCGGCAGCCCGGCTACCTCACCAAGATGACCAAGATGCCTGCCCGCCCTGGCACGAATCTTGGATTCTCCTTGTATCCCGTGCCGGAACAGCGTGACGATATAGTAAAACAAAGGCGTCTACTTCTGCGTCATCCGTCGAACCGACCCCGATTCACCATGAATTTCCGTTGTTCGACCGGCGCCACCAACCAGGACCACCACGAATTCCCCCGGATCAATTCCGTTGACCATCGGCGCGAGGGGGCCGAGTTGTAAAACTCAGGGAATTCTGGGATTTTCCTTGTATCCTCCCTCGTACTTGACTCGGGGAGGAGGGGCCTTGATCGAGTTCGGACTTCTGGGAGAGATAGAGGCCCGCTGGAACGGCGAGCCGATGGAACTCGGCCACAAGCGGCAGCGATCGGTGTTGGTGGTACTCCTGACCGAACCGAATCGAGTGATGTCCGCCGACCAGCTGATCGACCGGGTGTGGGCCCGGCAACCACCCCGTGGTGCCCGTGGCACGCTGTATGGCTACCTGTATCGGCTACGGCAGGCATTGGCCGAAGCCTCGGACGTCGACATCGTGCGAAGATCCGGCGGCTACGCGCTGAGCGTCGACCTCCGGGCCGTGGACCTGCACCGGTTTCGTGACTTGATCGGCCGAGCCAACGAGGCCGAAGGGGAATGCGCGCTGACCCTGTTCGACGAGGCGCTCGGACTGTGGCGGGGCGAAGCCTTCGCCGGGATCGATCTTCCTTTCGTCAATGCCCTGCGGGACACGGTGAACAAAGAGCGGCTCGCGGCGCAGTTGGACCGTAACGACCTCGCGTTACGCCTTGGACAGCACGCGGTGGCACTGCCCGCTCTCGCTGCCATGGCCACCGAGAATCCGCTGAACGAACGGGTGGCCTGCCAACTGGTCCTGGCCCTGTATCGCGATGGCCGTGCGGCCGAGGCGTTGGAGCACTACGAGCAGATACGAAGACGGCTGGCCGACGAGTTCGGTGCCGACCCCGGGTCCGCCTTGCGGGAGTTGTATCACCGGCTGCTGACGGCCGACCCGGCCTTGTCCGCCCCCGTCGTTCCCGGCAGGCCGAGTACACCGCCGCGGCAGCTTCCCTCACCGCCCGGGTCGTTCGTCGGACGGGCTCGCGAACTGGCCGAACTCGACGGCTTCCTGGCCACGCGGGGCGACACCGATATCGTCGCCACGATCGATGGCAGCGGTGGCATCGGCAAGTCCTGGCTGACCTTGCACTGGGCTCACCGCAACCTCGACCAGTTCCCGGACGGGCAGCTGTACTGGGACCTTCGCGGGTTCGATCCGGCGGCAGGCCCCGCGCCGCCGACCGTCGTACTCTGCGGGTTCATCGAGGCTCTCGGTATCGATCCCGAAACGATCCCGACGGGTACCGATGCCCAGGCCGGACTGTTCCGCAGTGTGACCGCCAACCGCAGGTTGCTGATCATTCTGGACAACGCCAGGGACTCCGCCCATGTCCTGCCGCTTCTGCCAGGGTCACCGTCTTGCACCGTCGTGGTCACGTCGAGGAACCAGCTCACCAGTCTGACCGCCTCGCACAACGCTCGACGGCTCACGGTGAAAGCGCTGAACACAGCGGAGGCGACCGAGTTGCTGACCCGCAAACTGGGCAGGGAGCGGGTGATCTCCCAGCCCGAGGCCGTCGCCGAGCTGCTGGGTCATTGCGCCGGTCTTCCTCTGGCGCTGGGCATCGTGGCGGCGCGCGCCTGCACCAACCCCGGCTTCCCGTTGGCGGTGCTGGCCGACGAGCTACACGATGTTTCCACCCGCCTCGACGCTCTGGACACCGGCGAGCCGACGAGCAGCGTTCGTGCGGTGTTTTCCGCCTCCTACCAAGCCCTTCGACCGGATGTCGCGAGGGTGTTCCGGCTGCTGGGCCTGGTACCGAGCCCCGACATCAGCCTCGCCGCGGTGGCGAGTCTCGCCGGTCAGCCCAAGGCCGGCACCCACATCGCCATGCGCGGTCTCGAGGCGGCGCATCTCGTGCAGCAGCCTGTCCCCGGCCGATATCGTATGCACGACCTCGTCCGGCTGTATTCGGCCGAACACGCGCAGTGCGACGAGCCTGCCGATTCCCGAACGGCGGCGGTCCGGCGATTGTGTCTTTTCCATCTCCAGACGGCGTACGCCGCAGACCGCCTCGTCTATCCTCAGCGCCCGCCGATCACGCTGGCCTCGGCGGAAACCGGCGGTGTGCCGCATTCGATAGTGGACCGCGCTTCCGCGATGACCTGGTTCGAACAGGAGTTTCCCTGCCTGCTCGCAGTTCAGCACCTTGCCTCCGAGCAGGGCTGGGACACGCTCGTGTGGCAGCTGGCCTGGGTACTGCACAGTTTCTTCTGGAGGTCCGGCGACTGGCATGACTGCGTCGCCGCTTGGAGCCTCGGCGTGGCCGCGGCCGACCGGCTCGGAGCGCCCGACGTCCAGGCTTTGGCTCGTCGCAACCTCGGCGAGGTCTGCGCCCACGTGGGTGACCACGACGGAGCTCTCAAGAATCTCGAGCACGCACTCGAACTGGCCGAGTCGAGCGACGACCGGGCCGCGTTGGTACTCACCCACCGATCGCTGTCGGTCGCGTGGGAGCAACAAGGAGACGACAAGCGGGCGTTACGGCACGCCGAAGACATGCTGCGACTCTGCGAAGACACCGGGGACCATCTGGGAACCGCCGACGCACTGCACGGGATCGGCTGGCTCCAAGCCCGGCTCGGCCAGCACCGTCGAGCGACCGCCACCTGCGAGCAGGCTCTTGCGCTTGTCAAGCAGCATGACCGTCGCGAGGCCGAAGCCGCCGTCCTCGACAGTCTCGGCTACATAGCCCACCACTCCGGTCAAAGGGCCATGGCGCTGAAACACTTTCACCAAGCGCTCGCACTGTGCCGGGACCTGGGCAACACCCACATCGAGGCGGAAGTCCAGGTCCACCTCGGCGAAACACTCCGCGCGGACGGCGAACACGATCAGGCTCGCCAGGCATGGCAGCGGGCCCTTCACCTCTATGAAGAACAGCACCGCGTGGCGAAGGCCGAGAGCCTCCGACAGGAACTGGCCGCCGTGCCGCCCTCTGCACCGTGAGCCGGAAAACGGCGATCCCAGCTTTCGCCCAGATCCTCCGGGGAAGATGAGTGACACCTGGCCGTCAGGTGACCCACCGAGACCAGGCGGACGAACGAACAACGAACGCTGAGGGAAGAATGCGACAAGTCAAAGGACTCCTAGTGGTATGGGCATCGGCCGGTGTACTCGGCCTGATCGCACCAGGCCTCCCACTCGCTTCGCACGACGCGGCCGTGTCCACGGCGAGAGCCGGCACCGTACCTCCGCCGGACTACTCACCGGCCGGAACCGCTTGGTGCACCAACAGCACCCCTGCGGGAAATTGGGAACCGTGTTGACCCAGCGAGGGCTCGGCCCTCACCGGAGCCGGCCACGGCAGGTGGCCTGATCTCGCGTTGCCGCAGCGATCACGTCGTGTCGAGGGGTCACGACGTGGTACCGGCTCGGCTCGCGGCGGTCGTGCCCTCGACACAGGCGACATCGGCCTTGTCGAGGGCGCGATGAGCGGCATCGAGGGTGCTCGCGGCTTCACGAGGTCCTGATACGAGCAGGACCTGCGGTGACGCCGCCGCGGCCCGGATGGAAGACTGTCCGGGTGATCACCCGGCTGCGGTCCTGTTGGTCCGCGATCCGGTACCTGGCAATCGGCGCGGCCTCCTCCATGGTCGCCTGGTTCGCTCTCATGGGCATGATCTTCGTGCTGCTGATGTGCCCGTTCGGCGTCGGGATCCCGGCGTTGCCGATCGCGCTCCAGCTGATCCGGCGTCCGGTCAACTTCGAACGACGGCGGGCCGCGCGCCTGCTGGGCGAGCCGATCCCCGAGCCGTACCGCGCCGGGAACCCGGTGACGGATCCGGCCTCACGGCGGGACCTCGGCTGGCTCGCCTTCCACGCCGCCACCGGCTTCGTCATCGGGACGTTCGCCGTCGCGCTGCCGCTCGGCGGCCTCCGGCAGATCATCTCGGCGTTCGTCTGGCCGTCCGTCGACGGTGGGGTGGAGAGCTCGCTCGGCTTCATGGTGACGTCCTGGCCACTCGCGGCGCTCAGCGCGATCACCGGCGTCGGCATGATCGCGCTGATGTTCCTGTTCCCCAGGGTGGCCCGTTGGCAGGCATCCGCCGCGAAGAAGCTGCTCGCTCCCGCGCCCGGGGTCGTGCTGACCGACCGCGTCGTCGAACTGGCCGCGTCCCGCGCCGCCGCACTGGAGGCGCACGGCGCCGAACTCCGTCGTCTCGAACGGGATCTGCACGACGGGACGCAGGCGAGGATCGCCGCGGTGGTGCTGCAACTGGGGATCGCCGACTCGATTTTCGAGAAGAATCCGGAAAAGGCCCGGGAGTTGCTGGGCAAGGCGCAGGACACCGCGACCGGCGCGCTGGCCGAACTGCGGACCGTCGTGCGCAGTATCTATCCGCCGCTGCTGACCGACCGCGGCCTCGACGGCGCCGTCACCGCGCTGGCGGACCGCTGCCCCGTTCCGTGCACCGTGGACGTTCTCAGCAGCAGCCGTCGCCCGGCCGCTGTCGAAGCCGCCGCCTACTTCGTCGTCGCCGAGATGCTGACCAACATCACCAAGCACTCCGGCGCCGAACACGCCTCGATCACACTCGACGGCACCGCCGACACCCTGCTCATCGAAATCCGTGACGACGGCCACGGTGGCGCCGAAGAATCCGGCGGCAGCGGCCTGTCCGGCATCCGCAAGCGCGCCGAAGCGTTCGACGGGACCTTGAAGCTGACCAGCCCGGCCGGTGGGCCGACCGTACTGAAAGTGGAGCTGCCATGCGGGTCGTGATCGTCGAGGACGACGCGCTGTTGCGAGAAGGCCTGGTGTTGCTGCTGAACACTTCGGGCATCGACGTCACCGCGGCGGTGGACAACGTGGACGAATTCCTCGACCTGGTCACCAAGGAACGGCCCGACGCGGTGATCACCGACGTCCGGCTGCCGCCGACCCACACCGACGAAGGCCTCCGGGCCGCCGTCAAAGCGCGAAAGATGTACCCCGGGCTACCCGTCCTCGTGCTGTCCGCCCACGTCGAAACCGGCTACGCGGCCGAACTCCTGGCCGACGGCAAGGGCGCAGTCGGGTACTTGCTGAAGGAGCGGGTCGGGAAGGTCGAGAAGTTCCTCGATGCGCTGGACCGGGTCGTCAAGGGCGGGACGGCCATGGACCCCGAGGTGATCACCCAGCTGATGGCGCATCGCCGGGCGACCGACCCCCTCGAAGGACTGACCGCGCGGGAACGCGAGGTGCTCGGGCTGATGGCGGAGGGGTACAACAACACGACCATCGCCGAACTGCTGGTGGTGAGCGATGGCGCGGTGCACAAGCACATCCGGAACATCTTCGCGAAGCTCGGGTTGCCGGAGGACAGTGGGCACCGGCGGGTTTTGGCGGTTTTGGCCTACCTGGGCGGGAAGGGCTGAGTCCGTCCTTTCGGGACGGTTGGCCTTGACTGTCCCACCATGAGGGTCGCACCAGCCTTTCCGGGGTGTCGCGAAAGCCACTTTCGGGACGTCTGATGTCCCGAAAGTGGCTTTCGCGACACGGCCGCTCGGCATCGGACGCGCCGCCTTTGCCTTAGCCCTCAATAGAACCCGAATTGCCACTCACGACCCCCGTCGCAAGGCGAATATAGGCCGCTAACCGGTCTTTGCGTCCGCGGTTTCGCGAGAGGTGAGACCGACCGCGCGGCCCACCGTGTTGCGTACCAGGAGGCCTGATCGGGTGCCGGGCACCATGAGCCTGGAGAGCAGGCCGACACGTCGCTGTCGCGGCCGCACTTCACGGCGGAGCCGCGACTCGTAGGCGGCGAAGGCGCGGACGTGATCGTCGTGGTGGGAGGCGAGTTCTTCCGCGAGGGCAAACGCTCCTGCCATCGCCATGCTGGACCCGTCGCCCAGCAGGGCCGTGGCCGCCGCCGCGTCCCCGAGCAGAACGACCCGTCCACGGGACCACGAGGGCATCCGGACGGTCGTCAGGGGGTCGAAGAACGGGGCCGGGTGGTCGAGGTACGCCGCCACGAGCTCCGGCGCCCGCCACCGCACGCCGGCGTACACGTCGGCCACGGTTTGCTTGTGCAGAGCGATGTTCTTGCGATCGTGGGGCTCCGGCCGTGTGGCCCGGAAGGTGAAGATCGCGAGCGGCGTGGTGCGCGAGGGGTGGACGACCAGCATCCGGTTCGGCGCGGTCAGCATCGTCAGCTCGCTCGGGTCGTCGATGGCGTCGGGTTCCAGCGGGACGGTCGCGCCGAAGAGACCCAGGTCGCTCACGAACTGCCGCTCGGGCCCGAACACCAGACGCCGGACGGTGGAGTGCATCCCATCGGTACCGACCACCAAGTCGAAACGCCGTGGCGCGGACCGCCGAAAGGTGACGTCGACTCCGCCTTCGTCCTGATCGAGTGCGGTGACCGTCTCGTCGAACACGAACTCGGCATCGTCCCGCGCCGTCCGGTGGAGTACCTCGGAAAGGTCGGCCCGGGTCACCTCGACCGTCGGCGACCCTTCCGAGGAGGTGGGCAGCCGCAGGACTCGTTTGCCGTCCGGGTCGAGCAGGGTCAGCGACCGATTGCGGGTGGCGACCTCGCGCAACCGCGGAACGATGCCCATCCGCTCGGCGACCGGTATCGCGGGCCCCTTCACGACGATCGCGCTGCCACCGGAGCGGAGCTGCCGGGCATGCTCGACGACGGTCGGCCGGTACCCGTTCCGGGCGAGCCAGTACGCGAGCGCGGGCCCGGCGATTCCGGCACCGACTATCAGCACCTCGGGCTTCTTCATGACAAGACCTCTCGGAGCGTCGACGACCACACCTTCGGCCGCCTAGGTACGAATTATTTCGTACCTGAGTAGAGCACGCCCCTGAGGTACGATGCAAGACGTACCTGAGGGAGGTGTCCGTGGCCGGAAGGAACCTGGTCGGTCCAGAGGTCGATGCGTTCGAGCTGGGCGTGGTGCTTCGCGCTCTCGCTGACGAGCACCGTCGTTCGGTGATGACGGAATTGGCCGCCGACCACACCGACGGCGAGCGAGGCTGCAACTCGTTCGCTCTCCCGATCTCGAAGCAGACCCAGACCCACCACTTCCGGGTCCTGCGCGAAGCAGGCCTCATCGACGAGATCGACTACGGCAACCGCAAGGGCGTCCGCCTACGACGCGCGGACGTCGAGAGCAGGTTTCCCGGACTGCTCGCACTTCTGGAAGCCGAACACCGGGACGGAACTGCTCCTCACTGAACTGAGTCCCTCGTCTCGCGGCCGGCCTCGTTCAGGCGATGTGACGATCGTGTCCAGACCAGAAGGGTGCGCGTAACGCCCGCTTGTCGACCTTGCCGATCGCGGTCATCGGCAACGCGTCGGCGAAGTCCACATCGGACGGTACGAAATGCTCGCCTCCGAAGAATTCCCTGGCGTGCGCTCGAATCTCGTCGGCTGTCAGCGCTCCTGAAGACACCGGCACGACCACGGCGTGCACCCGCTCCCCCTCGCCGCCTTCACCCGGGACGCCGAACACGGCCACCGAACGGACCAGCGGATGCCGTGCGAGCGCGTTTTCGACCACGGTCGAGAACACCTTGGTGCCGTGCTCGCCGGTGATGATGACGTCGTTCGCGCGGTCCAGCAGGTACAGGTACCCCTCGTCGTCGAACCGGCCGAGATCCCCTGTCCGCAACCATTCGGCACCGATCGGCGGCGCGCCTTGATAACCGTCCATCATCGACAAGCCGCGCACCAGGATCTCACCGTCGTCGATCCGCGCCTCCATCCCCGGAACGATCCTGCCCACGGATTCGAGCCGCTCCGGCCGTCCGTCGAGCTCCGCCGCGGAGATACTCGCGATCATCGGCGCCTCGGTGAGGCCGTAGCCCTGCCCGACCACCGGCCCGAACATCTCCAGCGCCTGAGCCAGCCGTCGCGGCGGAAGCGGCGCGGCACCCACCGAAAGCTGCCGCACGCTACTGACGTCGGTCGACGCCATGGCCGGATGATCGAGCACCGCCGCCAGCCGCGCTGGCGTGAGCGACAGTGAGGTGACCCGGTGTTCCGCGATCGCGTCCAGTACGGTGCCCGCGTCGAAACCCTTCTGCAGCACGACACTTTCCCGCCGCAGGATCGCCCCGAGCACGGTGGCGTTCCCGGTCATGTGCGTCATCGGCGCGATCAGCAGCGTGCGCCCCGGCCCCGCCGGATCCGGCGCGAAGATATGCGCCATCCCGTCGTAGATCCCGCTGTGCCGGATGAGTTTCGGCACCCCCGTGGTTCCCCCGGTGGGAAAGATGACGGTGACCGACCCCGGCAGGGCGGAAGGCTCGATACCTTCACGGGCCACCAGTTCGTCGAGCTCGATCACCCGTGCGTCACCGGCGGGCCATCCTGTCACCTGCTCGGTCACCAGCGTCGTGACCCCGGCCGCCGACACCGCCGCGAGCCGATCCGGCAGGCTCGCCGAAGCGGCGACGAGCAGCACCGTGGAACCTCGTAGCTGCGCGGCGACTTGCAGGAGAACGGTCTCCGGCCGGTTGCCCGCGTCGATGGCGACGATCCCGCCCTCAGGCAGCCCCGCGTACAACCGGGACACCAGGTCGAGCGCCTGCGCGTAGCTGGTCACCTGGCCGTCCTGTACGAACAGCGCTTCGTCACCGGCGGACCGAAGCACACTCAGCACCCGGGTCAGGAACAGACTTTCCACAGCCCGGACCCTAACCCAGCGGGGACGCAGGACCCGTCGGCGTCAGGGTCGTAGGCGCCTCCGAAGCGAAGCCGAGGTCGCCCGCGTCAACCGAGCGGCGGACCTTGGGGCTGGTACGGCATCGGGCGGGCCGAGGGTTTCGCCGTCACCATCGTGACGATGCCGATGATTCCGGCGACGACGAGCGCGACGAAGGCGAACAGCGCGGCCACCAGGTACACCACGCGGAAACCGGTGGCGTCCGAGAGCAGCCCGCCGAGGAACGGCGCGATCGCCAGGGCCAGGACACCGAGGCCCGCGAGCACCCCGACCGTGGCGCCGCGACCGGTGCGGAGCCGCCGGATCAGTGCGACGGTCACGCCGATGGCCGCGCCCGCGCCGAGTCCGGTAAGCACCCGTGCGACCAGGAACAGGGCACCGCTGGGGGTGAAGGCGACCAGCAGCGCACCGAGGAGCATCAAGAAGATCGCGGGAACGGTCACCGATGTCGGGAAGCGCGCGCCGGGCAGCAGTCCGGCGGGGAAGGCGATCGCGGCCGCGACGAGGTACGCGACGAGCCCGCTCAGCAGCAGCGACTCATGGGACATGCCCAGCTCGATCTGCAGGGTCTCCCGGCCGTCGAAGCGGTAGATCACGGTGAGCAGGAACAGGCCGATGAGCGCGGCGAACCCCGGCCCGATGACCAGCCACCAGGGCGGTCCGGCGGTCTGCTGCGGGTCGCCCTGCGTCGGCGTCGGCACGTACATGCGCACAACCTATAGCGACCGGAGACACGGATGGACCACTTCGCGGAAAAGCCACGGATGGTCGTACCCGCGACGGTTCAGAGCCGGACATCGCGCCGGGAGGACGCGTCGAGTTTGCGGAGCACGTTGGCGACGTGGTCCTCGACGGTGCGCCGTGAGATGAACAGGGCTTGGGCGATCTCCCGGTTGGTGTGGCCGTTGGCCAGCAGGCGTGCGACGTCGTGTTCGCGCGGCGACAGCTGCGTGCCGTAGCTGCGGCGGCCGCGGACGGACGGGATGACGGTGCCGGTGCTGCGGATGTGGTGACGGCAGCGGGCCGCGTCGACGGTGGCGCCCAGGGCGTCGAACGTGACGGCCAGCTCGCGGAACACCGCGGGATCGGCGCCGGTGATCCGAGCGGCCTGGTCTGCGCACTGCGCGGCCCGGTAGCGCTGCCCGAGTTCCTGGTATCGCAACCGCGCGTCTCGGTAGTGCCGGTCCGCGTCGTCGCGCTCTCCCACCGCGGCGGCCAGCTGTGCCCGGCACACCGTGAGCGCCATCCGCGCTGACGGCGCGTCGATGCCGTCCAGCTCCTCCTCGGCCTCCGCGACGAGTCGCCGCGCGGCGTCCTGCTCGTCGTCGGCGAGATAGCACGCGACCGCTTGGGGGACGATCTCGGCGGTCCACGCCCAGGAGCCCTTCGCGCGGAGCAGGGCGAGTCCACGCTCCGCGTGCGCGCGAGCGGCGGTGTCGTCCCGGCCGAGGAGCATGGCGGCCATCCCTCCCGCCGCGGCCACCGCCACCGGGATCACCGCCGTCGGGTGAATGTCCAAGGCGGCGTGGAATCCGTGTTCGGCGGTCAGCCAGTCGCCGCGTGCGGCGGCCAGCCAGCCGATGACCAGGTTCAGTTCGTTCGCGATGAGCGGCAGATGGGAGTAGGCGTGGATCAGCGCCTGTACCCGCTCGGCCAGCCCTGTCCACTCGCCCGCGAGCCAATCCAGCCGGGCCGCGGTGGCTTCGGCCGTCGCCACCACGTAGTCGGCGCCCGTCCGTGAGGCCATCGCCAACCCGGTGTGCAGGAACGTGCGCCCCTGCCGGTCCCGGCCGGTCCACGAGCACGCGTCGGCCAGGTTGGCGTGGGCCCGGGCGAGGTGCCTGATCTCGGCGGGGTCGTCGACGTCGTTGGGCGCGGGCAGCAGGGAGATCCGGTCCCAGACGCCCGGGTCACCGACGATGAGCTGCCCGCCGAGCACCGTGGCCAGGACCGCCGTGCGCGCGGGACGCCGCGGCAGCCGGGCGAGCAGGTCCTCCACCCGCAGAAGCCAGGCCCGGTGGTCGGCCGCGGTGGCGATGTCCAAATACGGCACGGAGAGCAGTGCCATCCCGGACGCGACGCGCTCGGGCTGGTCGCCCAGAAGTTCTATCGCGTGGGTGATTTCGGCACAGCCACGGTCCAGCATGGACTCGCGCACCAGCAGGGTGCCGAACCACAGACGCATCTCGCCGCGTACGTCGGCGGTCAACCTGGGGTCTGACAGCAGCGTCTCGATGCGTCTGATCACGTCGGCGTCGGGCAGCCCTGCCAGCGCGTACCCGCAGAGTTTGGCGGCCAGCCGGTTCACGTCCGCGGCGGGCACGTCGCGGTCGGAGACCACTTGGGAGAGCAGGTCCACCGCGGTGGACATGTCCTTCGCCCCGGCGGCGGTGTCCGCGGCGCTTTCGCTGTACCGCAGCCATTCTTCCGGCATACCCGCCTCGGCGCAGTGCCTGGCGAGCCGCGCCGCCGGCCACCCGGGCACGTCGGCCAGCACGCGGACCGCGGCGGCGTGCAGCTCCCGCCGTCGCGGTCCCGGCAGGGCCGAGCAGACCGCCCGCCGGGCCATGCCGTGCCGGAGGCCGTACCGGTTCGGCGGGTCTTCCGACAGCACACCGGAACGCACCAAGCTCACCACCGGGTGCGCGCCGGGTGACCCCGCGACCGCCGCGAGGATCTCCACCGGCGCCGCATCCTCCAGCACGGCGGCCGCCTCGGCGACCGCGCGCTCCGGCTCGATCAGCCGGTGCAGTCGTTCGAGCACCGACTCCTTCACCAGGACAGGCACCTCGACGGCGGCCAGGAGCCGGCCCGCCGTCACCCCCTCGCTCCGGGTGTCCACGAACCGGTCACGCAGGACCCGAGCCAGTTCCGTGACCACGAAAGGAACTCCGCCGGTCTCGCGCAGAGCCGCTGTCGCGAACGACTCCGAAACGACGCCGCCCGTCACGGCTTCGATCAGGGCCCGTACCTCCGGCTCCTCGAACGGTCGCAGTCCCAGGTGCGTGGTGAGGACCTCGGGCGGCGGGCGCACGACCGGCCCCAGCGGGGCATCGCCGGAGAGTTCCTCACGCCGGTAGGTGACGACCAGCGACAGTCCGGGCGGCGGATCCGTGAGCAGAAATCTCAGCACCTGCCGGGTGTCTTCGTCCGCCCAGTGCACGTCTTCGACCACGAGAACGGCCTGCCCGAGCTCGCGTACCAGCGCGCAGACCGCCCGGAACATCCGATGGCGCTCGGCCTCCGGGTGGTCCAGCGGCGGTGGTGCCGGGGGCAGGAGATCGGCCAGTTCCGGCAGGTGTCCGCGCAGTGCTCCGGTCACCGGATCGGGACGGCCCATCCTGTCCCCCGCCCGCCCGAGACAGTCGAGCAACGGACCGTAGGGAAAGGGTTCGTCCAACGGCTGACAGGTGCCGACGGCCATCCACAGGTTCCTGCCGCGCACCGCCGTCGCGAGGGCACCGACCAAAGTGGTCTTCCCCGCCCCCGCCTCACCTTCCACGAACACCACCGCGGGCGGGCGGATGACGACGTCGATCAGGGTGGCCAGGTCCGCGGCCCGGCCGACCATCGGGAGCGATCGTCCGCGCGCCGTCTCACCGCCCATCGTCACCTCCGCGCTGGTCACATCGGTTCCGGGAGGTCGCAACGATACGTCGCAGGGATACCACCGCGTAACCCTGATCGCCGTAATGCCGTACCCCTCCGGGGTCTCACCACGATTGTTTCCCCTCCGCCCGCGCCGAATGGTGAAGCGGTGCGCCAGGCGCACACGGGAAAGGGAGGAAAGATGCAGAAGGCCCGGATAACTCTAGGTCTGGTCGCCATCGCGGCCGCACTGGCGACGGTGAGTCCCGCCGCGTCGGCCGCGACGCCCGAAAGCGATGTCGTGCAAGCCCGGCAGCCCATCGCCGGTCGCTACATAGTGGTCCTCCGGGACGGCGCGCAGGCGGCCGCTCAGGGCGGGGCCGCCTCGTTGACCCAGCGCTACGGCGGTGCGGTCGTCGACACCTACGCGTTGACCCTGAACGGTTTTTCGGTCCGGGACCTGAGCGAGCGGCAGGCCCGGCGACTGGCCGCCGACCCGGCCGTGCGGACGGTGCACCAGGACGGCGTCGCACGTGCCGCCGGCGAACAACCGAACCCGCCGTCGTGGGGGCTGGACCAGATCGACCAGCGCACCAAGACCCTGGACAAGAAGTACGTCTACCCCAACGGTGGCGAGGGTGTCACCGCGTACGTCGTCGACTCCGGGGTGGGTATCCAGCACGCCGAGTTCGAGGGCCGGGGAGCGCACGGCCGCGATTTCATCGACAACGACAACGACGCGAGCGACTGCTTCTGGCACGGCTCCCACGTGGCGGGCACCATCGCGGGCAAAACCGTCGGCGTCGCCAAGAAGGCCAAAGTGGTCGCGGTCCGCTCTCTGGGCTGTGGTGGCTCCGGACCGGATTCGGCGACCGTGAGCGGGCTGGAATGGGTGGCCGCCAACGGAGTCAAACCGGCCGTGGTCAACCTGAGCCTGGTCATGGACACCCTCGGCGTCGGGGACGCTCAAGTGAAAGCGTTGGTGGACAAAGGTTTCGTGGTCGCCGTCGCCGCGGGCAACAACGGACAGGACGCCTGCACGGCCAGCCCCGGCCGGACTCCCGAAGCGTTGACCGTCGGCTGGATCAACCAGGGCGGCGGCCGGAGCGGGAACTACGGGAAGTGTGTCGACCTGTTCGCGCCGGGCGGCAACATCTACTCCACCGACCACACCGGCGGCTTCCGTACCGGCAGCGGCACCTCGATGGCCTCACCGCACGGCGCGGGGGCGGCGGCGCTGTACCTCGCCGCGAATCCCGGCGCGACACCGCAGCAGGTACGCGACGCGCTCGTCCGCAACGCCTCGCCGGGGCTGGTGACCGATCCCGGCGCGGGCTCGCCGGACGCGTTGCTCTACACCGGGTTCATCGGCGGCGGCACACCGACCAAGTGTGGCGTCAAGTCCAACGACGAGGACGTGTCCATTCCCGACGCCGGGGCCACCGTGGGCAGCACCGTGACCCAGAGCGGCTGCGACGGCAACGCTCCGGCGAGCTTGGCCGTCCGGGTGGACATCGACCACAGCTACTCGGCGGACCTGGCGATCGACCTGATCGGACCGAGCGGGGCCACGCTGCCCGTCAAACCGGCGGGCGGGATCGGCGAGGCGGGCGGTGTGCACCAGACCTTCACCGTGAACGCCTCCGGCGAAAACGCCAACGGCACTTGGAAGCTTCAGGTGCGCGACGTCCACCGCTTCGACACCGGCACCTTGACCGGCTGGTCGGTCACGTTCTGATCGGGAACAACCCTGCGAACCGAGGAGCACGATGAGAACAGCGCGTCTGGTCACCGCCGTCGCCATGGCACTGGCCGTGATCACTTTGCCCGCGATCGGGACGGCGAGCGCCGAACCCACCGCGATCGCCGCGACACCCACCGATCAGCTGCGGCCCCCGGACATGGGGACCAGGGTGGTCAACGGACAACGCACCACCGTACGGGAAAACCCTTACATCATCGCGGGTCTGCGAGCGGGCGGCGGCGGCCCGCAGGGACAGTCCTGCACCGCTTCCGTCGTCGGCAAACGCAAGATCATCACCGCGGCGCACTGCATGATCGACGTCGGCGGGGCGAAGAGCTACCTCTACGGCGACGACGACCTGAACACTCCGGGCGATGAAACCTTCCGCACCCCTGTCGCCTCCTACAAGGTGCATCCCCGCTACACCGGCCCGAACTCGTGGCAGACCGGCTACGACGTCGCGGTGATCACCACCGAGGCCGACCTGCCCGTCCCGGAGAACCAGTGGGCCAAGGTGGCCGGATCGGGTGATGCCGGGCTGACCGCACCGGGGAAGTCGGGCACCGCCGTCGGCTACGGAAAGACGTCGTCCGGAGGCGGTTCCGGCGTCCTGTACAAGACCACGATGCCGGTCAACGACGCGAACAACTGCCAGGTGTTCAACGTGCGGGTGAACCCCGACCTCATGGTGTGCGTCGGGTACGACGACGGACGCACCGCCACCTGCTCCGGCGACAGCGGCGGGCCGTTCATCGTGGACGGTGTGATCGTCGGCGTCGTTTCGTGGGGCGCGTCCGGATGCGACCGCTACAGCATCATGGCCCGGCTCACCAGCGAGATGGGCGACTGGGCGCGCGGCGAGATCGGCGGCACTCAGCCCGGTGACGGGAAATTCGGCGTCTCCCTCAGTCCGGCGGCGGGCAAGGTCGAACCCGGCAAGTACATCTCGACCTCCGTCGTGACCAAGGCAGGCGACTCGGGACCCGAAAAGCTCGAGCTGGCCGCGACCGGCCTGCCCGACGGCGCGACGGCCACGTTCCAGCCCGGTTCGTCCGTCGACTCCGGCGACGTCGCCAAACTCACCGTGGAGACCGCGGCGAGCACTCCGAAAGGCACGCACCGGATCACCGTCACGGCGAAAGGCCCGTCCGGCACCAAGTCCGCCGACTACACCCTGACCGTCGGCGACGGCGGCACCACGGAAGGACCGAAGCCGACCGTCTCGCCCGGCGCGGGAACGGTGACACCCGGCTCGTTCGTCAACGCGACCGTCACCGTCGCCGGAGGAACGGGCAACAGCACACTCACCGCGACGGGCCTGACGTTCAGCCCGATGTTCCAGCCCTCCAGCGTCGCCCCGGGCGGTACGTCGCGCATGTCCGTCGCCGCCCCGTTCCAGCGCGGCACCTACAAGATCACCATCACCGCCACCGACAGCACCGGCAAAACCGGTACGGCCGAATACAGCCTCACCGTCCAATGAGGTGATCCGACACTGTGGAGCCCATGACCGTGGGAGGTCACGGGCTCCACAGCTCGGGTGTTGCGAAAGCCACTTTCGGGACATCAGACGTCGCGAAAGTGGCTTTCGCGACACCAGGGATGGCGACCGCGCGCAACGCCTGAGTCATGCTCCGGCCGGGTGAGTCGTGAGCGCGTAAGGGGGTTGTGGGCGAGTGGGGAAGATTTGGGACATTGAACGTCCCAAATCTTCCCCGCTCGACCGCCGGTCGTGAGGTTGTGTGGGTGTGGGCACGGTCTTGATCGACCCGGCCCATCGACGATGAAGGAATCGGGACACTCAACGTCCCGATTCCTTCATCGTCAACACCCGGCACACGTTGAGCCGCCACGCTCGAACGTGCCATCGCGGACACTTCGCCTTCGCCCTGCTCACGCGCAGGTAGGCAAATACCGGTCGTGCCAACCCGAAACGCCACTCACGACCCGTCAGCGTCTCCGGGTGGGATGAGGAGTGCGGCGCGGGGTCGTCGGGCGCTTCGCGGTCGTCGTGGAGCGATGAGCCGTGGTCCGCGTCGTCTCCGGGGTCAGCCGGGTCGTGGTGGTCGCCGGGGTCTCCGGCGGTGACGACGGCGCAGTCTTCAGAGGACTGGTCGCCGGGGCCTTCGTGGTCGTCCCGGGCAGCACCTGGCCGGTCCCCGACCCGCCCCCGGCGCACGCGCCGAGCAGTACACCCGCGCCCACGACCAGGCCACAACACCACACCCGCATGAGCCGGGACCCTAACAGCCGCCCTCTCCCCGGCCGGCCCTTTCCGGAGGATTCGCTTGTGGTCTCTTCGGCCCTTTTGGACTCCGGGCACAACCGCAAGGGTGGCGTCGACAGCTGAGCTCAGACGCGAGAGAGAACCACAATGACGGGAGACAACAGCCCCGAGCTGGTCGCTGAACTGGACCGCCTCGACGAGGCTGTCAAAGCCGCGCCCGCGGGAGACACGGCGGCGCAGATCGCGCTGTGGCGGCAGGTGACCCGCTTGGAGCACTGGTTCTTCATCGCGCGCGGCCAGGCCGACCGGCCCCGTCCCTACGCCGTCGCCTCCGAGCAGGGGCCGATGATCTGCCTCTACAGCAGTGCGGCGAGGGCGAACGAAGCCGCCCGCGCCCTCGGCCTGGCCGTCGCGGAGGGCGAAGCGGTGCCGCTGTTCAGCGTGCCGATGCCGGCCGCGATCGACTACCTCGCCGCGTTCGCCGAGTCCGGAGTGGTCGGTGTGACGCTGGACCATCCGCGGATCGGCCACTACATCCCGCTGGCGAACCTGGGTCTGCTCAAGGGCTGGATCGCAGGAGCGGCACGGTGACCGATGCCGATCGAAGCGACGGTTTCCTCGAGGTGATCGCGCGCGAGGTGGAGGCCGACCCCGGCAATCTGGCGCTGCGCGAGGACTTCATCACGCTGCTGCTGGAGCAGGACCCGGATCGCGCCGCCACCGAACTGACGGCGTTCGGGGCCCACGGCGGTGACCCGGCGCGGATCCGCTTGCTGCGCGCCCGGCTGATGGCGGCGCGGTTGCGCACCTCGAACCCGCCGCCCGCCGAGACCGTTCCGTCCCCGGCCGACGGGGACCGGCAGTACGGCGGCGCCGCTGTCGCAGCGTCGCTGTGGGACACCGAGCGCCCGGCGGTGACCCTGTCCGACGTCGCGGGTCTCGCCGACGTCAAGCGGCACCTGGACACCACGTTTCTCGCTCCGCTGCGCAATCCCGGGCTGGCGGCGGCGTTCGGGCAGAAGCCGGGCGGATCGCTGCTGATGTACGGCCCGCCCGGGTGCGGCAAGACGTTCATCGCCAGGGCGATCGCCGGCGATCTCGGCGCGTCCTTCATCCACGTGACCCTCGCGGACCTGCTCAGCAGGTGGATCGGTGAGAGCGAGAAGGCGATCCAAAGCGTGTTCCGCGACGCACGCGCGGCAGCGCCGTGCGTGATCTTCTTCGACGAGTTCGACGCGCTCGGCGGACGGCGCACCTCCGGTGGCGGCGGGTCTCACTCGATGCGGATGCTCGTCACCCAGCTGTTGGAAGAGCTCGACGGCGTGGACGGCGCGAACGACGGGGTCTACTTCCTGACCGCGACGAACCGGCCGTGGGACATCGACTCCGCGCTGCGCAGACCGGGCCGGATCGACAAGACGGTGCTGGTGCTGCCGCCGGACGCGGTCGCCAGGGCGGCGATCGTCCAGAGCACGCTGGCGGGCAAGCCCTCGGACGATGTCGATGTCGTGGCCGTCGCCGCGGCGACGGAGGGGTTCTCCGGTGCCGATCTCGGTCACTTGACGACCACCGTGCTGCAGCAGGCGATGGTCGAGTCGATGAGCAAGGGTGAGCTGACACCGGTCACCACCGCCGCGCTGCTGGCCGCGGCAGGTGGCATCATCCCATCCACGACGTCCTGGTTCGACCAGGTGGCGCCGGTGCTGGAGTACGGCGTCGACGACGGCACCTTCGATCAACTCCGGGCGTACCGGGTCAAGCGAGGAATGCGATGAGCGACTTCGATCGCACGCCCGCCGACGACGCGGATGCCCTGGAGCGGACCCTGGACCTGGCCTGGGAGCTTTTCGCGGCACAGCCGGAGCATCCCAAGGTCGCCGAGCTGGCGCTGCAGGTGCTCGCGGCCCAGCCTCAGCGGAGCAGCGTTTCGCTGTTGCTCGGCAATCACCGCGAGTTCTGCGGCGAGGCTGACGAGGCACGCCGTCTTTACCTCCAGGTGGCAGGTCGCCGCGACGGCCAGTTCGTCAACGCGGCTCGTGCCCTTCGGCATCTGGCGTTCGCCGAGCGCGATCATCCCGAGGCGCTCCGGTGGGCGGACACCGTGCTGGCCGAGGAGCACGAGGACTGGGACGACTGGATGGAGCTGGGATCCGCCCAGGCGCTCTGCGGGGAGCACGAGGAAGGGTGGCGCCAACTCGACGAGGCGGTCGCCCTGTGCTCCCGGACGGTGCCGGACGAACTGCCCAAGGCGCTCGGGAAACGCGGGGTGTACCTGCTGGGGAGCCTCGCACCGGTCGACCGGTTCGTCCACGCGGCGGAAGAGGCCATCCGGGCCGACGCGGCGAACTCGTGGGTCGCTCTGATGCTCGGCTGGTCCTACCTGGTGCAATACCGGTTCACCGACGCCGAACAACTCGGTCTGCGGCTGCTGCGCGAGGATCCGACCGAGGATCTGGCGCAGAACCTCGTGGGGACGGCACGGACGATGCTGCGGGTCGCCGAGAACGCTCAAGCCAAAGACATCACCCTCGAGGACATCCGCCGCACCGGGGTGATCGAGCTGGGGTGGCAGCAACTGCGCGACCGGATGCTCGGTACCGACCTGGCTTCCGCGCTGGCGGCGCTGAACGACGTGCTGCCCGCCGACCTGCGTGCCACCCTGCGACCGGGAATCTCGATCTCCGATGAGACCGAGGCCGACAAGATCGGGTCCATGGTCGCGGAGGATCTGGTGGCCTGGCACGACGGCCAGCAGCCCGGCTCCGGCTCCGCCTGGGGCCTGGCCGAGCCGTTCCGCCTGCTGTCGGCGGCCGAGATCATCGCCATGAGCGCCGAGATCGAGGCCGACCAGGCAGCGCACCCCGACTGGCCCGAGAACGAGGTGTGGGAACAGGTGATGACCGACGACGCCGGGGCGTACCTGGTCGCCGTCGCGTTCGGGACCGTGGTCAAGCGCCGGCCCGGACACCCCGACGAGCCCGTCGCCGCGTCGATGGCGGATTGGGTCTGGGACCGGGTGGCGGGCTTCGGCGGGCCGGATCCGCGACCGGCACCCCGGAAGGCCGACGAGCTCCCGGGGTAGCGCCAGCACCACCCCGCAATCGGGGGTCACTCCCCTACTCCACGAGACCGCCGCTCTTTAGCGTATTTCCCATGAGCGACACCAAAAACTCCAGCGGCGCCCTCGTCACCGCCTCCCTCTGGCTGGTCCTTCTCGTCAGCGCCGCCGCCAACTCGATCGGCCAGTTCGCGGGACTGGACTGGACCTTCCGCATGGCCGCGGGCGCCGTCTCGGTCGTCTGCATCGTGCTTCTGATCATCCGTTACCTGGCGCGGCGCAAAGCGTGATCGGAAAGCTGTCGCTCCTCGTCGCGGCCACCTTGCTCACGCAGACCTTCCCGGCGCACGCCGCCCAGGACTCGCTTCACCGGGCCGCACAAGAGATCGTCGACCTGGGCGCGACCGGCGTCCAGATCCGTTCGGTCCGGGACGGCCGGGTCCGGACGGTGGCCGCGGGGGTGGCCGATCTGGTCACCCGCGAGCCGGTTTCCACCGAGGGACGGTTCCGGATCGGCAGTACCACCAAGCCGTTCGTCGCGACCGTCCTCCTGCAACTGGTGGCGGAGCACCGGATCCGGCTGGACGACCCGATCGAGGAGCACCTTCCCGGGCTCCTGCCGGACGGGAAGACGATCACCGTCCGGATGCTGCTCCAGCACACCAGCGGACTGTACGAGTACCTCCGCGGCATGCCACTGACGAGCGACGACTTCCCGAAGTACCGCTTCAAGCACTTCGAACCCGAGGACCTCATCGAGATCGCCGCCGCGAAGCCCCTGGACTTCCGGCCGGGCACCGCCTATTCCTACTCCAACACGAACTATGTCGTGCTGGGCATGCTGATCGAGCGGATCACCGGACGGCCTTGGGGCGCCGAGGTGACCGAGCGGATCTTCCTGCCACTGGGCATGGACCACAGTTCCGCGCCCGGGGACCGGATCCGCATCCCCGGCAGGCACGCCCGCGGGTACCAGCAGGCCGGTCGGTCCCTTGTGGACGTGACCGAGATGAATCCCAGCCTGGCGGGTTCCGCCGGGGCCCTGATTTCGACGACGGCCGACCTCGACAGGTTCGTCCGGGCCTTGGTGGGCGGGAGACTGCTCCCCCGCGCGCTGTTCGCCGAGATGACCCGGCCCCTGCCGTTCACCGGCGGGTACGCGCTCGGGCTCGAAACGCGGACGACGCCGTGCGGCGTGACCTTGATCGGCCACAGTGGCGGCATTCCCGGCTACGGCACCGTCGCTTTCGCCAGTCTCGACGGGACACGCAGGGTACTGGCTTCGTTGACCTTCGGGCACGGTCCCGGCGACGACGCCGTCCGCGCCCTCGTCGACAAGGTCGTCTGCGCCTGAACACTCGGCCCGCCCGGAAGTCGTCCGGGCGGGCCGAGCGCTTTCAGGAGACCTTCGGCGTCGCGCGCACGCCGTAGTGCATGTACTGCTCACCCGTCGGCAACGAGTAGAACGTGACCGGCATCCACGTCCGCGCACCCTCCTCACGGCAGACGTAGAGCGAGTCGGTCACCGGGACCAGGGCGAACTCCATCGTCTTCTCCGGCATGAGATCGGCCAGCGGACCCGTGACGGTCTGCCGGAGCCGGATCCCGTCCCCGTCGGCCAGGACCTCCATCAGCACACCGGCCCGTTCGTAGACACCGACGTGCTTCGAACCGTCCACGGTGACCGGAGTCGCGGGCGGCTCCAGCGGCCGCGGCATCGCCACGTCGGCGAGTTCGGCGAAGATCTCCCGGTACAGCTCCACGTACAGGTCGCGGGTGTTGCCGCCGTTGGTGAGCAGCGTGACGGCGAGCCCTTGATCGGGCAGCAGCCGCAGGAACGCCGATTGCCCGATCGTGTTGCCGTCGTGGCCGATGACCCGCCGTCCGCTCCAGTCGTCGCGGATCCAGCCGAGCCCCCAGGAGTCACCGAGCGAGTGCTTGTCGGGGATCTCGGCCTGCTTCTCGGCCATCGCGGTGGCGGACGCCGTCGTCAGGATCCGGTCACCGGACGGGGTGAGACCGCCGGTCAGGTGCAGCCGGGCGAACCCGAGCACGTCCTTGGTCGTGGCGGTGATCAGTCCTGCCGGGCCCATGTTCCGCGGCAGCCCCCAGATGGGCGCCGGCTTCGGTTCCTCGTCCGCGCCCGCGACGTGACCGACGGCCGCGCGGTACATCAGCGCTTCCTCGGGAAGGGTCACGGTGTGGGTGAGGCCGAGCGGGGCGAACAGCTTCTCCCGCATCGCGGCGTCCCAGGTGAGCCCGGTGAGCTTCTCGATCACCCGGCCCATGAGCACGAAACCCGAGTTGCAGTAGGAGAACGTCTCGCCCAACGGATGGTTCTGCGCGGCCTGGTCGAGGATTTCGACGTAGCGCTCGAGGCAGTCGTCGCCGCGGCCGGTGTCGGTGAAGACGTCGCCGTCGATCCCGCTGGTGTGCGTCAGCAGATGCCGCATGGTCACCTGCTTGGCGACGTCCGGGTCGGCCAGCCGCAGTTCCGGGACGACGTCGGCGATCGGCGCGTCCAGATCGAGGAGGCCCTCGTCGACCAGCTGCATCACCACGGTCGAGGTCCACACCTTGGAGACCGAACCGATCTGGAACACCGAATCCTCGGTGACCTCCACGCCGGTCGCCGTGTTGAGCACACCGAAGGAGGCGTGCACCTCTACGTCTTGCCTGCCGTCCTCCCCGACCCGCACGATGCCCAGTGCCGCACCGGGGACGCCGTACTTGCGCGCCAGTTCGGCCAGACGGCGCCGCCAGTGCGCGACGTCGATCGGCACCCGCGACACCCCGTCCACCGGTCCCGCGTACTGCTCGACCCAGTCGAGGACCCGCCGGTTGAAGTCGAGACGGTGCGAGGGCGGGCCGTCGAGGATGAACAGATGAGACGCGCCCGGGTACAGCACCATCCGGGCCGGGACGCCGCGCGCACGCAGGGCACCGAACCACTGCTCGGCCTGGCCGACCGGGCACCGCTCGTCTTCCGTGCCCTGGACGACCAGCGTCGGCGTCCGCACGTCGGCGACCTTGGCGAACGGCGAGAACTCCGCGTTGGCCTTGTCCCACGACGCGCCGCCGAGCTCGCCGACGGCCAGGTAGTACCCGGCGTCGGAGGTGCCCTCCATGCTGGTCAGGTCGCTGACCACACCACCGGCGACGGCGGCGGCGAAGCGGTTGTCGCGGCTGGTCAGGTAGCAGGTCATGAACCCGCCATAGCTGTAGCCCGCCACAGCGAGGCGGTCCGCGTCGGCGACCCCTTCGGCGACCAGCCGGTCCAGTGGTTCGAGGAAGTCACGGGAGTCCGCGGTGCCCCATCCGCCGACGGCGCCGGTGAAGAAGTCCTCGCCATAGCCGTCGCTGCCCCGCGGGTTGAGCAGCAGGACCGCCCAGCCGCGCGCGACGAGCGCCTGGTGATAGAGGTGGATCCAGTCGGCCGCGCCGTTCCAGGCGTTGTGCGGGCCGCCGTGGATGTCGAGCAGCAGCGGCGCGGCGCCGGATCGGGCCGGGTCCCGCAGCAGCCAGCCGTGGACGACGGTCCCGTCGCCGATGGTGAATTCCCGTTCATCGTGCACGAAAAGGTCGACGTCGGCGACCGAGGCGCCGTGCTCGGTGCGCACGTCGACGGCACCCGTGGCCGGGTCGACGGTGGCGATCTCGCCGTACGAAGTGCCCGTGGCCAGGACGACCACGGCCTTGTCGCCCGCGAGGTCCATTCCGGACACGACGCGGTCGGCGCCCGCCAGTACCGCGCGCGGGTTTCCGCCGTCGACGTCCACTCGGTACAGATGGGTGCAGCCGCGGTCACGAAGGCCGAACAGCACGGAACCGCCGTCCGCGGTCAGCTTCGGGAGCGCGCCCGGGTAGCCCGCACCGCCGAACATCACGTTGCGGTCCAGCGAAGCCGTCAGATCGACTGCGTCGCCGCCGTCGAGCGGGACCCGCAGCAGCCCGAGGTGGCCGACTTCGGTGTCACCGCGGCCCGCCACCAGGAGTTCGCGGCCGTCGGCGGTCCAGGTGACCGGACCCGCCATGCCTTCGCCGGAGCCGATCAGCCGCGGTTCGGCGGTCTTCGCGGTCACGTCGAGAACATAGGCACCGGAACGGAAGGTCAGGTCGGCGTCGGTGTCCCGTCCGGCGGAGAACGCCAGGTGCGTGCCGTCGGGCGACCAGGCGGGGTCGCCGGCGTGCCAATCGCCGAAGGTGACCTGCCGGACCTCGCGGGTGGCGACGTCGAGGACGTGCAGGTGCTTGCGGATGGTCTTGATCAGCCCGGCGCCGTCGGCCTTGAAGTCCAGCCGGTCCGCCACCACCGGGGCGTTCGGCGCGGGTTCGCCGTCCGCCAGGTCGACGGCGGCCGAGAAGGCGATCTTGCCGCCGTCCGGGCTCCACACCGGAGCGCCCGCCCCGAGCGGCAGTTCGGTGATCCGTTCGGCTTCCCCGCCCGACGACGGCAGGAACCACAGCTGCGGCGGACCGTCCTGGGCGCGGAGGAACGCGATCCGGGTGCCGTCCGGCGCCCAGGTGGGGGCCAGGTCGGCGGTTCCGCGCGTGAGCTGCCGGGCTTCTCCGGAGGTCGAGCCGACCTCCCAGAGCGTGGTCTCGTTCCGGTCCTCTTCGCGGTTCGCCATGCGCAGGACGTAGACGATCCGGCCGCCGTCCGGTGACAGCGAAGGTTGACTGGGGACGGCGATCGCGTACAGGTCGTCGAGACCGAGACGTCGGGTCATGGTGCGCTTGCTCCTCTGGAGATCGCGAGCGGGTGGCTCTCGTTTTCGCTGAAGTGGCAGGCCGCCGAATGACGTCGGTGTGCCGCGCCTTCGGTGGGGTCCGCCTGGAGGCAGAGTTCGCGGTCGGCGCGCACGAGCGGTCCGACCGGGCATCTGGTGTGGTACCGGCATCCACCCGGCGGGTGGTGCGGGTCCGCGGGTTCGGTGTCGGAGGTCTTCTCGTCCGCGCCGGTGTCGAACAACGAGGTGTGCGCCGAAGGTGCCGCGGCGAGCAGATCCTTGGTGTACGGATGCCGTGGATCGGTGAGCACCTGCTCGGCGGGCCCGACCTCGACGATCCGGCCGAGGTACATCACCGCGACGATGTCGCTGAGATAGCGGATCACCGCGAGGTTGTGCGAGATGAACAGCATCGACAGACCGAGCCGCCGCTGCACGGACCGGACGAGGTTGAGCACCGCGCCCTGCACCGAGACGTCGAGCGCGGAGGTGATCTCGTCCGCGATCAGCACCTCCGGCCGCCCGGCCAGCGCGCGGGCGAGCGCCACGCGTTGCCGCTGACCGCCGGAAAGCTGGCCCGGCAGGTGTCCGGCGCGGTCCGGGTCGAGGTTGACCAGTTCCAGGAGCCGGGCGACCTCGTCCCGGCGCGCGCCGCGGCCGGGGAGGACGCCACGTGGGATCGCTTCGGTGATCGACTCGCCGATGCTCATCCGCGGGTCCAAAGAGGAATACGGGTCCTGGAACACCATCTGCAGCGGACGGCGACGGGGCAGCTTCCGGACATCCACCCCGCCCAGCAGGACCCGCCCGGCGCTGACCGGGGAGAGCCCGACGGCGGCGCGGGCCAGCGTCGACTTCCCCGATCCCGATTCACCGACGAGCCCGACGACCTGTCCGGAAGGGACGGTCAGCCCGACGTCGTCGACCGCGGTGAGACCACGTCTCCCGCCGTACCGGACGCTCACCGCGTCGAAGACGAGATCACTCACTCCGTACCTCCGGCGGTCACGGTTTCCTTGGCGGGCTGGGAAAACGTCGTCTCGTGTGGCTGCCAGCACGCGACGCGGTGCCCCGATTCCACGCGTTCCAGCACCGGGTCTTCGAGGCGGCACCGATCGGTCACCGCGGGGCACCGGTCAGCGAAGGCGCATCCGGTGGGCACGCGATCCGGTTCCGGCGGGCGCCCGGGGATCACCGCCAGCGGCGCGTCGCGATCGGTCTCGAGGTCGAGCGTCGCGGCCAGCAGGGCCCGCGTGTACGGATGCCGTGGCGTCCCCGCCGACGGCAGGTCCTCCACCACCCGGCCCGCGTACATCACCAGCATCCGCTCGCAGGTCTGCGAAACGACCGCGATGTCGTGGCTGATCAGGATGATCGCGGTGTTCCGCTCCGCCCTCGTCCGCGCCAGCAGGCGCAGCAACTGCCGCTGCACGGTGACGTCCAGCGCCGTGGTCGGTTCGTCGGCGATGATCAGCCGGGGGTCGCCCATCAGGCCCATGCCGATCATCGCGCGCTGCCGCATCCCGCCGGAGAACTCGTGCGGGTACTGCTTCGCCCGCCGTTCGGCGGCCGGGATCCGCACGGCGCGCAACCGGTCCACGGCTCGCTCGAACGCCTTGGCGCGCGGAAGACCTTGGTGCTGTTCGGCCACTTCGGCCAGCTGACGGCCGATCCGCCTGGTCGGGTTGAACGAGGTCATCGGGTCCTGGAACACCATCGCCAGCGAGGTGCCGAGCAGGCCGCGCAGATCCCGTTCCGGGGTGGTCAGCAAGGGTTTCCCGGCGAAGTCGAGCCTGTCCGCGGTGACCATGGCAGGCGCTTCGACCAGCCGCGACACCGCCAGCCCGGTCAGGCTCTTCCCCGAGCCCGACTCGCCGACGACACCGATCGCCTCGCCCGCGTGGACGGTGAAGCTCACCCCGCGTACCGGAACGGTCCAGCCCGCCGGGCGCGGGAACGCCACCTGGAGATTCTCGACCACCAGCACGGCGTCGTCACGGTCCTCGGCGACGTCCTCCCGCGCGGGAGTGACCGGCCGCGGTGCGAGCTTGCGGGATCCGGTGCGGACACCGATCACCCCGGCCACGGTCTCGCCCACCAGGTTGAAGGCGAGCCCGGCCAGGACCACCGCGACTCCCGGCGCGAGCGCGGCCGCCGGGTTGACGTAGATCCCGTTGAGCCCCTCGCCGAGCAGCCGTCCCCAGTCGTAATCCGGTGCCTGCACACCGATGCCGAGGAACGACAGCCCGGAGAACGCCAGCAGTGAGGAGCCGGCGCCGATGGTCGCGTTCACCACCAGCGGTTCGCCGATGTTCGGCAGGATGTGCCGGACCAGCAACCGGATGCGGCCGACCCCGGAGATCCGGGCGGCGGACACGAAGTCCTGGCCGGCCACGGAGGCCGAGAGCGTCTGTGCCAGCCGGGCGAACGCCGGTGCCAGCGCGAACCCGACGGCCAGTACCGCGCCGTGGGTGCCGACACCGAAGATCACCGAGAAGAACAGCACCAGCAGCAACCCGGGGAACGCGACCGCGATGTTCACCGCCGAGGTGACCAGCCGGGCGGCGGGCCGCGGCAGCAGCGAGGGCAGCGTGCCGAGGACGAGTCCGGTCACCACGCCGATCACCGTCGCGAGCACCGCCAGCAGTACCGAAAGCCGGGTCGCCACCAGGACACGGAAGAGGATGTCGCGACCGAGGTCGTCGGTGCCCAGCCAGTGCGCCGCCGAAGATCCTTGCGCGATCGCCTCGGTGTCGATCGCGAAGGCCTTGTCGTGCCACAAGATCGGGGCCAGTACGGCGAGCGCGATCACCAGGGACAGCAGGGTCGCCGAGAACGCGCCCACCGGGGTGCGCAGGGCCGCGAGCCATTTCGCGCGTCGATTAACCACTTAGCTCTCCCGGATCGTCGAACGCGGGTCGAGGACGGCCAGCAGCACGTCCACCGTCAGGTTCACCAGCAGCACCCCGATGCCGTAGACGAGCACGATCCCCTGCACCAGCGGATAGTCCTTCTGCAGGATCGACTGGGCGATGGTCGAACCGAGTCCTGGCCAGGCGAACACGTTCTCCACCAGCACCGTCCCGGCGACCATCCCGGTCAGCATCAGCCCGCCCATGGTCAGTGTCGCGGTCAGCGCGTTGGGCAGCGCGTGCCGGAGGTAGACCAGCCGCGCGGGCAACCGTTTAGCCCGCGCGGTGCGGATGAAATCGTTGCCCAGCACGGAAAGCGTCTCCACCCGGACGATGCGGGCGAGCACCGACGCCGGGCCGAGCGCCAGCGCGATGACCGGGAGGACGAACGAACTCGCGTCCGCGCTCCCGGCGACCGGGAACCAGCCGAGCTGGACCGCGAAGAACGCGACCAGCGCGACCGCCACCAGGAACTCCGGGATCGCCGCGAGCAGCACACTCGTCGAGGTGAACGCCAGTTCGCTGCCCCGCCGCCGCCCGCCGCGGGTCAGCACGGCGAACAGGACGCCCAGCGGGATCGCCACCGCGATGACCACCGCGAAGGCGGGCAACGCGAGCTGCAGGGTGGCGGGCAGCCGGTCGCCGATCACCTCGGAGACCGGCTGCCCGCTCGTCATCGACGTCCCGAAGTCACCGGTGAACAGCCCGCCGAGGTAGTGGACGTACTGCAGCCACAGCGGATCGTTGAGGCCGAGGGCCTCCCGTCGCGCGTTCACCAGGTCCACCGGCGCGGTCAGGCCGAGCGCCGCCCGGACCGGGTCGCCGGGGATCAGCTGGATCATCAGGAACGCCGTGGTGACCAAGACCCACAGCGAAACCGCGAACCGGCCGAGACGACGCACGGCGAACGAGAGCCAGGGACTCCCGCGCAACCCGGCCGGGGCGAGCGCGACCGTCATCAGCTGTACATCCGGATCGACGACGGCTCCACCGAACCGAAATTGACCTTGAACTTCGCGTTGCTGCCGAAGGTCGGGATGACCGAGTTGACGTAGGGCACGACGTCCAGCCGCTCGATGAGCGCCGATTCCGCCGCGAGCCAGGTCGCGCAGCCGGAGTCACCCGGCATCTGTGCCGCCTGGGCAGCCTGCGTTTGGTAACCCTTGTTCTCGATGTGCGCGAAGTTCGTGCCGGTGGGCGGTTTCGGCCCGGAGACGAACGGAACGGCCTGACTCGGCAGCAACAAGGTCACCGGCGCCAGGGAGATGTCCCACTCACCGGTGCCGAAGAGCACCTGGTTGGTTCCCGGGCTGTCGACGCCCTTCAGCGTGACCTCGGCGCCGACCGCCTTCCAAGACTGCTGCATCAGTTCGGCGGAGGGCGCCATCGTCGGTCCCAGCTGGGTGCCGTAGATGGCCGTGAGCGCGAGCCGTTTGCCGTCCTTGACCCGCACGCCGTCCGCTCCCGGCTTCCAGCCCGCCGTGTCGAGGGCGGACTTGGCCGCCGCGACGTCGAACGCGGGCAGTTTGCCGTTCACCGAGTCGCCGGCGCACGCCTTGGGTTCGGTGGTGACCATTCCCTGGCTGGGTGCCCCCGCTCCGCTGGTGAGCACCTTGCCGATCTGCGCGAGGTCGAGCGCCTGCACGAGCGCGCGGCGGACGGCTTGGTCGCCGCCCGCCCGGCCGGGCGCCTGGTTGAAGAACATCTCGCCCATCGGCACCACCTGGTCGCCGTGGTACAGCTTCTGGGCGCGCAGGCGTTGCTGGTCCTGGCCGGTGATCCGGGCGGCGTTGAGTTCACCGGACAGCAGCAGGTTCGCCGTGGTCGTCATGTTCTGGATGACCCGGAAGGTCACCTTCTCCGGCAGGCCCGGCTGCTCGCGCTGCCAGTCCCCCGGGCCCCACGCGTAGTCCTTCCGCCGGGTGAGGGTGTAGTGGTCGTTCGGCACGATTTCGGTCATGGTGAACATGCCGGTGCCGTACTTTCCCTTGGCCAGCGCCGCACGATCCGTCACGCCCTTGCCGCAGACGATCGGGAGGTTGCCGACGTTGCGGAGCAGGAAGGCGTCGGGAGCTCCGCTAGCGAGGGTGATCGTCCGAGCCGCGTCGTCGGCGGTCGCCTTGGTCCCCGGCGCGACGGTGAGCCCGGACATCGGGGACTTGTTGGCGGGATCACCGACGAAGTTGATGTTCGCCGCCACGTCGCTCGCGGTCAGCGGGGTGCCGTCGTCGCAGGTGATCCCGTTCCGCAGGGTGAAGGACGCCGTGGTCGTGGTGGCCTCGAACTTCTCGGCGAGTCCCGGGATCGGCTTGCCGGTCTCGTCGAGGTTGACGAGGCTGTCGTAGAGGTAGCGGCCCATCTCGAGGGCGACCGCGAGCACGGTCATCGCCGGGTCCAGCGCTCCCGGATCGGAGCCGATCGCCATCGTGAAGGTCTTGCCTTCGGTCAGTTTCTGGTTCGCTGTCCGGTCTTCCCCGGATTGCGACGTCCCCCCGCACGCGCTCACGGTCAAGGCCACCACGCTCGCGATCGCGGCGGTGAGCCGGGCTTTCTTCATGGGGTTCTCCTACTGGGTGACGGTCTGCGCGCGAAGGTGTTCGACGGCGAGGCGGGCGGCCTCGCCGATGGCGGAATCGACCGCGGGCAGGCGGTCGGCGAGGGAATCGGCGCGGGTGAACACCGCGACGGCGTAGCGGCGACCGTCCACATGGGTCACCACCCCCGCTTCGTTACGGACGGCGGGCAGGGTCCCGGTCTTCGCCGCGATCGCCACCCCCGCGGGGAAACCGGACGAGATCCGGTGCGGCCAGATCTGCTGGGCCATGATCGTCCGCACGCGTTCGCAGGCGGCCGGGTCGCCCGCGCGGTCGGTCCAGATCGCGTCGAGCAGCTCGGTGATCTCGCGCGGGGTCGACGACGTGGTGCGGTCCGGGTCGACCACCGCGAGCTTCCACAGCTGGTCCTCGGTCGCCGCGGCGAAAACGGCTTCCAGATCGTCGTCCGGTTTCGCGCCGAGATCGGCGATCACCGAGGCGAAGAGGTCCTCGCAGCAGCCGATCAGCCGTGTCCTGGCGAGTCCGAGATCGGCCAGCACCCGGTCGACCGCCTCCTGCCCGACCCGGCGGTAGATCAGGTCGGTCGCGGCGTTGTCGCTCATCGTCAGCATGAAATGCGCGAGGTCGCGCCAGCTCATCTCGACGTCGTCGGCGCAACCGGCGGTGCCGACCCCGCCGATCCGATAGCGCGCGACGACACGGGTCCGCTCGGTCTCGTCGAGCCGCCCGGCGGCCACCTCGCGGGCGAAGGCGACCGCGACCGGGATCTTGAACACCGACGCCAGCACGACCGGGTCGTCCGCGCCGACGCAGACTTCGGGACCGCCGTCGACGCCGACCTCGCGCGCGTGCACGAACCCGCGTGCCCCCGCTTTCGCGAAGACCGCTTCGATCTCGTCGGTCGTCGCCGTCACCGGCTCACCCGCCGGTCGGCCCGTCCGGTGTGGACGTACAGCGCGCGCCCGTTGCCGTCGTCGCCGACGAACGCGTGCGGCATGTGCAGGCCAAGCCCGTCGTGTTCGACGACCAGGGTGTCACCCTTGTAACCGAGCAGCCTGCTCTTCTCCGGCCCCGTCCCGAGGTCGGCGAAGATCCCCTTCGGCGTACGCTCCAGCCAAAGGTCGCCGTCCTCGTCCTGGCTGACGACGATGTCCGCCACCTGCGACGAGTACTCGCCCACGTAGCGCGACGGGTCGGCCGGGGCTTCCGCGACGTTGGGCTCCGGCAGCGGCGGGACCTCGACGCCCGCCAGATCGCCCAGCACCTTCCGGAAGATGTCCAGGTAGAGGTGCAGCGGCTTGCCGCCGTTGGTCAGCAGCGCCACCGCGACGTTGCTGCCCGGCACCACCCGCAGGAACGCCGACTGGCCGATGGTGCCGCCGTCGTGGCCGATCACCGGGCCGCCGTCCCAGTCGAAGATCATCCAGCCGAGCCCCCACGCCCCGCCCATCAGGCCGAGGTAGGGCAGTTCGACCTGGCGCTCCCACATGGCGCGGGCGGTCTCCGGCTTGAGCACCTGCGTGCCGTCGTCGGCGCGGCCTTCGTTGAGGTGCATGCGCACGAAGGTGAGCAGGTCGCGCGGGCGCATCGCGAGATGCGAGCCGGCGGGCGCGTTCGACCGCGTCAGCGCCCAGACGGGCGCCGCGACCGGCTCGTCGTCCGGGGTGGGCTGGACGTGGCCGATCGCGGCACGGAACCGGATCGCGTCGTACGGCCCGGTGGCGGCGTGCGTCAGCCCGAGCGGGGCGAAGAGGTGGTCGCGCAGGCACTCGTCGTAGGACTTGCCGCGCACGACCTCGATCACGCGGCCGAGCACGCAGTACCCGGCGTTGTTGTAGGAGAACATCTCCCCGGGGCCGAAAAGCTGCGGCACGTCGGACAGCGTCGCCACGAGCTTCGCGACGCAATCGTCGCCCTGTCCGGTGTCGGTGAAGATGTCGCCTTCGAAGCCGGACGTGTGACAGGTCAGCTGCCGCACGGTGATCCGCGAAGCGGCGTCGTCATCGGCGAGGACGAACTCGGGAAGGTAGTCGCGGACGGGCTTGTCGAGGTCCAGCCTGCCTTCGTCGACGAGCTGCATCGCGAGGGTGGTCGTCCACACCTTGGTGATCGACCCGATCTGGAACACGGAGTCCACTGTGGACTCGACGCCGGTGCTCCGGTTCAGGATGCCTGCCGCGTGGTCGATCACCTCGCCGTTGGCGAAGACCGCGACGGCCGCGCCGGGCACCTGGTGCTCGGCCAGCAGGGCGGGAAGGTTCTGCTCGAGCCAGGCATCGATTTCGGAAAGTTTCGACATGGGCATCCTCGTCCGTGGAAAGGGTGGACCGGTGTTTCCGGAAATGCTAGGACGGTGACGGGCGTCACCGGTTCGTGCGGAACGACGAGAGCGACGGGAAAATTCATCCGTGCGGACGAATCATTCGCTCCCGGCCTCGGGAAGCCTGAGCCATTCGACGGCCTGTGCCGCGGCGAAGCCGATGAACGAGTCCCGCTCCGGCACCCTCGACCTGCCGTCGACGGCGTCGGTGAAAATCCCTACCGCGTAACGGCCCCCATCCGGGTACTCGACCACACCGACCTCGTTGCGCACCGACGGCAGGGTCCCGGTCTTGCCGCTGACGCGGATACCGTCGTCCGGGAACCCGGACCGCAGCCGGTGCGGCCACACCTGGAGATCGAGCCAGCGCCGGACGTCCGCGCACGCGGCGGGCGGGGCCGCCTCGTCACGCCAGATCAGGCCGAGCAGCCGGGTGATCTCTTCGGCGGTCGTGGCGCAGGTGTGCGCCGGTTGCAGCGCGCGCAACGCACGGATCTGCTCGATCGACAACTCGGACAGCGCTTTCTCGTCGTCCTCGTAGGAGATCCCGAGGTCTTCCCCGATGCCGCCGAGCACCTCCGCGCAGTCCTGCGGGACCGTGGTGTGCTCGAACCCGAGCCGCCGCAACGTTTTCTCCGTCTCCTCCTTTCCGACCCTGGCGACGATCAGGTCGGTGGCGACGTTGTCGCTGATCCCGATCATCAGGATCGCGAGGTCGTACCAGGACATCGTGATCTCGTGCCGGAAGGTGGCCAGTCCGTACGGGCTCGGCGTCGGATGCCCCGGCGGGACGCTGATCCGCTCGCCGAGGTCGAGTCCGCCGTCGGCGGCCTGCCTCGCCAGCTCCAGCGCGATCGGGACCTTGAAGACCGACGCCGTGACGACGGGGGCGTGCTCGTCGACGCCGATCCGCCGGGTGCCGTCGACTTCGGCGGCATGCAGCCTTACCCGGACCCCTACCTCTTTCGCGCGGGCGTTGATCGTCGCGATGACTTCGGACGCGGTGGGCATGAGACTCCTGTCTACTTGGGACTGGACTCGTGAGTGGTAAGGACGGCTAGAACCGTCCTTACCACTCACGAGTCCGTGCTGGGATTCGCCGGGGAGAAGGTCCCGTGGCCGTGAGCTGACCACGAGCCGCGAAGCGGTTGCGAAAGCCACTTTCGCAACGTTGAAGGTTGCGAAAGTGGCTTTCGCAACCTCATCCGGTGTGCCGACGTGCCAGGCGAGGCTTCGGCACAGGTGGTCGTGAGTGGCGATTCGGGTTCTAACCCGAATCGCCACTCACGAGCCCGCGCTGGGACTCGCCGGCGAGAAGGTGAACTGCGCCGGGTTCTGCGGCACCCAGAACGCCATCAAGGCGGTGAGGAAAGTAGTACCGATGAGGAAACCGAACGCCGCGGTGTAGGAGAAGGTGTCGGCGAGCCACCCCATCGCCACCGGAGCGACCGCGCCCGCCACCTGGCCGCCGAAGTTCATCACGCCCATGCCGATCCCGGTGACCGCCGTGGGCAGCACGCGCAGCGGCAGGCCGAAGACGGCCATCGTCGCCATGCCGAACACCGCGAGGGCCAGCGTCTCGTAGACGGTGAACTCCACCGTGCTGTCCGCGTTCACCATCAGGGTCAGCAGCACCACGGTGACCAGCGCGATCGAGCTGAGATACCAGCGGCCGTGGTCGTGGAAGTAGCGGTCGAACAGCCAGCCGCCGAGGATGGTGGTGCCGATGCTGACCAGCATCGGGATCGCGGCCAGGACACCGGTCTGGCTCAGCGAAAGGCCCCGCGTCTCCAGCAGGTAGCTGGGGACCCAGGTGATCATCCCGTAGTTCAGCATGTTGGTGACGCAGAACAGCAGGGTGAACTTCCAGACCACAAAGGACTTCAAGACCTGTTTGCGTGACACCTCGGGCGGCGCCGACTCGGTACGCGGCAGGCTGCTCAACGACTTCGGCAGCGCCTTGGGCAGAATCGTCCAGACGGCCACGCCGATGATCGCGCCGATCCCGGCCATCCAGAAGAACGTGTGGCGCCAGCCGACCGCCATCAGCAGCGGGCCGACGATCAACGGCGCGAGCCCCGCGCCGATCCCGCCGGCGGACAGCATCACGCCGGTCACCGTCGCGCGGTTGCCGGGGGTGGTCCGTTCCGCGATCGCCTTGAACGAGGCCGCCGGGAAAAGTCCTTGGCACACACCGAAAAGGCCACGGATGACCAGCAACATGCCGAAGGTGCCCGCCATCCCGGTCATCGCGGTGAACGCCGACCAGGCCAGCAGTGTCACCAGCATCGGCCCCCGCGAGCCGTAGCGGTCGGCGAGGAAACCCGCCGGGATCTGGCAGACCATGTAGACCAGCGCGAACACGGTCACGAGCCAGCCCTGCTGTGTCTTGCTGAGGTCGAACTCGGCGCCGATCATCGGCAGCGCCATCCCGATCGAGAACCGGTCTATGTAGTCGACCGCCCAGGCGCAGACCATCACCACCATGGTGATGAGTGCCGTCCGGTTGATCCGCCGCGCTGTCCAGGTGTCCTCATTGACCACTGCCGTCATGGCGCCTCCGCGGAAACGTTGGGAGAGAAGAAGAACGACGCGAGCGTGGCGCCGATCACTCATTCTGAAACGCGTTCGGCGAGCGGAGTTCGTGCGATCAGACGAACATCCGCCGCCCTTTCGGGCCGGGGAGACCAACCCGCGCGGCGGTCAGGAGTCGTCGGCGACGGGCGGGCCGGTCCGTGCGTCCGGGGGCAGCAGCCGCAGTTGCAACATGGCGGCGAACCGCTCCCCCGCGTCGTCGAGGTCGATCTCGCCGACCTCGGCGAGCCGCCGCAAGCGGTACCGGAACGTGTTCGGGTGGACGTACGCCGCGGCTGACGCGGCACCGATGTCACCGAAGGCGTCCAGCCAGCACCGGAGGGTGTGCACCAGCTGTGACTGGTGTTGGGCGTCGTAGGCGAGCAACCGTGCGACAGGTCCTGTCGCCACGTCTCCCCTGGCCGCAGCGAGATCGGCCAGTTCCAGCATGAGCGCGTCGACGTGGACGTCTTCCACGGTCGCGACGCGTTTCGCGCGGGCGTTGGTGAGCAGCACGCGCAGCGCCCGGTCGGCACCGTCACGCGAGGCGCGCAGGCCGGAGCCGTCGAGCGCGAGCGGTCCGATGCCGATCGCGGCCGCCGCCCGGCGCCCGGTGCGCTCCAGGAAGGTCGACGCGACCCGCACCGAACGCTCCTGGCAGTCGTCGTGACTGCCGGGCATCGGGACGATTCCGTAAGCGACGTCGCCGACGAGGGCGACGGCCGAACGCGGCTGGACGGCGCTGAGGTGCATGGCCAGCGCGTCGGCGACCCGCTGGCGGTCCGCGACCAGGCGGAGGTCGTCCTCCAGCGCGGGCGTGCCGAGCAGGCCCATGGCGAGCACGATCGACGGCTGACCGAGCAGGCCGAGCCGGGCGATGGCCTCCGCCGCCCCGGCGCCGCCTTCGAGCGCCGTGCTCACCAGGTCCGCGCGCAATCGTCGTTCGACGTCGGCGCCAGCGCGCAGCCGGAGCATGTGCAACGCGACCAGCTTGGCGGCGTCGATGAACGCCTGGGTCCGCTCCTCGCTGAGCGGTTCCCGGACCGCCGCCCAGATCGACCCGAGCACCTCGTCGCCGGCGCGGACGGCGAGCGCCACTCGCGGAATCGCGATCTCGTTGTCGTCATAACGCTGCGGATCGACGTAGACGGGCGTGTGGTCGCGGTACAGCCTCTCGAAGACACCGTCCCGTTCCAGGCCGCGGGCGAACCGCTCCGGCACCTGACGGCCAAGGATGGTCTCCACCCGGGAAGGATCCGCTTCGTCCTGGCGCCCGGAGAACGCGAGAATCCGGTTACTGCGGTCTTCGATGGTCACCGGGGCGTCCAGCAGCGCCGCCACCGCGTTGGCCAGTGCGAAAAGGTCACCGGACGGAATTCCGCCGAGGGTCTGCGGCGAGACCTCTCCGATGTCCCCCTCGGCGAGCAACGTCCTCAGCATCGCGGCGAGCTGAGTCCAGGATGCGCCGCGTGCGAGCCCCAGCAGGGCGACCCCGGACGAGTCCGCGGCGCGCCGGAGTTCCGGCGTCGGGGTGACGGGAGACCGGACGACGAGCGCCGCCGCACCGCTCGCACCCACGTCGTGCAAGAGGCGGACGATCTCGTCGGGCTCCCGCACCCCGACGCCGAGCACGACGGCCCTGGCGGGAATTTCGGACTCGTCGTGCGGATCGTGGATGACCACCCCGCCGAGCTGCCTGCGGGTGGTCCGGCCGACCGCGACCGGCTCCAGGAGCACGTCCCCGAGGTCCTCGAGGACGCGTCCCAAACTCAGGTGTGGCTTGCTGGGCACCGGTGTCAGCACCCCCCGAAGTTAAACCCGGCTTCACCGAACCGAATGGTCCGATCCCACCAAATCTAACTCCGGAATTCGTAGCGCGCTACGAACTGATCCACGCTTTCGCCGTGGTGACCTCGTCCAGCAGATCCGGGATCGGCGTGACGCCGAGACCGGGCCCGGTCGGCACCGGGAGGTGCCCGGCCTCCAGCACGAACGGTTCGGTGATGTCCGTGCGGTAGAACCGGCCGGACGCCGACGTGTCACCCGGCAGCGTGAACCCGGGCAGCGACGCGAGCGCGACGTTCGCCGCCCGGCCGAGACCGGTCTCGATCATCCCGCCGCACCACACCGCGACCCCGTGCGCCGCGCAGACGTCGTGCACGCGGCGGGCTTCGAGGTAGCCGCCCACGCGGCCCGGCTTGATGTTGACGATCTGGCAGGCGCCGAGCTTGATCGCGTCGGCGGCGGCCCTCGCGGACACGATCGACTCGTCGAGGCAGATCGGGGTCCGGATCCGCTTGGCCAGTTCGGCGTGGCCGAGCACGTCTTCCTCTTCGAGCGGCTGCTCGATCAGCAGGAGCTCGAACGGGTCCAGCCTGGCCAGCAGCGGCGCGTCGCCGAGGGTGTACGCAGTGTTCGCATCGACCTGCAGCAACACGTCGTCGCCGAAGCGTTCCCGCACCTGGCGTACGGGCTCGACGTCCCAGCCGGGTTCGATCTTCAGCTTGATGCGGACATAGCCCTCGTCGAGGTAGCCACCGACGACGTCGAGCAGCTGCGGGATCGAGTCCATGATGCCGACCGAGACCCCGCAGGCCACCGAGTCGCGAGTGGACCCGAGCTCGGCGGCGAAGGACCGTTCGTGCGCACGGAGTTCGGCGTCGAGGACAGCCATCTCCAGAGCGGCCTTCGCCATCCGGTGGCCCTTGAACTTCGCCAGCAGCGGCGTCACCTTGTACGCGGTCAAGTCCTCGGCGGCCAGCAGGGCCGGGATCAGGTGATTCCGCAGCACGTGCTCGGCGGCGTCGTTGTACTCCGACGAGTAGAGCGGCGCCTCCATCGCGACGCATTCGCCCCAGCCCTCGCCCGCCGGGGTCACCGCGCGGACGAGCAGCAGTTCCCGTTCGGCCTGCGTCCCGAACGACGTCCGGAACGGGGCCACGAGCGGCATCCGGACCCGGCGCAGTTCCACACCGCTGAGTTTCACGACTGCTCCTTCGAGATCACGTACCAGCCGGCACGATCGAAACCGGCGACCTTGGCGTTGTCCGCCATCAGTCCGCCGAGGACTTCGCGCAGGGCGACACGCCACGCGTTACCGCGACCGGGATCGGTGCGGCGTAACCGTTCGATGTCCGGGGGGACCGCGACGAGCACGGTCTGCGCGTCGGTGGATCCGATGCTCGGACCGCCGTCCGCGTCGACCGACAGCGCCTTCGCCACGCCCAGTGCTTCCGCCTCGATCAGGACGGGTCGGCCGGAGGCGGCGGCACGGACGTCCGGGCTCGTCAGGTCCCAGCCGACCATCAGCCGGTCGGTGTCGCCCGAGCCGTTGATGCCGTCCTCCATCGGACCGTAGAAGTCGGGCAGGTACCCGATCGGCCGTGCGCCGAGTTTCCCCAGGTTGAAGTAGGCGTTGCGCCGCACCAGCGGGTCGAAGGTCCAGGTGATCAGCGAGACGTCCTGGAGCAGCGCCCAGCCGCGCTGGTGCAGTTTGAGCGCCGCACCGATCCCCCGGCCAGCGCCGGCGTCGGCGACCCCGGCGATATGGCTGTGCAGGCTCGCTTTCCCCGGGTTCCCGAAGAAACCGAAGCAGGCCCCCAGGAGTTCGCCGTGATCGAACGCCCCCGCGACGTAGTTCCCGGCCGTGGACATCGCCCGGAGCAGTTCCGTGCTCACCGGCCGGGCGCCGGGCGCGAACTTCCAGATCGACTCGAACAGGCCGACCACCGCGGCCAGATCGGCGATTTCGGTGAGTTCGCGGATTTCGACGCCCGAAGCCGCGGCCGCGGCCCGTGCGGCGGCGACGGCTTCGTCGCGCACCTCCCGGGAGGCCAGGCTTTCCGTATTCGTCGCAAGATTCGTCACGGGACAATCCTTTCCCGGCGCGGCGGCCGAGTCACTGTCGTGCCGTACCAGATTCGCCCGCGGGATTCGTCGCGCCGGACGGACCCCGCTTCGCGAGGACGTTTTCCACCAGCGCGGCCAGCAAAGCGGTGCGCCGCGGCACTTCCGCGACGATGACGTGTTCGTGATCCGCGTGCGCCCCGCCGCCGACGGCGCCGAGGCCGTCCAACGTGGGTACCCCCATCCCGGCGGTGTAATTACCGTCCGAGGCACCGCCGACCGACGCGGAGGTGAGCTCGCCGAGACCGAGTTCGCCCGACAATTCCCGGGCGAGCTCGAACAATCCCGCCGACGAGCTTTCTTCGAGCGGCGGCCGGTTGATCCCGCCCGTCACGCGGACCTCCGCGTCCTCCAGGACCGGACGGAGGTCCCGCATGGCCCTATCGACGCGGAGTTGCTCGGCTTCGTTCCACACTCGGACGTCGACGGCCACGCTCGCGGCCGCGGGAACGGTGTTGACCGTCGTTCCCGCCGAGACGACGGTGGGGGTCACGCTGGTCCCGGCACCCGGATCGGCGATCGCGGCCACCGCGAGGATCTGGTGCGCGATCTCGATCCCCGCGTTGATCCCCTTCTCCGGTTCGAGCCCGGCGTGCGCGGCACGGCCGATCACCTCGACCCGGTAATGGGAAACGCCTTTGCGGCGGCATTTCAACGCGCCGCCGTCGGCCGAAGCCTCCAGCACGAACGCCGCGTCACAGCCCGCCGCCGTTTCCTCGATCAGCGCGCGGGACGACGGCGAGCCGATCTCCTCGTCGCCGGTGACCAAAATGGACAGTCCGTCGCGATCGGGGACCCCGGCGGCGGCGTGCAGCGCCATCACCACCCCGGCCTTCATGTCGAAGCAGCCGGGGCCGCGCAACACGCCGTCCCGCACGGAGAACGGATGGGTCTCGAGCGAACCGTGGGGCCACACCGTGTCGTGGTGACCGAGCAGCAGCACGCGAGAGGGCCCGTCCCCGAATCGCCAGCGCAGGTGGGTGACCCCGTCGACCACGATCCGCTCCGGCTCCACACCGAGGAGCCTGCGGCCCACGTCAGCCACCACTTCGGCACTGCGGGCGACCGCTTCGTGATCCGACGACGGGGACTCGCAGCGGACGAGGGTTTCGATGTCGGCGAGCAGTTCGCTCATCGCGGCTCACCCCGCAGCGGCTTGCCGGGGAACGCGTCCGTGCGCAGTTCGCCCTCGCTGACCACGGGAACACCGGAGACGAACAGATGCCGGACGCCGACGGAGGGCCTCGTCGAGTCGAAGTAGGTCGCGGCGTCGGTGATGGCCTCCGGGTCGATGACGACGATGTCGGCATCGGCGCCCACGTTGAGCCTGCCCTTGGCCAGCGCCCCGGGCGCGACCTCGTCGAGGACCCGCGCCGGCAGATACGAGCAGCGCCGGAACGCCTCCAGCCAGGTCCACGCGCGGCTCTCGCGCACCATCAGGCGCAGCGTCTTGGCGTAGGTCCCGGACGTGCGCGGATGCGTCGCACCGCCGGGCGGCAACGGCCATTCGGTGCTCTCGCTCGTGCCGTTCTTCCAGTACACGGGCAGGGCGTCGCTGGCGACGATGGCGTCGGGGAACGCGAGCGCCTGGTGCAGCAGGCCGAGGTCGTGCGCGCTGCTCTCGTCGAGGAACTCCAGGATGCACGGCGCACCCGGATCCTGTTCGCGGACCTGGAGCAGGCGGCCTTCGTCGGCGATGCGCTCGCCCGACTCCAGCATGATCACGCTGGACGGCGAAAGCCCCTTCATCTTGAGACGCTCGGGCGAAAGGAAGGCCGCGCCGATCCCCGTGCTGCCCGCCCCGTACGGATAGGCCTCGACGGTCACCCGCGACCCGGCCGCGCGGCCCGCTTCGAGCGCCGCCAGCACCCTGTCGATCTGGTGGCCGGACGTGCTGTTCACGTGGCAGTGGTGCATCGCGGCGCCGGTCTCGGCCGCGACGATCGCGATCTCCTCGGAACCGTCGATGGGCGTCGCCGGATCCACTTCGACCAGTTCACGGACGTGCGTGTAGGTCGGCGCCCCGGCCTCCTTGGCGAGCCGGGCCAGCGCGAGGAACTCACCGGGGTCGGTGCCGGGCGCGTAGCCGAGGAGCACACCGACGCCGAGCGCGCCCGCGGCCAGCTCACCGTCCACAAGGGACAGCCAGGCTGCCAGCTCCTTCGGCGAGGAAGACCTTTGCCAGGCCGGGTTTCCGAGCACCGCCAGCCCGCTGTCGATGTTCGCGTCCGGCTCGATCCCGGCGAGCACCTGAGCTCGCGCGGCGCCCCAGGACGCGGAGAACCCGTAGTGCAGCGGACGTCCCGCCGCGGCCGCCTCGGCGTAGGCCCGCTCGATCGGCATCAGACCGGCTTCGAGGTCGAGCGCGGTCGTCACCCCGTCCATCGCCTGCAGCCGCTGGCCCGCGATGGTGTGCACGTGGCTGTGCAGGTCGATGAAACCCGGTCCCACGACGAGCCCGGAGACGTCGATCTCCACGTCGCCGGGCTCCGCGGTCAAACCCTCCCCGACGGCGGTCACCACCCCGTCGGATACCAGCACGTCGGCCGTACCGTCGAATCCCGTCGCCGGATCGATGACACGACCGCCACGCAAGAGTGTCCGCATACTTCGCCTCCTAGGATCGCCTCGTTCATGGCGACCCTAGGAGGTTTCGCGGACCGGCCGTTCGTACCGCGCGACGAATCCGGGCCCCCGGGTCCATCCGCCCGCACGAACCACTACCGGCCCTGGCCGCGGGCCGATCACGACCCACCGGATACCGGGTTCGGGTTCGGGTTCCCAATGTCGCATCTGAGACGCTCAGCGACTCAAATGCGACATTGGGAACAGCGGGAGCAGCATCGTCCCCCGCCCGCCGGGGTCGCGAAGGTCGCCTAGGCCGACGGCGTGGTGTGACCGTCCCTTTCGCGGACCCAAGCGTGCAATGAACGGGACTTTCCTTGCAAAATTTGCAAGGAAAGTCCCGTTCATTGCGTCCGGGGGTTGCGCGTCTCAGCTACCGGCCGTGGTGCTCCGCGATGATCTCCGCGTACCGGTGCCCACTCGCCTTGACCGTCCGGACCTGCGTGTCGTAGTCGACCCGCACGAGCCCGAACCGCTTGCTCAAACCACTGTCCCATTCGAAGTTGTCGAGCAGCGACCACGCGAAGTAGCCCTTCACCGGCGCACCCGCTTCGGCCGCCCCGGCCACCGCGCCCAGGTGTTCTTCCAGGTAGGCGATGCGGTCGGCGTCGTCGATCGTGCCGTCCTCGGCGACCTTGTCGTCGAAGGCGGCCCCGCTCTCGGTCACGTAGATGGCGCGGGCGCCGTATTCGTTGGCGAGCCGGTGGATCACGTCCGCGAGCCCCTGTCCGTGGATCTCCCAGCCCATCGCGGTGGTGGCGGCCCCCTCGACGGGCACCTGCCGGGCGCGGGGCGCGGGGCCGTTCGGGTCGTCCTCGACGATCTGGCGGAAGTAGTAGTTCAGCCCGTGGTAGCCGACCGGGGTCGAGATCACCTCGAGGTCGTCGCCGACCACGGGCGGCTCGACGCCGTAGACCTCGATCATGTCCGCCGGGTAGCCGCGCCCGTTCGACGGGTCGAGCCACCAGCGGTTGACGTGCCCGTCCATCCGGGCCGCCGCCTCGACGTCCTCGGTCGCGTCCGACGCGGGCTCGATGCCGCTGAGGTTGACCACCAGGCCGACGTTGGCGGGCTCGGCGGCGTTCGCGGTGATCGCCTGCACGCCGAGGCCGTGCGCGAGCAGGAGGTGGTGGGAGGCGTGGATGGCCTGCTTGAGGTCCTTGATCCCGGGGGCGAAGCGCCCTTCGAGGTAGCCGAGCCAGGCCGAGCACAACGGTTCGTTGACGGTGTTCCAGTCCTTGACCCGGTCACCGAGCCGGGCCGCGACGACGGCCGCGTACTCGGCGTAGGCGTAGGCCGTGTCGCGCTCGGGCCAGCCGCCGGTCGACTGAAGCGCCGAGGGCAGGTCCCAGTGGAACAATGTGGCGAACGGCCGGATCCCGGCTTCGAGCAGCGCGTCGACCAGCCGGTCGTAGAAGTCCAGTCCTGCCGCGTTGACCTCGCCTCGCCCGGTGGGGATCACCCGCGGCCAAGCGACCGAGAAGCGGTAGGCGTCCAGGCCCAGTCGCTTCATGATGTCGAGGTCTTCCGGCCAGCGCCGGTAGTGATCGCACGCGACGTCGGCGGTGTCGCCGTTCACGACGGCACCCGGGACCCGGACGAAGTCGTCCCAGATGGACGGGAGGCGGCCGTCGGCGTCGACGGCACCCTCGACCTGGTACGAGGCGGTGGCCGCACCCCACAGGAAATCGGCGGGCAGGTGCAGATTCAAGGCAGACCTCTCTTCGGCGATGCGAGTCATTTGACGGCGCCGGCGGTGAGACCGGCGACGAGATAGCGCTGCAGCAGCAGGAATCCGGCGACGACCGGGACGGACACGATCAGGGAGGCGGCCATGACCTGGTTCCAGTACACCTGGACCTGGGTGGAGTACTCCTGGAGCCCGACGGCGAGGGTCCGCGTGCCCGAATCGGTCATCACCGACGCGAACAGGACCTCGCCCCAGGCCGTCATGAACGAGTAGATCCCCACCGCGACGATGCCCGGGGTGGCGGCCGGGATGACCACCCGGATCAGCGCGCCGAGCGGCCCGGTGCCGTCGACCATCGCGGCCTCGTCGAGTTCCTTGGGGATCGAGTCGATGTAGCCGGCGAGCATCCAGATGGCGAACGGCAGCGAGAAGGTCAGGTAGGTGATGATCAGCCCGAGCCGGGAGCCGTACAGGACGATGCCGGTGGTGTTGCCGATGTTGACGAAGATGAGGAACAGCGGCAGCAGGAACAGGATGCCGGGGAACATCTGCGTGGACAATACGGTCATCTTGAAGAAGTTCTTGCCACGGAACCGGAAACGGCTCAGGGCGTAGGCGGCGAAGATCGCGATCACGACCGAGAGGATCGCCGCCGAACCGGAGATGATCAGGCTGTTCACGAAGTAGTCGGCGAGCGGGATGGTCTCCCAGATGTCGAAGAACGGCTGGATGGTCAGCGTCGACGGGAACCATTCCCACTTGCCCTGCACGTCCCCGAGCGGCTTGAGCGACGACGAAACCATCGCGTAGAGCGGCACCAGGGTGAACAGGGCGAGGAAGCCGAGGACGAATCGGCGGGCCCACGGGACCCAGCGAGGCTCAGACAACGGCGTTCCTCCTCCGCGCGGTCAGTCCCAGGTAGACGGTGCTGACGATCAGGAGGAACAGCAGCAACAGCACCGACATCGCCGAGCCGAGGCCGAAGTTCCAGGTCACGAAGGAACTCTGGTAGATGTGGATCGAGATCAACGACGCCTCCTTCGGCGCGGACGCTCCGAAAAGGACGTACGGCGTGTTGAAGTCGTTGAAGGTCCACAGGAACAGCACCAGCAGGAGAACCTGGTTGACCGGGCGCAGCATCGGCTGGGTGATCGCCTGGAACTGCCGCCACCAGCCCGCGCCGTCGATCGCCGCCGCCTCGTACAGTTCGCCGGGGATGTTCTGCAGCCCGGCCATCACGATCAGGAACGCGAAAGGCCAGTTGCGCCAGACCGAAACGACCACCAGCGACCAGAAGCTGTTGTCCCCGATGAGCCAGAAGGAATCGGTGCCCAGCAGGCTGTTCACCAGGCCGGTGTCGCGCTGGAACATGAACGACCAGGTGATCACCGCGGCGTACATCGGCAGCGCGTACGGCACCAGGAACAGGGTGCGGAGCACGCCGCGTCCCCGGAAGTTCTTCTGCATCAGCACGGCGGCCGAGGTCCCGAAGAGCCAGCAGAACCCGACCGAGAGGACGGTGTAGAGGACGCTGATCCAGAAGGAGTCGAGCAGCGACTTCCCCGCCGCGGAGTTGAAGTCCAGGACGAACTTGTAGTTGTCCAGTCCCGCCGCCGGCGCGGACGAGAAGTCCCGGATGTAGAACTGCGTCAGCTTGAAGAAGCTCATCACGAGCCCGGCGATCATCGGGATCAGGTGGACGAGCAGTTCGAGCAGGATCGCGGGGAGCAGGAGCAGATACGGCAGCGCGACCCGGCGCCGTTTGCGCCGGGTGCGGGGTGCGGGTGCCCCGGCCGCTTGCACGGCCGGGGCGTCGTCGAGAGCGGTCGGCATCAACTACCGGCCGCGATCTGCTGATCCGCCTGGTTCAGCTGGTCCCGGATCTTGGCGCCGTCGACCGGTTTGCCCGCGGCGACGTCGGCGAACATCGCCTTCATCGCGGTGCCGATCAGGGTTTCGAACTGCGACTCCTGCGGGACCTGCGGCATCGGCTCGGCCGAGTTGGCGAGCACGCTCTGGAAGACCTTCACGTCCTCGGTCTGGAACGCCGCGTCGCTGTAGGCGTCCTGGACGGTCGGCAGGGAACCGTAGGTCTTGTTGAGCAGTGCCTGCTCCGGTGCCGAGACCATGAACTTCACGAAGTCCAGTGCGGCGTCGGGATTCTTGGTGTTCTTGAACACCGACATGTTGATCCCCGCGACGAAGCTGGTGACCTTCCGGCCGTTCGGCGGCGCGGCGGCGGGCAGCGGGATCGGCGCGACACCGAGGTTGGCCATGTCCATCCCGATGTTCTTGAACGAGCCGGCGGAGGCCTGGTTCATGAACATCGCGGCCTTGCCGTCCGACAGGTCCTTGAGGGACTTGGCGGTGTCGGCGTACTCTGCGTTGGACGGATTGACGATCTTGTCCTTCTGCATCAGGTCGACGAACTGCTGCACGGCCGCGACCGACGGGTCCGAAGCCAGCTGCGGCTTGCCCTCGGGGGTGAAGAACTGCGCGCCCTGCTGGGCTCCGAGGATCGCCGCGTGGTGGCTGTTCTCGGTGACCTGGCCCGCCTGGAGCGACAGGCCCCACTGGCCCTTGTCGGGTTTGGTGAGCTTCTTGCCGTCCTCGACGAGTTCTTCCCAGGTGGCCGGTGGCTTGGTGATGCCGGCCTCGGCGAAGAGCTTCTTGTTGTAGTAGAGGCCGTACGCCTGGCCGTAGAGCGGTACGCCGACCGGCGGCTGGCCGCTCGCCCCGGTGGCCGCCAGCGACGGGCCGACGAAGCGCGACTTGCCACCGACCTTCTCCAGCGCGGCGTCGTCGAACGGCAGGAACGCCCCGGTCGCCTGGAGCGAGGCCGACCAGGTGTTGCCGATGTTGAGCACGTCCGGTCCCTTGCCGGAGGTCGTGGCCGCGAGGATCCGGTTGAGCAGATCCGTCCACGGGACGACCTCGAGCTTGACCTTGATCCCGGACGCCTTCTCGAACTTGTCGAGTTCGGGCTGCAGGACCGCCTTGTCGTTGTCGAGGCTGGTGCCCTGGTTGGACGCCCAGTACACGAGCTCCTTGGGGGCACTGGACGACGTGTCGCCGCCGCCGCACGCCGTCGTGGCGGCGGCCGCCAGCGCCAGCACGAGCGCGGGAGCGATCTTTCCGATTCGCATCGATGGTCCTCGGGGTGAGTGGCCAAGTCGCATCCGCGCCTGTGACACGGGACACGCCTTATTTCAGGGCTTGAGTTAAGCCCTGACAAACCTCGCCGTCAAGTCCCTTGCCGTCAATTCGTGCCGAGCGATCGCCCGTGAGCGATTACCAGGTCAGCCCCGCTTCTCGTGAGCGATCATCGCAGACGCGGGCCACCCCGCGCCATGACCTTCACTTCCCGGTGAGCACGTCCAGTGCCTGCCCGCGGTGCGCAGCGAAGAGTTCGAGGGCCTTCTCGCCGTCGCGGGCGCGAAGAGCCGACGCCAGCAGCCGATGTTCCGCCGGGATGTTCGCGAGGTAGCCCTCGGAGTTCACGCCGATCCGGGTCAGCAGGAACAGGTGCACCTGCGACCGGATGGCCTGCCACGCTTCGATGAGCCGCCGGTGCCCGGAAGCCGCGTAGACCGCGTCGTGGAAGTCGATGTCGCAGCGCACCATCTCGTGCTCGTCGCGCGCCCGGTCCATCCGCTCGACGACCTCGTCGATCGCGTCCAGGTCCGCGTCCGGCGCGGAAGCGACCACCAGCCGCACGGCCAGCTGTTCCAGCGCCGAACGGAGGCTGTCGAGTTCGGCGACGTCCACATCGGACAGCGTCGTGACGAGGGCGCCGCGATGCCATTCGCTGCGGACCAGCCCTTCGCGCTCCAGTCTGAGCAGCGCCTCGCGCACCGGGCCGCGGCTGACGCCCAGCGCCTCCGAGAGCTCCACCTCGCGCAACTGCGCGCCGGGCGGGTAGGCACCACCGAAAATGGCATCCCTGACCCTGTCGGCGACCTCGTCGGCCAGCCCTCGGCGGCGGGCGGGCACCACCCGGCCGGGTTCGCTCATCGTCGTCCTCCCTCGGAAGGCCCGATCGTAGCGGCCGCTCATCTTGTCCTAATGTTAACATTCAGACATGACTATCCTCGACTCCCCCATCCCGCGCTTCCACCTCGCCATGCCGGTCGACGACCTCGACGCCGCGCGCACCTTCTACGGCGAAGTCCTCGGGCTCGAACAAGGCCGCAGCTCCGACACCTGGATCGACTGGAACCTCCATGGCCACCAGTTCGTCACGCATGTCGCCCCGGAGCGGCCGCGCCGGATCCACAACCCGGTCGACGGACACGACGTGCCCGTCCCCCACTTCGGCCTGATCCTCACCGTGCCGGAGTTCGGGAAGCTCGCGGACCGGCTGCGCGCCGCGAACACCGCGTTCGTCATCGAGCCCTACGTCCGGTTCGAAGGCCAGACCGGCGAACAGTGGACGATGTTCCTGCTGGACCCGGCGGGCAACGCCCTGGAGTTCAAGGCGTTCGCCGACGACTCGCAGGTCTTCGCGGCCTGAGCCTCATCGCGCGTCCGGGACCGGCCCGGCGAACAACTCCGCCAGATCCTCGAACCGCACCACCGCCACGGCGCCCACCACGCCCACGGCGGCGGCGAGGGCCACGGCCGCCGGATCCGCGCCGTCCGCACCGGGCATCGCGGCGGCACCGGCCAGCGCGACCAGCAGCAGGAGCGCGTTGCGCACCACGTGCCGGGGTGCGAGCACCGTGCGCGCCGGACCGAAACAGCGGCACACCGCACCGGTCCGGCGCGCCACTGCCCGCCACACCGCCACGGTCAGCACCCCGAACAACCCGGCCGCGAGCACCAGCCCGGCCAGCGCGAGTCCTCGGCCGGCGCCGGTCGCGGGCAGAGCGGCGGCGGGCAGCAGTGAGGCCGCGATCACGAACTCCGCGGCCAGGGTCGCCCCGGCGAACGGCCGGGTCCAGCGCGCCGGGATCCCGAACGCGGGCACCGACGCCACGAACTCCGCGTAGGCCGCTTTACCCCGGACCTTGCTGACCGCGGACACCAGCAGGACCAGCCCACAAAGGACCATCGCGAACACGGCGACGTAGGTCATGGCTCACCTCTGACCGATCGGGCGGAGCACGACGCCGATCAGCGCGTCCTCCGGGATGTAGCCGAGCCGCCGGGAATCGTTGCTGCGCGCGGGATTGTCCCCGAGCACCAGCAGGTTTCCCGCCGGGACGACCGTGCCGGGTACCGGGATCTGCGACGGCACCGGATCGCCCGGCACCGCGACCGCGCGTTTCACCAGTCGTCCGGCGGTGGGATCGCCGGGCTTGCCCGGCCCGCCCTGCACGACGACGACCTGCCCGGTGCGCACCCGCTCCAGCCGCGATCGCCGCACCAGCAGCCGATCGCCGGAGAAATAGGTGGGCTCCATGCTCACCCCGCGTACGGTCACCACGATCAGCCGTCGGCGCAGCGTGACCAGCCACCCGACGACGGCGACGACCACCACGGCCGCCGCGAGCACCACATACGTCACTGGGACACCACCTCGTCGTAGCCCGAAGCCTGCAGGCGGAACAGTCGCGCGTACTTCCCGCCCGAAGCGATCAGTTCGTCGTGCGTGCCGAGTTCCGCGACCCGGCCCTCGGCGAGGACCGCGATCACGGCCGCGTCCCGGACCGCGCCGAGCCGGTGCGAGATCAGCACACTGGTCGCGCCTTCCCGATGCCGCCGGAGACTGCTGTGCACTTCGTGCTCGGCCTCCGCGTCGAGGCCGGAACTCGGTTCGTCCAGGATCATGAGATCCCGCCGGTCCCGCAGGAACGCCCGCGCGAGCGCGAGCCGCTGCCACTGTCCGCCCGAGAGCAGGACGCCGGTCTCCGGGTCCTCGCGATCCGCTTCGTCGAAGAACATCCTGGACAGCAAGGTGTCGTAACCGCGCGGAAGCCCGGCCACGATGTCGTGGGCACCCGCGCGTTCCGCCGCCGCGGTCACGCGCTCGCGATCCTCCAGACAGGACACGTCGCCGAGACCGATGTTCTCCGCGGCGGTGAGGTCGTAACACATGTAGTCCTGGAAGACCGCGCCGATCCGCGCGCGCAGATCCTCGACCGGGACGTCGCGCAGATCCACGCCGTCCCAGAGGATCGCGCCGCGCTCCGGGTCGTAGAACCGGCACAGCAGCTTGACCATCGTCGACTTCCCGGCGCCGTTCAGCCCGACCAGTGCCAGCGACCGTCCGTGCGGGATGGTCAGGTCCACCCCGCGCAGCACCCAGGGCTGGTCTTCGGCGTAGCGGAACCACACGTCGCGCAACTCGATGCCCGAACGCAGCCCAGGCAGTTGCCGGGGTTCGGCCGGGATCGCGAGGTCAGGCCCCTGCGACTCGATCTCCTCGTAGTGGTCGAACAGCAGCGTCGAGTGATGCGCCGACGCCAGCCGGGAAACGAGACTCTGCAAGGCGGACTGCACCCCGCCGACCGACGCCACGAAGATGGCGATGTCACCGAGCGAGAGCTTGCCGGTGGCGGCCAGCCACACCGCCCAGATCAGGCCACCGGCCGAGACCGCCGCGGTCAGCCCGGCCAGCAGGCCCTGCATCCGCGCGTCGCGCCGGTCCTGGCCTTCGACGACGGCGTGCGCGGCGGTGAGCTCGACGAGCATCCGCCGCCGGAAGAGGTCGCCGAGCCCGAGCAGCCGCAGTTCCTTCGCGGCGTCCAGGCTCGCCAGCAGGTCGGCGTAGAACACTTCCCGTCGTTCGGTGGGCGCGATCGACCACATCACCCGCGCCCGCGCCCGGCTCAGCCGCAGATGGGCGAGCAGCGCGGGCACGGCCGCGGCCAGCACGATCGCCGCCATCCCCGGATTGATCACGAGCAGGGTCCCGAGGAATCCGGCCAGCGTGATCACCGACTGGAGCGAACCGAGCCCGTCGTCGACGAGCTGGCCGGGTCCGCTGCGGCCGGTCTGCTGGGCGAGACGGAGTTTGTCGCGGAAGCGCGGGTCCTCCATCCTCGCGATCCCGGCCAGCCTTCCCATGGCGCGGTAGAGCCGGTCCATCGTCACGACGGCGACCGAGCGGTCCAGCCGCTGCTTCAGGTACTCGGTCGTGACCGGGAGCAGTCCCGCCAGCAATCCGGCGACAGCCAGCGCGACCGCCCACGGGAGCAGCGTCAGCCAAGCGTCGCCCGCCGCCAGCCCGTCGAGCAGGACCTTCATGCTCCACGCGGTCGCGAGCGGCACGACACCGCCGAGCAGCGACAGCACCATGTACAGCGGCGTGCCCACCGGGGCGGCCTGCCGGGTGAGGCGGACCGCCGCCGTCAGCAGGCTCAAGACCCGGCGGGCGCCGAGCGAGGTGTTCACAGTGCGGCCGGCACCGGCAGTGCCGACATCTCCCACCCGCTGGCCAGTACGGTCCGGTCGCCGTCGACCAGGCACAGCGCGGGGTATCCGGAGGCGCCGAAGGCCTGGTGCACGACACCGCCGTCGGCCTCGCGGATCACTTCGGCGACCTCGCCGAGCCGGACGACCATGTCCGCCGTCTCCTCTTCGGTCCCGGAGGCGATCGCGATCACCTTGCCGTCGAACCGGGTGGCGTACTCGATGAACTGGGGCATCCGCTCCTTGCAGGGCTCGCACGCCGGCGCGAAGAAGCCGACGAGGGCGCGGGTGCCGTCGATGTCCGCATTGGACAGATCGGTCCCGCCGACCGTGGCGGCCGTGAAGGTGCCGATGCTGGCACCCGCGGGCAGCGCGATCTCCGGGTCGATGGCGGCCCGCTGCTGTTGCACGTTCTTCAGGGTCTCGTTCTGCTCGCGCAGCCTCCGGATGATGCCGAAGCTGAGCAGCAGGTCCAGCACGCAAAGGAGTCCGACGAGCACGACGGCGGCGGTCAGGATGGCCATGGTGTTCTCCAGTGGAGGAAGAGGGACGGGCAGGGGCGCCGTGGCGGCGGCGGGCGTTCGCACGCCCGCCGCCGCCACGGATGTCGATCAGCCTCCGCAGATCCGGAAGGCGTAACAGGGCCCGCAGAATTCCTTGCAGGCGCCGTTCGTCGAACAGTTGCGACGGAAGTCGCTGCGCTCGCGGCAGTAGCAGTGCTTGTAGTACGGGTCCGGCGGGCAGCCCGCGCCCACGTCGGCCTTGGCCACGAACACGCCCAGCAGCTTGTCGCTGAAGGTTCCCAATGTCTTGCGCATGTTCCGCGCTCCTCACTTCCTCCGCGCCGGACGGCGTCGGCAGCGCCCAACGTAGGAAAGGCCGGTACACGAACGCGGATAGCGCCGATACACGCCCGCGTGTATCGGCTGTGCGCCCGGCGCGAAGTGAACGTCCGGCAAAGTCGAAGGTGATAGAACTGCCTTAAGGGGTCTCACGTTTCTGTCTCCAACTCTCGGGAGAGGTGTGAGTGTCATCGATCGAGTTCAGGGTTCTGGGGAGGCTCGAGGTACACACCGAAGGCGGGACGATCGCGCTGGGTTCGGCCAAACAGCGCAATCTGCTGGCCGTATTGCTGCTGCACCCGGGCCGGACGGTCCCGATTCGCAGGCTGATCCGGACGTTATGGGGAGACGAGCCGCCGCTTTCGGCGGTGGCCAACCTGCGCACCTACGCGAACCGGCTCCGGGGAGTCTTACCCGGGGACCGCATCTCCGGTCGCGCGTCGGGCTACGAAATCCTGCTGCGCCAAGGGGAATTGGATCTTCACGTGTTCGCCGAACGGGCGGGGGCGGGCAGGGCGGCACTCGCACGGGGTGACCACGCCGCCGCCGTCCGTCATCTCGGTGAGGCACTTTCCGCCTGCCGTGGCGCGGTACTGGAGGATCTCTCGGACAACGAGGCGCTCGCCGGTTCGATCGCGCCGGTGGAGGAACTGCGGCTTTCGGTCTCCGAAGACCATCTGGAAGCCCGGCTGCGTCTCGGTGAACACCGGGAGGTGATCGCGCCGCTGCGCGAGTTCGTCGCCGAACATCCGTTACGAGAGCGGCCTTGGGCACATCTGATGACCGCCCTGTATCGATCCGGTGATCCCGCCGGGGCGCTCGCCGTCTACACGGACTGCCGTCGCGTGCTCGCCGACCGGCTCGGCCTGGAGCCGTCACCGGATCTGGCGAAACTGCACCGGGCGATGCTGGACCGGGATCCGGGGCTGACCACGGTCTCCCCCGCGCCGGTCGCCACCGTCGGCAATCCGGCACCGAAAGCCTTTGTGCCACAGGAGCTTCCGGTGCGATGCCGGGCGTTCGGCGGCCGGGCGGGCGACGCCGCGCGGCTGGCCTCGCTGCTCGTCGGGCCGGAGCGATCCGGGCCGAAGGTCGCCGTGGTCCACGGCCCCTGCGGGATCGGCAAGAGCGCGCTGGTGCTGGAGGTGGCGCACCGGGTCGGCGCCCGGTTCCCGGGTGGACAGTTGTACGTCGACCTCGGCGTCGACGGCCCGGCTTCCCGGGTCCCTCCCCGGTTGCTGCGGCATCTCGGCGTCCCGACGTCCGACATCCCGTGGACGCCGGACGAGGCCGCCGCCGTGCTGCGTTCGCGTCTCTCCCATCGGGCGGCGCTCCTGGTGCTCGACGGCGCGACGGAGTCCGCCGCGCTGCGCGCGCTCATCCCGGCGACGGGGTCGTGCGCGGTCCTGATCACCAGCCGCTCACCGCTGATGCTGGACGGCGCGGAGCACGTCGTGCTCGGCCGTCTGTCCGAAAAGGATGGCCTGGACATCCTCGCCAGGGTCGCGGGCAGGTCCAGAGTGGACGCGGACCCCCGCGCGGCCGCCGAGATCGTCCGGCACTGCCACGGGATCCCGGCCGCGTTGAGGATCGCGGGCACGATCCTCGCCAACCGGCCGACGCGGCCGTTGTCCTGGCTGGGGAACCGGCTCGCGCCGGAGGAGAGCAGGCTCGACGAACTGGGGTTCGGCGGGGAATCGTTGCGGGCCCTGTACCTCTCGGCGTTCCAGCCGATCGCGGCGGGCAAGGATCCGCTGGCGGCGTCCGCGTTCCGGTTGCTCGGCAGACCGGGATACGAGGTGTGCCGCACGGGCCAGGCCGCCGACGCCCTCGGCGTCTGCCCCCTGAAGGCCGAGGCGGCGCTGGATCGCCTGGTCGACCTGGGCCTCGCCGAATGGGGCGACGAGGACACCTACCGGTTGCCGCCGCTGATGCGGCTGTTCTCGGCCGACCTGGCGACGGCCGTCCCCGCCCAGCAGTCCGCGCTGGCCTGGTGAGCTCCGCACCGATCGATAATCCACAGGTTATCGATCGGTGCGGCTTTCCGCGTTGATCAAGGCGGGTTCCCGGGAGAGGCTTGTCCTGTCAGCGAGCCCGCTGAACACGGAAACCCAAGGAGACGCCACCATGTTCGACCCCATCCTCCTCCGGGCCGCCGACGCCGAGATCGTCAGCGACGCGCCGGGCAGCGACATCACCCTGCTGGCCGACTCGGACACCACCGACGGTGGCTTCACCGCGAACCGCGCGACCTTGAAGCAGGGCGTCTTCGGCACCCCGGCCCACTTCCACACCCGCGCGACCGAGTTCTTCTTCGTCCTCGAAGGAAAGCTCCAGGTGCTCGTCGACGAAACCCTGCACACCCTGGAGAAGGGCGACTTCCTCGCCGTCCCGCCCCAGGTGCCGCACGCGTTCGGGCCCGCCGACGGCTCGGACGCCGACGTCCTGGTGACCTTCACGCCGGGAATGGCCCGCTTCGACTACTACCGGCTGCTGGAGCGGGTCGCCCGCGGTGAAGCCGACCCTTCGGAGATCGCCGCGTCCTCGAAGCAGTACGACAACCACTACGTCGACAGCCCGATCTGGCGCGCCGCCCGCGGTCAGTGAGCCTCAGCCGATGACCGCGGTCGCTTCGACCTCGACCAGGTGCTCGGGTACGTCGAGGGCCGCGACGCCGATCAGCGTGCCCGGCGGGACCGGGGTGCCGCCCAGCTTGGCGGCGGCCCGGTCCACGCCTTCGAGGAACAGCGCGAGCTTGTCCGGGGTCCAGTCGACGACGTAGACGGTCATCTTCGCGACGTCGTCGAAGGTGGCGCCGGCCCCGGCGAGCGCGGTACCGATGTTCAGATAGCACTGCTCGACCTGAGCGGCGAGATCGCCTTCGCCGACAGTGGCGCCGTCGGCGTCCCAGGCGACCTGTCCCGCGACGAAGACCAGCTTCGATCCCGTCGCGATCGAAACCTGCCGGTAGGCGGGGATCTCCGGCAGCCCCGCCGGGTTCACCAGGGTGATGCTCATCCGTACTCCTCGATCGTGGTCACTTGTGGTTACCCAGAAACCGTAGGAGAGTGTGAGACGACCTGGAAGAACGCACTTTTTCGTGACTGGGGAACCTGATGGTGACCAAGCAGCTCAGCGGTACGGCGGACGACGCGGACCTGATGAGGGCGGACTCGCTGGCGCGGGAGATCTTCTCCGACGTCGCCAACAAGTGGGCCCTCCTGATCATCGAGATGATCGGCGACCGCACGCGGCGGTTCACCGAACTGCGGAACGACATCGAGGGCATCAGCCACAAGATGCTCACCCAGAACCTGCGCATGCTGGAACGCAACGGCCTGGTCGGGCGCACGGTGCATCCGACCGTGCCGCCGCGGGTCGACTACACCCTCACCGAGGCGGGCCACGGCCTGCGCGCGACGGTCGACGGGATGTGCGACTGGACCCACCGGTTTCTCGGCCACATCGAGGACTCCCGCCGCCGGTTCGACACCCCTGTTAACGGTTAACGACCAGGCCAGGGCCTCGGCCGGTTCATTTACCCGCGGACCGGATCTATGCTCGACGCGTGATGTCCGGCGGAGCGGAACCCCGGCCCGAGTTCGAGCGGTTGCTTCGTGACGGGCCCTTCGCCGACGCGCTTCGCGAGGCCATCCGGGCACGCGGTCTGAGCCTGGAACGCCTGCGCGACCACCTGCGCGCTCGCGGCGTCTCGATCACCGCGGCGACGCTCAGCTACTGGCAGTCCGGGCGCAGTCGCCCGGAGCGCCGGGATTCGGTGCTCGCGCTCCGCCACCTCGAGCAGGTGCTGGACGTACCGCCCGGCTGCCTGACCGCGTTGCTCGGCCCGCCGCGCGCCCGCGGCCGGTGGCCTGCCCGCACCGACGGCCTGCCCGAGATCGGCCGGTTCTGGCCGGACCGGACACGGATCGACGCGGCCGTCAGCGAGGTCGACACCCAATGGGACGAACGGCTGACGAGGATCAGCCAGCACGACGTCGTCTCCGTCGGCCCCGGGCAGGAGGAGCTCGCGTTCCGGTCGAGGCAGGTGCTGCGCGCCGAGGCCGACGGTCCGGACCGGTGGGTGGTCATCGTCCACATCGACGAACACGACCGGCCGCTGCCCCGGATGACGTCACTGCGAGGCTGCCGCCCCGGCCGGAGTGTGCATCGCCCCGAAGACGGCCTTCTCGTGATGGAACTGCTCTTCGAACGGCCACTCGCGAAAGGCGAAACGGTCATCACCGAGCACACCCTGGCGAACAGCGCCCCGTTCCCGCACGCGACGAACTACGAACGCAAATTCCGCAGGCCCGCCCGGGAATACGTACTCGAGATCCGGTTCTCCCCCGATGCTCTCCCGGCGCGATGCCGTCGCTATTCCGAACAGGACGGACAGCCCGCGGAATGGACGGATGTCCTGCCGGGTGACGATTCCGTGCACGGCGTCGCGCTGAATTTCGGTCCCGGCCGGTTCGGCTTCGAGTGGGACTGGGACTCTTAATTGTTAACGACTCGTGGATCTACAATTCCGCGGGGTGGGGGAATTACCGTCGGCGCACCTGCTTTCGATTAGAGGAGTGCGCATGCGACGGCACAACGAAGTGCTTTCTTATCTGAGTCTCTTGGCCTTGGCCGCGTTGGGACTCAGCCCGACCGCTCAAGCGGCGTCACCACCGGCTCCGGTCCATCCCGACGCCGAGGTCAACGGCGTGGCCACCGCGTTCGGCCTGACCACGTCCGAAGCCAAGGCCCAGCTGGCGGCGCAGGACGAAGCCCACCGGCTGGCCACGTCGCTGCCCGCCGGGCTGCGACCCCGCACCGCCGGGCAATGGTTCGACGCGGCCACCGGCAAACTCACCCTCGCGGTCACGAACGCCGCGGACGCCGACGCGGCCCGGGCGACCGGCGCCGAAACCCGGCTGGTGTCCCGGACCAAGGCCGACCTCGACCGGACCGACGACGCCGTCCGCGCGCTCGTCGGCGACGGTGTTCCCGGCGTGTTCGGCTGGGGTGTCGACGTCCGGAACAACGAGGTCGGCGTGTCGATCGACCGCTCCCGCAAGACCGCCGAAACCGAGAGTTTCCTCTCCCGCGCAAGGGATCTCGGCGTGCGGATCACCGAAACGGGGTCCTCGCCGCGCCAGCAGGCGGGCACGATCCAGACCGGCAGCCCGTGGTGGCCGGGCAGTGAGACCTATTGTTCGGTCGGCTTCGGCGCGACCGATTCGGCGGGCGGCAAGCACTTCCTCACCGCCGGGCACTGCACGAACGACCGTGATCAGGCAGCTTATGGCGCACAGAGCCAGCAGAACCGGATCGGAACGTCGAACGTCGGCGGCACGCGCAGCGTCAACGCCCGCGAAGGCGACATGGGCGTTGTCGCGGTGACGCAGCCCGGCTGGGAACTCTCGGCGGCGGTCAACACCTGGGGCGAGCCCGCCGTCACCATCACGGGCTCGGCCGAGGCGATGGTCGGCGACCGGGTCTGCCACTCCGGCAACACCTCGAAGTGGAAATGCGGCGAGGTGAAGTACACGCACAAGTCCGTCGACTACGGCGGCGGGCTGATCATCGAGGACCTGACCTGGACGACGGCGTGTTCGCTCGGCGGCGACTCGGGCGGCGGCTGGCTGCTCGGCACCAAGGCGGTCGGCCTGCACGACGGCGGCCCGTCGAAATGCGTGGAGAACCCGAGCGACGGTGACATGTCCCTCTTCCAGCCGGTGATCGAAGCGCTGAACAAGTGGAACCTCACGCTGGTGACCGGCGGCGGCACCGGTGACACCACGGCCCCGAGCGCCCCCGGCAACGCACGGACCACCGGCACGACGTCTAACAGCGTCTCGCTGGCCTGGGACGCGGCCACGGACAACGTCGGCGTCACGGGCTACGACGTCTACAACGGCTCGACGCTGGCGACCTCCGTGACCGGGACCAGCGCCACCGTGACCGGTCTCAGCCCGGACACCTCCTACGCCTTCACGGTGAAGGCCCGCGACGCGGCGGGGAACGTGTCCCCCGCGAGCGGTGCCGTGTCCGCCAAGACGCAGCCGGGCAACAGTGGCGGCCGGACGCTGGGCAACGACGCGGACTTCCCGATCCGGGACTACCAGCAGGTGTTCAGCCCGGTGACCTCGACCCTCACCGGACAGGCGGCGACCTCGCTCGGGATTTCGGTGACGATCCGGCACACCTGCGCCGAGGACCTCGGCATCACGCTCCTCGACCCGAAGGGCAAGGCCTACCCGCTCAAGTCCAGCGGCGGTTCGGCGTGCACGGCCTGGAACGGCGCGCGGACGTTCTCGGTGCCCGGCGCGTCGTCCCCGGCCGGCGGGAAGTGGCAGCTGCGGATCACCGACTACGGCCCCGGTGACACGGGGGTTCTCGACACCTGGTCGCTGACGCTTTAGGCCCCAGCGGCGTTCCAAGTACGTGAAGGCCCCCTTCATTGCGTCTGGCGCAGTGAAGGAGGCCTTCACTGCGTCAGACGAGGCGAAGGACCCCATCGGCGAGACCTCGGTCAGGTGCGTCATGAGTGGCGATTCGGAGGAGCGGCGGTGTCGCGAAAGCCACTTTCAGGACACCAGATGTCCCGAAAGTGGCTTTCAAGACATCCGAAGCCGGCGATTGGGCGAGCGAGTGACCACGGATCCCGGGGCGGGGTGATAGGAGGCCCCACCACTTCCTAGGGCAAACGGACGACCCGAAGGAACGCGGGCAGCAACCACGGACGCGGACCGCTGACCACGATCTTGCGGGTCAACGCGGTCCGGGCCTTGCCGACCCGGTGGAACAGCATCAGGTTCAGCGACGGCGGATCGAAGGCGATCCGCGCGTCGACCGGGCCGCCGGGCTCCTCGACCGTGACACTCCCCCGGTGCAGCACCAGCACGACCGGAGTCGTGTACGCCGAGCGGAAGGCCACGGCGATACGCCTTTCCCGCGGCGGTTCGCCGGAGTCGAGAAGGTGCCCGATGCCGTGCGTCAGCACGCCCACCAAGAAGAGATCGAAGAACAGCGCCGCGTCACCCGGCGGCATCGCCCACGGCAGGTTCAGCGCCTTGGCGATGTCCCAGCCGTGGATCTGCAGTTCGTTGACCAGGTGCGCGAGGACACCGGCCAGCGGCACTCGCGATCCGCCGAGCCAGTCCAGCGGGGCCGCCGGATCGGCGTCCTCGGTCACTCGCAGCAATTCCTCGATGTCAGCGAGCAACCCCGTCACCAGCACACCGATGTCGCGTTCGGGGAAATCCTCCAGCACCAAAGTGTTCAGCACGGAAACCGTGTCTACAGTGGTCTTTTCGAGCTGATCCCGACCTCGCGCGTCCAGTAACGGGGCATTGTCGGGCCGCACCAGCGACGTGTACATCTTCGCGATCAGCGCGACGTGGGCCACGGTGTCGGCCACCGTCCACTCCGCGGTGACCCTCGCGCCGGGATCCCGAATAGCGGTCACCAGTTCGGCGAATCGTGTACCCGTCACCCGATAGGCGCGTCGCGCCGAACGCCATTGATCAGCCGTGATCGCTCTGGTCACGACGCGATTTTATCGCGATACGGCGGGAAATCCGTTCCGCTCGCGTGCGGACCCGGTTTCCGCTCAGAGCGTAGTGACCGTACTCACTACGGAAATCGGCGTGACACACACCGACCGGCACAGGCAGACTGAACGGGAGAATCAGCTTCGCCTTCGCTGTCGCCGAGGGCGGCCCACGCGGAACGCGCCCTTCCAGGAGCCCCAAACAGATGACCGAGACCCTGCCCGAAACCACGCGCGACCAGGAAAGGGCACCGGCCAGCGCCGGGCTCCTGATCGGGGTCCTGGTCCTTTCCGCGTTCGTGATGATCCTCAACGAGACCATCCTGAGCGTCGCGCTGCGTGACCTGACGGTCGACCTCAAGGTCCCGACCACCACCGTGCAGTGGCTGACCAGTGGCTTCCTGCTCACCATGGCGGTCGTCATCCCGATCACCGGGTTCCTGCTAGAACGGTTCACCCCGCGCCAGGTCTTCCTCGCCTCCCTGACCCTGTTCAGCACCGGCACCCTGGTCAGCGCGCTCGCTCCGGGTTTCACGCTCCTGCTGACCGGCCGGGTCATCCAGGCGTGCGGTACCGCGGTCATGCTGCCGCTGCTGATGACGACGGTGATGCGCCTGGTCCCGGTGGAGAAGCGCGGCGCCACGATGGGCACGATCACCATCGTCATCGCGGTCGCCCCCGCCATCGGCCCGACCATCGGCGGCGCGGTGCTCTCCTCGCTCGGCTGGCGCTGGATGTTCTGGATCGTGCTGCCGCTCTCGATCGCCGCGCTGGTGGTCGGCATGCTGCGGCTGCGGCTGGACAGCGAGACCCGCAAGGTGCCGCTGGACGTACTGTCGGTGATCCTGTCCGCCGTCGGTTTCGGCGGCGTGCTGTACGGCCTGTCGACGTCCGGTGAATCGGCGGGCGGGCACCAGCCGGTGCCGCCGTGGGTGCCGATCGTCGTCGGGGCCGTGGCGCTCGCGGTGTTCACCTGGCGCCAGTTGCGCCTGCAGAAGGAAGACCGCGCACTGCTGGACCTGCGCCCGTTCACCCACCGCAGTTTCGTCGTCTCGCTGGTGCTGACGGCGCTGCTGTTCATGTGCCTGCTCGGCGCCGCGGCGATCCTGCTCCCGCTGTACCTGCAGACCGTCCTGCACACCAGCACGTTCGTCAGCGGGCTCGCGGTGCTTCCCGGCGGCCTGGTCCTCGGGCTGCTCGGCCGCCCGGTCGGCGCGCTGTACGACCGCTTCGGTCCCCGGCCCCTGGTCATCCCCGGCGCGGCCGCGATGGCGGTCTCGTTGTGGCTGTTCGCCCTGCTCGGCCCGGGATCACCGCTGGTCGCGGTCATCGCCATCCACGTCCTCCTGATGGGCGGGCTCGGGCTGATGATGACGCCGCTGATGACCGAGTCGCTCGGTTCGCTGCCCGAGCACCTCTATTCGCACGGCAGCGCGATCCTCGCCACCCTGCAGCAGCTCGCCGGCGCGCTCGGCACCGCCGTGTTCATCGCGGTGGCCACGGCGAGCACGGTGACGGCCGGGGCGACCAGCCCCGACGCGGCGGGTATCCGCACCACGTTCATGGTCGCCGGCTGCGTCGGGCTGGCCGCGTTCGCCGGTTCGCTGTTCGTCAAGAAGAGCGCCACCGGCGCCCCGGTGGCCGCGCACCACTGACGACGGATCCGCTCACTTCGCGCCCGCCGTGGCCTCCACCGGAGGCCCGGCGGGCGCTCGTCGTCCGATCACCTTCCGGCCGTAGGCGATGGCGGGCTGCTCGACCCACCGGCGCAGCGCGCAGGCGAACACCAGGGCGACCCCCGCGGTCGCCGCGGCCTTGGCGAACCCGCTGGGCAGCAGCCAGCCCGTCACCCCGGCGGCGCCGGTCTGGGCGAGGTAAAGCGCGTACGACCGATCGCCGACGAAGGTCATCGGCCTGCTCGAGAGCAGTTTCCGGACCGGCCCCGGTGAAACGACGGCCACGAGCAGCAGCGCCGAGCCCGCCGCGTAGACCGGGACCACGAACTGCCAGTGCCCGCCGAGAGCCTTCGCCAGCGGTCCGACGGAGAACTGCAGCACGACGAACCCGCAGCCGATCACCGTGGCGGCGACGGGACTGGTCAGCGGCCGGAACAGGGCGAACCCGCGCGGATGGTGGAGCGTCATCGCCAGCAGGCAGCCGATGACCAGCGAGCAGTAGTGCACCGAAAGGCTCGCCCAGGTGTGCGTCGGAGCCAGCGGCAACGCGAACATCACCACGCCGAGGACGGCCGACGCGCCGAACAGCAGGCGCAACGCCGTCTTCCCGCTTCGCGCGAACGAGGTGAGCACCAGCAGCGCGGGCCAGACCAGGTAGAACTTCTCCTCCACCCCCAGCGACCACGACGTCGGGTAGGGCGTGTTGAAGTCGACGAGTTCGTTGCCGAAGACGAGGTAGTACGGCATGGCGTCGGCGAGCCTGCTGCTCTGGTAGGTGCCGCCGAGCGTCACCGCGAGCGTGGTCAGCGCCAGGAGCAGGAAGTACACCGGCAGGATCCGGAAGACCCGGCGCAGGTAGAACTCGCGCAGCGAGATCCGGCCGGTGCGGTCTTCTTCGCGCAGGGACAGGGTGGTGATCAGGAACCCGGACAGCACGAAGAACAGCTGCACGGCGATCCAGCCCTGCAGCGGGTCCAGGGCAGGGCCTCCGTAGTGGAAGAACACGACGGCCACGGCGGCGAGTGCGCGTACGCCGGTGAGACCGGGGAACCAGGACGACGCCAGGTAGTCGGCGTGGCCGAGCGGCTGCCACCAGGAGCGGCGCGAAAGGTCGGACATGGCCCGTAGGTTCGGGCCCGGACGCTGAACCGAAGCTTAAGGAAGCTGAAGACGTCTTCAGCTTCGCGCTTCGGCCAAGGGCAGCCGGACGACCAAGCGGGCACCGCCGTCGCGGTCGGCCACCTCGGCCGTGCCTCCGTGCGCGTGGGCGATGTCGGCGACGATCGCCAGCCCGAGGCCGGCGCCACCGTCGTCACGGGCGCGTCCGTCGTCCAGCCGTACGAAGCGGTCGAACACCCGCTCGCGATCCTCGGCGGGGATGCCGGGGCCGTCGTCGGTGACCGACAGCACGGCGAAGCCGTCCATTGTGGACACCGTGACCTCGACGCCGGTCCGGGTGTGACGTTGCGCGTTGTCGACCAGGTTGCGCAGCAGCCGTTCCAGCCGTCCGCGATTCCCGGGGACGATCGGATCTCCCTCGATCCCCGCGCGGACGCCCCGTCGTCCGGAGAGACAGGATTCGACCACTTCGGACAGCCGCACCGGCGTGAGGCGCTCCGGTTCCGCGTTGTCCAGTTTGCCGAGCAGCACGAGATCCGAGACGAGGTCCTGCAGCCGGGTGATGTCGAGGAGCGCGTTGCGGCAGGCGTCGCGCCAGTCCAGCCGGTCCGGATGCGCGAGCAGCACCTCCAGCTGGGTCCGCAGGGAAGCCAGCGGGGTGCGCAGTTCGTGCGACGCGTCCGAGGTGAACCGGCTCTGCCGGGTGACCGCGGTGTCCAAGCGGGCGAGCATCGTGTTCATCGTGTCCGCGAGCTTCGCGATCTCATCGGCGCTGTCCGGTGCCGGGACCCGGCGGGAGAGATCGTGCGCGCCGATCTCCGCTACCTCCGAACGGATCGCCTCGACCGGACGCAGCGACCGGCGCACCGCGAGCCACGCGATCACCCCGATCAGCAGCGCGATCACCGGGACTCCCGCGAAAAGCGTCATGCGCACCGCATCGAGCGCCGCCTGTCCGGACTCGTCGACAATGGCGGCGCCGAAGACCCGGTACTTACTGTCGCCGCTCACGGCGCCCGCCACGTGCAGCCGGAGTCCGTTCCCCTCCGGATCTTCCCCGAGCGCACTCGTGCAGCCGACGGATTCCCGCCTGGCGAGGTCGACGTCGCCAGGCTTGATGATCTTGACACTGTCACCGTACTCGAAGCCACCGTCCGGGACGATCGTCCCGGAACGCAGGCCGGGACAAGACGCGACCCGCTCACCGGTCTGGGTGGTCACCTCGTAGACCGAAGCCTGCACGAGGAGCCGCAGATCGGCCGGAGCGGCACCGGTGTTCAGCACCTGGACGACCGCGGCCGCGCGCTCCCTCGCGACCTGCGCGGCGCCGTTGCCCAGCCGGTTCTGGGCATCGAGCACCAGCCACGCCGAAACGACCGCCAGGGCGATGATCGACGCCAGGAAAGCGGTCAGCGCGACCCGGAACCGGGTGGTCCGCCAGAACCTACGCACCGGAACCCACCACGTGATAGCCGGCGCCGCGGACCGTCCGGATCGTCTCCGCCCCGAACGGCAGGTCGATCTTGCGCCGCAACGCGCTCATGTGCACCTCCACCAGGTTCGCGGTCGCCGACGCCGCGAAATCCCAGAGGTTCTCCAGCAGTTCGGCCTTGGTGACGACCTCGCCCTGCCGCTTCATCAGGTACGCCAGCAAGGCGAACTCCTTGGTGGTCAACGGGATCTCGGCCGTGCCGCGGCGGCAGGTGTGACTCGCCTGATCGAGTTCGAGGTCGCCGAGCCGCAGCGTGCCCGGCCGGGTCGCTCCCCCGCGCCGGATCAGCGCCCGCAACCGGGAGAGCAGCACGCCGTAGGAGAACGGCTTCGGCAGGAAGTCGTCGGCGCCGGTGTCCAGTGCCTCGATCTCGTCGTCCTCGCCGTCTTTCGCGGTCAGCATGAGGATCGGCGTGGTGTCGCCTCGTTCGCGCAGCCTCCGGCAGACGCGGTAGCCGTTGAGGCCGGGCAGCATGATGTCGAGGATCATCGCGGAGTACGGATGTTCGGCGGCGTACCAAAGCGCGTCACGGCCGTTGTGCGCGACGTCCACGGCGTAGCCCTCGGCGCTCAGCCCCGCCCGCAGCGATTCGGCCAGCCGCCGCTCGTCCTCGACGAGCAAGATCCTCATCCGCTCACGATCCCATACGGCCGGGCACAAATGCCCTCATGGCACGGTGGACCCGCTGCCACCATCCGGTCATGCCCGCCCACCGCCTCCGTGGAGCGCTTCTCGCGGCGCTCGCAGTCACCACCGTCGCCGGCTGTTCCTCCGAACCCGAGCCGCCGCCCACCTACCGTCTCAACGGTGACGACGCGTGCACGGCGGTGAACACGGCCGACTTCGAGGCTCTCACCCGCGGCACGCCGACGAAGACTCCCAGCAAGCTGACCGCGGGGCTCGGCGGCGGGAACTGCAAGATGGAATTCGACGGTTCCGGCGGCTACGCCACGCTGACCACCTTCATCGCGATCCACCCAACGGGGGAAACCGCCGCCAGGGCCATGTACGACGACTTCCGGAAGAGCGACGGCGAGCGGGCGACCCCCGGCACCGACATCACCGTGGCCGACGTCGAAGGCTTCGGATCGGCGGCGTACCTGTACCGGCAGCACGACGACAAGAGACCTTGGGCCGTCGACGACTTCTGGCTCTACAAGTACGACGTCCAGCACGGCGCGCTGGTACTCACGGTCATCGGCAGCGGATACGCCAAGGAGGCCGACGGCTGGCCGGCCACGGAGGACGACATGAAGGCCAAGGTCAAGAAGAGCGCCGAAGACACCATGAAAACACTCAAAGCCTGATCGCCTCGTGAGTGGTAAGGACGGTTAGGGCCGAGGGTGTCTTGGTCACCTACCGGCTTCTGGCTGCGGTCGTTCACGGGGCCAGGCCGTGAAGGGCCCCTTGCCTACCTTGACCGTAGTGATGGAGGCCTTCACTACCTTCGTGATCGCCACGGCCGCCACCTTCGCCCCACCCGCGCCAGTGATCACAGCGACTGCGCGTGAAGGCCCCGTCCACTGCGTCTAGCGCAAGGAAGGGGGCCATCACTTACTTCAAGCGACCAGGGCGCCGGTACCGAGTGGGTCGGGGTGGTCGTGAGTGGCGATTCGGGTCAGAACCCGAATCGCCACTCACGAGGCGCCGGATTCTCCTTGCGCGGCACCGGTGATGTTGCGGACCATGCCGCCGAAGACGACGCCGTGGAACGGCGCGATCCCCTTCCAGTACGCGTGCCCGGCCAGACCGTGCGGCTCGAACACCGCCCGCTGCCGGTAGATCGTCCCACCGTCCTCATCGGACTCGACACTGAGTTCGAGCCAGGCGCGCCCGGGCAGCTTCATTTCCGCCCGCAGCCTCAGCAGCCGCGGCCGGTCGAGGTATTCGACGCGCCACCAGTCCAGTGCCTCGCCCAGATGCAGCCGCCGCGGATCCCGGCGGCCGCGCCGCAGCCCGACGCCGCCGACGAGCCGGTCGGCCCAGCCGCGGACCGACCACGCCAGCGGGAACGAGTACCAGCCGTGTTCCCCGCCGATGGACTCGATGACGTCCCACAGCGCTTCCGGCGAGGCCTCCGTCTTCTGCTCGCGCTTGTCCTCGTAGACGGTCCCGCCCGCCCAGGCCGGATCACTCGGCAGCGGATCCGACGGTGCGGAGGCGGTCGACGCGTCCGACCAGCGGGTCGGCACGTCGGCGTTGCGGATCCGGGTCAGCGCCAGTTCGACGGCGTGTTCGTAGTGGGTCAGGCCCGCTTCCGGATCGGGGATGTGCCCGGCGATCTCGTGATCGTGGCAGACCACCTCGTGCACCAGCGATTCGATCAGCGGTACGGCGATCGACTTCGGCACGGGCGTGACCAGGTTGACCCACTGCGCGGACAGCCACGGCGTCAGCACCGGCACCGGGACGACGGCTCGCCTCGGCAGACCGGCGACGACGGCGTAGCGGCGCATCATCTCCAGATAGGTCAGGACGTCGGGGCCACCGATGTCGAAGGCACCGTTGACCTCGGACGGCAGTTCCGCCGCGTGCACGAGGTAGTGCAGCACGTCCCGGATCGCGATCGGCTGGATCCGGTTGTGCACCCATCTGGGGGTGATCATCGCCGGGAGCCGCTCGGTCAGGTAGCGCAGCATCTCGAAGCTCGCCGAGCCCGAACCGATGATCACCGCGGCCTGCAGGACGACGGCGGGTACCCCGGAGTCCAGCAGGACCCGGCCCACTTCGGCACGGGACGCCAGGTGCGGGGACAGTTCCTCGTCGTCCGGCACGATGCCGCCCAGGTACACCAGCCGCCGCACGCCCGCCGTCTTCGCGGCCTCGGCGACCGTCCGCGCCGCCTCCCGGTCGACCTCGACGAAGTCCTTGCGTGCCAAGGAATGCACGAGGTAGTAGACCACCTCGCCGTCGGTCAGGGCCGTCTCGATCGAGGCCGGATCGGTGACGTCGCCGCGTTCGACCTCGACCCGGTCACGCCACGGCTCTTCGGCGACCTTCTCCGGAGAACGCGCCACCACGCGGACCTCGTGACCCGCGTCGAGCAGTTGCGGCACCAGCCGTCCACCGACATAACCCGTCGCACCGAGCACCACACATCGCATTCACCCGAGTGTTCACCGCGAAGGGGCGCCGCGCAGTCCGAGTGAGCCTTTCAGGGTGCCAGCCGGCCCCGGACCTCGACGGTCGCGGCGATGCTGCTCCGGAGGAACCGGGCGACCGTCCGCCGCTCGTCCTCCCCCAGGTCCCGCCACGCGGCGGAGAAGCTCGCGCCGAGCGGCAGGAAGAATTCCGCGCCGATCTGCCTCGCCCGATCGTGCATCCGCAGTTCGACCTTGCGCCGGTCGGTCGCGCTCCGGTCGCGGTAGAGGTGCCCGGCCCGCTCCAGCCGGTCCAGCACCGACGTCGTCGCGGAGGCGCTCAGGTGCAGCGCGCTCGCGAGCCTGCTCGGGCTCATCGGGGTCCCCATCCTGGCCGCGTCCATGATCACCGCGAGCGCGTTGAGGTCGGTCCGGTGCAGGCCGTGTGCCTCACCGAACATCTCGGCGAACCGGTCCGACTCCACGGTCAGCTGCCGCAGCAGGAGAACGAGCAACTCGTCCGTGACCTCCTCGACGTCGCCAGTGTCTTCAGTGCCGTCAGTGCCGTTGGTCATGTCCGAAACCTCCCCTCCTGTTGCCCCGTCCGGGTGACCACTCTACTATTTCGATGGTCGAACTATTCACTCGTCGAAATAGCCTTGCCACAGGAGCCATCCGCCCATGATCTCGGAAGTCGAACGCCCCGCCCGCACGCGGTCACGTCTGCGGTGGCTGCTCCCCGCCCTCGTCGCGGTGGCCTGGCTGATCTTCGGCGGGTTCAGCGGCCCGTACGCCGGCAAGCTGAGCCAGGTCACGGAGAACGACAGCAGCAGTTTCCTGCCCGCCTCGGCCGAGGCGACCGAGGTCGGCGAGCTCCAGAAGCAGTTCTCCAGCGCCGCCGTCATCCCCGCGATCGTCGTCGCCGAGCGGCCTTCGGGCCTGACCGACGGCGACAAGCGGTTCCTCGCCGACCGGACGTCGAACGCGCGGCTCATCCCGGCACCGGAGAGCAACGCGGGCGCGCAGGTCGTCGTGCTCTTGGACGCCACGAGCGACCCCGGCGACGGCGTCGAGGCACTGCGAGACGCGCTCGCCCGCGACACACCCGACGGGTTGAAAGTGCTCGTGACCGGTCCCGCCGCGCAGGTCGCCGACCTCAAGGAGGCGTTCGGCGGGATCGACGGACTGCTGCTCCTGGTCGCGGGCGCGGTGGTCGCGCTCATCCTGATCATCGTCTACCGGAGTCCGCTGCTACCCCTGCTCGTCCTGCTGTCGGCCGTGTTCGCGCTGGGATCGGCGAGCCTCGCGGTGTACCTGCTCGCGGACCACGACGTGCTGGCGTTGAACGGGCAAAGTCAGGGAATCCTGTTCATCCTCGTCTTCGGCGCCGCCACGGACTACGCGCTCCTGATGATCTCGCGCTACCGCGAAGAACTCCGGACGACCGACGACGCCCGCGCCGCACTCCGCACGGCCTGGCGCTCGACCATCGAACCGATCGCGGCGTCGGCGGGGACGGTGATCCTCGGCGTCCTCTGCCTGCTGTTCAGCGACCTGAACTCGAACAAGGGACTCGGCCCGGTCGCCGCCATCGGCATCGGCGCCGCCTTCCTCACCACCATCACGTTCCTGCCCGCCATCCTCGCTCTGTGCGGCCGCAACGCCTTCTGGCCGTTCCGGCCGGCGGTGACCCCGCCGAAGGAGGAGACCGGCGGACTCTGGGGCCGCGTCGCGGGCTGGATCTCCCGCGCGCCCCGCACGGTCTGGATCGTCACGACCGTCGTGCTGCTCGCGGGCGGCGCGTTCCTCCCGCAGCTCAAGGCTTCCGGCACCGCGCAGTCCGACGTCTTCCTCACCCCGGTCGATTCCGTCGCGGGACAGGAAGTCCTCTCCCGGTACTTCCCCGGCGGTTCCGGCTCTCCCACGGTGATCATCACCCCGGCCGGTCAGGGCGATGCCGTGACCGCGCTGGCACGCGTCCCCGGCGTCTCCGACGTCCGTCAAAGCGGCGAAGCGGGCGGGCTCGCGAAAATCGACGCCGTCCTGGCCGATCCGCCGGACTCCGACGCGGCCGTCGCGACGGTCCAGCGGATCCGCGAAGCCGTGCACACCGTCGATGGCACCAAAGTCGGCGGGCCGACGGCGACGCTGCTCGACACCAGGGAGACGTCCGAGCACGACCGCATGGTGATCATCCCGATCGTCCTGGTCGTGATCTTCCTCGTGCTCGCCCTGCTGCTGCGGTCGCTGCTCGCGCCGCTGCTGCTGATCGGCACGGTGGTGCTGTCGTTCGCCGCGACGATGGGTGTCTCGGCGCTGGTGTTCAACCACGTCTTCGACTTCCCCGGCGCCGACCCGGTCGTCCCGTTGTTCGGTTTCGTCTTCCTTGTCGCACTGGGGATCGACTACAACATCTTCCTGATGACCCGGGTCCGCGAAGAGGCGGGAAGGATCGGCACGCGGGACGGGACGCTGCGCGGCCTGCGCGTCACCGGCGGCGTGATCACGTCCGCGGGCGTCGTGCTCGCCGCGACCTTCGCCGCACTGGCCGTCCTCCCCATCCTCTTCCTGGCTCAGCTGGCGTTCATCGTCGCGTTCGGCGTTCTGCTCGACACGCTTCTGGTGCGGTCCCTGCTGGTACCGGCGCTCGCGGTGGACGTCGGACGGAAGATCTGGTGGCCGTCCAAGCTGGCGAAGTCGGACCTGGGATGAACGCGGTCCCCGTAACCTGATGACCATGAGCGAACTGGACGACTTGCGGAAACGCGCCGCGGCCGGGGATCGGGACGCCGTCGACGAGCTGATCGAACTCGCCGGAGAGCGTGGCGATCTGGACGAACTCCGGCGGCTGGCCGACGGCGGAAGCAGCGACGCGGCGGACCAGCTGATCGAAACCGCGACCGAACTGGGGGCGCTGGACGAGCTGCGACGGCTGGCCGAGCGCGGCAACCAGGACGCCGCGGATCAGCTGGCGGAGCTCACCGAGGAATAGTGCCTCGCATCGCCGGGATCAGCACGGGAAGCGCGACCAAGAGCGCCATGCCGCGCACGAAACCCGCGACCGGATAGGGAACACGAAGCCCGAATCTGTGCGCGAGCAGTCCGCCCGCGAGCGTGCCGAGCGGCATCAACCCCCAGCCGAGCAACCGGTAGACGCCGTTGACCCGGCCGAGCAAGGCCGGGGGCACCTTTCGCTGCCGGACGCTGACGGACACGACGTTCCAGACCGTCGTCACGAAACCGCTCAGGGCCAACAACGCGCCGACCGTGACCACGTTCGGGCCGAACCCGACGCCGACGAAGACGACGGCGTTCACAGCCAGCGAGACAAGGAGCGCGCGAAGTTCGCCGAGCCGGGCGACCAGCCGCGTGATCACCAGTCCGCCCGCGATGCTGCCGAGCGCGGCCCCGGCGAGCAGCACGCCGAACATGCCCGCGCCCAGATGGAGCGCGTCGGTCACGAACAGCACGAGTGTCGCGTTTCCCAGTTGGCCGCAGAACGTGTTGACGCCGAGCAGCAACGCGAGCGCACGCAACAACCGATGGCTCATCAGCCAGCGGAGTCCATCGAGGACATTCACGTCTTCCGAAGGCACGCGTCGTCGTTTGGGCAGCCTGGCCAGCAGAACGGCGGCGATGACGAACGATGCGGCGTCAACGGCGAACGGAAGCGCCCAGGCGAGCGCGAAGAACAAGCTCCCGAGGGGAGGGCCAAGAAACTGCCTGCCGACGGTCATCGCCACTTGCTGCCTGCCATTCACCTGGTGCAGCAGATCTTTCGGGACGAGATCCGGGAGCGCCGTTTGCGCGGCGTTGTCGTAGAAGACGTCGCAGGCGCCCAGAGCGAACGCGAGGAGAACGAGCGTCGGCACGCTGATCGCCCCGGTCGCGACGAGCGCGGCGATCATCCCGACGATCAATGCTTGAAACGCCTGCGTTCGCCACAGGAGGGTGACTCGATCGACCCTGTCCACGATGGATCCGGCGAGGAGGGACAGCAGAAGCCACGGCAGGTACATCGCGGCGGAGACCAGCGCGATGTCCCTCGCGTCGTGGCTCACCGTCAGGGCCAGCAAGGGCAGCGCCGCGGTGAAGACGCCGTTGCCGAGGCTGTCGATCCCGGTGGCCCACCACAGTCGTCGATAGGCGCGAGGCAAGTCGGGCATGGCCGAATCGTGGCGACGTCCGGCATTCCGGGGACACCATTTAGGCCGGGGCTACATACTCGGACCATGCCGATGACCATCGAACTCGGCGTCGCCGAACTGGCCGCGACCCGGTTCGCGATCTCGCCGTTGTCCGAGACCGTGGCCTGCCTGCAGCAACTCGCCGGCCTCGACCAGAACACGGTCAACCGGCCCTGGCTGCGGTGGGCACGGGAGGAACTCGAGCGCGAACCACTCGATCTTTCGTGGACTTGGCCGTTGCTCGTGAACGGCAGGCTCGGCTGGCCGGAGTCCCTCGTCCCCGCGCCGCAGGACGCAGGAGACTCCCTCGAGAACGATCTCGACGCGTTGCGGCGAACTCCTGAAGACCGGGTGAGAGCGAGCCTCGACCGGGTCTTCGGCGAACGGCTTCCCCACGCCGCCGCGGCCCTCGCGCTCGACCCGGCGTCCGGTCTGCGGAAAATCGCCGAGGAACTACGCGAAGCCCACGATCGTCTCGTCGCGCCACACTGGACGCGGATCCGGGCGGCGCTGAACGCCGACATCGGTCACCGCGCACGGCAACTGGCCGCGGGCGGCACCGAGCGGCTGTTCGCGGATCTGCACCCGGATCTGTGCTGGCATATCGACCGGGTGATGCTGGCCGGTGATCGGTGGCGCGATCGGCACCGTGTCGTCACGCGAGGGCCGAATGGTCTCGTGCTGATGCCGGTCGCCCTCGGCTCACCCCACGCCTTGGTCAAGAACAACACGTCGACACAGACCACGATCCGCTATCCGGCGAGGGGAACCGGTGCCCTGTGGGCGACCGGGCCACGCGCCGCCACACCCGCCGCGGTGCGACTGCTGGGCCGGACACGGGCCGAACTACTACTGGCGTTGTCCTCCCCCGCGACCACGACCGACCTGGCCCACACTCTCGGCGTGACTCCGAGCGCCGTCTCTCAGCACCTCAGAGTCCTGAGGGACAGCGGTTTGGTCGCGCGTGAACGCTCCGGCCGCAGCGTCCTCTACCTGACGACCCCACTCGGTGAGCGCCTGCTCTGACTGTCAGAGGTCGATCAGCTCGACGGTCACTTTCGCGACATCACCTTCCTCGATTCCTTCGGCCTTGCGGACCGCTTTCTTGACCGGCAGCACGTAAGCGCCCCGCTTCGAATCCGGGAAGATCGACGTCTTCCACCTGCTGCCGCCGATGCCCACCTGCACGCGCACCGCGCCGAAGCCGCGCCGCGGGCCGTCCGTGATCTCACGGATCTCCTCGGAGACGTCAGTGGGCAAGCTGACGAAGGTCCAGGTCTCCTCGCGGCGGGCGTCCCACACCCAGAGTTCGGCATCGAACACGACGATCATGGGTGGAGCGTCGCATACGGGACCGACAGTTTGCCGTCCCCCTCAGGCGAGGGTGGCGCCGTAGGCGGTGAGCACGGACCGTAGTGGCTGGAAGAAGCTGACTTGGCTGTTCCCACCGGACAACACGCCGTAGCCGACACCACCAGAGAACAACGGCCCGCCGCTGTCACCGCTCTCGATCGGGATGTCGGTCGCGATCGTCCCGACGACCTGCTTGCCCTTGCCGTAGTTCACGGTCTGGTTGAGGCCGAGGACCTTCCCGCACGTCTTCTTCGTCGCCATGCCGCTCTTGCACACCGTTTGCCCCACCTGCGGGATGCCCGCCCGCAGGATCCGCTGGGTGCCGCCGTCGTAGAGATTCACCCGGCTGTGCCCGGAGCCGGAGACGTCCCGGACACGACCGTAATCGGTCACCGGGAAGTGGGTGTCGACGTTGGGGCCGATGCCTTGCCAATCGAGCCCGTGTCCAGTGCAATGCCCGGCCGTGAGGATGTACCGGACACCCTTGACGAGGATCGCGAACCCCGCCGAGCAGTAGTACGGTTCACGACCGGGTCCCGGCGAGACGGTGTACATCGCATCACCGCTGTTCACCGCCGACAGCTGGGCCGCACCGCCCGCAGACGGCGCCGCGGACACGACCGGGGCGGCCAACAAGGTGGCCGCGACCGAGGCGATCAGCACCCCGGCCTGCTTACGGCGTGAGCAGCCAAACATGGTCATGTCCTTCCGTCCACAGGAGACTGATACCTACGACCAGTCCAGTGCCACACGGTCGGCGGCACAATCGGAGTCAGCCTGACGGGTGATCAGAAGCCATCGGACGTCGGCGACCTCGTCGACGTCCGGCCAGACGGGGTGTCGCGGCATCGCGGTGATCCGCATCTCCAGCCCGTCAGGTTGGTGTCGGGTTCACCCGATTCGGTGTCAAGAACACGTCAACGTCCTCTCAGCGAAGAAAAGCAGAGCCCCAGGCTGACGGCGTGACCACAACCCTCGACGAACCGCGAAATCGCCGCACGGCCGTACCTCAGCGAGGGAACGGTGAAGAACCACATTTCCCGCATTCTCGGCCGCCTCGGACTACGAGATCGCACCCAAGCCGCGGTCTACGCCCGCGATCACGGACTGCTGGCGAACTCCGAAGACTGAGCAGACAAGGCTTACATCGCCGAAGCGCCCGACTTTCGGACCTACAAGCCAGTGCACCGGGACACCTACCCTGAATATGGTCTAGACCTCTCACGAGAGGAATTCTGCGATGAAGTTTTCCCGCTCCGCCGTCAAAGTCGCGATACTGACCGCCGTGCTCGGCACGGTCTCGGTGTTCACCGCCGTCCCCGCCCTCGCGCACGGCTCGATGGGCAACCCGATCAGCCGGATCATGCAATGTTTCGAGGAGGGGCCGGAGGACCCGCAGTCCGCCGCGTGCAAGGCCGCCATCGAGGTGGGCGACAGCTGGCCGATCTACGACTGGGACGAGGTCAACATCGGCGACGCCGGCGGCCGCAGCCGCGAGATCATCCCGGACGGCAAGCTGTGCGGCGCCGGCCGGGACAAGTACAAGGGGCTCGACCTGGCCCGCGACGACTGGCCGGCGACCACGATGCCGGGCAGCGGCCCGTACACCTTCCAATACCAGCTGACCGCCGCGCACGAGGGCACCTTCGAGCTGTACGTCACCAAGCCGGGCTATGACCCGACGAAACCGCTCAAGTGGTCCGACCTGGAAGACACCCCGTTCTACCAGCAGGACAACCCGCCGATCGTCGGCAACGCCTACCAGCTCCACGCGAACCTGCCCGGCGGGCGCACCGGCAGGCACCTGATCTACTCGATCTGGCAACGCCACTGGCCCGACTCCGGCGAGGCCTTCTACACTTGCTCGGACGTGATCTTCACCTGATCGCCACGGCCGTCCGGTCGCCGGGCTCGCCGCTGACGACAGCTCTCTCGGTACTTTCGGCTGGGTGTCAGACCAGGAGGCGGGCCTTCAACGCGGCGATGGTCGCGTCGTCGAGGCGGAGTCCTTGGCGGGCATAGGCTTCCATGGACCCGTAGAGATGGTTGACCTCGTCGAAAGCCGCACGCAGCCAGCTCAACTCGACGGCCTTGGGGTCGCCCAGCTTGTCGTTGCTGAGCATGAAGTCGGCCTCGATGGCCGCACGCGGCACACCGAGCAGGCTCAGCAGGATCGCCGTCCCCCAGCCGGTGCGGTCCTTGCCCGCCGAACAGTGGAAAACGGTGGCGCCGGAACCGTTTTCCGCGATGGCACGCAACAGGTCGCCGAACGCGTGGTCCGCGCCCACGAAGTCGACCATGAACGGGTAGCCGATCGACTGGCCCAGGTTGTCGGATCCGTTGAGCAGCCCGGCCGCGATGGCCTTCACCAGCGTGACGGCGGCGTTGTCGTGGAACCGCAGCCCGTGTTCGAGCGAGACCACGTCGGCCACCTGGTACCGGGCGCCCGCAGGGACCCGGTCGGGCTCGTCGCGGCGCTCCTTCACGTTGCGCAGATCGACATCCAGCGACACGTTCACCGCGGTGAGCAGACGGAGATCCGCGTCGGTGAGCCGGGAAAGCTTGTTGGACCGGAAGACCACGCCGGTACGCACCGTGCGCCCGTCGGTCGTGGTGTACCCGCCGACATCGCGAAAGTTCTTGGCTCCCTCCAACGTCACCGCGTTGGCGACGACACCTGGGGCTTCGATGGTCGCCCACGCCGGCACGTTCACCCCGCCGACGACCGCGGTCACCGCGGTGACGGCCACGAGCAGCTTCCTCACGCGCATGTCGCTCCCTCCAACAACATTCGGACCGAACACGAATGATTCCCGCCTACGCCGGGGAGGACAACCGCAAACGACGAAGGATTAGCAGGGAGTTCAACGAGCGGACACCGGTACCACCAACCCGCCCGCGCTTCCGGAGAAGCGAGACCGTTCGGCGCGAGAGTCCGTACGCTGGTTCCTGTCGGCTGTCATGGGGAGTGGTCATGGGAAGAGTCGCCATCATCGGCGATGTCGGCGGGCACCCGGATCAGTTGCGCCGGGCGTTGGCCTGGCTCGGCGCCTCCGAAGGAGAACTTCCCCTGGATCTCACCGTGATCCAGGTAGGTGATCTCGTCGATCGCGGCCCGGACAGCGCAGGAGTGCTCGACATCGTGGCGACCTTGCTGGACAAGCGGCGATGGATCCAGCTCGCGGGGAACCACGAGACGCAGTACTTGCCCGGCAGGGCCGTCTTCTGGCGCGAACCCCTCGAGGAGGGCGACGTGGCCAGGCTGCGGCAGTGGTGGGCCGACGGGCGGTTGCGTGTGGCCGAGGCCGTCCGTACCGCCGAGGGCGACGAACTACTGGTCACTCACGCGGGTTTGACGCTCGCCTGCTGGCAACGGCTGGGAGAACCGATGTCGGCGACCGAGGCCGCGGAGTTGCTCAACGAGCGTCCGGAGTTGATCTGGGAACTCGGGGAACACGGCCGCGACGGCAGTGCGGGTCCGCTGTGGGCCGAATCGGGCGCGGCGCTGCACGAACCCTGGATGGGCTATCGCGGCGTCGTGCCCTTCGGCCAGATCCACGGGCACTCCACGGTCGTGCGGTTCGCTGATCGAACCTGGCGGTGCTCTGGGCGGGTCCGGCAGCGCACGGCGGTCGATTGGTACGCCCGCCACGTCCATGTGCGTGTCGGAGGACGCGTGTTCACCGGCATCGACCCGGGGCACGGCCGGACCGGCGCCGCCGATTGGCAACCGCTGGTCCTCGACGACGCCGGCGTCACGGCCCCAAGCCCGCACTAATGCCGCCAAGGGATTTCAGGGCGGGCGTCAGCATCGGTCGAGCATGCTCGACAGCGCGGTCCTTTCCGGGACGGTGATCGTCAGCCCATAGGCGTGTTTGACCACGATCCAGTCCGTGGCATAGGTGCACCAGAACGCGACGAGCGGCGGCTTCCACGCCTCCGGCGCCTTGTCACCCTTCTGCTGGTTGAGGTTGTCGGTGACCACCCGCAGCTGCGGCAAGGCCAGCTCGTTGGCGAACTGCTCGCGCCGGGCCTGTTCCCAGGTCTTCGCGCCGCTCGCCCAGGCCTGGGCCAACGGCACCACGTGGTCGACATCCACCTCGGAAGCCTTCCGCCACGTCTCCCCGTCATAGACGCTTCGCCAGACCCCGGACACAGCGGCGCACTCCGCGTTGACCTCGACGTCCACACCGTCCCGTTTCAACAGCTCCTCGCGGACGTTGCAGGTGCCGGACACGGTCTTCCAGTGCGGAAACTTCGCCCGATCGTAGCCATCGAGATTTCCGCGTACCGCGACCGACAGCTCACCGAGACGTTTACGCGCGTCGGTGACAGGGATCGTCGGCGCCTCCCCCGCAGCCGTGCCGCTCGTGCCCGGATTGCCAGAGTCAGCGAGCGGAACCGCACAACCCGACACCAGCATCGACACGCCAGCCACGACACACGCCACGGCATGACCGACACGCCCACTCACGCCAGTCACGGTGCGCACCTCATCATCAACTGTCACGCCTCTTCCGACCTGACCAGTCAACCGGACGCACCGTCCCGCGGGACCGGCGAACAGCCTAACTCCCGTCCATCTCGCCATCCGACGCCGACGCCGACGTGCCTTAGACTGGCGTCGACAACCGATCAGGAAGCAGGGGCGTGGGCGAAAAAGGGACTCGCAAGCCGACGCTGTCGGATGTCAGCCGCCTCGCGGGAACGTCGACGGCGGTCGTCAGCTACGTGCTCAACGGCGGGCCTCGTCCGGTCGCGGAGAAGACCCGGGTCAAGGTCGAAGAGGCCATCCGGTTGCTCGGTTACCGGCGCAATCCGCTCGCCGGGGCGTTGAGCGGTGGCCGGTCCAACCTCGTGGGCCTGTTGGTGCCCGACACCGCGAACGCGTTCTTCGGTGAGCTTTCGCGTTACGTGGAGGCGGAAGGACGACGCCGTGGCCTGCTGACCTTGCTGGGCAACACCGGCTATCACCCGTCACGCGCGGACGAGTACGGCGTGGCGTTCTCGGAGTTGCGCCCCCGCGGGATTTTCGTGACGACCGGCGAGGAACCACAGGACGACGACGAAACGCCCCGGGTGTACGTGCAATGGGCTCCGCCCGGGTCCGCTTCGCCGAGCGTGGTCTTCAACGACTTCGATGGCGCGAAGCTCGTCGTCGAGCACCTGCTCCGGCACGGCCACCGAGACGTCGTCTGCGTCGCGGGCGAGATCGCCGTGGGCCCGGCGCACGGACGTGAGGGCGGCTGGCGGCAGGCCATGAACGACGCGGGCCTGCCCTCCGAGGGCAGGCTCATCCGGACTTCCTTCGACCGCGTCGAGGTGGGCCGGACGGTGCGGCGGATCCTCCAGAGCGAGAACCGTCCTGACGCGATCTACGCCACGACCGACGAACAAGCGCTCGTGGTGATCCGCACGGCGATGAGCCTGGGACTGCGGGTGCCGGAGGATCTGGCGGTCGTGGGCTTCGACGGGATCCGCGAAGCCCGGCTCGGGAGTTTCCCGCTCACCACTCTCGCTCTCCCGCTGGAAGAACTCGCGACCCACGCCTTCGACGCACTGGACGAGCCGGATTCGGGGAAGTCGGTGGTCTTGGAGGGGGCTCTCAGCATCGGCGTGACGTGCGGGTGCGGGCCTGGCACGGCCGCGGGCACTTCGCGGCTGGACGCGGCTTCGGGCGTGTGACCACGCCGGCCGACGAGAGCCGGTCCAGATGCGCGCCGCCGAAGGCTCCCTTCGCCGCATCGGACGCGGCGAAGGGAGCCTTCAGCCCGGCGTGACCCACCCGCGAAACAGGACACGTTTGCCCCTCCCCTCAAACAACCCTTGAAGCCAGCGAAGGGGACCTTCGCCACAGAGGCTCGGTCACGCCACCTTTGACTTACCCCCCACTTATCGCACGGGCTCGTGCTCGTCCGATGCGTAGTTCGGGCTCAACGACAGGGCGCTGAACCGGAACGGGCGGTCGACGCGGGTGAAGCCGAGCGGGCAGTGGCGGATGCCCGCCGGGAGGTAGACCGAACCGCTCGTGGTGATCGTGTGCCGGACGCCTTCGATGTCCAGGTAGATCTCCGCGCCGAGGTCGTCGGCGTCGTTCGGGTCGTTGCCGTGCCAGATCAGGACTTCGTCGTAGTCGTGCTCGTGCTCCTTGACCCACTGCACCGGGGTCTCGCATTCGTTGATCCACGTGTAGGTCAGGTGGATCTTGCTCTGCGGGACTTGCTCCGAGCGCATCAGCGCGAGCGCCGGGCCCACGTTGTCCGGTTCGACGACACCGGCGGCGGCTCCTTCGTTCACGAGGTCGTCGATGCAGTTCTGCATCTTCCTCACGAAAAGGTGCTCGTACGGACTGGTCATGGGCGCGTTCCTCCCGTTGGTTCCCGTGTGGCCGAGAGGAGGCTAACAATGATCTAAGCGCTTAGATAGTCCTCCTGGTCGCCTTCCCTGAACGTGCTCGAAGGCGTACCGTGTGGCGAAACCTGGCCGCGACCCGGCAAGTGGCGATCGATCTAAACGATTAGAAACTCTCACCCGTTCGACCTGGAACTGGAGTTGCCCAGTGTTGCGCAATCCCTTTCGCTCCGAACCCGCCGCCGTGCCACGACGTCGCTCGCTCACGGCGCTTGGCGTCGTGTTCGCCACCGCGGCTCTCTCGGGTTGTGCGCCGCCACCGCAGGCCGCGAGCAGCGCGGGCGGCACCTTGCGCGTCGCCGCCGCGACGGACTCGGGCGAGACCCTCAACCCTTATGCGAGCAACCAGAGTCCCACCCAGGAGCTACGGAGCGCGCTCCTTTACGAGGGCCTCACCCACCTCGACCCCACTGGCAAGGTGGAATGGCGCCTGGCCACGGAAATGACCCCGAACGCCCTCCGCGACGAGTGGACGATCAAGCTCCGTCCCGGGGTCAAGTTCACCGACGGGAGCGAGTTCACCTCCGCGGACGTCGTGGCCAGCATCAAATACCTGCGCGACCCGGCCCACGCGGCACAGGGACTGGCGTTCATCGAACGGGTCGACCCGGACGCCGTCACCGCGGTGGACAAGTCGACCGTCCGGGTAGGACTGAACAAACCTTTCGCACCCTTCAGGGAAATCTGGGCGAACGTCCTGCTCCCGATGACCAAAGCGGGCTCGGCACCGGTGAAACCGATCGGCACCGGGCCGTTCGCGGTCAAGTCGTTCACCGCCGGTCGACAGTCCACATTGGAACGATTCGATGGCCACTGGGGCGAGAAGCCCAAGCTGGACACGGTGGACATCATCGAGTTCCCCAGCCAGCAGGCACAAGCCAACGCCTTGCTGTCCGGCCAGGTCGACGTGGCATCGGGCGCGACCCCGACCATCGCGAAGTCCCTCGCCGGCAAGAACGGCATCCAGGTACTCGACAGCAAGGGCGATTTCACGCTGCGGATCGGCTTCAACACCACGGTCGCGCCCTTCGACGACGTCCGGGTGCGCCAGGCGCTGCGCCTGCTGATCGACCGCGACCAGGTCGTGGCCAACGCGCTGGGCGGGTACGGCCGGGTGGCCAACGACCACGAAGGAGGGACGCCGCACTGCGGTGACCCTGGCATCGCGCAACGCAAGCAGGACATCGCGCAGGCCACGAGGCTTCTCGCCGAAGCGGGTCACCCGGATCTGTCGTTCGCCATCACGACCGACGGCCTGCTGCCCGGTATGCAGGAACTGGCCCAGGTGTTCGCCGAGAACGCGGCCAAGGCCGGCGTGAAGGTCACCGTCAACGTCCCGACGGTGCCCGAGTTCCTGTCCAAGTGGACCCAGTGGCCGGTGTTCATCGACTTCAACCCGATCCCCTATCTGCCGACCGTGATCGGGTCGCTGCTGCCGGGCCGCGTCGGGAACGCCACGCACTGGAACAACGCCGACTTCGTCCGGCTCTCCGACGAACTTTTCGTGGCACCCGAGCAGGAGCAGTGCTCGATCATGAACCGGATGCACCGGATCGAGCACGACCAGGGCGCGACGATCACCCCCGCCTTCGTCAACGTGCTCCTGCCGCACCGCGGCACCGTTCGCGGGCTGGTGCCGGACGTCAACGGCCGCCCGCTCACCTTTCTGACGAACGTGACCGTCACAGGCTGACCGGGGAGCGCCGACATGACCGACCTGACCACACCGCTGCCGACCGGTTCGAGACCTTCGACGCTCGCGTGGCTGGCACGCCGGATCCTTCTCGGCGCGCTGATCCTCCTACTGGTCTCACTGCTGCTCTTCCTCGTGACACAAGCGTTGCCGGGAGACGTCGCGCGGATCATCCTCGGCAAGGACGCGACAGCCGAGCAGGTGGCGGACCTCCGTCTCCGGCTCGGTCTCGACCAGCCGCTCATCGCCCAGTACTGGCACTGGCTTACCGGTGTGCTCACCGGGGACATGGGCACCTCCTTGCAGAACGGCGAGTCCGTGGCGGACTTCATCGGCCCCAGGGTGATCAACTCGCTCACCCTCGGCTTCATCTCGATGACGCTGATCCTCCCGCTCGCGGTGGTCATCGGTGTCTTCAGCGCGCACAAGCGGGACAGCCCGTTGGACAAGGCGTTCGTCGCGGTGTCGTCGCTTTTCACGGCACTGCCCGCGTTCGTGGTGGGAATGCTGCTGATCGCGTTCTTCGCCACCTCGGTGTTCGGCGTGCTCCCGGGGGTCTCGAACATCCCGCCGGGAAACCCGCCGTGGTGGTACCCGGCACAACTGGTCCTGCCGGTCGCCACGCTCACGCTCATGGGCGTGATGTACCTCGGCCGCCTGGTGCGGGCCTCGTTCATCGACGCGATGAACAGCGAGTACGTCCAGACCGCCGTCCTCAAAGGACTCACTGACCGCCGCGTCCTGTTCCGGCACGCCCTTCCCAACGCCGTCGCGGCGAGCCTCCCGGCGGCCGGCCTGGTCACCGCGGTGACGATCACGGGTGTCGTGGTGGTCGAGTACGTCTACTCGTATCCAGGACTCGGCACGGCGGTGGTCGGAGCCGTGAACTCCCACGACCTGCCCGTGATGCAGGCGGGCACCCTCATCCTCGCGACCGCGTATTACGTCTTCAACCTGCTCGCGGACCTCCTCTCGGAGAGAGGAGGTCCGCGATGAGAACCCGACAGGTCACGGTGCTCGGCCGCGCTCTTCGCACCGGGCAAGCCCGGCTCGGCCTCGCGCTGCTCGCGGTGGTCGCACTCGTGGTCGCGTTCGGCCCCTTCTTCGCCCGCTACGCCCAGGACGCCATCGTCGGGCCGCCCTTGGAGACACCGAACGCGAGATTCCCGCTCGGCACCGACATCCTCGGGCGTGACGTGCTGAGCCGCCTGCTGAACGGCGGGCTCACCCTCTCCTGGATGGCGATCCTCGCCGCGGGACTCGGCGTGTTCCTCGGCTGCCTCGTCGGCCTCACCGCCGCCTACCGCGGTGGTGCGGTGGACGCGACGCTCATGCGGGCCATGGACGTCCTGATGAGCTTCCCGGAGATCGTCTTCGTCCTGCTGTTCGTAGCGATGCTCGGTCGCGGCACCCTGCTGACCTCGGTGCTCGTCGGCGTGGCGTTCGTGCCCGGCGTCTCGCGGGTGATGCGCGGCGCGGCGCGGCCGGTGATCGGCAGTGAGCACGTGCTGTGGGCCAAGGCCAACGGGTTGCCGCCGAGGCGGATCCTGCTCCGGGAGGTGCTGCCCGGCGTGACCTCGCCGCTGATGGTGGAGATCGGGATGCGAATGGTCTGGGCGGTGTCGGCGATCGCGTCGCTGAGTTACCTCGGGTTCGGTATCGCGCCGCCCGCGGCCGACTGGGGCCGGATGGTCGGGGAGAACCAGGACGGTCTGCCGGTCGCTCCCCTGGCGGTCCTGGCCCCGATCGCACTGATCCTCATGATGGCCCTCGGCGGCAACCTGGTCGCCGAATCCGTCGCCAGAGTGGTCGGCCGTACGGATGGAAAGGGTTGAAGTGCGCAAAGAAGTGGACATCTCCGGCCTCACGGTCACCCTGGACGCCACGGGCGCGGACATCGTCAAGGACGTCGGTTTCGCACTCGGCCGCGGTGAGGTGATGGGGGTGGTCGGTGAGTCGGGCTCCGGCAAGAGCACCCTCGCGCTCGCCTTGCTCGGGTTCGCCAGGAAAGGCGCGACCATCACCGGCGGACGGGTGGTCGTCGACGGGGTCGATCTGCTCACCCTGCCGGAACGGGACCTGCGCCGCATGCGGGGAGCCAAGGTCGCCTACGTCCCGCAGGACCCGGCGACAGCACTGAACCCGAGCCTGAGCCTCGCGACCCAGCTGACCGAAGGACTGCGGCTGCCCAAACGTGAGGCGCTGTCGCGTGTCCGGGAGTTGCTCGACACCGTTCGCTTGCCCGGTGACGACGCCTTTCTCCACCGCCGGCCTCGCCAGCTCTCCGGTGGACAGCAACAGCGCGTGGCGATCGCCATGGCGATCGCGGCCGGGCCGCGGCTGATCGTGCTGGACGAGCCGACCACCGGCCTCGACGTCTCCACTCAGGCACGCGTACTGGAACTGGTCCGCGATCTGTGCCGTGACCACGACATGGCGGCGATCTACGTATCCCACGACCTCGCCGTGGTGGCCGATGTCGCCGACCACGTGACCGTCATGTACGGCGGCGAAGTCGTGGAAAGCGGTCACGACCGCGACGTGCTCACCCGTGCCGCCCATCCGTACACCCGGGCCCTGCTGGCCGCCGTGCCTTCCGCGACCCACCGCCACCACCTCGTCCCGATCCCCGGACGCGCCCCCGGCCCCGGCGAAAACCGGCACGGCTGCGTCTTCGCGCCCCGATGCGACCACGCCACGACGGAATGCACCACGACCCGTCCTCAGCTCGAGCCTGCGCCGTCCGGCACGCTGACACGGTGCCTGCGGATGGACGAGGTGGCACGGACACCCCGGGAACTGCCACGCACGAACGACTCGCCCGTGGTTTCCGACCACACGGTGTTGTCGGTCGCCGGGCTGCACGCGGGCTACGGCGGCGTCCAGATCCTCTTCGACGTGTCGTTCCGTTTGGTGCGGGGCGAATGCCTGGCCGTCGTCGGCGAGTCCGGCAGCGGAAAGACCACGATGTCGCGCTGCCTGGCCGGCCTGCACGAAGAGCAACAAGGCACCCTGACGATCGAAGGCCGCCCGATCCCGGCCGCGGCGGGCCGGCGAACGAAGGAGACCCGCCGCGAGATCCAGTACATCTTCCAAAATCCCTACGGCTCGCTCAACCCGCATCGCAGCGTGGAAAACAGCCTCGCCGTGCCACTGCGGCACTACTTCGGCGCGACCAAGCACGAGGCCAGGCAGCGAGCACGTGAGGCACTCGAACGAGTCGAGATACCGGCGCGATACGCCGGGTACTACCCGGCCGAACTTTCCGGCGGGCAACGCCAACGTGTCGCGATCGCCCGAGCCCTGGTATGCGAACCGAAACTCCTCGTCTGCGACGAGGTGACGTCCGCGCTCGACGTGTCAGTACAGGCTTCCGTCGTGGAACTGCTGCGTTCCCTGCTGAGCGACGGCCTGTCGATGATCTTCGTGACTCACGACCTGGCAGTGGTCCGAAGCATCGCCGACAGTGTCGTAGTACTGAGCCAGGGCCGTGTCGTGGAATCGGGCATGACCGGCTCAGTACTCACGACGCCGTCGCACCCTTACACCCGCAGCCTGATGGCCGCCACGCTCGAAGTGCCCGTTACGACGTAATTCCCTCGGCGCGCCACCACCTCTCAGAGGGATGCGCGCGGCTCGCGAGGCGTCGGTCAGAGATACGGTGCGCGAGCGTGCGCCGGCACATCGATCACGGCCTCGCCGTCGGCGACCGGCTGCTCTACCGGGTGGTCAGTCGCCCTTGGCCAACCGGTCGTTGATCCGGCGGGCCAGCTCGGCGGTGAAGCCCGCGGCCGGCACGGTGTGACCGAGAGCGGTGAGGATCGTGTCGAGATGGGTGTCCACCGTGGCTTCGATCAACGTGGTGAGGGTCGCGGTGGTGGATCGGGCCCGGCTCCACCCCAGCGCGGCGGTGCCGATTCCGACCACTATCGCGGGGTACCAATGGATCCCGAGGCCGAGGTACAGCACGCCCCAGCCGACGAGCCTGGTGGCCGACCTGAACTGGGATTCGGCCGCCTGCACCGGAGTACGGACCGTTTCCGGGACCAGCAACCACAAGCGCGGCCACACCAAGCCCAGATCGAGTCCGTGGTACTGCCCGGCGATCCGGGCGTTCAGCAGCCGGAACCGCTCGCCGATCCAGGCCGGATGTCGTGGACGGTAGGCGGATACCGGGTCCACCCCCGCCCTGGCCGCCGCGCGATCGAACAGCCTGCCGCGCAAGGCCACCAGCCCCCACGCGAGCAGACGCGCCGGTCCGCGCCACGGTCTGGTCCAGACCGCCTCGGCCACGCTGCCGACCGCCTGCGCGGCCATGGCCGCCGCCGTGGCACCGATCAGCAAGAAGACGGCCACCGCCGCGACCGGCAGGCGCGGCACCTCCCGCACGATCCAGCCGGCGACCGAGACGAGGTCGAACGCGGAGCGGTGGCCCAGCCGGACCGCGCACACCGCCGCGGCGATGAACAACGCCCCCGGCAGTACGAGTGTCGCGACCCATCGCTCGGCGAGTTTGCCGCTCAGCGACGACAAGAAGGGGTTCACGGCGTCGCGCCCGTCGGCAGCATCGGCTCGTCGTCGAACAAGGCGCACACGGGCGGGTGCCCGTCGTCGTCCCGATGGTCGTGGCGTGAGCACACCTTGCGCGGGCAGCCGTAATCGCCACGCCCGGTCCGTGGCACGCGAGCGCTCCGCGGTGTGGGATACACCGGCATGCTGCCGGGAGGGCCGGCGCTCCTGGTCGGCTCCGCCGACTCGGCGTCCAGCAGGTCGAACTGCCTGCACGCGTCCAAGGCCGAACCGCCCTTTCGCACTCGGGAGGCGGCGCGTTCGAGCCTGTCGGTCCATCGGCCGGCGATGGCGGCCTGGCGCAGATCCGGCATGACGGTGCACCACAGAACGAGTGCTTGTCCCTCGTCGAATACCGCCACGTCGCCCCTCCCTTGTGCCATCCTGAATCGTCTACCGCACCGTAGTGGGTGGCGAAGGAGGAGTGGACATCTCGCTCTTGGAACGCATTCGCCGTTGTCTGGAAACAGGCGAGGCCGACGAGGTCACCACACCCGCTGCCGTGGCGGACGCCGCTCGCCTGGTCCTGCCTGCCATCGGTACCGGCCTGCCTCCCGAGCTGCTTCGAGAACTCGGAATGCTGCACTGGCTGCGGCATTGTGCCCTGTCGCCGGGCAGCATCGGGCCTGATATCCAGACCTGTACGGAACTGTTCGCCCCGCTCGCCGAATCCTTTCCTGGCGTAGTGCCACCGCCGGTGCTCAGTTGGCTTCAGGAGAACCATTATCCGGGACTCCCGCCCGCGGAGCTCGGACCTTTCTACGCGTCGGTGATCACCGACGTCGCTTTGGCGGCCGCGGATCCCGTCCTGACCGACCTGGGGGTGGCCGCCTGTCGAGCCGCCGTCGACGTCGGCAGCGAGGTCGACCGTCCGGCGCACCGGTTCAACCTGATGGTGCTGTTGAACCAGCGCTTCGAATGGACGACCGCCGAGGCGGATCTGGACGACGCCGTCGCGGCGGGCCGCGCGGCACTCGAGTCGGCCGGGCACCCGATAGTCCCGGCGGTCCGGTTTCCTCTCGGGGTCGCACTGCTCACCCGGTTCGGCATCCGCGGGCAGGAACGGGACCTCGCCGACAGCACGGTGCTCCTGCGCGAAGTGGTGTCGTCCCTGCCGCCCGGTGACCCGAATCGCGTCGCCTACTTGTCGCAGTTCGCCTTGGCCTTGGAGACCCAGTGCAATACCGGCGGTCCGCTCGCCGTGGTCGAGGAGTACGTCGAGGTGACCAGGGAAGTCCTCGCGAACTGCGCTTCGGAAGACCCGGCATTCGGTGAAGCGCTCCTGTTGCGAGGCAGCGCCCTTCGGGTCAGGTTCGTCCGTACGGGCGAACCCACCGACATCGCCGAAAGTGTCCGATACCTGCGGGAGGCGCTGAGGAGCCTCCCCGAGGGCAGCGAGTCGCACGTCACCGCGAAGCTCAACCTCGCGAGCTCGCTCCAGACCCGGTTCGCGTATGCCTCGGCCTTCACCACGCCTGATGGTCCCGACGAAGCCGACCTGGCCGAAGCCATCGCACTGGCCAGGGAGGCCGACGCGGCCATCGGAGAAGGCCACCCGCTGAGGTGGACGGTCGAGGCCACGCTGGCGACCGTGCTGCGACACGGCAACACGGACCCTGCCGAGGCGATAAGCGCGGCGAGGGCGACCTTGGCGGGACTGCCCGCGGACAGTCCGCTTCGCGGGACCGCGCTGCTGTCCCTCGGTGAGTCACTTCGCCGCCAGTACCGGGCAACCGGTGGCCAGGAGGTCCTCCGGGAAGCCGTGGACGTCCTTCGTGAGGCGAAGACGGCCGGCGCGGGCGGTCCACACGGCCGGGCGCCGATGCTCACGGCCCTTTCGATGGCGCTGTACGAGGCGATCAAGCTGGCGGGCGCCAATGGCGCGATCGATGACAGTGAGCTCGACGAAGCCATCGAGACGACGAGAGCGGGCGCGCAGGGCATCCCCGGTGACACGGTGATCCATGGCCAGCAGCTCTGGCAGCTGGCGGAACTGCTGCGGTGGCGCTTCTTGCGCACAGGCCAGGCGGCGGACCTCGACGAACGGATCGAGACGCTGCGGGCGACGGTGCCGCTGGCTCCCGACGGCTCCGCGTTGACGCAGTGTTCGTCCGCCCTCTCGAACGCACTCAGCTTCCGGTACAGCCGGAATTCGGACCCGGCCGACCTCGACGAGTCCGTCGCCGTGTTGCACCGGGTCGTCGAAGCCCTGCCCGCCGACGGCCCCGAACTGCCCGACCTGCGGGCCGACACCGCGTGGGCACACCTGCAACGTTTCGAAGCCAGGGGCGAACCGGCCGACAGGGAGACGGCGACCCGGCTGATCCGCTCAGCGCTCGCCGCCACCGGCGCGGACGACTCGAGCCGGTATCGGATGCTCGGCATTCTGGCCGCGATCCTGACCTCGACGGCCACCTCGGAGCGCGACCCCGAGAAGCTGACCGAAGCCATCGAAACCTGCTACGCGGCAACGCCACCCGGCGAGGTCCCGACGGTGACGGTCACTCTCACCCTGGGCAACGCGCTTATGTCCCGCTACGAGAACACCGGTGCCATAGCGGACCTGGAGGCGGCCGCAACGACACTGCGGGCCGCGTTGGCGCAGGCCACCGGAATGAACCGGACCATGTTCGTGAACAACCTCATCCAAGTGCTTCGCATCCGCTTTTACCGCCATGGCGACCAAAGCGCACTGACCGAGGCGATCGACAGCGGTAAGGCGGCCCTTCGGACCAGCCCCGACGCGCTGCTGCTGGCGGGAAATGTCGCGGCCGCACAGACCGACCGGTACGAGTGGGCCCGCGACCCCGCCGATCTCACCGAGGCCGTCGACGCGCTGCGGTCGGTGCTCGGCCGGGCCGGCGCGGACAATCCAGACCTGCCGACGCTCCGGTTCTATCTCGGCTTCGCCCTGCGGGCCCGCTTCCAGGCCATGGCCTCCACCGCGGATCTGGACGAGGCGATCGCAGTGCTGCGGCCCGGTCTCGCTTCGTCCCGATCGCGCGACCAGACGGCCCAATTCAGCCTGATGCTGGGAGGCGCGCTGTCGCTTCACGGGCAGTGGTCGAACGACCCGGTCGCGCTCGCCGAGGCGAGTGAACTGCTGGAAGTCGCGAGTGACGGGCTACCGGTGGCGAGCCCAGGCCGGATCACGGCCGGGATCCTCTTGGCGGGCACGCTCCGTCTGCGTTTTCTCAACTCCGGAGAAGAGCCTCTGCTCACCGAAGCGATCGAAATCGGCAGAGCGGTCCTCGCCCACACCCAGGACGAGGAGGCCAACCGGGCTCACACGCTGATCATGCTGGGCACCCTGCTGGCCCTGCGGTTCGAGCGGACCGGCGACCTCGAGGTGCTGGCCGAGGCGATCGAGGTGCTGCGCCGCGGGGTGACCGCCGCGGGCACGAACAACGCGATAGCGGCGAACGCCTTGTCCGAACTGGCGTCCGCACTGCGTGGCCGGCACAGCATCCTGGCGGAGCGCGCCGATCTGGACGAGGCCATCGCGGCCGCCGAGCGCGCCGCGACCCTGCCGGGCACGACACCGGCCGAACGGGGCGTCCATGTCACCGCGCTGGCCCTTGGCCTGCTGACCAGATCGCTGGCCACGGGCGATCTCGACGACCTCGACGCCGCCATCGACTTGGGCCGCGAGGCCGCACACTCCCCCAACTGGTACGTCGCCTCGGCGGTCAACCTGATGACGCTGGGGCTGGCACTGTGGTCCCGGTTCGATCGGACCGGGACGGTTTCCGACCTCAACGCCGCCGTCGACGCGTTGTTCGAGGCGGCAGAGAGCGCCCACCCCGGGCACACGCTGCGGCCCATCATGCTGACCAACCTGTCCAACGCACTACGCACGCGGGCGGGTCTGCTCGGCTCGGCCGCCGACCTCGACGCCGCCGTGGACGCCGGGCGATCGGCCGTCGCCGCCGCGCCGCCGGATCACCCGGCGGTGTCGATATGCCTGATGAACCTCGGGACCGCGCTGCACATCCGGTACCTGGAAGGGCGCGACACCGCGGACCTCGACGCCGCGGTCGCCGCCCTGAACGAGGCGGTGGACCGCAGCACACCCCAGAGCTCGAACCGGAGAGAGATCCTGATGAACCTGGCGGGGCTGCTGCGCACCCGCCGTGACCGGCGCCCGGGCCGGGACGCCCTGGACCGGGCCGTCGCACTCGTCCGGGAAGCGATCGCGATCACCGACGTGACGCATTCGATGTACCCGCTGTGCGTCCTCAACCTTTCGACCGCCCTGCACACCAGGTACGACCGCGGTGGTGACGACGCCGACGCGGCCGAGTCGATCGAGCTGGCCGGACGGGCGATCGACAGCATGACCGCCGGTGACCCTCGGGTCGCGGTGGCCTGGGTGACGCTGGGAAGGCTGCACGAACGCAGGCGTGTCGAAGGCGGGGGCGGCCTCGACGCCGCGGTCGCCGCCTACCGGACCGCGGTCGAAGCTCCCGCCACGGCACCGGCGTATCGGGCTGCCGCGGCCAGATTGTGGGCCGAATTGGCCGTCCGGCAGCGCGACTGGGCCTCCGCTACGGAGGCATTCGGCGTCGCTGTCGCGCTGATACCCCAGGTGGCCTGGCACGGCGTCGAACGCGACGCGCGCGAGCGCAGGCTGACGGTGTGGGAGGGCCTGGCGAGGATGGCCGCCGCCGCGGCGCTGGAGGCCGGTGACCCCGGCCGCGCCGTGGAACTGCTCGAGCAGGGCCGCTCTGTGTTGTGGTCACAGGCGTTGCAGACCAGGGACGACCTGTCGATGCTGCGGGAACGTGACCTCGCGTTGCACGATCGGCTGCGCGCCGTGGCGGCGAAGCTGGCGGCCACGACCGTGCCCGACATCCCGGAGGCCGCCGCCACGACCGATCCGTGGAGCGACCCGAGCCAGCGCATGCGGTCCGACCGGATCAAGCTGGCCGAGGACTGGGACCGGTTGCTCGCCGAAGCACGCGCCTTGCCAGGACTGGAGTACCTACTGCGGATCCCGCCGCTGGCCACCCTGCGCGAGGGTCTGCCCGACGGTCCCGTCGTCCTGCTCAACGTCGACGAAGCCCGATGTGACGCCTTGATCGTGCACCGGGACCGCGACGTCGAGCACGTTCCGCTGCCCGCTCTGTCGTTCGGGGAGAGCGGGCGACGGGCAGAGGGGTATCTGCGGGCGTTGAAGCTGCTGGAGAATCCAGGCGGGCCAGGCGACTTCGCCACCACCGGCGCCAGGCAAACGGTGCACGCGACCCTGGAATGGTTGTGGGACACCGTCGCCGATCCGGTGCTGACCCGGTTGGGCTACACCGGCCACGACGAACCGTTGCCACGACTGTGGTGGTGCCCCACCGGATCGCTGACCCTGCTCCCGCTGCACGCCGCCGGTTACCACGACCCGGCCGACACCCCCACCGGACGCACGGTGATCGACCGTGCGGTGTCGTCCTACACGCCGACACTGCGCGCGCTGGCGAAGGCGAACAGCGCCGTCGCTGTCGAGCCCGCCGACCGACGTGTCCTCGTGGTCAGCATGCCGGAGACCCCACCAGTTCCAGGCTCCCCGGACCTGTGCCCGCTGCCCTGCGCCCGCGAGGAAGCCGAATTCCTTTCTCGCGTGATCCCCCTCGGTCGCACGTCACGTATCGCCGGCACCGCCACTCACGCCGCGATCACCGCCGACCTGCGCACCCACGCCCTCGCACATTTCGCCTGCCATGGCGGGCAAAACCTGCAACAGCCATCAACGGGCAGTCTCTACCTGTGGGACAAACCACTGACCGTGCTCGAGGTCGCGGAACTGGATCTCGAGCACGCCGAACTCGCCTACCTGTCGGCCTGCAGCACGGCGATCGGTGGCACGACCCTGCCCGACGAGGCCATCCACCTCGCCGCGGCACTCCAGCTCGCGGGTTACCGGCAGGTGATCGCCACCCTGTGGACCATCACGGACCGGACCGCGGTCGAGGTCGCCAAGATGATGTACACCGGGCTGCTCGGGCCTTCGGGCTTGCGTCTCGACGGCACCGCCCACCTGCTCCACCGCACCGTGCGTGCCTTGCGCGACTCGGCTCCCCGCGACCCGGCCATCTGGGCCTCATACGTCCACTTCGGACCGTGAACCACGGGGCGCATGACTCGACCCTCGCACCGAGAGTCAGCCAGTGCTCGCGGCGACTGGCGTGTCAGTCTGGCTGCCTCCACGCCGATCAAGGTCCGAGGGATTCGCCTACCGCTTGGGCGGTCGCGTGTTAGTCGAGAGCTGTTCCTCGGTTGGGGCACCATGAGCTCGTGCGAGAGCCGCCACCGTGCTGGCCACCCTTATTCAGTCTCAAATCCGTGGCATTTCCTCGCAAAAGCAAAGGCGAGGTCAGGCGGCGTGCCGGCCGTGTGGCACCGGACCGAGATCGGCCACGGCTGACCTGAACGCGCGCCTCCCGGTGCCGTGCGGGGTTGACGTGAGGCAGGTAGGGCCGACGCGATCCGCCGTGCAACCTTCTGGCCGCCCGGCGCATTAGGGGGTGGGAGCCGCCGAGGACAGGAGAGACCGTGCGCGAGCAAGACCGTGACTACGTCGACTACGCGACGACACGGCTGCCTTGGCTGCGTCAGACGGCCTACCTGCTGACCCAGGACTGGCACCGGGCCGACGACGTGGTGCAGACGGCGTTCACGCAGCTGTACCGGCACTGGAAACGAGCCTCGCAGGTGGAGAACCTGGACGGCTACACGCGCACGATCCTGGTGCGCTCGTTCCTGGGCGAGCGACGCCGGTGGGGGTCGAGGGTCCGGCTGATGGCCGAGCCGCCGGACCACGCCGGAGGGGAGCCGGACCACGCCGGTCGCGTAGCGGTGCGGACCGCGCTGGCCACCGTGCCGCCGCGGCAACGGGCCACTCTCGTGCTGCGTTTCTACTGCGATCTGAGCGTGGAGCAGGCCGCCGACGTTCTGGGCTGTTCCCCGGGAACCGTCAAAAGTCAAACCGCACGTGGCCTGGACGCGCTGCGGCGCGTGCTGGCCGACACCCCGTCACCGGTCTCGCCGGCCGCGAAGAGGAGCAGTTGATGGACGAGCAGGATGTGCGCACCCTCTTGGACGATCTTGCCCAGGCCCCCGCTCCCCCGTCCCGAGTCGACGTCGTGGGCGCGGTGACCACGGCCCGGCGCGGGCGGAGGGTCCGCACGGCGACCTCGGTCGCGGCGTCGGTCCTCGTCGCCGGGCTGGCCACCACCCTGACGTACGCCGTCATCGACCGTTCGCCGCCGCCCACCGGTTCTTCCGCCCCGCCGCCCGCGGCCGCCCCTGCCCCCAGTGCGCCTGCTCGGTTCGACCCGCTGGTGCGCTACGCCTCGTTCGGCTGGCTGCCCGAGCAGGACACGCTGGACTGGCGCACCACGTCGATCAATGGTGAGCGGCTGACGTTGAAGGCGTCGAGGTTCGTTCCGGACCCGGCCAACGGTCCGGGTGCGACCCTCCCCGCGACGCACGTCGAGGTGCGCCTCTACGCCGCCGGCGTCGCCCCCTTGACCGAACGGCCGATCGAGACACAGCTTCCCGGCGAGGGCACACGGACGGTGCCCTACGGGCCGGTGACCGGCGCCCCGGCCGTCAACGGCGCCCCGGCGTACTGGGTAGGGGTGCCCGGTGACTCCGGGACACTCATCCTGAAGTGGCGCTACGCCGCCGACGGCTGGGCCGAGTTGTCCGTCTCCCGGCTCAAGGGCGACCCGCGCGAGACCGCCCGCCGCATCGCCGAGGCACTACGCACCGACGGTGCCGAACGACTGCGCTTCCCGTTCAAGTTCACTGGCCTGTCCCCTGAGATCCGGCCGACGGCGAGCGAGATCGAGGAAGGTGGCCTCGCCGGCGCATGGCGCGCCACCCTCGACCTGAACCTCCGCCCCGACGGGCACGGACCGGCCCTGAGCGTGTCCGTCCACCCCGGCACCGACGGCCTCGTGCCCAACACCACCGTCGACGGCCACCCCGCCCGCCGCGACACCTTCGACGGAGACCACCTCGGGACGCCGCAGTACTCAGACCGGCTGTCCGTCTCCGACGTCGACGGCCTCCAGGCCGACCTGTTCATCGACGCCATGTCGGCCGCCGATGCCACCCCGCTGGGACCGGACGGCGTGCTCGGCGTCTACCGCGGCCTTGCCGTCCACGCGGACCGTGCAGGCTGGACCAGCCAACCTCTCGTGCGCTGAACCATCGGCTCCAGCCGAGCGCCGACGAGGGCGGACCGAGAGTGTGGCCGGCCCTGCTCCCTCGGTGCCCGTTACGGGCCCGCTACCGTGACTCGGGTGGAGTTCGTCGTGATCTTCGGACCGCCCGCCGTCGGCAAGATGACCGTCGGCGAGAAGCTGTGCGAACTCACCGGGTTCAAGCTGTTCCACAACCACATGGCCGTCGAGCCGGTGCTCGGGATCTTCCCCTTCGGCTCGCCGCCGTTCGGCAGGCTCGTCAACGAGTTCCGTCGCCGCGTCATCGAGGAGGCGGCCGACGCGGGTCTGGCCGGCCTCGTGTACACGAACGTCTGGGGTCTGGACCTGCCCGAGGACGCCGAGCTCATCGGCTCGTACGTCGACATCGTCCGGTCACGCGGCGGGCGGACGCGGTTCGTCGAGCTGTACGCGGATCTCGACGAGCGGCTCAGGCGCAATTCCACCGAGCTCCGCCTCGATCGCAAGCCCAGCAAGCGTGATCTCGAGTTCTCGCACGCCAACCTTCTCGAACTCGACCGCGACTATGTCATGAACACCGGCGAAACCCGCCGGGTCCACGCCCAGGGCTTGATCGAGCAGCACGATCACCTGCGTATCGACAACACTCACTTGAGCCCGGCCGAGGTCGCGGCCCTAATCCTGCGAGAGATGCCGCAGTGACCGGGTCGTGCTCGTGCCGAGGACCCGCGAGGCCATCCATGCCAGCGCGTCGGCCGTGCGCGCGGGAGTGTCCGACGGCTGCATGATGTGGCTCAGCACCGTCCGGACCACGACGTCGATCGCGACGTCGAGCTGTTCGGCGTCCAGCGGCGGGCCGTAGTCGCGCACGCGGCCGCGCAGCATGATCGTCGCTTCGCCCAGCAGGCTGCCTGCTCGGACGGTCAGCAGCGGCAGCAACTCGGTGTCGGCGCCGTGCGTGGCCGAGACGATGGCACGCAGCAGGAGGTTGTCGTCGGCGAGTTCGAGGACGCCTCGGACGGCGTCGTGGATCGCCTCGACGAGGTCGTCGGGATGCCGCTCGAAGGCGTCTCGCACGACCGAAAGGAACCGCGCGAGCTCGTGCGAGATCATCGCTTCGGCCAGCTGGGTCTTCGAGCCGAGTTCGTTGTAGACGGTCTGACGGCTGACGCCGACGATCTCCGCGAGTTTGCTCATCGTCACCGAGGCCCAGCCGGAACGCACGGTCAGCTCGATCGCCGACGCGACGATCGGCTGCCGGTACGGGCCACCCGTGGCCGCGGCTGAGGGTGCCTCGCTCATGATCGTCATTCTAAGCTGTGCCTTTCGAAGCGCGCTTGTCCTCACCCCAGTCGCCGACCTCACTTCGATTGACACCTTCTAAGCCGCCGTTCCAGCGGCGAACGCCAGCGCCTCGGCCCACGGCGTCCGCCCGGCGACGTGGCGGCGGTACTTCATGATCTCGTGCGGCCGGTCGACGGTCAGCGCGCCGACGATCCGGTCCCCGCGCCGGTACAGCGCGGTGAACCCGCCGGAAGCCGGGACGGCGGTCACCACTTCGTCCGCGCGCGGGGTGCCGACGAACTGGATCCGGTGGTCGTACCAGTCCGACCAGAAGTACGGCACCGGCGCCAGCGCACGCGCCGACTCAGGCGAGAGCGCGTGACGGGCGGCCGCGGCTCCCTGTTCCGCGGCGTTCGTCCAGTGTTCGAGCCGCATCAAGTCGCCGTCGAACAGCGGGTTCTCGGCGTGCGCGACGTCCCCTGCGGCGTACACGCCGGGCACGCCGGTCGCGAGCGTGGCATCGCACACCACACCACCGTCGAGCTCGTGCAGCGGGACCCCGCTCCCGGCCAGCCAGCCGGTGGCCGGGACGACGCCGATGCCGGCGACCACCAGGTCCGCGGGCAGCACCTCGCCGGTCGCGAGCCGGACGCCGGTCACCGCGCCGTTGTCGGTTTCCAGGCCGGTGACCTTCGTGGACAGCCGCAGCTCCGTGCCCGCCTCCCGGTGCAGCGAGGCGCACATCGCACCGGCTTCGGCCCCGACGGATCGGGTGAGCGGGACGTCGAGCGCCTCGACGATCGTCGACGGCAGCCCCCGTTTCCGGGCCGCGGCGGCGACTTCCGAGCCGATGAAACCCGCCCCGATCACGACCGTGCGGGCCCCGCGGTCGAGCGCGGCCCGGACGGCGAGGGCGTCCTCGGCGGTCCTCAGGGTGTGGACCCCGGCGATTTCCTCGCTCCCGGGCAGCCGCCGCGCGGTGGCGCCGGTCGCGATCACCAGCGCTTCATAGGGCACGGTCCAGCCGTCCACCGCCACTTCGCGCGCGGTGGTGTCGAGACCGTCCGCGGCCGCGCCGAGCACCAGTTCGACGCCGAGTTCGTCGCGCAGGGCGGACACGCTGTGGAACGGATCGATCCGCCCGGGGCCTTCCGCGTCGAGGAATGCCTTCGACAGCGGAAGCCGGTCGTACGGCGGGTGATCTTCCGCGCCGATCAGTACGATCCGCCCGCGGTACCCGTCCCGGCGCGCCGCCTCCACCGCGCGCAGTCCGGCCAGCGAGGCTCCCACGACGACCAGTGTCATGGTCAGTCCCGCAGTTTCAAGGCCAGCACCGGGCAAGCGTCGACGGCGGCCGTCAGATCCTGCCGGTGTTCCTCGCCGGGCCGCTCGTCGAGCACCATGACCGTGCCGTCGTCACCGACCTCGAAGAAGTCGGGCGCCATCGCCTCGCACATGCCCAGCCCGTCGCATTTCGCGCGGTCCGCCTCGATCTTCATCATGCTCCGACCCTTCCCGGTGCCACGAAATCGACCTTCTCCCGGACCCCGCAGTCCGGGCAGCACCACGAATCCGGGATCGCCGACCACGGGGTTCCGGCGGGGAAACCCTCACGCGGGTCGCCGAGTTTCTCGTCGTAGACGTAGCCACAGCCCGGGCACATCCCGCCTTCGGTCGCGTCGCCGTGTGTGTCGGTGACGACCAGGGACGGCGCGGTGACGCGGGTTCCGTAGCGCGCCAGGATCTTGCCCCGCTTCGACGGCTGGATGTTGGCGCGCGAGATGTCGCCGTCGAAATGCGCGAGCACCCGCGGATCCATCACGCGGCGCCAGACCGGCGGGAACAGCGCCAGCACGATCATCCCCGCGTAGCCCGTCGGCAGGACGGGCGATTCCGCGAAATCGCGCAAGGTCTGGTAGCGGCGGGTCGGGTTGGCGTGGTGATCGCTGTGCCGCTGCAGGTGGTAGAGCAGGACGTTGGTGGCGATGTTGTTGGAATTCCAGCTGTGGCTGGGATCCACCCGTTCGTAGCGCCGGCGGTTCGGCGGGCCGACCTTCTGCCGCCGCATCCCGTAGTGCTCCATGTAGTTCACGACTTCCAGCAGCGAGAACCCGATGACCGCCTGGATCACCAGGTACGGCAGGATTCCCGGTCCCAGCCACACGGTCAGCGCCGCCCACAGCACCGCCGACATCAGCCAGGCGTTGAGCACGTCGTTGCCGATCCGGAACGGATGCCGGTCACGCCGGGCGTACCGCTTGCGCTCCAGGCCCCACGCGGATTTCAGCGAGCCGAACACCGTGCGCGGCCAGAACCGGTAGAAGCTCTCCCCCACCCGGCTGCTGGCCGGGTCCTCCGGGGTCGCCACCCGGACGTGGTGGCCGCGGTTGTGCTCGATGTAGAAGTGACCGTAAAAGCTCTGTGCCAGCGCGATCTTCGACAGCCAGCGCTCGTGACTTTCTTTCTTGTGCCCGAGTTCGTGCGCGGTGTTGATGCCGATACCGCCGATGCAGCCGATCGAGATCGCCAGGCCGATCTTGTCCACAACGGACAGATCGCCGCGGGAGATCAGCCAGAACGCGGCCACGAAACCCGCGTACTGGATGGGCAGGAACGCGAAGGTGATCCAGCGGTAGTAGCGGTCCTTCTCCAGCCGTTCGATGACGTCGTCCGGCGGGTTGTCGCGGTCCAGCCCGGCGATCAGGTCGATCAGCGGCACGACCACCAGGATCACGATCGGCCCGATCCAGAACCACACGCCCCATCCGGTGGCCGCGTACAGCCCGATGGCGAGGAACGCGAGCGAGGGGACCACCAGGCCGATCAGCCACAGGTATCGCTTGCGGTCGGTCCACCGCTCGGTCGAGCCCTCCGGGATCGTGCCCGTCAACTCGCTCATCGCACCCTCCTCCGTTGGCTGGGTTTACAAAACTGTAGGTGATGTACACCCGGTTTGACAAGTAGTCACTATTTGTAAACCCGCCGTTGCTTCATTTCGTGGGAGTTTGGCGATATCTTGTATTTGTTAGGAAACTTACTTAACTTGTGTCGACACGCCGCGATTCACTTCGTCCGCCCCGAAGGAGCGCGAATGCCCCGATCACCTCGCCGGATCCGCCCCGCTGCCGTGGCCACCGTCGCCGCGGTCCTGCTGGTCCTGCCCGCCACCACCGCCACCGCGAGCACCGCCGCGAACAGCCCTTGGCCAGGCGGTTCCGCCGTCATGAACGTCGACGATTCGGACGTCCTCGGCGGCAACATGAGCGGCTTGTCCTTCCAAGGCGCCGACGTCCTGTGGGCGGTGAAGAACGGCCCCGGCACGCTGTACCGCCTCGTGCGCAACGGCACGACGTGGCGACCGGACACGGCCAACGGCTGGTCGTCCGGCAAGGCCCTGCGCTACCGCAACGGCAAGGGCGATCCCGACGCCGAGGCCGTCGTGGCCACCCCGGACGGCGTGGTCACGGCCACCGAGCGCGACGGCGACAACAGCAAGAAGAGCGCGCTGAAGGTGCTCCGGTACGACGTCTCCGGAGCGGCCAAGACTCTCACCGCCAAGGCCGAATGGGATCTGACGGCGGACCTGCCGAAGGTCTCGGCCAACGATGGCCTCGAAGCCGTCTCGTGGATCCCGGACAGCGCCCTCACCGCGAAGGGGTTCGTCGACGAGCGCACGAAGGCGCCGTACAACCCGGCCACCTACCCCGGTCACGGCACCGGCCTCTACCTCGTCGGTCTCGAGAGCAACGGGATGATCTACGCCTACGCCCTCGACCAGGCGGGCGGGAAGTACACCCGCGTCGCGAGTTTCGCGAGCGGCCTCGACTCGATCATGGAACTCGAGTACGAAGCTTCGAACGGCAAGCTCTGGGCGGTCTGCGACGACAACTGCAGCGGGAACTCGACCACGCTCTCGGTCAACCCGCAGGGCAAGTTCGCCGTGACCGACACCTTCAACCGGCCGAGCGCGATGCCGAACTACAACAACGAAGGCTTCGCCATCTCGCCGACCTGCGAACGCGGGGGCAAGCAGGTGGTCTGGGCCGACGACGGGAACGAAGGGGGCCACGCGCTCCGCGCCGGCAGCCTTTACTGCGGCGCCTGAATCCGACCGCGTTTCCGGCGCGGATCCCCGGGTCCGCGCCGGAACTCCTGCATCGATTCCAGCATTCGTTCCGCCCCGCTCCTGAACTAGTTTGTCGGCATGAAATTCGCCTCCCTCGCCATTCTTCCGGCTTTGACCATCCCGCTCTTCCTCCCTTCGACAGCGTCGGCGGGCGACGGCTGGGAATCCGTCGGAACCGGGATGACCTCCGGCGCCAGCGGTGTCGCCGTCCTCGACAAGGACGGCGATCGGGTCGACGCGCTCGTGCTGCGGGACAACAAGAAACCCGGAGAGAACCGGGCGGTCCGGGTGCGTCTCGACCACGGCCGGGTGTCCAAGGTGGACCCGATCGACTGGCCGGGCGAACTCCCCGTCGATCTGGAAGCGGCCGAAGCGGTACCAGGAAAGGCCGGTGAATTCATCGCGCTGGCCAGCGGCGGCAAGGGCTTTCATTTCAAGCTGGACGACCGGCGCTTGAAAGTGCTCGGCACCTTCCAGGTACCGAAGGGCGACCCGGAAGACAATTACGAGAGTTTCGCGCTGAAAAAGGTGAATGACCGCTTGTTCGCGGTCTGGGCGGATCGCGGCCAGGACGCCCGCCCGGCCACGCTCTACTCGGCGGAGTTCTCGGCCTCGAAGCTGGCCTTCAAGAACCCGAAGTCGGTCCCGTTCCGCGTCGCCTACCCCACCACCGACGTCCGGCACGCCTCCGACGTCGAGATCACCGCGGACGGCCGCGTCCTGATCTCGGCCGCCTCCGATCCCGGCGACGACGGCCCGTTCGATTCGGCCGTGTACGCGGCGGGTGTGCTCCGTGCCGACGGTTCGATCGCCCTCTCCCCCGTTCCGGTGAGGATCGGCGAGTTCCCCGGTCACAAGATCGAGGCCATGACGTGCCTCTCGCGCTCGTGCGGCAGTCTGCTCTACGGGACCGACGACGAAGCCGCGGGCGGTAGTCTGCGGATCGCGACCAGGAACGACCCGGAGGACCAGTGATCAGCGAAGACCTGCGCGAGCGGCGCCACAAGATCATCGAAGAGCACATGGACACCGAGGTGACCCAGGAGTTCGACCGCACGCTGGGCACCTTCAACGGCCATCCGCACTACGAGATCATGGCGACCGGGCAGATCTTCGACGGCGACGAGGAGGTCATGGGGTACTACCGCATGACCCGCACGGCGTTCCCGGACCAGCGGCACGAGAACGTCCGTTACCACTTCGCCGACGAGTCGGTCATCGTCGAGTTCGACCTGCTCGGCACCAACCTCGGCGAGTTCTACGGCCGTCCGCCCACCGGCAAGGCGTTCCGCGTCCCGATCATCGCGGTGTTCTTCTTCGACGGGGACCGGATCACCAACGAGCGCGTCTACTTCGACGCCGCCAGCCTGATCACCCAGGCCGGGCACGCCGAACTGCTGACCTTGCTGGCGTCGGGTGACGTCTGACCGGCGGCCGGTGATCATCGGCCGATCGGCCGATGTGGACGGCCGGGGCACGCGGCGAGGCTGACGAAGTCCCGCCGTCGAGCCTTGGAGAACCGCCCATGCCCCGCAACCGGGTCGCGATCGTGCTGCTCGCGACGACGATGGCCGCGCCGGCGGCGCCGGCGGCGCCGGCGCTCGCCTCGGCGTCACCCGCACCGCTGGAGTGGAAACTCTGCAAGGACGTGGCCGGAGGCTGGGAGCCCGCGGACGACCAGCGCACCGAATGCGCGATGGTGACCGTCCCGGTCGACTACGCGAAGCCGGACGGCCGGAAGATCGACATCGCGGTCTCGAGGCGGAAGGCGACCGATCCCGCCCGGCGGCGAGGTGTGGTCCTGCTGAATCCCGGCGGCCCCGGCCAGTCCGGGATCCACGAGCCGAGGTGGCTCACCGACAGCAAGGCGGCCGGGATCGGCGCCGACCACGACCTGATCGGGTTCGATCCGCGCGGTGTCGACTACAGCGCCGACGTCGCCTGCCCGTCGCTTCCCGGTGACGACGCCGAGCCGCCGTCCTCCTTGCCGGACAAGGAAAAAGCCAGGTTCGTCTTCGAACGGGACGCGAAGGTGAACCAGCGTTGTGTCGCGGGCGATCCCGAGTTCGTCCGCAACCTGACCACCGAGAACGTCGCGCGCGACATGGACCGGATCCGGGAAGCCCTGGGGGAGGCGAAGATCGGCTTCTACGGTGTCTCCTGGGGAACCGCGCTCGGTGCCGCCTACCGCACCGGATTCGACTCCCGGGTGGACCGGATGCTGCTGGACTCGGTCATGGCACCGACCCTCGACGTCGGCGCGATGGACGACGCGATGATCGCGGCGGGCGAGATCACGGCCCGGGAGTTCGCCGGCTGGATCGCCCGCTACGACGCCGTCTACCACTTCGGGCGCACCCAGCCCGCGGTGCTCGACGCGCTGCTGAAGCTCCGTGACGTGCACGGCGAGACCGTGACGAACTACCTCGCCGGTCCGCGCCGCGACTGGGCGAACTCCGCCAAGGCGCTCGCCGCCCTGCGTGACGGCACCGCGCCCGCGGCCGGACCCGCGGCCGAGCGCGGTGCCGGATTCGGCTGGGACGCGAAACCGAACGGCGCCAACACCTTCCAGCAGACGGCGATCCTCTGCAATGCCTCCGAAGGTCCTCGCGACTTCGAGACGATCTGGCAACGGCGGCTCGACCGGATCCGCGCGTACCCGGCCGTCGCCTCCCCCGGGTTCTGGGACGGCCGGTGCGCGGGCTGGCCGTTGCCGGTCCAGCCGTGGAATTTCGCCGGAGGAACGAGTCCGCTGCAACTCGTCGGGCACGTCTACGAACCGGTGACACCGATCGGCTGGGCACTGGCCATGCGCGAGCGGATCGGCGGAGCCCTGCTCACCGTCGAGGACGATCACCACGGTTCGCTGTCCTCGCTCCCCTGTGCGAGCAAGGCCGTCGAGTTCTTCTCCACCGGCACGGCGGGCGACGGGTCCTGCGCCGGAGCGCCGATCCCGCCGCCGTCCGGCCGTTGATCAGCGGATCACCTGGTTTCGGCCAAGGGTGGGATGACACAACAGGCTCCGGTGAAGCAGCCGAAGGTGTCCACCCTCGCCTTGTTGGTCCAGTTGTCGAAGCGGTCGATCACGAGGTCGACCCCACTGCCCGCCTTCGCGGTGTCGATCCCGAAGCCGGTCAAAAGAAGACGGAGGTTTTCGGAGGTTTCGTTCTTCATGGGACTCGCTCCAGGCGTTCAGTGTTTCGTCGGCAGCGAAATCTTCCGTCACCAAGGCCTTCGCATCCAAAGCCATCCGTCATTCCGGCGTCGTGCTTTTCGACTACGCCGAACGCGCCACGGTGGTTCACGCCATCGGGCTCACCCTCGCTCAGCCCTCGATGCGCGAAAGGCCGAACGCGGTGAGGAAGCCCGCGACCGTGATCAGCCCGGTCCACAGATGCGCGTCGTCGAAGGCCTCCGGGATCATCGTGTCGGCGATCATGGCGAGGATCGCGCCGCCCGCGAGTGCGGTGATCACGGCCAGGACGGTGCCGGACGCGCCGCCGAGAACGCCGTAGCCGAGCAGTGCCGCCACGCCGCTGATCACGGCGATCCCGCTCCAGAGCGTGAAGACATAGCGCGGGCTCCGGCCAGCCCGTTTCATCCCGGCGGCGCTGGACAGTCCTTCCGGGACATTGCTGATGAACACGGCCGCCACGGTCACGACGCTGACACTCCCGCCACCGAGCAGGCTGGTGCCGATCACCATCGATTCGGGGACGCCGTCCAGCAGGGCGCCGAGCGCGATGGCCGTGCCGGAGCCCGCCTGGTCCTTCTCGGACGTCTGCTGGTCGCCCGAACGTTTGCGATGACGGGCGCCCCGCCGGGCGAGTGCGATGTTGGCGAGGGTGTAGATCAGCGAACCGCCCAGAGCACCGAGCGCGGTCGGCAGGAAGCCGCCCTTTTCGTGCGCCTCGGCGATCAGTTCGAACGAGACGGCGGAGATCAGCACGCCGCTGCCGAAGGCCATCACACTCGCCACGGCCTTGCCCGGGATCCGGACCAGGAAACCGACCATCGCCCCGAGCAGCAACGCCGACCCGGCCAGCAGGCCCCAGCCGCCCGCCGCCAGCAGCTCCCCCACGTCCGTCTCCCTTCGTCCGGCGGAAACACAGCGGGCCGGCCGCGAAACGCGGCCGGCCCGGTGTCAAGCCAGGTTCAGGCTCGGATCATGCCACGTCGTACCGGTCGAGGTTCATGACCTTGTCCCACGCCGCCACGAAGTCGCGGACGAACTTCTCCTTGGCGTCGTCGCTGGCGTAGACCTCCGCCACCGCGCGAAGCTCGGAGTTCGAACCGAACACGAGGTCGGCACGGGTACCGGTCCACTTGACCTCGCCGGTCGCGAGGTCGCGGCCTTCGAAGGTCTCCGCGTCACCGGACGCGGCGGTCCACTGAACGCCCATGTCGAGCAGGTTCGCGAAGAAGTCGTTGGTCAGCGACCCCGGCTTCTCCGTGAGCACGCCGTGCTTCGACTCCTGGGTGTTGGCGCCGAGCACACGCAGGCCGCCGACGAGGACGGTCAGCTCGGGCGCGCTCAGGTCCAGCAGGTTCGCGCGGTCGATGAGCAGGTACTCCGTCGGGAGACGGTGGCCCTTGCCGCGGTGGTTGCGGAAGCCGTCGATGGTCGGCTCCAGCGCGGCGAACGACTCGACGTCGGTCTGCTCCTGCGTCGCGTCGGTGCGGCCGGGGGTGAACGGCACCGTGACGTCGTGACCGCCGTCCTTGGCGGCCTTCTCGACGGCCGCGACGCCGCCGAGCACGATCAGGTCGGCCAGCGAGACCTTCTTGCCGCCGGTCTGGGCGCCGTTGAACGCCTCCTGGACGCCTTCCAGCGTCCGCAGCACCTGGGCCAGCGTCTGCGGGTCGTTGACCTCCCAGTCGCGCTGCGGCTCGAGGCGGATGCGGGCACCGTTGGCGCCACCGCGCTTGTCGCTCGCGCGGAAGGTCGAAGCCGACGCCCACGCGGTGGAGACCAGCTGTGAGACCGACAGGCCCGAAGCGAGCAGCTTCTCCTTGAGGGAGGCGATGTCCGCGTCGTCGATCAGTTCGTGGTCGACGGCGGGCACCGGGTCCTGCCAGATCAGCGTCTCCTGCGGCACCAGCGGGCCGAGGTAGCGCTGGATCGGGCCCATGTCGCGGTGGGTCAGCTTGTACCAGGCGCGGGCGAAGGCGTCCGCGAACTGGTCCGGGTTGTCCAGGAAACGACGCGAGATCTGCTCGTAGACCGGGTCGACCCGCAGCGACAGGTCGGTGGTGAGCATCGTCGGCGGGCGCGTGAGCTCGCCGGACTCGGGGTCGGGCACGGTGTTCGCGCCGGCGCCGTCCTTCGGCTGCCACTGGTGGGCACCGGCGGGGCTCTTGGTCAGCTCCCACTCGTAGCCGAAGAGGTTCTGGAAGAAGCCGTGGCTCCACTGGGTCGGCGTGGAGGTCCAGGTGGTTTCGAGACCACTGGTGATGGCGTCGCGGCCCTTGCCGCTGCCGAAGGAGTTCTTCCAGCCGAGGCCCTGCTCCTCGATCGAAGCGCCCTCGGGCTCGGCACCGACGTGCTCGTCGGGGTTCGCCGCGCCGTGCGCCTTGCCGAAGGTGTGGCCGCCCGCGATCAGCGCGACGGTCTCCTCGTCGTTCATCGCCATGCGACGGAAGGTCTCGCGGATGTCGCGGGCCGCGGCCAGCGGGTCCGGGTTGCCGTTCGGGCCTTCCGGGTTCACGTAGATGAGACCCATCTGCACGGCGGCCAGCGGGCCCTCGAGCTCGCGGTCACCGGTGTAACGCTCGTCGCCGAGCCACGTGCGCTCGGGACCCCAGTACACGTCCTCGTCCGGCTCCCAGACGTCGGCGCGGCCACCGGCGAAGCCGAAGGTCTTGAAGCCCATGGTCTCCAGGGCGCGGTTGCCGGTGAAGATCATCAGGTCGGCCCACGAGATCTTGCGGCCGTACTTCTTCTTGACCGGCCACAGCAGACGGCGGGCCTTGTCCAGGTTGCCGTTGTCCGGCCAGCTGTTGAGCGGGGCGAAGCGCTGCATGCCCGCGCCCGCGCCACCGCGGCCGTCCTCGATGCGGTACGTGCCCGCGCTGTGCCACGCCATGCGGATCATGAGGCCGCCGTAGTGGCCGAAGTCCGCGGGCCACCAGTCCTGCGAAGTGGTGAGGACGGCGTCGACGTCCTTGGCGAGTTCGTCGAGGTCGACGGTCTTGAACTCGGCGGCGTAGTCGAACCCGGCGTCCATCGGGTCGGAAGCCGCGGTGTGCTTCCGGAGGATCTTCAGATTGAGCTGATTCGGCCACCAGTCACGGTTTCCCGCGCCTTCGGTGGGGTGGTTGCGGCGCCCCGCCGAGACGGGGCAGCCGCCCGCGCTCTCTTCGTTCATCTCGCCGACGACGGCGTCCGGGCTGTCAGACACGGGAATCCTTCCGGGAATTCAGAGCTTGCAGGGCTCAGGAACGGGGTTCGATCGCGCGGGTTTCGATAGCACAGTCGGGACACAGGCCCCAGTAGATGACCTCGGCCTCTTCGATCACGAAGCCGTGGTCGTCCGACGCGCTCAAGCAGGGTGCGGGACCGACGGCGCAGTCGACGTCGGCGATGACACCACATGATCGACACACGACGTGGTGGTGGTTGTCCCCGACACGGGACTCATAGCGTGCTACGGATCCGGACGGCTGGATTCGCCGGACGAGACCCGCGGCGGTCAGTGCCCGCAACACGTCGTAAATGGCCTGGTGAGAGACCTCACCGAGCTCCGCGCGCACGACACCGATGATCGAGTCGGTGTCGGCGTGCGGATGGTCGCGTACCGCTGTCAGCACGGCCACCCGAGGGCGCGTCACGCGCAGGGAGGCCCCGCGCAGCATCCGCTCGAACTCCGGGGTCGTGGGCACGGGCGCAGTCTGACCCATTTTCTGGAATGAATCAAGTTCGCGGATCCCGGGCGTGTCCCGAGCTTCCCCGCCGAGCCCCGTTCGGGCACGATGATCGGACAGGCCCGCCCCGCGAGCCTGTCGAGACCCCGCCCGCGCCCATCAAGGGTGCTTGCCCCCTCAGACGTCCTCTCCGTTGCTTTTGTTACATAACCTATTCGAAGAATTAGCATCGATGACAGAATTTCGCCGCGACAGTATTCCATCGATCGGTTCGCACTATTCACGAAGAGGCTGGTCAGGCGGTAATCTGATCAGGTATCACTGGTCTGGACCTGCCACGACACGACGCCACGAAAGTGCGAAATTCGGACGAAACTTCCTCCCGTGGCAAGGAATCCTTCCTACCGGCGGGCACTTCGGTTACACAACAACCGAAAGAGGATCGTCGATGCACCTGTCCGAGTGAGATCACCCCAGCGGAGCGTCGCCGCGGTGGCTCTCGACAAGAACTCACAACCTTTGCCAGCAGGGGCAAATTCATGTTCTCGCTGCTCCGACAGGTACTCGACATGGCGCCACAGCCCGGCTCTTCCCGTGGTAGCGTCTGCGCCCTGTTCATTTCGATCCAGCTCCGGCGATTGCCAATCCAGCCAAGGAATAGACATGCCTGAACACGGTGCCGGCACGGTCATCGCGGTGGACGGACCGGCGGCCGCGGGCAAGACCACCACCTGTTTGGCGCTGGCGCGAACCTTCGGCCTCCGTTATCTCGAGAGCGGCCGGACCTATCGCATCATCGCCTTCGAAGCCCTTCAGCGTGAAATCCCCGTGGACGACGCCCGGGAGATCACCTGGCTCTGTGACCGGCTGATCTTGGAGAGCCGCTCGGCTGGCCTGCTGACGTCCGAGCGCTACGCGTCGGACAAGCTGCGTGAGACCCCGGTCAATGTCGCCGTGTCGGCCGTCGCCAAGATCGCGGATGTCCGCCGACGGGTCACCAGCCTCATCAGGCTGTGGGCCGAAAGTCAGACACAGTGCGTCATCGAGGGACGCGACATCGGCACCACCATCTTCCCTGCGGCGTTGGTGAAGTTCTACTTGACCGCTTCACCCGAGGTCCGGGCGATGCGTCGAGTGCGCCAGGAACGGGCGGGCACTTACGAGAACGTGCTCAAGGACGTGATTCGCCGAGACGACGCCGATATGAACCGGACCGTGTCTCCACTCGTAGCGGCCGAGGACGCGATCAGGATCGACACGACGAATCTCACGATCGAGCAGGTGATGAGCCGAATGTCCACGGCGTGTCGCGATCGAGGGTTAGAGGTCATTCGATCGTGAGAGTACGCTCTGCTTTGTCTGCGACGAAGCTAAGTTGACCACTGGTATGACTTCAAGTGATCGATCAATGACAAGGGGTATCAATGATAGAGCCGGCGATGGGAAGCGAAGCCGAGCCGCCCACCGGCAAATGCCTCTTCTGCCAGATTCATGATCCCGACGTCAATGAGCTGATGTTCGAAGGCGAAGAAGTCTACGTCCGCTGGGACAACTACCCCGCCGCCAAGGGTCATGCCGAAGTCGTCCCGAAAAGACACGTTGAGTCCTACTTCGAACTGACGCCGAGCGAGTACGCCGAAGTCTATGTCCTGATCAAGCGGGCGAAGCAGCGACTCGAAGACGAACTCCAGCCTGACGGCTACACCATCGGGGTGAACGAAGGACGAGCCGCGGGCCGGACGGTCGATCACCTCCACCTCCACCTGATCCCCCGTTACGACGGCGACGTCGAGGATCCTCGTGGCGGCATTCGTCACGTCCTTCCCGGGACGAGCCCCGATGAGTGGCTTTCTAGGTTTCGCCACTCGTAGGCGAATGGGCGACCCACGACATCAGGCCTTCACCGCCTCGACGACGAACCACGTGCCCCTGCCACTCGGCGAGACGCGAACCGATCCGAAGCCGGCAGCGACCAGTTCCTCGACCACGGCGTCGGGACTGCGCAACGAAAACCACCGCGGGGACGACATCCGATCGTCGTGTACCCAGCCTTCGCCCGTCCCGGCCTTGAGACTGATCCCGGCCACACCTCCAGGCGCGAGAACTCGATGAATCTCGGCGAAGGTGGCGAGATGCGTCACACTCGGCAAATGCAGCACGCTCGCACAGGCCCAGACACCATCGAACACCCCGGCCGCCAGGGGTAAGGCCACGAGATCGCACTGCACCGCGCCGAAGACCGCGCATCTGCCCCGGGTGTGGCGCAGCATCTCCCCGCTGACGTCGCTCGCCACCACGACCGCACCTCGTTCGATCAAGTACGCGGTGTCGCGTCCGGCCCCGCAACCGACGTCCAGCACCAAATTTCCGGGCAGGGCCTCGAAGAACCGATCCAGTTCGCGATCGAGGCCGGGAAACTTGTCGAGGGTGCCGGTGGTCCGGATGTAGCTCGCGGCGCTCTCGTCGTAAGTGCGGCGTGTCCTCGACACGAGTGCGCGCAACTCCTCGTCGGTCAGGTGCATTCGAAGTCCTCGCGGCCGATGGCCATGCCCAGATTGGTCATCTCCTCGAACAGTTCCCTCTCGTTGAGCACGCTGTAACCACCGCTGCTGTCGACGCTGACGCACCCCACGAATTTGTTGCGCCCACTCCTGATCGGTGTGACGAAGAGCGCGGTTCGATGGTTGAAATCCTTGAACTCGTCCCACGTCAGGTTCATCACCGTCTCCGCCCCGTGCCGATCCACATGGTCGTCGAACTTCGCCTCGCTATCGAGGCTTTCGACCAACGCTTTGACGTCGATCGACACTTCGCGATCGAGTTGCCAGCACAGCCCCACCGCCCCGACGCCGCGTGTCGGAGAGAACGCCCGAGTCGCCGGGTAGGACGACATCCGATAGGAGGAGAGTCGCTTCAGCACACCGTGCACCGGATGCCGTAGCGTTCGCCTTCTACGCCACACGTGCAGGGCCAGGTCTCCCGTGTCCAAGTGAGGATCGATTTCCGCACTGATCTCGAGCAGTCTGCCGAAGGTGGACAGGACCCGGCGTCGCATCATCACGTTCCGGTCCACGAACGAGCGCCGCCGCCAGCTCTCGAAAGGCGTGAAGGCGCCGAAAATCCCTGCCACCACGAGGAAAGTCAGAAGCAGGTACGGCCGACCGTTCAGGACGTCGTCCCAGAAGATCTTGGAGGGCACGTTGTAGGCCTTGCCCGCCAGGAACAAGGTCGCCGACAGCAGAATCGTCTTGTCCGCGGTCTTGGCCGTCAGCCGGCTCATGCCTTTCCGTCGGCCTGGTGCCGCCAGGCCTTACCGGGCAACGCCGTACGAGTGCCGCCCCCGCCGATCAGGACCACCTCTCGTTCCTCGGTGACGACTCCGATCCGGTGAAAGTCCAGCGATTCGGCAAGGTCGTCAACCCGGCGGGCGGGCACCGTGAAAACGAGTTCGAAGTCGACCGAGTCCCCCATGACCAGGCTCAGTGGCTCCACACCCACGTGGGCTGCCACGGCGGCGACCGCCTTGGGAACGGGGATCGCCCGCTCCTCGACGGCGATCCCGACACCGCTCAGCTCGGCGATGCTCAGCAAGGTGGCCTTCAACCCGTCCGAAGTGTCCTGGCAGCTCGTGACCATTCCACTGGCGCCGAGCGCGACTCCCTCGTCGATCCTCGCCACCGGCCGCTTCCAGTTGGCAAGCAGCGACGGAAGCAGACTGTCGATGACCAGGTCCGGAGTGTCCCCTCGCAGATAGGCCATCGCGGCCCCGGCGGGCCCGGTCGGAGCGGTGAGGCACACGATGTCACCGGGTTTCGCCCCGGACCTCAGCAACGCGCCACCCGCCCGGCACACCCCCAGCGCCGACGCCGAGAGGATCAGGCGTTCCGCTCCGCCGATGTCACCGCCGACATTGAGACAGCCGAAGGCGGAACACGCGTCACGGATGCCCTTCATGACGAAACCGAACAGGGCATCGTCCATATCGGCGGGATACCGGACGACCGAAAGCAGGCCGATCGGTTTCGCGCCCATCGCCGCGATGTCGCTCAGATTCGCCGCCACCAGGAAGTATCCGAGGTCGTATTCGTCGAGGTGTCCCATCTCGTACAACCTGAACTTCGGACCGCGGACGTAGTCGCTACCCACCACGAGGTCCTGACTCCCCGCCAGCCGGAAGACGGCGCAGTCGTCCTGCGCGTCGGCGCCCGTGGTCAAGTTCACCCTGCCGCCATCCGGGGACGAGACCGGAACGAACTCTTCCGCCTGGCTCGCGAACAGCGGAACGATCGTCTCGGCCAGACGAGTCGGTTCGTCCGAGAATTTCTCACTCACCACGGGCCGTCCCCACATCGACGGTCTCCCCGAGCTTTCCCGGCCAGTTCCCCACCTTGCGCATGGTTTCGCGGAGATCCGCTTTCCGCATCACCACCGCGTAATCCCATTCCGGGTCTTCGATCGCCAATACCGCACCGACGACCGAACGCAGATACTGTCTTTTCTGATCTCCGGTGGGCCGATAGACCCGGCATTCGTCTCGGTACACACGAAGGAAATAGGCGGAGGAAGGCCATGGTGGCAGCGCCAGTTCATCGAAAGAACCCAGATCCCGATAGGTGAGGGCGTCTCCGATCAGGAGATCGTCCACGAGGTCGCCGTCGACGGGGAGAAAGTGCAGATGCGCGTGTGTTATGCAGGCGTGGCTGTCCTGGCCGACGCTCGACCCGTGCTCCAAGATCAACGGCTCACCGAAGGTCTTCCGATACAGGGGAACGAAGTCGGCGAGAAAATCTCGCACCTCCGCGTCGTGGAGTGAAAGTACCTGAGCGAACGACAGGTAGTGATTCGACGGAAGCAACAGGAGATGACCGAGGACGAGCGGTGACATATCAGCCAGCAGTGTCAGGTTTTCCGTTGAACATATTAGGCGGGACGGTGGATCACCTTCGTAGAATCGGGTGAAAGAGGTGTCGTGGGAGCCTGAGAGCTCTTCGCAGAAATCCGCACCCGCGCACTGCATGGTTTCGATCATGTCTCCCCCTGCCGCTCGTCCTGGCCATCGTCGATCAGGGCACCTGGATTTTTGCGCACCGATATGGCCAACCTGAACGGTCATTGGGGAGATTAACTCGAACGTCGCAACCTGAGCATCGATTTGTGATGGCGTCGTTTGGACAAATGCAGGACACATCGTGACCAGAAACAGCCTGCCGTACGAGCGAACGGAAAGCGTCCGCCGACCGGTGGACGACGGGCGCTTTTCCGATTATCGCGATCCGCTTACCTCTCCGCCGATTTCGGCGGAATCACGCACGAATATCCGGTCGTCGGCGAAATCCGTACCTACCGCCCTTCCCGCGTCAAAAGTTCGCGCACCCGCTCCTGCAGCGCCTCCCGCGGGTACGCGTTCACCTGGGCACCCGCCATCCGCACCGGGTCGCCGAAGAAGAAGTACTCGTACAACGACTCCCGCCCGGCGAAGCTCGAGACCGACGCGTCGAACGCGAGCTTGAACAGTCGCGCGCGGTCCTTGGCGGGCAGGGTGGCCGACTGCAGGTAGGTGTCGATGTCCGGGCGGCCCTCCGCGTCGAAGTCCGATTCACCCGGTAGTGCCATCAGGCCGGACGCCGAGAACTTGCGGATGATCTCGGTCAGCCGCGGCGAGACCTTGGTGGGGTACCAGTTCCGGGCGGCGTTGAGGACTTCCCACTTGGGCAGGAAGACGCCGTCCTCACTGAGCGCGCCGTCGGCCTCGGCCGCGCGCAGCACGGCCTTCTCGATCTCGACGTAGGAGATCAGCTCCGAGAGGTCCTGCTGGATGTGCTGGAACCCGCCGATGCCGATCGCGGCGGCGATCTCGCTGGCGAGGCCGAGATAGAACTCGGTCTTGGCCAGCGTGCGGGTGACGACCTGGTGGGTCATCAGCGCGCCCGCGCCGGTCTCGGCGTACCAGGCGTTGCACAGTTCCGGGTGCCCGAGCAGGAAGACCCGGTCGTTCGGGACGAACACGTCGTCGAACACGACGACCGCGTCCATCTCCTCGAACCGGGACGCGAGCGGCTCGTCGAAGTGCGAGCGGCCGTGGTGGAGTCCGGCGCGGCAGAAGTACTTCAGCCCGGGCGCGTCGTTCGGGACGGCGAAGGCGTAGGAGTACGGGGCGTCCTCGGGGGTGCCGCGCAGGACGGTGGACGGGAACACGAGGAGTTCGTCGGCGATCGGGGCGATGGTGGCGAGCATCCGGGCGCCGCGGACGACGATGCCGTCCTCCCGCTCCTCGACCACCTTCGCCGAAAGGTTCCCGCCGCCCTGCTGACTCCCGGACACCGAACGATTGACCTGCGGCGGGATCAGCGTGTGCGTCGCGAGGAGATCGTTCTCGCGCGCCATCTCGTAGTACTTCTCGATGCGCTCGCCGAAGACGGGGTCGGCCTGGGAGAAGAACTTCTTCGCGGTCGAAAGCGCGGTGAGCGACGAGTTCATGTAGTCGCCGGTGCGGCCGAGGAAACCGTTGGAGTACCGAGCCCACACGGAAAACGCGGCGCGGCGGCGCTTGAGGTCCTCCTCGGTCCGCGGCACCAGGAACGAGGTACCGACCCGCTCCCCCGTGGTCGGCGACTCGTAGGTGAGGACGTCGCGGTGCGCCGGATCGTGCTGGAGGTCGAACAGCTTCGCGTAGGTCAGCGCGTTGTTCCGGAACGCGGCGTGCTCGGCGACCTTCGAGGTCACCTTCTCGCCGTCGACGTACAGCTCCGGCGTCATCGCGTTGAGCTTGTCGAGGTACTGCTGTCCGGTGCGGACTCCCATGTCGTGCTCCTTCTCGGGACGTCGTTGTCAGAACAGGGATTCGTGGCCTTGCGCGGATTCGTGGATGATCGAGAACCGCCCGTCGACGAAGCCGAGCGCGTCGCCGGAGCGGTAGTCGAACTCCTGCACTTCACCGAGGAAAAGTGTGTGGTCGCCGCCGTCGTAGGCGGCCCACGGCGTGCAGTCGAACCAGCTGAGGACGCCGGCGAGCCGTGGCGCGTTCCCGCCTTCGACCCACACCGGCGCGCCTTCGGCACTCGGACGGCCGGCGAAGTTCATCGCGAGCGCCTCTTGTTCCGCGCCGAGGACGTTGACCGCGAACGGGCGGCCTTCGAGCAGGTCGTGGCTCTTCACGGTGCGCTGGATGGAAACGAGCACGAGCGGCGGATCCATCGAGACGGCGGTGAAGGAGTTCACCGTCAGGCCGTGCCGTTTCGTCACGGCGTCGAAGGTCACCACCGCGACCCCCGTCGCGAAGCGGCCGAGACAGCCTCGAAAGAACTGCGCGGGAGGCCGATAGAGATTCGACCCCGGCGAAAAACTGGTCTCGCGTGACATCATGGGCAAACCTGCCGATTCTGTTCTATAATCGAACAGCCAGTTCAACTATCGAAATGGATCGTATACGATGGTTTCGGACTCCCGCAAGACCGCGAGCTCGTCCCAAACGCTCAGCCGCGGCATCCGCGTCCTCGAAGTACTTGCCGACGCGCAGGAAGCGCTCAGCGTCGATCAAATCGCCGAACGGCTCGGCGTCCACCGGTCGATCGCGTACCGGCTCATCCGCACGCTCGAGGACCACGGGCTCCTCACCCGGGAGCCCGCTGGGAAGTACGAACTCGGCGCGCGGCTGGCCGCGCTCGCGGCGGGGATCAAACACGATCTCCAAGCCGCGGCTCTGCCCGAGCTGACGGCGGTCGCGAACGAGCTCGGCATGACGTGTTTCGTGGCGGTGATGGACCGCGAAGAGTGCGTGACCCTGGTCAGCGTGGAACCCCGGCACGCTGTCGCGTCCGTCGCGCAGCGCCCGGGGTCCAGGCATCCGTTCACCGTCGGCGCCCCCGGCCGGGCGATCCTTTCCCAGCTCCCATCGGAGGATTGGCCGGAGGAAATACGGGAAGTGGCCGCCCGCGGCTACGCGGACAGCCATGGCGAAGTGATCGAGAACCTCAGCGCGGTCGCGGTGCCGCTCCCCCTGCGCGGTCACGACCCGGCGGCGCTCGCGGTCGTCTACCTGTCCAGCGCGCGCACCCCCGCCGAGCTCGCGGAGCGGCTCAAGGCGGCGGCGAAGGCCGTCCGTGACGCTCTTGGCGGGTGAGCGTCACGGACGACTGATCACTTGCCGAAGCGAAGCGGGCTGACCGCCTGCTCGGCTTCGTGGTCCGGCCCGAGCGGAATCCCCGAGCGGTCACGCAGCAGCAACGTGGCGATGAGACCGACGACAGTCATTCCCGCCAGGTAGAGGGCCACGGACATCGACGTCCCGGTCGCCCCGACCAGCGCGGTGGCGATCGTCGGCGCGAACGCGCCGCCGAGGATCGCGCCGAGCGCGTAGGAGATGGAGACACCGGAGAACCGGATCGACGCGGGGAACAGTTCCGCGTAGAACGCGGCCTGCTGGCCGTAGGTGAACCCGAGACCGATGCTGAGAATGATCAGCCCCAGTGCCAGCAGCACGACGTTCCCGGTGTCCACCAAGGGAAAGAGGACCGCGACGCCGGCGAGTTGCGCGATCCAGCCCATCACGTAGGTACGCCGCCTGCCGATCCGGTCGGAGACCGCGCCCGCCGCCCACGTGGAAAGCAGCCAGGTCGCCGCCGACGCGGTCACCGCCCACAGCACCGGACCGCGGTCGAGTCCGATCGGCCCCTTCGGGTTGGTCGCGTAGTTCTGGATGTAGCCGCCGGTGGTCATGTAGCCGACGGCGTTGTTGCCCGCGAACACCAGCGCGGCCACCAGGACGAGCACCGAATGCTTGCGGAACAGCTGGACGATCGGGGTCCGGGTCCGCTCACGGCGTTCGGCGATCTCCCGGAAGACCGGACTCTCCTCGACACGGCGCCGGACGTAGTGACCGACCAGGATCAGCCCGACGCTGAGCAGGAACGGGATCCGCCAGCCCCAGTCGAGGAACGCCTGCCCGGGAACGAGCAGGCTGGTCAGCGCCAGGACGCCGGAGGCAAGCAGGAGGCCGAGCGGGACACCGATCTGCGGCGACGCGCCGAAGAGTCCCCGCCGGTTCGGCGGGGCGTGCTCGACGGCCATCAGCACGGCGCCGCCCCATTCACCGCCCGCCGAAACTCCCTGCAGGATCCGCAGCAGGATCAGCAGGACCGGCGCGAGGACACCGATCTGGTCGAACGTCGGGAGCACGCCGATCAGCGTGGTCGCGGCGCCCATCAAGATCAGGGTGAGCACCAGGACGACGCGGCGGCCGTACTTGTCGCCGAAGTGCCCGGCGAGGAAAGCGCCGAGCGGGCGGAACAGGAAGCTCACGCCCACGGTGGCGAAGGAGACGAGGGTGCTGTTCGCCCCGAGACCGGAGAAGAACAGCTTTCCGAAGACGAGACCGGCCGCGGACGCGTAAACGAAGAAGTCGTACCACTCCACGGTGGTGCCGACGACGGTCGCGAACGCGACCCGGCGCCGATCGGAGGGCGGTGAGGCGGTCCGGCCGGAGGTGCGCTCATCCTGCGCTGGATTCGACACTTTGGCTCCTTTGACGTAGGCCTGACGCGAGTGGCGGCCCGCTGGGATCCCGGGCGAGGCGAAGGCCACTCGGTGACCGCCTTGCCACTGTGGCACGGAATCATATACGTTATTAGATACGAAGCAAGGGTCGAGGAGTTCAGGGAAACATGGACACTTACGAGGCAACGGCGCCCTCCGGACGCGGGTCCGGTCCGCTGGGCACCCGGCCGGGCAAGATCATCGCCGTCCATCTCAGCTACGCGTCACGGGCCGAGCAGCGCGGGCGGCGTCCGGCGAACCCGTCGTACTTCTTCAAGCCGTCGAGCTCGCTCGGCACGTCCGGGGGCACGGTCGAACGCCCGGCGGGGACCGAACTGCTGGCCTTCGAGGGCGAGATCGCCCTGGTCATCGGCACCACGGCCCGCTGGGTCAAACCGGACAAGGCGTGGGACCACGTCGCCGCGGTCACCGCCGCGAACGACTTCGGCCTCTACGACCTGCGCACCGCGGACAAGGGCTCCAACGTCCGGTCCAAGGGCGGCGACGGCTACACCCCGCTCGGCCCAGGTCTCATCGACGCGCGCGACGTCGACCCGTCGTCACTGCGCATCCGCACCTGGGTGAACGGCGACCTCGTGCAGGAAGACACCACGGCCGGGCTGATCTTCCCGTTGCGGCAGTTCGTTTCCGACCTCTCCCAGCACTTCACGCTCGAACCCGGCGACGTCATCCTCACCGGGACCCCCGCCGGTTCCACCGTGGTCTCCCCCGGTGACGTCGTCGTGGTCGAGGTCGACGTTCCTGGCACCTCCGCCAGCAGCGGACGGCTCCACACCACCGTCTCCCAGGGAATCCGGTCCTTTTCGGACATCGGCAGCCTTCCCGAGGTCGACGACAAGCAGCGTGCCGAAGCCTGGGGCACCTCCTCGAACGAACCGGTCCCACAGGACGCGCCCGCTCTCGGCGAAGAGCTTCGCGCCAAGCTCCTGCGCGCACCTGTCGCCGGCTTGTCGGCTCAGCTGCGCAAGCGCGGGCTGAACAACGTCGCGATCGACGGCGTGCGTCCCAACCTGCCTGGCTCGAAGATCGTCGGCACGGCGAGGACCTTGCGTTTCGTCCCGAACCGCGAGGACCTCTTCAAGTCCCACGGCGGTGGCTACAACGCGCAGAAACGCCTCTTCGACTCCGTCGGCAACGGCGAGGTCATCGTCATCGAGGCCCGGGGTGACCGGGGTTCCGGGACGCTCGGGGACATCCTGGCGCTGCGGGCACGGTATCTCGGCGCCGCCGGGGTGGTCACCGACGGCGGGGTCCGCGACTTCGACGCCGTCGCCGCGACCGGCCTCCCGGTGTTCTCGCAGGGCGCGCATCCGGCGGTCCTCGGCCGCAAGCACGTGCCGTGGGACACCGACGTCGCGGTCGCCTGCGGCGGGGCCACCGTGCTGCCCGGCGACATCATCGTCGGCGACGACGACGGGGTGGTCGTCATCCCGCCGAACCTGGCCGAAGAGATCGTCGACGCGACGCTCGTCCAGGAGGACGAGGACGCGTGGATCGCGGAGCAGGTCGGCAAGGGCCGCGCGATCGAGGGGCTCTTCCCGCTGAACCCGTTGTGGCGGGAAAGGTATGAGGCATGGCAGAAGAAGCAGTGAAGACGGCCAGCAAGTCCGAACTCGCCTACGAGTGGCTGCGTGAGCGGATCGCCCGGCACGAGTACGGACCCGGCTACCGGCTCGTCCTCGCCGAGATCGCCGGCGCGCTCGACATGAGCGTCGTCCCGGTGCGCGAGGCGATCCGGCGGCTGGAGGCCGAGCGGCTGGTGACCTTCGAGCGCAACGTCGGCGCGCGCGTGGCCATGGTGGACCAGAACGAATACGTCCACGCCATGCAGACCCTCGGTGTGGTCGAAGGAGTCGCCACCGCGCTGTCCGCGCCGGGACTGTCCGAAGAGGACATCGCGAAGGCACGCCGGGTGAACGAGCGGATGATCGCCCTGCTCGACCACTTCGACGCGCACGAGTTCACCGCGCTGAACCAGCAGTTCCACTCGCTGCTCTTCGAATGCTGCCCCAACCCGCAGATCCTCGAACTCGTGCACCAGGGCTGGACACGGCTGTCCGGACTGCGCGACTCGACGTTCGCCTTCGTCCCCGACCGCGCGCACCGGTCGGTCGAAGAGCACGAACAGATCCTCCGGCTGATCTCCGAGAAGGCCGACCCGCTCGACATCGAATTCGCCGCGCGCAATCACCGCTGGGCCACCATGCAGGCCTTTTTGGACGCTCGAGAGCGCGCGAACCGCTGACTGAGGAGGACTTTTGACCACCACGACTCCCCGGCCGATCCCGGACGGTGTCCCGGAGCGGATCCGGCACTACATCGGCGGCGAGCTCGTCGATTCGGCCGACGGCGCCGTCTTCGACGTGCTCGACCCGGTGACCAACGAGGTCTACGTGCGGGCCGCCGCGGGCAAGAAGGCCGACATCGATCGCGCCGTCGCCGCCGCGCGGAAGGCGTTCACCGAGGGACCGTGGCCGAAACTGGTTCCGCGCGAGCGATCCCGGGTGCTGAACCGCATCGCCGATCTCGTCGAATCGCGGGACAAGCGGCTGGCCGCGCTGGAGAGTTTCGACTCGGGCCTGCCGATCTCGCAGGCGCTGGGCCAGGCCCGCCGGGCCGCGGAGAACTTCCGGTTCTTCGCCGATCTGATCGTCGCGCAGGCCGACGACACCTACAAGGTGCCCGGCCGCCAGGTCAACTACGTCAACCGCAAGCCGATCGGTGTCGCCGGGCTGATCACGCCGTGGAACACGCCGTTCATGCTGGAGTCGTGGAAACTCGCCCCCGCGCTGGCGACCGGGAACACCGTGGTGCTCAAGCCCGCCGAGTTCACCCCGCTTTCGGCGTCGCTGTGGGCGGAGATCTTCGAGGAGGCCGGGCTGCCCCCGGGCGTGTTCAACCTCGTCAACGGTTTCGGCGAGGACGCCGGCGACGCGCTGGTGAAGCATCCGGACGTCCCGCTGATCTCGTTCACCGGCGAGAGCGGCACCGGCAGCCTGATCTTCGGGAACGCGGCGCCGTTCCTCAAAGGACTGTCGATGGAGCTGGGCGGCAAGTCGCCCGCCATCGTCTTCGCCGACGCCGATCTGGAGACCGCGATCGACGCGACGATCTTCGGCGTGTTCTCGCTCAACGGCGAACGCTGCACCGCGGGCAGCCGGATCCTCGTCGAGCGCGCGATCTACGACGAGTTCGTCGAACGCTACGCCGCGCAGGCCAAGCGCGTGGTCGTGGGCGACCCGAGCGACCCGGCGACCGAGGTCGGCGCGCTGGTGCACCCCGAGCACTACGACAAGGTCATGAAGTACATCGAGATCGGGAAGACCGAAGGCAGGCTGGTCGCCGGTGGCGGCCGTCCGGACGGCTTCCCGGCCGGGAACTACGTGGCGCCGACGGTGTTCGCCGACGTCAAACCGGACGCCCGGATCTTCCAGGAGGAGATCTTCGGCCCGGTCGTCGCGATCACGCCGTTCGACAGCGAAGAAGAGGCGCTCGAACTCGCGAACAACACGAAGTACGGGCTCGCGGCCTACGTCTGGACCAACGACCTCAAGCGGGCGCACAACTTCGCGCAGTCCGTCGAGGCCGGGATGGTGTGGCTCAACTCGAACAACGTCCGTGACCTGCGCACGCCGTTCGGCGGCGTCAAGGCGTCCGGGCTGGGCCACGAGGGCGGCTACCGCTCGATCGACTTCTACACCGACCAGCAGGCGGTGCACATCAATCTCGGCGAGGTGCACAACCCCGCCTTCGGCAAGCGCTGACCGTTCCTCCGTCCACAAAGGATGCTGTCATGAACCCGATCCCCACGCCGTCGTCGCCACCGCCGGACGTCCTGCGCTGCGCGTACATGGAGCTCGTCGTCACCGATCTGGCCCGCTCGCGCGCGTTCTACGCCGACGTCCTCGGCCTGACGGTGACCGAAGAAGACGACACCACGGTCAGCCTCCGCACGATCGACGAGTTCATCCACCACAACCTCGTGCTGCGCCAGGGCCCGGTCGCCGCGGTCGCGGCGTTCTCCTACCGGGTCCGGTCTCCCGAGGATCTGGACAAGGCCGTCGCGTTCTACACGGAGCTGGGCTGCCGCGTCGAACGCCGCGAAGACGGCTACACCAAGGGCATCGGCGACTCAGTACGCGTGCAGGACCCGCTCGGCTTCCCGATCGAGTTCTTCCACGACGTCCAGCACGTCGAGCGGCTCGGCTGGCGCTACGACCTGCACCTGCCGGGCGCACTGGTGCGGCTCGACCACTTCAACCAGGTCACCCCGGACGTCCCGCTCGCGGTGAAGCACATGGAAGACCTCAATTTCCGTGTCACCGAGGACATCCAGGACGATCAGGGCGTCACCTACGCGGCCTGGATGCGCCGCAAGCCGACCGTGCACGACACCGCGATGACCGGTGGTGACGGACCGCGGATGCACCACGTCGCGTTCGCCACGCACGAGAAGCACAACATCCTGTCCATTTGCGACAAACTCGGCTCGCTGCGGATGTCGGACCACATCGAACGCGGCCCCGGCAGGCACGGCGTCTCGAACGCGTTCTATCTCTACCTGCGCGACCCGGACGGGCACCGCGTCGAGATCTACACGCAGGACTACTACACCGGCGACCCCGACAACCCGGTCGTCACCTGGGACGTGCACGACAACCAGCGCCGCGACTGGTGGGGCACGCCGGTGGTCCCGTCCTGGTACACCGACGCGTCGCTGGTGCTCGACCTCGACGGCAAACCGCAGCCGGTGGTCGCGAGGACCGAGGAGAGCGAACTGGCGGTCACCATCGGCGCGGACGGCTTCTCCTACACCCGCAAGGGTGACGACGACGGGGAACTGCCTGCCTGGAAACAAGGCGAGTACAAACTCGGCAACCAGCTCTGAGGCGGGATCATGCTCGAACAGGAAACCATCACCGCGATCGCCGACGAACTGGCGGCCGCCGAAGCGGCCCGTGAGACGATTCCGCTGCTGACGGCGCGCTATCCGGACATGACCGTCGAGGACTCCTACGCCGTGCAGAACGAGTGGCGGCGCCGGGGCATCGAAGCGGGGCGCCGTCCGGTCGGCCGCAAGATCGGGCTCACGTCGAAGGTCATGCAGGCCGCCACCGGGATCACCGAACCGGACTACGGCGCCATTTTCGCGGACATGGTGTTCGAGAACGGCTCCGTGATCGAGCACAGCCGGTTCTCGAACGTGCGCATCGAAGTCGAGCTGGCCTTCGTGCTCCGTGACTCGCTTTCCGGTCCGGACGCCACGGTGTTCGACGTCCTGCGCGCGACCGAGTACGTCGTACCCGCGCTGGAGATCCTGTCCTCGCGCATCGAAATGGCGGGACGGACGATCGTGGACACGATCAGCGACAACGCGGCCATGGGCGGGATGGTCTACGGCGGCAACCCGGTCGCCGTGGACGCCGTCGACCTCCGCTGGGTCTCGGCACTGCTGTACCGCAACGAAACCATCGAAGAGTCCGGCGTCGCCGCCGCGGTGCTGAACCATCCCGCGAACGGTGTCGCCTGGCTGGCGAACAAACTCGCGCAGCACGGCGACAAACTCGACCCGGGCGACATCGTGCTGGCCGGATCGTTCACCCGGCCGATGTGGGTGCACCCCGGCGACACCGTGACCGCCGACTACCGGGACCTGGGGGCGATCACATGCCGCTTCGTCTAGCGCCCACGTTCCGGGAGCGGCTGGCCGAGGCCACGCGGCCGCAGATCGGCATGTGGGTCACGTCGGGCAGCCCGGTCGTCGCGGAGATCTGCGCGGGCTCCGGGCTCGACTGGCTGCTGGTCGACACCGAGCACTCCCCCGTCGGGCTGGAGACGGTGCAGTCGTTGCTGCAGACGATCGCCGCGTACCCCATCACCCCGATGGTGCGCGCCCCGTCCGGCGACGCGGTCGCGCTGAAACGCCTGCTCGACCTGGGCGCGCAGAACATTCTCGTGCCGATGGTCGACAGCGCGGATGAAGCGGAGGCCGTCGTCCGGGCAGTGCGGTATCCGCCGCGAGGCGTGCGCGGTGTCGGCAGCGCTCTCTCCCGCTCCGCGCGCTGGAACCGGGTCGAGGGCTACCTGACGAACGCCGACGACTTCACGTCGTTGTTCGTCCAGATCGAGTCGACGGCGGGTGTCGCGGCCGCCGCCGAGATCGCCGCAGTCGACGGCGTCGACGGCGTGTTCGTCGGGCCGTCCGATCTGGCCGCCTCGATGGGGCTGCTCGGACAGCAGACGCACGCCGACGTCACGGCGGCCGTCCTGGGCACGTTCGAATCAGTCCGGGCGCAGGGAAAGCCGGTCGGGGTCAACGCGTTCGACCCCGCGCAGGCGCGACGCTACCTCGACGCCGGCGCTTCGTTCGTGCTGGTCGGTGCGGATGTTTCCTTGCTGGCGCAGGGTTCGGAGGCCCTGGCGCGGCGGCATTCGGGGTGAGTCGGGTGGCGTTGGTCGTGAGTGGCGTTTCGGGTTATTGAGAGGTAGGGCAAACGTGTCGTGTTCGCAGTCGGGTCGCGCCGAGCCCTCAGCGTCGAGAATCTGACCGGGCGACGAGAGCCTGCCGCATCCCGACTGTCCACAGTGGACACCTTCTGGCGAGCGAGTGTCCGATTGATGCCCATCTGCACGTGGGTGGCGTGGTGAAGGCCTCCTTGCCTACTTTGAGAGTAGGGAAGGAGGCCTTCACGGACTGCTGCCCGCCTACCACGACCTAACGGCTAAGAGCCCATGCCCGCCCGTTCGAAGGCCAGCGTCGGGAGGTCGACGGCGTGCGCGCCGCCGTCGGCGACGATCACCGCGCCGGTGATGTACGACGACTCCGAAGAACCCAGGAACCGCACGATCGACGCGATCTCCTCCGGCTCGGCGGGACGGCGCAGCGGGACCTCGGCGGTGACCCGGCGGTAGCCCTCGGCGTGCCCGCCGGTGAAGCCCGCGGCCTCGGCGAACTGGTCCATCTCGCCGTCCGCCATCGGGGTCCGCACCCAGCCGGGGCAGACGGCGTTCGCGCGGACGCCCTTCGGCCCGTAGTCGCGGGCGATCGAGCGGGTCAGCCCGATCAAGGCATGCTTCGCAACGGTGTACCCGGCGACGTTGGGCCCGGCGAACAACCCGGCCAGCGACGACACGATGACCACCTGCCCACCGGTTTCGACCAGCGAGGGCAGCGTGGCCCGGCAGAACACGAAGGCGCTGGACAGGTTCGAGCGCAGCGCCAGTTCCCACTCCTCGTCACCGGTGTCGACCACCGAAGACAGGCCGTGCCCGCCCGCGTTGGCCACCACGACGTCCAGCCTGCCGAACTTGCCGACGATCTCCGCTACGGCGCTCTCGGCCGCTTCGCGTTCGCTGGCGTCACAGGTGACGACGTACGCGCCGGTTTCGGCCGCCACCTTCTCCAGCGGCTCGCGCCGACGTCCGAGGACCACCACCTGGGCGCCCTCGTCGGCGTACCGGCGGGCGACCGCCGCGCCGATACCGGTACCGCCACCCGTGATCGCGACAACCTTCTTCACTCGCATGAGTCCTTTCTAAGCGGGAAAACCCGAACGGGCCGAGACGCCGAAGTCGGCGAGCACGGCCTGGCCGTTGATCGTCCGCGAACGCGCGGACGCGAGATAGAGCACCTGGTCGGCGACGTCTTCAGGAGCCTGCACCGGGAAGGCGGGATCGTCGAGAGCCTCGCCGAGATCGCCGCGCGCCATCGGGGTGTCGACCACCGACGGGCAGACGCAGTTGACCCGGACGCCGGGCAGATCGACCGCGAGCGCCCTGGTCATCGCGACCACGGCACCCTTCGAGGCGCAGTAGGGCACCATGCCGGGCGCGCTGGTGAACGCCGAGTCGCTGGCCAGCAGGACGACCGAGCCGTTCGCCGCGGTGAGCCACGGCGCGGCGTGTTTGACCAGCAGGAACTGGCCGGTGACGTTGACCGCCATCAGCTCGGTGAAGTCCGCCGCCGAGGTTTCGGCGACCGGTGTCCCCACCGGGCCGGAGATCCCGGCGCAGCCGACGACGACGTCGATCCCGCCGAACCGGGTGGCCACGGCGTCGACCGCGGCGGCCACCGACCGCTCGTCGGTCACGTCGGCGTGGACCGCCAGGAGGCCGTCGGCCAGGGTGGGCACGGGTGCCCGGTCGAGGGCGCCGACCCGCGCGCCTTCGGCCAGGAACGCCTGGACGCAGGCAAGGCCGATACCGGACGCCGCGCCGGTCACCAGCACGGCCTTGCCCGCGAGATCCAGTCGCATGGCGCCATCCTGCGGTCCGGGCCGCTCGCGGAGGTTGGCCGTCAGTGCATCCTTCTTGTCCGCAGCCGCACGACGGCCGCGCGGTCTTTTCAGCCGGGGGCTGACCGGCAAGACTGCGAAGTATGACCAGGCCGCATCCGCTCGACCCGCTGACCGCCGACGAACTCTCCGCAGGCCGCGAGATCCTGGCCGCCGAGGGCCTGCTCACCGCGACCACGCGGTTCCCGGCGGTACTGCCGGTCGAGCCGGACAAAGCCGACGCCGACGCCGATCGGCGCGTCCAGTACACGCTCCTGGACACCGCGACCGGGCAGGCCCGCGACGTCGTCGTCTCGCTGACCAAGAGCGCGCTCGTCTCGTCCGAGGACTGCGGCGACGGTCAGCCCGCGTACCTGTTCGAGGAGTACGACCTCGCCGCGTCGATCACCAAGGCGTCGCCGGAATGGCGGGCCGCGATGGAGCGGCGCGGGCTCGCCGACCGGATCCAGCACGCGTTCTGCGCCCCACTGGCGCCCGGTTTCTTCGGCAGGCCCGACGAGACCGGCCGGGTCATCCGGTCACTGACCTTCCTGCGCGACGACGAGTCGGACAGCCCGTGGGCGCACCCCGTCGAGGGCCTGATCGTGCACATCAACCTCACCGAACAGCGCGTCCTCCGGGTCGAGGACGAGGGCGACGTGCCCGTCCCGCCGGAGCACGGCCGCTACGGCGACGCCCCGGCGCGCACCACGCTCAAGCCGATCGAGATCACCCAGCCCGAGGGCCCCAGTTTCACCGTCGACGGCAACGAGGTCACCTGGGAGGGCTGGAAGCTGCGGGTCGGGTTCAACGCCCGCGAGGGCCTGACGCTGCACCGGATCTCGTTCCAGGACCGCTCGGTGCTCCACCGGGCGTCGGTGCCGGAGATGGTGGTGCCCTACGGCGACACCGCGCCGGGCCGGTTCTGGATCAGCTACTTCGACGCGGGTGAGTACCTGCTCGGCAAGAACGGCAACGACCTGCGGCTGGGCTGCGACTGCCTCGGCGTCATCCACTACTTCCCCGCGTTCGTCGCCGACGACCACGGGCACCCGGTCGAGATCCCCCGCGCGATCTGCATGCACGAGGAGGACTACGGGATCCTGTGGAAGCACACGGATCTCGACGGCCGCGCCGAGGTCCGCCGCTCGCGACGGCTGGTGATCTCGTCGATCTCCACCATCGGCAACTACGACTACGGGTTCTTCTGGTACCTCTACCTCGACGGCACCGTGGAACTCGAGGCGAAGGCCACCGGCATCGTGTTCGCCGGCGCCGCGCACTCCGGCACAAAACACCCGCACGCCAACGAGATCGCGCCCGGGCTGTTCGCGCCGGTGCACCAGCACCTGTTCTGCGCGCGGCTGGACGTGGCGATCGACGGCGAACGCAACTCGCTCGTCGAGATCGACGTCGAGCGGGTGCCGATGGGCGAGCAGAACCCGTACGGGAACGCCTTCACCTGGAAGGAGAACCCGCTGCGGACCGAGCAGGAGGCGCAGCGGCACGCCGATCCGGCCAAGGCGCGGGTCTGGGAGATCCGCAGCGCGGAGCGGACCAACCGGCTCGGTACGCCGACGGCGTACCAGCTCGTGCCCCGCCCGTCCGCGACCCTGATGGCGCAACCGGAATCGAGTGTCCACCAGCGGGCGACGTTCGCCACCCGTCACCTGTGGGCCACGCCGTACCGCGCCGACGAACGCTTCCCCGCCGGTGACCGGCCGAACGCGCATCCGGGCGGGGCTGGCCTGCCCGCATGGACCGCCGCCGACCGGGATCTCACCGACACCGACCTCGTGCTGTGGCACGTGTTCGGCCCGACCCACATCCCGCGTCCGGAGGACTGGCCGGTCATGCCTGTCGACTACTCCGGTTTCTCCTTGCGCCCTTACGGATTCCTGGACCGCAATCCGGCCTTGGACCTGCCTTCCGGCGCCGCTGACGAGCACTGTTCCGCCCACGATCACTAGGACTCCCCGATGCCCGAACTGACCCTGTCCGACACGTCCACCTGGCTGCCGCTGGACGGCCTCGCCCCCGGTTTCGACGCGAACAAGGCCCCCACGGTCGGCGACCTGCACGGCCGCACCTTCGAACTCGCCTGCGAAGACGGCACCAGGTTCACCGCCGGCTTCTCCGGCACCCGGATCGAGTGGACCTACCACGGCACCGGCACCGACCGCTGCGAGACGTTCCTGGTCGACGACGACCTCTACTACGTCCAGTTCCACCCGCAGGCGCGGCAGGAAGAGGCGTTCACCCTGCTGCTCGACCTGCGCCGCGGCCGCGCGCTCCTGGTGCTGAGCAAGATCGGCGACACCTCGCCCCGCGTCACGCAGACGTTCCTGGCCGCCACGATCGGCGGCATCGACCCCAGCGGCGAGTCGCTCGCCCCGACCACGTCACTGGTCGGACGCCGGGTGCTGTGGGTGTACAGCACCGCGCACGCCTACGAGCACGTGTACCTCAGCCCGCACTGGTACACCTGGCAGTGCCTGGCCGGCCCGGAGAAGGGACTCGCGGACACCGACGAGAACTCGGTCTACGAACTGCGGCCGGGCATCTACGTCTTCGCGTGGCGGGAGAAGGTGATCCCGTGTGCCTCCGTGACCGTCGCCGACCACCGCGACGCGAAGCGGCTGCGTTCGCACGGTGTCCTTTTCGGACTGGACGCCACCGGGAACACCCCGACCCACTTCACCTTCGGCGCGCACGGCAAGCTGCTGAGCACCACCGTGCACCCCGAGGCGTACGACCCCGCCGGGAGCTGAACCTTGACCGCCGACCTCATTCTCACCAACGCCACGGTGTACACAGTGGACGGTGTCCGACCATGGGCGTCTTCACTGGCGATCAAGGACGGCCTGGTGCTGTCCCTGGAGGAAATCGAACGCGGGCCGAGTACCGAGGTCGTCGATCTCGAAGGCGCGTTCGTGATGCCCGGACTGGTCGACGTGCACAACCACCACGCCCTCGCCGGTCGCTCGGCCCTGTTCGAGCTGAACTTCGGCCTCGACGCCGGCCTCGACGACATCCTCGCCGCGGTCCGCTCGCGGGCTGAGGGCCTCGGCCCCGACGAGTGGGTGGTCGGGGGCGCATGGGCGTCCACTTTGGTCAGTACCCTTTCGCGGTCTTCGGCCCGGCACGCGCTCGACGAAGCCGCGGGTGGCCGTCCGGTCATGCTCGCGGACGACAGCAGGCACAACCGCTGGGTGAGCAGCCGTGCACTGGAACTCGCGGGTATCACCGCGTCGACACCCGATCCGGCGGGCGGGGAGATCGTCCGCGACCCGTCGACCGGTGAGCCCGTCGGCGTCCTGCTCGAGGCGGCGGGCGTCCCCGTCGAACGGGCGCTCAGCGAGACACGGACCCTCACCGCGGAGCAGCACGTGGCCGCGTCGCGGCACGGGATCGGCACGCTGCACTCGTACGGGGTCACCGCGTTCCAGGACGCCGGGGTCTCCTCGGACATCCTGCGCGCGCTGAAGACACTCGACGACGCGGGCGAACTGCGCGCGTGGGTCGTGTCGTCGTTGCTGATCAACGACCCGATCTTCGGTTTCGACCCGATCGGCGCGCCGCTGCTGGAGGTCGCCGGGCAGTATCGCGGTGAGCACCACCGTCCCGACTTCGTGAAGATCTTCCTCGACGGCGTCCCGCCGACGCGTACCGCCGCCTTCCTGGAGCCGTACCTGCCGGACGACGCGCACGGCGCCTGTCATCACGGCGCCACCACCATGCCGGGCGACGAACTCGTGGGCTGGCTGCGCACCGCGGCCGCGGCCGGGCTCTCGGCCAAGGTCCACTGCACCGGGGACGCGTCGGTGCGCGCGACGCTGGACGCCGTCGAAAAGGTGCGTGGCGAGGGCTTCACCGAAGCCCGTTTCCAGGTCGCGCACGGCCAGTTCGTCCACCCCGACGACCTCCCGCGCTTCGCCTCGCTGGGTGTCGCCGCGGACATCTCGCCGTTCCTGTGGGTCCCCGGCGTCATCCCGGCGGCCATCGCGGAGGTGCTGCCCGGTGAGCGGGCCGGGCGGATGCAGCCGAACCGGTCTCTGCTGGACGAAGGCGCGCTGGTCGCCGGCGGTTCGGACTGGCCGGTCAGCGAGTCCCCGAACGCGTGGGAGGGCATCCACGGCCTCGTCACCCGCCAGGACCCGACCGGCACGTTCCCCGGGGCGCTGTGGCCGGAGCAGGCGATCACCCTTGCCGAGGCTGTCGAGGTCTTCACCCTCGCCGCCGCTCGCGCGATGGGGCTCGGCGACGTCACCGGCTCGCTGGTACCCGGGAAGTCCGCCGATTTCGTGGTTCTCGACCGTGATCCGTTCAAAACCGATCCGAACGCTCTCGTCAAGACAAAGGTGACACAAACGTGGTTCGCCGGGCACCGCGTGTATCACCGCGCCTGATCTCCTACACTGGTAGAAGAACCAGTGCGGGAGGTCTGCCGATGCCGAAGATCATCGACCACGACGAGCGGCGAAGTCACATCGTCGACGTCACCTGGGATTTGATCACCCAGGGCGGGATCGAGGCCGCCACCATGCGTGAGATCGCGGCCGCGGCAGGCTTCGCCAACGGCGCGCTCAAGCTGTACTTCCCGAGCAAGGAAGACATCATCGAGGCCACCTACGAACGCGCGCTCGGGATGATGCGCGAGTACGTGGAACTGGACGAACTGCGCGGGCTGGTCGCGCTCCGCGAGCTGTGCGTCTCGTCGATGCCGATCGACGAGGACCGCATCGCCGCGGGGCGCGTCCTGCTCACCTTCTGGCAGCTCTCGCTGACCAACCCGAAACTTCAGGACAAGTACCTCGAACACATCCGCTCGTGGCGGGGCCTGCTGCACCGGTACCTCACCGAGGGCCGGGAGGACGGCGACATCGTCACCGAGACCCCCGACGAGCAACTGGTCGACGAGGTCGTGCTGATCAACGCCGGGTCGAACGTGATGAGCCTGGTCGCCGGGGAGTTCTCGACGGTCGCTTTGCAGCGGCAGCACCTGGAGTCGTTCTTCGCCCGCCTGGCCCGCCCCTGACGCCTCCGACCCGGACGCGTGACTCACGTGCTTGAACACCGAACTCGCGTGCTCGAATGCCGATCTCGCGTGCTCAGAGGCGGATCTCGCGTGCTTGGAGACCGCACACACAAGTTCCGCCTCTGAGCACGCGAGTTCCGGCTCCAAGCACGCGAGTTCGGTGTTCAAGCACGTGTGTGCGGTGTTCAAGCACGCGAGTTCGGCGTGTGAGCACAGCCCTGAAGCCCCTTCCTCACGCTGGACGCGAGGAAGGGGACCGCAACCAGAGGACTAATCGCGGGAGTCGAAGACCCGCGTCAGGAAGCTCGCCACGTGCGCGTGCGACCGCGGCGAGGCGGGAAGATCCGTGTACAGGCCGTAGAACCCGTGGATCTGCCCCGAGTACCGCGTCATCTCCACCTTCGCACCGGCATCGGCCAGGCGCCGGGCGAACTCCTCACCTTCGTCCCGCAGGACGTCATACTCGGCCGTCAGCACCAGCGCCGGCGGGAGCCCGGTCAGGTCGGTGGCCCGCAGCGGCAGCAGATACGGATCGTTCAGCTGCGCCGGATCCGACACGTACTGATCGAAGAAGAACCGCATCGCCCCGGCCGTCATGCCGAAACCGTCGGCGAAGTCCGTGTAGGACCGGAAACCGTCGTCCGGGTGACCGTAGACCGGGCAGATCAGCACCTGCGCGGCCAACGGCGGACCGCTCCGGTCGCGGGACATCATCGAGACCACCGTCGACAGGTTGCCACCGGCGCTTTCCCCGCCGATCGCGATCCGCCCCGAGTCGACCGAAGGACCCGCGCCACCCGAAGCCAGCCATTCGACGACGGCGTAGCAGTCGTCCGGCGCCGCCGGGAACGGGTTCTCCGGCGCGAGCCGGTAGTCCACCGCCACGACGGCGACCTTCGCCGCGTTGCACACCGCTCGCGAGGCGACCTCGTTCTCGTCGATCGAGCCGATCGTCCACCCGCCGCCGTGGATCCACACGAAAGCCGGAACCGCCCCGTCGGCGTCAGGCAGGTAAAGCCGCACCCGGACACCCGAGGGCAGCACATGATCAGTGACCGAAGCGACCTCTTCGACCGTTTCGGGCGCCTGCCACGAAGCGGCGAAAGCGGCACGCAGCTCGGCGGCCGTCGGCGGGAAAGCGGGCGCTTCGGGTGGTTCACTGCGGGCCAGCAGCTCCTTGACCGCGGGATCCAGGGTCACGGCTACACCGCTTCCGCGACGAGGACCCGCGGGCTGCCCGGCAGCGCGAGCCGGTCGGTGACCCGCCAGCCCGCCTCGGTCAGCCATTCCCGGACCTCGGCCTCCGGGTAGACGACCGTCCCGTCGATCACCAGGTACTCCCCCGCGTGCAGCGCGTCGATCGGCCGCTGGTGAGCGTCGTCGTCGAGGAAGAAGTCGAGCAGCAGCAGACGAGCGCCGGACGCGGCGGCCGCACGGGCGTTGCGCAGGATCTCCGCGTTCTGTTTCGCGTCGAAGCGGTGGACGACGTGGTTGACCATCACCAGGTCGAACTCGCCTTCGGGGCGCGCGGTGGGTGTCTCCGCGCCGACGACGGTCGCACGGTCCGCGAACCCCGCCTCGGCCGCCGCGGTGGTGACCGACTCGGTGAAGCCCGGATCGAAGACGAACGTCGTGTGCAGTTCTTCGTTGGTCTTCATCGCTTCGACCGCGAACGCGCTCGACAGCCCGCCGAGGTCGAGCAGCTTCCGGTGGGGACCGAAATCGAACGCGCCGGCCAGCATCTTCGCGTGCAGGGCGTTATACGTCATCACGCCGGACATGAACGTGCCCCAGCGCGCGTCGTCCATCTCCAGCTCGCCGGGCTCGCCGCTGTCGGCGGTGTGACCGAACTGCAACCAGTGCGGATAGCTGATGGCGTCGAGGAAGGTCAGGAACGGTGCCAGATCGAGGCCTCCGCCACCGAGGTACTCCGCCGCGTCGGCGGCCAGTTCGTACCGTCCGTCCACACGGGACAGCAGGCCGAGTGATGACATGGCGTCACCGAGGATACGGGTGATTTTCTCCGGTTTGCCGGTCTTCCCCGCCAGTTCCGCGGCCGTCAACGGCCCGTCGGCGAGCGCGGTGAACAGGCCGATCCGGCTCGCCGCGAAGAGTTGCTTGGCCGCCATGTAGCCCACGGCGATGTCCACGATCCGCTCGGGACCGGCAGTCTTGGTCGACCCGCTCACGGGTGCCCTCCTTAGCTCGTTTCCGCCGAGAGTCTACATGTGTAGACAAAAGAATCCAGCGCAAGTTTTCGCCCACTGCCAGGCAAAACCCGGCGGATATCAACTTCCTACATTCGTAGAATATACCCATTGACAGTGCCGTCCCCCGGTGCCAACATGCGTAGAACTACCCCCGCCGGAGGCCCGTTCCCCGGCTGTGCGGTCCGCTTCGGGCGGGCTCGGGAAAGGGGATTCATGACCCTGCTCGAATTACGAGAACTGACCGTCGGCGTGATCGCCGACGAGACCGAACGCGAACTGGTCCGCGAACTTTCGTTCGACCTCGAACAAGGCCGGACACTCTGCGTGGTCGGCGAATCCGGCAGCGGTAAAACGGTGACGGCCTTGTCGATCATCCGGTTACTGGAGTTCGTCGCGCCGGTGTTCACCCGCGGTGAGATCACCGTCGACGGCGTGGACCTCACCCGGTTGTCCGCCGACGAGATGCGCTCCTACCGCGGCCCGCGAATCGGGATGATCTTCCAGGAGGCACTGGACTCACTCAATCCGAGTCAACGAGTCGGCAAGCAGCTGATCGAGGCCTATCGCAAGCCCGGTTCCCTGCCGCGCCAAGCCGCGCGCAAGGGCACGCCGTTGCATCGCGAGGCCGACGCGAAGGCACGCGGCCTGTTGAAGGAGGTCGGCCTCACCGACACCGACCGGGTGCTTTCCCTGTACCCGCACCAGATGTCCGGCGGGATGCAGCAGCGCGTGATGATCGCGCTGGCGCTGATGGCCGACCCGAGCCTGCTGATCGCCGACGAGCCGACCACGGCACTGGACGTGACCACGCAGGCGGAGATCCTCACCCTGTTCGACCGTGTCCGCCGCGACCACGGCACCGCGTGCGTCTTCATCACGCACGACATGGGCGTGGCCGCGCAGGTGGCCGACCGGATCGCGGTGATGTACCGCGGCGAACTGGTCGAGCTTGGGTCCAAAGAGGACATCCTGCACGCGCCGAAGCATCCCTACACCAAGGCGTTGCTCGACTGCGTGCCGAAGCTCGGGGTGAGCAGGCGCGACGGCTTCCCCACCATCTCCGAAGCACTGCTCGAGGCCGCGATGAACGGCGAATCGGCCGTCGCGACCGAGACCAAGGCGCTGAGCCGCGAAAAGTCGGAGAACGCGGGCGAGGGCACCACGCTCGTCATCGACTCGGTGTCCAAAGTGTACGGACGTCGTGGGCGGTTCTCGCTGAACCGCGAACCCGAGGTGCACGCGGTCAAGGACGTGTCGCTGGAGATCGCGCCGGGTGAGTTCTTCGGCCTGGTCGGGGAATCCGGTTCCGGCAAGACGACACTCGGCCGCCTGGTGAGCGCACTGGAGACGCCGACCGGGGGCACCATCGCCTTCGGCGAGCACCGGTGCACCCCGTCCGGGCTCGACGGCGACGAGCGCTCGTTCCGCCGCCGCGCGCAGCTCATCTTCCAGGACCCGCAGAGCTCGCTCGACCCCCGGCACACCGCCGCCCGGATCATCGCCGAACCCTTGCGGGAGCTCACCGGCCTGCGCGGCGCCGAACTGGACCGCCGGGTCACCGAACTGATCGACGAGGTCGGGCTCCCCTCGGACACCGCGAAGAAACTGCCGTCGCAGCTCTCCGGCGGTCAGCGGCAGCGCGTCTCGATCGCCCGCGCGATCGCCGCCGAACCCGACCTCATCGTCGCCGACGAGCCCACCTCCGCGCTCGACGTCTCGGTGCAGGGCCAGGTGATGAACCTGCTGCTCGACCTGCGGCGCACCCGCGCGCTCAGCTTCCTGTTCATCACGCACAACCTCAGCCTGGTGCTCTCGGTCGCCGACCGGGTCGGCGTGATGTACCGGGGCGAACTGATCGAAATCGGCGACCCGGACGAGATCCGGCTCCGCGCCCGGCACGAGTACACCCGCCGCCTGCTGGCGGCGAACCCCGAACTGCCCGCCCACCCCCACACTGGAGTGCGGAACCCATGAGACGAACCCTGACCTCGGCCGCGCTCGGCGTGGCGACCGTTCTGCTGCTCAGCTCGTGTATGGGAGGGCAGGCAGGCGGTGGCGCCGCGGACGGGCCCCCGAAGCCCGGCGGCAACCTCAACGTCGCCGTGCCCACCGACCCGCAGTCCCTCGACATGGTCGCCAACCCCGGCCAGGTGACCGCGCACATCGGCAACATGATGTACGAGAAGCTGTTCGAAGTGGACAAGGGCTTCGCCGCCCGGCCCATGCTGGTCGAGGACTTCACCACCAGTCCGGACAGGCTCACCTACACCTTCAAGCTGCGCCAGGGCGTCACCTTCCACGACGGCAACCCGCTGACGTCCGAGGACGTCGTGGCGAGCCTGAAGCGGTGGCAGCAGGTCCACCGCACCGGTCAGCTGGTCACCCCGGACATCGAGGCGATCACCCCGGCCGACCCGGCGACGGTGACCATCAAGCTCAAGCAGCCGCGCTACCCGCTGATCAACGAACTCGCCGGCGCGGGTACGGAGATCTACGAGGCGAAGAACCTCACCGGCGTCGCGCCGACCGGCTTCGCACAGGACAAGGCGATCGGGACCGGTCCGTACAAGCTGAAGAGCTGGGACATCGGCCGTGAACTGGTGCTGGAGCGCTACCAGGGCTACAAGTCACGGTCCGAAGAGGACTGGGGCGGGCAGGCTGGCGCCAAGCACGCGTACCTGGACACCGTGACCTACAAGGTGGTCTCCGACCAGGACGCGCTGATCAACGGCCTGCAGACCGGCCAGTGGGACCACATCATGCCCACCAACGACCAGTACGAGACCCTGCGCAACAACCCGGCCGTGGTGGTGCACAACCTGCCCGGCGGCAACGATAACGTCGTCATCCCGAACTTCAACACGGGATCGAAGTTCGCCGACCCCCGTGCCCGCGAAGCGCTGAACCTGTTGCTGGACAAGCCCGCGATCAACGCGGCCACCGGCGGCAGCAAGGACCTCACCCTCGAGACCGGCGCCTTCGCCTCCCCGGACAACAAGCAGTTCTATTCCACCGCGGGCGAAGAGGTCTACAAGAAGCACGACCCGGAGAAGGCCAAGCAGTTGCTGGCCGAGGTCGGCATCACCGCCGGCGCGACCATCCGCATCGTCACCACCAACTCCTACCCCGAGTTCGGCAAGTGGGCCGTGCTGATCCAGGACAGCCTGTCGAAGATCGGCATCAACACCAAGATCGACACCTTCGACTTCGCCACCATGCTCGGCACGCTGACCAAGGAGCCGGGCGGCTGGGACATCACCACGCTGTTCTTCGACTCGGCGCTGACCTCGCCCGCGCAGATGCCCGCGCTCACCCTCGGCACGCTGAACGGGTCTTCCTCGCCCGAGCTGGACGGGCTGATGGCCGAGTTCAACGCCTCGACCACGCCTGAACAGGCGAAGGCCGTGGTGGACAAGCTGCAGGCGTTCACCTGGAAGCAGCTCTCGGTGATCACCCTGAGCCAGTCCAGGCTGTACGCGGCCTACTCCCCCAGGCTCAAGGGCTACGGCGACTTCTACCGCGTCTTCTGGAACACCTGGCTGGCATCATGACCGGTCTGCTGCTGCGCAGGCTGCGCGATCTGGTGATCATCCTGGTGATCGTCGGGACGATGATGTTCTTCGTCATCCGGCTGATCCCCGGCGATCCGGCGCAGGCCATCCTCGGCCCGACGGCGCGTCCGTCCGATGTGGACGCGCTGCGGGAGAGCATGGGACTGAACGGGACGCTCTGGGAGCAGTACCTCAGCTGGGCCGGGAACGTGCTGCAGGGCGACTTCGGCACGTCGATCACCTACCACGCACCGGTGCTCGGTGTGGTCGCCGACCACATCCTGCCGACGCTGACACTGGCCGTGCTGTCCACGGTGATCAGTTTCTTCCTCTCGGTCGCGATCACCTCCTGGCAGGCGGTGTCACCGCGCAATCCGGTGGCACGCCTGCTCGACCGGTTGTCCGCGCTGGGCATGGCGATGCCGGACTTCTGGATCTCGCTGATGCTCGTGCTGGTGTTCTCGGTGACGCTGCGCTGGTTCCCGTCCAGCGGCTACGAAAACCTGTTCACCGACCCGGCGACGGCGGTGCCCGCGCTGGTGTTGCCGTTGACCGTGCTCGTCATCGGGCAGACCGCGTTGTTCGTGCTCACCCTGCGCGAAAGCCTGCTCGGCGAGCTTCCGCTGGCGTACCTGCGCACCGCGCGGGTCAAGGGCCTCTCCGAGCGGCAGGTCATGACCAAACACGTCCTGCCGAACGCGCTGATGCCGCTGATCACCCAGCTGGGCAGCAACTTCGCCATGCTGGTCGGCGGGATCGTGATCATCGAATCCATCTTCGTCGTGCCGGGGCTGGGCCATCTGCTGATGGGTGCGGTGTCCACTCGCGACTTCCCGTTGATCCAGGGTGTGACGCTGTTCGTCGCGGTGCTGTTCGTGTTGGTCAACCTCCTGGTGGACCTGTCGTACGCGCTGCTCGATCCGAAGGTGCGTGTCTCGTGAGCGTGGCTCTGGTGGAAAAGACGTCCCCGGTGCGTGAAGCGCCCTCGGCCGGTCGCGCGGCCAAGCTGTTCCGGCGCAACCGGATGCTGGTCATCACCACCGCGCTGCTGGCGCTGATCGTCCTGACCGTGATCGTGCTGCCGTTCTTCCTGCCGAGCGTCAGCGCGACCGACCCGGTCAACCGGCTGCTGCCGCCGTCGTCCGCGCATCTGCTCGGCACGGACTCGTTCGGGCGCGACGTGCTCGCCCGGCTGGTGTCCGGTGGCCGGGCGTCGCTCGGGCTGTCCGCCTTGATCACCCTCTGCGCGGCCTTCACCGGCCTGGTGATCGGGCTGATCAGCGGGTTCTTCCGTGCGGCCGACGCGGTGCTGATGCGCTTGATGGACGCCTGGATGTCGTTCCCGGCGATCATCCTCGCGATGGCGCTGGCGATCTCGCTCGGCGCGAGCATCTGGACCGAGTTGATCGCGCTGACGGTGATCTTCACGCCGTTCACCGCCCGGGTCATCCGCAGCCGGGTGCTCGGCATCGCGGGCCGTGCCTACATCGGCGCGGCGCGGGTCTCGGGGATGAGCAAGTGGAAGATCCTCGTCGTCCACGTGTTCCCGAACGTGCTGCCGCTGGCGCTGGTGCAGGTGGTCATCCTGTCCGCGGCGGCGATGCTGGTGGACGGCGCGATGAGCTTCCTCGGCCTCGGTATCGCTCCCCCGACCCCGACCTGGGGCAACATGATCGCCGAGGGCCGGTCGTACCTGGTGCAGGCGCCCTGGCTGGTGATCGCGCCCGGCGTGACGATCATGGTGTGCGTCTTCCTGCTGAACCTCATCGGATCGTCGCTGCGCATCGCCGTCGACGCCCGCGCGCGGACGCTGAGCGAAATGCAGCGTCTGCGCACCCGACGTCCCTCCGGCAGCTGAGAAAGGATTCCCTTTGTCTGCCACTACTTCTCTGGCCGTGCGCCGGTTCGTTCCGCAAACCGTCTCGGGACCGCCGGTCCTGCTGGTGCACGGATTCGCCTCCGACGGGCACACCGACTGGATCACCACGGGATGGCCCGCCGCACTCACCGCCGCGGGCCGCGAGGTGCTCGTTCCCGACCTTCCCGGGCACGGCTCCAGCCCCGCTCCCGCGGGCTCGCTGGGTGCCGTCGCGATCACCGGCGAACTGACCCGGCTCGTCTCGGGTCTGTCCGAAGTGGACGTCGTCGGCTATTCGCTCGGTGCCCGGCTGGCTTGGGAACTGCCAGCGCAGGCGCCGGTCCGGCGGCTGGTGCTGGCCGGAGTGAGCCCGTTCGAACCGTTCGGTGCCGTCGACGTCGCGGCGGCGCTGGCGTTCGCCGACGGCGGGAAGGCGCCCGCGGATCCGCTGACGGGAATGATCGCGCACATGATCACCGCGCCGGGACGCAATCCGGCCGCGCTCGCCCGGTGCATCGAAGACCTGCGTGCCGAGCCTTTCTCGCCGGTGGCGGGTGCGGTCTCGGTGCCGACGCGGTTCGTGGCGGGTACCGACGATCCGATCAGCCAGGGCATCGAGACTCTCGCCGAGCTGGTGCCCGGGGCTTCGCTGGTGCGGGTGCCCGGGGATCACGGCGGCGCTTTGCGGGGGCCGGAGTTCAAGGCGGCCGTGCTGGAGTTCCTCGGCTGAGGCTCCGCTCGCGCGCGCTATGAAAGGCCCGTTACTTGCAAATTTTGCAAGTAACGGGCCTTTCATAGCACCACCGACAGCCCTCAGAAGGTCCCATCGGCGGCGACCGAGCGGTCCAGCCAGAGATCTTCGAGAGCCGCCCGCACCTCGGCGCCGTGCGCGGAAGCCAACTCGACAGCGCCCAGGTTGTCCTCCAGTTGCGCCAGCCGGCTCACGCCGAACAGCACGTTCGCCACCGGCTCGTAGGCGAGACAAAACGCGAGAGACAGCTGCGAAGGACTCACCCCGAAGTCCCCGGCCACCTCGGCGACACGCGAGGCGGCGTCCCGGATCGACTCCCGGATCCCGCCCGGATCCGCGCCGATCTTGCGCTCTGGGGTCTTGCCGAGCAGCACGCCGCCCTCGAAGATGTCCGACGCCTGCAAGGTCAGCCGTCCGGACTCGAAATGCGCGCCATAGAACGGACCTTCGGCCATGGAACGCCGCGCGACGCTGTACTTCAGCTGAGCGAACGAGGGTGCCGGAAGCCCTTCGCGAGAGGCGAACTCCAGTGCGCGATCGAGATCCGACGCGAGCCAGTTGTTCACGCCCCAGACGTCGAAGCGACCGACGCGGATCTGTTCCGCGACCTCGGTGACGATCTGCGGGATGTCCTGGTCCCCGAAGTAGTCGCCGACCACGACGGCTTCCGCGTGGACGACGCCGATCCGGTCGAACGAGGTCGCGAGCTGCTCGGCGAATCCGGTGTTCGGGTAGTCCCAGAGCCAGAGTTTCCCGCACAGCTGGTACTCGTCGCGGTGGATCCCGGCGGCTCGGATCGCCTCGCCAAAGAGGATGTCCGTGCGCGACTGTTCGGAATGCGGTCCCATGTTGTAGTGGGCCACGTCGAACAGCGTGACCCCCGCGTCGATCGCGCGCCGGATCAGGCGCACGGCGTCGTCGAAGTCCATGCGGTCCCAGGTGTTCCAGGAGCCGAGGCTCAGCGCCGAAGTGGCGAAGCCCAGTCCGTTCTGTTTCTCGTGCACGAGTTTTCCTTTCGCTGGCAACGGAAACAAGTTTTAGTCTACGATTGTAGAATGAACAAGAGACTCGTAGTGGTGACCGGCGGTGCCAGTGGCATCGGCCGCGGTGTCGCCGAAGCCTTCCAGTCCGCGGGCGACCGCGTGGTCATCGCCGACGTCGACGCGCGCGCGGCCCACGACCTGGCGGATGAGCTCGGCGCGGAGCACGTCGAACTCGACATCTCCGATCCGGGATCGGTCGACGCGGCGCTGGCGCTGATCACCGGACGGTTCGGCGCGGTGGACGTCCTGGTCAACAACGCAGGCCTCGCCGGTGGCGGCGGCCCGTTGGTGGGACTGGACATCGGCGTCTTCGATCTGTGCATGCGGGTGAATTTCCGCGGCACCTTCCTGATGACCCGCGCGGTCGGCGCGCACATGCTCGAGGCGGGCACCCGCGGTTCCATCGTCAACATCACCTCCATCGGCGCCCGGCAGCCGACCCCCGGGCTCGGCCACTACGAGGCCACCAAGGCCGCTGTCGAGGCCCTCACCCGCTCGGCGGCGCTCGAACTGGCCCCGCACGGCATCCGGGTCAACGCCGTCGCGCCCGGCCCGGTGCTCACGCCGATGACCGCCGGTTTCGCCTCGGACACCGCGGCCCGCGCGGCGTGGGAAGCGAGGATCCCGTTGGGGACCATCGCTTCCGTCGCCGACGTGGTGCCGTCAGTCCTGTTCCTCGCCTCCGCCGACGCCGGCCATCTCACCGGGGTGAGCCTCCAGGTCGACGGCGGGCAACTGCTCACCTGAGTACACGACGCGGCCGCCGGACACGGTGAGTTCGACACCGACGTCCGGCAGGTCCGCGAACGCGACCTCGAGTGGATTCGCCGCCAGCACGCAGAAGTCGGCGACCCGGCCCACGGTCAGCGATCCCTTCCAGTCCGCCGCCCCGTCCTGCTCGGCGGCCGCGACCGTGTAGCAGCGCAGCAGCCGGGCCATCAGCGCGGGGTCCACATCGGACACTTCCAGCATCCGGGCGGCCGCGGCGATGTGCACCCGCCAGTCCGGGGTGACCACCGGCGCGTCACTGCTCAAGGTCAGCGGGACTCCGGAGTCCAGCATCTCCGCCAGCGGCCAGGCGCGGGCACCGACCTCCGCGCCGAGTGCGTCCGACAGCATTCCGCGCATCGCCACCGCGATCGCGGGCTGCGTGGTCAGGCCGACCCCCTCGGAAGCCATCCGCGCCAGCTGATCCACCGTCACCAGGTCCCCGTGCACCAGGTGGTCACCCCGGCGGAGCGAGCCGAGCGCGGCCTCGATGCTCCGGTCGCCCGTGGCGTGCACGGCGACCACCATCCCGGCTTCGTGGGCGAGGCGGATCATCGCGGCGAGGTTGCCCGCGCGCCCCGGGTCGTCATCGCCGTCGACGAGCAGCACGCCGTGGGAACCGTCGGCGTAGCAGTGATGCGTCCACGCGGACCGCATCGGCGGGATGCCGTCGGCGAAGATCTTCACACCGGGCACGGTGAGCCACAACGGATCCGCGGACGGCGACGGCGTGGCCAGCCCGCGTTCGAAGTCCGCCAGGGAGCTCGCTCCGTCGAGCAGGCCGAACAGCCGCAGCGCGGTCACCCTCGCCCGCAACAGTCCTTCCCCGGCGAGCGCCGCGTATTCCTCCAGCACCTCGGCGCCGAAGCAACCCGTTTCGCCGGGACCCAGACCGGGCTCGGTGTAGCTGGTGATGCCGAGTGACGCGCACAGGTCACCCGCGCGGAGGATGGCGGCCCGTCGTTCGGCCGCACTGCGCACCGTTTTCTCTTCTCCCCCGGTGAATCCCGCACCACCGATGAGCGTGTCCGGCCACCGGGCACCCAGCCAGGTCGCATGGAGGTGCGCGTCGTTGATACCCGGCAAAACGGTTCTGCCCGCCAGGTCGATCACCTCGGTCTCCGGACCGACGTGATCCAGGGAGACATCGCCGAGGGCGACGATCCGGTCGTCGCGGACCGCCATCGCCGACACGACGGTGCCCGCCGGGTCGAAAGTGAGCACGGGACCGCCGCGAACCACGAGCGATGCGGGACGAATACGTTGCGACGGCATGGTTTCCTCCAGGATCTGGACTTTTTCTCCTACGACTGTAGACTAAAAAGATGGTCAACAGAACCGAAGCGGCGGTGCTCACCGAACACGGCTCCGCGCTCACCTTGCGGGAACTACCGCTGCCGGAAGAGCCGGAACCGGGCGCCGCGCTGGTCCGGATCACCTGCACCACCCTGTGCGGCACCGACGTGCACATCTGGTCCGGCCAGATGACCTTCCCCGGCATGCTCCCGATGGTGCTGGGACACGAAATGGTCGGCGAGGTGGTGGCCGTCGGACCGGGCACCACCGACACCCTCGGCCGCGAGATCACCGAGGGCGCCCGCATCGGCTGGTCCGAATCGACCTGCGGAAAGTGTTACGGCTGCACGATCCTGCGCGAACCGGTCGCCTGCGAGAAGCGCGGCTACGGCTTCCTCCAGCGTTCCGACGTCTTCCCGTACGCCACGGGCGGTCTCGTCCGGTATTGCTACGTGACCCCCGGCGCGGCCAAGCTCCTGCTCCCGGACGACGTCAAGGACACCTGGGCCTCGATGTCGGGCTGCGCGGGCAAGACCGTGCTGCGGGCCGTCTCGCGCTCGGGCGGGATCCGTCCCGGTGCGACGGTCGTCGTCCAGGGCGCCGGCGCGCTGGGCGTGTTCGCCACCGCCGTCGCCCGGATCTCCGGCGCGGGTGACGTCATCACCATCGGCGGGCCCGCCGACCGGCTGGAGACCGCCGAACGCTTCGGGGCGACAGCGACGATCCCGGTCGACGGCACCGCAGAAGAGCGCGTCGAGCGGGTCAAGGAACTCACCGGCGGCCGGGGCGCCGACCACGTCTTCGACTTCGCGGGCGGGCCCACTATCGGCGAGGAGGCCGTCGCGTTCGCGGCGCAGCGCGGGACGATCGCGATCGTCGGTTCCACCGGCCCCGTACCCTCCCCCGTGGCGCTGGGCACCGTGATGGGCAAGGAACTCACGGTCGTCGGCTCACTCAACGGCGACATCGCCGATTACCACCGCTCGGTGGACTTCTTCCGCACCTTCGCCGATCGGCTGCCCTGGGACGATCTGTTCAGCGCACCAGTCGGCCTTTCCGAAGCGTCCAAGAGCGTCGAGTCGATGTCGCGGCTCGGCGAACTCAAAGCCGTCATCGATCCCCGTCTTCCCTAGGAGACCCCATGCCTGTCATCCCCCAGCGCCGCATCGGCCGCGACGGCCCGCTCACCGGCGTGCTCTCGCTCGGCTCCTGGCACACCTACGACCGGATGGACTTCCGCGAGGCGGTGACCCTGGTCCGCACCGCGGTCGATTCCGGGATCACGCTCTTCGACGTCGGTGTCTACGGTTTCCCCGGCGCCACCCCGGTCTACACCGACGTGCTGTTCTCCGCCATGGTCCGCGCGGCCGGGATCAAGCGCGAGGACTACCTGCTTTCGGCCAAGCTCTGGCTGGAGGGCTACCCGGAGTACAACCTTCGCGACCAACTGGACAACGCGCTGTTCCGCGCGGGCGTCGAGCACGCGGATCTGGTGGTGCTGGGCGATCTCCGGCGCGAAGACACCGATCTGCACCGGCTCGTCCTGGATCTGAACGAACTCCGCGAGGCCGGGCTCATCCGGCAGTGGGGCGTGAACAACTGGTCCGCCGGCACGATCAAGGCCCTCCACGACTTCGCCGCGGCGGAGAACGTGCCCGGCCCCGCCATCGCACAACTGAAATACAGCGTCGCCCGGCGGTCCATTCCGGACGGTGAACCCTTCAAGCAGATCTTCGGCGAACTCGGGGTCACACTGCAGTCCTCGGACATCTTCGAAGGCGGGATCCTGCTGGGCAAGAACAGCGGCGCGCGGCAGGTCGGCCGCGACCCCGGCGACATCCGCGAGCGCATCGCCGCCTCCGCCCCGGAACTCGCGAAGATCGCGACCGCACTGGGGACGACACCGGCGCAGCTGTGCCTGGCCTTCACCCTCACCCACCCCGCCAACACGACGACGCTCTTCGGCGCGACCAGCACCGCGCAGCTCGAAGACAACCTGGGCGCTGTCGACCTCGTCGAACGCGTGGGCGCAGAAGAACTTCGCGGACTCGTCGAGCCGTACTGGGCCGACCGCGACATCGTCGACCCGGAGGGACCGTGACGGCCTTCGATCCCGAACTCGCCGAAGCGCTCGTCGGCGTGCCGTCCGGACCGCCGCTGAGCGCCGAGTCGCTGGCGGGAATGCGGCAAGCCATGGCCGAGATGAACCTGAGTTGCGCCGAGGCGATCGGGGACCGGGATCTCGTCTGGGAAGACCGCACCGTACCCGGCACCGACGTGGTCGTGACCGTCGTCAAACCGCGGAATGCCCAGGGCGCACCGGGGTTCTACAACATCCACGGCGGCGGCATGGTGCTGGACAACCGGTTCGCCGACCTGCCCCGCATGGTCGCGCTGGTCGAAGAATTCGGCTTCGTCGCGGTGACCGTGGACTACCGGCTCGCCCCCGAGCATCCGCATCCGGCGCCCATCGAAGACTGCTACGCGGGCTTGACCTGGATGGTCGAGAACGCCGCCGAACTCGGCTTCGATCCCGCGCGGCTGATCGTCGGCGGTGGCAGCGCGGGCGGTGGGCTCAGCGCCGGGATCGCTTTGCTGGCCCGGGATCGTGGCGGACCGGAACTGGCGGGCCAACTGTTGCTGTGCCCGATGATCGACAGCCGCAACGACTCCGCGTCCACGAAGGAATTCGCGGAACGCGGGGTCTGGAGCCGGGAAGCCAACGAGTTCGGCTGGCGATCACTCCTGAATGGACAGACATCGCCGTACGCGGTCCCCGCGACTGCGACCGATCTCGCCGGGCTCCCGCCCGCCTTCATCGAGGTCGGTGCGGCCGAGATCTTCCGCGACGAGGACGTCGACTACGCGCGCCGCCTCTGGCGAGCGGGTGTGCCCACCGAACTGCACGTCTGGGCGGGCGCGTACCACGGTTTCGACCGGTTCGCCCCGGACAGCGAAGTGGCCCGGGCGGCGCGCGCCACCCGGGCCTCCTGGCTGCGCCGCACTATCGGCCGAGCATGAACCGAGCGGCCTGCTCGCCGACCAGCACCGCCGGCGCGTTGGTGTTGCCCGTGGTCACCCGCGGCAGCACCGACGCGTCGGCGATCCGGAGCCCGCTCAGCCCGTGCACGGCGAGTTCCGGATCGACCACGGACTCCGCGTCGGTCCCCATCCGGCAGGTCCCGACCTGGTGGTGGTAGGTGATGGCGGTCCGCCGGACGTACTCGCGGACGTCGGCGTCGGGCCCGGGGTACAGCTCGCGGGCACCCCACTCCTCCGCCAGGGCGGCCGCCCGGCCGATCTCCCGGCACTGTTCCACCGACGCGACCAGGCTCTCGAAGTCGGCCGGGTCTTCCAGCGCGGCGAGGTCGATCAGCGGCTCGTCGAGCGGGCTCGGCCCCGAAAGCCGGAGACTGCCCCGGCTGCGCGGCGTCACCAGGCCCGCCATCAGCGAGAACCCGGTCTCCGGGCCGGTCATCCACGATTCGTACATCGGCACGCTGAAGTGGATCGGCTGGGTGTCGGGCACCGCCAGCCCGGGACGGCTGCGCCAGAACAGATGGGTCTGCGTGACCGAGCGGCCGGGCGCGGGCGGCTCGACCTCACGCCGGTCGGTCGCGAAGATGACCGGGGACAGCAGGTGGTCGTGCAGGTTCTTCCCGACTCCGGGTAGCTCGGCGACGACGTCGATGGCGTGCACCTCCAACTCGTCCACGGGGCCGATACCGCTGCGGAGCAGGATCGCGGGCGAGGCCAAGGCCCCGGCGGCGAGCACGACCTCGTCGGCGAAGACCTTCCGCAGTTCGCCGTCGATCTCCGCCAGCACCCCGGTCACCTTGGTGCCCTCGATCAGCAGCCGGTGCACCAGCGCTCCCGTGTGGACGGTCATCCGCTCGGCCGCGGGCTGCCCGTACGCGAGCCAGGTGTTGAGCCGCTTGCCGTCCCGCGTGGTGACACGCTGCACCGAGACCCCGTCGAGCTCGTCGCCGTTGTAGTCCGGGTTGAACGGAAGGCCGGCCTGCACCGCCGCGTCCACAATGGACTGCTGGATCGGGTGCAGCGGCTCGTTCGGGACGACGTCGAGCAGATCCTTCTCGATCCGCTCGAACACCGGGCGCACGTCGTCCCATCGCCAGCCGGGCAGCTCCCAGCCGTCGTAGTCGGCGGGGGCGCCGCGCACCCAGATCATCGCGTTGAGCGCGTGCGACCCGCCGAGCACCTTGCCGCGCGGCAGGTGCAGCCGCCGGTTCGCCGCGTGCGGCTGCGGCACCGTGTAGTAGTCCCAGTCCTCCGGACCGTGCCACAGCTCTCCAGCCCGCGAAGGGTCGTGAATGGCCGGGTTGGTGTCCGGCCCGCCCGCTTCGAGCAGGGTGACCCACGCCCCGGAGTCGGCCAGTCTCCTGGCGACCACCGAACCGGCCGAACCCGCTCCTACCACGATGACGTCCATGTCCCCCACCCTCGCAAGTCGGGACCCGGTGCGGCGGATTCGGTTCGCTGGCCGACAATCGGCGTGCCCTGGCGGGCAAGACCGAAGAGCGCGTGGCGCCCGATACTCGATCACACACCGGTCGAGGAGGAGCTAGCCATGGCCACACGCCTGTTCATCGACGGACAGTGGACCGCCGCCGGAGGCGGATCCCTGCCGACGTACGATCCGGCCACCGGCCAGGTGATCGAGGACGTCGGCACCGCGTCGGCCGCCGACGTCGACGCCGCCGTCGGTGCCGCCCGCAAGGCATTGGACGACCCCGCCTGGGCGGGGCTGCTGCCCGTCCAGCGAGCCGCGCTGCTGTTCAAGCTGGCGGCGCTGGTCGACACGCACCACGAAGAGCTGGCCGCGCTCGAAACGCGCGACCAGGGCCAGCCGATCGGCATCTCCCGCCAGGTCAGCGTCACCGGCGCGGCCGAGCACCTGCGATACTTCGCGGGCTGGGTGACCAAGATCCAGGGCACCACCAACCCGGTGTCCTTCCCGGACACCCTGCACTACACCCGCCGCGAGCCGGTCGGGGTCAACGCGCTGATCACGCCGTGGAACTTCCCGCTGATGATCCTGGTGTGGAAGCTGGCGCCCGCACTGGCCACCGGCAACACCGTGGTGATCAAGCCCAGTGAGGTCACGCCGCTGACCAGCATCCGGCTGGTGGAACTGGTGGACGAGGCCGGGTTCCCGCCGGGCGTGGTCAACCTGGTCACCGGCGACGGCGCGGTGGGCGCGCTCCTGAGCGGGCACGGCGATGTCGACCACCTGTCCTACACCGGGTCGACCGCGGTCGGGAAGCTGATCACGGCGGCCAGCGCGGAGTCGAACCTCAAACGGCTCACCCTCGAACTCGGCGGGAAGGCGCCCAGCATCATCGCGGGCGACGCCGACATCGACGCCGCCGTCGCGGGCAACCTCGCGGGCGCGACGCTGAACAGCGGTCAGGTCTGCGCCGCGTACACCCGGTTCTTCGTGGACCGCAAACGCGAGCAGGAGTTCGTCGCGAAACTGGCCGCCGGGCTCGAGGGGCTCAAGCTGGGGCCGGGTCTCGACGAGTCCACCCAGCTCGGGCCCCTGGTGTCCGCGAAGCACCGCGAGCACGTGGACTTCCTCGTCTCGACCGGCCGTGAGCAGGGCGCGGAGCTGGTCACCGGCGGCCAGGCCGTCGACCGTGAAGGCTACTTCTACTCGCCGACGCTCTTCGCCGGTGTCGCCGACGACATGACGATCATGCGCGAAGAAATCTTCGGGCCGGTCCTCGCCGTCACCGCCTACGACGATCAGGACGAACTGCTGGCGCGCGCGAACGACACCGAGTACGGGCTCGCGGCCACCGTGTGGACCCGCGACCTCGGCGTCGCGCACCGGTTCGCCAACGGCATCCGGGCGGGCGCGGTGTTCGTCAACATGCCGCCGATCCCCGACATGGCCGCGCCGTGGGGCGGGTACAAGGCGTCGGGCTGGGGGCGTGAGATGGGTCCGTGGGCGATCGACGCGTACACGGAGATCAAATCCGTCTGGCTGCACTACTCGTGACCGCAGGCGACGCGGTGAACTCGACCGCGATGAGCAAGTCGCAGATCGCCTATCACTGGATCAAGGCGCGGATCGACGACGGCACCTTCTCCCCCGGCTACCGCCTCGTGTTCGGGCAGATCGCGCAGGAACTCGGGGTCAGCACCGTGCCCGTGCGCGAGGCGGTCCGGCGACTGGAGGCCGAAGGGCTGGTGACCTACGAGCACAACATCGGCGCGCAGGTCGCGATGGCCGACGAGAGCGACTACCAGCACACCATGCAGACGCTCGCGCTGGTCGAGGGCTACGCCGCCGCCTTGGCCGCGCCGTCCTTGCCCGGCAAGGCACTCGACGAGGCCAAGGGGATCAACGCGGAACTGACCGCCTGCCTCGACAACTTCGAGCCGTCGCGGTTCACCGCGCTGAACCGCGACTTCCACCGCGTCCTGTTCGGCACCTGTCCCAACCCCCAGGTGCTCGACCTGGTCAACCGCGGCTGGAACCGGCTGGCCGGGCTGCGCACCTCGACGTTCAGCTTCGTGCCCGGTCGCGCGCACGAATCCGTGCAGGAGCACCAGAACATCCTCGACCTGTTCGACCGGAGCGCACCGGCCGAGGAGATCGAACTGGCCGTGCGCGAGCACCGATTGACCACGTTGGAGACGTTCATGGCCTGGAGGCATCCCTAGGACGGCACGGTCTCCGGCGGCGGGAATGCGTAGAAGCGCACGGAAAGCTCCTTCTCGCCCGCCGCCGGACGCCGCCGCCGGTGGCAGTACCGGTTGATCAGCTCGCGGTATTCCGTGTCCAGTTCGCGGAACTCCTCTTCGGTCAACCGCGCCGAGGTTCGCTGAGCCGTCGACCACGGGCCGAACTCGTCGCGGTGCTCGGCGGCCCAGGACAGCAGCGCGACCTCGTTCGCGTACTTCGCGTCGAGGAACGCGGTGACCCGCTCCCGGTCGGCGCCTTCGTAGTCGTCCGGCTTCGGCTCGCGCAGGTCCTGCGGGATCGCGATCCAGTTCCCTTTCCGGTCACGGCGCACGAAGCCGTTGTCCTGCAACGTCTTCAGGCATTCCGCGACATCGGCTCGCTCGAGGCCCGTCCTGCGCGCCACCTCGTCGGTGCCGGCGGGAAGCTCGCGGGTGACCTGCTGGTATCGCCGGTCCTCCCGCATCGCGATGTCGCTCAACGTCACCGATCGTCGCGGCATCGCCTCGCTCAGCAGCCGTCGCGCGGCGAGGGCCAGCACCACGGCGACCGGGATTTCGACGAAGACGGCGAGAGCGACACTGGCCCACCGCTCGGCCGACGTCCAGCCGAGCATGACGTCGAACCACGCGTCGCAGCACAGCATCGCGGCCGTCGCCGAAAGCAGCGGGACGGCCGCCCGGCGGCGGCGCAAGCCCAGCCAGGCCCCGGCGGCGAAGCAGAGCAAGAGGGCGACGTCGAATCCGACCCAGGCCGCGCGCCACTGGCCGGTGTCGTACCGGTCGGGCAGCGTGTGGGCGAGGTAGACGGTCCAGGGCACGAGGCAGACCGCCGTGCCGGCGAGGAGGGCCAGCAGCATGCGTCGGATCATGATCATGAGGTTAGGGGCGGGCGTCTTCGGGGACATCCGGGCTTTTCCCGGGTCCGGTCTCAGGGTCGCCCGACCGGACCAACTTGGCGGAAACGCCGACTTCTTCGCTCGAGCCTGGTCAGAATCGGTCCATGCGATCGAAAACGCTCGTCCTCGCCGCGATCGTCGCACTGTCGGCCGGTCTCGCCGGACCGGCCACCGCCTCGGCCTCCGGGCCGCGGCTGGAGGATTCCCGGGCCTGCCCGCACGACGCGCGATTCACCTGTTCGACGTTGACCGTGCCGCTCGACCATCGCGGCCGCACACCCGGCACGCTGAAACTCCAGGTCGCCACCGCGAACAACACGAACGCGCCCAAGGGGGTGCTGCTGTTCCTCACCGGCGGCCCCGGGCAGCCCGGCGTGCCCTTCAGCACGAGGGTGTCAGACCGGATGCCGGAGGTGTTCAAGGACCACCGCCTGGTGATGATCGACCAGCGCGGCACCGGCGCGAACGCCCTCGACTGCCCGGAACTGCAGGCCCAGGTCGGCAGCTCGGACATCGAACCGCCGACCCGCGCGGCCGTCGACGGCTGTGCCGCCGTGCTCGGCACCAAGGCCCGGTTCTACGGCAGCGACTCGACGATCGCCGACCTCGACCTGCTCCGCCGGGCCCTGGGTGCGCGGAAAATGGTGGTGGACGGCGTCTCCTACGGTTCGCTGACCGCGGCGCGGTACGCCGTCGCGCATCCGCGCAACGTCGCGAAGGTGATCCTCGATTCGGTTCTCCCCCACCACGCGACGGTCGGCCAGTCGCTGTACCTCCCAGCGCTGAAGGCGACCGCGCGGGTGCTGCGCAGTGCGTGCGCCAAGCCGCCCGCGTGCGGATCCGATCCGGCCGAGGACCTCGCGTGGCTCGTCCGGAACCGGGACACCGCGGCCGGTGTCGCGCTGTTCGACATGATCGTCACCTACGAATTCGTCGATCCGAGCTATCGGGACCCCTCGGTGATGGGGACCGACCTGATCACCGCGCTGCGCACCGCGCGCGGTGGTGACACCGCGAAACTCGACTCGCTGCTGCGGAACCTCGCCTCCGGCGGCGACCCGCTCGCCTCCTTCAGCTCCGGACTGCACGCGGCGACGCTGTGCGCCGACATGCGGTTCCCCTGGGGCGACGCCGGAACGCCGGGCTTCGTCCGCGAGCCGCTGCTGAAACTGGCCGAGAAACGCTTGAGCGCGCGGGAAACGTGGCCGTTCAGCCCAGCCGTCGCGACCGGACAGGGATTCATCCAGACCTGCCTGCCTTGGCCAGTCGAGCCGCCGAGCTCGAACCCTGGCGGGAAACTCCCGGACGTCCCGGTGCTGCTGCTCAACGGCGACCACGACCTGTCCACGCCGATGGAGTGGGCGTACGAGGAGGCGAAGGTCGCTCCACGCGGGAAGGTCGTGATCGTCGAGGGAGCGGCGCATTCGATCCAGAACCGCGAGCCGGGTGACGCGGGGCGGAAGGCCGTGGCGGAGTTCCTCGCCGGGTGAGCCGTGCTCGCTCTCGTGAGTGGCGAGGACGGTTCTGGTGGTCCCGTATTTGCCTGCCCACTGGCTCCTGATGTCATCTCGGTGAGCTTGCGCTGGAGTGTCCGGGCTTGATCAACGGAGGTTTGGGGACATTGAGTGTCCCCGATCTTCCGTCGATCAAGCTCCGAGACCGGAACACTCCTCGACGATGAAGGAATTGGGACACTCAACGTCCCGATTCCTTCACGCTCGACCGTGCCGCCGCCACGTCACCTTCGCCCTGGTCGCGTGTGGGTAGGCAAACACCGGTCCGCCCTAACCGCCCTTACCACTCACGAGGACTTGAGTCTCCACCCACTGGAGCCTTTAGCGTCTCTTCCATGACGATCAAGGTTCTCGACACCTACCCGGCGATGCGCGGGATCCTGCGCGCGCCGCGGGCGGACCGCGCCGCGCTGCTCAAGGCGATGGTCGAACCCGCCGCCGGGATGTACCGCTACTTCCCCGGCGACGTCGACCTCGTCGCGATGCACGCGATGAGTTCAGGCTTCCCGCTCGACCGTGACGAAGAGCGCTGCCTGGAGGCCCTCGAAGCGCTGCACGAGGCCGACGCCTGGAACCGGATCCGGCGGGCGCTCGACGACGCCGTCACCGCGCAGGTCACGGCGACGCCGGGGCTCGCGGTACCGGACATCACCGTCCTCACCGTTCTGGGTGACCCTGGCGACGCGCACTTCATGGGGCCGAACCTGGGGATGTCGGCGAACGGCAGTATGTCCGGCTACATCTACCTCAACTTCTGGCCGTATCCGGAGAACCTGGCGCGGCTGGAGGCCACGGCGGTCCACGAGCTCAACCACAACCTCCGCTACAGCCCCGGCGGGGTGATCTGGGATCCGACGACGGTCACCGTCGGCGAGCAGATCGTGTCCGAGGGGCTGGCCGACGCGTTCGCCCGCCAGTTGTACGGCGACGAACTCGGCTACGCCCGCATCGGCGTGCCGCATCTGCACGACGACGCGGTGTTCGCGAAGGTCGTCTCCGGGCTGGAGATCACCGGTATGCAGAACTTCGTGGCCTGGGTGCACGGTGACGAGAGCGCCGTCCGCTACGGCGGCACGCCTGTCGGGTTACCGACCGGCGCCGGATACGCGGTCGGCAACCGTCTCGTCGACGCCTACCTGGCCGCGACGGGCCGCACCGCCGCGGAGGCCCTGCTCGCGGACCGCCGCGACATCATCGACACCGCGCTCGCCTAGGACTCGCGGCGCCTCGACCGCAGGGTGATCGCCACCAGCGCGCCACCGAGCAGCAGCAGGAACAGGCCGGGAACCAGCAGGCCACGGATCTCGCTGCCGGTCGAGGCCAGCGGGCCGCTGTCGGACGGCCCGCCGCCCGGAGTGGTCGCTCCCGGCTGCCCGGGTGTGGTGCTCGCCGTGACGCCGGGTCCCGGCGTGGTGCTCGACGTACTGCTGCTGGTGGTCGGCGAAGTGCTGCTGGACGAGCTCGACGACGGAGTGCTGCTGGACGACGAGCTGCTGGAACTCGTCGGGCTCGACGACGTGGCGCTGCTGCTCGAACTGGACGGGCTCGACGAGGTCGTGCTGCTGCTTGACGTGGTGGTGGTACTCGTCGGGCTCGAAGAGGTAGTCGAAGACGAGGTGGTCGAGGACGAAGTCGTCGAAGACGAGGACGAAGTCGTCGAAGACGAGGACGTCGTGGTCGAGGACGAGGTGGTGGTGGTCGACGACGAGGTCGTCGTAGAACTGCTGCTCGTCGGCGAACTGCTGGTCGTGGTCGGGCTCGTCGAGGACGAAGAAGACGACGACGTGGAGGTCGAACTGCTCGGCGTCGTGGTCGGTGTGGTGCCGCAGTCGGGCAGATCGCCGTTGAACGGGTAGGCGTGGAACTCCTGCCCGCCACCGCCGGTGGCCTCGGAGGAGTGCACCAGCGTGCCGGTGGTGAAGAAACGGCCGTTCATCCCGGACGCGGTGACCGTCGCGGTGCTTCCCGGATCGCCGATCAGCACGCTTCCCTGGAACTGGGCGCCACCGGCGATCTTCACCTTGGTGGCGTCCGGGAAGTTCCACAGCAGGCGTTCCCGCAGCTTGTTGATCGGGTCGGTGTCGCCGGGATCGCCGGTGAAGGTGTTGATCGTCCTGGCCGCCCCCACCATGTTGACCAGAATCGTCGCCCCGGCCGGGATGCCTTCGAACTCGATGCCCTGCATACCGCCGTTGGCCGCGGTCACGTCGAAGTCCACGGTGAACACCTGCAACGCGGATTTCCCGTCCCCGGTGAACAGGGTGCGGTATCCCTCGTTGCGCGCCGTGCCCGTGGCAGGCCGCGGCGTGGTGCCTTCACGTGCGTAGCACTGGCTCGCCACCCGAAGATCCTCGCGCAGGCCGACATAGGGCTTCGCCGCGTCGGCATCCTTGGTGAGCGTTCCGTCCACCGTCCCGGTGACGGTCCCCGCGTGCCGGACGACACCGTCGTCGGCGACCAGCCGTTGCGGCGAGGCGACACTCACGTTCCCGCCGGTGGTCAGGAAGTCCGCGCCGTCGGAGGGCGGGACCCGCGAGCCGACGCCGGCGATGCCGACGTTGTAGATGGCGGACACGCCCTCTCGTTTCGCCATGTCGAAATTGCCGAGGACGACGACTCGGCCTTCGGCTTCCGCCGCCGCTTCGCGTACCTGGAATTCACCGCCGACGAAGACATTGATGCCGTTGTCCCGGCCCGCGTAGTCCTCGTTGTTCACCGGCGGGTACTTGCCGGGGCAGGCTGCACCGACGCACGGTCCCAGACCGCCCGGTAACGGGGCGGCGACCGCGCCGTCGGCGACCACGAGGGCCGCCACGCACACCGCCGCGGCGGCACCGGCAGAAACAGAGGCGAACCGCCTTGCACGCATGGGGCGATTCTTGTGCCCATCGACCGGATGAACACAATCGAAATCCGGAAATACCCCCGACCGGGCGAGGTGGGTAACCCGACCCATTCGTGTTATCCGGACAACTAAATTGCTGGTGAAACGCCGAATCCGGCGGTGGACGACGTGGTCAGGTCCAGCTCCACCGGATTCCGTACTGGCCAGGGAGCGGATCGAGTGTGATGAACTGGAAAGTGCCGGTTTCCCGGTCGAAGGACGCCTCACCGCGTTCTTCCGGCGGAGAAGCGGTGCGCGGCTGGAAGAACGCGGTGCAGTGCCGGGGCAGGCACGCCGGATCGAAGGAGATCTGCAGGACCATGTCCCTGGCGGGCCGGTAGATGGCCATCTGGGCGTGCTCTCCGTTCTGTCCCGGCGGGAACCGGACGCCGAACTCCACGACGGCCAGCTCCCCCGCGGCCAGTGTCCGGTCCAGCGCGAATTCGAACGCGCAGGTGGACGACGGCACGTCCGCGCGGAACCGCGCCGGACTGCAGCCCTCGGTGAACAGCACCACCGGCTCCCTGGTGAGACTGGAACACCGGATCACGAAGAGAAAGCGGGACGTCCCGTCGTGATCGGCGCGGACCAGCCGCCGCACCCGCATCGACTCCTCGTGCCCGGATTCGTCGACACGGAACGACACGTACTGCGAGAGCCGGTGCGGGGTATCGAGTTCCTCCGGCGTCGCGTCCACTTTGGCCAGTGCGCGCGCGATCGTCTCGGGACGGCGCCACACCTGGTCGTAAGCCACCATGCGATGGTTCGACCTGCCGCGCGGTCTTCGCGGTCCCAACAGTCCGGTGAGCGTTTCCGGCCGCTGACCGAGAATGGTTTCCAGCGCGGTGACGGCGGCGAGCGAACTCGCCCGTTCGGGCCGGTTCTCCCCGTTCTGCCAGTAACTGAGCGCGCTGATGCTGACCGGCGTCTCCCTGGCTCGCAGACGACGGCTGATCTCGTTGAGACTCAGCCCGCTGCGCTCGATGGCGGTGCGCAGCGCTGGTCCGAATTCCGCCGGAACGGTGCTCGTCATGAAAGCGCAGAGTACCGCCCGGAACGCCCGACTTTCGTCGGGTGAACCGGGCCCCGTTCAGAGTTGTCCAGCGTCTCGCACGGCTTTTCGTTGACGGGGAACCGGCCGTGATTAGGGTCGGAAGAATCCCGGATTTCCCTGCCCCGTTCCCGAATTTCTCATCCCCCTGCCTAGCCGGAAGAGGATTCTCATGCGCTCAGCGACACGACAGCGACGATGGCACCGCCGGACGCTCGCCATCGCGACCTCCGCACTGGCGGCCGGCGCCTTCCTGGTCGCCGCACAGTCTTCGGCGGGCGGAGCCGCGCCCGCCGTACCCGAAGTGGCCGATCAGGTTCCGCAACTGACCGAGGCGGGCGTCACCGGCGGCCCCGCGTCGGTGACCGGTGGCGCGTCTTCGCAAGCCTCCTCCGCTCGCTCCGTCTGCGCTCCCGGCGCGCAGTGGCTCCGCGTCCGGTTCACCGAGCTTGCGTTACGCGGCCACGACTCCGTGACACTCACCGGCAGCGGCTCCGGCTCGTTCACGCTCACCGCGCGGAACTGGCCGGGCAAGGCGTTCCACACCCGTGCCTTCGAGGGCGACTGCGTGCGGGTCTCGGCGGCGCTGGCCGACCCCGCCAGCCGGTTCGCCATCGACTCCTACCAGGCGGGTGACCGGGCGCTCGCCGCGGCGACCTCGACCGTCGCCGCCGTCGGCGACGTGTGCGGCGCCTCGTGCAACCAGACGGCGCCGCTGGTGAAGAACATGAACCCGCAGGCGCTGATACTGGCCGGGGACAACGCCTACAGCTCGGGCACGCTGTCCGAGTACAACAGCAACTACCACCCCTACTACGGACAGTTCAGATCCATCACCTACCCGACACCGGGCAACCACGAGTACAACACCTCCGGCGCGGCAGGCTACTTCGACTACTTCGGCAAGCAGGCGGGCGAACGCGGTAAGGGTTATTACAGCTTCGACGTCGGTGACTGGCATTTCGTCGCGCTCAACTCCAACATCACCCGCACGGCGGGTTCGGCGCAGGTGACCTGGCTGAAGAACGACCTCGCGGCGAGCACCAAACCGTGCACGGCGGCGTTCTTCCACCATCCGCGGTTCAGCCGCGGCACCCACGGTGACGACACGTCGGTGACACCGTTCTTCCAGACGCTCTACGACGCGAAGGCGGATCTGGTCGTCGTCGGCCACGACCACAACTACCAGCGGTTCGCGCAGTCGCGGCCCGACGGGAAACGTGACGACGTCAACGGCGTCCGCCAGCTGCTCATCGGCACCGGCGGCCGGGGTTACTACTCCTTCGACCAGTCGTCGGCCGCCGAGCAGGAAGTGGGTAACACCAACACCTTCGGCGTGAGCAAGCTGACGCTGACCGCGACCGGCTACCGCAGCGACTTCGTGCCGGTGTCGGGCCGCACCTTCACCGATTCCACGACCGGCAAATGCAAGAAGGCCGCCTCCTCCCCCGCCTTCTCCGTCGGCACCAGCCCCTCGTCGGTGTCGGTGAAACCGGGCGGGACCGCGTCGGTGTCGGTGACCGTCGCCAGCACCGGCGGCTTCACCTCCGCGACCGCGCTTTCGGTGTCGGGCCTGCCCTCGGGGGTGACCGGGACGATCTCGCCGTCGTCGGTCACCCCTCCGGCCAACGGCACCGCGACCGCGACGCTGACCTTGACCGCCTCGGCCGGGGCGACCGGTTCGGCAACCGCCACGGTCACCGGATCCTCAGGTTCGGTCAGCCAGACCGCGACCGTGGCGGTCAGTGTGGGCTCCGGTGGTGGTGAAGCGTTCTCCGATGACTTCGAGACCGACAAGGGCTGGCGGGTCGACGCGGCCGGTTCGGACACCGCCACCTCGGGCAAATGGGAACGCGGTGATCCCGAGGAGACCACCTCGACCTACAGCGACCAGGTCAAGCAGCGCGGTGACACGACCAGTGGCGCGAACTGCCTGGTCACCGGTCGGCTGGCCGGATCGGAGTACGGGGCCAACGACCTCGACGGCGGCGCCTCGTCGATGACCTCGCCGTCGTTCACCGTGCCCTCGGGCGGGAAGCTGACCTTCTCCTACACCTTCGCGCACGGCGACAACGCGACGTCGGCCGACTACCTGCGGATCCGCGTCCTCGACGGCACCACACCGACGACGGTCTTCGAGAAACTCGGCTCCGCGACCGAGGTCGCCGGAGCCTGGCAGACCGCCGCCGCCGACCTGTCGTCGTTCGCCGGACGGAGTGTCCGCCTGCTGGTCGAAGCCGCGGACGCGAGCACGGCGTCGCTGTGGGAATCAGCGGTCGACGACCTCCGCGTCACCGCGTAGCGCGGGAAGGCCGGACATGTACGTCTCCAGCGTCCGCTCCACCGGTCCAGCCCTGCCCGGCGGCCGTGCGAAGCACGCCGTGCCCGCCACCGTGGTCGGTCTGGGCGTGGTCAGCCTGATCACGGACATGTCCGCCGAGATGGTCACCGCCGTGCTCCCCCTCTATCTCGTCTACGGGCTCGGCGTCGGCTACCTGCAACTGGGCGCGATCGACGGGCTCTACACGGGCGCGACGGCGTTGTTACGGCTGGCGGGCGGCTACTTCGCCGACCGCCTCGGCCGCCCGAAGGCCGTCGCCCTGGTGGGCTACGGCCTCTCGGCGGCGACCAAACTCGCGTTCCCTGCCGCGGGGTCCTCGCTCGGCGCGATCGGCCTGGTGATCGGTGCCGATCGCGCCGGCAAGGGCATCCGCACCGCGCCGCGGGACGCGATGATCACCCTCGCCACCCCCGACGGCGGGCTGGGCCGCGCGTTCGGCGTCCACCGCGCGATGGACACCGCGGGCGCGCTGCTCGGGCCGATCATCGCGTTCGGCCTGCTGACCGTCCTCGTCGGCGACTACCCGGCGGTGTTCGGGGTGAGCTTCTGCCTCGCCGTGATCGCGGTGATCGTGCTGGCGGTGTTCGTCCGTGCTCCCGCCGGGGCGGTCGAGCGGTCGCGGGTACGGCTGCGGGCGGGTTTCGCCCTTCTGCGGCAGCCCGGCCTGCGCGGAACGTGCCTGGCCGCCGCCGCGCTCGGTGTCTGCACGGTCGGCGACATGTTCCTCTTCGTCGGCGTGCAGCAGTCCGCCGGGCTGCCGCCGGGGGCGCTTCCCTTGCTGCCGCTGGCGACGGCGCTGGCGTTCATGGCGCTGGCGTCGCCGATCGGGCGGCTCGCCGACCGGGTCGGCCGGTGGAAGGTGTTCCTCGCGGGTCACGTCGTGCTGCTCGCCGCGTACGTCGTCTTGGCGGCTTCGGCCGTCGGATGGGCCGTCGCGGCCGTCGTCCTGGCGGCACACGGCGTGTTCTACGCGTGCACGGACGGCGTCCTCATGGCGCACGCGTCGCCGCTGGTGCCGGAGTCGTTGCGCGCCACCGGCCTGGCCTTCGTCCAAACGGGACAGTCGCTGGCCAGGGCGGCGGGCGCGGTGGTGTTCGGCGCGCTCGCGGCCGGGACGGCGTTGCGGCCCGCGTTCGCACTCTTCGCCGTCGTGCTGCTGGTGTCGGTGCTGGCCGGAACGAGGGTGAAATGAGACGGACCTGGGCAGGAATCGCCGCGGTCGTGATCACGGTGGCGGCAGGGGCGGTCTTCGTCGGCTCTCGCACCGGCGGCGCGGTGGCGGAACAGCCACTCGACCTGGCCCGCGGCGGATTGCTGTACGTGGACGAGTCGGGCCGGGTCCGGCAGGACGACCGTGTCGGGCCGTCCTGTCAGCGCGTGGACGTCGCGGCGGGGACGCTGGCGTGTCTGCGCGCGACGGCGGTGCCCGACCAGGCCGAGCTGGTCGTCACGAAACCGGGCGCCGGACCGCGGACGATCTCCGAATGGGGAACGCCGTCGCGGGTCCGGGTCTCGCCCTCCGGACGGCTGGTGGGCTGGACGGTGTTCCGTTCCGGTGATTCCTATCTGGGCGGAGCTGGCACGTTCTCCACCACCGCCGGGATCTTCGATCTGGACACCGGAAGCCACTACGGCTCCCTTGAGGACTTCGCGCTCACGGTGGACGGAAAGCCGTACCCGGCCGAGGATCTGAACTACTGGGGAGTGACCTTCGCCCGGGACGACCGGACGTTCTACGCCACCGTCAGATCGGCGGGCGGCACCTGGCTGGTGCGGGGTGACCTCCGCGGCCGCACGCTGACCGCGCTGCGGCGCAACGTCGAATGCCCGTCGCTCTCGCCGGACGGCACGCGCGTCGCCTACAAGTTCCGTGAAGGCGATCGCTGGCGGCTGCACGTGCTTTCCCTCGCCGACGGCCGTGACGTCCCGCTCGCCGACCCCGCGCATCTCGACGACCAGCCACAGTGGCTGGACGATCGGACCGTCGCCTACGGCCGCGACAAGGCGATCCACGCGGTGCCCGCCGACGGGACCGGCGCGCCCGTCGTCGTCCGGCCCGCCGCCTCCTCCCCCGCGGTGGTGCGGTGACCCTTTGCCTGCTTGACTGCTGCCCGTGCCGTCAGATCGTGAGACCTCCGTAGAAGCGGAGTTCTTGACGGTGGTCGGCCGGTTCGCCGGCCCGGCCCGGGGCGCCGGGCTCCTGGTGATCAGCGTTTTCGGCGTGCTCGCAACACCGACGGGCGCGCTCCCGCTCGGCTTCGGACTGCTCGCGCTCGCACTGGTCACCGCCGTGGCCGAGCATCTGGCGGGCAAGACGGGCCGGGGCAGGCCGGTGGCGTTCGCGCTGACCTTGGTGCGCGCGGCGGCGATCTGCGGAACCCAGTTCCTGACCGCGCCCGAGGCGGGCGAGCTGAACCAGTGGGCGCTCAACGTCCTCACCGTCACCGCGATCACCCTGCAATGGGAATGGCCGCCGAAGATCACCGTGCCCGCCGTCGCCTGCCTGCTCGCGATAGAGGTGGTGCCGCTCGGCTTCGAGGACGGTCTCTCGGTGGTGCTGCGAGTGCTGCTCGAAGCCACACTCGCGCGGGGCGCCTTCCTCCTGCTGTCCCGCACGACGCGCCGGATCGACCGTCTCCGCGCTCGCAGGGCCCGGCTGGCGCGCGAGGAATCCCTTGCCGTGGAACGACGACGTCAGGAACGGGAGTATCTGGCCGTCCTGCACGACACGGCGGCGGCCACTTTTCTCACCGTGGCCCAGCGCGGGGAGACCGCGGGACCGGCCGAGGTCGCCGAGTACGCCCGCCGGGATCTCGCGATCCTCACCGGCGAATCCGGTCGCGGCGGCGAGGTCGACCTCGAGACCTCGTTGCGCGGCGTGCTCGCGCACAGCCCGGTGAAGGTCGAGTCGCACTGGGCGCCGGTCCCGCCGATACCCGCGGCGGCCGCGCTCGCGCTGGTCCGGGCCGTGCGGGAGGCGCTGGTGAACGTCGAGAGGCACGCGGGCGTCGGCGAGGCCCGGCTGACGGTCGACGCCGGTGTGCGCGTGACGGTCCGGGACGAGGGCCGCGGTTTCGATCCGTCGCGGACCCCGGCGCACCGGCGAGGTGTCCGGGGATCGCTCGTCGAGCGCATGGCCGCGGCGGGCGGCCGGGCCGACGTGACTTCCGCGCCCGGGGCCGGAACCACGGTGGAATTGGTGTGGCCCGATGGGTGAGACGGCGGACAGGGTCCTCGGCGGCTGCCGGATCGCGCTGCTGATCGTGACCGCGGTGATCCAGGTCGGCCTCAGCCTGCCCTTGGTGAGCGGCACCGCGAGCGGATCCGCCTTCGCGGCGCTGGGGGCGGTGCTGGTGGTCGCGGCGTTCTGGGTACTGCGCGGCCGGGCGGTCCCCTGGCCCGCGGCGATGCCGATGGCCGTGGTGGTGCTGGCGGCTTCGGCGATCGCGACCTGGGCGGTGCCGTCCGGCGAACTGTTCGGCGAGCGGCACTGGGTCTTCGGCCTGGCCGGCTGGCATCTGCTGGTCCTGCTGCTGGACCGTCCGGTGGCCGCCGTCGTCGCCCTCGGCGCGCAACTCGCGCTCACCCTCGCCCGGCTCGTGGCGTCCGCGCCCACCGACCGGTTCGAGATCGGCGGTGTCGTGATCGTCGGGCTCAGCGTGATCACCTTCCAGGTCGCGACGCTGGCACTGGTCCGGGTCGTCAACCGGCGGGCGGGCGAAGCCACGGAGGCCTTGCTCGAACGGGACCGGCTGGCCCACCGCAAGGCGCTCGCCGAGCAGCAGGAAGCCGACCAGAAGAGCCGGTTCGCCGGTCAGCTCGGCGCCACGCTGCCACTGCTCGCCGGACTGGCCGACCGCACCCTGGACCCGCGTGACGAAGTGGTCCGGCAACGGTGCGCGCTCGCCGCCACACAGCTGCGGCGGCTGTTCGCGGAGAACGACGACGTGCCCGACCCGCTGATGCACGAGGTGTCGGCGTGCGTCGATCTCGCCGAGCGGCGGGGCCTGACGGTGACGGTGGCGGTCAGCGGCGAACCGGCGCCCGTGCCGACGGCGGTCCGGCGCGAACTGACCGGCCCGCTGATGACCGCGCTCGTCGCCGCCCGGTCGCAGGCGCGCGTCAGCGTGCTCCGCACCGGCGACGAAATCCGGGTCGCGGCGATCACGGACGGTGAACCGGACGCGCGGCCGAACGGATCGGGCGCCGTCGACGTCGAATGGCACGCACTGGGAGAACGATCGTGGATGGAGGCGAAATGGCGTTCGCGACCGACCTGACCGCGGTGGTCGTCGACGATCATCCGGCCGTGCGGGCCGGGGTCGTGCACTGGCTGTCCTCGGGCACCCCGCCGGTCACCGTCGTGGCCGAGGGCGAGGACGTGCGGGCCGCCTGGATCGGCGAAGGCGCGCAGGCCGACGTCGTCATCCTCGACCTGCACCTGAACAGCACCACCCCGGCGATGGGCGATCTGCGCCGGCTCACCGAGGCGGGCCGCCGCGTCGTCGTCTATTCGATGCGGGCGGACGACGAGACCGTCCTGCAGTGCCTCGAACTCGGCGCGCTCAGCTACCTCACCAAGGCCGAGGGCGCCGAGCATCTCCTCGAAGCCGTGCGCGCGGCGGCCGCCGACCGGTCGTACACGCCGCCGTCGCTGGCGGGCGCGCTCGCCGGGGACCGCTCGGAGCGGCGTCCCGCCCTCTCGGCGCGGGAAACGGAGGTGCTCATCGAGTGGTTCCAGTCCGAGTCGAAGGACTTCGTCGCGCACCGGCTGGGGATCTCGCCGAACACGGTCAATTCGCATCTCGAGCGGATCCGGGTCAAGTACGCCCAGATCGGCAGGGACGCCCCGACCAAGGCCGCGCTCGTCGCGCGGGCGATCCAGGACGGACTGATCGGCGTGAGCGATTTGTGATCGCTTGTGGTGTGAACGGGCCACACCGGCGGACCTCCTCGACGATTACGGTGCGTGGCGGGTGCAAGGACGGCCCGGTCAGCTGGACGAAGTGACCACCGCTGGGCTGATCAGCGCAACCGATTCGTGATCGTTTGTGGTGCTAACGGCCCACACCGCACTGCTCCCGTGTCGATTACGGTGCGTGGCGAGCACGCCTGAGCCGAATTCGGCGAGAAGTCCGAGGAGATCCATGAAGTCCCACCGCATCGCCCTGTTCGCCACCGGCTGCGCCGCCGTGCTGCTGCTTTCCGCGTGCGGCGGCAAAGAGGAACCGGGCAACGCGAGCCCCGCCCCTTCGCCCGCTCCGACGTCGGCTCCCGCGTCCTCGCCCGCGACCAGCGGCACCGTCCCGGTCTCGAACGCGGACGCCACCGCGCCCGGCAGCGAACTCAAGGTCGGCGACCGCGCCGTCGTCCCGTTCAAGTACGGCACCGACAAGACCGGCACCGTCGCGATCACCGTCAAGTCGATCGAATTGGGCGCGAAGGAAGACCTCGCCGCCTACGGCGAGAAGGCCAAGGGCATGACGCCGGTGTACATCCGGATGTCGGTGGAGAACGTCGGCGGCACGGACCTCACCTACAGCACGGTGCGGCTGCGCGCGGTGGGCCCGAACAACAAGAGCACCGGCGTGATCATCACCGGCGAGACCCCGCAGTGCCAGTCCGAAACGGCGAAGAAGGACTTCAAGGCGGCCGGCGCGACCTACGAAACCTGTGAACTCCAGGCCATCCGCGACGGCGGCGAGGTCGGCGGCGCGACCTACACCGACAGCGACGGCTACAAGGACAAGCCGGTCATCTGGAAGAAGTAGGGAAACATCTCTCCGTGAAGGCCCCCTTCACTGCGTCGAGCGCAGTGAAGGGGGCCTTCACGTACTTCCGGCCACTCTGCGGGTCGCGGTGCCCCTGAGTACCGTTGCCGGATGGTCCACGTGCACCGGACGATCACCGTCCGAACCCCTGTCCAGACCGTCGTCGACTATCTGAGGGACTTCGCGCACGCCGAGGCCTGGGACCCCGGCACCGTGTCCTGCACCCGGTCCGGCACCGGCCCGATCGCCGTCGGGGCGCAGTGGCACAACGTGTCCGAGTTCCGCGGCAAGAAGACCGAGCTGACCTACCGTCTCGACCGGCTCGAACCGGGACGGATCGTGTTCGTCGGCTCGAACAAGACCGCCACGTCCACCGACGATCTGACGGTGACCGAAGAAGGCGGCACGACGACCGTCAGCTACCACGCCACCATCAAGTTCCACGGGCTGGCGAAACTCGCGGACCCCTTGCTGAAGCGGGAATTCGAGAAGATGGGCGACGAGCTGGTGCCGGCGATGAAGGCGACGCTGGAAGCTCTCTAAACCCGCGGCGACTCGAGAGACCGCCGCCTCGGGTTGCTGAGCCGCCGCACCGCGTTCGCGCAGGCGAGCGACTCCAGCAGCGGCACCGTCCGTTCCCAGCCGAGGCAGGCGTCCGTGATGCTCAGGTCGGGCCGGGGCGGCACGGAACCGACGTCCTGTCTGCCGTCGGAGAGATACGACTCGATCATCACGCCCGCCAGCGCGTCGTTGCCCGCCGAGATCTGGTCCGCCAGATCCGCGACGACCACGGGCTGGCGGTTGTGGTCCTTGCCGCTGTTGCCGTGCGAGGCGTCGACGACGAGACGGTGCGGCAGGCCGGCGGCGGTCAGCGCGTCGAGGGCGTCCGCGACGGCGTGGGCGTGGTGGTTCGGTTTGGGGCCGCCGCGCAGGACGATGTGGGCGTCCGGGTTCCCGGTGCTGCGCAGGATCCGCGGGTGCCCGTCGGCCGCGGAGCCGGGGAACACGTGCGACAGCCCGGCCGCCCGCACGGCGGCGACGGCCGTGTCCAGCCGCCCGGAGACGCAGTTCTTCATGCCCACCGGCATCGGCAGCCACGACGCCAGATGCCGGTGCGGCTGGCTGGCCACGGTCCGCGCGCCGATCGCGCCCCAGCTGATGGTGTCCGCGAAATAGGGCGCCAGGAACGGATCGACGAACTCGTACGCCAGGGGCAGCCCGGTCGCGGCGGCGTCGACCAGGAACCGCCGTCCGATCCGCACCCCGGACGCGAGATCGCCCTTGCCGTCCAGGGTGGGGTCGGGCACCAGGCCGGTCCAGCCCGCGATCGTCCGCGGTTTCTCCAGGTAGGCGCGCAGGACCACGACGAGGTCGTCGTCGAAGCGCCGGGCCGCCTCGGCGAGCCGGTGCGCGTACTCGAGAGCACCGCCGGCGTCGTGCACCGAACACGGGCCCACGACGACGAGCAGCCGGGAGTCGCGCCGGGCGAGGACGTCCGCGACGGTTTCGCGGTGCCGCGCCACGTCGTCCGGCACGACTCCGCTCATGGCCACCTCGGCCGGGCTGGGCAGGGTGTCCTGGTCAAGCATCCGCGTGACCTCTCTTCTTGTCGGGGGCGGCCACCCCGGCCCGGGGCAGCCGCGTCGCACCGGCGACCGCCACGACGGCGAGGCCGAGAACACACCAGAAGGCGTCGGCGAAGGCTCCGGCGACGTCCTGGCCGCGCGCGGCCAGGCGGGCCTGCAGCACCACGGCCAGCACCGCGGTGCCGATCGATCCGCCGAGCGTGTTGAGCAGGTTCAGCGCCCCGGCCGCACGGGGCAGCCGGGCGGGTTCGACCCGGCGGTAGACGATCGTCATCACCGGCGCGCCGATCAGCGCCGCGCCGAAACCGCGCAGCAGCAGGGAAACCACGATCACCCAGTCCGGGAAGCCCGGGCCGAGCTGGGTGAAGGGAGCGGTGCCCGCCGCGACCAGCGCGATCCCGCTCAGCACCAGGGTGCGCGGCGAGATCCGGTCGACGAGCCGGTTCACCAGAACCGACCCGGCCGCCGCGCCGATGCCCTGGGGCACCAGCAGCAGGCCGGTGTCCCAAGTGGACAGTCCGGCGCCACGCTGGAGGTAGAGCGGGAGCAGGAACATCGTGCCGAACACCGACGCGCCGAGCAGGACCAGCGCCAGCGAGGCGACCCCGAACGGCGGTTTGGCGAACAGCCGCGGGTCGAGCAGCGGCGCTTCGGCCCGCAGTCCGTGCCGGACGAACGCCGCGAGCATCACCACGCCCGCCGCGACGGCGAGCCCGGCGAGCACCGGGCTCCCCCGCTCGAACCAGGTGAGCCCGAACACCAGCACCGCGAGACCCGGCGAAAGCAGCAGCGCGCCCCGGAAATCGAACCGGTCACCCCGGCCGCCCGGTTCGCCCGCCGGGACCCAGCGCCGTGCCAGCAGCACGGCGACCACACCGACCGGGAGATTGACGTAGAACAGCCACGGCCAGTCCGCGACAGAGAGGATCGTGCCGCTCGCCAGCGGGCCGAGCACCGGTGACAACAGCGGCACCAGGCCGACGACGCTGATCACGCGGCCGATCCGGTCCGGTCCGGCGGCCCGTGCCAGCAGCGCCTGCCCGGTCGGCGGCAACAGACCGCCCGCGAGCCCTTGCAGGACACGGAAGGCGATGAGCGCGGGCAGGGTCGGTGCCAGCGCGCACAACAGAGACGCCAGCAGGAACACGACGACCGCGGTGAGCCAGACGCGACGGCCGCCGAACCGGTCGGCGAGCCAGCCCGACGCAGGCACCGCGGTAACCACGGCCAGCAGATACGCCGTCGTCACCCACTGGACGCCGGTGACCGGCGCACCGAACTCCTCGGCGAGCGTGTCGACGCCGACCGAGACGATCGTGCTGTCCAGGGTCGCCATGAAGGTGCCGAGCACCAGCACGGCGGCCGTCCGCCACAGCGCGGCGTCGACCGGGCGCGCGGTCATCGCTTCCCCGCGAATCCGGCGGCGTCGCCGTCCAGCCACGACGGCAGCTCCCGGAGGAACCGGACCAGTTCGTCGGCCAGCGGCCGGGCGTCCTGCGCGTACAGGACGCCGTCCCAGCCGTCCTGGCCGGGAACGACGGTGACGCTCACCGGATGGTGGGTCCGTTCACGGAACCGGGTGCCGGTGACGGTCAGGCCGGGCGCCGGTTCGCGCAGCTTCGCCGGATCCACCGGGTAGTTCTCGAAGACGAGCAAGCTGTCGAACAGCCGCTCGCGTCCGGCGAGCGACGCGAGTTCCGGCAGGCCGATCCGGTGATGCCCGGCCATCGCCTGCTGCCGTGCCTGCAGATCGGCCAGCGCTTCGGCGACCGTTCCGGTGAACCTGGCCCGGACCGGCACGCTGTTCGCCAGCAGGCCGATGATCTCCTCGACACCGTCCACTTCGGACGTCCGGTTCGAGGTCATCACCCCGAAGCTGACGTCCGGGCGCCCGGCGCGCGCCGCGAGCACGGCCGCCCACGCACCCTGCAGCAGCGTGTTGACCGTGAGCCCGCGTGCCGCACCCAGCCGGGTCAGTTCCGCGACCAGCGGACCGTCCACAGTGAACAGTGCGGGCTCGGCCTGGCCATCGGTACGCGGCAGGTGGTCGCCTTCGGGAAGACCGTCGAGTTCCGCCCGCCAGGCCCGGACGTCGGCCGAGTGGTCGGCCGCGGTGAGCAGGCGGGTGTACCGGGACGGCGGAACCGGCTCCGGCAACGGCTTGCCCGCGTAGAGCGCGAACAACTCGCCGAGGATGCGCGGCGCGGACCAGCCGTCCGACAGCAGGTGGTGACTGGTCAGCACCAAGGTCTGAAGACCAGGCCCTTGCCGCAGCACCGTGACCCGCCACAGCGGTCCGTTCGCCAGATCGAACGGTTCCGCGAGCTCCTCGTCCAGCGCTGGGTCCACTTCGGACACTTCGGCAATGTCACGGACACGGAACCCCGCCTCCGGAGCCGCCGGGATCACCTGGACCTCGTGCGACGGCGGGAACACGGCGCCCAGGTTCGGCTGCCGCCGCACCAGTGCGGTCGCCGCCGCCCGCAGTGCCTCGACGTCGAGGTCACCGGACAGCGTGAACGCGGCTTGCACCGGGTACGGATCCGCGTCACCCGCCGCCCGCGACTCGCGCAGGATCACCTCCTGCAACGGCGTCAGCGGCATGACCTCGCCGGGTCCCGGCACGTCGGCGGCGAGTTCGTCCAGCTCGCGGCGGAAGTGCTCGCCCAGCACGGTGATCTCGTCGGCGGTGAACAGCGCGGACGGCCAGGTGAAGCGGACGCCGAGCGTACCGCCGTCGGGGACCATCGCGTTCACCGTCAGCGCGTACGGCAGCGGCAGGTCCGCGCCGCCGCCCGAACCGAGCGGATCGGCGTCCGGCGGGCGCTGCCACGGCGTTTCCGCGACCGGGGCCGCGGGGAACCGGCCGAGATAGTTCCAGGCGACCTCGGGCCGCGGCCCTTCGACACCGAGGATCCCATGGCCGAGGCCGTCGCCCGCCGCCCGCAAGTGGTCGCGCACCGCCCGCAGCGCGGCAGGCAGCGATCTGGCGGGCGGGGAGATCCTGGCCGGATGCACGGCGGTGAACCACCCCGCGGTCTGCGCCAGGTCGACGGTGCCCGCGAAATCCGGGGTGTGTCCCGGCCGGCCGTGGCTCTCGACGGCGACGAGCAGATCGGCCCCGGTCCCCCGCCACGCGGCGACCGCGCGGGCGAGCGCGGTCAGCAGGACGGTGTCCGAGCCCGTGCGGTAGGCCGCGGGCAGCGCGGTGAGCACGGCGTGGGTGGTGTCCGCGCCGATGTCGATCCGGTGATGCCGTGCGGTGGCCACGGTGTCGCGCGCCGGGTCGAGCCCGGCGCGGCCAAGCCTGGTCACCGGCGCGGCGGCGATCCCTTGCCAGTAGGGCAGTTCGTCCCGCCGGTGCGGTGCGGCGGCACGCAGCGAGCGCGCCCAGCCCAGGAAAGACTGCCCGCGCCGGTGCAGGGTGTTGCCGTGGAAGGCCTGTTCGACGTCGTCGAGCAGCACGCGCCAGGTCACCGCGTCGGCGACCAGATGGTGTGCCACCAGGAGCAACCGTCCCGGCCGCTCCTCGCCCGCGTCCACCAGCACCGCCCGGAGCAGCGGCCCCGTGCGCGGGTCCATCCGGGACACGATCTGCTCGACCTCCGCGTTCAGCACGGCGCGCGGATCGCCGGACACCCGGAAGGTGGTGAGCACCGAGTCGGCGGTCACGGCCCCGACGTCCGGGATGCGCAGCGCGTCCTCGGCGAGGTGCGCGCGCAGGACGTCGTGGCGGGCGAGGACGGCGTCGAGCACCGAGCGCCACCGCGACACATCGTCTGCCGAGGGCACGCAGATCTCGACCCACTGGCAGAACCCGTCCGCCGCCTTTTCCGCGCGCAGCAGCAGATCGCGCATGACCGGCGTCAGCGGTGCGTCGCCGACCGCGGGCGCTTCCTCGGCCCGCTCGGGTTCGCCGCAGCGCGCCGCGATCCCGGCGACCGTGCCGCCTTCGAGGACGTCGCGCGCGGTCAGGTGCAGTCCTTCACGGCGGGCGCGGGAGACCACGCGCAGCGACGCGATGCTGTCCCCGCCCGCGTCCAGGAAGCCGTCGTCCAGGCCGACACCGGGACCGAGCAGGTCGCGGACCACCCGCAGCAGCACGGCTTCCGCCGGTGTGGCGGGCTCCCGACCCTCCGCGGACCGGGCTTCCGGTGCCGGCAACGCCGCCCGGTCGAGTTTGCCGCTCGGGCCGAGCGGCAACCGGTCCAGCGGCACGAACGCGGTGGGCACCATGTACGCGGGCAGGTCCGCGGCGAGGTGTTCGCGCAGCGCGGCCGGGTCGGGTTCGGCGCCGTCCACCGGGACGACGTAGGCGACCAGCCGGTCTTCGCGGACGATCACCGCGGAGGCGCGCACGTCGTCGTGCGCGGTCAGCGCGGTCTCGATCTCGCCGAGTTCGATCCGGAACCCGCGCAGTTTGACCTGGTGGTCGGCGCGGCCGAGGAAGACGAGCTGCCCGTCCGGCCGCCAGCGGACCAGGTCACCGGTGCGGTACATCCTCCCACCCGTCACCCGACCACCACCCCCCACGGAGGCGCTACGCGCCGCGGTGTTTTCGGGCGGCCCGAACGGGTCGGCCACGAACCGTTCGGCGGTCAGCGCCGCCCTGCCGACATAGCCCTGGGCGAGCTTCGGCCCGGCCAGGTAGAGCTCGCCGGTGACGTTCGTCCCGACCGGGAGCAGCCCTCCGTCGAGGACGTACGCGCGGACTTCGGGGTCCGGGCGGCCGATCGGCAGCGGACCGGGATCGGCCGGGTCGTAGTGCCAGGTGACCGAGTTGATGGTGACCTCGGTCGGGCCGTAGGCGTTGAACAGCGCCCGCCGGTCCCCCCAGCGCCGGGCCAGTTCCGGGTCGAGCCGCTCGGCACCGACGACGAAGAACACGTCCGGGTCGACGGTCGCGTCGTCGGGCATCGCGGAGAGGAACGAGGGCAGCAGGTTGAGCCCGGTGACGCGGTGTTCGGCGGCGTAGGCGAGCAGGTCGTCGCCGGAGACGCGCACCTCCTCCGGGGCGATGACCGAGGTGCCGCCGGACAGCAGCGGAAGCATGAACTGCCAGAAGGCGACGTCGAAACTGGTCGAAGCGAAGTGCAGGTACCGCTCGGCGGTCCCGATCCCGACGATGTCCTCCTGCAGCGCGATCAGGCTCGGGATCCCGCGGTGCGGCACCGCGACACCCTTGGGCTTGCCGGTGGTGCCGGAGGTGTAGATGACGTACGCGAGCGAATCGTCGGTGACCGGCACGGACGGATCGGTGTCCACAAGGGACAGTTCGCCCGGATCGATCACCGGGAGCCCGTTGACGTCCGCAGTGGACACGGCGGCGGCGGGCCGGATGTCGCCGAGCATGTAGGCGAGCCGGTCGGCCGGGTAGTCCGGATCCATCGGCACGTGGACCGCCCCGGCCTTGAACACGCCGAACAGCGCGACCACCAGGTCGACGTCGCGGCGCAGCAGGACCGCGACCGGGTCCTGCGGTTTCACCCCGGCGTCGATCAGGCTGTGCGCGAGCCGGTTGGCCCGGCGGTCCAGTTCGGCGTAGGTCAGGCTCCGGTCGCGGCAGACCACGGCCTCGGCGTCCGGGGTTTCCCGCACCCAGCGGCCGAACTCGGCCAAGGCGCCGCCGCGCTCCCGTTTCGGTTCCGGCCCTTCCCCGAGGCGCAGCATCGCGCGTTCCTCGTCGGCGCCGAGTGCCCGCAGCCGGGCGACCGGCCGCGCGGGATCGGTGACGATCTCGTGCAGGACGGCTCGCAGCCAGCGGCCGTAGGACTCGGCCTCGTCGCGCGTGAAGGCCTGCGGCTGGTAGCCGAGCCCGACGGTGAACTCGTCGCCGGGCAGCACGATCACCGTGAGCGGGTAGTGCGTGGCGTCGGTGATGTCGACCCCGACGAGGTCCAGCCCCGGCGCCAAAGTGGTGCGAGCGCGGCTGGAGAGCGGGAAGTTCTCCATCACAAGCATCGTGTCGAACAGGTCGCCGACGCCGGCCGCGCGCTGGATGTCCGGCAACCCGGCGTGATGGTGATCGGTGAGCCGGACGCTTTCGGTGTGCACGCGCTCCAGCACGGTGACCGCGGTGTCGGCCGGGTCGAAGCGCACCCGCACCGGGATCGTGCTGCCGAGTTGCCCGATCATCCGCTCGACGCCGGGGACGTCGGCCGGGCGGCCGGACACCGGGCAGCCGAAGACGACGTCGCGGCGGCCGGTCAACCTGGCGAGCAGCACTCCCCACGCGGTCTGGAACACCGTCGTCGGCGTGATCCCGCGTTCGCGGGCGAAGGCGCGCAGCCGTTCGCTGAACTCCCCGCCCAGTTCCACGGTGACCCGCTCCGGACGCTCCACAGTGGACTCCAGGCTCGCGGGCGCGAGCCGGGTGCCCTCGTCGAGTCCGGCCAGTGCCTCGCGCCATGCCTCCAGTGCCGCGTCCGGGTCGCGTTCGCCGAGCACCCGGTGGTACTCCGAAAGCGGCGGGGCGACCGGGGCCGCCGGGCCGCCGCCGAGTTCGGCGTAGGTGGCCAAGAGCGTCCGGCCGACCAGCGGCATCGACCAGCCGTCGAGCAGCGCGTGATGGTTGGTGAGCACCAGACGGTGCTCGGCCGGGCCGAGCGTCAGCAGCAGGAACCGGATCAGCGGCGGGGTCGCCGGGTCGAACGGGCGGGCCAGTTCGACCCGGCATTCGGCCGCGACCTCCTCGGGCGTCGCGTTCGCGTGCCGCCAGTCCAGCGAAACCGCTTCCGGCACCACCTGGACGACCTCGCCCGCCTCGGTGGTGTGCAGGTGGACGCGCAGCGCGGGATGCCGCCGCAGCACTTCCGCCGCGGCCTCGCGCATCAGGCCGGCGTCGAGCGCCCCGCTGAGCAGGGTGACGGCCTTCACCACGTAGACGTCGGTGTCGTCGGCGCCGCGCGCCAGCGTGTGGAACGAAAGCCCGGTCTGCAGCGGGGTCGCGGGCAGGACGTCCTCGACGCGGCCCCGGCGTTCGAGCGCGTCGATGTCGGCCTGGCCGAGACCGACCAGCGGCAGATCCGACGGCGTGAGACCGCCGCCGTCCGGACCGATCCGGGCGGCGTGCGCGGCCATCGCTTCCAGCGCTCTCGACCATGCTTCCTGAAGCGCCTCGACACTGTCCGGCGGCAGGATCGCACTCGCGGCGGTCCACTCGACGGCCAGTCGCGGACGTCCGTCCTCACGGACGAAGCAATTCAGCGCCAGCACTTGTTCCAGCGACTTGGCGTCCGGTTCGGTGACCGCGAACGGGTCTTCCTCCGGCAGTTTCCAGCCGGTGCCGGGCAGGGCCGCGAACCGGCCGAGGTAGTTCAGGACGACGTCCGGCGGCGGGACGGCGGCGAGTTCGTCCCGGGTGAGCGGGTCGAGGTGGCGCAGGACGCCGAAGCCGACACCGCTGTCCGGCACGGCGCGTTTGGCCTCTTTGGCTGCCCGCAGCAGCTTTCCCGCCGCGTCACCGCCCGCGAGCGCGCTCTCGAAATCCGACGTCGTGGCCACCGCTGTGGCGGGGACGCGCAGCGGATGCTCGGCGGTGAACCAGCCGACGGTGCGCGACAGGTCCAAGCCGTCCTGGTCCCGGCCGTGTCCTTCGAGGGACACGGTTTCGGCCGTGACCGGAGCGGCCCGCCACGACCGGAGGGCGAGCACGAGCGCGGCGAGCAGGACGTCGTCCGGCCCGGCCCGGTAGGCCGCGGGCAGCCCGGTGAGCACCGCGTCGGTCTGCTCCGGCGAGGCGAGAGTGACCGAGCGCCGCGCGGTGGCGACCGTGTCGGCGGTCCGGTCGAGCGGACGGTGACCGAGGCGCGGCCCGTCGAGCGCGTCGCGCCAGTGGCCGAGTTCGCCGCGCCGGGCACCGGAAGTCCCCTGTTCGGCGAGGCGGAGCGCGTGCCGCCGCCACGACGTCCCGGCCGGTTCGAGCTTCTGGCCCGCGCAGGCGGCGCGCAGGTCCGGCAGGAGGATCCGCCACGAAACGCCGTCGATCGCCAGGTGGTGGATCACGATGACGAGATGGTCCGGGAGCAGCGCGACCCTGAGCACTCCGGTCCGGAGATCGAGCGAGTCCGCGAGATCCTGGGCGACGTCCTTCGGATCACCCGTCGTTTCGACGACGATGTCGGCGGCGTGCACGGAACCGCGTTCGCGGACCCGCATTTCGTCCTCTAGATGCAGCCGGAGGGCGTCGTGGTGGTCCAGCAACGTTTGCACGCCCTCGATCAGCAGGTACGGCGGCAGGTCCTCGTCGAGCCGGATCGCGGTCCATTGCGTGTACCCGTCGACCACCCTGACGTCAGGATGCGGGTCGAGCAGCGCGCGGACGATCGGCAGGGCGGGCACCTCGCCGACGGGCTCGTCCGGCGCTTCCGCCGGGCCGCCGATCTCCGCGCTCGCCGCCGCCAGCGCCTCGAAACTGCGCCGGGCCAGCAGATCGCGCGGACGCAGGTCGAGGCCGTGCGCGCGCAGCCTGCTGCTGACGCTGATCGCGGTGATGCTGTCGCCGCCGAGTGCGAAGAAGTCGTCGTCGACGGCAACCTCGTCGACGCCGATGACCTCGGCGATGGTCGCGCACAGCAGCCGCTCGCGGTCGGTGGCCGCGGTCCGGCCCGCCGCCGCGCGCGGGGCGGGCAGCGCCACCCGGTCGATCTTCCCGTTGGAGGTCAACGGAAGCGTGTCGAGGACGACCACAGCGGCGGGAACGAGATGCTCCGGCACGCGCGTGGCGAGTTCCGCGCGGACGTCGTCCGGGACGACCTCGCCGACGACGTAGCCGACGAGCCGCGGTCCCCGCACCGCCGCGGCGGCCGCGCGCACCCCGGGGACGGTGGCCAGCGCCGCCTCGACCTCGCCCAGTTCGACGCGGTGGCCGCGCACCTTCACCTGGCCGTCACGGCGGCCCAGGTACTCCAGCCCGCGGCCCGGCACCCAGCGGGCGAGGTCGCCGGTGCGGTACATCCGGTCGCCGGGCGCGCCGTAGGGATCGGCGACGAACCGTTCGGCTGTCGCGGCGGGACGCCCGAGATAGCCGCGCGCCAGATGCGGTCCGGCGAGGTACAGCTCGCCCGGCGTTCCCGCGGGCGCCGGGCGCAGCGCGGCGTCGAGCACCCGGACGGCCGTGCCCGGCACCGCGGTCCCGATCGTCGGTTCCCCGTCGTCCAGCCAGGATCCGGCACCGTCCACAGTGGCCTCGGTCGGGCCGTACATGTTGCGGGCACGGACACCCGACTCCGCGACGCGGCGCCACAGCGCGGGCGGGGTCGCCTCGCCGCCGAGGACGAGCAGCGCGGGCGGGGTCGGTCCGCCGAGCAGTCCGGCCTCGATCAGGGGCGCGGCCATCGACGGTGTGGTGTCGACGACGTCGATCCGGTCGCGGGCGAACGCGGCCAGCAGTTCGTCGGCGTCCCGGGCGACGTCGGTGCCGTAGACGTGCAGTTCGTGGCCGAACAGCAGCCACATCAGCTGGTCGAGCGCGGAGTCGAAGGCGAACGAGTAGGTGTGCGCGACCCGGAGCCGCCTGCCCGCGGCGGCGCGTTCGGTTTCGGCGACCGTGGTCGCGCGGTGATGGCGCAGCAGCGTCGCCAGCCCGCCGACCCGGCCGAGCACGCCCTTGGGACGGCCTGTCGAGCCGGACGTGAAGATGACGTACGCGAGATGTTCGGGGTGACGCGGAATCGACAGCGGCGATCCGGCCAGTGTGGACAGATCGGTTTCGCCGAGCAGAAGGTGCGGTCCCGGCACGATCTCCGCATCGTGGGTCACCGTGAGGACAGCACCGGCTTCGGCGGCCAGCTCTCGCAACCGCTCGACCGGATGGGCGAGATCCAGCGGCAGGAAGGCGGCACCGGCGTCGAGTACTGCCAGCAGGGCGACGACGAGATCCGCCGAGCGCGGCAAGGCCAGTGCGACGACGTCGTCGGCCCCGACGCCGCGTGCCCGCAGCGCCCGCGCGAGCCGGTGGACCTTCGCGACGAGTTCGCCGGCGGTCAGCCGCTCGTCACCGGACACCAAAGCGGTCTGCCCGGGATCGAGTTCGGCGAGAAGTTCCGGTACGCCAAGGAGTTCAGCGGCGGGAGCGGGGGTGGACCACGCGTCCAGGAGTGTGTCCCGCTCCCCCTGCGGGACCAGGTCGGCTCCCCCGACGGCCGGGCCGTCCGGGTCGGTCAGCGCGGTGATCAGGCAGCGCAGCGCGGTCAGCTTCGCGTCGACGGCGGCCTGGTCGTGGGTGCGCGCGTCGACTTCGAAGCCGAGCAGCAGCCCGCCGTCCGAGGTCGGGAGCACGGACAGGCCCATGTCCTCGGGCGGTCCGCCCGCGACGTTGCGCATGGTGCCGTGCGAGCCCGCGAAGTCGAGCTTCAGGTCGAACGCCTTGAGATTGATGCCCCGGCCGTGCAGCAGCGCGCCGGCGCCCGGCACCGCCAGATCCTGCGGCAGATCCTCGCCGCGGTAACGCTGGTGCGCGCGCATCTCCTTCAGCGCGACCGCGACCCGCGCGGTCAGGTCCGCGGCCGAGTCGTCCGGACGCACCGTGACCCGCAGCGGCAGCACGTTGACCGCCATCGCCGGAGTCCGCAGCGCCGTTCCCTCACGGCACATCAACGGCAGCGCGAACACGACGTCGGTCCGGCCGAGGACGCGGTGCAGGAAGGCCGCGTAGCAGGCGATCAGCGCGTCGCCCCAGGTCGTCCCGGCGCGTTTGCCCAGCTCGCGCAGCCGCGCCAGATCCGACGCGGGCAGGACCGACCGGGCGGTCACCGTGCTCTCGGGAGGCCCCGAGGATGCGCTGCCGTCGTCGACATCCGGCAACGGCGTGAACCGCTCTCGCCAGTACTCCCGGTCCCGCTCGAACCGTTCGCTCTCCCGGTAGGCGCGATCCGCCTCGACCAGGTCGGCGAACGGAGCGAACGCAGAGGGCGGCACGTCCTTCCCCGCCACGGCGGCGGTGTAGCGGGCCGCGGTGCGCCGCGCGAGCATCGCGGCGGTGTACCCGTCGAACACGAGGTGGTGCCCGAGCTGGGTGAACCACACCTCCGAGTCCGAGAGCCGCAGCACGAGATGACCGAACAGCGGCCTGCCGACCATGTCGCGGCACGCCTCGGCGACGCGGCGGCGTTCGGCCTCCACCCGCTCGTGCGCCGCGGCCACCGGATCGGCCGCGTCGCGCAGGTCCAGCACCTCCGGCGTCGGCACGGGATCGGCCGACACCTGCTGGCGCGGGCCGTCCGGCGTCTCGAAGACCCGCAGCCGCAGGCTGTCGGCCTCCTCGACGGTCGCCCGGATCGCCTCGGCCAGTGCGGCGACGTCGACCGGACGCTCCCCGCGGACCTCCACCACGTCGCCGACGACGTAGTAGGGCGAGTCGGGTTCCAAGCGCTGCGCGGTCCAGATGCCCAGCTGGGCTCCGGTGAGGCTCAGCATGACGGCACCACCATCGGGGTTCCGGTCACCGGATCGGGCACGACGACACAAGGGAGATCGAAGACCTCCTTGATGAGCTCGGCGTCGACGATCTCGGCGGGCGCGCCTTCGGCGACGATCCGGCCGTCTCGCAGTGCGACGAGGTGGTCGGCGTAGCGGCAGGCCTGGTTGATGTCGTGCAGGACGGCGATCACCGTGCGCCCTTCGTCCCGCAGGCGCGCCAGCAACCCCAGCAACTGGTACTGGTGCGCGATGTCGAGGAACGACGTCGGTTCGTCGAGCAGCAGATACGGCGTCTTCTGGGCCAGCACCAGCGCCACCCAGACACGTTGACGCTGCCCGCCGGAGAGCTCCTGGACCGGCCGGTCGGCCAGTCCCGCCACCCCGGCCGCGGTCATCGCGTCGAGCACCGCGCGTTCGTCCTCTTCGGACCACGACGCGAACAACGACTGGTGCGGGAACCGGCCGCGCGCGATCAGCTGCCGGACCCGGACGTCCTCCGGCGCGACCGGATCCTGCGGCAGGAACCCGAGTTCCCGTGCCAGCCCCTTGCCGGGGAAGGAACCGACGTCCTTGCCGTCGAGGAGGACCTCGCCCTCGGCCGGGCGCATCAGCCGGACGAACGCGCGCAACAACGTCGACTTGCCGCAGGCGTTCGGTCCGACGACCGCGGTGAACGCGGCGTCGGGCACGTCGAGGTTCAGCCGGGTCGACACGACCCGGTCGCCGTAGCGCAGGGTCAGATCCCGGGCGGTCAAGCGAGCACTCATGAGCGCCGCACCTCCTTGGTGAGCAGCCAGATCAGGTAGCCGCCGCCGATCACGGTGCTGACCACGCCGACAGGCAATGAGACGGGCGCCAGCAGCATCTGGGCGGCCAGGTCGGCGCCCGTCAGCAGCACGGCGCCGGTGAGCGCGGCGGGAAGCAGGCCGATACCGGGGGTGCGGGCCAGCCGCCTCCCGATCTGCGGCGCCGCCAGCGCGATGAACGCGATCGGCCCGGCGACGGCGGTGACCGTGGCCGTGCAGCCGACCCCGATCAGCACCAGCAGCAGCCGCAGGCGGTCCCAGCGGACACCGGTGGTGACCGCCAGCGCGCCGCCGAGCGCGGCCTGGTGCAGCGCGGGCGCCCTGGTGAACAGCACGACGAACAGCACCGCGAGCACGCCGAACGGGATCGCGACGTCGTCCCAGCCGACCCCGTTGAGCGAACCGGCGTGCCAGCCGACGGCCGCGATCGCGACCTCCAGTTCGGCGCGCAGGACGATCCACGAGTTGAGCGCGGTCAGCATCGCGTTCACCGCGATGCCGATGACGATCAGCCGCAGTCCGGACAGCCCGCCGCCGAGCGACAGCGCGTACACGACGGCCGCCGTGATCACGCCGCCGAGCACCGAACCGATCGTCAGCTGCGTCGAAGTCCCCGAAAGCACGGTGATCGCGAACAGCGCGCCGGTGTAGGCGCCGGAGTCGAGGCCGATCACGTCCGGGCTGCCGAGCGGATTGCGGGTGATGTTCTGGAAGATCGCGCCCGCCAGGCCGAGCGCAGCGCCGAACACCAGCCCGGCCAGGACCCGGGGCAGGCGCCATTCGCGGATGACCACTCCCGGGCCGCCACCGGAACCGGTGAGCGCGGCGAACACGCGGGCGGGACTCGCCCACGCCGCGCCGTAACAGAGCCCGAGCAGCGTCAGCCCGGCGATGACCACGATCATCGCGACGAGGAACCAGAGGGTGCGGCGTTCCAGCCGGGCGGAGAACCGCCCGCGCCGCAGGACGAATGTCGTGGTCACAGCGGCGCCGCCCCGTACTTGCGGACGGCCCAGATCAGCACCGGGCCACCGAGGAACGCGGTCACGATGGCGACCGGCACCTCACCGGTCGGCAGCAGGACCCGGGATCCGACGTCCGCGGCCAGCATCAGGACCGGTCCGAGCAGGACGGCGAACGCGATCAGCCACGGGATCGACGCGCCGGCCACCCGCCGCGCCAGATGCGGCACGATCAGCCCGACGAACAGGATCGGCCCGGCCAGCGCGGTGGCCGCGCCCGCCATCAGCGTGATCAGCAGCAGGGTGAACGCCCGGACACGCGCGACGTTGGCGCCGAGCGTGTGCGCGACCGTCTCGCCGAGCGCGATGGCGTTCAGCTGACGGCTCACCGCGAACGCGCCCAGCAGCGAAAGGCCGATGACGATCAGCGGGATCGTGGTCGGCGCCTGTTCGCGGCCGGCGAGGGAACCCACCGACCAGAACCGGTAGACGTCGAAGGTGTCCGGGAACAGCAGTCTCAGGCCGAGTGTGAGGCCCAGCAGCACGGCGCTCAGCGCGGTGCCGGCGAGCACCAGCCGCAGCGGCGACCGGCTGCCGACCGCGTAGACCAGCGCCACGGCGCCGACCGCGCCCACCACCGCCAGGCCGACTTCGGCGGGAGCCGACGCGGTGAGCCCGAAGGCCGACCCCACCGCGATGGCGAATCCGGCGCCCGCGGTCACGCCGAGCACGCCGGGTTCGGCCAAAGCGTTGCGGGACAAGGCCTGCACGAGCACCCCGCCGACGGCGAGTGCCGCGCCGACACCGACCGCGAGCACCGCCCTCGGCATCCGGATGTCCAGGACGACCGCCCGGTCACTCGGATTCCCTTCGCCCAGCAGGGCGCGCACGACCTCGCCGGGGGCGATGGCGTGCGCGCCGATGCCGACGCTCAGCACGGCGACCACGACGAGCCCGAGCAGTGCGGCGCCGAGCAGCGCGGACCGCCCGGTGGTGGTCACTTCGTGAGCAGCGGCGCGAACGCCTGGTCGATGGCGTCCAAAGTGGACGTCGCGGCCCGGTAGGTGGCGGCCTCGGTGTAACGGAACGGGTAGACCTTGCCCGCCTTCACCGCGGGAAGTTCCTTCCACAGCGGCGAGTCGAGGACGTACTTGACCGGCGCCGGGACGGCACCGTCCGGGCCGACGGAGTAGGTGATCGCGTCGGCCTCGGCGAACGCCGTCGAGAGCTCTTCGATCGACGGGTACTCGCTGACGTCCTTGGAACCGCCGCCCTTGACCTTGACCTGGCCGTAGTAGGTGGCGCCGAGGTCCTGCGCGATGTTGGTACCCCAGGAGCCGTTGAACTCGCGCTGGAAGTTGCCCTTGGCGACCTCGCCGTAGGCACCGACGTGGCCGAGCTTCAGCTGCGGCACCACGGCCTTGTACTTGTCGGCCAGGCCCTTGGCCTTGGTGTCGTACGCGGTCTTGATCGCGTCGAACCCGGCGGCCGCACCGGCGGCGTCGGCCTGCTTGCGGGACAACTCACGCCACATCGACGGCACCGAAGGACCGATCGCCACGACCGGGGCGATCGCCTCGAGGCGCTTGAGGTCGATGTCGGCGAGCACCGGCTTCGGCACACCGATGACGATGAGGTCCGGATCTGCCTGCGCGATCGCCTCGTAGTTCGTCTCCGAGGCCGCCTCGCCGGCGACCTTCGCCAGCTCGTCGTACTTCTTGCGCTCCTGCTCGTTGAACAGCGGGATACCGCGCTTCCAGCTGGACACCCCGACCAGCGGCGCGCCCGCTTCGAGCAGGGCGGGCACGGCGTAGCCGGTGGCGATGACCCGCTTCGGCGAGACCGGGATGGTGATCTGGCCGTTGTCGGCGGCGAACACCCGGGTCTGGCCGCCTCCGGCCTGCCCGGCGTCGTCGCCGGAGCCGCAGGCGGTGGCCGCGGTCGCGACCGTCAACGCGAGGGCGATCGCTCCGGCGAAACGGCGGGTTCTGGTGGTGCTCATGGGTTTTCCTCGGTTTTCTTGGTGGGGATCAGTGGTCGTGCTCGTCGTCGAAGTCCGCGACGCCGCGCTTCCAGTAGCCGGTCACGTCGTGGTCGTCCTTGCCGAGCCCGAGGTCGTTCTTGAGCCAGCGGCGCAGGGGCTTGAGCTGCCCGGCCTCCCCGGCGACCCAGGCGTAGAGCCGTTCACCGGCGGGGACTTCGATCGTCCGCACCGCGCAGGCGAGGACGTCGGAGTCACCCGCGGCGACGTCGCCTCGATGCAGCCAGTGCACCTCGACGTCTTCGGGCGCGGACAGCTCGATCTCCTCACTCGCGTCGGTGACCTCGATGAACGCCCAGCCCGCGGCGGTGCGGGGCAGCTCTTCGAGCCAGCGCGCGATCGCGGGCAGCGCGGTGATGTCCCCGGCGAGCAGGTAGCGGTCGTAGGTGTGCGGCACGATCAGCCCGCCGGGCGGACCGGCGACGTGCACCGGCGTTCCGGGGGTCACCTTCTCCGCCCATCCGGAACCGAGTCCGCCTTCGTGCAGCGCGACGTCGAGATCGAGTTCGCCGGTGGCCGGGTCGTAGCGGCGGACCGTGTACTCGCGCGACGTCGGCGACGGCTTCGGCCAGCGCAGCATGTCGCCGTCCTGCACCGGCAGCTTCGGCTCGGCGTCGAGCTCCGGGAACAGCAGCTTCACGTGCTCGTCGGGCGAATGCGCCTCGAACCCCGCCGTGCCGGACCCGCCGAGGGTGACGCGGAGCAGTCCGGAGCCGATCATCTCGGTGCGGACGACTTCGGCCTGCCGGACGCGAATCGGGTACGGCACCTTCTCCGCGTGCTGACCGGCGCGGACCTCGGCGATGCGTTCGAGGTGCCGGTGGCGGTGGTCGGCGCGGCTCACGCGGCGTTCCCGGTGAGGAGCTTCGTCCAGTGGCCGAGGTTCGGCTGCTCCGCGAGATCGGCGAACTCCAGGTTCTCCGCCCCCTCGGAGCGCCACTGCTCGACCAGGCCCATGATCCGCATCGAGTCGAGGCCGAGGTCGGTGAGATCGGTTTCGGGCTTCAGCTCGGCCACGTCGCAGCCGAGCAGTTCCGCGACGTCCGCGTGGATCTTTCCGGTGGTGAGGCTCATCGGGGTACTCCGGCGTGGATCGGGGCCATCGCGGCGAGCGCGGCGGCGGTGGTGGTCAGGGCGCCGCAGCGCTGAGCGACGTACTCGCAGGCCTGGTCGTGGCGTTCCCGGGAGAAGTCCGCGACCGCGTCGCCGACCAGGAACGGCTGGATGTCACGCATGAAGGCCTCGACGGCGGTGGCCTGGCAGCCGATGTGCGCGTAGACGCCGGTGATCAGCAGCTGGTCCCGGCCGGCTTCGGCGAGCTGTTCGGTGAAGGTGCTGCGCTGGAACGCGCTGTAGCGCCACTTCGTCAGCACGATGTCCCCTGGCTGCGGGGCGAGTTCGTCCACGACGTCGGCGGCGGCGGGGTCCTCGTCGATGACCGCGCCGATGCCGTCGCCCCAGAACTCGGTGAGCAGGCCGCGGTCCTCGGCGGCCTGGTGGCCGGGCTGGGCGGTGTAGAACACCGGAACGCCCGCCGCCCGGGCTGCTTCGGTCAGCGCGGCGATGTTCGCGACCATCTCCGGCACCGGGGAGCCCTCGTACGGCGCGAGGAAGTACCGCTGCGCGTCGTGCACCAGCAGCGCGGCGCGGGCGGAGTCGGGTTTCCAACCGACCCGCCCGGCGGGCAACTCGGCCTCCGTCGGCAACGAGTAGGACCGGATTTCGGGTAGTGACACGACTTTCATCCCTCCTTCGCCAGGGCGGCCAAGGCCGCCCGGAGCTCACGTTTGCTGGTCTTGCCGACGCCGGTCACCGGGAACTCCGGCACGACCTGGACCAGATCGGGCACCTTGAACGCCGCGACCCCGCGCTCGCGCACGAACCGCCGCAGTTCCGCCGCGGCGGGCTCGGCACCGGCCGCGGGGACGACGTAGGCGCAGGTGCGCTCGCCCAGATACGGGTCGGGCACCGCGACGACGGCGGCGTCGAGCACGCCGGGGTGGGCCATCAGGTGGTTCTCGACCTCTTCCGCGGCCACCTTCTCGCCGCCGCGGTTGATCTGTTCCTTGGCCCGGCCGACCACTTCGAGGTGTCCCGACGGGTGCTGCCGCACGAGGTCACCGGTGCGGTAGAAACCGTCCTCGGTGAAGGCGGTCTTGTTGTGCTCGGTGGCGCGGTAGTAGCCGCGGATCGTGTACGGCCCGCGGGTCAGCAGCGCGCCGATCTCCCCCGGCGCGACGACATCGTCCGAAGTGGACAGTGGGTCGTCCGGGTTCACCACCCGGATCTCGTCGTCCGGCGAGATCGGCCGCCCCTGCGTGGCGAGGACGTACTCGTCCGGGTCGTCGAGCCGGGTGTAGCAGACCAGTCCCTCGGCCATGCCGAACACCTGCTGGAGGCGGCAGCCCAGCGCGGGCCCGATCTTCTCGGCCAGTTCGCGGGCGCATTTGGCGCCGCCGACGAGCAGGACGTCCAAAGAGGACAGATCGCGGGTGGTCCTCGCGGCCGCTTGCGCCCATGCGGCGGCCAGCGGCGGTACGAGCCCGGTGATCGTCACGCCTTCGGCCTCGATCAGCCGGAAGGCGGTGTCGGCGTCCGGACGCGGCGCGAACACCGTGGCCGCGCCCGCGTGCAGCGCCCCGAGCAGGCCGGGTGAGCTGAGCGGGAAGTTGTGCGCGGCGGGCAAGGCGGCCAGGTACACGCTTTCCGGGCGCAGGCCGCAGATCCGGGCGCTTTCCCGGACGCTGTAGAGGTAGTCGTCGTGCGTGCGCGGGATCAGCTTGGGCAAACCGGTGCTGCCGCCGGACAGCTGCAGGAACGCGACCCCGGCGGGATCCGGATCCGGCAGCGCTCGCGGCGTGGTCGCTTCGAGCGCGGCGAACTCGTCCGTGCCGACGACGAAGACCTCCCGCACCGAAGGGATTTCTGCCGCGACCGTACGCGCCATGGCGGCGTGGTCGAACCGTTCGTGCTCGCCGACGGTCAGGATCGCCGCGGCTTCGCTCTGTTCGGCGAAGTGCCGCAGTTCGCTGGCCCGGTGCGCGGGCAGCGCGAACACCGGCAACGCTCCCGCCCGCCACAGCCCGAAGACGACGGACGCGAACTCCGGCAGGTTCGGCAGCTGCACGACGACCCGGTCGCCCGCCTGGATCCCGGCACCGGCGAACCCCGCCGCGAGACGGTGCGCCCGTTCGTCGAGTTCGGCGAAGGTCCAGCGGGCGGTTTCGCCGATCACGGCGAGACGTTCGGCGTACGCCTCGGCGAGGCCGGTGAGCAGCTTGCCGAAGGTCTGGCCGCGCCAGTGGCCCGAGGCCCGGTAGCGCGCGGCGGTCTCGGGTGGCCAGGGCACGTGGTCGGGGTTCACGCCGCTCCCTCCAGGCCGAGCGCCCGAAGCAGGGTGCCGAACTTCGCGCCGGTCTCGGCGAGTTCGGCCTCCGGGTCCGAGCCCGCCACCACACCCGCTCCGGCGAACAGCCGCACGGTCCGGTCACGGACCTCGGCGCAGCGGATGGTGACGACCCATTCACCGTCACCGTCCTGATCGGTCCAGCCGACGAGCCCCGCGTAGTAGCCGCGATCCTCGGGTTCGAGCGCGGCGATGGTGTCGCGGGCGAGTCCGGTCGGGACGCCGCAGACGGCGGGCGTCGGATGCAGGGCTTCGGCCAGCGCGAGGGCGGACGAACCGGCGTCGCCCGCGTCGGCGAGCCGTCCGCTGATCCTGGTCGAGAGGTGCCACATCGTGGGAGTGCCGATCACCTCGGGTTCGGCGGGGACGTCGAGGTCGACGCAGAACCGGCCCAGCACCTCGGCCACCTGCGCCGCGACGTGGGCGTGTTCGGCACGATCCTTTTCGGACGCCAGCAGATCGGCGATCCGCCGGGCGTTCTCGGCCTCGTCGGCGACCCGCGGCCGCGATCCGGCCAGCGGGTTGGCCGTCACGATCCGCCCGCGGCGGGAGACCAGCAGTTCCGGGCTCGCGCCGATCAGGGTGCGCGGAGCGGGATCCCCGGGCGCGCTGACGTCGACGGCGAAGGCGTGGGCCGTCGGGTCTGCGTGGACGAGACGGGCCAGCAGCCGCGGCACGGCGATGGGGTCGCCACCGGTGACGTCGAGGCAGCGGGCCAGCACGATCTTGCGCAGGTCACCGTCGCGGATCTCGTCCAGCGCCTTCGCCACGGCGGTGGTGTAGACCTCAGGCGCGGGCCGGGGAGACACCGACCAGCTCCCGCCACCGAGCGGAGCCACCGGCCTGCCCGCCCCCGGTGCGCCGGCCCGGCGCACCACCGCGGGCACCACCAAGCTGCTCGGGGCATCCGGCCGGAAGCCGATCGCTCCCGCCACCACGGGCTCGGTCACGCCCGCCACGAGGGCGGCGTCGAGGACCTCGGCGGCGGCACGGGCACGCCTGCCCGGCGCCGCGTGGACCGGGGAGTACACCCCGTCGGCGAGCAGCGATCCTCGAGCGGACGAGAAGTAGAACGATCCGGGCAGGTACGCCGCCAGCAGATCGGCCGCCTGGTGGACCGGCCTTGGTCGGGCCGGTGCAGGTGAGGACACGACAGGATTCCCTTTCGCAAATACCACTGATCAGGCAGGTAATATTCGGTTAGCCTAACCTAATCACACCACTCCGAGAAGTCTTCGTTGCGCCATCGAGATCACGCCCGGAGCGTGGCGCCGCCGTCGACGTAGAGGTTCTGCATCGTGATGTGCCGCGCTCGATCAGAGGCCAGAAACAGGACGGCGTCGGCGATATCGGCGGGTTCGGCTATCCGGCCCAGCGGTATGCCGACGCGGTATTGCTCCGGATTTCCCGCGATGACACGGTCCGCGCCGTTTTCGTCCGTCCACAGTAGACGTTGCATCTCGGTGTCGGTCGAACCGGGCGAGACGATGTTGCAGCGGATGCCGGAACCGGCGAGTTCGAGGCCGAGACAGCGGGTCAGCATCGTCGCGGCGGCCTTCGAAGCGGCGTAGGCCGCCATCCCGGTCCTCGGGACACCCGCGGCGTTCGAGCCGACCGTCACCAGCACCCCGCTCCGGCGGGGCAGCATCCGGCGGGAGATCTCGCGGAGCACGGTGAAGACGCCGGTGGAGTTGACCGCGAAGGTCGCCGCCCAGTCCTCGTCGCTCGTCTCGCAGACGGACCCCGGCTTCAGCACACCCGCGACGGACGCCCCGATCCCGATCGGCCCGAGTTCGCGTTCGACCTCGCCGACCACCCGCGCCACGGCCGCGGGGTCGCCGACGTCCGCGACGAACGAGGTCACCCCGGTCCGGGACGGCCCTTCCGCCAGGTCCACCGCCGCCACGATCGCACCCGCTTCGGCGAGCCCGTCCACGACGGCCGCCCCGATTCCGCGCGCGCCTCCGGTGACGAGCGCGACCTTGCCCTCGATCCCTTCCACGCCACAACCACCCCACGTCCCATTGCTTAGCCTTGCCTAAGCTAGCTGGCGAATCCGGACAAAGCGAGGGAACGACACCGGTGATTCGGGCCACTCCTAACCCGGCAGCGGGCAGGACAGCGGCCCGCGTTGTGTTCCTCCGCCCCGCAAGGTGATCTGCGCGGCTCCGCCGAGCGAGTCCCTGGCGGTGCAAACGATCTGGTCGACGGCCCTCGCCGACAGCCCGGCGACGTCGACCGAAAGGGTCAGCGTCACCCCGTTCGGTCCCGCCGTCTGGTCGAGAGCAACGGTGCCCGGCGGGACTTCGCTGGTGTAGCGCTGTTCCCGCTCGCTCTCGTCCGGTCCGGCGGCGAGCAGGTCGACGGGGCTGGCCGGGGGCAGTTCCCCGGCGATCGGGCGCAGCACCCTGGCAGGCTGCCCGCCGGACACGAAGTAGAGCACCGCGCCGTTGGCCGGGCCCACCGGCGCGGGCGCGCCGGGGATCACGCCACTGGGCCGGACGCCGCAACCGGTGACCACCGACACGATCAGGAGCAGGACGAACCAGGTCTTCCTCACGCCGTCACCACCTGACGGGGCAGGCGCAGCGTGAACACCGCGCCACCGTCCACGCCGTTCTCGGCGATCAAGGTCCCCTTGTGCAGACGGGCGTTCTCCCAGGCGATCGCGAGGCCGAGCCCGCTCCCGCCGGAACGCGCCCTGGCCGAATCCGCCTTGTAGAACCGGTCGAACACGTGCGGCAGCACCTCCGGCGCCAGTCCCGGCCCGCGGTCCGCGACCTCCAGCGTGATCCACTCCCCCGCTTCGGAAAGCCGGAGCGAAACGGGCTTTTCCCCGTGCCGCAACGCGTTCCCGACCAGATTCGCCACGATGACGTCCACCCGCCGCGGATCCAGCCCGGCGAAGATCCCGGCGGGCAGGTCGCCCTCCACTTCGGCGGTCCAGCCGCGGATGCGCAGGCTCGCCGCGACCACTTCGGCGACGTCGACCTCCTCGGGCGCGAGGGCCGCGGCCTTGGCGTCGAACCGGGACACCTCGATGAGGTCGTTCACCAGCCGGGTCAAGTGGTGCGTCTCGTCGATGCTCAGCCGCGCCGCACGGCCGGCGTCGCCCGGCAGTTGTGACGCTTCCTGCTCCAGCACGTCCGCGACCGCGGTCATCGCGGCCAGCGGAGTGCGCAGTTCGTGCGAGACGTCCGCGACGAACCGCCGCGCGTCGGCCTCCATCCGTTCCAGCTCACCGACGTGACGTTCCAGTGCTTCGGCCGTCTCGTTGAACGTGCGCGCGACTCCGGCCAGTTCGTCCGAGCCGCGGACGCTGATCCGCGCCCGCAGGTCACCCGAACCCAGCCGGTGGGCCGCTTCGCCCAGTTCCCGCACCGGCCGCAGGACGCCGCGGGCGGCCAGCAGCGCCAGACCGATGGCGAAGACCAGCGCCGCCCCGCCGATCAGCCAGGCACGGGTGGCGAGTTCGGCGATGCTCTCTTCCTCCGAAGCCATGCTGCGTGCGATGTAGGCCTCGATACCCGAAGCCTGCCGCTTCCCGCCCGGAAGCTCGACGGTGAACCTGGTGCCCACCACCAGCATCGGGACACCCTTGGTGACGACACGTTGCCACGCGACATTTCCCGACCCGACCTCTTCGCGAAGCTCGGGCGAGATCAGCGATCGGAGCTGCTCGTTCCCGCTCGACTGGTCCTCGTACAGGACCAGGGAACTCAGGTCACGGTCGGACAGCTCGCCGCTGATCCGGTCCAGCGTCCCGCCCGCCGGCGGCAGCGGGCCGAGCGGGTACAGCGCGGTGGCCTTGTCGACCAGGACGCGGGCGGTGGCGTCCTGCGCCTGCTGGAGGATCACCGTGCGGGACTGGACATAGGCACCACCGGCGACCGTCGCCGCGGTGATCACGACCAGCAGGCTGAACGCCAGCAACAGCCGGGTACGCAGACCCCAAAGCTTCACAGTGGCCCGAACCGGTAGCCGAACCCGCGGACCGTCTGCACGAACACCGGCGCGGAAGAGTCGTCCTCGATCTTCGCGCGCAGCCGTTGCACACAGGCGTCGACGACCCGGGAGTCACCGAAATAGCCGTGCTCCCACACGTTTTCCAGCAGGTACTGGCGGCTGAGCACCCGGCCGGGCACCTGGGTGAGTTCCAGCAGCAGCCGCAGTTCGGTCGGGGCGAGGGCGACGGGCTTGCCGCCCTTGGTCACCGTCAGCGCGGCGCGGTCGACGCCGAGGTCGCCGTGCTGTTCGATCTCGGGCTGCGCGGGCACGGAGGGCGGCGTCTGCCCGCTGCGGCGCAGCACCGCGCGGATCCGCGCCTCGAGTACCTGCGCCCTGGCGGGTTTGACCACGTAGTCGTCCGCGCCGGCGGCGAGCCCGGCCACCACGTCGATGTCCTCGTTGCGCGCGGTGAGCATGATGATCGGCAGATCACCCGTGGCCCGGATGCGGCGGCAGACCTCGAAGCCGTCCAGTCCCGGCAGCATCAGGTCCAGCACGACGATGTCCGGCGGCCTCGACGCGAGCCGCGCGAGACCTTCCTCTCCGGTGGCCACCGCGTCGACCGCGTGACCCCGTCCGCCCAACGCCATGCTCAACCCCTCACGCACGGCTTGGTCGTCCTCGATGAGCAGCACCCTGGGCATGCCGACGACTATCGCAGCGCCGGACGGAATCCGCTCGTCCATGACACGCCATGGTGCCCGCCCGGCTTCCACGGAGCGTCCGCGGAATGTCTTCGTTCTGTCACAGCGTGGTCCGTGCGGAACGGTGACATTTTCGTCGGCGTCCGCGCACGCCGTCGCGATCGGCCTCGGACAAGCGCCGTCGACTGTGGACGGTATGAAGGAATTCGTTCTCGCGGTGATCACCCGCGTCCTCGCGGTCTTGCTGCTGATCCCGGCGTGGCTGCGCTCCCCCGGCCACGCCAAGCGGCTCGCCTGCGGATGGGCGCTGTCGCTGCGGTTCCCCGCCGAAGACCTGGCCGGGCTCACCGGCGGAACCCTCGCCGCGTTCACCGCCGCCAGGACCGAAGCCTTCTGGCGGCACCGGACCCTGCTCGGCCTCACGTCGGGTCACCGCGATGCCGCCGAGCAGCATCGCCTGTTCCTCGACGAGGCCAGGCGGGACGGGAAACGCGTCCTGCCGCCGCAGGATTCGGCGCACGTCCGGGGTACCGCGCTGGACGTCCGGCCGCGCGAGGGCGCGCAGTGGCTGGAAGACCACGGCGCCCGCTTCGCGCTCTACCGGATCTACGACAACGAGTGGTGGCATTTCGAGCACCGGCCCGGGGAAGCCCCGCCCGCCCGGCTGCCGTATCCCGGCTGGCAGGTGGGAGTCACGCGGTGACGGTCACCCGGGGAGCCAGCGCCGCCAGGAAGTCCGCCGCGTCGAAGACCTCTCCCGCCGAGACGACGCCGGTCGCCTTGGTCCGCCCGTCGAGCACCCGCTGCACCGCCTCCACCACCAGCGGCGCGGTGATCGCGTAGATGTCCTGGCCCTGGGCGACGATCCGCCGTTCCGCACCACCGGACCGCACGACGACGTCGACCACGAACGTCTGCGCGGACGGGCCGTCCGCCGCGGGCGCCGGGGTCTCGGGCGTCATCACCTCACTGGCCGCGTTCACCGTCATGTACGTGGTCACTTCGGGGATGGCGAGGTGGCTCGGGACGGTGACGACGTCGGCCATCGTGAACTCGCCGAGCACGGCGCGGGTCCCGAGCGGCGCGGGGAAATCCCAGTCCAGGGCGGGCAGCGCGTCGTCACGGTGTTCGATCCGGCCGCCGGAGAAGCGGATCCGCCGACCGTTGCGGCGCTCCCGCGAGACCTTGCCCGCCGCGCGGGTCCCCTCCGTCGGATGCCAGCTGCTCAGCGCGTAGGCGATGTGCGCTTCGTCGGCCGACGTCCAGTCGCCCATCGCGGCGGTGACCAGCAGGTCGCCGAGCCCGCCGAAGAACGCCATCGCCGGGATCACCGTCGCCCCCTCGGCCCGGTCGCCGAACTTCGCGAAGGTGTCGATGTTCGCTTCGAGCTCCGCGGCCACGTCCAGGTACGGGACGCCCGCCCGCAGCGCCGCTTCGATCACCGGAGCGGCGGTGTCGGCGAACGGCCCGGCGGCGTTGATCACCGCGTCCGCGTCCTCGAAGGCACGGTCGAGCGAAGCCGGGTCGTAGACCGAGGCCTGCCGGATCTCCAGGTCCGGCCAAGGAAGGCCGCGCAGTTTCGCTTCGTCGCGGCCGACCGCCAGCACCCCGAAGCCCCGCTCGCGCAGCTCCGCCACCACGAACCGGCCGGTGTGCCCGTAGGCCCCGAACACCGCGACGTCATACCCCGTACCCATGGGTTTCTCCTGCCCTCGGCTGATCCACTGTGGACCATCCTGCCGACGGGAACCGCCCGTCGACAGTGTCCGGAACGCCATCATGCGTACACTTTCGGACATGAGCACGGTCGCCCTCGCCGCCACCGACGGCATGCTGCAGTTCGAGCTCGCCATCGCCCAGGAGGTCTTCGGTTCGGGCCTGCCGGGCTACGACGGCTCCTGGTACGAGCTCACCGTCTGCGGTCCGGCCCCGGTGAAGGTCGGCCGGTTCCTCCTCGAACCGGATCACGGCCTCGACAGGCTCGTGCGCGCCGACACCGTCATCGTCCCCGGTTGGGCCGACATCGACGTCGACCCGCCCGCCGACCTCGTCGACGCCGTCCGAGCCGCCCACGAAGCGGGCGCACGGGTGGCGTCCCTCTGCACCGGTGCCTTCGTCCTGGCGGCCGCCGGTCTCCTCGACGGCCGCCGCGCGACGACGCACTGGGCGCACACCGACGTCCTCGCCGCCCGCCATCCGCTGGTGGAGGTCGATCCGGACGTCCTCTACGTCGACAACGGCAGCGTGCTGACCTCGGCGGGCAAGGCCGCGGCGATGGACCTGTGCCTGCATCTGGTCCGCTCCGACCACGGTTCGGCGGTCGCGAACACCGTCGCCCGCCGCCTGGTCGTCCCACCGCACCGCGCGGGCGGGCAAGCCCAGTTCGTCACCGCCCCGGTTCCCGAGCAGGACCACCATCCGCTCGGCGGCCTGCTGCCCTGGGTGACCGAACGGCTGGACCGGCCGCTGACCGTCGAAGACCTCGCCCGGCACGCCAACATGAGTTCCCGCAACCTCGCGCGGCACTTCCGGTCGGCGACCGGGACGACCCCGTTGCGCTGGCTGCTGATCCAGCGCATCCGCCGCGCGCAGGAACTCCTGGAGCGGACCGACGACAGCGTCGACCTCATCGCGGAGGCCACCGGGATGGGCACAGCCACGACACTCCGACGGCATTTCAACCGGACCGTCGGAGTGCCGCCGGACAGCTACCGCCGCACCTTCCGGGCTCAGGCGGCTAGCGGAGCCGTGCGGTGATCAGGTTCGCGACGGCCGCCATCCCGGCCTCGTTCGGGTGGTAGGGAACGCGTCCCGGCGAGGTCGCGTACCGCTCCATCCAGGGAGTCGCGGCGCAGCCGTCGTGGTGCGCGCTCGCGGCGGCCGCCGGGACCAGGGTGGCCCGCTCGGTGCGCGCCGCCCGCCGGGTCGCCGCCGCGAGCCTGTCCGCGACCTCGCGTTCGAAGACCAGTTGTGCCGGGGTGAGCGGCACTCCGTCGCAGGCGGGAGGGGTGCGCGGCACGATCGTCAGGTAGTCGACGACCAGCACCCGGGCCCGCGGCGCGCGCTGGTGGACCGCGGCGACGACGGCGCCGATCTTCTCGTGCACCGTGGCGAGCGCCGCGCGGACGGCGTCCTGGTCGACCTGGCCGCAGTTCGCGCCGCCGGTGTTCTGGCAGGCGTAGGTGAACAGGCTGCCGACGTAGCCGACGTCGTTGCCGCCGATGGTGACCGTCACGAGCCGGGTGTCCGGTGTGACGGCCTCGATCTGCGGCGGCTGGCCGGCCTGCCCGGCGGTGAGGATGTTCGCGGTGGTCGCGCCGCTGCAGGTGACGTCGGTGAGGGCGAATCCGCGCTCCTCGGCCACGAGACTCGCGTAGTTCTTCGTCGACCGTCCGCACGCCGCCGGCGTCCCCGGCCGCTGCGGCGGGATTCCCGGCCCCGCCGCGAAAGAACTGCCCATCGCGACATAGCGGGCGGCGCCGGCGGCTTGGGCGGGTGGAGCGATCAGGAGGGCGAGCGCGACCGCGGTGAGCACCGCGACGGGTATCCGCTTGAACATTCCGAACCCCTTGTCTCACGAAGGCTGTACGACCGGGTCAACCACGGAGTGCCCGCTTGAGGACCTTGCCCATCTCGTTGCGCGGCAAGGCTTCCAGGTAACGGACCACCCGCGGCCGTTTGTGCGGCGAGAGCAGACCGGCGACGTGGTCGGCGAGTTCGCCCGCCGTCGGCCTGACCCCGTCGGGGACGATCCAGGCGACGATGCGCTCGCCGAGGTCCTCGTCCGGTTCCCCGGTGACGGCCGCCTCGGCCACCCCGGGATGCTCCAGCAACGCGTTCTCGATCTCCCCCGCGCCGATCTTGTAACCGCCGCTCTTGATCAGGTCGGTGGCGCGGCGGCCCACGATCCGCACGTAGCCGTCCGGATCGCGCACCGCCATGTCACCGGTACGGAACCATCCGTCGTGCAGCGCGGCTTCGGTGGCCTCCGGCCGGTTCAGATAGCCGAGGAACAGGTTCGGGCCGCGGACCTCGATCTCCCCCACCGTGTCACCGTAGAGCGGTTCTCCGGAATCGTCGACGAGACGCAGTTCGACGCCGGGCACCGGCGGGCCGACCGAACCGGGCCGACGATCGCCCGTGGCGTGGACGCCGCAGTTCATCAGCGTCTCGGTCATGCCGTAGCGCTCGGCCACGCGCTGCCCGGTCGCGGCGGCGATCCGCTCGTGATCGGACGCGGGCAGGGCCGCGGAACCCGAAACGAGCAGCCGCGCCGCGCCCACTCCCGCGGCCAGCGCGGGATCGGCTTCGCAATCGGCCGCCAGCCGGTGGTACATGGTCGGGACACCGAAGAGCATCGTGCCCGGACCGGCGAGTTCCTTCGCGGCCGCTTCACTGCTGAACCGGCCGAGATGATGCAGTGAGCCACCCCGCCGCAGCGGGCCGACCACGCCCAGGATCAGGCCGTGCACATGGAAGAGCGGGAGGGCGTGCACGAGGACGTCGGCGTCGGTCCAGCCCCAGATCCCGGCGAGCGCGTCGAGATTCGACGCCACCGCCCGTCGCGGGAGCAGGACTCCCTTCGGCGGCCCGGTGGTCCCCGAGGTGTAGATGACGAACGCGGGCGTCTCCGGATCCGGCTCGTCGCCTTGCCACGGCGTGCCCGAAGCGTCCAGCTCGACCGAACGCCGAGGCAGCGCCCCGAGTTCCGCGGGCAGCACGGCGTCCGGCGCGGCCAGCACCAGGTCGGGCTCGCTGTCGGCGACGATATGCGCGAGTTCGCGCGATCCGGCCTTCGGGTTGATCGGCACCACCGGCACCCCGGCGGTCAGCGCGGCGACGATCGCGACGCAGGTCCGCAGCGTCGGTGTCGCCCATACGGCGACCCGCTCACGACCGGCCAGCCCGGCGGCGACCGATCCCGAGACGGCCGCGAGTTCGCCGTAGGTCAGGGATTCCGCACCGAACCGCAGGGCGACGCGATCGTTCCCGGCGAACAGTCCTGACAGCATCGATCTCCTCCTCAGCCCCAGTTGGGCACGACGAACACGAGCCAGGCGATCAGCGGCACGACGGCCACCACGAGCGCCCCGTAGACCAGCAGCTGTTTGAAGAACTTGTCCCGGTCGACGTCCTTCGCGTTGGCGAGGACGAGCGCGCCGTTGGTGGAGAACGGGCTGACGTCCACCATCGTCGCCGAGACCGCGAGCGCGGCGATCATGCCGACCGGCCCGATCGTGCCCTGGGCCAGGAACGGCACGGCGAGCGGGATGAGCGCGCCCATCAGCCCGACCGAGGACGCGAACGCGGAGACGACACCGCCGATGTAGCAGAGCAGAAGCGCGGCGAGCAGCGGGATCCCCACGGTGGTGACCGCGTTGCCCACGTAGTCGATGGTGCCGATCTCCTTCAGCACGGCCACATAGGTCAGCACGCCGCAGATCAGCAGCACGGTCGGCCAGGTGATCTCGGAGACGGCGGAACGGCTGGTCTTGGGCCACACGACGCTCAGCAGGACGGCGACGGTGATGGCGGTCAGGCCCGGATCGAGGTCGAACACGAGGGTGCCGACCACGAGCGCGATCAGCCCGGTCAGCGTGACGATCTTGGGGCCGTCCAAGGGAATCCGCTGCTCGTGCGGCAACGGTTCCTCGTCGGTCTCCACTCCCGCGCCGCCCGCGGTCACGACCTGGCGGCGCCGCAGTCTGGTCCCGCCGAGCACGACGAAGAGGACGGCCGCGATGGCGAGGTTCATGCCCAGGCTCGCGAAGAACAGCACCACGGGGCTGCCCGCGAGGTTGTTGCGTTCGACGATCCCGTTGACGATCGAGCCGTAGACGCTGATCGGCGAAAACCCGCCGCCCTGCGCTCCGTGCACCACCATCGCGCCCATGAGCAGCGGGCTGATCCGGTAGCGGGCGGCGAAACCGAGGGCGATCGGCGCGACGATCGCACAGGCCGCCGGGCTGACCGCGCCGATCGCGGTCAGCGCGCCGGTGACCACGAACATCACCCACGGGATGAGCGCGATACGGCCGCCGACGAGCCGGACGGCCGCGGCCACCAGCCAGTCGGTGGTGCCGTTGGCCCGCGCGATGGCGAACAGGTAGGTGACCCCCACCAGCACCACGAAGATGTCGCCGGGGAAACCGGCGAAGATGCCGTCGGTGTCCAGCCCGCCGGCGAGGGTGCCGACGAGGAACGCGCCGGCGAAGGCGAGCGCCCCCATGTTGATCGAGCGAGTCGTGGCGAGGGCGAAGATCACCACGAGGACGAGGATCGAGATCAGCTGGGCGGACATGACCGTCCTCCTTGACGGCGGGAGCCCTGGCGGCGGCCAAAGAAACCGGCGGCTCAGTGGACTAGTGGCTCAGCCACTTTCCCTGTGACGTCGACCACCTGTCAACCCGTGAGTGGTAAATTGGCTGAGCCACTTGTCCAGTGCGAGCTAGGGGGGGCCAGTGCCGGAGGCGTTGAGCCGGTTGAACCGGGCGAAGCTCTACGAGCAGGTCGTCGAGCGGATCAAGGCGCACGTCGAGGAATCCGGTCTGCACGCGGGCGACAAGCTCCCGAGCGAACGCGACCTCGCCGAGCGGCTCGGCGTCAGCCGCGCGTCGGTCAAACAGGCCATCGTCGTCCTGGAGGTGCAGGGACTGCTCGAGTCCCGCCACGGCGGGGGCACCTACCTGCGCAACGACCTTCTGGACGTCGAGCCGGTCGACGTCCTCGTCGCCCGGCGCAGCAGGCTTCCGGAGGTACTCGAAGCCCGCGAAGCGATGGAGACCAAGCTCGCGGAACTCGCCGCGCTGCGGCGGACCGACGCGGACCTCGCCGCCATCGACGCCGCGCTGGCCTTCATGACGACCGAGATCGACGAGGGCGGGCACGGTGCCGAAGGCGATCGCCGGTTCCACGAAGCGATCACCGCCGCCGCGAACAACGGTCTCCTCGCCGAGTTCATGCGCTCGATCGACGCACAGATCGCGGAAAGCCGCACCGAGTCCCTGCGTCAGCCCGGCAGGCCGTCGCGATCGCTCGGCCAGCACCGGAAGATCGCCGATGCCATCCGCGACGGCGATCCGAAGGCGGCCGCGAGCGCGATGCGCCGGCACGTCCAGACGGTCAGCAAGGTCCGGCTGCTGTCCTGGGACCCGCAGAGCGATTAGCTCCCCTAGGCTCGGTCTCGTGCCTCTCGTGGAAATCACCTACTCGCCCCATCTTCCCGAAGCCAAGCTGCATGAGCTGGGTTCGGTTCTGCCGCACCTCGTGTCCCTCGCGGTGGAGTGCCCCGAGGAGCCCTACGACGGCGATCTGCAACCGGGCGACGTCGAACTGCGCTTCCGTCGGCCGGGACCGTTCGACCGCTTCGGGCTCGACCTCCTGGTCGAGGTCCGGTCCAAGTGGTTCCCCAGCCGGGCGGACAACCGCCAGGAACGGGTGGACCTGCTCCGCACGAGCATCGAAGCCGCGACCGGGATCGACGACGTCGGCGTGTACCTCTCCCTGCCCGTCGCCGCCTGGTCCCAGTCGGACTAGCGCTCCCCGAACACGTTCCGCCGGACGAACGGGGTCCGGAACTTGCCGTCCGGGTCGAGTTCGACGGCCAGCGCCCGGAAATCGGCCAGCTTCGGGTAGTCCGCCGCCTGATGGAAGAGCTTCCCCCAGTGCGGCCGGACCTCGAAGGGCGCCAAGCGTTCCTCCATCACCGGGAGCAGGGCGCGAACCGCGTCCTCGTCCGGCTGCCAGGTGAAGTGCAGTGCCACCCGGTCGCCGCCGTGGAACGGGCTGAGCCACAGGTCGTCCCCCGCGACCGTGCGGATCTCCGAGGTGAGCAGGACGGGCGCCAGCCGGTGCCCGATCCCGCGCATCGCCTCCATCGCGGCGACGGCGTGCCGGACGGGCACGAAGTACTCGGTCTGCAGCTCGTTCCCGACGCTGGGCGTGAAGTCCAGGCGGAAATGCGGGATCCGTTCGTGCCACGGCCCCGCCACCCCGAGTTGCCGCGTGCAGTTGCCCGCCGGGATCCCCGCCGCGTGCGCCGGATGCCGCGGCCCGTCCGCCGCCTTCGCACCGAGGAAGTCGGCGCCCGGCCGTCCCGGCCCCTTGACCCAGACCTGGTCGATCTCGTCGCGGGCCCAGTTCGTGAACAGGCTGACGCTGTACCCCGCGTCCTGGATCTCTTCGAAATGCTCGTAGGCCGACTCCCAGGGCAGACCGTCGAAGACGTCCTGGCGGAGGTCGAAGGACGGCACCAAGTCGAGGGTCAGCCGGGTCACCACACCCAGCGCGCCGAGCCCGACGACCACGCCCTCGTGCCCTTCGTAGGTCCGCAGGTCGCCATTCGCGGTGACCAGCTCCAAACCGGACACTGCCGACGCGAGGCTCTGGTTACGCCGTCCGGATCCATGGGTCGCCGTCGCGACGGTGCCCGCCACCGTGCAATGAGGCAGTGAGGCGAGGTTGGCCAGCGCGAATCCGGCCGCGTGCACCTGAACGGCGATGTCGCCATAGCGCGCCGCGGCGGGCACCGAGATCGTCGCGGACTCCGCGTCGAGTACCGCCTCGGTGTCGAGCGCGGACAGGTCGAGCTGGACACCGCCCGGACAGTCCGCGAGGTCGTTGAAGCAGTGCCTGCTGCCGAGCGCCTTGATCGCTGTAGCTCCGGCGACCGCGTCCTGGACCTGTTCGACCGTGCGCGGACGAAGGATCCGTTCCGCGGTGAAGGTCAGATTTCCCGCCCAGTTCGTCTCGCGCACCCTGCCCAGCCTAGATTGCCGAAGTCGGCTTCACACCGAGGAGGTTCGCACTGACAGGCATTCCCGGCGAGATGGTGTCCATCGCGCTCCTGCTGGTCGTCCTGGCCTTCGCGGTGATCCGGCCACGCGGTCTGCCGGAGGCCGTCGCCGCCGTTCCCGCCGCCGTGATCGTGCTGGCGGTCGGGGCGATCTCGGTTCCCGACGCCCTCGACGAGGTGGCCAGACTCGCCCCCGTCGTCGGTTTCCTCGCCGCGGTGCTCGTTCTGGCCCGCTTGTGCGACGACGAAGGGCTGTTCCAAGCGGCCGGGACGCTCATGGCCCGGTTCAGCCGGGGAAAGCCGCGGCGGCTGCTGCCCGCGGTGTTCGTCGTGGCGGCGGCCGTCACCGTCGTGCTCAGTCTCGACGCCACCGTCGTCCTGCTGACCCCGGTCGTGTTCGCCACCGCCGCGCGGATGGGCGCGCGGGCCAAACCGCACGCCTACGCCTGCACGCATCTGGCGAACTCGGCTTCGTTGCTGCTGCCGGTGTCCAATCTGACCAATCTGCTCGCCGTCGCCGCGACCGGTATCTCGTTCCTCCGGTTCACCGCGCTGATGACCTTGCCCTGGCTCGCGGCGGTCCTCACCGAGTACCTGGTGTTCCGCCGGTTCTTCGCCGCCGACCTCGCGGCGAAGCCTCGCGGAGGAAAAGAGGTCCCGGCCGGGAAGGTCCCCACGTTCGTCCTGGTCGTCCTCGGCCTCACGCTGGCCGGGTTCGTGGTCACGTCGCTGCTGGATCTCAGCCCCGCTTGGGCCGCGTTCGCCGGTGCCGCCGTCCTGGCCTGCCGCGCCCTCGCGCAACGGCGGACCTCCCCCGCCGCGATCGTGCGCTCGGCGAGCATCCCCTTCCTCGCGTTCGTGCTCGCACTGGCGATCGTGGTCCGCGCCGTCGTCGACAATGGACTGGACGAGGCGCTCAGCCACCTCGTGCCGACGTCCAGCACCTTCCTCGGGCTGCTCGGCGCCGCCGCGGTGGCGGCCGTGCTCGCCAACCTGATCAACAACCTGCCCGCGGTGCTCGTGCTGCTGCCGCTCGCCGCCGTGGGCGGGACGCCGGTGGTGCTGGCCGTGCTGATCGGGGTCAACCTCGGCCCGAACCTCACCTACGTCGGCTCGCTGGCCACGCTGTTGTGGCGGCGGATCCTGCACCGGCACGACACCCGGGCCGATCTGGGCGAGTTCACCCGGCTCGGGCTGCTCACCGTCCCGGCGTCCATCGTGCTCGCCGTCGCCGGGCTTTGGGTCGGGCTGGCTCTCCTGCCCTGATTCCGCTCAGTGAGAGAATGACCGGATGCCTGGGAACCTCTCCACGCCGGGAGCCAGTGTCACCTCGCGGGCGTTCGCGCTGCTCGGCGCCTTCGACGTCGACCACCGCGAGCTGTCCCTGACCGAACTCGCGAACCGTGCCGGTCTGCCGTTGCCCACCGCGCACCGGCTCGCCCGCGAACTCGTGGGCCTGGACGCGCTGGAACGGCGCGAGGATCGCTACGCCATCGGCAGACGGCTGTGGAATCTCGGCCTGCTCGCCCCCGTCCAGTTCGAACTGCGGCAGGTCGCGGCCCCCTTCCTCCAGGATCTCTACGGCGCGACCGGTGCCACCGTGCATCTCGGCGAGCGGGACGGCGGGCAGGTGCTCTACCTCGACCGGCTGTCCGGGAACGCGTCGGTGCCGGTGGTCAGCCGGATCGGCGGGCGGCTGCCGCTGCACGCCACCGGGGTCGGGAAGGTCCTGCTGGCCTGGGCTCCGGAGGACGTCCAGCGGCAGGTGCTCGCCTCGCTGACCCGCATCACGCCGTACACCATCACACAGCCCGGGCGGCTGCGTGAGCAGTTGCGGCGCATCCGCCGCGAGGGCTACGCGCAGACCGTCGAGGAGATGAGCCAGGGTGCTTGCTCGGTCGCCGTCCCGATCCGGCCGTCCACCGGCGGCGACGTCGTCGCGGCGCTCGGCCTGGTCATCCCGGATCTGAGCCGCGGCCGGGCACGGCTGGTATCCGCGCTCCAGGTGGCGGCCGCCGGCATCGGCCGGAGCCTGCGAGTTTCACTGAGCGGAAGCGAACGCTAGGAGTTCGTCGGCCACGCGACCACACTCCGGTCATGCGCACCCCAGTCGCCATCGTCGGTGCCGGCCCCGCCGGCCTGCTCCTGTCGCATCTGCTCGATCTGGCGGGGGTCGAGTCGGTGATCGTCGAGACCCGCTCGCGCGAGTACGTCGAGGCGCGGATCCGGGCGGGCATCCTCGAACAGTCCACAGTGGACCTACTCCGCGAGGCCGGGCTCGCCGACCGGCTCGACCGCGAGGGCGACGAACACCGCGGCATCTACCTGCAATGGCCGGAGGAACGGCACCATCTCGACTTCGTGGACCTCGTCGGGCGAAGTGTCACCGTGTACGGCCAGACCGAGGTGACCAAGGACCTCGGCAAGGCACGCGCGGCTGCCGGGCAGCAGATTTACTACGAGGTCACCGACACAGCCGTGCACGACCTCGAAACGGACAAGCCCTACGTCACCTTCACCGGCCCGGACGGCACACCGGAGAGGCTGGACGCCGACGTCGTCGTCGGCTGCGACGGCTCCTTCGGGCCCTGCCGCACCGCGATTCCCGACGCAGCGAAGCAGACTTGGGAGCGCACCTACCCGTACTCGTGGCTCGGCGTCCTCGCCGAGGTCGCCCCGTCGACCGACGAGCTGATCTACGCCTGGCATCCCGACGGTTTCGCCATGCACTCGATGCGCTCGGCCACCGTCAGCAGGCTGTATCTGCAGGTGCCCAACGGCACCGACATCGGCACCTGGTCCGACGAACGGATCTGGGAGGCACTCGCGACCCGGCTCGGCCACGGCCAGGACGGCTGGACCCTCACGCCCGGGCCGATCACCGACAAGAGTGTGCTGCCCATGCGCAGTTTCGTGCAGCAACCCCTCCGCCACGGCCGCCTGTTCCTCGCCGGGGACGCCGCGCACATCGTGCCACCCACCGGCGCCAAGGGCCTCAACCTCGCCGTCGCCGACGTCGCCCTCCTCGCCCCCGCGCTGACGGCTTTGCTGCGGGACAAGGACTCCGCGCTCGCCGACGCCTACTCCGACACCGCATTGCGCCGGGTTTGGCGGTGCACGCACTTCTCCTGGTGGATGACGACGATGCTGCACCGATCGGACGACCCGTTCGACCGGCAGTTGCAGCTATCGCAACTGCGCTGGCTGGCGCGGAGTGAGGCGGGCCGGGCGGGGCTGGCGGAGAACTACGCGGGGCTGCCGATCGGGTTCTGAACCTGGCGGGCCCGGGTTCCGGACGCGGGCTGGTCCTGGAGGGCTCGCGGCTGGTCTCGGATGGGGGATGTTGCCGTTCCGCGGCAACGATCAGGCAGCCACGGTGTCGCCTCTCGTGGCTGCGAACGGCCGCGCAGCGTGAAGTAGTCGGCAAACGCAGAGCAAGCCAGGAAGGTCCCGTGACCGTTGCCCTTTCGCGGCAACTCGTTCACGGATCCAGAGGTGGAAGCCCTGCTGCCCGATGTTGCTGTTCCGCGGCAACGACCAGACGAACCGAACGCGACCCAAACCGGCCGCGGAGGTGGATCACCCCATGCGGCAGACGAACCCCGCGCGTTCGAGCCGCGGGAACCCGCCTTCAACGTTGCCGTTCCGCGGCAACGGCTCAACAGCCGGCGGCAAAGCAACAAACACAAAGACCAGCACTCGATTCGCCGCACAGCGGCAACGGCTCAGAACGGCGGCCGTCCCTGCCGTGGTTCGTGCAGCGGCGGGGGTGTGCTGGTGTGGGTGTGTCCGGTCGGGGTGGTGACGGTGAGGCTGCCATCGGGGTCGAGACGGTAGATCCAGCCGGGTTCGTCCTTCAGCCGGTGGTCACGGGTGCAGTAGCTGACCAGGTCGGCGACGTTCGTCTCACCCTGGAACTGCCAGGGAATCGAGTGGTCGAGTTCGCAGGAGTGGGCGGCCCGGTCGCAGCCGGGTCTTCGGCATTCGCGATCCCGCACGCGCACGAACTCGGCCGTCGCCGCGTCGGGGCGATACCGCGTTCTGCCGAGGTCTTGGACCTGGCCGCTGAGCGGGTCGGTGATGATGCGCCGGAGCACGGTGTTCGGCCCGCCGGCGATGTGGCGGCCCAGCTCCGCGGGGAGGTAGCCGTGCCCGGCCATCTTCACCGGATCGTCGTTCATGCCCAGATAAGTGGCGAGGTCCATGTACAGGAACACCTCGGTGCGCTCGGAGACCCCGCCCTGACCACCCAGAAGCAGGTCCAAGGCGATGTCGGCCCGGAGCTGGTCCATCGTCCTTGTGTCACCTTGATTCCGCAGCGCGCGGGCCTCCCGGTGGATTCGCTTGTGGGCGGCGGTGACCTTCTCGACCGGACCGTCCACCACCTCGATCGACGCGACTCCGGCCTCACCTTGCGACACGGACAGGCGACGGCCTTTCCTGCGCTCGGTCGCGTGCCTGTCGGCACCGGATCGGTCGGCCTTCATCGCCGCGTAGCTCGCCGCCTTGCGGACCTGCTCGCTGTTCTTCTCCGGCAGCCTCGACTCCAGCATCGCGTCCGCAAGCAAGGAGTCCTCATCGGACAACCACGCGGTCGCCTCGGCCACCTTCTGCGCGGCGAAACCGCCTACCTTTCCCTGATCCATCAAGGACAACGTCCGCGGCAACCGTGACGTCAGCGCGACTCCCGTCGCCACCAGGGAGCCGGCGAAACCGTCCACGAGGAACAGGTTCATCGCCACTTCCTGCACCACACTCCGCACCCCGCCGCGCAGCTCACTCAACCGCGACAAAGCCCGGAACCGGACGGCCTCAAGACGCGCGAGAGCGGCACTGACCTCTTTCGCGACCTGCACGGAATCCTTGTCGTCCAAGGAACCCACTAAAGCATTGATCTCCTCCAAGCGGTCCGGATCGGTCATTTCCTCGAGTATCGCCGAAAGTTCGGCATGGGAAGTTTACAACCGGCCACCGACAAAACTAGCGCGCCAGACTCAGTCGTCGTTCCCGATGCGCCGTCATGTAGACGGGCGTGTTCACGACGCCGTACCCGCGATACCCGCCGATCCGTTGCACCACCTCGAAAAACACCCGCGACCCGACCAGCTCGGTACAGAAATGCAGGAACTCACCGGACGGGTCGCGGTCGTACAGCACCGAGTTCTCCCGCAATTCGGCGGCGAAAGGCAGGTCGAACCGGGCATCGAGATCGTCGTAGTAGTTCCCGGGAATCTCCAGCAAAGGCGCACCAGACTCTCTCATGGCGCGCGCGGCGGCGAGAGCGTCCTCGCAGGCGAAAGCGATGTGCTGCGGCGAAGGCACTCCCGGCGCCCACTCTCCTCGCCGCACCAGGGCGCTGTCCAACGTCAGACGAACGCCCTGATCGCCGACCGACCGACTGCGCACGAGCCCGAACGGCGCCGCGAACTCCGAGACCGCGTCAGGCCTCAGCCCCAGCACCGAACGGTAGAACAGCGTCGCCTCGTCGAAGTGATCGAAGGGTTGCGTCAGGGCGACGTGGTCGATGCCGGTGATTCCCATGCCCGCCGAAGCCGTCTCGGCCGGAACGAAGTCGCGAAGCCATTCATCGTTGTCGCAGAAGACGATTTCGGTTCCGTCCGGCGCGGCGACGGCGGGCCGGGGCGACACGGGCGCGAGCAACGCCTCCGCTCGCCGCGCGGATCCGGCCGGGTCCGAACTCACCAAGCCAAGAGCGCTGATAGCGCCGTCCGCGGTAGTCTCGTTCACCAATACCCGCGCCGATCCCTGCTGCCACAGCTGAACCGGCTTCGTGCGGTGTGTTCCGGTATGCGTGAAACCGAGAGTCGTGAGCACCGTTCCCGGAACGGAGAGTTCCGCGAACGCGTGCCCGTCCAAGCGAGGCGCCTCGGGAACCTCGAGCATGCCAACGGATTCCCGCAAGGCGATCAGGGAACGCATGGCATCGACGGCCGCAGGACGCGGATCCGCCTGCCGGAAGACGTCGTTGAAGACCTCCAGCGAAAGCGGCCCTTGATAGCCCGCTGCCAGCACATGACCGGTGAACGCGGCCAGGTCGAACGCGCCCTGGCCCGGGAAGAGCCGGTGATGCCTGCTCCAGTGCAGCACGTCCATGTCCAGCAAGGGCGCGTCGGCCAGCTGCAGGAAGAAGATCTTCTCCCCCGGGATCGTCCGGATCGCGCGGGGATCACTGCGTCGCGAAAGGATGTGGAAACTGTCGAGGCAGACCCCCAGGGCCGCGTGATCGGCCCGCCGGACGATGCGCCACGCGTGCTCGTAGGTGTTCACGAACCGGCCCCACGCCAGCGCTTCGTAGGCAACGCGGATTCCGCGCTCCCCCGCCGCTTCGGCGAGCTCATGCAACTGCGAAGCGGCGAGGTCGTCGTCATCGACGGCGTCGGGCGAGACCGACGAACAGACCAGGACGGTGTCCGCCCCGAGTTCGGCCATGAGGTCGAACTTCCGGCGCGCCCGGCGGAGATTCGCCCGGAGCACGTCCGGCGGCACCGCCTCGAAATCGCGGAAAGGCTGGTAGAGATCAATCCTGAGCCCGAGATCGGCACAGAGCCGCCGGATCTCCGACGGCGACCGCCGTGACGCGATCAGGTCGTTTTCGAAGATCTCGACACCGCCGAACCCGGCCGCGGCGGCCGCGGCGAGTTTGTCCTCGAGGGTGCCGGACAGGCAGACGGTCGCGATGGCGGTGTCACCGGACATGGGCGGGTTTCCCTTCCAGCGCTTCGAAATGCCGGAGCATCCGGTCGGCGTCCGGCTCCGCGCCGGTGAACAGGCGGAACGAGTCCGCCGCCTGGAAGACCACCATGCCGCCGCCGTGCAACGTCCGGCATCCGCGCTCCCGCGCCTGTTTCAGCAACGTCGTCTCCAGCGGCCGGTACACGATGTCGGCGACCCACATCCCCGGGCGCAGCGACTCGACGGGAACCGGCGATCCCGGATACGCGGCCATCCCGGTCGGGGTCGCGTGGACGAGACCGTCGGCGGCCCGGACATCGTCAAGGGAGCCGGAAAGTGCCCTGTCGTCGCCGAAACGCTTCCGCAGTCCGGCCACCAGGGTCCCGGCACGCGCGGAGTCGACGTCGTGGACGATCAGCCGCCCGGTCCCCAGCGAGAGCAGGGCGTGGGCCACGGCGGCGCCCGCACCACCCGCGCCGAGGAGGACGACCGTGTCCATGTCGGCGTCGGGCAGCCCTCGGGTGAGGTTGCGGGCGAACCCGGTCGCGTCGGTGTTGTGCCCGGTCGCCAGCCCCTCGCGGAACACCACCGTGTTCACCGCGCCGAGCGCCGCGGCGTCGGGCGCGATCTCGTCGAGGTACGGCAGCACCCGCTGCTTCACCGGATGCGTGATGTTGAGCCCGTCGAAACCCGTGGCCCGCGCGGCGGCCAGCACCTCGCCGATCGGCATCCTCAGCACGTCGAGGTCGAGCCGCCGGTAGAGATAGCGCAGCCCGAGTTCATCGGCTTCCCGTTCGTGCAGCGCGGGGCTCAGCGACGGCCCGATGCCGGTGCCGACCAGGCCGATGAGATGACTGGTCACCAAGATCCTCCCTTAATGTACGAACTAGTGAGTTCACTGTAGCTCGAACGGGCCGACGCGAGAAGGGCTGCGCTAGAGTGGGGCCCCCACCAGCGGTTCGAAGGGAGTCAGGTGGCCGCACCGTCGTCCGAGGTCGAGCGCCAGCGCGACAAGGAACGCACCCGCGCCGAAATCCTCGCGGTGGCCACCAGGGAGTTCGCCGACAAGGGTTACGCCGGCGCGAGGGTCGACGAGATCGCCGCGCGCACGAGCACCACGAAGCGGATGATCTACTACTACTTCGGCGGCAAGGAACAGCTTTACGTCGCCGCGCTCGAGCGGGCGTATGCCACCATCCGCGCCCTCGAACAGGACCTGGACGTCGATCACCTCGAACCCGAGGACGCGATCCGCCAGCTGGCCGAGCTCACCTTCGATCACCACGAGGCGAACCCGGACTTCATCCGCCTCGTCAGCATCGAGAACATCCACCACGGCGAGCACATCGCACGCTCGGAAGCCTTGTCCGGCATGGCGAATCCCGCACTCGACGTCCTCGCCCGCATCCTCGGCCGCGGCCGTGAAGCCGGCCGGTTCCGCGACGACGTCGACGCGCTCGACGTGCACATGGTGATCAGCTCGTTCTGCGTGTTCCGCCTCGCGAACCGGCACACCTTCTCCGCGATCTTCGGCCGCGACATGCTCGACCCCGCGCGCCGCGATCACTATCGCCTGATGCTGGGCGACCTGGTGATCGAGTACCTGACGGCCTGAATCCCCGGCTCTTGACAACCGGGGCACCGTCTCGCACGCTGTATTAACTAACTAGATCGTACATAAACTCAGGAGCGCCGACGTGGTCCCTCCCTCCCCTGTCACGCAAGGCATGCCCCGCAAGGCCGCACTCGCCGCCTGGATCGGCAGTGCGCTGGAGTACTACGACTTCTTCATCTACGGAACCGCCGCCGCGCTGGTGTTCAACAAGGTCTTCTTCCCGGCTTCCTCCCCCGCCACCGGAACACTGCTCGCGCTGGCGACCTTCGGCGTCGGGTACCTCGCCCGCCCGGTCGGCGCGTTCGTGCTCGGGCACGTCGGCGACCGGCTCGGCCGCAAGAAGGTCCTGGTGTTCACGCTGTTGCTGATGGGCGCCACGACGTTCCTCGTCGGCTGCCTGCCGACGTACGCCTCGATCGGCGTCCTCGCCCCGGTCCTGCTGGTGGTTCTCCGCCTGCTGCAAGGACTTTCGGCCGCGGGCGAGCAGGCCGGTGCCAACTCGATGTCGATGGAGCACGCGCCGCCCCACCGCCGCGGCTACTACACGAGTTTCACCCTCAGCGGCACGCAGGCGGGCCAGATCCTCGCCACCGCCGTCTTCCTGCCGATCGCCGCACTCCCCCAGGAGCAGTTGCTCACCTGGGGCTGGCGGATCCCGTTCTGGTGCAGCGCGGTCGTGGTGGTGGTCGGGTTCGTGATCCGCCGCAAGATCGACGAGACCCCGGTGTTCGAACAGAACAGGTCCGACGTCGCCAAGCTGCCGGTCGCCGTACTCTTCCGGACACACTGGAGGGACGTGCTCCGCGTCGTCGCCGCGGCCACGATCGCCTCCGTCAGCACCATCTTCACCGTCTACGCGCTGAGCTACGCGGTCAACACGATCGGACTGGAACGCGGGCCGATCCTGTGGGTCGGCGTACTGGCCAACGTCGCCGCGTTGCTCGCGATCCCCTTCCTGGCGGGGCTTTCCGACCGGATCGGGCGCAAACCGGTGTTCATCGCCGGCTGTCTCGCCTGCGCGGTGCTGATCTTCCCGTACCTGTGGTCGATTTCGGACGGTGCTTATCCACTGATCTTCACCCTCGGCATCCTGCTGTTCGGCGTGGCCTACAGTGCCGTCAACGGGGTCTGGCCGTCGTTCTACGGCGAGATGTTCAGTGCCAAGGTCCGCCTCTCGGGGATGGCGATCGGCACCCAGATCGGGTTCGCCATCGCCGGATTCGCCCCGAGTGTGGTGGCCGCGATCGGCTCGGGGAAGGACGACTGGCTCGGCGTCGCCGTCTTCACCGCCGCGGTCTGCCTGCTCAGCGCGGCCGCCGCGGTCACCGCGCGCGAGACGCACGACGTCCCGACCGAGGACCTCGGCACGGCGCACGTCCGGCGGGTGAAAGAGCCCGCTTCCGCGACGCGTGGCGGATGAAACCGGGCGGCCGGGGCGGCCACACTCGGTGGCAGAACCTCATGCCACGTCAGGAGTGCGACCGATGACCTACGCGTTCGATCCGGAAATCGCCCCGGCCGTCCCGCTGCTGCCCAAGGTGTCCCTCGACGACATCCCGGCCGCCCGCGAACTGCTCAAGACCGTGTTCGCCGAGATGCGGGGCGAGGTGGACACGACGGGAGTCGCCGTCCGCGACGAACTGATTCCCGGCCCCGAGGGTGCCCCTGACGTCCGGGTGCGGATCTACACCCCCGACCGGATCGCCGCGCCCGCCGCGATCCTCGACGTCCACGGCGGCGGATTCATCGTCGGCGACCTCGAGATCGACCACTCGAACAACGTCCGGTTCGCCAGGGAACTCGGTGTCGTGGTGGTGGCGGTCGACTACCGGCTCGCACCGGAAGCGCCCTACCCCGCACCGCTCGAAGACTGCTACGCGGCGCTCACCTGGGTCGCGAAGAACGCTGCCGAACTCGGTGTCGACCCGGCCCGGATCGCGATCCACGGCATCAGTGCCGGTGGCGGGCTATGCGCGGCCCTCGCACTGCTGGCCCGCGACCGGGGCGGCCCGGCGATCCTGTTCCAGTACCTCGGGGTGCCGGAACTCGACGACAGGCTGGAGACGCCGAGCATGCGGGCGTTCGTCGACACTCCACAGTGGAACCGGCCGCGGGCCGAGGTCAGCTGGGACTCCTACCTCGGCAAAGGGGTCCGCGGCGGCGCGGACGTCCCGGTCTACGCGGCGCCCGCCAGGGCGGTGGACCTGAGCGGTCTGCCGCCCGCGTACGTCTCGGTGATGGAGTTCGATCCGCTGCGCGACGAAGGTATCGCCTACGCCCAAACGCTGCTGGCGTCCGGGGTCACCACCGAACTGCACCTGTTCCCCGGCACGTTCCACGGTTCGTCCGCGGTGGAGCACGCCACCGTGAGCAAACGCGAGGCCGCCGAAGCACTCGCCGTGCTCGCGCGCGCCCTCGACGTCTAGCCTCGCTGGGCAAGGCGGCGGGCGAGCAACGCGAGGCGGGCGCGGAAGCGGTCGCCGGGTTCGTCCAGCCGCCAGCCCAGCGCGTCCTCGACGTGGGCCAGGCGCGCCGACACCGAACTGTGGTGGCGGTGCAGCGCGACGGCCGCCTGTCGTAGCGATCCCGTGCGGCAGAACGCTTCCAGCGCCGCGACATCGGCAGCCCCGGTCGGTGTCGCGGCGAGCGTGTCCAGGGCCCGGACGTCGTCCTGTTCGCGTAACCGTGCCACCGGGACCTCGGCGAGCAGGGTGAGCGAACCCAGGTCACCGTGCACCACAACCGGCTCCACCGCGGGGACGGCGAAGCGTTCGGCCAGCCGGGCCTGCAGCCACGACCGGCGGGCTTCGAGGCCGGGCACCGCGTCCCCGACACCGACCCGCACACCACCGGAGGTGTCGCGTTCGCGTGCCCGGTCGGCGAGCGCGGACCGCAGCGAGGCGACCGCCGAGTCGTCGCGCGGTTGCATCAGGACCGCGGCGACCTCTCCGACGGCCGCGACGTGCAGCCGGGGCAACGAACCGCCCCGGGCCAGGAGCCCGACCGCGGCCACCCCGGGATCACGCTCGTCTTCGGTGCCGACGGCCACCACCCGGACCGGCCGCCCGGCGTCCAGTCCGAGCAGCCGGAGCGCCCTGGCGCGGTCTTCCTCGGCGGCTCGCTCCCCCAGCAGCAACTCGACCAGCGCGGGATCCGCCAGCTGCGGCGCACTCCCGCCGGGTTCGGCACGGCCGAGGACACGGGCGGCCATCGCGAACCGCTCCAGCACGAGATCGTCGAGTGGTCCCGGCGAACCGGCCCGCTCCAGCCAGACCTTCCCCGGTGGCTCACCGAGATCGGCCGACGCGGGTTCGGCCACCGCGTCGGCGGCGCGCTCGCCGTCCGGGGTGAATCGCAGTGGAGCCGGGAGGCCGTCCCGGCTCAGCCCGGCCACACAGTCCACGAGCGACGCGGTGGCACGCACCAGATCGGACAGGCGGGCCTGCCGGGCCACGAGTTCGTCGAAATAGGCGATGACCCGGACCGCGGCTTCCGCGTCGGCGTCCACCGCGGACAGTCGCAAAAGCAGACCCTTCATCTCGCCAGGCTAGCCGCTCAGAACCCCGGCCAGCCCCTCCTCAGAAAGACGAAGGCGGCGTCCAGCGCGGCGGCCGGAGAGGGCTCCGTGCCCGCCAGGTCCGGGATCTCCAGGACATAGCGGGCCAGCAGCCGCACGGAGAAATCGTCCTGGCCCGACTCTTCGGCGATGACCTTCGCGAGCGCGTCCTCGCAGCCAGTCCACAGTGTCCTGGCATAGGCGCGCAACGCCGGTGTGGCGATCACCAGATCCGCGACCCGGCGCGACAGCGGGTCGGAAGCCGGGTCGAACGGGCCACGCGTCGCGAGAAAGTCCCGCAACGCCTGCAGGATCGAGACGCCCTCGGCGCGGTCGCGCACCGCCGCGGCCAGCGCTGCTTCCCGTTCCTGACCGTGGCCGAGGATCAGCGCCTCCTTGCCACCCGGGAAGTGCGCGAACAGCGTCGACACGGCGGTGTCCGCGGCATCGGCGATCTCCGCGACGGTGACGTTGTCGAAGCCTCGCTCCAGGAAGAGTTCTCGCGCCGCCACGGAGAGGGCCTGACGGGTCGCCGCCTTCTTGCGTTCACGCCTGCCCGGCTCGGTCTGTCCCATGCGACCCACAATACATCGAACCCACTCCGAACTCGGAGCGTGTGTATATTCGGAATGACTTCGACTTTGAACAGGGGCCAGCATGACGCACTGGGACGTCCACCACCTGCCTCGCGCCGACGGCAAGACCTTCCTGGTCACCGGCGGCAACGCGGGGATCGGCTACTTCGCCGCCGAACAGCTCGCCGGAACCGGCGCCACCGTCCTTCTGGGCTCCCGGAACGCCGCCAAGGCCGACGCCGCGATGGCGTCGATCCGTTCCCAGGTGCCGGACGCGAAACTCGGGCACCTGCGGCTGGATCTTTCGGATCTCTCCTCCATCAAGTCCTCTGTGGACACTCTGGGGATCGAGCGGCTCGACGCCGTCGTCTGCAACGCGGGCGTGCTCCTGGAGGAGCAGCCCAGGCAAGAGACCGCCGAGGGCCACGAACTGACGTTCGCCACCAACCATCTCGGGCATTTCGTCCTGGTGCACCACCTGATGCCGTTGCTCGAAGCGGCGGAAGCGGGCCGCGTCGTCACCACGGGCAGTTTCGTGGGCAAGTCCGCCGAACTCGACCTCGACGACCTCCAGACCAAGCGGGACTACCAGCCCAAACGCACCTACGCGCGCTCGAAGCTGGCGCAGATGCTGTTCGCCTTCGAACTCGACCGGCGGCTGCGCGCGGCCGGGAGCACGGTGCTCAGCGTCGTCGACCATCCCGGCGGCGCGCTCGACTCCCTGACCCCGTCGAGGCCGGTGCACCCGGCGCCGGGCGGGCGGAAGTTCCCGGCCGGGCTTCTGTTGCAGGGCAAGGAAGCCGGGGCGTGGCCCGCCGTCAGGGCGGTGCTCGACCCGGCCGTGCGCGGCGGGGAGATGTTCGGCCCCCGCGTGTTCGGGCTGCGCGGCGAACCCCGGCTGGAACCGGTTCGCGGGAAGCTGGCCGACACCGCGCTCGCCGCCCGGTCGTGGGCGGCGAGCGTCGGTCTCACCGGCGTCGAGGTCACACGGTGACGTCGGTGGTGTCCGGTTTGGACCGGCGGCCGGACCGCAGGCCCAGCAGCAGGTCGATCACCAGGAACGCCAGCAGGCTGATGCCGAACAGCGGCACGAACCAGCCGATCGCGGCGGCGAGGACGACGAGTCCCACCACCAGCGCGGGCGGCGCCTTCCGCCATTGCCCGCGCGGGATGGGCCGCCCGAAGGTCAGCCCGGTGGCCCGGGTCGGCCTGCGCTGCCACCACATCCGGTAGCCGAGGACGACCAGCGTGACCAGACCGGCGCCGAGCAGGAGCAACGCGATCTGGTTGGGCCAGCCGAAGAGCACGCCCATATGCGCGTCGATCCCCCAGCGGGCGAGCTTCGCCATCAGCGGGTAGTCGTCGAACCGCACCTCGCCCAGGATCTGGCCGGTGGTGCCGTCGACCGCGACGGCGTCGACCTGCGTCGGCCAGCCGCGTTCGACTTCCGCCACCTGCCAGGGAGAGCCGGGTTTCGTGGGCAGCCCGATCTCGACCGAGGCCGCGTCGATCCCGGCGGCGCGGGCGGAGGCCAGCATCGCGTCCACGCTCTCGGGCCGCGCCGGGACGGGCGCGGAGGGCGCTTCCCCGTGCCCCGAGTGACCGGCGTGCTCATCGGTGCCCGTCACCTTCAACGCGGGAGTGGACCAGCCGAGGGATTCACGCAGCGAAGAGACGTTCTCGCCCGCGTACGTCGACCACGTCAATCCCGTCGCGGACAGGAACAACGCGCCGAGCAGCACCCACAGCCCGACGGATCCGTGACGGCGCACGGACTTCCCGCGCGGAGACTCCGCTTTCGCGGCCTTTTCGGCGCGGCGGGTCCGACGGCGGCTCACCCACAGCACGAGACCGCCCAGCGCGACCACCCACAGCCAGGACGCGGCAAGTTCGCTGTAGAGCCGTCCCGGTTCGCCGAGCAGCAGGTTGCGGTGCAACTGGTCGAGCGTGGTCCGGAGCGGCAAGGCGCCGCTCGAGCCGTACGCGACGAGATCACCGCGTACTTGCGCGGTGGCGGGGTCGACGAAGACCGCGCGTCGTTCGGACTCGCCGAGTCCTTCCTCGGCGAACAGCACGCGGGTCGTGTCGCCCGGTTCGGGGGCGGGACGGACCGCGACCAGATCACCGCCAGGGTTGGCCGCTTGTGCCGCTTTGACCTGATCGGCGAGCGAGACCTGGTTCAGCCCGACGGGCGCCCGCAGCTGGTCCGAGTAGACCCAGGACTCCATCTGAGGGGTGGCCGCGTACAGGACACCGGTGAGTGCGGCGATGAGGACGAACGGGCCGACGAGAACGCCGGCGTAGAAGTGGAGCCGGAGGAACAGTCCGCGCCAGGCTGACGCGCGCGGTGGGCTCGTGGTCGGTTCGGTTTGTGTTGCCATGGGGGAACTCCTGAGGCGTCGGTGGGGAGGCGTGCGCCTGCGCCGCGCGCCGGGGTCGTCACGGCACGCGTGCTGAGCCCTGCCTGGACGGGGGTCTCGGCAGGGTTTCGGGGATCAGGCGAACGACACCGGCGGGCCGCGCCGCGAAAGCACGTCTCGCAGGAGTGCCTCGGTCGCGGGGTACTTCACCGCGAGCGGGACGTGGATGCGCAACGGCGCTGTCGCGGGCCGCGGCGTCAGGCGGCGCGGGAGGACCGACGCGATCAGCGTCGTCAAGGCGAACAGCATGCGCTCGGCGCCGGCCAGCACCGTGACCACCACAAGGGTCGCGGCGGCGTGCCCGGCCGTCATGAGCAGGCCGTTGTCCGGGGTTTCGGCGTGGTGCGTATGCGATTCCCAGGTCAGGAAGGCGAGAGAGACGTGCATCGCCGCCTGCCCGCCCGCCACCAGGCAGAGGATGGCGAGCGGACCGCGCTGCCGTCCCGCGAACGCGTACGCCACCCAGCTCAGCAGGGCGACGAGCAGCACGATCACGCCCAGGTCGGGGACGCGGCCGCTGGTGCCGAAGTGGGCACCGGTCGCCAAGATGCCGGTCAGCACCCCCACGGCCCCGCCCCGGAGGCGCCGGACCGGGCCTCGGGCCGGGGTCAGCATGCGCACGGGAGGCAGAGTAGAGCGCGACCGGGCCCTCTGTCGCGCATCGATGACGCCCCGGGCATATCCGGTACTACGGACTGGGATCGACCGCGGATCACCGCGTTACCTGTTCGTTATCCTTTCGGCTCGCTCCCCGGTAGCGGACGGAGAGACGGCCGTCCTGGTCAGGGCCGATTTCGGCGTCCACTTCGAATACTTCCCGCAGCGAAGACGCGGTGAGGACGTCCTCGGCCGGGCCGTCCGCGACGATCGTTCCGGCACTCATCAAGACCAGACGATCGCAGTATCGCGCGGCCAGCGTGAGGTCGTGCAGGACGATCACGACGGTCTGCCCGGTCCCGGCGACGAGATCCATCAGTTCCAGCTGATGCCGGACGTCGAGATGGTTGGTCGGCTCGTCGAGCAGCAGCGCCCAGGGACGTTGCGCGAGCGCCCGCGCCAGGTGGGCGCGCTGGCGCTCCCCGCCGGAGAGCTGTTTCCACGGCCGGTCGGCGAGCGCTCCGAGGTCGAGCCGCTCCAGCGCCGCCGTGACGATCGCCCGGTCCGTCGCGTCCGGCGCCCGCCACCGGGACCGGAAGGCCGTCCGGCCGAGCATCACGACCTCTGCGACGCACAGGTCGTTGTCGGTCTCGGCGCTCTGCTCGACGAACGCCGTGTGCCGCGCCCTCGCCCGCGCCGACCAGGTGGAGATGTCGGCCCCGTCGTAGCGGATCGCGCCCGCCGTCGGGGCCCGCAGTCCCGCGAGACAACGCAGCAGTGACGACTTGCCGGAGCCGTTCGGCCCGATCATGCCGACGGTCTCCCCCGCCTCGACGACGAGATCGACGTCGCGCACGATCGCCTTGCCGGGCACACCCCAGGCGACCCCGCGGGCTTCGATCCTCACAGTTCTCCTCGTTTCCGCAGCACCAGCAGGAACAACGGAACGCCGACCAGCGCGGTGAACACCCCGACCGGCACTTCCAGCGGCGTGAACAGGACTCGCGCCACCGCGTCGGTCCACACCAGGAACACCGCCCCGGCCATCGCCGAAAGCGGCAGCAGCAGCCGGTGCGACGGCCCGGCCAGGAACCGGACCCCGTGCGGGACGATCAGCCCGACGAACCCGATGGCACCCACCGCCGCCACGGCGACCGCGGTCAGCAGGGACGTCGTCACCAGCAGCACGGTCCGGGTCGTACGGACGTCGATACCCAGCGACGCGGCGGTGTCCGAGCCGAACGCGAAGCCGTCCAGCGCCGCCGAGCACGACCAGATCACCAGCAGCCCGATCGCGGCGGCGACGGCGCAGACGACGACCGACTGCCACCGGGCGGGCGCCAGCGAACCGAGGAGCCAGTGGGCCAGCGCCCTCGTGCTGTCCGCGTCACCGGAGGACATGATCACCAGCGAGGTCAGCGCGGCGAACAGTTCGGCGACCACGACCCCGGTCAGCACGATCCGCATCGAGTCGACGCCCCGGCGGCGCAACAGGAGCATGAGCAGCCCGAACGAGATCAGCGCCCCGGCGAACGCGCCACCGGTGACGCCCAGCTGGGAACCGGCGAACCCGAGCACGACCACGACGACCGCGCCGGTGGACGCGCCCGAGGAGACGCCCAGCAGGTACGGATCCGCGAGCGCGTTGCGGGTGACGCTCTGCAGGGCCGCGCCGCAGACCGCCAGCACCGCTCCGACCAACGCCGCCAGCAGCACCCTCGGCACCCGGAGATCCCAGATCAGCGAATCGGCCAGCCGGGGCAGTGGCTGGACGGGAAGACCGAGCCGCACGCCGGCGGCCCGGCCGAGTTCCGCCCAGCCGATGCCGCTCCCCAGCCCGGCGCGCGTCGCGACGACCAGCGACACGATCAGCAGGACCAGCCAGGCCGCGAAAAGCAGTCCGTGACGCCGCGCCTTCGCCGGTGGGGCGGGACGGTCCTCGACGACCGGATCGACGGCGGGGTCGAGCAGCGCCGGGTCAGCCATGACCGAGGGCGTCGAGCCCGGAGCCGAAGGCGCGCAAGGCGTTGACCGTCCGGACGGAGGCGTCGAGTTCGATCCCCGGCAGCTTGATGATCTTGCCGTCGCGCACCGCGGGCAGGTTCGAGAGGACCGGATGCGCGCGCATCATCGCGAGCTTTTCGTCGGCGGTGTCACCGGGGTTGCCCCGTTCGGACAGATCACCGATCACGACGACGTCGGGGGCGCGGTCGGCGATCGCCTCCCACGAGACCTCCGGCCATTCCTGGTCGATGTCGTCGAAGACGTTGGTGACGCCGGAAATCCGGCTCATCTCGCTCGGCATCCCGGTCCGCCCGGCGACGTAGGGAACGTCCTTGAACACCGAGTAGACCCACGCGACTTTGAGGCCCTGCGGTCGTTTCGCGGCCTTCCCCCGGGCTTCGGCGAGCAGTGCGCGCTGAGCGGTCGCCAGCTCACCGGCGCGATCGGCGACGCCCAGGGCCTTGCCGAGGTTCTCGTAGTCGCGGAACAACCGCTCGAACGCGTCGGCGGTGCCGTCGGGACAGTTGACCGCGCTGACGTAGGTGGGAACGCCGAGGGCCTCCAGCTCGTCACGGGTGCCCGCGCGGTCGGCGGTGAAGAGCTCCTTGAAGGAGGCCGTCACGAAGTCGGGATTCGCCGCGCGCAACGGTTCGGCGGTGAGGACCTTCGGCGAGAGCACCGGGATCTTCGCGTACTCCGCGGCGTGCTCCGGCGAAACCTTGGTCTTCAAGTTGGCCGTCCCGGCCATCTTGGCGCCCGCGCCCAAGGCCAGCAGGGTCTCTGTCGAGGACTGGTCCAAGGCGACGACGCGGCTCGGCGCGGCGGCGAACGTCGAACGTTTGCCGCAGCTTTCGATCGCGCCCGGTGCGGCGGCGCCGGGCGCGCCCTGATCAGATGTGCCGGTGGCGCAGCCCGCGACCAACGCCATGACGACGGACGCGGTCGCCAGCCGTACGGGAAATGCCATGGTTCCTCCAGCCTTCGAGTGTCACCCGATAGGCTTACCGACAACGATTACCGATTTCAAGTGAGTTGAGGTGCGATCCGCGTGACCGACGACACCGTGCAGACCCGGACCCCGGTGTTCCGCAGCCTGTCGTTCGTACGGCTCTGGACCGGGAACACCGCCTCCGGGCTGGCGACCTGGGCGCTGCCGTTCATCCTCGGACTGGCAGTGCTCGAACGGTCGCTTTCGGCCGTCGACCTCGGCATCGTGCTGGCCGCGCGCACCGCGGGATTCCTCGTGGCCGTACCCGTGGCAGGGGTGCTCGCGGACCGGCATTCCCGCCGTCAGGTCGTGCTCTGGGCAGGCCTCATCGCGGGTCTCGCCACTCCCCTGATCGCGGTCGGCATGGGCCGGTCCGTTCTGCTGATGGCCGCCTCGGCCGCCGTCGTCGGCGTCGGCCAGGGCGCGTGCCGCCCGGCGTTCCAGGCGCTGACCGCCGAAGTGATCGCCGAGGATCAGCGCCAGCAGGCCAACGCCGCGATGACACTGGCCGTCCGGGTCACGACACTGGTCGCCCCTGGTCTCACTGCTCTACTCGCCGCTTTCGCCTCGACGCCGGTCCTGGTGATCGGGACCGGGGTGCTCTGGCTGGGCGCGGCACTGATCCCGCCGCGAGGCACCTTCACGCCCACCCCGTCCGCGACCAAGACCCGCTTCTTCGGCGAGTTCGCCGACGGACTCCGCGAAGCCCGCCGTCACCCCTGGTTCCTGGCCGGACTCGGCGCGCTGACCGCCGTGATCGCGACCGGCTACTCCGCGACCGGCGTCGTCCTGCCGCTGGTCAGCCGCGACCGCTACGACACCGAAGCCGTCCTGGCCGCCGGACTCACCGCGTACACGCTCGGCGCGCTCGCGGGCGCCGTCGTCATCGCGCGCTGGCGCCCGAAGCGGCAAGGCTGGGCGGCACTGATCGGACTCGGCTGTTACGGCTTCGCGCCACTGAGCCTGCTGTTCCCGGTGCACCCGGCCTTCGTCATCGCCGCCTACGCCGTCGCCGGTCTGGGCATCGAACTGTTCAACGTCCCGTGGTTCACCGCGACCCAGCGGGAGGTCGAGCCGGGGAAGCTCGCGCGGGTGTCCTCTTTGGACTTCCTGTTCTCCTACGGCCTGGCGCCCGCCGGGCTGGCGTTCATCGCGCCCGCGATCAGCCAGTTCGGGGCGGCGCCCGTGCTGGCGGTGTGCGCCGTGGTCTGTTTCGCCGCTCCGGCCGCCGCCGCGCTCGTTCCTTCTTCCCGGGATTTCCGGGTCGCGAAGGAGCCCACCGCACCGATCAAGAATGTCTAGGTCTTGCGCTCGCTTGCGGTAAAGTTTCACGCATGACGCGTCGTCTTGCCGAAGTAGCCCTCAAGGTCGGGGTCAGCGAAGCCACGGTCAGCCGGGTGCTCAACGGCCGGTCCGGGGTCTCCGCCAGCACCCGGGCCGCCGTCCTCACCGCACTGGACGTGATGGGTTACGAACGGCCGACCCAGCTGCGCGGCGACCGCGCGCGCCTGGTCGGGCTGGTCCTTCCCGAACTGCAGAATCCGATCTTCCCCGCGCTGGCCGAGATCATGGGCAACGCCCTCGCCCAGCAGGGTTTCACCCCGGTGCTGTGCACGCGGACGGCAGGCGGGGTCTCGGAGGCGGAGTACGTCGAACTGCTGCTGCAGCAACAGGTTTCCGGCGTCGTGTTCGCCGGCGGGCTGTACGCCCAGGCCGACGCGGTGCACTCCCACTACCACCATCTCGCCGAGCGCCGCCTGCCGACGGTGCTGATCAACGCCGCCGTCGACCACCTCGGGCTGCCGCAGATCTCGTGCGACGACGCCGTCGCCGTCGAGCAGGTCGTCGGGCACCTGAGCTCACTAGGGCACGAGAAGATCGGCCTCGTCCTCGGCCCGACCGATCACGTGCCCTCCCAGCGCAAACTCGAGGCGTTCCGCGCCTACGCCGGGAAACTCGGGCTCCCGGTCCTGGACGAACTCATCGAGCACGGCATGTTCTCCATCGAAGGCGGCCACGCCGCCGCGGCCCGGCTGTACCCGCGCGGTGCGACGGCCGTCCTGTGCGCGAGCGACCTGCTGGCGCTGGGCGCGATCCGCGCGGCCCGGCGGCAAGGACTGTCGGTACCCGACGACATCTCGGTGGTCGGCTACGACGATTCGGCCCTGATGAACTGCACCGATCCGCCGCTGACCACCACCCGCCAGCCGATCGAGGCGATGGGTCGCGCCGTGGTGGAACTGCTGGTCAAGCGCATAAACGGCGGCGAGGTGGCAGCCGAGGAACTGCTGTTCGCGCCCGAACTCGTGGTGCGAGGGTCCACCGCCCGCCGGTAGGCACACCCTTCGCGCGTGAAGGCCCCCTTCCCTCGGCTGAGCCCGAGGGAAGGGGGCCTTCACGCGCTTGCGGTCGTCCAGCGAGAGTCATTGTCGGCAAGTTGCAAGTTCTCATCGAGTTATTGCGTAAATCTGGGCCTTCACTTTAGAGTGACCGCAATCACGTGACAGCCGTCGCGATCCCGAGATGAGGCTTGAAGATGAGCAGCACTTGGTCCCCTGCCGTGCGCCGCCGGATGTTCTGCCTGCTCCTTGCGGGTGGACTCACCCTGGGGGTCGCCGCCTGCGGTTCCGGTTCCGGCGAAAGCACCGGGGCCGGGGGCAAGGTCAAGATCACCGTCACCGGGCAGCCCCCGACCAGCCAGCCGTTCGAGCGCAGCGTGTTCGACGCCGACGTCAAGGAGTTCGAGGAGACCCATCCGGACATCGACATCGAGCCGCACGAAGGGTTCATGGACCCGAAGACGTTCTCCGCCAAGCTCGCCGGCGGTCAGCTCGAAGACGTCTACTACGTCTACTTCACCGACCCGGCGCAGATCATCGCGCGCCGCCAGGCCGCCGACATCACCGAAGCGGCCAAGGGCCTGAAGAACTTCGGCGACCTCAAGCCCGAGCTGCTGGACAACTTCCGCGGCGCCGACGGCAAGCTCTACGGCCTGCCGACGATGAACTACAGCATGGGCCTCCTCTACAGCCGCCCGCTGTTCCAGAAGGCCGGGCTCGACCCCAACAAACCGCCGCAGACCTGGGACGAGGTCCGCGAGGCCGCGAAGAAGATCGCCGCACTGGGCAACGGCACCGTCGGGTACGCCGACTACAGCAAGAACAACCAGGGCGGCTGGCACCTGACCAGCTGGCTGTACTCGATGGGCAGCGAAGTCGCGCGCAAGGACGGCGACAAATGGGTCGCCGCCTTCAACAACGACAAGGGCAAGGCCGCGCTCAACCAGCTTCGCGCCATGCGCTGGGACGACGACACCATGGGCAGCAAGCAGCTGCTCGAAGCCCAGGACGTCCAGCGCATGATGGGCGCGGGCCAGCTCGGCATGTACATGGCCGCCCCGGACAACGTCCTGGTGCTGGTCAAGCAGTTCAACGGCAAGTACGAGGACTACGGCGTCGCCGGGATGCCGGGCGGGCAGGGCACGCTGCTGGGCGGCGAGGGCTACATGGTCAACCCCAAGGCCTCGCCGGAGAAGATCAAGGCCGGCCTGGAATGGGTCCGCTGGAAGTACCTCAACCCGGAGCGCTTCGAGAAGCACGTCCAGCAGTACGTCGACGGCAAGCAGCCGGTCGGGCTGCCCGCCGAGCCGACGCCGGACATCTGGCAGAGCGCCGTCCGCGATCAGCAGCTCGCGCTCAAGACCAAGCACGCCAACGTCCCCGCCGAGAACTTCCAGTCCTATGTGGACGCCAGTTCGCGGATCAAGGGCAGTATCGAACCGCCGAACGCGCAGCAGGTCTACGCCGTCCTCGACAGCGTGATGCAGGCGGTGCTCACCGATCGGAACGCGAACATCGACCAGCAGCTCGCGTCGGCCGAGTCGAAGGTCAACAGTGTCCTCGCCCAGGTCAAGTAGCCTCCTCGACTGGCCCGCGACGTCCTCGTCGCGGGCCGGTCGCCCGGTCGCGTCCGCGGCCGAACGCCGCCGGAACCGGTTGCGCCGCAAGCTCAAGGAGAACCTCACCGCATACGGCCTGCTGTGCGCCGCGCTCGTGGTGTTCGCGCTGTTCTCCTGGTACCCCATCGTGCGCGGGGTCCTGCTGAGCTTCCAGCAGGTCGACTTCGTCAACCCGCCGTCGTGGGTCGGGTTCGACAACTTCACCCGCCTGTTCGAAGACCCCCTGTTCGGGGTCGCCTGGCGCAACACCCTGCTGTTCACCGTGCTCGCGCTGGTCTTCGGGTTCGTGGTGCCGTTCCTGACCGCGGTGCTGCTCAACGAACTGCGCCACGCCAAGGCGTTCTTCCGGCTCGCGGTCTACCTGCCGGTGATGCTGCCGCCGGTCGTCACCGCCCTGATGTGGAAGTGGTTCTACGACCCGGGTTCCGGTCTGTTCAACTCCGCGCTCGGCGCCGTCGGCCTGCCCGGCGGCCAATGGCTCGACTCGAGCGACACCTCGATGTTGTCGCTCGTGTTCGTCTCGACGTGGGCGAACATGGGCAGCACCACGCTGATCTACCTCGCCGCGCTCGGCACGATCCCCGGCGAGCTCTACGAAGCCGCGGAACTCGACGGCGCCGGACTGTGGAAACGCCTGATCCACGTCACTTTGCCGCAGACCCGGTTCGTCCTGCTGGTGCTCCTGTTGCTGCAGGTCGTCGCGACCATGCAGGTGTTCACCGAGCCGTACGTGATGACCGGCGGCGGACCGGACGACTCCACCGTCACCGTGCTCCTGCTGCTGTACCGCTACGCCTTCGTCTACAACGACTTCGGCTCGGCCAGCGCGCTGAGCCTGTTGCTGTTCGTCGCGCTCGGGGTGTTCTCCGCGCTGTACGTGCGCCTGACCAGGAAGGCGGATCAGTCGTGAGGACGCTCGTCTCCCCCGGCACGCTCCGGAGCCCCGGTGGCAAGATCGGGTACGCCGTCATCTTCGGCTGCACCTTGCTCCTGTTCGTCATCGCGTTCCTGTTCCCGCTGTACTGGGCGGTGACCGGGGCGATGAAGTCACCGCAGGAGCTCGCGCAGACACCGGCGACCTTCATTCCCAACGAGTGGCATCCGGAGACCTTCGGCGACGCGTGGGACCAACTCAGTCTCGGCAAGTACTTCCTCAACACGATCATCGTCGCCGGAGGTGCCTGGCTGGCCCAGCTCGCCATCGACGTCCCCGCGGCGTTCGCGTTGTCGAAGCTGCGGCCGAAATTCGGCAACGTCGTCCTGGGGCTCATGCTGGCGACGTTGATGCTGCCGGCGGCGGCGCTGCTGGTGCCGACCTACGTGACGATCACCGATCTGCCGCTGCTGCACGTCAACCTGATCAACTCACCGGCCGCGGTCTGGCTGCCCGCCGCCGCCAACGCGTTCAACATCTATCTGCTGAAACGGTTCTTCGACCAGATCCCGGACGAGCTGATCGAGGCCGCGCGGCTCGACGGCGCCGGGCCGGTGCGCACGCTGTGGCGCATCATCCTGCCGATCTCGCGGCCGATCCTGGCCGTGGTCTCGATCCTCGCGGTGGTGGCCGCGTGGAAGGACTTCATCTGGCCGCTGCTGGTGTTCCCGGACACCGAAAAGCAGACGCTGTCGGTGATGCTGCAGCGGGTGGCCATCGACATGCCGCTGAACGTGCTGGTCGCGGGCATGGTGCTGGCCAGCCTGCCGATGGTGGCGCTGTTCCTGGCCTTCCAGCGGCACATCCTCGCCGGGCTCACCGCCGGCAGCGTCAAAGGCTGATTTCCCGCCGCATTCGGGGTTTCCACAACGATCGAGGAGGGCATTTCCGTGACCGCATTGGGGCAGTCCGCCGGATGGTGGCGGAGCGCGGCGATCTACCAGGTCTACATCCGCAGTTTCGCCGACGGGAACGGCGACGGCGTCGGCGATCTCGCCGGGGTCCGCTCGCGGCTGGACTACCTGGCCGAACTCGGGATCGACGCGATCTGGTTCACCCCGTGGTATCCGTCGCCGATGGACGACGGCGGCTACGACGTCGCCGACTTCCGGGAGATCGACCCGCTCTTCGGCACCCTCGCCGAGGCGGAGGAGCTGATCGCCGCGGCCCACGCCAGGGGTATCCGCGTGATCATCGACATCGTGCCCAATCACTGCTCCGACGAGCATCGCTGGTTCCAGGATGCGCTCGCCTCGGAACCGGGATCACCTGAGCGGCAACGGTTCTGGTTCCGTCCCGGCCGCGGTCCGGACGGCTCCGAGCCCCCGAACAACTGGAAGTCGCGCTTCGGCGGCTCCGCCTGGACTCGGGTGCCGGACGGCGAGTGGTACCTGCATCTGTACAGCTCGCGCCAGCCGGACTTCAACTGGGACAACCAGGACATCCGCGCGGACTTCGAGGACGTCCTGCGGTTCTGGTTCGACCGCGGGGTCGACGGCTTCCGCATCGACGTCGCCGACGGGCTGGTGAAGGACCCCCGGCTGCCCGACGTCGATCCCGGTGACGAGACGCCGTTCTCCGATCAGGAGGGGCTGCACGAGATCTACCGGTCGTGGCGCAAGATCGCCGACAGCTACCCGGGTGACCGCGTGCTGGTCGGCGAGATGTGGCTGCCGGACATGTCGCGTGCCGCGCGGTACCTCCGCCGCGACGAACTGCACGCGGCGTTCAACTTCGACTTCCTGGTGTGCCCCTGGGATTCCGGGCGGTTCCGGGACGTCATCGAGCGGACGCTGACGGCGCACGAGGAGGTCGACGCGCCCGCGGCCTGGGTCCTGTCGAACCACGACGTCACCCGGCATGTGACCCGGTACGGGCGCGACGGTGATACCGGCTTCGCCTTCGCAGACCGGCTTCACGGCACTCCGGTGGACCGGGAACTCGGGACGCGGCGGGCGCGGGCGGCGGCGCTGCTCACCCTGGCGCTGCCCGGCGGTCTGTATGTCTACCAAGGGGAAGAGCTCGGCCTGTGGGAGATCGAGGACGTCCCGGACGAGCTCCGTCAGGATCCGGTGTGGGCCCGGACGAACGGCGCCGACCCCGGCCGTGACGGTTGCCGTGTCCCGCTCCCCTGGTCCGGCGTCGCTCCTCCGTTCGGTTTCGGCACCGGCGGAACGTGGCTGCCCCAGCCGGAGGAGTGGCGCTCCGATACCGCGGAAGCCCAAGCAGCCGATCCTGCGTCGATGCTCCGGCTCTACCGCACAGGTCTGCGCCTGAGGGCGGAACTTCCCGCGCTCGGACCCGGCGATCTGGAGTGGCTGCCGCTGGGCGACGGGGTACTCGCGTTCACCCGGGAGCCGGGGTTCACCTTCGTGCTGAACTTCTCGGACACGCCGGTGCCGCTTCCGCCGCATCTCGGCGTCCTCCTGGCCAGCGGCCCGGTCGAGACGGAACTCCCGACGGATACGGCGGTGTGGTTGCGCACCTGATCAGCGGGCGGCCGTGACCCGGCTGATCCGGCCGCGCATCCGCGCGCGGCCCGCCGGGTCACGCCACCGGAGGTGCCTGTCGAGCACCTCACGGAGCACGCCGCCGAGGACGAGGCCGTGGGTGGCGGCCTCGACACAGGGATGGTCGCGGAGCCAGTCGAACAGCTCCGACGACCGTCCTCCCGGCAGCACGGACCGGAGGAGGTCTTCGGTGGTGTGCTCCGCTTGCGCGCACACGTACAGCGCCCACCGGTGCGCCTCCGTCGGCGGATCACCGGCCAGGTGGGCGTAGACGGTGTCGATCACGTAGCGCGCCGCGTCCGCTCGGGGTGACCTGCTCACCTCGGCGGCGAGGGAAAGCGCGAACGGGTTGCCCGCCGCGAAGTCCACAATGGACTTCCGGAGGTCCGGATCGACGTCGCGGGCTTCGAGCAGCGCCGCGGACTCGGTTTCGCTCAAGGCTTCGAGTCTGCGCAGCCTGATCCGCCTCGACCAGGCCGGATCGACCAGCACCGTGGCGCCCGGAGCGTTCCGTCCCGCGATCACGACGGTGGCGGTTCCGGGCAGGCGGCGGAAGAAGGCGGCGGGATCTTCGACGTCCTCGAACCCGTCGACCACCCGGACGGGTCTGCCCAGGGCGGCCGCGTCGTCGGCGAGCCTCCGCAGCAGCGTCGACTTCCCGATGCCGGGGGCGCCGGTGAAGAACAGCACTTCGACGCCCTTGGCCGGATCCCTCGCGAGCAACCGCCGGAACTCGGCGCGTTCACGCTCGCGGCCGACGAACAACGCATCCGGCTCGCGGCGACCGGGCATCTGCTCGTCCTCGGCGCGAAGCACCTTCTCGTGGAGCGCCCGCAGTTTCGGCCCCGGACGGACCCCGAGTTCCTCGTCGAACAGGTCGTGGACCGCCCGGTAGAGCTCGAGCGCCTCGGCCCGGCGCCCGCCGCGATGGAGGGCTAGGAGATAGATCTTGTACAGCGGTTCCTCAAGACGGTTGCGCTCGATCAGCGCGGGTGCCTCGGCCATCACCTCGGCGTGGTCCCCGAGCTCCAGTCGCAGCCGGAGCAGCTCCTGGGTGGCGGTCAGCTTCAGCCGTTCCAGCCGCGAACGCTCGTGTTCGGCGGCCTCGCCGGGGACGCCGGCCAGCGCCGTTCCGGTCCAGAGCCCGAGTGCACGCTCCAGCAGGTTCGCCGCCGTCTCCACGTTGTGCGCCTGACGGGCGCTCTCGACCAGCCGGGCGAATTCGGTGGCGTCCACCTCGAACGAATTCTGGTCCAGCTTGTAGCCGCCGGACTGGGAGACGATCGCGGATCCCAGTCCCTGCAGGGAAAGAAGCCGCCGGAGACGGGAGATGTAGGTCCGGATGACGGCCTCGCCGGTCGCGGGCGCCCGCTCACCCCAGAGCCCGTCGATCAGCTCGCCGGTCCGGACGAAACTGCCAGGGTTCGCCAGCAGCAGCATCAAGACGGCCTGCTGCTGCGGCGAGCCGAGGTCGAGCCGGGTGCCGCCGCTCGTGAAGCCCGGCGGGCCGAGGACGGTGAAGCGATACCGGACTTCCTGCGGCAGGTGGGACATGAGCGGAAAGGTAGGCGCGCCCGAGCGGCCCTCGCGACCGTCGGACGACGTCGTCGGCGTACGTCGTCCGACGATGACGTACAGAACTGACGTCGTCCGACGGTCGCCGCGATCCCGGCCGGATTCCTACGGTTGCGGCATGTCTGAAACCACGTACACCGCCGTCGCCACTTCGACCGCGGAAGGCCGCAACGGCGGCCGGGCGACCTCCGACGACGGCGCGCTCGACGTCGGCCTCGCCGTGCCGAAGGCCTTCGGCGGCGCCGGCGACGGCACGAACCCCGAGCAGCTGTTCGCCGCGGGCTGGGCGTCCTGCTTCGTCGGCGCCGTCCGCCGGGTCGCGGGCGTGAAGAAGGTGCCGCTGAACGACCTCGCGGTCGTCGCCGAGGTGACGCTGCACCACGACACCGACGCGGGCGAGTTCCACCTGAGCGCCGCGCTGCACCTGGAAGCGATCGGCATCGACCAGGCCACCGCCGACGAACTGGTCCAGGGCGCGCACCAGGTGTGCCCGTACTCGAAGGCGACGCGGGGGAACGTCGAGGTCACGTTGGACGCCACCGTCGCCTGAACCCCGGCAAGTAGTCCTCTAGTCGCGGTGGTCGCGCGCGCAACTACCGCAACTAGAGGACTACTTGCGGCAGGGAACTCACGACATCTTTCAGTTCGGCCCGGGATTTGACGCCCAGTTTCGGGAAGATCCGGTGCAGATGCGTGCCGACCGTCCGGTGTGACAGGTAGAGCCGCTGCCCGATCTCCCGGTTCGTCAGGCCCTCCGCGGCCAGGTGCACGATGCTCAGCTCGTGCGGGGTCAGCTTCTCGCGCGCGTCCGGGCCGCGGTTCGGACTGGACTCCCCCGCGCTCCGCAGTTCGCGACGCGCGCGTTCGGCCCACGCGGTCATGCCGAGCGCGTCGAACGTCTCCCGCGCGGCGCGCAGATGCGCCCGCGAGTCCACGACGCGGCGCTGCCGCCGCAGCCATTCGCCGTAGGCCAGCCGCAGCCGCCCCCGTTCGGCGGGCCAACCGTCCAGCTCGGCCCGCAAGGCGGTCTCGAACAGTTCCTCGCTCGGATCGAGCACGGCACGGGCGTAGCGCAATCCGATGTGCAAGGCGGGTGCCGGGGTCGACAGCGCCAGTTCTTCCATCTCCGCGACGATCTCGCGCAGGGCTTCGACCTGGCCCGCCCGGATCGCGACCTCGGTGAGGTCCGCGACGAAGTAGACCCGCAGGGCCAGCTGGAAGGCGGGATCGGCGGGGTCGAACAACCGCCGCAGGTCGGCGAACGCATCGTCGAACCGGCCCTCGCTCGACGCCGTGATGCCCCTCGCGAGCTGCACGGTCGCCAGTACCGGCCGGGCACCGGCGGCGAGCCCGGCCCGTTCGGCCTCGTCGGCCAGTGCCTTGGCCTGTTTGTGCTCGCCCCGCAGCGCGGCGATCTCGGCCTGGACCGCGGTGGCGAGGCCGTACATGAACGGCTGCCCGGTCTCCTTGGCGAATTTGGCCGCTTCCGCCGCGACCGGTACGGCCGCGGCGAGGTCGCCGAGCCGGACCCGGCTCCACGCCTGGACCGCCAGGGCGCGGGGCAGCAGTCCGAGCCTGCCCTGCGCACGCAGTCCCGGTGCCGCGGCCGCGGAGAACCGGGCGGCCAGGTCGACCGCGCCGACCTGAAGCGACGCACTGCCGAGAAAGCGGTCGACTTCGGGATCGGCTCCGGTGGTGGCGGCGAGTTTCCATAGCTCGCCGAGTACGGACTCGGCCCGCTCGAACGGCGCCACGTATGCGGCGACGGCGACCAGGCGCGGATCCGAGTTCTCGATCGGGAGGCCGTCCGCGACGGCGAGCAGCGTCCGCCGCGTCTCCGGGCCGGGTTCGGCCCAGAAACAGCGCATGGCGGCACCCCACAGGACGCGCATCGCCGGATCCGGGTGCCCCTCCTCCGCGACCGACTCGGCCAGCCGCGCCAGCTCCGTGACCCGGGAAAGATCCTCGCGGACGCCGTCCTCGAAGCCACTGAGCAACCAGCTCGCCATCGATCGTTGCCGCGGTGTGAGCTCTCCCGCGCGGGCATTCCGCACGAGCCGTTCCGCCGTCTCGCGGCCACCGGACTCGACGGCGAGCTCGGCCGCGCGCAGCAACCGGTCCGCGCGGCGTTCCGGATCGGCGCTCAAAAGGGCCGCCTGCTCCAGCGCGGCGACCGCGGCCGTCGCTCCGCCCCGATGCCGGGCGCGGTCGGCCGCGCTCTCCAGCGCGCCCGCCACGTCTTCGTCGGCACCGGTCGCCGCGGCGGCCTGATGCCAGGCTCGGCGGTCCGGCTGCTCGCGCAGGATCTCGGCGAGGCTGAGGTGAGCGCGTCGCCGTTCCTCGGGCGGCGCCGACGCGGGGATGGCCGAACGCATCAGCGGATGCCGGAACGAGACCGTCCGGGGTTCGAGGTCGACGAGCCTCGCCTCGGCGGCGGGTGCCAGGGCCTCCGGCTCGACGTCTTCACCCAGCAGCGCCCCGGCCGCCGCGAGCGTCTCGGTGAGCGAACCGGTCTCGTTGAGCGCGGCGACCAGCAAGGTCGTGCGCGTGGGTTCCGGCAGGGCGGTGAACCGGGCGCCGAAGGTGCGCTCGAGCCGCTCGGTCAGCGGCAGCACGGAATCGGCCTGCCCGGTCACGGCCGACGGCAGTTCGGTCAGGGCGAGCGGATTCCCGGCGGCCTCGGCGAGCAGCCGCGACCGGACCGCGGACGGGAGCCCGGGGGCGACGGAGTCGAGCAGTTCGGCCGCGACCTCACCGGGCAGGCGTTCGAGGTCCATTGAGGACAGTCCCGCGTCACGCAGCGGCGACGGCTCGCCCTCCCGGAGGGTCGCGATCAGGACGATCGGTTCCGTCTCGACGCGCCTGGCGACGAACGCGAGGACGTCGGCGCTCTCGCGGTCCAGCCAGTGCACGTCCTCGGCGACGATCAGCAACGGCCTGGCCGCCGCCTCCTCCGAGAGCAACGTCAACGCGGCGAGGCCGACCAGGTACGCGCTGGGCTCCGCGGCCTCGGCGAGCCCCAGCGCCGTCCAGAGCGCGGACCGCTGCGGCGCGGGCAGGGTGTCGGCACCGGCCCGGAGCGGAAAGAGCAACTGGTGCAGGGCCGCGTAGGCGAAGTTCCGTTCGGCCTCGACCCCGGTCGTGCGCAGCACTCGCAGGCCCCCGACCGTCGCCGCGGCGACGGCCTCCGTGACGATGGCGGACTTGCCGGCCCCGGGTTCGCCCTGGACGAGGACGCCACCGCAGCCCGCGGCTGGTCCGTCGACGAGCTCGCCCAGGTCCTTCAGCTCGGCTTCCCGTCCGAAAAGCGGCATGGTGCGGCATTCCTCCCCTCGGCCATGGCTGGCCGCCCGTCCGACGATACCCAAACCGTCCGGTTAGGACTCTCGAGCGGCGTCCACAGGATGTAGACGTCCTGTCAACACGATCGGCCTAGCTTCGGGAAAGTGATGAGACGCAAGAAGATGTTCCTCGCGGCGGCCCCACTGGCCGCCCTGCTGCCGCTGGTGCTGACCTCGGTCGCCCAGACGGCGCCCGCCGAGGCGGCGACGTCGTCATCGTGTGCGGCAGTCTCCGTTCCGGCACCGGCGGGCGCGCGGATCGAATCGGTCCAGGCGGCGGCGAAACCCGCCAAAGCCGACGTGCCCGCCTACTGCGAAATCACCGTCACGCTGACCCACGGATCGGCGGGCGACCACGTCAAGGTCGCCGTCGCGCTGCCCCTGACCGGGTGGACCGGCAGGCTCCAGGCGGTCGGCGGCAGCGCCTACACCGCCGGCGACTTCGGCGCGCCGCTCGTCCAGGCGGTCAAGGACGGCTACAGCGGCGTGACGACCGACGCCGGTGTTCCCCTGACCTTCCTCGACACCTCATGGGCACTCACCGACAACGGCGAGATCAACAAGCCGCTGGTGACGAACTTCGCGACCCGTTCCGTGCACGAGGCCGCCGTCATCGGGAAGGACGTGACGCGGAAGTTCTACCAGCGAGCCGTCTCCTACTCGTACTGGAACGGCTGCTCGACCGGCGGTCGTCAGGGCTACTCCGAAGCGCAGCGGTATCCCGGGGACTTCGACGGCGTCCTGGCGAACGCGCCCGCCGTGCACTGGGCGGAGTTCGCGGTCGCGACCCTGTGGCCGCAGGTCGTGATGAACCAGGACAAGACCTTCCCCTCGGACTGTGTCTTCTCCGCCTTCCGGCAGGCCGCGATCGAGGCCTGCGACGGCCGGGACGGGGTCACCGACGGCATCGTCGACCGGCCCGACGAATGCGGCTACGACCCCCGTTCGCTCATCGGCACCAAGGTGCACTGCGGCGACGAAGAGGTCGTCGTCACCGCGGCGGACGCCGAGGTGGTCCGCAAGATCTGGGCCGGTCCGACCGACGAACACGGACGGCGGCTCTGGCCGGGTCTCCCCAAGAGCGCGGAGTTCGGCCCGGTGACGAACGCCCCCGGTTTCCCGGTGGCGTTGGGCTGGGTGCGGACCTTCCTGAAGAAGCAGCCCGGGTTCGACGCCTCGAAGATCACCTATCGCCAGTTCGCCGAGCTGTTCCGCCAGTCGGTGCGGGAGTACGACGACGTCATCGGGACCTCGGACCCCGATCTGTCGGACTTCCGCCGGGCGGGCGGCAAGCTGATCACCTTCGTGGGCACCGACGACCAGCTGATCCCGCCGGGCGGCACGCTGCGGTACCGCCACGAGGTGGAGCGCGAGCTGGGCGGCCCGAAGCGGGTCAACGAGTTCTACCGGCTGTTCTTCGCTCCGGGTGTCACGCACTGCGCCGGCGGCGCGGGTGCCGCGCCGACGAACGCGCTGGGCGCGCTCGTCGACTGGGTCGAACACGGCAAGGCGCCGTCGACCCTGCCCGCGGCGAACGGCGACAAGACCCTCACCCGCGATCTCTGCCCGTATCCGCAGGTCTCGCGGTACCGGGGCCACGGTGATCCCGCGGTCGCCACGAGCTACCGCTGCGCCGCTCACTGAGGTCCGCCACACCCGTGTCCGTCGTGCCGGCGCCCCCTCCGGCACGACGGGCACTTCCTCACCCTGTGAGAAGTTCCGGCGCACCCTTTGCCCTACCCCTCAAAAGTACGGTATTGACGTCTGGAGCACTGCGGCGAACCGAATCGGACACGACGGACATCCCGCGTTTCCCGGCGGCTGAAACCTTTGCGCGGCAACGGAATTACCGGCAGGATCACCATGCCGGACCGCCATATCACCCCACGCTCAAGCCGGGCGATATGACCCAAATGGTATGTACCAGTCACGTGATGCGCCTCGTACGGTCGGGAACGAATCTCCCTCCCCCGCCAGTTCGAGGAAAGCGTTGACATGAATAGAAAGATCCTCGCCGCCACAGCCGCGGCCATAACCGGGGCAGGCTTGATAACCGCCATCGCGCTCACCCCCAGCGCGAGTGCCGGTCAGCAAGCCACCCCGGCCGACCAGGCACAGTCCGAAATGCTCGCCGCCCTGTCGCGTGACCTGAAGATCAGCCCGGAGCAGGCCAAGCTCCGGCTCGCCAGCGAACAGCGCGCCGCGGTCACCGACAACACGCTGAAGAAGCAACTCGGCACGTCGTACGCCGGATCCTGGCTCGACGCCACCGGAACCACGCTCACCGTGGCGGTCACCGACGCCGCACAGGCCGACCTGGTCCGCGCCGCGGGCGCGACCCCGAAGACCTTCGCCCGCAGCGCCGCCGAACTCGACGCGGCGAAGCTGCGACTGGACGCCAAGTCCACCAAGGCACCGGCGACCGTGCCCGGCTGGTACACCGACGTCACCACCAACTCGATCGTCGTGCTCGCCAACGCCGGTGGCGAGGCCGCCGCGAAGTCCTGGGCGGCCGAGTCCGGCGTCAAGGCCGACCTGGTCCGCGTCGAAGGCAGCACGGAGGACCCGCGTCCGCTGATCGACATCATCGGTGGCAACGCCTACACCTTCGGCTCGGGCCGCTGCTCCATCGGTTTCGCGGTCGAAGGCGGCTTCGTGACCGCTGGCCACTGCGGCACCACCGGCACCCGCACCTCGAACCCGAGCGGATCCGTGGCCGGCTCCAGCTTCCCCGGCAACGACTACGCCTGGGTCCGCGCCGACGCGGGCAACACCCCGCGCGCACTGGTCAACCGCTACCCCGGCACCGTGCCGGTCGCCGGTTCGACCGAGGCCCCGGTCAACTCGTCGGTGTGCCGCTCCGGCTCCACCACCGGCTGGCGCTGCGGCACCATCCTGCAGAAGAACACCTCGGTCACCTACCCCGAGGGCACCATCACCGGCCTGACCCGGACGAACGCCTGCGCCGAACCCGGCGACTCGGGCGGCTCGTGGATCACCGGCGACCAGGCGCAGGGCGTCACCTCCGGTGGCTCCGGCAACTGCACCTCCGGCGGCACCATCTACTTCCAGCCGATCACGGAGATCCTGAGCGTCTACAGCCTGCGCCTGACGGTCAGCGGGAACCCGCCGTCCAGCACCACCACGACGCCGACCACTCCCACCACGCCGACCAGCCCGACGACCTCGAACCCGCCGGGCGGTACCTGGGCGCCGTACACCTACTACGGCTCCGGCGCGACCACCACCTACGGCGGTAGCACCTACCGCGTGATCCAGCCGCACACCTCCATGCCCGGCTGGGAACCGCCGAACGTGCCCGCGCTTTGGGAACTCGCCTGACCTGGACCGCCCCCGGCGCACTCACCTCGCCGGGGGCGGCTCCTCCCCCTGACAAAGGCGCGCTGACGGCGGATCTCGAATCCCTCGTCCCCCGCGCCCGTCGCGGCGACCCCGCCGCGACCAACGAGTTGATGAGCATCGTCCAGCCGGTCGTCGCGAACTACTGCCGGAGCCGGATGGGCGGATCCGACGTACGCGTGATCGCCGCGGAGGACGTGGCGCAGGAGACCTGCCTCGCCGTGCTCACCGCGCTGCCCACCGCCCGGGTCACCGGCGGCTCCTTCCTCGCCGCCGTCCTCGGGATCGCCGCCCGGAAGGTCGCCGCCGCCTTCCGGGGGCGAGCGCGGGACCGATCCGACCCCACGCCCGATCCGCCCGACCGGGCGACACCCGAGCCCAACGAGCCCGAGTGGCAGGCCCTCGCCGCCGACGGTCACGAACACCTGACCCGGTTGATGAGCGTCCTGCCCGACATCCAGCGGGAGATCCTCCGGCTGCGCATCACGGTCGGCATGTCCGCGCCCGAGACGGGCGCGGTCCTGCGGGTGAGCCCCGGCATGGTCCGGGTCGCCCAGCACCGCGCGCTGCACAAACTCCGCACGATCATCAGCGAGGACGACCGGTGATCAGTCCCCTGATCGGCCCCGGAGACGGCCATACTTGGCCGGTGGAAATCGACGTCCGGCATTTGCGCCTCCTCGACGCGATCGCGTCGGCGGGCAGCATCGCGAAGGCCGCGACCTCGCTCGGACTCTCCCAGCCCGCACTGAGCGCGCAGCTCCACCGGGTCGAGCGGGCGCTGGAACGGACGGTGTTCGAACGGGACCGCAACGGCGTGCGGCCCACCGCGCTGGGTGAGGTGCTGCTGAACCACGCGCGGCGGGTCCTGGCCGCGGCGGACGACCTCGACCTGGCGATCCGCCGGTTCCACCGCGCCCCGGCCGACGGCTTGCTCCGGATCGGCGCGCTCCCGACGGTCTTCGCCGAGACCCTGAGCGGCGTGGTCGCCTCGGCCACCCCCGGCCGTCCGGTCGAACTGCTCGCGCTGACCAGCAGGACGGCGTTGTTCTCCGCGTTGCTCGACGGCACCGTGGAACTGGCGCTGTACGTGGATCACCCCGGCCAGGAGCTCGTACCGCCGGACGGCGTCCACGTGCTCCCGGTCGGGACGGAACCGGTCTTCGTGATCGTGTCCCCGGAACATCCCGTCGCCGGTCGAGGCGAGGTGTCCCTGGCGGAGCTCGGCGGGTCGGCCTGGCTGGCGGTGGCGGGCGGGGACGACGAGTTCCACGACCATCTGACGGACCAGTGCGCCCGCGCCGGGCTCGGCACGATCACCGTGCAGGAACTGGAACCGATGGTGCTGCGGCAGACCGTCCAGCGGGATCCGCGCGCGGTGGCACTCGCCCAGTCCCTCGATTCCGGCTCCACGATGCCCGGTTCGGTGGTGGCCCTGCGAGGTGTGCCGCTGAGGACACGGCATCTCCTGCTGTGGCGCGACGGCTCAGCGATCGACGTCCCGGCCGTCCGGAGTGGACTGGTGCTCGCGATCACCGAGCTGGCCGCGATCCGGCATCGGCTCCCCGAGTGGGCGGCGGCCAACCCCGGCTGGCTCGGCACCTGACCGTGCTTCGCCGAACGAGTCCACAGTGGTCGTCCACTGTGGATTTCCGGCGAGCCAGGAACGGTACGGCTCCGGGGTTTCCATGACGGCGTGCTGTGCCCGGACGAGTTCTTCCCACAGCACACGGACGGCGTCCTCGGACAGCGGGCCGCGTTCGTGCCAGTACAGCCGGGTGGTCATGCGCAGCGGGTTGCCGCGCAACGGGACGACCTCGATCCCGCCGCGGCGCCGGGCGGCGGGCACCATGGGCAGGACGGCTTCGCCCAGTTCGCACAGCTGCGCGCAGACACTCGCCGGCAGGGTGCGGATCTCGGGGGTGAACCCGGCAGCCCGGCACACGTCGGCGAGATAGCCGGTGAACTCCGTGTCGGCGAGGTCCGCGGTGTCGGCGACGCTCAGCCAGCGTTCACCGGCGAGCTCCTCCAGCGCGATCTCGGTGCGGCCGGCGAGCCGGTGATGCTCGGCGACGGCCACGAACAGCGGTTCCATCGCGACCGTCGCCCGGCCGATCTCCGGCGGCGGATCGTGGGCGTGGCCGGGGAAGTCGACCACCACGAGCACCTCGAGCCGGTGATCGGCGAGCAGGTCCAGCGCCGCCGGGACACTCAGCGCGCCCCGCACCTCGACTCCGGCCGACAGCACCCGAGGCACGGCGATCGCCAGATTTCCCACCAGCTGCCCGGGGATCCCGCAGACCCGGACGGGATCGGGAAGCGTGCCGTACCGGTTCTCGTCCAAAGCGGATTCCAGTCTGGCCAGCGCGTCCAGCACGGTGCGCGCGTGGGCCAGCACCAGCTCGCCGAGCGGGGTGATCCGCGCGCCGCGCCGGTCTCGATGGAACAGCGGGCCGCCTGCGGCGCGTTCCGCCCGGCGCAGGCAGTCGGTGACGGTGGGCTGGGTCAGGCCGACGACGGCCGCGGCGGCGGACAGCGTCCCCGTCTCGGCGATGGCGCGGACCACCCGCAGCTGCCGGAACCCGAGTTCCATAGACGAACGCTATACAAAGCCGGGAGTTCTCCGGAAGCCCCGCCGCGGCGAGGGTGATTCCCACACATCCCCTTCAACGTCGAGGAGGACTCCCCTATGAGACTGCGTACCTTGCTGCGCGCCGCCCTGATCCCGCTGATCGCGGGTGCGGCGGCGCTGTCCGTGTCGTCGCCGGTGACGGCCCAGGAACCCGGGCAGGTCGGCCCGGCCATCGTCGGCGGCGGACAGGCCTCCGGCGACTTCCCGTGGATCGCTTCCCTTCAGGTCAACGGCAGCCACGGTTGCGGCGGTTCGCTGATCGCGCCGCAGTGGGTCGTGACCGCGGCGCACTGCATCCCGCAGCAGGCGCTGCGGCTGCGCATCGGCTCGAAGACCTGGCAGTCCGGCGGGGTCCTGACCTCGGCGTCGCGCATGATCAAGCATCCGAACTACAGCGGGCAAGCCGGGCCGTACGACATCGCGCTCGTGCGTCTCGCGCAGCCGGTGCAGAACACCCCGATCCGGATCGCCGGCAGCTCGCCCGCGGCCGGAACCGATGTCACGCTGTACGGCTGGGGTCAGACCTGCCCGCAGCGCGGTTGCGAGCCGAGGCCGCCGTCGAACCTCAAGCAGCTCGACACCCGCATCGATCCGGACAGCCGGTGCCAGGGCATCCAGGGTTCCAGCGAACTGTGTGTCTACAGCACGAACTACCAGACAGCCTGCTACGGCGACTCCGGCGGACCGCTGGTCGTCCAGGGCATGCTGGCCGGCGCGACGAGCCGCGCGGGGCACAACAGCCCGTCGTGCGGTACCGGCGACACGATCTACACCGATGTCGTCGCACACCGGCAGTGGATCGCCTCGGTCACCGGGGCGTGATCTTCCCGGTGCGGTGATCCGGTGATCCGCACCGGGAAGGGGAGCCGGGTGGGCGCGTCGCAGGGACGCCCACCCGGTTCCCGCTCAGCGCTGGATACAGTCGAGGCCCAGCCCGAAGCCCGTCATCACGTACTGGCAGATGTGTGTCGCGTGCACTTCGTCGGTTTCCAGGCAGCCCACCGGAACACCCAAGAGGTCGACGGCGCACGACGCATAGAACTTGTTCGGGCTGCCGGGCACCGGATCCGCGACGGCGGGCGACGCGGCGATGGCACCCGCGGAGACCAAGAGCGTGACAGTGGCCGCCACGGCGGCGATACGAGACTTCATCGTGCTCTCCCTTGCTTCCGCCCCCTGCTCGATGTCTCTGGTATTCCCCGGATCCCGCCGGTTCACCTGGACATCACCGGAACGTGTCACGGTGACGTACACCGATGACGTCGTCCGACGGGCACCGCGCTTACCTTGGCCGTCTTAGCGTGATTTCATGCCCGTTCTCGGGAAGTTCGCCCTCACAGCCGCCACCCGCGCTGGTCGTCGACGCGCCGTTGCCCGAGTGGTGCCCCCAATGTGGCATTGGAGACGCTGAGTGTCCCCGATGCCACATTGGGAGCACCTGCCGCGAGGAACGTGACCGTCGCCGTTTCGCGGCAACACGCCACCCCGATCCGCCAAAAGCCTCGCGGTATAGGGCGTTATACGACGCCTAACCGCGAGGCCAGCCCCAAGGAGTGGCGCTCACCCGGTCGTGGATCGCGCGCAGCCAAGGCTGCCGGACGGCCGGAAGCCGCGCCAAGGTGTGCAGGAAGACGTCCGTCGAAGGCATGAAGAACCCACGCGGGTGCTTCGGCAGCGGATCGTCCCGCAGGACACCGTCCGGCATGGCCCCGGAGACAGGAGCGGTCACCGGGTCGTGGCCGAAAGCGAGCCACGTCCACACTTCGGCCGCCACCGGCACCACATCGGCGGCGCCGGAATGCGGCCACGGTCGCCCGGTCACCGGATGCCGCGGTATGAGCGCGATGTCCCCGGCGTCCGGCAGACCCGGTCCCGCGAGGGTCAGCGTCCGGCGCGCCGGGCCGGACGTGAGCAGGGCGAGCGCCGGTTCGAAGATCGCGGCGACGAGGCCACCGCGGACGCCGATCGCCCCGCCGCCCGACACCGCGAGCAGATGCGCCAGCGCGTCCCCGGCGGCCGCCTCCCAATACGGGCTCCACGCTCCGCCGGGCTCGACCGGCGGCACGCCCTCGAACGTCCAGTCGAGTGCTTCCGGAGGCTCTCCGGCAGGGTCGAACTTCACGGCGTCCGGGACGAAGCGCACCACTTGCCAGTGCGAGCAGTCGTCGATGCGGGTCCCCACCTCCAGACCGCATCGGGCGCAGGCGAGGTTGGGGCCGTCCCGCCCGTCCACTCCGTAGCAATAGCCGCCGCATCGCTCCGGGATCAGCTCGGTTTCGCGGGTGTCGCCCGGCGCCAGCACGATCGATCCGGCGGGCCCGTCCGAAAGCAGGCCGTTCGGGACGAAGATCCCGCGGGCTTCGGCTTCGGTCTCGTTCCACGGCCGCCTCGGCGCGCCGAACGGCTCGGGATCGACGGCGTAGGTTCCCGACGGCATGAGCGGCGGAAGCAGCATGTGCCCGTAGCGGTTGTGGGCATGGACTGGGAGCGCCACCCGCGAGACCGGGACGCTCAGCTCGGCGGCGCACCCCGCGCACGCGAACACGGTCACCGGCCTGCCCCCAGGAAGTCCCCCACGACCGCCGCGAACTCCTCCGGCCTCGAACCGTGCACCCGGTGCCCGGCGTCCTCGATGGTCACCAGGCGGCAGTCGGCGATCAGCCCGTTCATCCGCTCCAGCGACTCGCGCGTGACGTGGCTGGAAGGTCCGCCGCTGACCAGCAGGGTCGGCGCCGTGATCGCGGCGAGGCGCTCCCACCAGCCGGGGTCGGGCGTGCGGAGTCCGGCCATGATCGGGTCGATCAGCCGCCAGTCGAACGGCAGCGGCTCGGGCGGCTCCGGCGTCGGAGGCAGCGGTTCCTTCACCGAGGCCGGAGGCGGCGGGGCGTCCTCGACGACCAGCCGCCGCACGCGTCCGGGCAGGCGCTGGGCCAGCAGTACGGCGACCCGCCCGCCCATCGAGTGGCCCACCAGGTCCGCCTGGTCCCCGAGGAGATCGGCCACGTCGTCGGCCATGGCTTCGAGCGAGTACTTCTCCGCCCACGGGCTGTCGCCGTGTCCCGGCAGGTCGACAGCCAGGACACGGCGCCCCAGACGCGAGGCGAAATCGTCCCAAGTGCCGGATTTGCTGCCCAAGGCGTGCAGCAGGACCACGGGGACACCGGTTCGTGGACCGGTGGCCCGGAAGGCGAGTGTCACTTCGCCAGACTAGGCCCGCAGGTGAGCCCGGTCCGGCGCGACCGCGTGCTGAAGCGGCTGGCCGAGCACGAACCGCCGCAGCTCGCGCGCGACGAGCTCGCCCATCCGCGCGCGTTCCGCGCCCAGCGCGCCCGCCAGATGCGGGGTGAGGACGACGTTCGGCAGCGTGTACAGGGGCGAGTCCGGCGCGGGCGGTTCGGGCCAGGTGACGTCGAGGATCGCCGTGAGGTCCGGCCGCTCGCCCAGCACGGGGACGACCGACGGCTCGTCGACCACGGCGCCGCGGGCGGTGTTGATCAGGGTCGCCCCGATGCCCATCCTGGCCACCAGCTCCCCGTTCACCAGCCCCTCGGTCTCCGGCAGCAGCGGCGCGTGCAGGCTGACCACGGCGCTCGTGGCGAACAGCTCGTCCAGCTCCACCAGCCGCACGCCGAGTTCGGCGGCGGCCGCGGCGTCGACGACGGGGTCGCTCGCGAGCACTTCCACGTCGAAACTCCGCAAATGGGACGCGACGAGAGCACCGATCTCACCGAGACCGAGGAGACCGACCCGGGAGCGGTACGCCCCGGCGACCCTCGGATCCGGCGGATAGGCCTTCCGTTCCCGGATCTCGCGGGAGATCCGGTGCACCTGCTTGAGTCCTAAGAGGACCTGGGCCAGGGTGAACTCGGCGACCGGGACGGCGTTCGCGGCCGCGGCGGACACGATCGGGAGCTCGCGAGCCCAGAACTCGGGCGTGGTCAGCGGCCGGACCGAGCCGGCGGCGACGAGGACGGCGCGCAGGTCCGGCGCGTGTCCCAACAGGACCGAGTCCAGCACCGGCGCCCCCCAGCCCGAGAGCAGGATTTCGACGCCTTCCATGGCCGCCGGATCCTCCGCCAGGCGCTCGCGGGTGAGCGGCTCACGCAGGTCCACCAGCGTCCCGATCTCCTTGCGCACCGCCTCGGGGTAAACGTCGTCGCGGCGGCGTTCCTCCATCACGAGAAGTGCCGTCGGGCGGTGTTGCAGCTCGGTCATCCCTACCTCCGTCGGCGACCATACATCGGATGCTTAAGCCGGTCCACGCGCGGTGAGTGCCACGCAGAGGCGAACCCGGCCGATTGAAATTCGTAATCATCGGACCATTGACCAGACGCCGGGAAAGCGCTTACCGTCCCACCGGAGTAGACAGCGTGGTCCACAGTGAACAGGAGATGCGATGCGGAAATCGCGGTGGATCGGCGTGGGACTCACTGTCTCAGCGCTGGTCCTTTCGGGCTGCTCGGCAGGCCCCGCCGGAACGAACGTCGCGCAGGACACCAAGGCACCCTTGGAACTGTGGACCCGGACGACCCCCGGCGGCGCCGGCGAGCAGGCCACCAAGCGGCTCGCGGAAGCCTTCGAGAAGGCGACCGGTTTCAAGGTGCAGGTCACCGCGATCTTCGACGACTTCGAAACGAAGCTGGCCCAGCGCGCCGCCCAGCGCGACCTGCCGGACATCGTGATGAACGACGTCACGCAGGTCGGCACCCTCAAGAGCCAGGGCCTCGTCCGTGAGGTCGAGCCGGGCAAGATCAAGCACGCCTCGGAACTCACCGAGCAGGCGCTGAAGTCCAACCAGACCCCGGACGGCAAGCTGTACGGCCTGCCTTACAGCGCACAGGCTTCGGCGCTGCTGATCCGCAAGGACTGGCGGGAGAAGCTCGGCAAGGCCGTGCCGCAGAGCTGGGCCGAACTGGCGGATCTCGCCAAGGCCTTCACCACCGGCGATCCCGACGGCAACGGCAAGAACGACACCGCCGGGCTGACCGCGACGCTGTCGACCAAGCGGGGCTACGCCTCCTGGTACTTCTCCAACTTCCTGTGGGCGGGCGGCGGCGACTTCATCACCGAAACCGGTGGTGGCAAGTACAAGCCGTCGATGAGCACGCCCGAATCCGTGGCCGCGGTGCAGTGGTTCCGCGACCTCGGCTGCAAGGACAACGTGATCCAGCCCGGTTCGGTCACCATGCCCACCCCGGCGACCAACGAGACCTTCGAAGCGGGCAAGGCCGGGATGTACGTCGTCGGCCCGTATCTGCTGCCGCGGTTCGACAAGTCGCTCGGCAAGGACAAGTACGAGGTCGTCCCGATGCCGGCGGGCGCCAAGAACGCCGACGTTCTCGCCGAGGGCCTCTCGATCTACATGATGGCGGGCTCGCCGAACCAGGCCGGGCAGGACGCCTTCGGTGACTTCGCGATCTCGACCGATGGCCAGAAGATCGGCATGGAGGGCGAATCGGCCTTCATCGTGCAGCTCCCGGTGAACAAGAACGTCGACATCACCCAGGTCCGCTCGGACCCGCGCTGGAAGACCTACGCCGACATCTACGCCAAGTCCGGCCACTACGCGCCGTCCATCCCGAACTGGACGCCGGTCCGTCAGGACACCGCCGACACGGTCAGCGCGCTCGTCGCCGACTGCAAGCTCGACACCAAGGCGGAACTGTCCAAACTCGACACCAAGCTCACCGCGACCTTGCAGCAACAGGGGATCAGCGCGTCATGACCGTAGATCACGCCAAGCCGGCGGCCGTCGGCGCGGACCGTCCCGCCGTGAAGCGGGCGCCCGCGCCGAAGGCCCGCAGGCGCAGCGACCGCGACGGGAAGTGGTGGACGCCGTGGTTTTTCCTGGCCCCCGCCCTGATCCTGTTCGTGTACTTCAAGTTCATCCCGATGATCACCGCGGTGACGATGTCCTTCCAGGACGTCCAGCCGTACCTGGGCAACCAGTGGGTCGGCGGGGAGAACTACAGCACCGTCCTCGGTGACGAGGCGTTCCACTCCGCGATCTGGCACACCGTCGTGATCGCGGTCGGGCAGACCGTGGGGTCGATGGTCATCGGCCTCGCGCTCGCCCTGCTGATGGAGGGCCAGAGCAAGCGGCTGAAGTTCCTGCGGTCGGCGGCGTTCCTGCCGGTGGTCGTGCCGATCGCGGTGGTCGCCGAACTCTGGCGGATCATGTACCACCCGACCGAGGACGGGATGCTCAACTCCATCCTCGGCATGGTCGGGCTGGGGCCGTCGGGCTTCATCAACGATCCCGACACCTCGATGATCTCGGTCATCATCACCGGGATCTGGCGCGGCGCCCCGTACGACATGATGATCTTCCTCGCGGGCCTGGCCGGGATCGACCGGGGGCTCTACGAAGCGGCCACTGTGGACGGTGCCTCTCGCTGGCGCAAGATCCTCCACGTCACGCTGCCGGGTCTGCGGTCGGTGTTCTCGATCCTGTTCGTCCTCGCGGCAATCCGCGGCCTGCGGGTGTTCACCGAGGTGTTCCTGCTGACCAACGGCGGGCCGAACGGCTCGACCGAGGTGGCGATGACCTTGATCTACAAACTCGGACTGGAACAGAACCGGCTGGGCGTCGGCGCGGCGGGAGCGGTCCTGCTGTTCCTCGCGACGCTCGTGCTGACCCTGTTCGTCCAGGTGCTCCGACGGAGGCGAGACGCATGACCGCGGCCAACGATTCGGCACTCGGCCTCGACGCCGTCAAGTCGCCGGGCGGACGGATCCTGAAGTACGCCGTGTACGCCCTGCTGCTGATCGTGTTCGCCGGTCCGCTGCTGGCGCTGCTGGTCAGCGCGTTCAGCGACGTGTCCGACCCGACGGCGCTGAGCGTCATCCCGTCGAGCCCCACCCTGGACAACTTCGGCATCGCGTTCGACCACGGCGTCGGGCTGTACCTGCTCAACTCGTTCCTGGTGGTCGGCTTCGGCCTGCTGCTGCAGGTCGTCATCTCGGTGCTGGCCGGATACGCGCTGGCACGCAAGAAGTTCCGCTTCATGACGTTCGTGCTGGTCGCGATCCTGGCGACGCTGATGCTGCCGGAGGAGATCCTCGCGATCCCGCTGTCGCTGATCCTGTCGGATCTGCCGGTGGTGCACATCAACCTGATCGGCAGCCTCGCCGGGATGATCGTGCCGCTCGGCGCGTGGGCCTTCTCGATCCTAGTGATGACCGAGTTCATGAAGGACGTCCCCCGCGAACTCGAAGAGGCCGCGCGGATCGACGGCGCCGGGGACCTGCGGATCTTCGCGCAGATCATCCTGCCGATGTGCAAGCCCGCGCTCGGCGTGATCGGGGTCTTCGGCTTCACGATGATCTGGGACCAGTACCTGCTGCCGATGCTGGTCTCGTCCGACGCCTCGACCTACACGCTGCCGCTGGCCCTGCGCACGCTGCGCATCGACGCGGACGTGACGCCCGGCGTGATCATGGCGGCGTCGCTGCTGGCGCTGCTGCCCTCGGTCGCCGCGTTCCTGTTCTTCCAGCGTTCGTTCGTCCGCGGCCTCGCCTCGGGCGCGCTGAAGGGCTGACCCACCATTCTCAGCGCCCTGCCGAGTTCGATCGCGATCGCGGGTTCACCGAAGAAAATCAAGGAGCGATCCTGAAGTGAGTTCCACCGCCTGGTTCACCCACGACCGGTTCGGGATGTTCGTCCACTGGGGACTGTATTCGCTGGCCGCCCGGCACGAATGGGTGCAGAACCGCGAAAAGCTGACCGACGAGCAGTACCGCGTCTACTTCGACCACTTCGAGCCGGACAAGTACGACCCGCGCTCCTGGGCGCGGGCCGCGAAGGGCGCGGGCATGACCTACGTCGTGCTCACCACCAAGCACCACGACGGTTTCTGCCTGTGGGACAGCGATCTCACCGACTTCAAGGTGACGAACACGCCCTACGGCAAGGATCTGCTCGGCCCGTTCGTCGACGCCTGCCGCGAAGAAGGCATCAAGGTCGGCTTCTACCACTCGCTGATCGACTGGCACCACCCCGCGTTCCCCGTCGACGGCACCCATCCCCGCCGTGACGACGCGGAGTACATCGCCGCGCACCAGTACGCCGACATCGCCGAGTACCGGCTCTATCTGCACGGTCAGATCCGCGAACTGCTCACCCGATTCGGCACGATCGACTACCTGTTCTTCGACTTCTCGTACCAGGGCCGCAAAGAATGGTGGGGCGGCAAGGGACCGGACGACTGGGACTCCCCCGGCCTGCTCGACCTGGTCCGCGAACTGCAGCCCGGCATCCTGGTCAACGACCGCACCGGCATCCCCGGCGACTTCATCACCCCGGAGCAGTACCAGCCGTCCGGGCCGATGACCCGCGACGGCGTCCCGGTGGTGTGGGAGGCGTGCCAGACCCTCAACGGCAGCTGGGGCTACGACCGCGACAATCTCGACTACAAGAGCCCCGAGCTGCTCATCAGGATGCTCGTCGACGGCGTGTCCAAGGACGGCAACCTGCTGCTCAACGTCGGGCCGAACGGCCGGGGCGAGATCGACCCGCGGGCACACGCGGTCCTCGCCGAACTCGGTCGCTGGATGGACCGGCACGAACGCTCCATCCGCGGTTGCGGTCCTTCCGAGTTCACCGCCCCCGCGGACGGTCGCTACACCCAGCGCGAAGACCGGCTGTACCTGCACCTCTTCAGCTGGCCGATGAACCACGTCCACCTGCCGGGGATGGCCGGTCGGGTGCGCTACGCCCAGTTGCTCGACGACGCCTCGGAAATCCGGCAGGTGCACACCGATCCGGGGCAGACCGCGCAGAACACGCAGATGGGCGGGCAGCCGGAAGGCACGCTCACCCTCAAGCTCCCCATCCGGAAACCGGACACCCCGGTCCCGGTGATCGAGTTGTTCCTGAACACAGAGAGCCCCGCCGCCGCCACCCTCCCCACCGATTGAGCACGGAGGCATCATGGATCGCAGAAAGTTCCTCAGCGGCGCCACTCTCGGCGCCGCGCTGATCACCGTCCCCTGGGTCACCGCGGGAACGGCGTCGGCCAAACCGCAGGGGCTGTGCGCGCTGAACGTCAGCTCGCTGACCGAACTGCAGAACGCCATCAACTCGGCCGCCGCCGGTGCCGTCATCACCCTGAACAACGGCACGTACACCGTGCCCACGGGCAAGCCGATCAGCATCAAGGGCAGGCGCGGCACGAAGGACAACCCGATCACCATCGTCGCGCAGTCCCGCGGCGGCGTGACGCTGAACGGCGAGCAGAGCTTCGTCTTCGACGACTCCACCGGTGTCACGATCAGCGGGTTCAAGTTCCGTCAGAGCACCACGATCGAGATTCCGCCGAACTGTTCGGTGATCCGCCTGACCCGCAACGACTTCCAGCTGGCCGACATCGAAGGCCTGCACTGGGTGATGGTCCGCGCCGACAAGAGCAAGATCGACCGCAACCACTTCCACCACAAGACCACGCTCGGCGTCATGCTCTGCATCGAGGGCGCGGACGAAGACAAGATGGCGTCGGGCGTCGAGGTCTTCCGGAACTACTTCTCCGACCACACCTTCCCCGGCGACAACGGCGGCGAGCCGATCCGGCTCGGTGTCAGCCCGCGTGCGCTGAGCACCGCCGGCGCCAAGATCGAGTTCAACCTCTTCGAACGCGCGAACGGCGATCCGGAGGCGATCTCGGTCAAGTCGTCGGGCAACTTCATCCGCAACAACACCATCCGGAACAGCCTGGGCGGCATCGTGCTGCGCCACGGGAACAAGTCCGTCGTCGAATCCAACTTCATCCTCGGCGGCAAGGAAGGCATCCGGATCTACGGCAACGATCACAAGATCGTCAACAACTACATCGCGGGCCTCTCCAGCAGCGCGCTGGTCGTCGGCAGCGGCTCCGTCCGGGACCACTTCCCGGGTGAGTCGAAGGAATCGAGGCGCGGCAACGACGCGGCGGACCGCGTGCTCATCGCGCACAACACGCTGCTGAACAACAGCGGCACGCTCTCCGGCGAGACCAAACGGACGATCGAACCGCGCGACTGCACGATCTCGGACAACCTCTTCGTCGGCAGCAACGGCGATCTGGTCGCGATGAGCACCACGGGCAACTTCACCTGGTCCGGCAACATCCTGTGGGGTTCGGGCGGGGACGGCAACATCCCGGCGGGCACCTTCCGCCGGATCGACCCGAAGCTCGTGCAGGGCACGGACGGCGTCTCACGGCTCGCCTCGGGCAGCCCCGCGATCGACACGGCGACCCTCGCCACGGCACCGGTCACTTTGGACATCGACGGCCAGGCCCGCGGCAGCAAGCGTGACGTCGGTGCCGACGAGTACTCGACGGCGGCCATCGCCAACCGGCCGCTCACCACCGCGGACGTCGGCCCCGCCGCTCCGTAGCGACCCGGGCTCACGCCGGCGGCCGTCCTCGCCGGCGTGAGCCCGTACCACCCGAGGAGGAACCATGCCGCAGCGTGCCGCGGGTTCGGTCACCCTTGCCGACGTCGCCCGTGAGGCGGGAGTGTCGCTCGCGACGGCGTCGAGAGCGCTCAACGGCGGGACCAGACAGGTCAGCGGGGGCCTGCGGGAATCGGTGCTGCGGGCCGCGGAACGGTTGCAGTACACGGCGAACGTGCCCGCGCAGGCGATGGCCCGCGGCCGCGGCAACGTCGTCGGGCTGCTGGTGCACGACATCGTCGACCCGTACTTCTCCTCGATCGCGTCCGGGGTCATGCGCGTGGCCGCCCGGCACGGGCTGACGGTCACCATCGCGAGCACGGAAAACCGCCCCGAGAAGGAACTCGAGTACGTCACGACGCTGCGCGGGCAACGGGCGCGCGCGGTCATCCTCGCCGGGTCGCGCAACGAGGACAGTGCCCTGCAACGGAATCTGACCAAGGAACTCAAGGCTTTCGAGGCCGCGGACGGGCAGGTCGTGGTGATCGGCCAGCGGAAACTGCCGTTCGACACCGTCATGCTGGAGAACCGGGCCGGGGCGGCGGACCTGGCCGGGCAGCTCGCCGCGCTCGGGCATCGCGAGTTCCTCGTCCTCGCTGGGCCACCTGGCCTGATGACCTCGCGAGACCGGGTCCTCGGCTTCCGTGACGGCCTCGCCCGGCAGGGCATCCCGTTGCCCGAGAGCCAGGTACTGCGCGCGGAGTTCACTCGCGACGGCGGTTACGCGGCGATGGTGAGGGCGATCGAGAACGACTTCCGCGGCTGTGTCTTCGCGGTCAACGACGTGATGGCCGTCGGCGCGATGGCCGCCTGTCGCGACCACGGCGTGCTCGTTCCCGCACATGTCGCGATCGCGGGATTCGACGACATCATCACCTTGCGCGACATCAGGCCTTCGCTGTCCACCGTGCGCGTCCCGATCGAGCGGATGGGCGAGCGGGCGCTCGACTTCATCCTCGACACTCGCGCCGACAACCCTCGCGTCCTGCCGATCACCGGCGAGGTCGTGCTGCGGGAAAGTACTCGACTGTTGGAGGGAAAATGATCCGCCCGGGACTGTGTTCGGTGACGCTGCGGCGGCTGGACGCCGACGAGGTCGCCCGCCGTGCCGAGGAGGCGGGGCTGCAGGTGATCGAGTGGGGTGCCGACGTCCATGTCCGCCCCGGCGACGACTGGGCGGCCGACCGCGCGTTCGAGGCCATGACACGGCACGGGCTGGCCTGCGATTCCTACGGATCCTACTTCCGCGCCACCCCGATGGAGGCCGGGAAGTTCGGTGACATCGCCGCCACCGCGGCCCGGCTCGGCGCCTCGCGAATCCGGGTATGGGCGGGCAAAGCGGGCTCCGCGGACGTCGACCCCGAAGAACGTGAGCAGGTCGTCGCCGGTCTCCGCGAGGCCGCCGACGTCGCGAACGAACACGGCCTGGAAGTCGCGCTGGAGTTCCACGGCGGCACACTGACCGACACCGCCGAATCGACGGTCCAACTGCTGGAGGAGGTCGGCCGCGACAACCTCGGCACCTACTGGCAGCCGCCGCAGGATCTTCCGGACGAGCAGGCGCTGGCGGGGCTGGAACTGGTCCTCGACCGGGTTCGCGCGGTGCACGTGTTCTCGTGGTGGCCCAGCAACGAACGGCACCCGCTGACCGCCAGGACGGAGCTGTGGACGCGCGCGTTCGGGCTGCTCGCGAAGACGGGACGGCCGCTCGACGCGCTGCTGGAGTTCGTCCCGGACAACGATCCGGACCTGATCCCCGGCGAGGCCGACTCCCTGCGCAAGCTGATCGAGGCGGGCTCGTGAGGTTCACCGAAGCCGATCGGCTGCTGTTCGCGGGCGATTCGATCACCGACTCCAGCCGCGACCGCGCCGATCCCGCGTCGCTGGGCAAGGGGTATGTCCGGCAGATCGCCGAGTTCCTGCCCGACGGCCCGGAAGTGCTGAACAAGGGACTCAACGGCAACCGGATCTACGATCTGGAAGCCCGCTGGACCACCGACGTCCTCGCGCTGCGCCCGACGGTGCTGACCGTGAAGATCGGCATCAACGACACGTGGCGGACCTTCGACCGCGGCCTGCCGAGCCCGATCGGGAAGTTCCGGGGCGCCTACCGCAGGCTGCTGTCAGGCGCACGACAGCACCTTCCGGCCGAGTTGTACGTGATCACCCCGTTCCTGCTGCCGGTCGAACCGGAGCAACACGCCTGGGTGGCCGATCTGGCGCCCCGGATCGAGGTCGCGCTGGAGGTGGCGGCCGAGTTCGGTGCTCGCCTGGTCCGCGCGGATCTGTTCATGCCGCGGGCGGCCGAAGAACACGGAGCCGCGACGCTGGCCCCGGACGGCGTCCACCCCAGCCCGCTCGGCCATCGGCTGCTCGCCGAAGCCTGGCTCGCGGCGGCCGGCGCGCCGGTCGAGGAGGCTCCGCGGCGCTAGCCGATAAAGTCGTCCCCGTGAACCGGACCGCCATCGGATCCGTGTTCGGCGCAAAGGGGGCGGCGTGACACGAGAAGGTGAGCTCGTCGCCGGGCGCTACCGGCTGGAGCGCAAGGTCGGCCGGGGCGCGATGGGCGTCGTGTGGCGGGCGCGGGACGAACGGCTCGGCCGGACGGTCGCGGTCAAGCAACTGCTGCCGGACAACTCGCCGGACGACGCCCCGTTCCGTTCGATCGTGCGCGCGATGCGGGAGGCCAGGGTCGCCGCGAGGCTCAAGCATCCGCACGCCGTCACCGTGTACGACGTCGCGGAGCAGGACGGAACCCCGTTCCTGGTCATGGAGTTCCTGCCGTCCCGGCCGCTGACGGACCTCCTCGCGGACGACGGCCCGCTCCCGGCGGGCCGGGTGGCGGAACTCGGCGCGCAGATCGCCTCGGCGCTGGCCGCGGCCCACGCGGACGGGATCCTGCACCGGGACGTCACGCCCAACAACGTCCTGATCACCGAGGACGGCCGGGCGAAGATCGCCGACTTCGGCCTGTCCCACGCCACCGGCGAAGGGACCATGACCGGCGGCGGCCTCGTCGTCGGCACTCCGGCGTTCCTCTCCCCCGAGGTCGCCGACGGCGAGGAGCCCGGCTACCCGTCGGACGTCTTCTCCCTCGGTGCCACGCTCTACACCGTGCTGGAAGGCGCGCCGCCGTTCGGCACCGACGGCAACCAGATCGCGCTCCTCAAACGGGTCGCCCGCGGCGAGATCACCGCGCCGCGGACCACCGGCCCGCTCACGGACGTCCTGCTGCGGCTGCTCCGGCGCGATCCCGCGGAGCGGCCGGACATGGCCGAAGCCGAGCGGATGCTCACCGCGGTCGCCGACGGCCGCCCGGCGATCCTGTCCGGCACGAAACGGCTTCCCGCGCCCACCCGCCGCTCACGGTTGCCGTTCGCCATCGCGGGCGGCGTGGTGGTGGCGGGTGGTGTCCTGGCGGGGATCCTCCTGTTCGACGGCGACACCCCCGAGGCTCCGGCGGCGGCACCACCCGCGAGCACCGTGGCGGAGAAACCGGTGTGCGAAGCGAGCTACGAGGTGACCAACCGCTGGCCCGGCGGCTCGGAGATCCGGGTGTCCGTGCGGAACTCCCAGGACACACGGCTCACCGGCTGGGAGGTGAGCTGGACTCTGCCGCCCGGGACCCGCATCGCCAATCTGTGGAACGGTTCCCTGGCCCAGGACGGCGATCGCGTCCGCGTGTCCGAACTCGACTGGAACGCGGTCCTGCCCGCCGGCGGGACGACCACCTTCGGCTTCATCTCGACCACCGGCGACGACGGCGGGGACGCGCCGGTCGCGGTGTGCCGGAGTTCCTGAGCCAAGGCTCGGGAACTATCGCAACCAGAGGACTACTTGCGATTGGTGGATTCCCGCGCGTTCAGCCGCACGGGCACCTCGATCCGGCGCGGCCCACCCTCCGGCGTGCCGCCCTCGATGAGGTCCATCAACGCCGTCGCCGCGCGGCCGCCCACCTCACGCGGGTGGACGAACATCCCGGTCACCTGCGGCGAAGTGAGCCGCAGCGAACCGCTGTCCACCGCGCTGCAGATCCCGAGTTCACCCGGGACCGCGAGCTGACGGCGACGAGCCTCGTGGAGTACGCCGAGGGCGAGGTTCTCCGACGTCGTGAAAACGGCGTCCGGGCACGCACGCCGGTCGAGCAGCCTGCCCAAGGCCTCGGCCGTGCCTTCGGTGGTCGGCGGTTCGTCGATCTCGGCCACCACCGGCTCCAGCCCCCGGTCCTCCGCCCAGCCGGTGTATCCCGCGACGAGGTCGGCCGCGTAGGAGCGGCTGGTGTCGGTGGTGATCATGGCCGGTCGCTCGTAACCGTTGTCCGCCAGGTGATCCAGCATCAGCCGGGCGGCCGCGACCAGGTCGTTGTCGACGACGACCGGTACCGGGCACGGCGCCGCCAGCGGGCGGCCGGTGGTGACCAGCGGCCGGTCGCGGCACCAGCCCGTGGCGAAGAACGGCTCGTCGCCGCGCGGGTCGACGAGGATGGCACCGTCGACGGCGAAGGCGTTCAGCCGGTCGAGATCGGCGTCCGGCGGTGTGAGAAGCAAGGCGTACGACCGTTTCGACGCGGTTTCGGCCGCCCCGTTGAGGACTTCGAGAAAGTAGTCCGAGTTCGGCACGAGCGCGCAAGCACTGCTCGCGTCGACCGAATTCGCGAGCTGGATCGCCAGGGTCCGGCTGCGCCGGGTGACCAACTGCTGTGCGTGGACGCTGGCCTGGTAGCCGAGTTCCGCCGCCGCCCGCGCGACTCGCCGCCGGGTGTCCTCGGAGATCCGGCCCTGCCCGCTGAGCACGTGGGACACGGTGGTGATCGAGACCCCCGCCGCAGCGGCGACGTCACGGATGGTCGGCGACACTCAGGCCTCCACGGGCGGTCCCCAAACGCGGTTCGGCCGGTCGGTGTCCAGCCGATAGTCGGTGACGTGGGCGTCGCCCAGCCTACGTCCGAGGTCGGCCGCCGCCTCCAGCGGCCGCGCGGGATCGCGCTCGACCTCGCCCCGGCTGTTGCCGACGCCGACCACGATCCCGGCGAGGTCCTGGCGCAGGTACCGGGTGAGCTCCTGGAACTGGGCTTCGAGGCCGAGTGTCGCGCCGCGGTAGCTCTCCTCGCAGGAGATCAGCACCGCGGCGCGTTTACCCATCAGTCCCGGCACGACCTCGGCGGTGTGCGGCGAACTGCCGGACGTGTAACAGAAGAGCCGGTCGAAGAAGGACTTGAGCCGCCCGGTCATGCCGTACCAGTGCAGCGGCGTCGCGTACACGATCGCCTCCGCCGGGAGCACGTGGTCGAACAGCAGGCGCTCGTAGCCGTCGGCGATCCCGCAGGACCGGTCGCTCAGCCGGCAACCGCGGCAGTCCCCCAGCGGCGACTCGACGAAATCGGAGAGGTGGGCGAAGCCGACCGTGTGCCCGGCTTCTTCCGCCCCCTTGGCCAGCGCCTGGGCGAGTGCCCAGGAATTGCCTTCACGACGCGGGCTCGAATCGAGCACCAAGACCTTCACGTGGTTCTCCCCGGAGAGACTGCAAAAACGCTTTTGCAGTCTCTCCGGCGGAGGTTTCCCCTGTCAAGCGGCCGAGGTCAGGCGACCTTGGCGGCCGCCGCGAGGATGACCTCCGCGACGACGTCCGGCCGTGACACCGAGACGGCGTGCGAGGCCTCGACCCGGGTGACCTCCGAACCGGCGCGCTCGGACATGAACGCCTGCGCGGCGGCGGGGATCGCGTGGTCCTGCTCGGCGATCAACGCCCAGGACGGCACGTTCTTCCACGCCGGCTCGCCGTCGAACGGCGTGGCGAGCGCGCGCTCGGTGACCGGACGCTGGGTGACCGCCATGACGTCGGCGGTCTCCGCGGGGACGTCGGCCGCGAACACGTCCGAGAAGCTCTCGGGCTTGATCGAGAGCTCACCCTGCGAGGCGAGGACGTTCGTGGTGTCCGGGCCGAGCTTGCTTCCCTCGAACCGGCCGGACAGCTCGAACACGCTCTCCCCCGCGTCCGGCTGGAAGGCGGCGATGTAGACGAGCGCCTTCACGTTCGATGCGGCAGCGGCCGCACGGCTGATCACGACGCCGCCGTAGGAGTGCCCGGCCAGCACGACGGGGCCGTCCACGCCGTTGACGACGTCGGCGACGTACTCCGCGTCGGACTCGATCCCGCGCAGCGGGTTCGACGCCGCCAGCACCCGGTAGCCCTGCTCGCGCAGCTTCGGGACGACGCCGTTCCAGCTGGACGAGTCGGCGAAAGCACCGTGGACCAGGACGACGGTGGGCTTCTGGTTGCTCATGGCGGCTCCTTCAGAGCTAGGGAGAATGATCGGTCTTTCTCCATGAACCATGCTCGCCGCGGATGCCTTCCGCAACGTGACGAAGGCGACCTGGTGGAATGACCGTTCTTTCTCTAAGGTGGGGCCATGCCGACTGTCGACCGGGACGTTCATCCGAAGGTCAGGCTGCTCGAGACCGCTTCACGCCTGTTCTACGCCGAGGGCATCCACGCCGTCGGGGTGGAGCGCCTGGTCTCCGAGGCGGCCGTCACCCGGGCGACCTTCTATCGCCACTACCCCACCAAGGACGACCTCGTCGCCGCGTACCTGAGCGCCACGAGCGAGCAGATCCGCGCGGGCGTCGGCGCGGTGACGCGCGGCAAACCCGCCCGCGAAGCGTTGCTCGCCGCACTGGGCATCGTCGGCGACCGGACGCTCGACGACGACTTCCGCGGCTGCCAGTTCCTCAACGCGGCCGCCGAGTACCCCGATCCCGCGCACCAGGTCCGCCAGGTCATCGACGACCACCGGGACTGGTTCTTCGGCGTGCTTCGCGACCTGGCGCGCGACGCGGGTCATGCCGACCCCGAGCACGCCGCCCGCGCCCTCGTCCTCCTTCGCGACGGCGCACTGCACGGCGGAAGCCTCGACGACGCCGAAACCGTGCGCGCGACCTTGCGCCGCGCGGTCATCGACGTCGTGAGCTGACCTTCCTCGCGGCCGCGTTCCGGACCCGCTTGGTCCGGCCGCGCTCGGCGAGGACGGCCAGCGCTTCCGCCGAGGCGGAGCTGTCGGAAACCTTGCGCTGCAGCCAATCCGTGGCTTCGGTCAGGTCTTCCGCCTGCCACGGGTCGCCGAGCGCGATCGCGCGGAACAGCGTCCACTCCCCCAGCCTGCGCACCAGGAACGGGCGATCTTCGATCAGCTCCGCGATCGTCTCCGACCAGGCCGGATACGACGGCAGAGGGTGCAGCGCGGCGGCCCTGGCATCGATGTGCCCGGCGATCGCCGCTTCCGCCATCACGCGGTCGGGATCGTCGAGCACGGCGCCCACCAAAGCGGCCTCGTCGTGCTCGGTCACCGCCGCCAAGGCGAGCCGATGGCGTTCGTAGCGCGCGTGTTCGGGCGGTTCGTCGTCCACAGGGGACATTCTGCCCGTTCTTGTCCCCTGTCTTGTCCTGTGCCGTCGTCACGGACAGGACATAGCGCCTTCTCGACGGTCGTAACAAGTGCTACCTTCGCGGAAGGGGGCACGGCCGGACCGAGGAGCGGCGACGATGAGGCTTTCTCCCAGCGCGCACGTCGACCCGTTCTGCCGTGACCGATTGCCGCCCGCGGACCAGTGGCCCCGGCTGGAGTTCGACCTCCCCGAACTGCGCTATCCCGACAGGCTGAACGCCGCGACCGCGTTACTCGACGACACCGTCGCGCGGTTCGGCCCGGATCGGCCCTGCCTCCTGTCCCCCGCCGAAACGTGGACGTACGGCGACGTCCTGGCCCGCGCCAACCGGATCGCGCACGTTCTCGTCACCGACTTCGGCGTGGTTCCGGGAAATCGCGTACTCCTGCGGGGCGCCAACACGCCGTGGCTCGCGGCGGCGTGGCTGGCCGTGCTCAAGGCGGGCGCGGTGGCGGTCACGACCATGCCGATGCTGCGCCGCGCCGAACTCGACAAGATCGTCGGCCGCGCGCAGCCCGCGATCGCCGTCTGCGACGAACGCCTGCTGGACGAACTCCCGCCCGATCTGCCCGTCGTGTCCTACGGGACGGATCTCGCCGCCCGCGCGGACCGGTATCCGGCGACCTTCGCCGACGTCCCGACCGCGGCCGACGACGTCGCCCTGCTCGCCTTCACCTCCGGTACGACGGGCTCCCCGAAGGCGACGGTGCACTTCCACCGCGACCTGCTCGCGATCGCCGACACCTTCTCCCGGCACATCGTGCGCCCGGCGTCCGGCGATCTGTTCTGTGGCACGCCACCGCTGGCCTTCACCTTCGGCCTCGGCGGGCTGCTGGTCTTTCCTTTGCGAGCGGGAGCGGCCACGCTCCTGGTGGAACGCGCCACTCCGGCGGAACTCGCCGCCCTCGTCGCCGAGAAGAGCGTCACCGTCCTCTTCACCGCTCCGACCGCGTACCGGGCGATCCTCAACTCCGGCGGCGGACGACTCCTGTCCGGTGTCCGCCGGGCGGTGTCGGCGGGCGAATCGCTCCCCGCCCACGTGGCCGGGCAGTACCGCGAAGTCGTCGGCCGTCCGCTCATCGACGGGCTCGGCAGCACCGAGATGTTGCACGTGTTCATCTCCGCCGCCGACGACGACGCGCGTCCCGGCGCGACCGGGAAGGCGGTACCCGGCTACCAGGCCGTGATCCTCGACGTCGACGGGTCACCCGTCCCGGACGGCACGCCCGGGTTCCTCGCCGTCCGAGGCCCGACAGGCTGCCGCTACCTCGAAGACCCTCGTCAGGGTGACTACGTCCGCGACGGCTGGAACATCACCGGCGACACCTACGTCCGCGACGCCGACGGCTACTTCACGTTCGTCGCGCGGAGCGACGACATGATCATCTCCTCGGGGTACAACATCGCCGCCCCCGAGGTCGAAGAAGTCCTGCTCACGCATCCCGATGTCGCGGAATGCGCGGTGATCGGGACGCCGGACCCGGATCGCGGATCGGTCGTGACGGCGTTCGTCGTGCTTCAGCCCGGTGCCGAGCGGGGATCGCGCCTCGCACAGGCGTTGCAGGACCACGCGAAGGCGACAGCGGCGCCGTACAAGTACCCGCGGCGGGTCCGGTTCATCGAGGCGCTGCCCCGGAACGCGAGCGGGAAGCTTCAGCGGTACCTGTTGCGGGAGCTGTGAAGCGGCCGAGCGCGTGGAACAGGGTGGTGGCGAGCACGAGGCCTTCCCTGACGATCGGTACGAGCAGATGCTCGTCGGGCGCGTGTTGCAGGCAGCCCGGATAGGAATGCGGCAGCCACAGGGTCGCGATGCCGAGGATGTCGGTGAACACGTGGTTGGGCAGGCCGCCGCCGAAACTCGGCAGGATCGCCACCGGCCGGTCGGAAACCTCGTCGAGGACGCCCTTCGCCCAGCCCACCCACGGGTTCCCGACCGGGGTGCGGCTGGCCTGGAAACTCGCTTCGACGGTGACCTCGACCATCGAAAACCCGTGCGAGGCCAGATGTTTCCTGATCGTGTCCGCGACGTCCGAGACCTCGGTTCCGGCGACGTAGCGAAGTTGCAGTACCGCGCGGGCCTTGCCGGGGATGGCGTTGACGGGCCGGTCGATGTCGCCGGCTCCCAGTGAAAGGACTTCGAGGGTGTTCCAGCCGTAGAGCCGTTCGGCGGCCGAAAGCCCGGTGTCACCCCAGCTTTCCTCCAGTGCCGGATCTCCCGGATTTCCGGCGATCCGGATCTCCGCGAGCGCCTCGCGGACGCTGCCGGGGAGTTCGGGCGGCAGGAGACCGGGCACCCGGATGCGTCCGTGCCCGTCGACGAGGCAGGCGATCGCCCCGGTGAGGGTGGTGGCGGGGTTGCGCAGCACGCCGCCCCAGTTCCCCGAGTGATAGGCGTCGGGGCGCAGGTCGACGTCGAGCGAGATCCGGACGGCGCCGCGCGCGCCGAGGAACACCGTCGGCGTCGCCGCGTCCAGCCGCGGGCCGTCCGAGGCGATGAGGACGTCGGCGCCGAGTGCCTGCGACTGCGCCGCGACGAACTCACCGAGACCGGGTGAGCCGATCTCCTCTCCGGTCTCGAACAGGAACTTGAGGTTGAACCCGAGCGAGCCCTTTTCGGCGAGGAGCAGCCTGAGCGCGGTCAGGTTGATCAGGTGCTGCCCCTTGTTGTCCGCCGAGCCGCGGCCGTACCAGCGCTCGCCGTCGGCGGTCAGCGTCCACGGGTCGCGGCCCTCGCTCCACCGCCCTTCGTGGCCGGTGACGACGTCGGCGTGGCCGTAGCACAGGACGGTCGGAAGCTCCGGCGACTCGATCCGGGTGCCGATCAGGAAGGGACCACCGGCGGGGTCGGGATTGGGATACCGCCGCACCGAGCAGCCGAGCCCCGTCAAGGCCGGGGTCAGAACCTCGTCCAGGTATGCCTTGATGGCAACGCGACCGTCCGGATGGTCGCTCACGGTCGGGTACCGGACCAGTTCGGCGAGTTCGGCGAAGAAGGCGCCCGAGTCCACGTGTTCTTGGGCCTTCGAAACCAGTTCCGCAGGGGTGGGCACGTTCTCTCCCGATTCGTTCGCCGAGTGTCGAGGAGAGCGTAGGCCGGTTCGCCCTACACTGACCATTGCCGTTTACGGTGCCCTGCGTTCTGATCGAGGCAAAGGAAGTCCCATGCGCCTGCTGCCGATCGCGCTGACGTACTTCCTCGAAGTCGCCCGCACCGGCTCGGTGTCCGAAGCTGCGGCCGAACTGACGGTCGCGCCGTCGGCGATCAGCCGTCAGATCGCGAAACTCGAAGCCGGGATCGGGGTACCGCTGTTCGTCCGGCATCCGCGGGGCATGGAGCCGACCGACGCCGGGAACCGGCTGCTCGACCACGTCCGCCGCAGCGAAGCCGAATCGGCCGTCCTCGTCGACGAACTTCGCACCGGGCGGGGGTTTCACGCCCGTTCGCTCACCGTCGCCTGCTCGGAGGGGTTCGCACGCAGGGTCGTGCCCCAGGCGATCGCCGCCTTCCGTCGCGAACACGACGTCACCTTCCACATCGACGTCGTCAACCGGGAGGAAGCCACCCGGCGCGTGCTCGACGGCGCGGCCGACGTCGCCGTCACCTTCACGACCGGACCGCAACACGGCGTGCGGGTCGAAAGCGCCGTCGTCGTCCCGGTGTACGCGATCGTCCCGCTCGGCCATCCGCTGACCGGCCGCGATTCCCTCGGGCTCGCCGAACTGTGCGAGCACCCCCTCGCCTTGCCGTCGCAGGGCCAAAGCCTGCGCGACCTGTTCGACATCGCCACCCGGATCGAGAACCTCGCGGCGCGTCCGGTGCTGGTGTGCGACGAACTGAGCTCGAAGTACGAGTTCGTCCGTTGCGGCGGCGGGATCGCGCTCGTCGGCGGACTCGGCGACATCGAGCAGGACGCGGCCACCGAAGGAGTGGCCTACGTCCTTCTCGACAACGCCGTGTTCCGCAAACGCGAAGCCCAGGTGCAGACCATGGCGGGCCGGACGTTGTCCTTGGCCGCCTTGCGGTTCACCACGCTGCTGACCTCGTTCGTCCGTCCGCCGGTCAGCGGATCAGCACCCCGGGATTGAGGATTCCGGCCGGATCGAGCGCGGATTTGGCCGCGGTGAGCGCGGCCGCGAACGGATCGGGACGCTGCCGGTCGTACCAGGGCCGGTGGTCGCGGCCGACGGCGTGGTGATGGGTGATCGTGCCGCCGTGGCCCGCGATCGCCTCGGAGACGGCGGCCTTGATCTCGTCCCACTGCGCGACCGTGCTCCCCCAGCGCCCGGCGGCGTAGATCCCGTAGCAGGGCGCGGGGCCGTCGGGGTAGACGTGGGTGAAGCGGCAGGTGACGACACCGGCGCCGCCGCAAACCTCGTCGATCGCGGTGCGGGCCGCCGAGGTGATCGCGGCGTGGAATTCCTCGAAGCCGTCCCACGTACACGCGGTCTCGAAGGTCTCCACGATCAGCGACCTGCGCGCCAGCGCGTCACGCTGGTAGGGCATCCGCAGGAACGAGGAACGCCACGTCGAGGCGCTGTCCTGGCGGGAGGAATCCTTGCCGCGCCTGGTTTTCACGACGCCCCCGTGCCCGGTGGCCAGCTCCAGCGCGCGATCCAGCCAGGTGTCGACCGGATGATCGGCGGATTCGAACGCGACCAAGAGCAAACCCCCGCCGACGCTCGCGCCCGCGTTGATGAAGGCCTCGGCCGGGTCGAGCAGGCGGCAATTCGACGGATACAGCCCAGACTGCGCGATCGCCCGTGTGGCGGCGATCGCGTCCTCCTGCCGTTCGAAGGCGACCGACGCGGTGACCTGCCAGACAGGGCGGTCCTGCAGGCGCATCCAGGCCTCGGTGATCACCCCGAGCGTGCCCTCGGAACCGAGGAACATCCGGTCCGGCGAGGGACCGGCACCCGAACCCGGCAGGCGTCGCGATTCGCTGATCCCGGCCGGGGTGACGACGCGCAGCGACTCGGTGAGATCGTCGATGTGCGTCGCGAGCGTGGCGAAATGCCCGCCCGCGCGGGTGGCGAGCCAGCCGCCGAGGGTGGAGTGGGCGAACGACTGCGGGAAGTGCCGCAGGGTCAGGCCCAGCGGGCGAAGGCGGTCTTCCAGAGCGGGCCCGAAGATCCCGGCCTGGATCCGGGCCGCGCGGCTGACCGTGTCCACTTCGAGCACGGTGTCGAGACCGGCCAGATCCATCGAGATGGCCGGACCGTCGAAGCGCGGTTCGACCCCGCCGACCACGGAACTGCCGCCACCGTAGGGAATCAGCGGAGTTCCGGAGGCCGTGCACCAGTCGAGAAGGTCGACGACGTCCTGCTCCGTGCGCGGCCGGGCGACCAGATCCGGGACGTGGTCGAGCCGGCCGAGCAGATTCCGGACGACGTCGCGGAAGGCCTTGCCGCGGGCGTGGGACAACCTGTCGACGGGCACGTCGCTGCACAACGCGGCGAGCGCCGCGGGCGGGCGGATCCGCGAGGCCGGGACGCCGAGTTCCGAAGGTTCCGGCGGGGCGTGCTCGGTGAAATCGTGCCCGGGCAGGACACCCGACGTGCGGGCGACCAGCGCGTCGGACTCTTCCCGGGTCAAGGCTTCGGCGGTGTTCCCCCAGCCCCACCAGGACCGTTCTCCGGCCGGCATCGGCGCCTCCGTTTCGATCTGACTCCCCAGTAAGTTACTTATCGGTCAGTTATCGTGTCAACGCGTGGCGGGCTCGGATACCGTGTCGCCGTGGTCCCCGGTTCCGAGAAACACCCGCTGATTTTCCTCGACGTCGATGGCCCGCTCATCCCGTTCGGACTGGAGCCGGACCGGTACCCGCTTTTCGGACCGGCGCCTCGCCAAGATGAGAACCCCTTACTCGGCAGGCTCGATCCCGAACATGGCTCCCGCTTGAAGGAACTTCCCGGCGAACTGACCTGGGCCACGACCTGGATGCACGACGCCAACGACTCCCTCGCCCCGAGACTCGGCCTGCCCACGCTGCCGGTGCTCGACTGGCCGGAGCCATCGGACGCCGACGACTTCGACGTCCGGATCGGCCTGCACTGGAAGACCCGGCCGCTGCTCGATCACGCGGCGGGGCGCCCGTTCGCCTGGATCGACGACGAGATCACCGCCGTCGACCGTGACTGGGTGTCCGGCCACCACTCCGAGCCCGCCCTGCTGCATCGGGTCGATCCCAGGCACGGCCTGACCGCCGCCGACTACCGGGCACTCGGCGAGTGGCTGCGGGATCCCCGCTGACCCGCTTCCCCTGACACACAGGACAGCTCCGCCGTCCAGGACCGATTCGAGCCCTTCGACGCTTTACAACGTTGTATCAACGATGTAAAAAAGTCCTGACGGCCAGTCGTGGCCCGGCTCACACCGGTTCCCCTCGGCCACGAGGTCGTGGTTTCACGCCTGCACAAGTCCAGTGGGAGGCGCTTCCTCCGCCGAGGCGGCCGCTCCCGGAGAAGGGTGTCGAGCAGATGTTGCCAACGTTGTCACCTCATCGCCCCAGAGGCCGAAGTACCGGACGCTTCCGGAAGACCCTGACCGTCGCGGTGGCCGCCCTGACCGCCCTGTCGATGACACCGGGGGCCGCGATGGCCGCGGAGAGCGGCTGGAAGATGGGCAAGCCACGCCTGACCACCCCGTGGACGAACCAGGTGTCGCCGTCCAACGCGTTGCCGGAGTACCCCCGGCCGCAGCTGGTGCGCCAGGACTGGCAGAACCTCAACGGGCTCTGGGAGTTCGCCGGCGCCGCGCCCGGTGAGGTCCCGCCGTTCGGCGAGCGGCTCGCCGAGAAGATCCTGGTCCCCTACCCCACCGAGTCGGCGCTTTCCGGTATCCAGCGGCACGAGGACCACATGTGGTACCGGCGCACGTTCACCGTGCCCAAGAACTGGGGCGTGGGCAAGGACAACACCCTGCGCATCAACTTCGGCGCCGTCGACTACAAGGCGAAGGTCTACGTCAACGGCAAGGAGGTGGCCGCTCACCAGGGTGGCTACGGAGCGTTCTCCGCGGACGTGACCTCGGCGCTGAAGCCCAAGGGAGAGCAGGAGATCATCGTCGGCGTCGAGGACCGTGCCGACGCCACCTGGCAGCCTGTCGGCAAACAGCGCCTCGTCCCCGACCGCGGGATCTTCTACGAAGGCGCCTCGGGCATCTGGCAGACCGTGTGGATGGAACCGGTCGCGGCCAAGCACGTCGGCACGCTCGGCATGGTTCCCGACCTGAAGTCCTCCACGCTCAAGCTCACCGTCGACACCGGCGGCGCTTCCGGGCTGACCGTCGAGGCCGTGGTCCGCGACGGCCACAAGGTGGTCAGCCGCAGCAAGGCCTCCGCCGCCGGGACCATCTCCCTGCCGGTCCCCAAGGCCAAGCTCTGGTCGCCGGACTCCCCCTTCCTCTACGACCTCGACGTCGAACTGAAGGACGGCCGCCGCACCGTCGACAAGGTGTCGTCCTACTTCGGCATGCGCGAGTTCGGCACCGCGAAGGGCGCCGACGGCAAACTCCGGTTCACCCTCAACGGCAAGATCCTCTTCCTGCAGTCCACTTTGGACCAGGGCTACTGGCCGGACGGCATCTACACCGCGCCGACCGACAAGGCGCTGCGCTTCGACCTCGAGCAGCACAAGGTCCTCGGTTTCAACACGGTCCGCAAGCACATCAAGACCGAACCGGACCGCTGGTACCACCACGCCGACAAGCTCGGGTTGCTCGTCTGGCAGGACATGCCGTCGATGCGCACCGGCGGTCGACCGCCCGCCGACGCCCAGCAGCAGTTCCAGGTGGAGCTGAAGGAACTGGTGGAGCAGAAGAAGAACTGGACCTCGATCGTCGGGTACGTGCCGTTCAACGAGGGCTGGGGCGAGTGGTCGCGCGAGACCACCGGGAAGATCGCCGACGACGTCAAGGCCCAGGACCCGACCCGGCTGGTCAACGCGCACAGCGGGGTCAACTGCTGTGACTCCCTCGGTGACTCCGGCAAGGGCGACGTCATCGACTGGCACGCCTATCCGGGTCCCGCGAAGCCGATGCCCGACGGCAAGCGGATCTCGATCGACGGCGAGCACGGCGGCTACGGTCTCGAAGTCAAGGACCACATGTGGTTCGGCGAAGGCCACGCCTACGAGATGGTGAAGGACCAGGCGACCCTGAACAGCCGCTACGTCCAGAACCAGCGCGACGTGCTCGCGTCGGCGCAGAGCTGCGCCATCAGCGGTTCGATCTACACGCAGATCACCGACGTCGAGCACGAGGTCAACGGCTTCTTCACCTACGACAGGCAGGTGAAGAAGATGGACTTCGCGCAGGTGCGCGCGGTCAACCAGGCGATCATCCGCAACGCCGACGGCAGCGGTTCCGGCGCACCGGACCCGGGTCCCGGTACGCCGGGACTCACCGGCGTGCACGCCTACAAGTTCAACGAGGGCACCGGATCCCGCGCCGCGGACTCGGTCGGCACCGCGCACGCCACGGTGACCAACGGGCAGTGGGGAGGCGGTGTCGAGGGCGGCGCGCTGGCCTTCACGGGCAACGGGCAGGCCGACACCGGGGCGAACCTCGTCGACACGGCGGGCAGCTACTCGGTCTCGGCGTGGGCGAAGCTGGACGAGGCCGGTGGCGCGTTCCAGACCGTCGTCAGCCAGGACACCGGCCGCGACAGCGCCTTCTTCCTGCAGTACTCCGGGCAGGACCAGCGGTGGGCGATGAGCTTCGTCGGTCTCCGCGCCCTGTCGCCGGAGAAGCCGGAAGTCGGCAAGTGGTACCACCTGACCGGGGTCCGCGACGCCAAGGCGGGCACGTTGTCGCTGTACGTCGACGGCAAGAAGGTCGCCTCGCAGAACGCCTGCTCCGCTCCGCAGAGCACCGGCCACACGGTGATCGGCCGGGGCCAGTACGGCGGCCAGCAGGTCGACTTCCTGCGCGGCGCGGTGGACGACGTCCGGCTCTACGACCGGCCGTTGTCCGACACCGAGATCGCGACACTGGCGAAGCGCGACTGAGGACACGCGGCGCCGGGAACCGCTCCCGGCGCCGCGTGCCCGGCACTACCGAAGCTCTGACTCGACCCACTCCCGCACGATGTCGCCGAGCACGGGCAGCGGAACCTGCCCGTGCCTCAGCACGACGTCGTGGAAGTCGCGGATGTCGAAGGCCCCGCCCAGCCGCTCCTCGGCGAAGGCGCGCAACCGCTGGATCTCCAGCCTGCCCGTCATGTACGACAGCGCCTGGCCGGGCCATTCGATGTACCGGTCGATCTCGGACTGCGCCTCGAGGTCGCCGAGCACGCAGTGTGCGGCGAGATAGTCCATTCCTTGTTGCCTGGTCCAGCCCAGGGCGTGCAGCCCGGTGTCGACGACGAGCCGCGCCGCGCGCAGGGAGTCCTCGGCGACCATGCCCAGCCGCATCAGGTCGTCGGAGTACAGGCCCATTTCGTCGGCGAGCCGTTCGGTGTAGAGCGCCCAGCCCTCGTCGAAGGCCGAGAGCGGGACGAGTTTGCGCAGCGGCGCCACCCCGTCGAGTTCGTGGGCTATGCCGGCCTGGAAGTGATGTCCCGGAACGCCTTCGTGGAAGGCGACGGACTCGGCGATGAACCGGAACCGCTCCTCCACCCGATAGGTGTTGGTGTAGTAGATACCCGGACGGGTGCCGTCGCCCGACGGTGCCATGTAGTACGCCTGCGAGGCGGAGGGCCCGTCCGATTCCGGTACGGCGCGCACGACGCATTCGGCGGACGGCGTGCGACGGAACCAGCCGGGAGCGGCGGCCGTGGCACGCGCGATCGCTTCCACCGCGGTCGTGACCATCTCTTCCCCGTTCTGCCAGCACAGCGACGGATCGGTGCGCAACCGGCGCCGGACTTCGTCGGGGTCTTCCTCGCCGAACACGGCGGCGCCGAGCCGTCGGTACTCCTCGTCCAGGGCCCGGCCGATTTCGAGGCCGGTCTCGTGCAACTCCTCCGGCGAGACCCCGGTGGTGGTGTGCGTGCGGGCCAGCCGCGCGTAGCTCTCCTTGCCACCGTCCAGCCAGCAAAGGCCCGGTCGTTCGTCGGGACGTCCGCGCCCGGCGACGTCGCGGGCGAGCATGTCGCGATAGGCGACGAGTGCGGGCCGGACCTCGTCGGTGAACAGCCGGGCTCGCCTCGCCTCGCGGTCACCGGTCAGCGGCGGGAGCAGCAGGCCGTTGGGCTCGATGGCCAGGAACCGATCGACGTGGGCGATGGCGTTGCCGACGGCGCGTTCCACCGGTGTCCGTCCCGCCGCGATCCCGGCGCGATACCGGTCACCGAGGCCCGCGAGGAACCCGGGGATCGCGGCCATCCTGGCCAGGTAGTCCTCCTCGGCCTGCTCCCCCGACGGCGCCAGCTGAGGAAGCCAGGACAGCAACCCTGCGCCTTCCGCCGCCATGGGTTCGGCGAGAATGAACTCGATCTTCCCGGAGTCCAGCCTGGCCAGGAGCCCTTCGGCGTGGTGGGTGACCACGCCGAGGGTGACCCGGTCCGGGTCGGTGGACCTCGCGGCCTGTTCTCCGACCCGGACGGCGATCTCCCGCAGCCGGGCGTCGCCCGCCTCGGAGACGTCCCTCAGCTCGTGATCGTGGCCGGGGATGTCGTCGAAGGTCGCCATCAAGGGGATCTCGGCGGCCAGGGCGTCGAGGATTTCGTTCGCCAGTTCCGCCGCCGTCGGCTGATCGCTCATATCCGACAACTACCAGACCGCGCACGATTTCCGCTGGCGTTCACCGCATTTTGCCGAGCAGCCGTTCGGTCGGCCCGGTGTACGCGCTCGACGGCCGGATCAGGCTGTTGTCGGCCAGTTGTTCGGCGATGTGCGCGGTCCAGCCGGTGATCCGGGCGGCGACGAAGATCGGGGTGAACACGGGGGTGTCGAAGCCGATCAGGTGGTACGCCGGGCCCGCGGGGTAGTCCAGGTTGGGGTGCAGGCCCTTCGCGTCGGACATCGCACGGGCCAAGGCTTCGTAGAGATCGAGCAGGTGGTGTCCGTCGCGGAGTTCCGCGATCTCCTGCAGGGCGCGGCGCATGGTGGGCACGCGGGAGTCGCCCTTCTTGTAGACACGGTGCCCGAAGCCCATGATCTTGCGCTTGTCCGCCAACGCCGCGGTGAGCCAGGCTTCCGCGTCGGCGGCGGTGCCGATCTCCTCGAACGTCGTCATGACGGCTTCGTTGGCACCGCCGTGCAGCGGGCCCTTGAGCGCGCCGATGGCCGCGGTGACGGCGCTGTAGAGATCCGACAGCGTGGACGTGACGACACGTGAGGTGAACGTCGAAGCGTTGAAGCTGTGCTCGGCGTAGAGGATCAGCGAAGTCTCGAAGGCCCGGACGATCACGGGTTCGGGAACCTCGCCGAGCGTCAGGTACAGGAAGTTCTCCGCGTAGCCGAGGTCGTCGCGCGGCGCGAGCGGGAGCAGGCCGTGCCTGCGCCGCTGGGTGAGCGCGACGACTGCGGGCAGCGCGGCGAACAACCGGAGTGCCTTGGCACGGTTGGCTTCGAGGCCGTTGTCGTCCTCGTGCGGGTCGTGTGCGCCCAGGATGCTCACCGCGGTGCGCAGGGTGTCCATCGGATGCGCGGTTTCCGGCAGCGAGAGCAGGGTCAGCACGAGATCCCCCGGCAGGGTCCGGTGTGCCCGCTCGGCCTCGTTCTGGGCGGCCAGTTGCTCCGGTGTCGGCAGCTCGCCGTGCCAAAGCAGGTACGCGACCTCCTCGAAACGGCATTTCCCGGCCAGGTCCTGGACGGGATAACCGCGGTAGGTCAGGGAGTTGGTGTCGGGGTTGACCATCGACACCTCGGTGGTGTCGACGACGACTCCGGCGAGTCCTTTGTGGATACTGGGTGCGGACATGGTCGTCCTCTCAGACGCGGAAAGTGAAGACGTTCTCGTCGAAAGTGCTGTAGGACTCGTAATCGAGCAGGTCGTAGAGATCGCGCCGGTGCTGCATCCGGTCGAGCAGATCCGCTTGGGTGCCCTGCGCGCTGATGGCGTCGAGCCCGGCTTCCGCGGCGTGCATGGCCAGGCGCAACAGGGTGACCGGGTAGATCACGACGTTCACGCCGAGCGATTCCAGCGTTTTCACGTCCAGCAGTTCGCTCTTCCCGAACTCGGTCATGTTCGCCAGGATCGGGACGTCGACGGCGGCGCGCAGCCGCTCGAAGTCGCCCGCGTCCCGCATCGCCTCGGGGAAGATCAGGTCGGCTCCGGCGTCGGCGTAGGCCTTGGCGCGGTCGATGGCGTCGTCGATGCCGTGCACGGCCGCGGCGTCGGTACGGGCGGCGATGACGAAGTCCGGATCGCGGCGGGCGGCGACGGCGGCGGTGATCCGCCGGACCGCGACGTCCCGTTCGACGACGTCTTTGCCGTCGAGGTGACCGCATCGCTTGGGGTTCACCTGGTCCTCGAGGTGCATCCCGGCGACGCCGGCGTCCTCCAAGACCTGCACAGTGCGGGCGGCGTTCATCGGTTCGCCGAAGCCGGTGTCGGCGTCGACCAGCGCGGGCAGCCCGGTGACCCGGGCGATCTGCTGCGACCGCCCGGCGACCTCGGTGAGCGTGGTCAGCCCGATGTCCGGCAGGCCGAGCTCCGCCGAAAGGACCGCGCCGGAGACGTAGACACCCTCGAAGCCGCGCCGCTCGATCAGCTTGGCCGACAACGGGTTGAACGCGCCGGGAAGGCGTTGCAGCGTCCCGGAATTCAGCCCGGTGCGGAAGGCGGCCCGCTTCTGCGCGGCGGAGGGAGTGGCGTGCAGCATCAGAAGATCCCCTTGCTCGTCGGCGCGGCGTCGAGCCCGGCCGGGAGCACGATCCCGGCGACCTCGGCCGCGTCCAGTTCCCCGAGCCGGGTGACCGTGTCGAGGAACCGGTCCTGATCGGCGGCGGCGATCACCCCGTCGGCCAGCGTACGGAACTTGGCGACGTACTGCTCCCGGGCGAACGGCCGTGCCCCGGCCGGGTGAGCGTCGGCGACGGCGATCTCGTCGGTCAGCACCCTGCCGTCGGCGAGGGTGATCTCGACCCGGCCGCCGAACGCCGGTTCGGGCGCGTGATAGCGGCGAGTCCATTCGGGATCCTCGACGGTGGTGACCTTCTGCCAGAGTTCGACCGTGTCCGGCCGTGTCGCGCGAGCCCGGTCGTAGGACCGCTCGTGGTGCCAGACACCGTCCTGCAGGGCGACCGCGAAGATGTACGGGATCGAGTGGTCCAGTGTTTCGCGGCTGGCGAGGGGGTCGTACTTCTGCGGATCGCCCGCGCCGGAGCCGATCACGTAATGCGTGTGGTGGCTGGTGTGGATGAGGATCCGCTCGACCTTGCCGAGCTCGCCGATCCTCGGGCCGAGCCGCCGCGCGAGGTCGATCAGCGCCTGGCTCTGGTACTCCGCCGAGTGCTCCTTGGTGTAAGTGTCCAGAATGGACTGTTTCGCCTCGCCCGGCGCCGGCAGAGGTACCGTGTACTCGGTGTCCGGACCGCTCAGCAGCCACGCGACGAAACCGTCCTCGCCCTCGTAGATCGGGCTCGGCGCGCCTTCGCCGCGCATCACCCGGTCGACGGCCTCGATCGCGGCCTTCCCGGCGAACGCGGGCGCGTAGGCCTTCCACGAGGAGATCTCGCCCTTGCGGGACTGGCGGGTCGTCGTCGTGGTGTGCAACGCCTGCCCGATGGCCTGGTACACGGTCTCGGTCTCCAGGCCCAGCAACGCGCCGAGACCGCCCGCGACCGACGGGCCGAGGTGGGCGATGTGGTCGATCTTGTGCTCGTGCAGGCAGATCCCGCGCACGAGGTTCACCTGGAGTTCGTATCCGGCGGCGATCCCGCGGAGCAGGTCCGCGCCGGTGCGCCCGGTGTGCTGGGCGACGGCGAGGACCGGCGGGATGTTGTCGCCGGGGTGCGAGTAGTCCGCGGCGAGGAAGGTGTCGTGGTAGTCGAGTTCGCGCACGGCGACGCCGTTGGCCCAGGCGGCCCATTCCGGGGAGTACCGGCCTGCGACGCCGAACACCGCCGCACCCGGCTTTCCCGGATGCGCCAAGGCCTGGTCGCGGGCCGAGCGGACGGGGCGCCTCGCGAGTGACGCGGCAGCCACGGCGGCGTTGTCGATCACCCGGTTGATCACCATGGCCGCGACCACGGGGGTGACCGGGACGTCGTCGGTGGCGACCGAGGCGAGCTTCCACGCGAGCTGCTCCTCGCGGGGCAGCGATTCGGCGGATCGGTGGGTGCGGACGGTGTGGTCGATCATCACTTTCCTTCGTAGACGTGGAATCCGCGGCCGGTCTTCTTGCCGAGCAGCCCGGCGTCGACCATGCGCAGCAGCAGGGGCGGTGGCGCGTAGAGCGCTTCCTTGAACTCGGCGTAGAGCGAGTCCGCGATCGCGGCCACGGTGTCGAGGCCGATCAGGTCGGTCAGGCGCAGGGGGCCCATCGGATGCGCGGTACCGAGTTCCATTCCTCGGTCCACATCGGACGCGGCGGCGAAGCCCGACTCCACCATCCGGATGGCCGACAGAAGGTACGGCACGAGCAGTGCGTTGACCACGAACCCGGCCCGATCGCGTGCCCGTACGGTCTGCTTGCCGAGGACGTCGCGGGCGAACCGTTCGGCGCGGTCCACTGTGGACGCGCTGGTCAGCAGCGAGCCGACCACCTCGACCAGCGGCAGCACCGGGACCGGATTGAAGAAGTGCAGGCCGACGACCTGTTCGGCCCGGCCGGTGGCCATCGCCAGCCGCATGATCGGGAGGGAGGAGGTGTTCGACGCGAGGATCGCGGCGGGATCGGTCACGACCTTGTCGAGTGTCGCGAACAGCTCCAGCTTGACCTGCTCGTCCTCGGCGACGGCTTCGATCACCAGCTGACGGTCGGCCAGTTCGCCGACGTCGGTGGTGAACCGCAGCCGCCAGGCGGCGCGTTCGGCCTCCGGGCGGCCGAGCTTGCCCGCCCGGACCGCCCGATCGAGCGAGGCCAAGATCCGCGCGCGGCCTGCGTCGGCGGACGGCGCGTCCTGTTCGCACACCACGACGTCCAGGCCGGACCGGGCGCACACCTCGGCGATTCCGGCCCCCATCCGACCGGCCCCGACGACGCCTGCTCGGGCGATCTCCGCGCTCATCCGCACTCCCTTTGTGAACCTTGTGGTGCTCTGTCACGAGCGTGGCACCGACCTCGCGACCGTCGCTAGCCCACAGCGCTGTGAAGAGTTGTGAACGTTCGCGAACCGCTTGTAAAGCTTGTTACAGTCGATTTGTGGAGAAGATGTACGCGGGTGCCCGGCTGCGCCAGCTGCGCGAAGGCCGGTCCATGACGCAGTCCGAACTGGCCAGACTGCTGGAGATCTCGCCGAGTTACGTCAACCAGCTCGAACACAACGGCAGGCCCCTGACCATGCCGGTCTTGCTGAAGCTCACCGAGACCTTCGGCGTGGACACGGAGTTCTTCGCCGCCCGCGACACCGCCCGGCTGGTCGCCGACGTCCGCGAGGTGTTCGGCGACAACACCGTCAGCGGCGCGATCTCCGCGGGCGAGGTCGACGCGCTGACCACCACGCTGCCCGAGGTGGCGCGGACACTCGTCGCGCTGCACCGTCGCTACCGCGAAGCCGTGGAGAACATCGCCACGCTGGTGACCGAGCAGGGACTCGACCGGTCGACCGCGCAGCAGCCGCACGAGGAGATCCGGGACTGGTTCTATCTGCGCCGCAACCACGTCACGGAACTGGACGCTCCCGCGGAGAAGCTGGCCGCCGAGTTGCGTCTCCACCCCGGTGAAGTCCGCAGTGGACTGGCCGCCGGACTGCTGGACCGTCACGGCGTCAAGGTGGTCTCCGAATCCCTCGGCGCCGATCAGCACCACTTCGACACGCGCGAGAAGACGCTGCGCCTCTCCCCCGCGCTGCGCCCCGGTCAGGCCGCGTTCCGGCTCGCGTCCGAGCTGGCGCTGCTGGAGGCAGGCGACGTGATCGACCGGCTCGTCGACGACGGGAAGTTCAGCGGCGACACCGCCCGGCGGCTCGCGCGGATCGGTCTGGCCAACTACTACGCGGGCGCGCTCGTGCTGCCGTATCGCGTTTTCCTCGGCGCGGCGGAACGCTACCGCTACGACATCACGCGCCTGTCCGACCACTTCGGCGTCGGCTTCGAGACGATCTGCCATCGGCTGTCCACTTTGCAGCGACCGGGCACCCGCGGCGTGCCGTTCTCCTTCGTACGGGTCGACCGTGCGGGCAACATCTCGAAACGTCAGTCCGCCACCGGGTTCCACTTCTCCCGCGTCGGCGGCTCGTGTCCACTGTGGATCGTCTACGAGGCGTTCAGCTCACCGGGACGGATCCTCACGCAGGTCGCCGAACTCCCGGACGGAAAGAAGTACTTCTGGCTGGCCCGCACCGTTTCCCGCGCGGCGGGCGGGCACGGCGATCCCGGCAAGACGTTCGCGATCGGGCTCGGCTGCGAACTCCGGCACGCGCGGCGGCTCGTGTACTCCGACGGGCTGGCGCTCGGCACCGGCGCGGCCGTCACCCCGATCGGAATGGGGTGCAAGGTCTGCGAACGGCCCGCGTGCCCGCAGCGCGCCTTTCCCGCGATCGGGAAACCGATGCGGGTCGACGAGCATTCGTCCAGCCTGCTGCCCTACCCGCCACTCTCGTGAGTGGCAGGTTATCGAGGAGAAGGGCAAACCTTGCGTGCTCGTGCCGTCTTTCGTTCGCAGGGTGGGCGTTGCGAAAGCCACTTTCGCAACGGTGAAGGTTGGGAAAGTGGCTTTCACAACACCGTTGTCCCCGGGTGACCCCGTTCCTGGCCGGAGCTGAAGGTTCAGACCGTGTGAGGCGAGGTGGTCGTGAGTGGCGATTCGGGCTATTGAGGGGAAGGTCGAACGTGTCGTGTTCAGGCGGGATGGACGCTCACGTGTGATCGGGCGGCGATCACCCGTGATCAGAGACGGATCACGGGTGATTGGGCGGCGATCAGGGAGTTCGGCGTCTGATCACGCGAGTCACGCCCTCGCTCACCTTGGGCTCAGCCACAACGACACCTTTGCCCTACCCCTCAATAACCCGAAACGCCACTCACGACCGAAGCCACTGATCCCGGCCACCGTGAAGGCCACGGCCGGCAGCCGGGCGGGGGATACCGCCCCTACCACTCACGAGACCCATCGCGTACCTGAGGCGTACGCCACACCCTTGTCCTCGACATAGTCGGACTTCCTACTTTATGGTGTCCACAGGTCTGCGGTGCAGGGAAGCCGGTGAAAATCCGGTGCGGTCCCGCCACTGTGACCGGGGAGCGGCGCTCCCGCAGAGAAGGCCACTGGCGCGAGCCGGGAAGGCCGGAGCCGCCGCGGATCCGGGAGCCAGGATACCGGCCGCAGACGTGTCGTGTTCGTCCACGAGGATGGAGCTGAACGCATGCGGATTCTTCCTGCCTGCGCGAAAGTCGCCGACCCGCCACCACCCCGGCGGTAAGTCGTCCGTACTCCCCTGCCCGGCCGCCGATCGTGGTCTTCGGGCGGCTTCGTCCTGCGTACTTTCGGAAAGGGCTTCCATGAGCACCGAACTCAGCCACTTCGTCGGCGGTAAGCCGGTATCGGGTACGTCCGGCCGGTTCGCCGACGTCTTCGACCCCAGCACCGGCGCCGTTCAGGCCCGCGTCCCGCTCGCTTCGGCCACTGAGGTCGCCGCCGTCGTCGCCGACGCGGCGCAGGCCCAGCTCGAATGGGCCCGCTGGAACCCGCAGAAGCGGGCCCGCGTGCTGATGAAGTTCGTCGACCTCGTCCGCGCGGAAGAGGACTCCCTCGCCCGCCTGCTCTCGTCCGAACACGGCAAGACCGTTCCCGACGCGCGCGGCGACATCCAGCGTGGCCTCGAAGTGGTCGAGTTCGCCATCGGTATCCCGCACCTGCTCAAGGGCGAGTACAGCGACAGCGCGGGCACCGGCATCGACGTCTACTCGATGCGGCAGCCCCTCGGCGTGGTCGCCGGCATCACGCCGTTCAACTTCCCCGCGATGATCCCGTTGTGGAAGGCCGCCCCGGCGATCGCCTGCGGCAACTCCTTCGTGCTCAAGCCGTCCGAACGCGACCCGTCGGTCCCGCTGCGGCTGGCCGAACTCTTCCTCGAAGCGGGCCTGCCGCCGGGTGTGTTCAACGTGGTCAACGGCGACAAGGAAGCCGTCGACGCGCTGCTCACCGACCCCCGCGTCGAGGCCGTCGGCTTCGTCGGCTCGTCGTCGATCGCCGAGTACATCTACACGACCGCGGCCGCGCACGGGAAGCGCGCGCAGTGCTTCGGCGGCGCCAAGAACCACATGATCGTGATGCCGGACGCCGACCTCGACCAGGTCGTCGACGCGCTGATCGGCGCCGGGTACGGCTCCGCGGGTGAACGCTGCATGGCGATCTCCGTGGCCGTCCCGGTCGGTGAAGCCACCGCAGACGCGCTGGCCGCCCGGCTGACCGAACGCGTCAAGACGCTGAAGATCGGTGCTTCGCTCGACGAGACGGCCGACTTCGGGCCGCTGGTCACCGCCGAAGCCGTCCAGCGCGTCCGCGACTACATCGACGTCGGCCTCGCCGAGGGCGCGAAACTGCTGGTCGACGGCCGCGAGACCACTGTGGACGGTCACGAGAACGGCTTCTTCCTCGGCGGCTGCCTGTTCGACCACGTCACCAGCGACATGCGGATCTACCGCGAGGAGATCTTCGGCCCGGTGCTGTCGATCGTGCGCGCGGCCGACTACGAGGAAGCGCTGCGGCTGCCCAGCGAGCACGAGTACGGCAACGGCGTCGCGATCTTCACCCGCGACGGCGACACGGCCCGCGACTTCACCTCGCGGGTGAACACCGGCATGGTCGGGGTCAACGTGCCCATCCCGGTCCCGATCGCCTACCACACCTTCGGCGGCTGGAAGCGCTCCGGTTTCGGCGACCTCAACCAGCACGGACCGGACTCGATCCGGTTCTACACCAAGACCAAGACGGTCACCTCGCGCTGGCCTTCGGGCACCAAGGAAGGCGCCAGCTTCGTCATCCCGACGATGAGCTGAGGCCACGATGAGACTGACCGACGAACAGCGGGCCCTGTGTGAGACCGCCGCGGAGTTCGCGGCGGAACACCTCGCCCCGCACGCGATCGAATGGGACCAGGCCAAGCATTTCCCGGTCGACGTCCTCCGCAAGGCCGCCCAGCTGGGCATGGGCGGCATCTACCTGCCCGAAGACCTCGGCGGCTCCGCGCTCGGACGGCTCGACGGCGTCCTCGTGTTCGAGGCGCTCGCCGGCGGCTGCCCGTCGCTGGCCGCCTACATCTCGATCCACAACATGGTCGCGACCATGATCGACAAGTTCGGCGACGACGCCCAGCGGCACCGGTACCTCCCGCGAATGTCCACGATGGACGCGTTCGGCAGCTACTGCCTCACCGAGCCGGACGCGGGTTCCGACGCGGCGGCGCTCTCCACCCGTGCCCGCCGCGACGGCGACCACTACGTGCTCGACGGCGTCAAGCAGTTCATCTCCGGCGCGGGCACTTCGGACGTCCACGTCGTGCTCGCCCGCACCGGCGGTCCCGGTGCCCGGGGCATCTCGGCGTTCATCGTCGACCGGGACACGCCCGGGGTCTCCTTCGGCCCCAACGAGATCAAGATGGGCTGGAACGCCCAGCCCACCAGGCAGGTCATCTTCGAGGACGCCCGTGTCCCGGCGTCCGCGCTGCTCGGCGGCGAGGGCAACGGGTTCCGGGTCGCCATGTCCGCTTTGGACGGTGGCAGGCTCAACATCTCGGCCTGTTCCCTCGGTGGCGCCGAAGCCGCACTCGGCATGGCCGTCCGGCATCTGTCGGAGCGCTCGGCGTTCGGCGAGAAGCTGTCCGAGAAGCAGGCGTTGCAGTTCCGGCTGGCCGACATGCGGACCGATCTCGAAGCCGCGAGGACCTTGTTGTGGCGGGCGGCGGACGCGCTCGACCAGGGCGAGGACACCGCCACCCAGCTTTCGGCGATGGCCAAGCGGTTCTGCACCGACACCGGGTTCGAGGTGGCCAACCAGGCGCTGCAACTGCACGGAGGCTACGGCTACCTCGCCGAATACGGGCTGGAGAAGATCGTCCGCGACCTGCGGGTGCACCAGATCCTCGAAGGGACCAACGAAATCATGCGCGTGATCATCTCGCGCCGGATGCTGCAGGAGGCTTCGTGAACGACGTCCACTTCCTCGTCCACAGTGGAATCGGCCGGATCACGCTGAACCGGCCGCGTGCGCTGAACTCGCTGAACCACGACATGGTCCTCGCCATGCTCGAGCGCCTCGAAGCGTGGCGTTCCGATCCGGCGGTCCGCGCGGTGCTGATCGACGGCGCCGGCGACCGCGGGCTCTGCGCGGGCGGCGACATCCGCGCGATCTACGACGACGCCCGCACCGGTGGCACCGCGTCCCTGCGCTTCTGGGCCGACGAGTACCGGCTCAACGCCCTCATCTCGCGGTACCCGAAGCCGTACCTGGCGCTCATGGACGGTCTCGTCATGGGCGGCGGGGTCGGGGTCTCCGCGCACGGCAGCCACCGGATCGTCACCGAACGATCCCGGATCGGCATGCCCGAAACCGGCATCGGCTTCGTCCCGGACGTCGGCGGCACGTACCTGCTGTCCCGCGCCCCCGGTGAACTCGGCACGCATGTCGCGCTCACCGCCGGGTCGATCTCCGGCCCCGACGCGATCCACTGTGGACTCGCCGACCACTTCGTGCCGAGCGAACGGGTTCCGGACCTCCTCGACGCGCTCGCGTCGCGCACTCCGGACAACGCGCTGGAACTGTTCGCCGAGGAAGCGCCTCCGAGCGTGCTGGCCAAGGACGCGGACTGGATCGACCAGTGCTACGCGGCCGACACCGTCGAAGAGATCCTCACCCGGCTCCACTCCGGGGGTGACGCGGCGGCCACCGCCGCCAAGGAGATCGAGGCGAAGTCCCCCACCGCGCTGAAGGTGACCCTGCGCGCGCTCCGCAGCGCCGCGGCGCTGCCCGATCTGGAGGCTGTGCTGGCGCAGGAGTTCCGGATCTCGACCCACGCGCTCTCCTCGGCCGAGTTCGTCGAGGGCATCCGGGCCCAGATCATCGACAAGGACCGCTCGCCGAAGTGGTCGCCTGCCACCTTGCCCGAGGTGGCGGACAAGCTCGTCGATGCCTACCTCGCCGATCTCGGCGACGCGGAGTGGAACGGGGTGGCCCGATGACGATCGCCTTCCTCGGTCTCGGCAACATGGGTGGCCCGATGGCCGCCAACCTGGTCGAGTCCGGTGAGACCGTCCACGGCTACGACCCGGCTCCCGCCGCCCGCTCCGAGGGCGTGGCCAGGTTCGACACCGCGAGCGCGGCCGTCGCGCGGGCCGACGTCGTCATCACGATGCTGCCGAGTGGCAAGCACGTCCTCGACTGCTATCGGGAGATCCTGCCGTCCGCGCGGCCCGGCACGCTGTTCGTCGACTGCTCCACCATCGACGTCGCCGACGCCCGTCAGGTGGCCGAACTGGTCCTGGAGGCGGGGCACCGGGCGGTCGACGCGCCGGTTTCGGGCGGCGTGGTCGGCGCGGAGGCCGGAACGCTGACGTTCATGGTCGGCGGCGATCCGGAGGCGTTCGCCGCGGCCGGGCCCCTGCTCGGCGTCATGGGTGCCAGGGCGATCCACTGTGGAGCGTCGGGCGCCGGTCAGGCGGCGAAGATCTGCAACAACATGATCCTCGGCGTCTCGATGATCGCCGTCTCCGAGGCGTTCGCGCTCGGCGAGGAACTCGGCCTCACCCACCAGGCGCTGTTCGACGTCGCCTCGACCGCGTCCGGCCAGTGCTGGGCGCTGACCACCAACTGCCCGGTGCCCGGCCCTGTCCCGGCCAGCCCCGCCAACCGTGACTACAGCGGCGGATTCGCCAGCGGCCTGATGCTGAAAGACCTGAGGCTGGCCGAATCCGCCGCCCGGGACAACGACGTCGCCACCCTGCTCGGCACGAGGGCCGCGGAACTCTACGCGGCGTTCGTCGAACGGGACGGTCCCGGCCGGGACTTCTCCGCCATCATCACCGCCGTCCGCGACGGCCTTCTCGGCAAGGAAACCACCGCATGAGCGAGTACGAGACCATCACCGTCGAACGGGCGGGCGACCGCGTCGCCCTGATCACCCTCAACCGCCCCAAGGCCCTCAACGCGCTGAACCTGCGAGCGATGCGGGAGATCACCGGGGCGGCGGGCGAACTCGGCCAGGATCCCGACGTCGGCGCCATCGTCCTCACCGGTTCCGCCAAGGCCTTCGCGGCGGGCGCGGACATCAAGGAGATGCAGCCGCAGTCGTTCAGCGACGTCTACGCGGCCGACTGGTTCGCCGGCTGGGACGCGCTGTCCCGCGTGCGCGTCCCGCTGATCGCCGCGGTCTCCGGCTACGCGCTCGGCGGCGGTTGCGAACTCGCCATGATGTGCGACGTCCTGATCGCGGCGGACAACGCCAAGTTCGGCCAGCCGGAGATCACCCTCGGCGTCATCCCCGGCATGGGCGGCTCGCAGCGGCTCACCCGCGCGATCGGCAAGGCCAAGGCGATGGACCTGTGCCTCACCGGCCGCATGATCGACGCGGCCGAAGCGGAGCGGTCGGGACTCGTCTCCCGTGTCGTCCCGGCGGAGAGCCTGCTCGACGAGGCGCTCGCGGTCGCGGCGAAGGTCGCGAGCATGTCCCGTCCCGCGGCCATGATGGTCAAGGAGGCCGTCAACCAGGCCTTCGAGACCGGTCTCGCCGACGGGCTCCGGTTCGAACGGCGCCTGTTCCACGGCACCTTCGCCACCCAGGACCAGAAGGAGGGCATGGCCGCGTTCACCGAGAAGCGCGAGCCGAAGTTCCTTCACTCCTGACCGGTGAGCACCCGGTAGAGCGGTCGCAGCAGGGCGGTGACCGAGGTTCCGTCCACCGTGGCCTTGAGCGGCGGGACCTCGTCGAGCAGTCCCAACGGGTCCCCGGCCGGGGGTCGTCGCGTGTTCGTGACGTCCCCGGCCGGGCCCCAGCCGAAGAAGTCGTCCATCACCTCGTCGAGGGCGGCCGTCTCGGTTTCCGCCGACGGCGCCGTGACCCGGGCGCCCGCCTGCCGTCCGATCTCTTCGAGCAGCGCCGTGCGGTCCCGTCCGCGGAGCGCGAAGATCGCGAACGGGTCCGCTTCGTCCGCGAGCGCGATCAGCCCGGCGACGAGGTGGTCGCACGGGACTCGGGTGCCCGGGCACGTGCAGTCCAGCGACAGTTCCCACGCCGCTTCGGGGAACAGCGGTACCTGCTCCGCGGCGAAGAAGCGGTCGATGTCGTCCGGGACCCGCCCGTCGAGCAGGGCCGTGGTCGTGGCCTCGTCCGCGACCACGGCGGCGACGACCGCCGTCCACACCTGCTTGCCGAACGTCGGCAGGCCGACGCGGACCTCGTAGAACCGTTGCCGTGTCACCCGCACCTGGGCGATGGCGGCGCCGGGGCCGATCGTCAGCGTGTCGACCCGGCAGGGCGGCACGAGTCCTTTGTGGACGCCGAGTTCTTCGAACGCCCGGCGGAATCCTTCAGTCATCGGCCGCCTCCCGTCCCAGCGCGAAGACCTCGCGCAGCGAAGCGGTGGACAGCTCCGTGAGCCAGTCCTCCCCGTCGGTGACGACGAGACCCGCCAGCGCTTCCTTCTTCGTGATGACGGCGTCGATCCGTTCCTCGATGGTGCCGGGGCAGACGAACTTCCGGACCTGGACACTCCGTCGCTGGCCGATGCGGAAGGCCCGGTCGGTGGCCTGCTCCTCGACCGCAGGATTCCACCACCGGTCGAGATGCAGGACGTGGGTGGCCGCGGTGAGCGTCAGCCCCGCTCCCCCGGTCTTCAGCGACGCGAGCAGGATCGGCGGGCCTTCGCCCGACTGGAAATGCTCGACGATCGAGTCGCGGCGGCGCTGCGACAACCCGCCGTGCAGAAAGGCGATCTTCGCGTTCAGCCGGTGCGAAAGATGCGGCACCAGCAGGTGACCGAACTCGGCGAACTGCGTGAAGCAGAGCACGCGGTCGCCCGACTCCAGGATCTCCGCGAGGAGTTCTTCGAGCCGGTTGACCTTGCCGGACCGGCTTCCGATCGGCGAACCGTCGTGCAGCAGATGCGCGGGGTGGTTGCAGATCTGCTTGAGTTTCGTGATCGCCGCGAGGATGTTGCCGCGCCGTTTGACCCCGGCGCTGTCGGCGATCTTGGTCATCATCTCGTCCACGGTCGCGCGATACAGCGTCACCTGTTCGCGGGTGAGGCGGTACTCCTGGAGGATCTCGATCTTCTCGGGCAGGTCGGCGAGCACGGTGGGATCGGTTTTGAGGCGCCGCAACAGGAACGGCCGGGTCAGCCGGCGCAGCTCGGTGGCCGCGGCGAGATCGCCCCGGCGTTCGATCGCCACTTCGAACCGCTCGCGGAACTCCTGCCTGCCACCGAGGACGCCGGGGTTGAGCAGATCCGAGAGCGACCACAGATCGGCGAGCCGGTTCTCCACCGGCGTCCCGGTCAGCGCGACCCGGTGGCCGACGGGGATCCGGCGCAAGGCCTGGGCCGGTCCGGTGTTCTGGTTCTTGACCGCCTGCGCCTCGTCGAGGACGAGCCGGTGCCACCGGGTGCCCGCGAGTTCGTCGGCGTCGCGGGCGGCGGTCGAGTAGGTGGTGACGACGAGGTCCGCGCCCTCGATCCGCGCCGCCAGCCGCGCCCCGTGCTCACGATCGGCGCCGTGGTGAAGGTGGACGCGCAGTTCCGGCGCGAATCTGGCCGCTTCGCGTTGCCACGTCCCGAGCAACGACATCGGGCAGACGAGCAGCGTCGGCCCGGTGTTGTCGTCCTGTGCCCGTTCGATCGCTTCGAGCGCGAGAAGCTGGACCGTCTTGCCGAGCCCCATGTCGTCGGCGAGGCAGGCACCGAGCCCGATCGACGTCATGAAGGCGAGCCAGGCGACGCCCCGGCTCTGGTACGGCCGCAGCGTCGCCAGGAACGTCGGCGGCGGCTCGACCGGCTCGAGGGTGCGCTGGGCACGCCCGGTGAGGAAGTCGTCGATCCAGCCGTCGGTCGTGACCTCGGTGACCGGCAGCGGCGCTTCGAAGCCTCCGCGGAGCAGGGCCAGCAGGTCCGCCGGGGTGGGCAGCGGCGGCTTCTCGCGATCCGGGTCGCGGCGCAGGTACTCGAGACCGGCGCGCAGCAGTTCGGGGTCCACGCTCACCCAGCGGCCGCGCAACCGCACCAGTGACGACTTCGCGGCGGCGAGCCCGGCCAGTTCCTCGTCGGTCAGCGCGTCTTCCCCGACGGCGAGCGCCCAGCGGTAGGAGGCGAGCTGGTGGCGGCCGAGGCGGTGCACGGCGGCCTGGTCGACGGGCGCCCCGCGGACGGACAGCTTGAGCGCGAGCTTTCGCCTGCCGCCCCAGCTCGCCGGGAGCTGGACGTCGAAACCGGCCGCGACCAGCTGTTCCGCGCCACCGTCGAGGAACTCCACGGTTTCGGCGACGGTGAGGTCGTAGATGCCCGGCTTCTCCACCCGGATCGCCGGATCGAGCAGCGGCAGCACTCCCGCCGCTCGTTCCAGTTCGGCGGCGAAAAGCCCTTCGGGGTCGGTGAACTTCGCACCGGCGCTGCCGGACCAGACGTCCTCGGCCGGGAGCTGGAGACTGGGATCGGCGGCGGAGCGCAGAAGGAAGTGCAACTGCCACTTGGTTCCGTCACCGGTCTGGTCGTCCGGATCGTCCGCCGGGCCATGCAGCGTGGGGACCTCGTCGAGCCGGAGGCAGACGGTGCCCTCGGTGAGGTCGGTGTCGCCGACGGCGTCCCAGGCCGCGATGCCCTCGGCGACGATCCCCATCCGTCCCGGCGCCTGGCCGATCCGGTCGTCGGCGCTCTTCAGCGCGTGCAGCCACGACCCGAACGGCCCTTCGCGTCCGTCGCTCTCCGAGGCGTGGCCCGCGGCTGCCAGACGATCGCGGACGGCGGCGTCGACCAGGGTGTGGAGCGCGTCGGTGACCAGCGCCGCCGGGCCTGGCCGGGTGTGTTCGGCCCGGCCGACCGGCGGGGTGGCCGCGATCAGTGCCCGGAGTGTGACGGCGTCGCCGCCCCGGGCCACCGGCCGCCACCGGGCTCGCGCCACGATCTCGTTCCGCACGAGCGTGGGCAGCACGCGGCCGCGGCGCACCAGGTCGTCGGCCAGCCGGACGACGGCGCGCAGGTGGCGGACCGAGGTGCCGTAGCTGACGGTGTCCGCCAGGTCTCCCAGCTCGGACGGGTCGATCAGGAGCGCCGGGACCGACCACGGTTCCAGCGACAGTTCTTGCTGTGGACGGCCGCGGGTGCCCAGCTCGGGCGAGGCGACCGGGCCGCCACGCCGTGACGGCAGCAGCAGGACGGCCGACGCCGGTTTCCCGGGGTGCAGCTCGGTCAGATCCGCGACCGACGCGGCGAACGGATGCGGCCGCGCGGCGCTCGACGGCCGCATCGACGTCGTCGCCGGGCGGTCTCCGTGTTCACCCCACAGCACGATTCCGCGGCCACGGGACCACAGGCCGTGCACGACGAGTGGCGACATGGTCTCCCTTCCGCGGTCTGGTTCCCTCCAGCATGCCCGGGGCCGATCAGCGTCCGGTCAGCGAGGGTCACACCATCGTGTAGCTAGGCGGACGCCGCCCGCTCTTCTAGCCTGATGTGCTCGTCCCCACACGGAAGCGATGCATTCGATGACCGACGGAGAAGCGCGCGCGGGCGTGCTGTCGAAACGCGCGCTGGTGATCGCTTCCCACGCCGTCGAACGGGCCGCGCTCGCCGAAGGCACCGACGAGAACATGGTCGTCCTCGCGCTCTTCCAGCGCCTGCCGTACTTCGAGCGGGAACGCGAGGTCTACGCCAGGATCGCCCGGCGCGCGGCCGTGACCGTCGTCGGCATGGTCGATTCCGGCCGCCCGGACCTGCCGCACGGCGTGACCCCGGTACTGCTGCGCGCCGACGAGAACCTCGCCCGCGAATGGTCGGTCGCGGTGCTCACCCCGACCTTCGGCGGCTCGGTCGTCGCCCAGGACCTCGACGACGTCGACCCCTCGGCGACGTCCGTCGAAGCGGCCCGCCGTTTCCAAGGCCGCTGGGGTTTCCGCCGCGACGAGGCCTACGCCGAAGTCGTCCGGTTGCGTGACGCGCTCGGCGATCGGCTGCCGCCCACCGCGCGGATCAAGATCGACGAGGTCCTGAACAGCGTGACGACCCCGGCGGCGGCGCCGGTGGAGAACCGCGCGGAAGCGGCTCTGCGTCACCTCGCCGCCCGGCTGGAGCGACGGCCGTCGCCGAAACCGGAGGGACCGGCCCTCGCGACCGATCCCGACACCGGCCTCGCGACCATGGCCGGGATCGCCGGCTGGCTGGGCGCGTCGACCGACACCGTCCCGCTCGGCCTGATCCTCATCACCGTCGACGACCTCACCGAGGTCGGGCGGCGCCATGGCGACCGGGTCAGGATGCACACCGAACAGAACATCGCGGATCTGATCCGCGAGGACCTGCGCCCGCTCGACCAGGCCGTCCGGCTGAGCACCGGCGAGTTCCTGCTCGTCCAGCCCGCGCTGGGGTCCGCCGACCTGACCGAACGCAGCCTGCGGCTCGAACGGCGGCTCGGCGCGCTCCACGCCACGTACCCGTTCGTGGACCTGCACCCGCGGACGACGACCATGCTCACGCGGAAACGGCCGCTGCCGGTGCATTCCCTGCGCGCGCAGCTGAAACAGGTGCCGACGGCGGCGTTGTGGCCGCCCAGTCACGGCATGCTCCCGTCGCCGAACGGCGGCGGTTCGACCTGGTTCCGCTGATACGGTCTCCCCGGTGAAAACCGTCCTGGACACGATTGATCCACGCGAGGCGCTGACGATCCTCGGCCCTTCGAAGGCCAAGATTCGGGGCGGTGACGCATCCGGGGAAACCAGTGCGGTCTGGCCGGAACCGGTGCTTCACGTGAGGGCAGATGTCCTGGCGAGGTCCAAGGTCGACAGCGGCGGACTGCGGCCCGCGTGGCTCCGCTACAACGGGCACTTCTACCGGAACGTCGGCGGCGCGCTGGGCGAGGCCGTCGAACACGGACGGACGCTGATCCTCAGCGGTGGCTACGGAATCCTGCGCGCCGACGAGCCGATCTCCTACTACGACCGGAAGCTGAAGCTCAGCGACTGGCCGTCCGGTGTACTCGAAGACGCCGTCATCGGGGAAGCGCGCCGGATCGGAGCGACCAAGGTGGTCACGTTCGTGTCCGCCAGCGCCGACTACGCCAAGCTGATCCGGCGAATCCCCTGGGGTGACACGGAAATCGAAGCCGTGCTGGTGACGATCGACTTCCACGACGGCGGTGCGCAGATCGAGGTGCCGCGGCGGCTTGCCCAGGCTTTCAGCGCGTGGTGGCACCGGACGCCGTCCGGTTACCCGGCGGGGATGGTCACCGAGGTCCTGGCGTAGGCCCCGGGTCACGGCCATCGCGCTTCGGAAAGCGCGAGCGCGGCGCGGAGGAACGCCTTGCGGTCGGTGGCGGGAAGCTGGTCGAGGAGCCGCTCCTCCTGCTCCTGGATCCGCGACTGGGCCGACCTTCGCGCGGCGCGGCCGTCTTCGGTGATCCCCAGCAGCCGGACCCGGCGATCCTTCGGGTCGGGCTCGCGGGTGATCAGGCCGCCTTCCTGGAGGGTGTCGAGGGTGCCGATGATCCGGGTCTTGTCCGCGCCGATCGCCTTGGCGAGCGCGGCCTGCGTGCGGACGGGCCCGTCGTCGAGGGCGCTGAGCACCACGTAGCCCCACATCGTCAACCCGTGCTCGGCCAGCACCGGCGTCTCGGCGGTCATCAGCCGTCGCATCAGCCCGCCGAGCATCGCCGCGAGATCCGGCCTCCTCTGCTCCGCCATGCGCAGACCATACCGACCGGACTCGCGAAACCGGTTGACGAACTCGTACGCACATGTAGATGATGTGCGTATGCCTATCGATGAACTCCGCATCCTCGACGCCATCGTGGTCCGGGCGAGCCTCGACCTCGTCTCCCAGATCACCCCCAGCGACCTGGAAAAACCGACCCCCTGCACCGCCTGGACCCTGCACGGCCTCCTCGCGCACATGGCGACCCAGCACTACGGCTTCGCCGCCTCGGCCGACGGCGAGAGCCACCTCGACTACTGGCGCCTGGTCCCGCTGGGCGAAGACCCCATCGCCACCTACCGCGACTCGGTCAAGCGGGTCCTGAACGCCTTCGTGCCCCACGACCTCGACGCCCGCAAGTTCGCGCTTCCCGAGTTCTCCACCGAAATCACCTTCACCGCGGAGCAGGCACTGGGCTTCCATTTCGTGGACTACCTGGTGCACTCCTGGGACGTGGCCAAGACCCTCGGCCTCCCGATCGAGTTCCAGCAGGAGGTGCTCGACGCCGGACTGAAGTTCGCCGAGTCGATTCCGAACGGGCAGAACCGGAAGGCACCGGGCGCCGCCTTCGGCCCGGCCGTCGACGGCTCGGGACCGTCCGATTTGGACACGATCGTCGCACTGCTGGGACGCTCCCCGTCATGGCCGGACGTCACGCCCCGGAACTGACCGGTGCGGCCTCGAGGATCCGGGCGGTGACGAGTCCGGGTTTCTCGAGGGACAGTCCGTGGGTGGTCTTGGGCACGACCTCGACGCGGAGGTGCGGGCTCAAGGATTCGAGCCGGGCCGCCACCGCGCGGGCATCGTGGATGACACTGCGTTCGGCGACGACGATCCGGGTGGGTACGTCGATGGCGTACAGCTCGTCGTCGCCGAACAGGTGCATCTCGGGGAGGTGCTGCTTGTACTTCAGAGCAGCGAAAAGCAGGGGTCGCATGGTGTGCCGCACGTCCGGATCCCCGGACGCCACCAGCCGGAGCAGCCATTTCGGCAGGAACCAGCGGAAGATCTCACGCAAGCTCCACCAGATGAAGCTCCGGCCGATCACGCCGAATCCCGAGGCTTCGAAGGTGACGACGCCGGCGATCCGGTCGGTCGTCCGGGACGCGAGATTCAAAGCGAGCCAGCCACCTCGCGACACTCCGGCGAGATAGACCTTGTCGTGGCCGGTTCCCGCGAGCACCCCGTCGACGACCTCGGCGAGCCAGTCCGCGCAGTCCTCTGTGGACTCGATGGGCGCGGTCTGGATCGACCACCCCGGCTCGCCGATCGTGTCGACGGCGTGGATCCGGTGCCGCACGGCGAGTTCCGCGACATGCGGATACCAGGACAACGACGTGCCCATCCCGCCGGGAAGCAGGACGACCGGCGGGCCGTCTTCGGGACCGCAAGACCGAACGCGGGTCGGGCCGAATCTCGTCTCGACGTCCAGTTCCTCGGCGGGAACCGGCCACTTCCGCAGGATCGCGTCGTAGGTGGCGAAGAAGCGCTCTTCCGCCTTCTTGTCGGTGAACTCCCCCAGCATCGTGCCTCCTCGAAGTTTTTATGGTGCACTTGCACGATAACATTCCGTGGCCGCTCCGGCCACCTCTCGACGACATGGCAGAGTGATCGCGTGCCGAAACGTGTCGACCACCAAGAGCGCAGGCGCGAGATCGCCGAGGCGCTCTTCCGGATCGCCGCCGCCCAAGGCCTGCAGGCGGTCACACTGCGTGCGGTCGCCGCGGAGGCGGGCATCTCGATGAACCTGGTCCAGTACTACTTCCCGACCAAGGAGGAGATGCTGCGGTTCGCTTGGCAGCGGATCGTCGAACTGACCGGCGAGATCGCCGGGAAGACGATCGGCAAGGCCATGGAGACCGGCGGCGAACGCGCCATCGTGCGCGCCTACCTCACCGGAGTCCTCCCCGAAGGCGAGCGCGGCCGCATGCTGGCCGCCGTGCAGATCGCCTACTTCGCCGTCGACGTCACCCGCGGAAGTCAGGATCCCGACCAGGAACCGCTGCTGCCCCACTTGATCCGCGCACTGGCGGATCTACTCGGGAAGGCCCAGGCGAAGGGTGACATCCCGGCCGACGCCGACCCCCGCCTGGAAGCTTCCACCCTCGCGACGATGTCCGCCGGGCTCGTCACCGGCATCCTGGTCGGCGCCTACGACACGGCACAGGCCGCGGAACTCGTCGACTACCGGCTCGACCGGTTGTTCACCGGCTGACGATCAGCGCCTCGATGCCGTCCAGGATGCGGCCGAGGCCGAATTCGACGTCGCCGTCGTCGATGCCGTCTTCGCCGTAGGCCTCACCGGAGATCACCGCGGCGACGCGCGGGTAGCCCCGCTCCCGCAGGCGCGGCGCGAGGAACTCGGTCAGCGCCAGGGTCCGGTCGGGCGCGCTCGCGTTGACGTCACGCACCAGCGCCGCGGTGCTGCGCACCCAGCCGTCGACGAGCACCACGCAGCCCATCACGTCGCGGGTGCTCAAGCCCGTGTCCGCCATCGCTTCCAGGAAGTTCTCCAGCCAGCCCAGCAGGTTCGGCGTGGTCGGCGCGTTGCGCACCGGAAGGTCGATCAACCACGGGTGACGACGGCAGCGTTCGAGGAGCGCCCGAGCCCAGGCGGTGACCGAGCCCCGCCAGTCGTCGTCCGACGACTCCGGCGGCGGCCCCCACGCTGATTCGGCGACGAGGACGAGCAGCTCTTCCTTGGAGCTCAGGTACCGGTAGAGCGCGTTCGCGGTGATGCCGAGGCGCTTGGCGATCGACGGCATGGACAGGGCCGCGTAACCCTCCGCGTCGGCCTGCGCGATGGCCGCGTCGACGATCTGCTCGAGGCTGTAGCCCGGTTTCGGCCCGCGCCGGGGCGCCGGGGTGTACCCCCACGCCGGCGCGGTGCCCGGCGGCAGCAACTCGATCTTGTCGTCGTCCATCGGGGCATTGTTGCACCCAAAACCGGTAAAGGCATACACTGTTCATGGCATACACAGTTTACTTCCGATGGTGGGGGATCGACCATGAACGAACCGAACAGGCGGAACGTGCTCCGGGGAGCGGCGGCACTGGCGATCGGCGGGGTGGCCGCGACCTACGGGAACAGCGGATCCGCCTTCGCCGCGCAAAGTCCGGCGAAGGCTCGCTACCCGTTCGTCGAGGGGGCCTTCGCGCCGGTCAAGGAGGAAGTGACCGCGTTCGGCCTTCCGGTCACCGGGCGCATCCCGAAGGACCTCTGCGGGCGGTACCTGCGCACCGGCCCGAACGTCCTCGGGCTCGAAGACCCGCGCGCTCACCACTGGATGCTGGGCGAGGGGATGGTGCACGGCGTCCGGCTGCGCGACGGGAAGGCCGAGTGGTATCGCAACCGCTGGGTGCGTTCTTCCGGTGTCGCGGCGAAACTCGGCGAGCGGTACCCGTGGCCCGTGCCCGAGCAGGACTTCGCGCCGAACACGCACGTGATCAGCCACCACGGCCGCATCCTCACCCTGCAGGAGTCCGGCGCCCCGCCGTACGAACTCGACGGCGAGCTGAACACGTTGGGCCCGTTCGATTTCAGCGGCTCACTGGAGGGTTCCTACACCGCGCACACCAAGTTCGACGCCCTCGCCGACGAACTGCACGCGGTGACCTACCACCCGACCTGGGACCACGTGCGGCATCTGATGGTCGACCGGACCGGCCGCGTGGTGCGGACGACCCGGATCCCGGTCACCGACAGTCCGATGATGCACGACTTCGGGCTCACGAAGAACTATGTGGTCGTCTTCGACGTACCGGTCACCTTCGATCCGCAGCCCGGCAAGATCGTGCCCTACAAGTGGAACACGCATCATCCGGCCAGGGTCGGGGTGATGAAACGCGACGGCGGGCCGGTTCGCTGGTTCGGCGTGGATCCGGTGTTCTATTCGCATACGCTCAACGCCTACGAGCAGGGCTCCACGGTGGTGGTCGACCTGACGACGATGCCGGCGCCGTTCGAGGTGGCGGGCAAGCAGGGCTTCGGTGGTCCGTCGGCGTCGGGCCCGCCGGTGCTGGAGCGCTGGACGATCGACCTGGCACAGGGACGGGTGCGGCGCCGCGTCCTCGACGACCGGCCGCAGGAGTTCCCGCGAGTCAACGAAAGCCTGGTGTCACGACGGCACCGGTACGGCTACTCGGCCTCCCCCGGCGAGTTGTTCGACGTCTACCTCGACAAGCCGGCCGACACCTTCGGCAACGCGCTGATCAAGCACGACTTGTTCAGCGGGCGGTCCGAGGTGCACCGCTTCGGCCGGGGCGCCGACGCGAGCGAGGCGGTGTTCGTCCCGTCGTCGCGCGGCAAGTCCGAAGACGACGGTTACGCCCTGGCCTACGTGAACAACCCCGACCGCAACGCCTCGGACCTGGTGATCCTCTCGGCGCAGGACTTCACCGCGAAGCCGTTGGCCCGCATCCACCTGCCGAGGCCGGTACCGCTGGGCTTCCACGGCAGCTGGGTCGCGGACTGAGGGATCGGGTGGTCGGCCGGCTGTCCGGCCGACCACCCTCCGGCGTCATGCCCCGGTGAGCACCTCCTCCAGCGCCGCGGCGGTGTCCGGGTACTGGCCGAGCAGCGTCAAGCCCGTGGGCCCGACGCTCCCCCATGGCTCGTCGCAGCCCAGCAGATCCGCCACGGCGTCGCAGGTCGCCGGATGCGCGGCCAGCAACGCGAGGCCGCGTCCTCCGGCGTTCCTCGCCACCGCGACCGGCTCCGGCTCGTTCTTCCAGGGCGGAACCCATTCGTCGAGCGCCGCGAGCCTGCCAGGGAACAGCCGTCCGGCTTCGCGCACGAGGAGCGGCACGAGCTCCGCACCTCGTGACCGCAACGTCGTGATCAGGGTCGGCAGCCACGGCAGCAGCAACCTGTCCGGGAGCTCGGCGAAGGCGTTCGACACCGCCTCGACGACGAAGTCGGCCAGCCCCGGAGCCGGTTCCAGCGCGTGGACGAACCCGCTGAGGTAGCGCGGATAAGCCGGGAGCACCATCGGGTTGGCCAGCAGCCCGGCGCAGCGCTCACGCAGTTCCGCGCGCGAGAGATGCCCGAGCTGCACCTGCGCCGCCCACAGCAGCGCCACCTTCGACGGCTCCTGCGGATGCGATCCGGCGATCGCCAGCTCCAGCTGGGTGCGGTCGCAGCCCAGCGACAAGGCGAGCGCCTCCATGCTGAACAGGAAGCCCAGCATCGCGGCGACCTGCTCGACGCCGGCCTCCTCGTCGGTGAAGGCCGCCGGAAGAAGCGTGCAGTAGTGCGCGTACCCCGTCTTGACGAAGTCCTCGATCCACCGGGGCAGTACCGGCTCGCTGGTCCGGTAGTGCGCCAGCAGCCGCCGCACCCGGCGCAGGACCTCCGGCGCACCGTCGACGGTGCGCTCGGTGGCCAGCACCTCCAGCGCACGCGTGCCCAGCTCTCCCGCCAGCCGGGCGCTGCGCAGGTAGAGCGTCGCGTCCTCGACGGTTCCGAGCACCTTCGCCGCGGTGGCCTGGGGGTGATAGGCCGCGCGCCGAAGACGTTGTTCCAGCACCTGTTCGATGCTGACGCCTTCATAGCCCAGCTCGATGAGGGCTCGCTGGTGGGTGCCCAGCGCCAGATCCCACGACTCCTGGATCGGGCGTTCGCCGAGCCGCCGCTCCCCCATGATCGGCCGCGCCGCGCCGTGCGGCATCAGGTAGCGCAGCATCCACAACAGATCGGAGCAGGGTTCCAGCTCCGGCCGCGAGGCGATGTCGAGCAGTGCCCGCTGCACACCTCGTTGCTGCAGCTTGAGATCCAGGGGTTCGAGCCTGTCGTGCACGTCGCGAGCCAGCGGCGGCAGCGCGTCGTAGCCGACCTGGCCGATCCGGTCGCCGCCCATCATGATCTCGACGATGCGGCGCACGTCGCGTCTGCCCGGCACGACGTCCTTCTCGATGCACGTGACCGCCGCGTCCTGGAAGTCGTACGGCGTGGGCTTCGCCCGGTCGCGCAGCCCGGCCAGCAGGATCGAGGTCTCGAACACCGCGATGGCGTCGGCCGTCGAGGACAGGTAGCCGTTGCGGCGCGCCGCCCGCACGACCTCGACCGACCAGCCCAGCAGTTCGGCCTCGTCCAGCCGGTCCAGTACCGGAGGCCGTTGCAGGAACCCGGAAAGCTGGTCCGACGCCACCGGATCCGGCGTGGGCGAAGGCAGCTCCGCGGCCTTCTTCCGCTTCGGACCGCCCACCTGCCCGTCCAACTGGAACTGCTTGACCTTCGTGCGCTTGAGGTTCTTCGCCCACTCGTTCGCGGCGATCGAGACCGATCCCCCGGCGAGGCCGAACTGCGCCTCGATCGACGTGTGGCTCGACGGGATCAGACCGTACTGCCAGGTGCTCGCGCTGCGCGGGCTGATCACGAACCCGTCCGTGCCCTCGACGCCGAACTCCGCGACCCGGCTGGCCGCGTGGAACGCGCCGCAGACGTAGAGGCAGTCCGCGGGATCGGCGCCCGAAGCCGCGAGGTGCTCACGCATCCGGGTCCACATGTAGCGCTCACGATCCTCGTCCACCCGCACGCGGCGGGTGTCTCCGGGAGCGAGACGGCGGAACAGACTGCCGATCAGGAACATGACCTGGCGATAGGTGTCGTGGTCACTGTCGCCGAGCGGCAGTTCGACGTACTGGTGCCACCACTCCGACCAGTGCCGGACCCGCCCGTGCCGCAGCAGGTGTTCCTCGAGTTCGGCGAACCGCGGCCGCAGATCACCGATCTCGACGCCGACCGCGTCGCCGTGCAGCGCGGCCTCTTCCTCGGCGGGCGGCGCGTCCGGATCAGGGGACGGCTCACGCTCGTCCCACTGGAAGACGTGATCGGCCGACCGGTCGACGAGGACGAGTTCGACGCCCGGGGTGTCGAGGGCGTACGCGATCGCCTGGTACTCCGCCGACGCCTCGGTGATCGGCGCGACCACCGACAGCGGCGCCCACTCGGCCGGGAAGCCCTTCACGTCCGTCGCGAAAGCCTGCACCGCCACGGGGAGACGGCAGTTGCGCAGCTCGGTCAGCAGCGGCGCCATGTCTTCGCACAGTTCGAGGTAGACCACCTTCGGCTGCTTCTCCCGCAACCGCCGCGCCATCGACACGGCCGAAGCCGGGGAATGGTGGCAGACCGGGAAGATCTCCAGAGGCTCCCGCACCGCGCGGTCGACGTCGTCGACGAGCCCGAGCAGGATGCCCTCCAACGCGCCGGGCCCGTCGGCGAAGGCGGCCGCGGCCTCCTGCAACTGGCCGCGCAGCGCCTCGAAGGCGCCGCTCACGAGAGGGTGGCGATCGCGTCGCGTCCGCCGTCGAGGAACTCCGGCCAGTCCCCGCCCTCGTCCTTGCTGCGCGGCTCGACGACGCCGTGCAGGTACTTGTTGAGGATCGCCAGATCCTCCGGCTCACGACGAGCGAGTGAGCCGACGAGCGAAGACGCCAGTGCGCGGGCGGTCAGTGCGCGTTCTCCGAAGAAGTTGCTGTGCAGTACCGCGTCTTCGAGCACGCCGATCTGTTCGGCGGTCGACAACGCGGACTCCAGCTTCTCGTCGTCGCTGCCCGCCGACGCCGCCGCGGCGCGCAGGTCGCCGAAGCTGCGCAGCAGGACGTCCAGCAGCGTCGGTGGCACGTCCAGCTCGATCTGGTGGCGGCGCAGGAGTTCCTCGGTGCGGAAGCGGACGATCTCCGCCTCGCTCTTCTTGTTCGTCACCACCGGGATGCGGACGAAGTTGAACCGGCGCTTGAGCGCCGACGACAGGTCGTTGACGCCGCGGTCGCGGCTGTTGGCCGTGGCGATCACCGAGAAGCCCGGCTTGGCGAAGACGATGCCGTCGCTGTCCAGTTCCGGCACGGAGATGTACTTCTCCGACAGGATCGAGATCAGCGCGTCCTGGACGTCGCTGGTGGACCGGGTCAGCTCCTCGAACCGGCCGATCGAGCCCGCCTCCATCGCGGTCATGATCGGCGACGGGATCATCGAATCGCGGGACTGGCCCTTGGCGATGACCATGGAGACGTTCCACGAGTACTTGATGTGGTCTTCGGTGGTGCCCGCGGTCCCCTGCACGACGAGCGTGGAGTTCCGGGAGATCGCCGCGGCCAGCAGTTCGGCGAGCCAGCTCTTGCCGGTCCCGGGGTCACCGATCAGCAGCAACCCCCGGTCGGAGGCGAGCGTGACGATGGCGCGCTCGACGATGCTCCGGTCGCCGAACCACTTCTGCGAGATCTCGCGGTCAAGGCCGTCGGCGCGCTCGGCGCCCAGGACGAACAGGCGGACCATCTTCGGGGACAGGCGCCAGGCGAACGGTTTGGGGCTGTCGTCGACCGACTCCAGCCAATCCAGCTCTTCGGCGTACTTGAGTTCGGCGGGGGCGCGCAAGACGTCGGACATGTCGTGCCTTTCGAAAAGTTCAGGAGGTGAGGAAGGTCTTGAGTTCGTGGACGAGCTTGGTGATATGGCCGGAGATCACCGGGGTGCCGAGGTCCTTGAAGCGCTCGCGGAACCACGGGTTCACGCTGCCTCGCCCGGCACTGGTGACCGAGCCGACCGGGATGAACTTCGCCCCGGACCGGTGGATCGCGGCCATGCTCTCGAAAAGCTGCTCGACGCGGGTCTCGTAGAAGTCGGAGATCCACACCACCACGGTGTTGGTGGGCTCGGCGATCTTCGGCTGGGTGAGACCCATCGCGACCATGCCGTCGTTGCCGCCGCCGAGGTTGGTGCGCAGCAGGGTTTCGAAGGGATCGTGCACCCACGGCGTGAGGTCGAGCGCCTGGGTGTCGTAGGCGATCAGGTGAACGTCCACTTTGGGCAGTCCGGCGAAGATCGAGGCCAGCACGGCGCAGTTGACCATCGAGTCGACCATGGAACCGGACTGGTCGACGACCGCGATGAGCCGCTGCGGTGTGGTCTTCTTCGCGGTCTGCTTGTAGTAGAGGCGATCGACGTAGAGCCGTTCCTCTTCCGGGCTCCAGTTGGTGAGGTTCTTCCAGATGGTGCGATCGAGATCGAGGTTGCGGAACACGCGCTTCGGCGGGACCGAGCGGTCTACCTTGCCCGTCGATGCCTTCTCGACCTGGGTTCGCAGGACCTCGGCGATCTCGTCGACGTAGCGGCGGATCAGCGACTTGGCGTTGGCCAGCGCCACTCCGGACAGATTGTCCTTGTCCCGCAACAACTGTTCGATGAGCGACATACTCGGGCTCAGCTTCGCCGCGAGCGCCGGATCGGCGAGGACCTCGCGCAGATGCATCCGCTTGACGAGGTCCGCCTCGATGCCACCGAGTTCCGGTCCGATCGCCGGGAGCAGCGTGCTCAGGTCGGGAGCGCCGCCCCCGCCGGTGCCGCCGAGCCCTGTCGGGGCTCCGCCCGGGCGTCCGCCACGCAGCTCGCCCGGACGGCAGCCCAGCGCGCGCTCGAACCAGCCCGCGTCGGCCTGCCAGCAGGACAACTGGCTGGCGGTCACCGTGTGGGGCGCCGGGGCGAAGACGTTGAGCAGCACTTTCGACACCAGTGCCGCGCGACGCACCTCCGCGGCCTTGTCCCGGCCGTCCTCGGCTTCGGGAACCATCAGCCCGTCGAACTCGGCGGCCAGCTCCGGATGGCGCTGGACGATCGAGTCGACGGCGACGTTCGGATCCAGCAATGCGGACGGCAGGCCGATGTCCTCGACCACGGCCACACTCGCCGACTCGAGCGCGGCCTGCTCGTCGTTGTCGAAGAGCCGGGCGAGCAGCCGCCAGTACAGGACCTGGCGGCGGTTGTCCTCGGAGTCGGTCATTTCCGCAACAGCCTTCCGGCACGCTCGCGCAGCACGGCCGCGGCGTCGGTGGCCGCCTTCTCGGCTTTCACCCCGGCCTTGTCCGTGGTGCCCCCGGCCCACGCTCCGGCGTGGACGGCCGTGGTCTTCTTGCGCACGGTGGTCTCCACGGCGAGCGGCTGGAGCCGGAAACCCCCGTCGTCCCACCGGATCAGGCCGATGCACGCGCTCGATCCCGCGACCGCCTTCGGGGTCAGGGGACCGGCGGCGGGGATCCGGTCGGTCTCGACGGTGAGATGACTTCCGGCGAACGTGAACCTGAGCGCGTCTTCGTCGCCTTCGGTGCCGTAACCCTCCAGGAAGACGGGAACTGAAATGCGCGCCGGATGCCGGTCCAGCGGCACGACCGACGCCGTGCCGACCTTCGGCAGGATGACACGCGCGGTAGCGAAAGCGTCCGCGAGTTCACCGGGACGAGCGTGCTCGTCCCGCCAGAGAAGGTCGCCCTCGGCGGTCATCGGCATCTCCGCGAGGTCCATCGAGCGTCCCTCGCTGACCGCTGCGAGCAGGGACAGATGCGGCCGCAGCAGCTGCCAGATCCCGGCTCCGATGATCGTGTCCGGCTTCGGCACGGTCACACTCGCGCGCACGAGACGCGGCGCGGTGCCGTCCTCCGGTTCGAACACCGCATGGACCTGGGCCTGCGCGGCCGTCGAGTGTTCCAGCAGGTCCACCCCGAGCGGGAGCAGACGGCCGGTGACGGTGCCGATCGCAGGTGTCGCCACCACGCCGGGCACGGTCAGCAGCATCCCGCGCGACCACAGGTCACCCCAGCGCCGGACAGGGATACGATCCAGCGCCGCACCAGGACAGGACGCCGCAAGCTCGGCCGCGAACCCGTCGAGCAGGACGGCCAGCCGTCGAAGGCCCGGTTCCGCGAGCAGCGCGGAGATCACCGGAGCCGAGGCCGAAACCAGATCGTGGTCGATCCCCTGCCAACCGGCCCGGGCCAGGTCCGACAGCCAGGAACGAGCCGCGGCCAGCAAATTCGGTGACTCGGCACCAGCGGCGCCCGGAGCCGTGTCCTCATCGGACGTTCGGCCGGTCGCCTCGGCCACCCGGGCAGCTAGGGCGTCATGCACCGAGCCGAACACCGCGATCCTCGCCGCGGCAAGGGAAACGAAGTGTTCCTCCCCCGCAGCTCCGGCCGCGGTCTTCTCGGCCGCCTCGGCGACCCGCGTCGCCAGCGGTGACCCGGCGACGGCGTCCGCCAGCTCGGTCAATCCAGTGATCCGCTGAGGGCGCAGCAGCCCGGCGACGAGTACCTGATCGAAGGAATCGACGGTCGCCAACGCCTCGTCGAGACCGGCGATGGGGTCGGTGAGCAGGTCGGTACGCATCACACCACCGCCCTGGTCGGCGGGAACCACTGCAGTTCCGGCACGGGCGCCGTCGAGGGCTCGAATTCCAGGTACGCCAAGTGCCGCAGGAACTGGCTGAACACGGACGCGGCGGCGGTGTTGTCCCCCTGGGACGGCCGGGTCGCGCTCATGGTCTGCGAGATGGCCTGCGCGGTCAATTCGTCAGGCTCCACACGCAAATAGCGCGCGACGCGCTCGGCGCCGTACTGAAGGGTGGCTTCGTTGAGCAAGGCGAGGATGTGGTTGCAGAACATCCCCCGCGCCCCGCCGCAAGGCCGGTTGTTGTTGGTACTGCAGGCGAATTCGTACGTACTCGCCGCGACCGACGAGACGTACACCCGCCCGATGTCCGATCCGCTGGACACCACGCCCTGCACCCGTCCGTCGGCCAGTTCGACGAACGGGACCTTCGCGAGCTTGCGCGGGCGAGCGGGCGCCAACACCCGTGCCGTGCTCGCTCTTTCCCAGTCTGACAACGCATCTTCTCCTTGCGGGGGTGCCTCGGTGGGGACTGGGATGAACCTAGCGGGAGGCACCGACAGTTCTGATCACGCGTGCCGTTCGCCGAGCTGAGCGGCCAGATCGAGGAGGTCGTCGGCGTAGAAGTCGAAGCGATCGGTCTCCGACGGAGGGTCCCCGACGGGCCTGGCGATGTAGGCGGTCCGCAGACCGACGCTCTGCGCGCCCCGCAGGTCCCACGCATGGGCGGCGACCATCAGCAGCCGCTCCGGCGGGGCGCCGGACACCTTGACGGCCAGTTCGTAGACCGCGGGGTCCGGCTTGTAGCTCCGCACCTCTTCGGCGGAGAGCGCTTGATGCCAGCGGAGGCCAGCGTGGGCGTTCATCCGGAGCAGGGCCGTCCGGCTGGCGTTGGAGAGCCCGATCAGGGGGTGGTTCTCCGCCAGCCGGGCCAGCCCTTCGACGGTGTCGGGCCAGGGCGGCATCCTGCGGCCCGCTGTCGCGAGCGCATCCGTTTCGGCGGCTTCGCGGTCGAGGACGTCGCTCGCGGCGTACGGCCTGTCCCCTGCGACGATGCGGCGCTGCTCGGTTTCAAGGTGGCCAAGCCATCGCTCGACCAACTCGTCCGCGTCGGCATACGGCTGGGCTTGCTGGACGGCCGCGCGAATCCCGGCCGGTTCGTCGACGAGCGTGCCGAGTATGTCGAACACCAAAGCGTCGATCTCCACGGTCAGCCTCCCAGTAAGGGTTAAAGTGTCGGTTAACCGTGAACGTACGAGAGGCTGGTAAGGGATGCAAGTAGTGTTAGACGATTACGTCTGGGCGGCGGGCATCGCTACCGAGCTGGTCAACACCGCTCCTGAGGTCTGGCACGGCGAGGAACACCTGCCGGATCTCGCCGCTTTCACTGACCTTCACTCTCTGCCCGCCCCCACCCGGCCCGGTGAGCTGCGGGCTGTCCATCGGCTGCGCACCACGGTGCGGGAACTGATCGATCAGCCGGACCGGGCACGCCTCATCGCCGGAGCTTCCGCGCTCACTTCGCCGGCCGGTGCCGTCACCCTCGCCACCTCGTCTGGCCGTTCTCGGTGGGCTGTTTCCCCGCAACCGGGTGCGACGGTCGCCGACACGCTGTCCCTGATCTGCGGCGTCGGGATCCTCGGTGTCGTCCAAACTCTCGGCGCTGAACGGTTCCGTGCGTGTGGCGCCCCCACCTGCCAAGGCGCGTTCATCGACACGACGCGCCCCGGACGACGGAGGTACTGCATGCCGGGCTTGTGCGGGAACCGCGTCAACGTCTCAAACCACCGGGCACGCCGAGCAGCGGCGCACGCCCCTCGGTAAGCCTCAACAGGCCCGTGTTGCCTCAAATGCAGACGACCTCATCATTGCCGAACAGCGGAACGGACACATGTACATCAGATCAGACTCGGTGCTCAAGTACTTACTTCTTGCCATTCATGAACAGGCGAGCGACGACGAGGTCGCCCAGACCATCATGGACACACTCGAGTACATCGGAACTACCAGTCCGTACCGAGGAGGGCGACAACTGCTCAACCTCCTACAGTTCGCCAGAAGAACAGCACGAGACAGGAATGCCGACCACACCGCTCAGGGTTTGAGCGACGCCTTGGATTACTCGAGCGGCAAGATGCTCGAGGAGGACTTGAATCGCAAGTACCCCCTCTATTCAGGAAGCGGACAAGACGACAAACAGATGCTTGAGCGCACCATGAGCGGCGCGAACGCCTTGGCAGCACAAGAGATCACAGACTACCTCAAGGAAAACCCCGGAGCCTCAGGTGAAGAAGTACGGGACTACTTCACACAGCAAGGCAGGAGAGCGCTACGCTTCGCCCGCGCGAGACGCCAAGGCCATTATGGAGCCTTTCGCATACGGTCAGATATATCCGCTTGGATAGTCGACGTCTTGGCCGATCGAGTCGACTACGTTCATCACTTCAACGGAAATCGGCCTTCACTCGATGACCTGCTCGCCTTGCCAGACATCGACACCATCTTGACCGTAGCGCAAATCACGCGACGCCGACACCAACTGGCAGAGTTACGGCAGATCGTCGAGAATCGCTACAGCTCAGAGGAGAACATCCAGAAAGCCTTGTCGGGGTCATGGTGGATCTTCGGCGGAAAATTCATCGGCGAGCTTACCCGGCGACGGCTGACAATCGGCATGGAGGCTGATATCCCACTCCTCCGGCCGGACGGCGTGCTACACGTTGTCGAACTGAAAAAGGCGAATGTCGAGATCGTCAAGCGGTACCGAAGCGGGCACGTTCCGACTTCTCCCGTGCACAACGCCGTAGGCCAGGCCGCGAACTATCTACGACAATTCGATGAAGAGCGTAGCGAGATTGCCGAAAGGCTCGGCGTGGAGACCAGGCGATCGTTTGCGACGGTTGTGATCGGGCACCCCATGTTCCAGCCCGACATCGAAGCATGGCAGATAAACGACGCCCTGCGAACCTACGGGAGTCACCTGAGCAGGATCGATATCCTCACCTACGCGGAACTCCTGGATAGCGCTGAACGGTCACTGGATTTCGGAGAGGCCACCGACCACGAATCGTAAGTCTCGAGTCGCACTGAGGAGCCGTTTACGTGACGGCACCTCGGCAACACGGAGCCCTCCCCGGCAACCACCGAGAAGGGCTCCGCTCACACCAAGGGATCAGACGCCGGCGATCTGCTGGATCCAGGGCCGGTACCGCGTGATGTTCGTGTACGCGGTCGTCGTCTGGCGGTCACTGGTCGACGCGACGCCGACCTGGCGGCCGGAAGCGAACATCGGGCCACCCGAGTCTCCACCGGCGGTGATGCCGTCGCCGCGGCTCGCGCACACCGCGATGCCGCCGTTGTAGTCACGGCAGGCGACCGAGGTGACCCGGACGTTGGCGACCTTCAGGTAGCGCGACTGGCAGTTGATCTCCGAGCCGCACTGGCTGGTCGCGCCCCAGCCGTAGACCTGCACGGTCTGGCCGACGGAGACGTTGGCGGTGGTGCCCAGCGGCGAGTACGTGGCCGTCACCGGCGCGGTGAGCTTCACGATCGCGAGGTCCGCGCTGGCGTGGCGGGTCACGGTCGAGCCGGTGGCCATGGTGCCGCCGCTCTGCTGGTCGAGGCTGCCGATCCGGAAGGTGAACGTGCCGGCGCTGGCCACGCAGTGCTTCGCGGTCAGGATGTATTGCGGTGCGATGATCGTCGAGGTACACGTTTGCCGGCCGTTGGCGAAGAGTCTGGCTGCCCAGGGGCCGCTCGACGCGTTCTGGCCGCCGATGATCATCGGCTGGACATCGGAGGACGGTTCCGCGGCGGACGCCACGGGGGCGGTCACGCCGAGCATTGCCGCGAAGGCGGTGCCGGCGATCAGGGCGAATGAGCGCAGTCGCATGGTTCCGACTCATTTCTGCGGCGAGGGGCACTGCCGCGTGCCGAGGGAAGGATCGGCCGATTCTGTTACGCGGCAAAGGAAATCGGACACCTCCGAAAGTCGCGTAGAAGGTACCTATCTTTCCGTTTCGGCCACCGTTAGGTGTTTGGTCCAGGTATCCGGGCCATGCCGTCTACGCCGGCCGGGCGATGTATGGCCCGATCGGCGGCCACCTACGGAGACAGATGGCCGCATAACTCTAGGGACATAGCACCAAAATGAGTGGGCCCAAGGCAATCCGCCTGCGGCGATGACCGATGCGACGTTCCGTCTTTGGAACGGGAAGATGGGCGACGAGGAGAACGGCTGAGGTGGCTCTGACCTGGCTGACGAGCCCGTCGAGCTCGCCGAGCGCGCCGCCGCCTGGTTCCCACGCACGAAGAAACGGTACTGAGCACGACAAGGCTTCCGGAAAGCCCCGTCCACCACCACAATCGGGATCATGACCGCAGCACAGTGGACCCCGACCTATGGCGACCCCTTCGAGCCGGTGGCCTACCACCCCGCCCGCATGTCCGCGGACGAATCGCTGGCCACCGCCGCCGATCTGCGCCGCCGCATGGACACCCGCCGCACCGTGCGGATGTTCTCCACCGACCCGGTGCCCGAGCAGGTGCTGGTGGACGCCATCGCGGTGGCCTCCACCGCGCCCAGTGGCGCGCATCAGCAGCCGTGGACCTTCGCCCTCATCAAGGATCCCGCGACCAAACAGCGTATCCGCGAGGCCGCCGAGGAGGAGGAACGTGTCTCCTACGAGGGCAGGCTCGGCGAGGAGTGGCTGTCCGCCTTGCGGCCGCTGGGCACCGATGCCGTCAAGACCCACCTCACCGACGCCCCGTACCTCATCGTGGTCTTCCAGCAGCGCTACTTCCTCGACGAGGACGGCACCAAGCACAAGCACTACTACGTGGACGAGTCGGTAGGCATCGCGGTCGGGATGCTCCTCACGGCTTTGCACCTGTCCGGGCTGGCCGCATTGACGCACACGCCGTCGCCGATGCGGTTCCTCGGCGAGCTTCTGGAGCGGCCGCAGAACGAGAAGGCGTTCGCCGTCATCCCGGTCGGTTACCCGGCGGACGACTGCGTGGTGCCGAACCTCGTGCGCAAGTCGATCGACCAGGTGCTGATCCGCCGCTGACCCCGCGCGTGACCCGGGTGCGTACGCGCACCCGGGTTGCGTGAAACATCCGATTCCACACAGTCAAACTGCGCATTAGTGCAGTTTACTGCTCACTTTGACGCATCTCTTGACATATCTGGCGGCGATTGGACACAGTCTGGGCACCGAAGGCGACACGAAGGAGTGTTCTTCATGGCGGACCTGCCCTCTGTTTCCCGGCGGACCCTGTTCGGTGGCGCGCTCGCCGCCGGAGCGCTCGCCGCGATCCCGGTGAGCGCCGACGCCGCAGAGACCACCGGTGCGGAAAGTTCACCTCGCCGCCCTGGTCAGCGCAGCATGATCGGGGTGCCGTTCGAGCGGCACCAGACCGTCCGGATCGGGCTCATCGGGCTCGGGAACCGCGGGATGTCCATGATCGGCGGGTGGAGCGCCGTGCCGGGCGCGGTGGTCACCGCGGTCTGCGACATCCGCGCCGAGCGGGCGAAGGCCGCGGCGGACAAGCTCGCCGCCGACGGGCGACCGCGGCCGGCCGAGTACGGCGGTTCCGCCGACGCCTACAAGAAGATGCTTTCCCGCACCGACATAGACCTCGTCTACATCGCGACGCCGTGGGAGTTCCACTACCCGCAGGGCAAGGCCGCCCTGGTCTCCGGCAAGCACGTCGGGATCGAACTGCCCATCGCCACCGAGCTCGACCAGCTGTGGGATCTCGTCAACACCAGCGAGCAGACCCGCAAGCACCTCTTCCTCGCCGAGAACTGCAGCTACGGCCGCAACGAGCTGGCCATCCTCAAGATGGCGCACGAGGGTGTCTTCGGCGAGGTCACCAACGGGCACGGCGGCTACCTGCACGACCTGCGCGAGCTGCTGTTCTCCGACACGTATTACACCGACGCGTGGCGCCGCAAGTGGCACACCCGCAGCACCGCGAGTTTCTACCCGATGCACGGTCTCGCCCCGATCGCCGCCTGCATGGACGTCAACCGCGGCGACCGGTTCGCCACCCTGCGCGCCACGGCGACCGAGCCGAAGGGGCTCGCCGACTACCGGAAGCGGCACATGCCGCCGGGTCACCCGTCGTGGAAAGAGACCTACATCAACGGTGACCTGGTCAGCTGCTTGATCGAGACCGAGCAGGGGCGGATCATCCGCGCCGAGCACGACGTCAGCTCGCCGCGTCCGTACAGCCGCATCAACAGTCTCGCGGGCAGCCGCGGCATCGTGGAGGACTATCCCGCGCGTATCTACGTGGAGCCCGACCACAGCGGTCACGCGTGGAAGGACTTCGGGCCGTACCGCGAGCGCCACGATCACTGGCTCTGGAAGAAGCTCAAGGACGACCCGAACCTCGGCGGTCACGGCGGCATGGACTACGTCCTGCAGTGGCGGATCGTGCAGCAGATGCGCGCCGGGCTGGTGCCCGACATCGACGTCTACGACTCCGCGGCCTGGTGCTCGCCCGTACCGCTGAGCGTGGTCTCGCTGGCCCGCGGCGGCAAGCCGGTCGCGGTGCCGGACTTCACGCGCGGCGGCTGGTCGAAGCCCCGGGCGGGGCTGGATTCGCAGCCGTCGGACATGCCTAAGTAGCCGAATAGCGAGGTACGACGCGGTAGACCTGGAGATCCTTCGGGGTCCCCTTGGCACGGAAGTTCCGGCGCGGGCGCACGATGACGGCGTCCGCGTCGAGTTCTTCCACGACGCTTCCGCTGGCCAGCACCTCGTCGCCGTCCGCGGCCGCCATGATCCGGGCGGCGATGTTCACGTCGACGCCGAGGTAGTCGTTGCCGACCCGCTGTGGGTTGCCCCGATGCAGGCCCGCCCGCAGGTGCGGCAGGTAGCCCTCCGCCTTGATCACGCTCACAGCGGAACACGTCTCGTAGGCGGCGTTCACCGCCTCGCCCGGGTCGGCGAACACGGCCATAACACCGTCGCCGAGCCCCTTGACGACGCTCCCCCGGTGCCCGGTGACGATCGACTCGGTGACGTCGGCGACCGCGCGGAGCAGCTCGAGGACGCGGTCGTCGCCGGCGTGCAGCGCCCAGGTCGAGAAGCCGACGAGGTCGGTGAACAGCACCGTGATGCCGTTGGCGGCCAGCGGCTGGTTCCCGGACCGGCGGACAGCCTGCCAGGCCTGCACCGCGGCCAGGCCCAGCTCACGGGTGGCGCTGGGGCGATCGGCTCCCGCCTCGGTGAGCAGCCGGGCGAGTCTGTCCGACGAACGGCCGGTCGACGGCGCCAGCGGGTCACCGGGCGCGTCTTCCCCCGGGACGAGCTTGCGGAGGAACCTCGCGCCGCGCACCAGTTCGCCACGCTGGTCCGTCGCCCGCAGGAACTTGCGGGTCCGGAGGTGCCATGGCTCGGGTCGGTCGGTCACGATCATGACCATAGCCGGTCACCTCGTGACCGGAGCACCTGTCACCGGGGTGACAAGAATCGCCGCCTCATTTCCCCTTTGCGCTTTCACGTGACAATTAACGTTCCAGCCATTCCGCATACGCGTGACAAGATCGGCACGTAAAGAAAATGCACGCGATCTTTCCCTTTCCTCGTTGGTGACTTTCCACCTAGATTCGGCGTCGAGCCCATTCAACGACGAAAGGACCTGACATGACGGAAACCCTCGTACGAAAGGGTGTTCGCCGGTTTTGCGCGGCCGGGATCGCGGCCGCGGTCGCCGGAACCGTAATGCTCACCGCGGCGGGAACCGCGGCCGCCGTCGAAAAGAATCTCACGTACAAGGGCGGCTTCCCCATCATCGGCGACCAGCAGGTGGCCGTGGTCGTCAAGGCGGAAATCCCGGCGACCGCCCAGGCCGGAACGCCGATTTCGGTGCCGTTCACCCTCGACGTCGATTCCGGGCAGGCCGCGGGCGACGGGCTCCGGCTGGTCGGGGCCAAGAAGCTCTCCGGCACGATCACCTCGAAGGTCAACATCGCGCTCGGCGAGCAGCAGGTGTCGATCCCCATCGAGCTGCCCATCCCGGACACCGAGGTGCCCGCCGAAGGACCGCTGAAGTTCACCGCGTCGGGCCAGGTCGACTTCACCATCCCGGCGGGGACCCCCGCCGGTGAGGCGACCAGCAGCGTGGACCCCGCGGCGACCTCGCACATCGTCACCGACAGCTCGCTCGGCGAGTTCGACGTCCAGCTCGCGCTCGACCCGCCCGACCAGGACGCCGTCCTCGGCAAGACGACCGTCAGCTGATCACCCGTCTTCCCCCGGCTCGCCGAGCCGGGGGAAGACGCGTCTTGACCTCCAGCGCGCTGGAGGTTGCACGCTGTCGATCATGTGGATTTGCGACAGGTGCGGTATCGAACATCCCGCCACCCCGGAGCCGCCCCGGTGCGTTCTCGACCGCGGCGAGGTCGGCATCGAGGAAGCCGGTGACCTCGGCGCGCACACCGGACGCTGGTGGACGCACGAGGAACTGATCTCCGCGCCGCACAAGACCTTGCACCGTGATCACGGCCGCGGCCTGCACAGCATCAAGCGGGACCCGCATTTCGCCATCGGGCATTGGTCGTTCGTCGCGGTGACCCCGGCGGGCGCTCTGCTCTGGGACCCGCCGTCCTGGTTGGACACCGAAGTGCTCGACCTCGTGCGCGGGCTCGGTGACGTCACCGCGATCGCCACCAGCCACCCGCACATGTTCGGCGCCCAGCTCGGCTGGAGCCGCGCGCTGGGCGGAGTCCCGGTGCTGGTCAACGAACGCAATCGCGAGTGGCTGCCCGCGCCCGATCCGGCGTTCGAGTTCTGGGACGAGCACGCCGAACCCTTGCCCGGCCTCGAACTCGTCCGGCTCGGCGGGCATATGCGGGGCAGCGCCGTGGCCAGGACGCCGGACGGCAGCATCCTGGCCGGCGACACGATCACCGGTGGGCTCGCGCCGGACTGGGTTTCGTTCCAGCGGAACTTCCCCAAGCACATACCGATGTCCGCCGCCGTCGTGCGCCGGATCGTCGACCGGCTCGACGAGTTCTCCTACGACCGGCTCTACACCCTCGGCGGCGACACCATCGACCGTGACGCGCGCGCTGTCGTGCGCCGAAGCGCCGAGACCCACATCCGGTGGGTCCGCGGCGACTTCGACCACCTCACTTGATCGCGTTCTGTTCCTTGCGGCGGAAGGACAACGCGATGAACCCCGCCATCGCCATGAAGAACGCGACGGCCCACATCCCGGCGCGGAAGCTGCCGGTCAGGCCCTGCAGCCAGCCGGTGAGATAGGGACCGACGAAGCCCGACAGGTTGCCGAACGAGTTGATCAGGCCGATCCCGGCGGCGGCGCCGACGCCGGTGAGGAAGGCGTTGGGCAGCTGCCAGAACACCGGGATCGCGGTGAACACTCCGATCGCACAGAGGGTCACCGCGATCATCACCAGCAGTGGCGAACCCAGGTACAGCGCGACGGCGATCGAGACCGAGCCGACGAACGCGGCGATGGCGACGTGCCCCGCCCGTTCGCCGGTGCGGTCGGAATGGCGCGCCCACAGCACCATCGCCACGGCGGCCACGGCGTAGGGAACCGCCGTGATGAGCCCGATCTCCACGACGCTGTACGTGGTCTGGAACTGCTGCTGGAAGCCCTTGATCACCTGTGGGAGGAAGAACGCGAGCACGTAGAGGCCGAAGATGATTCCGAAGTAGACGGCGCTCAGCGCGAGCACGCGCGGATCGGTCAGTGCCGATCGCGTGCTCACCTCCTTGCCGACCTCGCGGGTGTCCTCGGCGTCGATGGCCGACTGCAAGGACGTGCGCTGCACCGGAGTCAGCCATTTCGCGTCCTTCGGCCGGTTCGGCAGCAGGAAGAACACGGCCACGCCGAGCAGGATCGAAGGCACTCCTTCGGCGAAGAACATGAAGCGCCAGCCCGCGTCGAAGCCGAGGACGCCTTCGCCGTTCTGGATGAGCAGGGCGGAAACCGGACTGCCGATGACCGACGAGAGCGGCACCGCGAGGAAGAACAGCGCGACGATCTTGGCTCGTTGCTTACGCGGGAACCAGTAGGTCAGGTACAGGATGATGCCGGGGAAGAACCCGGCCTCGGCGATACCGAGCAGCACCCGGACGATGTAGAAGCTGACCTCGCCCTGGATGAACGCGGTGGCCGAGGCGACGATGCCCCAGGTGACCATGATCCGCGCGATCCAGATGCGGGCGCCGACCTTGTGCAGGATGACGTTGCTGGGTACCTCGAAGAAGAAGTACCCGACGAAGAACAGGCCGGCGCCGAGCCCGTAGGCGGCCGAGCTGATGCCGAGGTCGGCGTTCATCGTGAGCGCCGCGAACCCGACGTTGACCCGGTCCAGATAGTTGAGCAGATAGAGCAGCCCGAGGAACGGGACCAGCCGGATCATCGCTTTGCGGACCGCTTGAGAGGTGGACACCTCTGCCGTCTGTTCGTCCATCCGCGGGAGTGTAGAGGGCGGTCAGAACATCGGGGGCAGGAAGGCACCGAGGTTCCCGCCCGCGGCCCGATCGGCCGGGTCCGGATCGATCTGGACCGAGTCCGGGTTTTGCGGGTCGTAGGTGACCTTCACCGTCGAACCGCGGGACGGGGCTTGCAACGGCGGCGTGATCATCGTCGAAATGACCGTCCGCTCCCCGGCGTCCGTCGGGAACCGGACCTGCACGGTGAACCTCGGATTCCCCATCACCCAGACGTTCGTGAACTCGACGCCGATGACCTGCCCCATCACCTGGACCCCGGACTGGGCCAGCGCCTGCGCGCGGTCGTCCGCCTCCGCCTTGGTGACGAACGCCCGCCCCAGCACCATGACCATCACCAGCGCGGTCACCCCGGCCACCGCCGGCACGAGATACGGCTCGTAGTAGACGACCCAGTCGACGTCGGTCCACGGTTCGGCCGCGCCGCCGCCGGACGGCAGCCGTTGCCCCACCGACTCGGGCGGTGTCCACGAGGGAATCGCGGCGCCGCTGCCCAGCGCCACCCCGACGGACGCGGCCAGGCTGCTCGCCCGGAAGCCGAGGCCCATCCCGCGCAGTGACATCCCGCCGCCCCACAGCATCGCGAACCCGAGCGACGAGGCGACCGTGATCGAGATGCTGAAGAGCAGGACGAGCGAAACCGCCGGGCCCGCGTCGGCCCCCCACGCGTCGACGCGGTTGAGCGACATCAGCCGGAAGCCGTCCAGCAGCCCGAGGGAGCCCGACCAGCCCGCGACCGCCCAGGCGAGCGTCGTGGGCACGCCGAGCAGCCACAGGCGCAGGCCGGGACGGCGGGCCTGCCGGGGGTCTCCCGGCAGGCCGAACTCGAAGGATCCGAACATCGTCGCCGCCTATCTGTTTGTTGGAACCCGCGACCGCGATCGACGTCGGCAGGGCGCGGCATGGCAAATCACGTCACGTGAGCAAAACGGCGCCCTGCCACCGCGATAGCGGGGCCTTCGGCCGGGCGGGTTCACGCGTCTGGTCACTTCTCCGAAGTTCTCTCAGCTCCGCCAACCGGCGCTAACCGATCGGGCCGAACACGGCGACCTTCGCCGGGTCGGCGGGGTCGACGCGGGCTTCGTGACGGGTGCCGGGCGCGTACTGCTGGATCGTCGCCAGCGGCGTGATCAGCTGGGCCACCGTCTGATACGTGGTGCCGTCGGCGCGGGTGACCTCGAGCGTCGCGGTGTACTGCGCCTGCCCGGCGATCCTCCGGCCGGTCGGCTCCAGCCCGCGGATCACCAGGGTGGCGGGCTCGCAGGTGTCGTAGAGCCGCCGCAGTTCGGTGCCGTAGGCCTGGAGTTCCTGCTGCTGGCGCAGCTGCTCGTCCATCGGCAGCGCCAGGAACGCCGCCATGTCCGGGTCCGCGTTCATGTTCCGGAACGCCTGCGCGGCCAGCTGCGGGGTCGGCAGCTGCGGGGTGATGTCGTGCCCCTGCGCGGCGGCGGCCTGCCGGAACTGCTCGGCGTGCCGCTGGAAGTCCTGCTCGCCCCGCGCCATGCCCTGCTGCGTCGCGTCGTTGATCTTGTCGCGGATCTTCTTGAACATCGGGTCCCGCCTTTCGCTGTGTCGTTCTCGATGAACACAGCTTCGGCCGGGTGGACCGCTACCGAACCCAGGTTTTCCCGTCGTCGGTCGCGTCGAGGCAGGTCAGGGGCGCCCAGAAGACCGGAGAGTTCGCGGGTTCGGGCTCTTCGCGCCAGCGGGCGAGCCGGGACCGCTGCCAGGCGTTCAGCTCGGTGACCGGATCCTCGCCGGCGAGCGCGGTGTCGACGGTGATGACCAGTTCGGACATCGGGTCCGAACCGGGCACGGCGGCCGAGGTCGGCAAGGCCCAGACCGTGGCCGCGACCAGCCCCGCTCCGGCCGCGACGGCGGCGAGGAGGACGCCGAACGGTTCGGCCAGGCCGAAATCGCTCGCGCTGGCGCAGCCGATCAGCGCGACCCGCGCGGGCATGGTGTCCACTTCGGACAGTGCCAGGTCGGCGGCGGTGTACGGCCGGTGCGGTCCGATCGGCGCGGCCGATCCGGGCAGGTCGGCCGAACAGGACAGGTGCAGCGCGGTCTGCGCGCCGTACTCGTCGCGCACGCGGCTGACGTGGCCCACGAACACCAGCCGTGAACAGGGTCGTGACAGGAGTTCTGCGAGCAGACGGCGGTCGGTGTCGGTGCGACGGACCAGGTCGAGCCCGCGTGCGGCCTCCGGAAGAACCGGGCCGTCCGCGAGCCGCGCGTCCAGATGGCGGATCAGCGGCGACGTCGCGTCCTGCTTGCCGAGCACGGAACCCAGCTCGCCGAAGGCACTCTGACCGGGGATCCGGGGGTCGAGCAGGTAGACCGGCGGGCCGTCGGCGGCGGGCGGGCGGCGCGGGATCCCGGCCGGGGCGAGCAGCGAGACGTCGGCGACGTCGAGGACCCGTTCGTCGCTGTCGAAACAGGTTCCGATCTCACCGATGTCGAGGACGTGGTCGGCCCGCCGGTCCGGCAGGGCCAGCAGCCCCCAGGGGACACCGGCGAGGCTCGGGGACGGCTGGATCCGCAGGAGCGGGCGGTTTCCTTCGGCCGCGGAACGCCGGAGCCGCCCGACCAGGTCGGCGGGCAGAAGATTCAGGGCGAGGACACGGGCCAGGCGTTGCTCACCGGCGAGGCTGCCGAAGGCCTCTTCGCCCAGTGAGCGCCGGACGGCGTCGGCCACGCTCTCGCCCTCATGCGGTGTCGGGGAGGCGGCGTCCAGGAACTCGCGAGCCGTCCCGACCAAGGCGAACTCGATCGGATGGGTGTGGACGGTGTCGAGGTCTTCGGTGGTCCGCCAGGTCAGGAAGGTGTGCCCAGCGTCGGCGAAGCGCAGGAGGAACGTCTCACGCCCGGGCCGGGCGGCGGGCCAGGTCTCGACGGTTTCGACGGCGAGCCCCGGCAGGCGATACCGCTCGCCGGCGAGGCGGTGCCACCGATCCAGCTCCATGGGCGAGGACGGCGACCAGCGCAGGGCGGGTGGCGGAGCGAGCCGGAGCGGGAGCGAGGACGTGACGGAACCCAGTGCCGCCAGGGGAAGCCGATCGTCCTCAGTGGACGGGAGGACTTCCAGGGTCGGCAGCGTCCCGGTCAGGTCGAGCGACGGCCCCTCGACCCCCGTGTACGCGCCGACCGCGCAGGTGCGCTCGATCAGCTCGGCCGCGAGCCTCGGCTCCTTCAGCTGGGTCAGCAACGTCAGCGCCAGCCCCATCGTCGGAGCCGCGATGTCCCGCGCCCAGGCCGTGCGCGCCTGCGGCGAGACGAACTCGAACCGGTACTCCGCCGCCGCGAGCGCCAGCGGGAGCACCAGATCCAGCACCGCCCGCAGGTCTTCCCCGCGGGCGAACCCGATCGTGGCCGCCACGAAATCCGTGTGCAGGTGGTCGGCCCACTCCCCCGACTCCCGCGCCGATTCCCTGGCGCGGGTCGCGTAGTCCTCCGCCGTCGCCCAGTCGCCTTCCGCCGCCGCGCAACGGGCCAGTGCCGTGTCGACGAGGCGCAGGCCCTGAGCGTCACCGTTGGCCGTCCGGATCGTCTTCGCGTGCTCGAACTGTTCCCTCGCCTGCGCGACGTCGCCCGTGTACAGCAGCAACATTCCCAGCGCGTGGCTCGCCTCCGCGACGTCGCCGGTCAGGCCCGCCGCGGCGAGTTCGTCACGGGCGGCGACGATCGCGGCGACCGCGCCGGGGAAATCGCCCGCCAGGGCACGAGCCTCCGCCAGCCCGATGTCGGCCTTCGCGGCCACCGGGGCGCCCGCGTGCTGAGCGCTCAGTCTGAGCAGGTCGGCCCGCGCGTCCGCGTCCTCGCCACCCGCATGGCGGATCCGGGCACGTTCGGCCCTGGCCATGGCCTGCTGCTGGATGGTCCGCTCGCGGATCTCCTCGATCCCCGCCATCGCGTCCAGCATCGTCAAGATCTCCTCGAGTGCCGTCCGCGCACCCGCCAGATCCCCGGCGGCGATCTGGACACGCACCTCGAAGATCCGCAGTTCCATCTCGTCGGAACCGTGGACGTCCAGCAACTCGGGCGGATACTGGTCCGGCCCCGCGTCCTTGCGGAACGCAGCCCGGCGGCGCTGCCCGGCGATCAGCTCGCGCGCCTCGGCGACGTCGCCCGCCTCCGTGGCCAGGGAGACGAGCACGCGCTCGGCGACCTCCCGTGAGCCTTCGATCATCCGCGCCTCGGCGAACTGTCCGAAGTGGACGATGGCGGCGGCGCTCACCTTGAAGACCTGGAGCACGGCCTCCGCGCATTGCCTCGCGTTGCGCAGGTCCCCCGCGGAGTAGCAGACATGGGCCAGATCGCTGACCGCGGCGAGTTCGAGGTCGGTCCGGTCGAGCTTCTGCGCGATCTCCCGCATCCGGGCGTACTTCCGGTGCGCGCCGGCGACGTTCCGCAACGCGGCGAGCTGCTTGGCCTGGTCCTGGACCTTGGCGGCCTCCATGAGCAGCTTGCGGTACTGGCGTTCGGACAGCGAGCATGCGGGCACCTCGCCGTACGGAGCCGGGTCGAGCTCGAAATGCCTTGCGACACAACGACAGTTGTAGCCGTGTGAAGTCGCGGGACTCAGTTCGGGCGGGAGCGGGCGGTCCGGCGGGGTCTGGGGCGGCGGCATGCCGACGAGCACGTCAGAACTCCTCTTCGGCGGAAGTGGCCGCCGCCCGTTCGGCGAGTGTCCGGTCTTCCGGCGGGCGAGCCCGCACGAGCGCGACCACGGCCGCCCGGTCCTCCGCCGTGGTCCCGGCGACCCCTTCCGCGGCAACACCGACGACGAGCCCGATACGTCCACTGTGGACGCTCGCCGCGAGACGGGACGCGGCGTCGTCCAGGTCCGCCGTCCCGGTGAACCGCCCGGCGCCGAGTGCCAAGGGAACCTCCGCGAACCGCTCGCCGTCATGGGTCGCGACAGCGGTGAGCGCGGCGTCGGCGAACGCCCCCGTGACGTCGACTTCGAGCCGGGTGGTGGCCGCGGCCGTGACGATCCGCCAGGTCACCGTGCCTTCGGCGGCATCCAGGACCCCGGGTGGAACCCGCGCCCAGTCGACGCTCGCGCGTCCGCTCGTCAGTAAGCCTTCGCCGGGAACGCCAGATTCGGCGCCCGCGGCCAGCGCGTACGCACGCTGCCCCGGTGCCGCCGTTTCCAGACGCACCAGTACTTCCGCCGCGGCTTCGGCGCGCACGACGTCGTCCTGCTCGTCGAACCAGGCCGCGAGGCGGGTGCACAGGCTCCGGACGTCGGCGGCGACCGGCGGCGCGGCGGCGAGGAGAGCGCCGTCCGCGATCGCCGTGTCGAACAGTTCGGCGGGGGAAGCTTCGAAAGCGTCGAGGAGGCCTTCTGCCAGGTCCTCGACCGCTGCCGTCGCGACCGCCGTTTCGAGGTCCAGCAACGCCGGGTCGAGCGACGGGACTCCGAGCGACGGGCTCGCCGGCCACCAGCGGCGCAGCCAAAGCAGCAGAGCGAGTCTGCCCAGTTCCGGGCTCGCGGGGAGATCCGCCTGCCCCTGGCCGAGCACGGTGAGACTGGTTTCCGCGCCCACGAGCCGGGTCAGCCACGGTTCGGCGGCCCCGGCGTCGCTGAGTTCGATCCGCATCGAGGACGTCCGGCCGCCGAGCAGGTCCGCGAGGGCGAACCGGACGAGGGCGCCGTCCGCCGCGACGACGGGGTTGTGCACCGGATGCGTCACGACACGGCCTCCAGATCCGGCAGGCGGGCCACGAGCGCGCGGCGCACCTTCGTCCGCAGATCCAGCGAGGTCGACCGGACCACGCCGGTGACGAGGTCGCGGACGTCGGCGGCGTCGGCGGGCAGATCGCCGCGGACGTCGAACCCGTGCAGCCGGACCCACAGCCTGCTGAGGAACTGCTTGGCGAACTCACGCAGATCGCGCAGGAGTTCGGCGTCGGGCCGTGGGGTGAGCGGCGTGGCCCCGGCCAGGGCGCGGCGGGCGTGCAGCACGTAGCCCTCCCGCGCGACCTGGGCGTTGAGCTGCCGCGCGAATTCGGGGACGCCCGCGGGCGCGGCGCCGTCGAGCGGCCGGAGCGCGGGCGCGAGGACGACACCGAGCGCGAAACAGGCCGCCAGCGAGGGAAGGCCGAGCCCGAAACCGGCCGCGACCCGGGCCAGTTCGTCGTCGACGAGGTCGGCGACGGGAGCCCGCTCGTCCGGGGGAAGACGGCGCAAGGTCGCGCGGACCCGCCGTTCGACGCTGCGCTCGAGAAGTTCGGCGCCGGTTTCGTCACGCCGGTTCAACGGCGGGACGGCGGTGCGGTCCCCGCGCTGAAGGCCGAGGTCCGGCACGGGCAGCCCGGAGATCTCCTGAACGGCCGTGCGCAAGGTTTTCGCCCCGCCCGGCCTTCGCAGCGCGAGCCCGAGGGCGTGCCCGGTCTCCGAACCCGCGAGGGCTCGCCAGGTGTTGTCGGAAAGGCTCTCGACGAACGCCTGGAGCGCGGTGATGTCCTGCGGCACGACGGACTCGGCATGCCAGCGGCGATGCAGTTCCGCGGTCAGATCGGCCGACAGCCGGGGATCCGCGAGGTAGCCGGTGAGCTGATCGACGCCCGCCACGCCGCCCTCACCGTGCAGATCGCGCAACGCCGCCTCGGCCGTCGCCGTCGCGTCCGGGCCCGGTGTGCCGAAACCGGTCGCCAGCTCGTACGCCAGCGGGAAGCACACGTCCTGGACGTTGCCCGCCGTGATGCGCAGGGCGCGGCGCTGCCGTTTCAGGTGGGTGAACCACGCGGCCGTCGCGCGCAACCTGTCCGCGTCGGCCAGCAGCAGTTCCGTCAGCTCCGCCGCGGCGGCCGGGTCCAGCACGGGACGGCCGAGCCGGGGACGCGCCGCCGTCCGGATCACCAGCGGGTCGATGATCTTCTTGATCGTCCGGGTGAGCGGGCCGCCGTCCGCCGACGACAGGACCTCCACCCCGGGGACGCTCGCCCATGCCTGCGCGAGAACGGCCGACCGCAGCCGGGACTCGCCCGATCCCGTCGTCAAACGCCCTCCCCTCGCTCTGACCGCACTCTAACCGAGCAGACGACGCGGACGGCTTCTCCCGGTCTTTACCCTGGGAGACCGGGGGCGGGAGGAGTGCCTGGATGCCGACGCCGGCGAACGATGCCGTACCCGTCGACTACGAGACCGATCCCGACCGCTTCGCCGCCAATGTCCTCTCGACGGCGCGGTTCTCCTCGTACGGCGACGTCCATCCGGAGATCGCTCGCCGTCTCGAAGACTGCTCCCTCGTGCTGGACGTCGGAGGCGGCACCGGGGCGCTCTCGCGGTTGCTCACCCGCAGGCGGGTTCCGACCGTGGTGGCCGACCTCTCGTCGCACGTGTCCCGGGCGCCGGGGTTCGCGGTGCGGGCGGATGTCGCCGGTCTCCCCTTCCACAGCGGGACCTTCGACGGCGCCGCGGCCCTGTGGATGCTGCACCACGTGCCCGAACCGGTCGAGGCGCTCGCCGAGGTGAGCCGGGTCCTCACTCCCGGTGGCCTCCTCGCCGTTTCGACGTCCAGCCGGTGGAACGACCCCGAGCTGGCATGGGCGCTCCCCCGCTGGGGACGGCCGTCGAGCTTCGACGCCGAGGTCGCGGAAACCCTTTTGGGCAAGGTGTTCGAGGTGGAATCGGTCCGGACGTGGGACGCCCCGCTCGTGACGCTCCCCGATCACGCCGCGGTCGCGTTGTTCCTGCGTGGCAGGGGTCTTCCGGAATCGACCGCGCGGCGGCTCGCCCGCGCGGTCGAGGTTCCGTTGTCTCTCACGAAAAGAGGACTGGTGGCCTGGGCGCGGAAGCGTTGAGGCGCGGGTGACGAGTGGGTCACCTCGCCTTGATCCGCCGAAGCCGCGCGTACACGTCCGCCGCTCTCGGCGCGCCGAGTTCGTTGAAGATCTTCAGTGCGTCCCCCCAGCAGCCCTTGGCCGAATCGACCTTGCCCTTCGCTTCCCAGAGTTGGCCGAGATGGTCCAGCGCCGCCGCTTCGCCATAGCGATCCCCCATCTCACGCCGGAGTTCCAGCGCCCGGTCCAGCTGTCCCGCCGACTCCCCGCTCCGGTTGATCTTCTGGAACACGAGCGCGAGCCCCACCAGCGTTTCCGCCTCACCGTAGCGGTAACCGATCCGATGGCGGATGTCCAAAGCCTGCCGAAGGTTCTCGTAGGCCTGATCGAACCGGCCCAGCTCGTGGTTCGTGAGACCGAGGAAGTGCAAGGTCTGCGCCGCTCCCCATTCGTCGCCGAGCGCGCGGAAGACCGAGAGCGCGTCGGCGTGGTGGTCGAGGGCCTCGGCGAACCGCCTCTGTTCGTGGTAAGCGATTCCCAGGCTGATCAAGGCCTGGCCCTGTCCCCAGGAGTCGCCGATCCGGCGCCGGATGGCGAGCGCCGACTCCAGGTACTCCAGCGCCTCTTCGAACCGGCACAGGTCCCGATGAGCGATCCCCAGTCCCGCCAGAAGGGACGCCTCGCTGAACTGGTCGGAACATCTCCGAGCCGCCTCCACCCCGGTCTTGTAGGTCGCGATCCAGTCGGCCCACGGTTTGCGCAGCGTGAAGAACGCCCACAGCGCGAGCGGTAACCGGCACGCGATCACCGGCCAGTCCGCGGCCAGCGCGGCGTGCACCGACGCGACCAGATTGGGTTGCTCGGCCTCGCACCAGGCGAGCGCGTCCCCGTAGGTGCCGAATTCGAGCCTGCCGGAGACGGCGGCGGAGAACTCCATTTCGGTGCGCCGTCGCATGGGGGTGAGTACGCGATCCGCGGAATCGGCGCAGGCGAGATACCACTCCAACAACCGTTTCGGCGCGTTCTCCCGCTCTTCGGCCGATTCCTCGGCTTCGACGCATTCCTTCGCGTAAACCCGCAGCAGGTCATGGAACCGGAACCGGTCGCGATCGACTTCGAACAACAGACATCCGCCGGTGAGATTGTCGAGCCTGCGCCGGACCTCGGCCGAGGGCATACCGGACAGCACGGTCGCGGTGGTCACGCTGATGGTCGGACCCGGATGAAGGCCGAGCAACCGGAAGACACGGGCGGTCTCGGGATCCAGCGACCGGTACGACCACGAGAACACGGGCCGCAGGGCGGACATTTCGTCGTCACCGGTTTCGAACGCGTCCAGCCTTCGCGCTTCCGAAGCGAGCTCGGCGAGGAGGTCGGCGACTCGCAGGTACGAATGGGCGGCCACGCGTTCGCCCGCGATCCGCAGCGCGAGGGGAAGGTGCCCGCACAGATCGGCGAGTTTCGCTGTCGCTCCGGGTTCCTCGTCCGCCCGGCCCGGCCCGATCGCCTTGCGCAGCAGGGCTTCGGATTCGGCCGGGGACAACATGTCCAGGGTGATCCGCCGCGCGCCGTTGCGCACAACGAGACCGGACAGGCTGCTGCGGCTGGTCACCATCACGAAGCAGCCGGAAGTACTGGGCAACAGGGCCCGGACCTCGTCCGGCGAGGTGACGTTGTCCAGGACGATGACGAACCGGCGATCATTCACCATCGAACGAAAAAGCGCCGATTTCGCCTCGAGGCTCCGCGGAATCATCTTCCCGGGAACCTCGAGCGCCAGCAGAAACCCCGCAAGGACCTCGTGCGGCGTACTCGGCGGCCCGGGCGCGTAGCCGTGGAGATCGCAATAGAGATCTCCGTGGGGAAACCGGTCGCGCTGCCGGTGCGCCCATTGCACGGCCAGGGCGGTCTTTCCGGCGCCTGGCGCGCCGGCGACGATCGCGACCGCGACCGAGTGGCCGTCCTCGCCCCGGTCCGCGATGTCGCTGAGCGAAGCCAGTTCCGTCTCCCTCCCGACGAAGGTGGCGGTCACGGCGGGCAGCTGATGCGGCGTCAACGGAGAACGGGCCGCGGAGTCGTCGTCCCAACGATCCATATTCAAGAGTCGCCCGGGAAACGCCCACTGTCGCGGGTTGTCCCCGTTCCCACCTGAATGGCGCAAGCGCGTGGCCCACGTCACAGTGAACTCCCTTGACTGACCGTCGGTCAGTGGAACTAAGGTAACCCTAAATCAACTAGCGAAGGGGGTGCCGGTGGGACGCATCATGACGCTGGCGACCGGAGTACGCGGCTATCTCGCCGTCGGCGTTCTCCTGCGCGTCGCCGTGACTTGCACCTACATCGGCCAGGGGCTGCTGCTCGCCAGGGTCCTGGAGCAGATGCTGACCGGACACGGGATCGGCGAACAGATCCGGCCGCTGGCGGGCGTCGGGGCCGTCGCTCTGCTCCGATTCGGGCTGACGTGGATCGCGGAGATCGTCAGTCAGCTCACCGCGGCCGCGACCAAACAGGAACTGAGGACGCGGGCGTTCGCGAAACTGGCGGAACTCGGCCCAGGGCACACGTCCGGTGAACGCACCGGCGAGCTGAAAGGCGCGCTCGTCGAGGGCATCGAGTCCCTGGAGGCGTACTACGCCCGCTACGTGCCCTCACTCGTCGCGGTCGCGGTGACGCCGGTGATCGTGCTCGCGGTGCTGGCGGGACACGACCCGTGGTCCGCGGTGATCGTGGCGGCGTTCGTCGTCGCCGCGCTGATCCTGCCCAAGCTGTGGTCGCGGATGCTGAAGCGCCGCGGCGACGAACTGATGACGGCCTATCTCGGGATGGGCGCGACCGTGCTGGACACGCTCCAGGGTTTGGTCACGCTCAAGGCGTTCGGCGCGGCCGGGCGGCGCCGCGAGGAACTGTCGACCGTGTCGGGCAAGCTGATCACCGGCTGGAACCGGGTGATGGCGGTCGCGCTGATCGCGCAGATGATCTACACGCTGGCGATCGTCGGCGGGGTCGCGGTGACCGTCGCGGTCGCGTCCGTCCGGGCCGCGAGCGGATCACTGGACGTCGCCGCGTTGTTCGTCGTGCTGGTGCTTTCCGGTGAGGCATTGCGAGCGGTCGGCGTGCTGGCAACGTCGTTCCACGCCAGTTACGACGCCGCGAGCGCGGCCGACGTGCTGCACGGGTTGTTCGCCCGGCGGCCACCCGCTCCGGAGCGCCCGGGGGTCGTTCCGGCGGAGGGGGTGACGGCGTCGGTCGGCTTCGAAGACGTGTCCTTCGCCTACACGGAAGGCGAGACCGTCCTCAGAGGACTCTCCCTGCGTCTGGCGCCGGGCGAGACGGTCGCCGTCGTCGGCCCGTCGGGTGCGGGGAAGTCCACGCTCGTCGCGCTGCTGCAACGCTTCCTCGATCCCGGCGCCGGACGGGTGACACTGGGCGGGCACGACCTGCGCGATCTGCCGCTCGGGCAGATCCGGTCGATGATCGGGCTCGTCTCGCAGGACACCTATTTGTTCGGCGGCACCATCCGGGACAACATCGCGCTCGCCCGCCCGGACGCCTCGGACGAAGAGATCGCCGCCGCCGCGAAGGTGGCCGACATCCACGACTTCGTCACCGGCCTGCCGGACGGCTACGCCACCGAGGTCGGGGAACGGGGTCTGCTGCTCTCCGGCGGCCAGCGTCAACGGGTCGCGATCGCCAGGGCGGTCCTGCTGGACGCGCCGATCCTGGTGCTGGACGAGGCCACGGCCAGCGTCGACGCCGCCACCGAGGCGTCGATCCAAGCGGCACTGGGGAGACTGACCCGGAACCGCACCACGCTGGTGATCGCGCATCGGCTCTCCACCGTGCGCGACGCGGACCGCATCGTCGTGCTCGACGCGGGTGTGGTCCACGAAACGGGAACCCACGACGAACTCCTCGCCCGCTCCGGGCGCTACGCCGATCTCCTCTCCGCACAAGGAGCCTCATGAACGCCGTCGTCACCTCCCCGCTCCGCGCGACGCTGAATCGCGCACGGCAAGGGAAAGCCACCCTGGTGCTCGCCTTGATCGGCGGTGTCGCCCAGCACGCCGGGGCCGTCGTCGCCGCGGCCGCAGGCGCCTGGCTGATCGCGACCGCCGTGACCGGCGCCGGACCCGGCGGCCTCTCCCCCGGCCTGATCGTTCTCGCCGCGGCCGTCGTCGTCGCGGGCGCCGGGACGTGGGCGGCCGCGCAATTCGGGCACGCCTTCGCCTTCCGGTACCAGGCCGATCTGCGGCTGGCGCTCTACGACGGCTTGGAACGAAGTGCGCCCCGCGAATTGCAGGGGCGGCGGACCGGCGAGGTCGCGGCGATCGCGATGGGCGACATCGAGCAGCTCGAACTGTTCTTCGCGCATCTGCTCCCTGGCGTCCTCAACGCGGTGACCATCGGCGTCGCGAGCGTCGCCGCCCTCGCCACGATCGACGTCCGGCTCGCGGCCGCAGCGGGGGCAGGCATGCTGCTGACCAGCCTGGTGCCGATCATCGTGGCGCGCCGGACCGAACGCGGCGGGCAACGGCTCCGGGAGGAGATCGGCGGCCTGAACGGCGACGTCGTCGACGGGGTGCAAGGAATCCGCGAGCTGCTGGCCTTCCGCCAGGTCGGCGCGTGGCAGGCCAAGCTCACCGCACGCACGTCGGCGATCCGCAGTCACCAGCTCGCGCACGGACGCGCCGTCGGCTTCCAGAACGGCGTGACCGACTTGCTTTCCTCGGCCACCACGATCACCGTGCTGATCACGGCGGTCGTCCTGAGCGCGTCGAACGGGATCTCACTGGTGACCGCGACCGTCGCGGTCGGCCTGGTCATCGCCGCGGTCCGCCCGGTCACCGAAGTGGTCGAGATGGCGGGACAGCTGTCGCCGCTGCGCGCCAGTGCCCGCCGGGTGGTCGAGCTGATCGACCAGCCGGCGCAGGTTCCGGACTCCGCGAACGCCACGCCGGCGGTGAGCTCCCCCTCCGTGTGCTTCGATCACGTGTCGTTCTCCTACGAACCCGGTCGTCCCGTGCTCGACGACGTCTCGTTCGAAGTCCCCGCGGGCTCGACCGTCGCGATCGTCGGGCACTCCGGAGCGGGCAAGTCGACCTGCGTCAATCTGCTGCTCCGGTTCTGGGATGTCGGCCGGGGCGCCATCACCCTCGGCGGCAACGATCTGCGGGACTTCCCGTTGGCGGGACTGCGGGACCACATCACGGTCATCCCCCAGGACGTCTACCTGTTCGACGCCACCATCGCCGACAATCTCCGCCTCGGGCGGCCCGGCGCGACCCTCGCCGAACTCGAAGCCGCCGCCCGTGCGGCCAACGCTCACGGCTTCATCGAAGCGCTGCCCGAGGGATACGACACGAAAGCGGGTGAACGGGGACTGCGGCTCTCCGGCGGTCAGCGGCAGCGCCTCGCCATCGCCCGCGCGCTCGTCTCGCCCGCGTCGGTCCTGGTCATGGACGAGGCCGCCTCGAACCTCGACACCGAAAACGAACGGGACATCCAGGCGGCGCTGCGGAATCTGCGCCGCGGGCACACCACGATCGTCATCGCGCACCGCCTGTCCACCATCCGCGGCGCCGACCGCATCGTCGTCCTCGACGCGGGCCGGGTCGCCGAAATCGGTACCCACGAAGACCTCCTGGCCAGGGGCGGTCCCTACGCCCGGCTCATCGCGGCGCAGCACGGCGGCGTCGTCGGAGCTTGAGCCGTCCTAAGCTGGGGGCATGAAGAGCACGGCACCCAGGACCAAGCCCTCGGACGAGCGCCGGACCGATCTGCTCGACGCGGCCGAGGAACTGGTCCAGAACCAGGGGGCCGAGCGGTTCACCGTCGAGGACGTCACCACGGGGGCAGGCGTCGCGAAGGGCACGTTCTATCTCCACTTCACCAGCAAGGGAGATCTGCTGGACGCGCTGCGGGACCGCTACGTACGCCGGTTCGCCGAGGTCCAGCTCTCCGCCGCCCGCGTGGAGGGCGGCGTCGCCGGGGTGCGGGCGTGGATGCGGGCGGGCGTCACGGAATACCTCCGCGACGTCCGCCTCCACGACGTCCTCTTCCACCCCTCGACACGCGGCGAGCGGGACACGCCGAACACGGTGGTCGACACGTTCGCGGAGTTCCTGGCGTCGCTGGACTCACCGCCCGCGGATCCGGAGACGACGGCTTTGATCCTGTACTCGGCGATGCACGGGGTGACCGAGCACATCGTGCACACGCCGGGGACGGGTGACCGGCTGCTGGCGGGGCTGGACCGGCTCGTGGTCTCGGTGCTGGAGGTCTGACGGGTCGTGAGTGGCGATTCGGGTTCTATTAAAGGGTAAGTCAATTGGGGCGTGACCAGCCTCTGTGGTGAAGGACCCCTTCGCTGGCCTCAAGGTTGGGAGGTGGCCTTCGCGGCGTGGTTCTGGACCGGCCTGCGGGCGTCAGCCATTCCCCAAGTGTCCCCTGTGGACAGTCAGGGTGCGACCGGCCCAGGTCCACAACACTGAAGGCTCCCTTCACCGCATCGGACGCAGCGAAGGGAGCCTTCAGCCCCGGCACGACCCGTCACGTTCGAGCACCTTGGCCGCCCGGCAGTCCGTGAAGGCCTCCTTCCCTACCTTCACGGTAGGGAAGGAGGCCTTCACGGACCTGCGACCAGGCGCGGCGCGACCATTAGGACTAACTTTCGTCCGAGTTGTACACACTTTCGTTGACTTCGGACGAAAGTCCTCTTAGGTTCAGCGACGTCACAGAGGTGCTCCGCCGCCGACCCGAGGAGCAACGATGCTTCCGTCCGTCCGCAAGCGCTTCAACCGGTCCATCGTCGCCTCATTGGCGCTGGTCACGGGCCTGTCAGGGCTGGTCGCAGCCCCGGCCGAAGCGGCCATCCCACCCCAGCAACCAGGTGTCACGCTCCGCACGTACGACCTCCAGCGCGAGATCACCAAGCTCTGCGTGATCAAGTCCGGTCAGACGCCCAACGTCGACAAGCTGATGCCGACGATCAACTGGACCGGCACGGCCGACTTCGGGCTCAACGAGCAGTTCGTCTCCGAGGTCATCGCCAACGTCAACATCGCCACCGCGGGCCAGTACGAGTTCCGGCTCACCAGCGATGACGGCTCCCGGCTGCGCATCGACGGCCAGACGGTGATCAACCACGACGGCCTGCACTCGGGGACACCGGCGACCGGCTCGGTCCAGCTGGGCACGGGGTATCACGCACTGCGGATCGACCACTTCGACAACACCGCCGACCAGCAGGTCACCCTCGAATGGCGGCCGCCGGGCGCGGCGGGCTTCGCGCTCGTGCCGAATTCGGTGCTCAGCACCGACGCCGACGTCGTCCGGGTGACCTCGCCGGGACGCAAGGAGTGCGAGGGCGCCGCGGATTCACCCGGTGACGGGCTGCCGCTCAACGCCGTCCACCCCGGCTTCACGCTGACCAACCTGCGCCCGAACGGTTTCCAGCCGCAGGTCACCGGGATGGACTGGCTGCCCGACGGGCGGCTCGCCATCGCCACCTGGGGCGGGTCCGACAAGGTCCTCGGCGAGGTCCACGTGCTGAGCAACGTCAGCGGCAACACGGACCCGAGCAAGGTCCAGACCAAGCGGGTCGCCAGCGGGTTGAAGGAACCGATGGGCGTCAAGTACGTCGACGGCAAGCTGTACGTGTCGGAGAAGACGCGGCTCGTCGAACTGAACGACACCAACGGCGACGAAGTAGCCGACAACTACCGCACGGTCGCCACCTGGCCGTTCGGCGGCAACTTCCACGAGTTCGCGTTCGGCCTGCTGTACAAGGACGGCTTCTTCTACGCCAACCTTTCCGTGTCCATCAACTACGGCGGCGCCACGACCGACCCGCAGCCCGCGCCCAACCGCGGCACGACGATCAAGATCAACAAGGCCACCGGCCAGGTCTCCTACGTCGCCGGCGGGCTGCGCACGCCGCACGGTATCGGCTGGGGCCCGGAAGGCGACGTCTTCGTCACGGACAACCAGGGCGGCTGGCTGCCGGCGAACAAGCTCGTGCGGGTCAAGCAGGACCGCTTCTTCAACCACTACACCAATCCCCCCGGCCCGTTCGACTCGAAGCCGGTGACCGCACCCGTGTTGTGGCTGCCGCACAACGAGATCGCGAACTCGCCGAGCAACATGGTCATGCTGTCGCAGGGCCCCTTCGCCGGGCAGATGGTGTACGGCGACGTCACCTACGGCGGGCTCCAGCGGGCCTTCCTGGAGAAGGTCAACGGCGAGTACCAGGGTGCCGTTTTCCGCCTCACCCAAGGGCTCGAGTCGGGCGTCAGCCGGATCAGCCTCGGGCCGGACGGCGCGATCTACACCGGCGGGATCGACGGCGGAGGCAACTGGGGCCAGCCCGGCAAGCTCGCCTACGGCCTCCAGAAGGTGACGCCCAACGGCACGAACGCCTTCGACATCCGCGCGATGCGGGCCGTCGCGGGCGGATTCGAACTCGAGTACACCCAGCCCTTGTCGGCCGCCACCGCGCAGAACCTCGCGGCGAAGTACCAGGCGCAGCAGTGGCGCTACCAGCCCACCGCCGCGTACGGCGGACCGAAGGTCGACGAGCAGACCTTGTCCGTCACCTCCGCGAGCCTGTCCCCCGACCGCAAGAAGGTCACGCTGCAGGTGGCGGGGCTGAAGGCCGGGCACGTGGTGCACGTCCGGTCCCCGCGTCCGTTCGCCGCGGAATCCGGCGCGGCGCTGTGGAGCACGGAGGCGTGGTACACGCTCAACTCGCTGGTCGGCGGCCCGCCGGCGAGCACGACCTACGAGGCGGAGCGGGCCGCGCTGAGCGGTGGCGCCGCGACCAACACGAACCACGCCGGCTACGCGGGCACCGGGTTCGTCGACGGATACTGGAACCAGGGCGCCGCGACGACGTTCACCGTGAACGCGCCGAAGGCCGGTGCGTACAACGCGGCGTTGCGCTACTCGAACGGCCCGGATCCGGCCCCGGGCACCAAATCCGTGACCATCTACGTCAACGGCACCAAGATCAAACAGGTCAGGCTCGCCGGCACCGGCAACTGGGACACCTGGAACTCCCAACCGGAAACCCTCACCCTCGCCGCCGGGAACAACACGATCTCCTACCGCTACGACAGCGGCGACGCGGGCAACGTCAACCTCGACAGCCTCACCGTCACCGAGTCCCAGCGCATCCAGCTGTTCAAGGGCACCGATCTGAACGCCTGGGAGAAACGCGCTGGTGGTGCCGCGACCTGGCCGGTGTCCGGCGGTGCGATGGAGTCTAACGGCGGCGACATCCGCACGAAGCAGCAGTTCGGCGACTTCCGGCTGCACGCCGAGTGGAACGAGCCGAACTATCCGCCGGAGGTCACCGGACAGCAGAGGGGCAACAGCGGGATCTACCTCCAGGAACGCTATGAACTGCAGGTGCTCGAATCCTTCGGGGACACCACGCTCGCCAACAACGAGGCAGGCTCGATCTACTCGAAGAAGGCGCCTGACCGGAACATGGCGACGGCTCCCGGGACCTGGCAGACCTACGACGTCACCTTCCGCGCCGCCCGGTTCGACGGCGCCGGGAACAAGACCGACAACGCCCGGGTGACGGTGGTCTGGAACGGCGTCGTGGTCCACAACGACGTGGCGATCGACGGCGGCACGGGCGACAACATCCCGGAGAGCGCGGGCCCTGGGGCGATCCGCCTCCAGGACCACGGTGACCCGGGTGAGAACCCGAAGTTCCGCAACATCTGGATCGAGCCCATCGGCTAGCCCGGGCTGACCGCCTGTGCAACGCACGTGTCCACGCGTGCAACGCCGGTTCCCCCGGCGCGCACAGGCGGTCAAGCTCGTTCCATGACCAAGCTGACCCCGGAGCAGATCGCCCGGCACGCCTACGACGCCGGTTTCCGGGGTGACGGGCTGACCACGGCGGTGGCGGTCGCGCTCGCCGAGTCCGGCGGGAACACCCGCGCCCACAACGCCACCCCGCCCGACAACTCCTACGGGCTCTGGCAGATCAACATGCTGGGCGCGATGGGGCCGGAACGGCGCAGGCAGTTCGGCCTGGACTCGAACGCCGAACTGTTCGACGCCACCACCAACGCCAAGGCGGCCAACAAGATCTCCGGCGACGGCAAGTCGTGGACCCCGTGGTCGACTTACACGAACGGCGCCTACAAACGTCACCTGCCCGCGGCGCGCAAGGCGGCCGAGGCCGTGCGGAAACATTCCAGCGGACATTCGACCGGCACCGGCATGGGGCGGATCCGGGTCGACAAGCAGACCCTCGACGGCTTCGTGCGGCGCACCCGCCGGGTCGGCGACGCGCTCACCTCGGCCTCGGGAAACCAGGTCAAGGACGTCCGGTCGATCGCGGACGACAGCTTCGGCAAGATCGGCAAGGAGTCCGGGTTCGCCGACGCGCTCGGTGACTTCGGCGCCGCCCTGCAGAGCCAGGTCAAGGCGGTCGGCACGTCCGCCGACCGGCTCGCGGACGCCGCCGCCAAAGCCGGGAAGGCCTACCACGACCGCGATTCCTCGGCAGCCGCGCGCCTGGACCGGCTCGCCTGAAAGCGTTGGAGACTCCGATGGACACCCTCGCCACCGCCCGGCATTTCGCCGCCGACATCCTGGCGCACCGCAACAAGCTCGCGGGCAAGGCCGAAGACGCCGCACGCGTCCAGTTCGCCCTGCACCAGGTCTCGAAGACCCTGCACGACCAGCACGACCTGCACAAGAAGGAGACCGACGTCGTCCTGAGCCATTGGGACGGCAAGGCTTCGGAGGAGTTCGAGCGCACCACCATGCGGCTGCGCAAGGACATCCGCACCACCGCCGACGCGAGCACCGACGCCGAACGCGTCGTCGCCCGCGTCATGTCCACTGTGGATGGTGGGCACACCGCCGTCCAGCGGCTCGCCGACGAGTACATCGGCAAGGCCAAGAAGCTCCTCGACGACGCCGCCGGGGTGGGCTCGCGGGCCGCGATGGTCACCGCGATCGCCGCGGCCGCCGATCTCGCGCCGCGGTACACGAAGCAGTCGGCCGCGACGCTGCGGAAGGTCGACGGCGAACTCACCGACGCCGCGAAACGGCTGCGGGCGCTGCGCAAGGAACTCCGGCACGATGGCGTCGCCGACCGTGCGGTCGCGGACCACTCGTCCGGCCACGGGAAGACCGAAGCCGCCAAAGCGTCCACTCGCGGGCAGAAGGTCGTTTCCGCGGCACGCAAGGAGCTCGGCACGCGGGAGAACCCTCCGGGCAGCAATCGGAATCCCTACGGCCCGACGGCACCGTGGTGCGCGTCGTTCGCCACCGCGATGTGGCGCAAGGCCGGGGTGAAGATACCGATCCTGCCCTTCACCGGCGACGTCTACCGCTGGGGTCAGCGGCACGACAAGGCATACGGCAAGAACTCGTTGAAGCAGGCCAAACCGGGCGACGTGCTGTTGTTCGGGACCGGGCCGCAGAGCCCGTCGACGAGCACCCACATCGGCATCGTGGAGAAGGTGGAAGGCGACAAGGTGACGATGATCGAGGGCAACTCGGGCGATTCCGTGCGCCGCAACACGCACACGTTGTCCAGCGCCACCTTCTACGGCGGAGTGCGCCCGTGACCACCGGAAGCGCGCGAGACCGCGTGATCACGGTCGAGGTCGAACCGGGCGGGGCTCTGCGGGATCTGCGGATCGAGGAGGGTGCGCTGCGGCTCAGCCCTCAGGAGCTCTCGACGCGGATCCTCGGTCTCGTGGAGCGGGCGACGGCGCAGGCGAGCCGACGTCTCGACCTGGACGACGCGGACTCCCTGGGCCTCGGCACGAGCGCTGAACTGGCCGAAGCGATCGAAGAGACGACTCCGGAGACCTGGAGGGTGCAGTGATCGACGAACGCAGTGTCGAGCAGTTGCTCGAAGACGCCGAAACCCCGGACACCGACTACAGCGGACGACTGGCCGCGGTCACCGGCGAGGCCAGCAGCAACGGCGTCACCGTGACGGTCGACCTGTACGGGAAGCCGGTCGGGCTGCGGTTCGACCGGCTCGCGCTCACCTCGCGCGCGAGCGACCTGTCCGCGCTCGTGCTCCGGCTCGCCGCGACGGCCACCGTCATGGCGCTCGACGCCGGTGAGTCCGTTGTGGACGGTCTCGCGTGGTCATGAGACGTCGTCGATCATCGACGTCAGGCGTCCGGCGAGCCAGTCCGCGTCGGCCGGGGTGACCATCACCCACGGCTCCCCGCCGACGTTCTCGTGGGTGACGGCGTAGCGGCCGGCCTCGGTGTCGAACCAGCTGAGCACCGGGCTCCGGCCGTGGCCGCCGGTGACCGCGAGTTGCCCGGCCCCGTACCGCGCCGACGTCACCATCGTCGCCAAGGGCCGCACGCTCCGCCCGGTGATCCCGGCTTCGGCCAAGGCGCGCTCGAAACCGTCGTAACCCGCTCTCGAGAAGCCGTCCATGGCCGCCGAGAAAGCGGCTCGCGGCAACCGGATCTGTTCTCCCGGCCCGGGCACGCCGTCACCGAGCATCCGGCCGACGGTGACGATCAGGTCGTTCGCCCGCAACGGTTCGAGGACCAGGTCCTTTTCGTCGAGCACCGCCAGCACGCCATGGGCACCCCGGACGGCCGCGAGCATCCGCCACGGCTGTTCGCCGAGCACGAGCGCGTCCACCGACAACGCGGGTGAGCCCAGAAGGACGAACAGGTCCTCGATCGCCGGGTCGACGTCATCGCCGCTGGTGAACCCTGCCTCGGCCAGCCCGGCGAAGACTTGTTCGCCCAGTTCGTCCCGTTCGTCCATGGTTTCGCCGTGCGAGGCCACTTCGAGCGGGTAGGGCGGCTCACCGTTTCCGAGGTCGGCCCACAGCAGGTCGAATTCCCGATGTGACAGGACGATGCCCGCCGAACTGCCCGAACGCCGCGCCATGGCCACCCCTCCCCTTTTCGCCGTCACTCGGCGGGCACGATACCGATCGAACGGTGAAGATGAACGCGCAATCCCGACGAATCCGCGAACGGTGCCCATGACCGAACCAGAAGTCGCGACCGGACAGCTGATCGTCCGCGCCTCCGGCGCCGCGGCGGCGCGTGCGGCCATCCTCGGCGACCGGAAGACCGGCCCGGACGGCATCCAGCTTCTCCTGCGGTGCACGGTTCCACGGGCTGTCGCCGAAGAGGGCGCGAAACTCGGCTTCGCGGGCTGTGTCCTGCACGTGCTGCCGGTCGGCGGACACGACGGCGAAGCGCCCGGCAGGCGTGGCGTCGTCATGCTGACCCTTCCGGCGGCGGAACTCTCGTTGTCCTTCACCGAATTGCGCCCGCTGATGTTCCGCCCCGTCGACGTCGACGCGCCGCTGCGAACGTTGTTCTCCAGCTCGATCGCCCATGTCCTCGCGGTCGGCTCGTCGCTCGATCCGCATGGCCTCGCGCACCACCTGCGCGGACTCGCGGAACTGGTGCTGCGCAGTGTGCTGCGGGCCGAACTCGACCGCGCCGACGCGCTCGCGACCCGCCGTCGCGAGGCCGTCCGGTACATGCGCGACCATCTCGCCGACCCCTCGCTGAGCGCGGATCAGGTGGCCGAGGCGCTCTACATCTCGCGACGTCGGCTCTACCAGCTGTTCGACGACGGTCAGGGCATCTCCGAACGGATCAAGGGGCTGCGGGTCGAGCGGGCGAAGACCCTGCTGGCGGATCCGGCGAAGGCCGCGCGGGGGATCGCCGAGATCGCCAAGGACTGCGGCTTCGCCAGCGCGGCTCATTTCTCGCGCTCTTTCCGGAAGGCTGTCGGGGACACGCCCCGCGAGTTCAGGGAACGCGCGCTGGAGCACTGAGGTCCACCCCCGCGACGAGGGTGCCCGCGAGCGCGGCGACGTCCAGCCAGCCGCGGCCACCGGGCGAGTGCAGGGTGAACACCGCGACGCGCGGGCGTTCCGGGTCGAGCACGACGGCCTGCAACTGTGCGCCCGGCCCGTCCACGGCGATGCGCTCGACGATCACCACCGGATACCCGCGAGCCGTCGTCGCGGTGCTGACCTCGCGAATCCCCGGCGTGGTGTCGGCGGCGAACCAGCTCAGTTCCGCGGCGGACTCGACACTCGGCGGTCGTTCGACGGGGATCGACCCGGCGAGCAGCAACGCCGGGTCGGCGTCACGATGCTCGGCGATCGCCAGCAGTCCCGCGCGGTGCTCGTGGGCGCGTTCGGCGGCCTGGATGGCGGCGGACTCCAGCCCGAGGTCGCGTTCGGCGTCCGGGCCGCGGAGCCGGATGAGCAGCGCGTGCAGTTCGGCCGTCGTGCGTTCCACCGACGCCAGGGAGACCGGGGTGATTCCCGGGACCGCGGTGAGTTTCACCGGCCACCCAGGGAAACGGCCGCCGCGAAAGCACCGACCGCGCCGGACGGCGGGGTGAGGGCCGGACCGGGAGCGCGGGCCAGCGAGGCCGCGAGTTCTTTGCCCAGCGAGGAGAATCGTTCCATGCCACTGGTGACTTCCGCGAAAGACGCAGTGCCGTCCGGCGTCTGACCCAAGCCTGTTCCGGGCTCGCCGAGCGTCCTCAGCCGGCCTTCGACGCGCGACGCTTCGGCCCGGTGAGCCGCTTCCAGCGCACGAGCTTGCTCCAGGACGCGGTCGAGTTCACGCCGCACGTCCTCGTGTCGCGCTCTCGCCGCCGCGAGTTCGGCCTGTGCCACCGCGCCGCCGGCGGCGAACTGGACGGCCGTTTCCGCGATCTCGACGGCGTCCTCCGCGTCGGTGAGCGCGCGCCGCAGCGTCACGGCCCGCCGGTCGAGTTGCTCGGCGCGCCGTACTCCGGCGACGACCATGCCCGCCCATGCGGTGAGGATGTCCGCCGTGGCACGAAGGACGGCAGGCGCGGGTTCGAGCGCCGTCCTCGCCGCGGCGGCACGGGCGGCGACGGTTCCGGAAGCGTCCCCCTCCCATTCACGCGGCATTTCGATCCGGATGGCGGTCGCCGCGTCGAGTTTCGCGGCCGCCTCCGAACACCGCTGGGCAGCGGCCGCGACGGCGTCCGCGTCGCCCGGAACCGGGTCGAAACCGAGACCCCTGAACCCGGGCATCAGGGGCCCCCGTCCGCACGCCGCAGTGCCCGGACGGCGTCGTCGTCGGTGTCCTCATAGGACTTCGCCGCGGTGAGGATCCCAGCCGCCGCACCGGCGAACTCGGCGTGCGCCGCGGCGAGGGAACCCGACCAAGGCCGGATCAGCCCGTCGAGGGCGGCCGCGATCCCGGGCGGCCCCAGATCGCCCGCGGCGACGCCGTCGGTCAGCCTCGCGGCATCGCCCAGGTCCTCCGCGACGTCTTCGAACTGCCGCGCGAGCGCCCGCAGTCGCTCCGGCTCGGCGCGGTAGCCGCTCATTCGCCGAACACCGGCGGGTAGGCGGGCGGGAGATCGTCGAGGAGGTCGTATCCGCTTCCGTAGCGGTCGCGGTGTTCCTTGTCCTCTTCCCGCTGGCTGCCGGTCATCGGCGGGTACATGCCGAAACCCGCTCCCCCGGCGCCACCGCGGGCACCCGCGGCGCCTTGGCCGAATCCTCCGGCGGCCGGAGCGGCCGCGCCACCGAAACCGCCCGCGAAACCCGCGCCGGTCCCTCGGCCACTCCTGGCGGCGTCCTCGACGGAGAGAACGCCACCTGGCAGGGAGGAGCCAGGCCCGCTCACCCCGGTCGTCCCTCCCGACGGGAGGTCCACGACTCCGGCCGAGGCCGCGTACGTGGCACTGTCGTCGGGGTTCACGACGTCCGGTCCCGAGGTCTCCGGTGAGGGAACCGGAACCGGGCGCGGCGGAACAGGCTCGGGCCGGGGCGGCACGGGCACGACAGGTGCGATGGGCCGAGCGGGAAGTGGCTGTGGCGCCTGGATTTCGGCCGCTTTCGGCGGGGCCTCGAACATCGGCGGCAACCGGTGCCGGACGCCCTGGCTGGCCTCTTCGTACTGGTCCATCACCCGGACGGCTTCGGCCTTGGCCCGGTCCGCCTCGCGTTTGGTCGGGAGCTTGTCGTCGAGGAGGTCGTCCATCATGTACGCGCCGTTGGGTCCGTCGAGCGCCTTCACCGCGTAGCCCTCGCGGAACCAGCGCTCGGCGTCGTAGTGCACCGGCTCCGGCATCTTCCGGCGCGCTTCGGTGATCGCCGAGGTGTACGCGTCGAGCCCGTCGCCGATCTGCCGGGAGTTCTGCGCGGCCTCGCTGGCCCAGGCGGTGAGACGGTGCGCGGACTCGGCGGCCTGCGCCGAAGACGGGCCGCGCCAGGAGAGCAACAGCTTCTGCACGATGGTGCGGACCTCGGCGGTCGCCGTGTCGACACCCTTGGCCAGCTCGCCCCAGCGATGCGCCTGCTCCCCCAGTTTCGGCGGCTCGGCGGATTTGATCATGTCCCACAGCTGGCGGTGCTCGTAGCACTCCCAGTTGATCTTCCCGAGCGCGCCTTCCTTCAGGTTGGCCTCGCGGCGGCGGACCACCCTCCGCCGCTTCGCCCGCGCCCGCGCGCTCAGCGGATGCTTGTCGGTGTAGTACTCACCGCCCATCGGTCCCCCTCGCCACGGTGTCGACGGCGGACGCGTTCGTTTCGTCGGTGCGGACGTGCTGCTCGGCGACCAGGCCGATCGCGGCACGGAACGCGGCGAGCTCGGCCAGATAGGACTCGAGCGCGACCTGCACGCCCCCTTCCTCCGCCCCGCCCCGGCGGGCGAACGACCGGCGCATCGGCACGGACACGGGACCTTTGCCGTCGGCCAGCGGGGTTCCCAGTTCGCGGGCGTCCGCCAGATGCGCCTCCAGCACCCGTTGGCGCTCGTCCAGCGCCTTCAACGCCTCCGCGATCTCCGCGTGGTCCAGTTCGATGCGGTCCGAGCCGTCGGCGACGATGGCCGCGGCACCCTCACCCGTCGGTTTTCCGACCTGACCGGCCTTGCCGACCGGACCGGACGGCCGCCGCTGCTCGCGCAGCTCTTCGCGGATCCGCTCGGCCTCCGCCTTGCCGTGCACCTTGACCATGTCGCGCGCTCCCTCTCGTCACCGACGCGGACATCCTCGCCGTTCCGGCGCGCCAAGACCAGTGCCGGATACACACCGGGACACGAACCCTGCACAGCCGGTCAACCGGCACGGTATGGCCTCAGGTCACCGGCAGCGGCCGATCCACCGCATCGCCCGTGAGGACGTCGCGGGCGACGAGCACCCCACCGACGAAGCCCATCGGCATCACGATCAGCGCGGCGAAAGGGATCAGGCACAGCAGCGACACGGGAAGCCCCAGCCCCAGGGCGAGCGCGCGGCGCTTGCGCAGCAGTCGCCGCCGCTCCTTCAAACCCATCCCCCGCCGGTAGAACGGCACGGCGATCAGTTCCAGCGCCAGGAACCACGCCGTGACCAGTGCCAGCAAGACCGGCACGACGGTCTGGCCCACCACGGGGATGAAGCCCGCGATCAGGAGCGGGATCGTGAACATCAGCGAGCGCAACACCAGCGACAGCCCGTCCTTCAGGCCCATCACCAGCAACCGCCACCCCGACAACTCCACCGCGCCGGGAACGCCGCCGAGATCGTCTTCGACCTTCTCCGCGATGTGCTCGTAGAACGGCCCGCCGATGGCGAGGGTGATCGCCGTGAACCCGATCATGGCGATGGCCAGCGCCACCCCGAACACCGCGGCACCCGCCGCCACCCGCACCGCGGTCCGCAAACCCTCGTCCCAGTCGTCCGCGAAGGGAGTGAGCAGCAGCGCAAGATCGTCGATCCAGAACGCCAGCGCGACGACTCCGCCGAGGAGCAGCAGCGTGGTCAGCACCGCGGGCAGCGCCCCGATCAGCAGCAGTCTCGGTGACCGCAGCAGGATGCCCAGGCCTTGCCCGAACATCCGGAAACCCTTGAAGAAATCCCGCATCGGACATTTCTACCAGGGGCCGTGATCACGACCGCCCTCACCGGCCGCGTCGGCATACCGCGGAGATAGGCGATTTTCACCGACGCGAGCGCGGGGGCGCCGCTGCGAGGTTGGTGGCGTGACGAACCGAGCAGCCGCCTTGACGCCGACGCGCCTGGCCCGCGGCACCGTGCTGGCGGCGGCAACGCTGACCATCATGGCCGCGGCGATCATCGCGCCCAGCCTGCCCGCCATGCGGGAGGTCTTCGCCGGTACGCCCGGCTCGGGACTTCTCGTGCGGCTGGCACTGACCGTGACCTCGCTCGCGATCGCGATCAGCGCGCCGCTGTCCGGGATCTTCGCCGACCGCGTCGGGCGCCGTCCGCTGCTCCTGACCGGGCTCGTGCTCTACGCGATCACCGGCACGGCCGGGTTCTTCGTGAGCGACCTCTCCCTGCTGCTGGTCACCCGGGCCGGGCTCGGGCTCGCCGTCGGCGGAATCATGACCGCGGTCAGCACCCTGATCACCGACTGGTTCGAAGGCCCCGGCCGCGCATCTTTCCTCGGGCTCCAGCAGGCGTTCGCGAGCCTGGGCGGTGTCGTCTTCCTGCCGCTGGCCGGGCTGCTGGCCACGGTGAACTGGCAGGCACCGTTCTGGATGTACTCGGCCTCGGCGATCGTGGCCGTCTTCGCGATCGTCTCCCTGCGTGAACCGCCGCGGAGCGATCCCACGGTGCGTGAAGACCAGCGAGCCCGGCTGCCCGGGCGCATCATCGGCGTGTACGTCCTGGCCCTGGTCGCGACGCTGGTCTTCTACATGGCGCCGACGCAGTTGCCGTTCCTGCTGGAAGGTTTCGGTAGCGGTCCCGCCGCCATCGGCGCCGTGGTCGCCGGGAGCACGCTGACCAGCGTCGCCGGCGCCCTCGCCTTCCCTCGCCTGCGCAAACGCCTGAACTCCACGGCGATCACCACCGTCAGCGTCGCGCTCCTGGGCGCGGGCTGGCTGGTCATCGGAACGGCGGGCACCGTCGTCCAGGTCGTGGCCGGACTGCTCGTCGGTGGTTTCGGCGTCGGCTTCGTCGTCCCGAACCTCAACCTGCGCCTGGCCGAGTTCGCCGGTCCCGCGCAACGCGGCCGGGTACTCAGTGGCCTGGTCACCGGGATCTTCCTCGGGCAGTTCCTGTCCCCGCTCGTCGTCCAGCCACTCATCCAGACCATCGGCATCGACGGTGCCTTCACCTCGACCGGCATCGCGATGGCGACCGGAGCGGCACTCGCCGCTCTTCTCTCGAAACGAAAGGAAGCACGATGATCTACCACGGCAACCGTTTCACCCTCCGGCCCGGCGCCTCGCCGGAACAGGTCGAGGAAGCCTTGGAAAGCCTCCGCAATCAGGGCCGGGTCGTCCCCTCGGTGAAATCCTTCGTCGTCGGCCGCGATTTCGGCGGTGAGTACGAATGGGGCGCCGTCTTCGCGATCGAGGATCTCGAAGGTTACTGGGAATACCTCATCCACCCGGCGCACCGGAACACCGACCGGGTCGGGCTGCCGCTGGTCGACAAGTTCGCGTCCTTCGACATCACCGACGACCCGGACCCCGAGATGGCCGCGAAGATCGCCGAACTGCACCAGCGCCGCTACGACAACGACGCCGAGCTGACCAAGCTGGTGTCCGATCTCGGCGAGTACTCCGGCAGCGCCGCGCCCGGAAAGCACGGTGACTGACGATGGCGGGCCAATTCGCGAAACTGGCCGAGTCCTGGGTGGCGATCTGGAACGGCGACCTGGCGCTGACCGAAACCACCGTGCCCGAGGACTTCACCTGGCACGCGGCCCCGCTCGACGGCGGGCCGGTGCGGGCGACCGTCGGCAGGGAGAACCTGAAGACCTGGGTGGGCGGCCTTCGCGCGGCGTTCCCGGATCTGCTCTTCACCGTCCACATCGGACCGATCGTCGACGGGGACGTCCTCGTACTGCGCTGGCTGGCCGAAGGGACCTACCGAGGCGGGTTCCCCGGCGCGGACGAAGAGCAGGTGGGCCGCCGCGTTTCCTTCCACGGCACCGACATCCTGCGCGTGGCCGACGGGCTGATCGCGGAATACTGGATCAACGCGGACATCCTCTGGCTCTTCGAGCAGCTGGGAGTGCGTGAACTCCCCGTCAGGACACCGTGAACGCGCTCAGCACGGCCAGGTGGTCCGACGGCCAGCCCGACCCGCCGCCGAAGGTCCGGGTGCTCTTGGGCGTGATCGATCCGCCGCGGTAGAAGACGAAGTCGATCCGGTCCTGCGGCTCCGGCCTGCCCTGGTTGTCCTTGACCACCGGCGACCAGGTGTCGCCGGGATCGGCGACGGGGTCGGGCCGCAGCTTCCGGTACGAATCGGTGAAGCCGCGAGCGGTGAACGCCTTCGTCGTCGGCCAGGCCACCTCGTAGCCGCAGTGCCGGGACTTGGCGGCCGCAGTCCAGTCCTGATGGGACGGGCTGTTGAGGTCGCCGGCGACGATGCCGGGGCTGCTGCCCGTCCATTCCGCGATCTGCTCGGCCTGACGACGGCGGTTCGTCTCGTCGGCGAGGATCGTGCTGACGCCGTCCTTGTCGAAGCACGCGTTGTACGGGCCGTATTTCGTGTAGTCCAGGTGGATCGAGTAGACCCAGACCCCGGCGATCTTCGCCGTGATGGCCCGCGCGCCCGTGTCGTTCCACGATTTCCAGTCGGTGTCCTGGATCGGCAGCGCGCTGATCACGTCGATGTCCCAGCCGGGCTCGGTGTGCTGCCAGCCCAGCGCGTCGGCGATCGCTTCGGTGGCGCCGCCGCCGGTCTCCGAAAGCGCCACCACGTTCGCGCCCGAAGCCCGGATCTGGTTCACCACCGAGCCGATCCCGCCGTGCGAGCCCTGCAGCCAGATGTTGAAGCTCAGCACGGTCAGGTTCGTGGCGGCCGAGGCCGGAGCCGCGGTGCCGGCCATCGTGAGCAAGAGGACGGCGAGAACGCCCGCGAGGCGGCGTTTGGCAGAGGTCACGGGATCTTGGTCTACCGGCGGGACGGGGCGAAGTCCAGCCGTCAGACGAGTGTTCAACGACTGGACACTTCGGGTGAACGCGCCGCCGTCCGGCTGTGTCGTGAGTGGCGATTCGGGTTGTTGACGGGCAAGTCAAACGTGTCGCGAAAGCCACTTTCGGGACGTCTGATGTCCCGAAAGTGGCTTTCGCGACACCAGGCATGGCGACCGCGCACAGCCCTGAGTCACACTCCGGCCAGGCGAGTCGTGAGCGGGTAAAGGACGGTTGAGGGGAAGGGCAAACGTGGCATGCCTGGTCGAGTTGGTCGTGAGTGGTGATTCGGGTTCTAACCCGAATCACCACACTCACGACCGCTAGCCACCGTCCGCGAGTGAGCCGCTCCCGCCGGGACCGGTCACGATGACGCGGCTGCTCACGACGTTCCCGAACGGGACGATCGTGACCTGCCAGGTCTGCGGCGAGCCGACGTCGATCGTGGTCGTCGCCCGCTTGACCAGGGCCGGGAGGCCGTCGACGGCCAGGGTGCGGAGGTCGAACCGCGGCACCTGGGCGTCGGTCGGCGCGAAGACCACGGTCAGCCGTCGCTCTTCGATCACCACGGTGACCACCTGCGAAACGTCCGCGGCCTCCGCCAGCGAGTCGATCGCCCGGCGCAACTCCCCCTCGCCCAGCAGCGATTGACCGACGGTGACCGTGGCCGAGCCCGACGAAGACGTGGTCACGCTGGACGACGTCGAGGACTGCGTCTCTTCCGACCCGGTACGCGACTCCGGGCCGAACAGCTCCGCGCGGAACAGGAACAGCACGAGCGCCGCCCCGAGCAGTAATCCGAAGAGTGTGAGCGCGCCGTACCCACAGCCCTCCGCCTGCTCTTGGACCAGACTGGTCTCCGGAGCGGACTCGATCACGGCGCCGGCGGCACGGCGCTCCCACTCCGGCGAAGGCCGGTCCACGATCTGCGCCTTCCACGGCCTGTTCGGCGGGTACTGGACGACGAGGATGCCGCCGGGCCGGTGGTTCGGGATGTCCACCAGGTTGACGCCGTGCTGGATCTTGACGCGGTACGTCGCCGCGCCGTCGGGGGCGACGGTGAGGACGAAGTCGACCGGGATGTCGCCCGTTTCCGTGCCACTGGCCCGCAGGCTCTCGATCTTGGCGAGCGCGACCACCGGGACGATCGCCGCCTCCCGGGCGCGTCGCGGCGCCCCGGCGAGGTAGAGCAGGATTCCGTAGACGACGGGCAGCCCCAGACCGGCGATGATCAGGGGGACGTACTCGATGATGATGCCGACCACGAAGGCACACAGTGTCGTCCCGATGACGATCCCGGACAGGAATCCGCGGACGAGGGCGAGCGGGCCGGGGCGGGTGGGTTCGGGGACAGCCGACATGAACGTGACTCCAGACTTTCAGGCCGCGGGCAGCCAGTCGCTGAGGGCGGGGCAGCGCCGGAGCGCCACGAAGATCTTCTTGTCATCGGCCGGTGACGCCGGATCGAAAAGCACTTCGGCGGTGGCGATGGTGGTGTCCCGGGTCCGGCGGGTCACCCAGTGGCGGACCCCCGCGACGTCGACGAAGCACAGCGTGACGGTGGTGCCGACGACCCGGGTTCCCGATTCGTCCCCGCCGACGTGCACCTTCACGTCGACGATCCGGGCGGGCACCCGGCGGCCGTACGCCAGCAGCCAGTCCCTGGTCCGGACCATCTCGGAGTACCGGCGCGAGACGCGGACGGCGTACCACAGCACGAGGAAGGTCAGGACGAGCATGAGCGCGGGCACCCACCGGTCCGCGTAGTACAGCAGCCATCCCCAGAATCCCCACTTCTCGTCCGTGTGGAAGACCGGGTCGACCGCGATGCCGACGGCGAGCGGCGGAAGCCACTCCCGCGACGATTCCCAGGTGCCGAGGGTACTCGCCGCGAACAGCAGGACGACCGGGAACACCGGCCCCGACGGGCGGCCCTGGTAGCGCTTCATGGCGACATTGGCGAGGCTCACCCCGGCGATACCGCCGAAGACGGCGAAGGTTCCCCACACCACGCCGTAGGGCGGGTCACCATCGGAGCGGTCGTCGAAAACGCTGTCGATCGCCATGGTCCGGAACACCTCGACGAAGGAGCCGAACCCGTGTCCGGCCACGAATCCGCTCACCAGGGCGACGGCCGAGGCCACGATCGCGCCGGCGAGCAGGCGCCGGTCTCCCCTCCAGCGCTCGATGCGGTCGCGCCGGGCCTGGGCCGGGTCCACTGTGTTCATCACGCTCACCTCCGTTCGGGCTGCGCCCAGCTTCCGTCAGGGCGGCCGCTACCGAACCCAGGTTTTGCTTCCTAAACACATTAGGCAAATCCCGAATGGACTATGGTAGGCTGGCGAACATGGTGCGAGCAGGGCTGACCACGGAACGCGTGGTCACGGTGGGAGCGGAGATGGCCGACGAGGTCGGCTTCGAGCAGGTGACCCCGACGGAAGTCGCCAAGCGATGCGGCGTCAAAACGGCGAGCCTGTATTCGCACGTGAAGAGCGCTTACGAACTGAAGACCGGGATCGCCCTGCTGGCCTTGGCCGAACTCGCCGACCTGGCCGCGACAGCGGTGGCGGGCCTGGCGGGCCGGGACGCGCTGATCGCCTTGGCGAACGTCCACCGCGACTACGCCCTCGCACACCCGGGCCGGTTCACCGCCGCGAGGTTCCGGCTCGCACCGGAACAGGCCGTCACCAGCGCGGGCGTCCGGCACGCCGAGTTGATGCGCGCGATCCTGCGCGGTTACGACCTGGCCGAACCGCACCAGACCCACGCCGTACGGCTGCTGGGCAGTGTCTTCAGCGGCTTCGTCGGACTGGAGTCCGCCGGCGGCTTCAGTCACAGCACCCCCGGCTCACAGGAAAGCTGGATCGAAATCCTCGACGCGCTCGACGTCCTGCTGCGCGCTTGGCCCCGAAGGAAATGAACAAGGAAATGCTCACCACCCCGATCACCTCCGACCTCGTCCGCGGCGCCCTCGACCTGGAGCGCACGGAACGCGGCGTACTCCCCCACCGGTTGCCCGCGCGGGCCCGGCAGCAGATCCCCGACGGCCAGCTGGCCATGGCGGAATCGCAGCCGTCCGGTGTCCGGCTGGCCTTCCGCACCACGGCCACGCTCGTCGAACTGGACGTCATCGCCACCAAGCGGGTCTACGTCGGCGTGCCGCCCCGGCCCGACGGCGTCTACGAACTGCTCGTCGACGGGAGCCTCGCCGGACGAGCCAGCGTGGCCGAAGGCGACACGCTCACCATCGACATGACCGACGGCAGCATGCGAACCAAGTCCGGTCCCGTGCGCACCGTGCGCTTCGCCGAGCTGCCCGGTGACGAGAAGGACGTCGAGATCTGGTTGCCGCACGACGAAACCACTCAGCTGGTCGCCTTGCGCACCGACACGACCGTCCACAGTGCACAGAACGGCGGTCGCAAGACCTGGCTGCACCACGGCAGCTCCATCAGTCACGGCTCCAACGCGGCGACCCCGACCGGAACGTGGCCCGCCGTGGCCTCGGCCCTCGCCGGGGTGGAGCTGGTCAACCTGGGTTTCGGTGGCAGCGCGCTGCTCGACCCGTTCACCGCCCGTGCCATGCGGGACACGCCCGCCGACCTGATCAGCGTCAAGATCGGCATCAACCTCGTCAACTCCGACGCGATGCGCCTGCGCGCGTTCGTCCCGGCCGTGCACGGTTTCCTCGACACCATCCGGGAAGGGCACCCCACCACGCCGCTGCTGGTCGTCTCGCCGATCCACTGCGCGATTCACGAGCACACGCCGGGCCCCTGCGCCGTCGCGATGAGCGACGGAAAGCTGCGGTTCAAGGCCACCGGCGACCCCGCCGAGACCGCCGCGGGAAAGCTGACGCTCACCACGATCCGCGGCGAGCTCGCCCGCATCGTCAAGGAGCGGAGCGCGACCGATCCGAACCTGCGTTACCTCGACGGCCTCACCCTGTACGGCGAAGCGGACCAGGCCGCCATGCCACTGCCCGACGAACTCCATCCGGACGCGGCCACGCACCGGCTCATCGGGGAACGCTTCGCCCGGCTCGCCTTCGACGACTGATCCTGGACAAGGGAAACGCTCACGACCCCGTAGAGAACCCCGTATCCCCACACGGATCTGTGGTACGGAGAACGATCTCTAGGCCGGGCGTGTGATCACATCGGTGTTACGGCGCCGTTTGCTGTGCGCGAATGGGTCGGTAGGCCGATCGGTGCGATACCTATCTTTCTTCCTGCCCAACGAAAGTCGGTACCCGGCACCGGTGGACGCGATCACCCTGGATCGAGACCGGATCACCGGTGCCGGGCCACCTTGGCCGTGCCCGGCCGCCCACCGCGTCCAGCGTGGCCACCCTTCGCGCTGGATCCTCCCTCGCGAAAGTGAGTTCCCGGTATGCGCACAAACCCCTTAGCCCGTACCGCCACCACCATGGTGGCCGCAGCCGCGGTCATCGGCTTCCTGGCGCCATCAACGGCCACCGCCACCACCATCGAGGGCTACTCCCCCACCGTGCAGAGTGAAGCGGTGACGTCCCTCGCTTCGGACGCCGGGGTCAGCCAGGCCGCCGCCACGAACTTCCTGCGGGCGCAGACAGCAGCTGCCGAAACGGTGCAGAAGGTCACCGCCTCCCTCGGTTCCCGTGCCGCCGACGGCTACCTCGACGACTCCGCCCGGCCCGTGGTGAACGTGCTCGACCAGGCCGCCGCGGACCAGGTGACCGCGACCGGCGCGCAGGCCCGCGTGGTCAAGCACTCCAGCGCGGCGCTTTCGAGCGCGCAGAACGCCCTGCAGGCGCTGCCCACGGTCACGCACACGTCGATCGGCCTCGACCCGAAGACCAACCAGGTAGTACTGACCGTGTCCGACGCCGCCAAGGGCTCCGAGGCCCTCGTGAAGGCCGCCGAAGCGCTCGGCGACCGGGTCCGCGTGGAGCGGACCACCGGCGAGATGCACACCGCGATCTACAACGGTGAGGCCATCACCGGCGGCGGCACCCGCTGCTCGGTCGGGTTCAACACCAACAAGGGCGGCCAGAACTACATCCTCGACGCCGGCCACTGCACCCGCGCGGTCTCGCAGTGGAACGTCGGGCCGTCGCAGGGCGCCAGCTTCCCGACCAACGACTACGGCCTGATCCGCAACACCTCCGGCAGCGGCCCCGGCGCGGTCACCCTGTGGAACGGTTCGACCCAGAAGATCTCCTCCGCCGGTTCCGCGACCGTCGGGCAGCGGATCAGCAAGAGCGGCAGCACCACCCGCCTCACCTCGGGTTCGGTCCAGCGGCTCAACGTCACCGTGAACTACGCCGAAGGCTCCGTGTACCAGCTGATCCAGACCAACGCGCTGGTCAACCCCGGCGACTCGGGCGGCTGCCTGTTCTCCGGGAGCATCGGCCTGGGCATCACCTCCGGCAAGGGCGGCGGAAGCTCGTACTTCCAGCCGATCGGCGAGGCCCTGAGCGCCTACAGCGTCACGCTCAACCCGTAACACCTCCCGAAGCCGGGCCCTGGTCAGCGCGACCGGGCCCGGCTTCGGCCTGTGCACGGAAGTGTTCGACGGTGTGCTCCCGAAAGCGCCGGGCGGCCGCGGAAAGGTACGTGTCCTCGCGCCACGCGACGCTGAGCACGCGACGGCATTCGGGGTCGTCGACCTCGAGCCACACCACCGTCGGGCTGGTGTCGGCCCGCAGGCCGAGGGAAGGCACGAGCGCGACGCCGAGACCCGCGTCGATGAGCTGGAAGAGCACGGCGGCTTCGTCGCCCTCGCAGACGATGTGGAGTTCGAGGCCGGCCTTCGCGAAGAGGTGATCCACGAGTGCGCGCTGCCAGTAACCGGGCCGCGTGGTGAGGAACGGCTCTCCTTCGAGGTCCGCGAGACCGACGCGGCCGCGTCCGGCCAGCCGGTGACCGGACGGCACGCAGAGCATCACGACTTCGTCGAGCAACACCCGGCTTCGGATGTCGTCGCCGGACAACGGTTGCGACGTGATGCACAGATCGACGTCACCGGATCGGAGTCTTTCCGCCATCCCCTCCGCCGACGACTGGGACAGCCGCACGTCCACCAGCGGATGACCGGGAATGAAGGTGCGCAGCGGTTCGGTGAGGACGAGCAGGCTTTCGGCCGCGACGGTGACCGTGCCGCGTTCCAGCCCGGCGGCGTCGTCGAGTTCCTGCCGGGCGTCGTCGAGTTCGGCCAGTACCCGGTCGACGCGGCGGAGGAACGCGGCGCCGAACCGGTTGAGCCGGATCCGGCGGCCGTGGCGGTCGAACAGGGGGACGCCGAGGTCGTTTTCCAGCCGGGCCAACGTCCGGCTGAGCGAGGGCTGCGCGACACGCAGCTTCTCGGCGGCACGGCCGACGTGTTCGAGCCGGGCGACCGTCTGGAAGTACCGGAGCGCCAGAAGATCCACTGCTGATGCCTCACCTGTTATGAACAGATAACTGATCTTGTCTTGGACAGCATAAGGCTTCGGCTCTTACGTTCGTTCGCGTGAGTGGAACCGTGACTACCCGAAGCCGGACGCTGGTGGTGAACAGGGTGCTCGTGAGCGCCCACGCCGTCGCGATCATCGGCCAGCCGGTGTTCGCCGGCGGCTATCTCGGCGGCGACTACGACATGCTCTGGCTGCACAAATGGGGCGCCGACGCTGTGTCGTATCTGGCGTACGCCCAGATTCTGGCGGCACTGGTGCTGTGGCTCGTCCGTGGACCGCGCTGGCTGTTCTGGGTCAGCCTGCTGCTCGCGGCGGGCGAGACCGCGCAGTACCTCGCCGGGATGGCGGGCGCGCTCGACCTGCACATCCCTCTCGGCGTCGCCCTCGTCACCGGAGTGGTGCTGACGACCATCGGGATCTGGCGGGTGGACCGATGAGCCGCGGGCTCCCCCGCCGGACGTTCCTCGGGCTCGCCGGCGGAGCGGGTGTCCTCCTCGCCGCGGGGCTCACCGCTCCCCGGCTGCTCGCGCAGGGTTCGCCGGGCACCGGCGAGTTGCTGCGCAGCGGGCTCCCCTTGCCGGAGCCGTTCCGGGTACCGCTGCCGATCCCGCCGGTCTTGCGTCCACAAAGGACAGCGGACACCGATCACTACACGATCACCCAGCGCGCGGCGACGGCCGAGATCCTCCCGGGCGTCCGGACACCGATCTGGGGCTATGACGGGATCTTCCCCGGCCCGACGATCGAATCACGGCGGGACCGGACCGCCGTGGTCCACCATCGCAACGAACTTCCCGTCCCGACCGTCGTCCATCTGCACGGCGGGCACACGCCCGCCGACTCCGACGGCTACCCGACCGACCTCGTCCTGCCGCTGTCCGGCTGGAACGCCGGCCATGCCGGGCACAGCATGACCGATGCCCGCGCCCGGCTCTCGAACGGCTCGCGTGACTACGTTTTCCCGTTGCGGCAACGGGCCGCGACCCTCTGGTACCACGACCATCGCATGGACTTCACCGGTCCCGCCGTGTACCGGGGGCTCGCCGGTTTCCATCTGGTCCGCGACGACGAGGAGGAGTCACTGGGGCTGCCGTCCGGGGAGCGCGAACTGCCGCTGATGATCGCCGACCGCTCCTTCGACGAGCACGGCGCCTTCGCGTATCCGTCTCTCGACCGGACGCTGCGGACCACACCGGGAGTGGAAAGTGCTTACGTGGAGGGCGTTTTCGGTGACGTCATCCTCGTCAACGGCGCGCCGTGGCCGGTGCACGAGGTGGCGGCCGTGCGATACCGGCTCCGGATCCTCAACGCCTCCAACGCCCGCCGCTACGACCTGGCGCTGGATCCGCCACCGCCCGGCGGGGGCGGTTTCGTCCAGATCGGCGCCGACCAAGGCCTCCTCGACACACCTCGCGAGCACGACCATCTGCCCATTGCACCCGCGGAGCGGTACGACCTCGTCGTGGACTTCGGCCGGTATCCGGTCGGGACCGAAGTCACCCTGGTGAACCGGCTCGGCACCGGCTCGACCGCTCAGGTCATGCGGTTCGTCGTCGCCCGCCGCGCGCCGGACGAAAGCCGGGTTCCGGCGAAGCTGGGCGAAATCCCGCCGCTCACTCGCGAGCAGGCCACGACCACGCGCGAGTTCTCGTTCCGCGCCGGGACCGTCCACGGACGAGAGGGCTGGGTGATCGGCGGGGAACCGTTCTCGCCGGACCTGATGTCGGCGAGCCCGCGCCTCGGCGAGGCGGAGATCTGGCGGTTCGTCGCCGACATCCATCACCCCGTGCATCTGCACCTGGTGGGGTTCCGGATCCTTTCGCGCGGCGGACGCCCGCCGGGACCGTTCGACGGTGGCATCAAGGACACCGTCGATCTCAGTCCCGGCGAGTCGGTCGAGGTCATCGCCCGCTTCGACGGCTACCGCGGCCGCTACGTCTTCCACTGCCACAACGCCGAACACGAGGACATGGCGATGATGGCGAACTTCGAAGTGGTCTGACGGCTGTCAGGAAAGGGGCTTTCAAGACGTTTTTCGTCCTGAAAGCCCCTTTCCTGACACGCCTGAGGCTCAGCCCACGCCGAGCAGCGTCGCGAGCGCCTGGACCAGCGACGCCGAGAGACCGGCGATGGTGCTGTCGAGGTACTCGGCGATCGGCGTCAGCTCCGCCGCGGAGGCCGAGCCACCGAAGACGGCGAGCATCGGCACCGCGAGCAGGCCGGCGGCCAGACCGCGCTTCGTCCACCGGCGGGTGGTGCTCCGGGTGTCGCTCATGGTGTTCATCCTCTCGGCTGGGGATGTGCGGCCAGGGGACCGCACGCCGAGGAGGATGTCCTGATCACCGAAGGCCGGACAAGGCATGTCACCGCCATTTGATGATCATGAAACAGCTGTCGCTCGTTCGAGTGAAGTCCGTTAACCTCAACGACTACCCGCGAGTAACACGCAGTTCACGACACCCTCAGCGGAGCCTCGGCGAGTCGGTCGAAGACACTGCACGGAGGTCAAGGGCCGTGACCACCCGGACCGAGGTCTGGCCGGGTGATCGCCAGAAGGTGCTGTTGAGAAAGAGGCTTTCGTAACAGCACCCTCCCGCGTGTCGCGAAAGCCACTTTCGCGACGTCTGATGTCCCGAAAGTGGCTTTCGCGACACGGCACCCGGAAGGTACCGAGACACCCGTGACCCTGATCGTCCTCACGACACCCTCAGCGGACCGGGTTGGTCAGCTCGCCGATCCCCTCGATCGCCACGGTGACCTCGTCCCCCGGCTTCATCGGCCCGACGCCCGCAGGACTGCCGGTGAGCACGACGTCACCGGGGCGCAAGGTGAACCAGCGGGTCACCCACGCGAGGATCTCGGGCACGCCGAAGATCATCTCCCTGGTACTGGACCGCTGGACGATCCGGTCGTTGATCCGGGTGGTCACTCCGAGGTCTCCGTTCTCGATGTCGGTGGTGATCCAGGGTCCGAGCGGCAGGAACGTGTCGGCGCTCTTGGCCCGCGCCCACTGGCCGTCGGCCCGCCAGTCGTGCGCGGTCACGTCGTTGGCGCAGGTGTAGCCCAGGATGTGCGCATCGACGTCGTCTGCGGTCAGGTTCCGCGCGGTCCTGCCGATGACGACGGCGAGTTCGCCCTCGTACTCCAGGCGTTCGACCTCGGGCGGGTGCAGGATCGGCTGCCCCGGACCGGTGACGGCGTTGGGAGCCTTGAGGAACAGCGCCGGCTGTTCTGGCCAGGAACGGCCCTTTTCCTTCAGCTGGCAGGCGTAGTTGCTGCCGACGCAGACGATCGTGCGCGGATCGCACGGCGCGAGCAGCCGGACACCGGACAGCGGGCCGACGATCTCGCCGGGACCGGTGACCGGGTCGTAAGCGCGGACGACGTCGCCTTCGACGCACCCTGTCCGGGCGGTTCCCTCGGTATCGAAGCGAATCAGGCGCATCACGAACCACCCAGCGCTTCGCGGACGAGTTCGAGCGGGTGCCACGCCGTCCGGCCCGCCCCGTGGAAGATCTGCTGGCGGCACGAAACCCCGGTGGCGGCGACCAGCGTCTCCTCCGGTTCCTTTTCCAGCGCCGGGAAAAGACGGTCACGGCCGACGGCCATCGACGTCTCGTAATGCTCGGCCTCGAAGCCGAACGAGCCCGCCATCCCGCAGCATCCGGAGTCGATCTCGGCGACCTCCAGCCCCGGGATACGGCGCAGGAGCGCCATCGTGGCGACAGTGCCGACCTCCGCCTTCTGATGGCAGTGGCCGTGGAAGACCACGCGTCGCCCGCTGAGCCACGATCGCTCCGGCAGCTTCAGCCTGCCGTCGTCGATGGCCTCGACGAGTAATTCCTCGACCTGGCGGACTCGCTCCTTGACCTGCCGCGCTTCGGGAAGTTCCGGCAGCAGCGCCAAAGTCTCGTCCCGCAGGGTGAACACGCACGACGGCTCGCATCCGACGATCGGCGATCCGGGTTCGGTGTCGCGGGCCAGCGACGTGACCAAACCGGCCGCCTTCTTCTTGGCGTCGTCGAGCAGGCCCTTGGACAGGCTCGACCGCCCGCAACAGCCGCCGGAAGCGAGTTCCACCGCCCAGCCGGCGCTTTCGAGCAACTCGATGGCCGCCTTGCCGATCTGCGGTTCGGTGAAGGTGGTGAACGAGTCCGCCAGCCAGTTCACCGTTCCCGCCGTCCCAGGGGCCGTGGTACGACGGCGGTTCCAGCGCACGAGGTTGTCCCGGACGAACTTCGGTAGCGGACGCTCGGCCTTGATCCCGACGGTCCGCTCCATCACCCTGCGCAGCAAGCCGATCCGGCCGGGCACATTGGACAGTGGCGCGGTGGCCGAGCCCATCCGGTTGAGGAACCGGATCGAGCCGAAGATCCGCGACCGCAGCGGGGTGCCGTGCTCCTCGTGATGCTGGTACAGCGTCTCGGCCTTGAGCGACGCCATGTCGACGCTCATCGGGCATTCGCTCTTGCATGCCTTGCACATCAGGCACAGATCGAGGATCTCGTTGAGCCGCTCCCCGCCGAGCGCGGCCTTCGGGTCCGGCTCCGAGAGCGCCTTGACCAAGGCGTTGGCACGACCGCGCGTGGAATGCTCCTCCTGCAAGGTGACCTGGTAGGACGGGCACATCACGCCGGCGGTGGTCTTGCGGCACAGCCCGATGTTCATGCAACGGTCGGCGGCGTCGCGCATCCCGCCTCCGCCGATGACCTCGAACGACAACATGGTCCGCAACGGCGGCGCGGGCGGCAGGGCGTCGCGGTCACGAAGGTTCTCGGTCATCGGGGGCGCGTCGACGATCTTGCCGGGGTTCATCGTGCCCGCGGGGTCGAACAGTTTCTTGACCTGGCGCATGGCTTCGTAGAGTTCGTCACCGAAGATCTCGCGGTTGAACTCCGAGCGGGCCAGACCGTCGCCGTGTTCGGACGAGTTCACGCCGCCGAATTCGGCGACGAGGTCCTTGATCTTCTCCGCTACCACGCGCATCGTGTCGACCTGCGCGGGATCGGTGAGGTCGACGAACGGCCGGATGTGCAGGCAGCCGACCGAACAGTGCCCGTAGAACCCGGCGTCGAGGCGGTGTTCGTCGAGGATCCCCTTGAACCGCGCGGTGTACTCAGCCAGGTGCTCGGGGTCGACGGCGGTGTCCTCGATGAACGCCAGCGGCCGTTTGGTGCCCTCGCCCGCCGCCATCAGCAAGCCGAGACTGGACTTGCGCACCTTGAGCAGCGCCGCCTGCTCGGCGGCCGTGACCAGCTTGAGCGTGTGATAGCCGTGCCCGTCGCGCTCCCAGAGTTCGGCGACCTCGTCGAGTTTCGCCGCCAGGACGGTCTCGTCGTCGCCGGAGAAGGACACGAACAGCAGCGCCGCCGGGTCGCCGACGAGATGGTTGCCGAGATCGGCGTACTCGATCTTCTCCCGCGACAGGTCGAGGATGGTCTTGTCCATCAGCTCGACCTGATGCGGCTCGCAGCTGAGCGCGTCGAGCGTGGCCGAGATCGCGCCATGTGTGGTGTCGAAATGCCCGACCGCGTAGACGGTCTTCTTCGGCTTGGGCACCAGATCGACTTCGATCCGGGTGGCCAGCACGAGGGTGCCTTCGGCGCCGACCACGAATTTGGCCAGGTCGAAGGGATTGCCGTCGCCGTACCCGGAGAGGCGGTCGAGCCGGTAGCCGCAGGCGCGCCGCCAGAACACCGGCATGCCCTTGGCGATGGCGTCCTCGTTCGCGGTGACGAGTTCGGGCAGTTCGCGGTAGATACGGCCTTCGAGGGTGTCCGCCTCGGCACGACGCACGCGTTCGGTCTCGCTCACCGGTTCCAGGCGGGCGGTGGAACCGTCGGCGAGGACGACGTCCAGCGCGCGGATGTGGTCGATGGTCATGCCGAAGGTCAGCGACCCGGAACCCGCCGAGTTGTTGCCGACCATCCCGCCGATGGTGGCGCGGTTGCTGGTGGAGGTGTCCGGCCCGAACATCAGCCCGTGGGCGGCCGCAGCCTTGTTCAGCTGGTCTTGGACGACACCGGGTTCGACGACGGCCGTGCGCGCGACGGGATCGAGATCGAGGATCCGGTTCATGTACCGGGAGAGGTCCAGCACCAGCCCGGGGCCGACGGTCTGCCCGGCGAGGCTGGTGCCCGCCCCGCGCGGGACGACGGGCACGCCGAACTCCGCCGCGGTGGCGACGGCCGCGGCGACGTCCTCGTGATCGAGGGGGAACACGACGCCACGCGGCATGATCGAGTACATGCTCGCGTCGCGGGAGAACAGGTGGCGCGTGTAGTCGTCGAAGGCGACTTCCCCCTTGATCCGCGCGGACAGCGCGTCTTCGAGCGGGCCGGTACGGGTCAGTTCGGCTGTCATCGGCGGGCCCTCAGTCGTTCTGCAGCAGTTCGAGGGCGTCCTGCAGCCCGCGTGGATCGGCGGGGACCCCGGCGAGCGTGAGTCCCATTTGGACACCGGCGAGGGTTCCGGCGAGCGTGAGGTCGTTGAACGCGCCAAGATGCCCGATCCGGAAGATCTTCCCGGCGAGTTTGCCCAGTCCCGCGCCCAAGGACATGTCGAACCGGTCGAGGATGATCGCGCGGACCTTGTCGGCGTCGACGTCTTCGGGGACCAGGACCGCGGTCAGTGAACCGGAATGTTCGCGCTCGTCCTGGCAGAGGACCTCCAGCCCCCAGCCGCGCACGGCGGCTCGCGTGGCGGCGGCGTGCCGGGCGTGGCGCGCGAAGACGTTCTCGAGACCCTCGTCGTAGAGCAGGCGCAAGGCCTCCCGCAGCCCGTACATGAGGTTGGTGTTGGGCGTGTAGGGGAAGAAGCCACGCTCGTTCGCGGTGAGCATCGGCCCCCAGTCCCAGAAGATCTTCGGCAGGCACGCGGTTTTGGCGGCGTTGAGGGCCTTGTCGCTGATCGCGTTGAAACTCATGCCCGGCGGGAGCATGAGGCCCTTCTGCGAGCCCGCGACGGTGACGTCGACCCCCCATTCGTCGTGCCGGTAGTCGATCGAGCCCAGCGAGGAGATGGTGTCGACCAGCAGCAACGCGGGGTGCCCGGCGGCGTCGATCGCGGCGCGGATCTCCGGGATCCGGCTGGCGACACCGGTGGAGGTCTCGTTGTGGACCACGCAGACGGCCTTGATCCGGTGCGCGGTGTCGGCGGCGAGCCGCTCGGCGACCACCTCGGGATCGGCGCCGTGCCGCCAGTCCCCCGGCACGAAGTCGACGTGCAGCCCGAGGCCCCGCGCCATTTCCTGCCACAGCGTGGCGAAGTGGCCGGTCTCGAAGGCGAGGACGGTGTCGCCGGGGCTGAGCGTGTTGGTCAGGGCCGCCTCCCACGCGCCGGTCCCGGTGGCGGGGTAGATGACCACCGGGTTCGTGGTGCCGAAGACGGGCTTGATGTCGTGCAGCAGCTGCTTGGCCAGCTCCTGGAACTCGGGTCCGCGGTGGTCGATGGTGGCCGCCGACATCGCCCGGAGCACCACGTCCGGGACGTTCGTCGGGCCCGGGATCTGCAGGAAGTGACGTCCGGCTGCGTATGTCATGTGCGCCTCCACGCTCGGCATCGAGATGTTCCACAAAGCGAAACCTTGGTCTCGCTGCTTGAAAGGTATACCGTGTACCGAACTCCGTCGAGGGGGTACCGGCACCAACTTCAAGTCCCTGGATGTGTCAGCGCCGACCGCAGAGGATTCAGATGTCCATACAACTCGTCACAGTCGTGGCGCTCGCCCTGGTGTTCCTGATCGCGACCGTGCTCCCCGTCCACATGGGAGCGCTGGCGTTCGTCGCGGCGTTCGTGATCGGCACGGCGTTCGTCGGGGAAAGCACCGACGACATCGTTTCGGGGTTCCCCGGCGATCTCTTCGTCATCCTGGTCGGGGTGACGCTGCTGTTCGCGATAGCCAAAGGCAACGGCACCGTCGACCGGCTGGTGCACCTGGTGGTGCGCGCCGTCGGCGGGCGGATCGCCCTGATCCCCTGGGTGATGTTCGTGGTCACCGCGACCTTGACCGCGGTCGGCGCGGTGGTGCCCGCCGCGGTGGCGATCATCGCCCCGATCGGCATGGGCTTCGCCCGCCGCTACGCGATCAACCCGATGCTGATGGGCCTGCTGATCATCAACGGCGCCAGCGCGGGCGGCTTCTCCCCCATCAGCATCTTCGGCAGCATCGTCAACGGCGTCGTCGCGCGCGACAACCTGCCGAGCAATCCGGGACTGTTGTTCGCGTCTTCCTTCGTCTTCAACCTGCTGCTGAGTGCCATCGTGTTCTTCCTTTTCGGCGGCCGCGAACTGATCCGCCGCTCTGCGGCCGCCAAGACCGAGGTGGTCGCTCAGCCCGCCGCGGCGCTCGCGCTCAGCGGTGCTTCGGCCGGCGCGACCATGACCGAAGTCCCGGCGCCGTCGCCCACCAGCGGTGGAACCGACGAGCCCGAGGAGCGCCTTCCGCTCACTCGCGACCATGTGTTCACCCTGATCGGACTGGCGGCACTCGCGGTCGGCGCGCTGGTGTTCAAACTCGACGTCGGGTTCACCGCGCTGACCGTGGCGACGGTGCTGTCGCTGGTCTCGCCGGGTTCGGCGAAGGCGGCCGTCAGCGAGGTGGCGTGGCCGACGGTGCTGTTGATCTGCGGGATCGTCACGTTCGTCTCGCTGATGGAACGGGTCGGCACGATCGACTGGCTGGGCAACCTGGTGACGCGGATCGGTTCACCCCTGCTGGCCGCGATCCTCATCTGTGCGATCGGCGCGGTGGTTTCGGCGTTCGCGTCGACGACGGGGATCCTCGGCGCGCTCATCCCGCTCGCGGTGCCGTTCCTGCTGGCGGGCGAGGTCGGCGCGGTGAGCATGATCATCGCGCTGGCCATCTCGTCTTCGGTCGTCGACTCGTCGCCGTTCTCGACCAGCGGCGCCCTCGTCGTGGCCAACGCGCCGGCCGGTCAGAACGACAAGACGTTCCGGGGACTGATGATCTGGGGATTCAGTATGTGCGCGATCGCGCCCATCACGACCTGGCTGCTGTTCATCCTGCCCGGCTGGGGCTGAGGTCACTCCACATCGGACGGTCTGCCTAGACCGTCCGATGTGGACTCTAGCGGGATCGGCGCTCGGCCAGCCACTGCTCGGATTCGGGGCTGCCGCCGTCGAGCTGATCGACGACCGCGTCGAGGAAGCTGCCGTGCCCGTGGTCGGCCAGCGCCTTCAAGACCGCCTCGGGATCACCCTCCTCGATGACGGCGAGCAGTTCGCGATGCCGCTCGACGTTCTGCATCAGCGATTCGCCGTCGCGGCGGGCACTGCGGTTGAGCGCCATGCACAGCTGCATCTGCAGGGAAAGGGCGCGATACGCCTCGGTGACACGCTCATGGCCTGCCAGCGCCACGATCGACTGATGGAAGTCGTACTTGCGCTGAGTGAAGACACCCTCGTCACCGTCGAGGCCGGCTTGCTCGAAGGCGGCCAAGGCGTTCCGGCAGGCCTGCAGCCGCTCCGGCGAACGGACCGGGATCCCGATCCGGACGGCGAAGGCTTCGAGTTCTTCGCGCAGGGTGATGATTTCGTACACGTCGTGCCGGGTCAGGGGGCGGACGATGACCCCGCGCCGCGGATGGGGCACGACGAGCCCCTCGAAGGCCAAGACCTGCAACGCTTCGCGCAGCGGCGGGCGGGAAACGCCGAGCCGCTCGGTGAGCTTGGCCTCGACCAGCCGCGTACCGGGCGGGAGTTCGCCGGAAAGGATCATCGCGCGCAGCGCCTGGGTGGCCAGATCGGCCATACTCGGCGGTGCGACGATCCGGCCGTCTTCGTGCCGCACCACGTCAGCCGAAGCCGCAGTCGTCGAACTCGTGGTCATCGAGACCCCTCCCTTTCTGTATACGGTATATCAATCACTTCCGACCTGCGTGAGCGGTACGTCACTTTTCGCTCGCTTGGACTTTTAGTCCAAGGCTTATACAGTCAGTCTCGTGACCAACGAGCATCCGTATCCCCCGGCCTTCCGCAGCGGTGACCTGGTTTCCGTGTCCGGACGGCTCGGCGTGACCGAGCCCGGTGACCTGGTGCCCGGCGGATTCGACGCCGAATGCCCGCAGGCCTTCGCGAATCTCGACGCCGCGCTGCGTTCGGTGGGCGCGAGCCGGGCCGACGTGGTGAAGGTCGTCGTCTATCTGATCGACATCGTCGACCGCGACGGCCTCAACCGCGTCTACGAAGAGTTCTTCGCCGAGCCGCGGCCCGCCCGCACATGCGTCGGCGTCGCGTCGCTGCCCTACGGTGGCGCCGTCGAAGTCGAGGCCCTCGCCCGAGTACGCGATGTCTGAGCAGGACGCGATCCTCGACGCGCTCGCCCCGGTCGCCGACGGCATCGCGGCGACGCTGGGCTCGTTCTGCGAGGTCGTCGTCCACGACTTCCGGCGGCCGGAGAAGTCCGTGGTGGCGATCGCCGGCTCGGTCACCGATCGCAGCGTCGGCGGGTCGATGAGCGAGATCGGCATGGGCCTGCTCGCCCGCGGTGACGAGGCCGAAGACCAGCTGAACTACGTCACCCGGACGGCGTCCGGGAAGCTGGTGAAGTCTTCGACCATGCTGCTGCGCGACAGCGGCGGCTCCGTGTTCGGCGCGCTGTGCGTGAACCTCGACGTCACCGTGCTGGGCCAACTGCGGACGCTGGTCGGCGAACTCGCCGACGTCGGCACCGCCACCGAAACACCGACGACCACCTTCGGCGACGACGTCGACGCGGTGGTGGACGCGATCGTCGACGAGCATCAGCTGCGGCTGAACAAACCCTGGGCCGCGCTCAGCCGCGAAGAACGCCTCGACCTGTTCCGCAGCCTGCACGCGCGCGGCGTCTTCGCCGTGCGGCGGGCGGTGCCGCAGGTCGCGGCCCGGATCGGCATCTCACGCGCGTCCGCTTACAACTACCTCTCCGAAATCCGTGATCAAGGAGCATCATGACCGCCCCCGTGACCATCGACGACATCCGTGACGCCGCCGCCCGCCTGGCAGGCGTCGCGCACCGGACCCCGGTCGTGCGTTCCCGTACCCTCGACGACCTCGTCGGCGCCGAGGTCTTCATCAAATGCGAGAACCTCCAGCGTGTCGGGGCCTTCAAGTTCCGCGGCGCGTACAACGCCGCCTCCCGGCTCTCGCCGGAACAGCTGGCCAAGGGCATCGCCGCCTACTCCTCGGGCAACCACGCCCAGGCCGTCGCGCTCGCCGCACGGGAACTCGGGAGCAGCGCGGTCATCCTGATCCCGGAGGACACCCCGCAGTCCAAAAAGGACGCCACCGCGGGCTACGGCGCCGAGATCGTCACCTACGACCGCTACACCGGCGACCGCGTCGCGATCGGTGAAGCGCTGGCGGCCGAACGCGGCCTGGCGCTCATCCCGCCGTACGAGCACCCGCACGTGATCGCCGGACAGGGCACGGCGGCGCTGGAACTGCTGGAGGAGACCGGTTCGCTGGAGACCCTGGTCGTCCCGGTCGGCGGCGGTGGCCTGATCGCGGGCAGCTCGACCGCCGCGAAGGCCGTGCAGCCCGGTATCCGGGTCGTCGGTGTGGAACCCGAGGCGGGCGACGACACCAAACGCTCACTGGAAGCGGGCGAACGCGTCTCGATCCCGGTCCCCCGGACGATCGCCGACGGCCAGGCCGCCGAGATCCCCGGCGAGCTGACCTTCTCGATCAACCGGAAGCTCGTCGACGACATCGCGCTGGTCACCGACGACCAGGTCCGGAACGCGATGCGGTTCGCGTTCGAGCGGCTGAAGCTCGTCATGGAGCCGAGCGGGGCGACCGGTCTCGCCGCGCTGCTCAGCGGTCAGGTGCCCGTCTCGGGCCGGGTCGGGGTGATCATCAGCGGCGGGAACGTCAGCCCGGAACGCTTCGCGGAACTGATCGCGCGCTGAAACCCTCGTGAGTGCGGTGCGGCCGTGGCTCGGCACCGCACTCACGTGATCAGGGACGGAACCCACGTGATTGAGCCCGGATCTCGCGTGATCAGGGACGGAACTCACGAGTGCGGTCTCCAGTCACGTGAGTTCCGTGTCTGATCACGCGAGTTCCGTGTCTGGTCACGCGAGCGAGACCGGTCAGAGGCCGAGTCCGCCGGCCAGTACCGGCCAGGAGTTGCGCAACGCCCGTTGCCAGTAGGGCCAACTGTGGGTCCCGTCGCCGTAGTAGTCGACGGTCACCGGAATCCCCTTGGACTTCAGCCGATCCGTGAAACTCACGGAAGACGTCAACGCCGCCGGTTCGAAGAAGTCGGACTGCCCCGGCGGGTCAAGCGGGCCGGTCTTCCCGGTTCCGCACGAGACGTAGAGTGCCGTGCCGCGCAGGTCGTCGACGTGATCGAAGGGATTGTTCGCCGTCCACAACGGCCGCATCCCCCAGCTGTCACCCCACAGTTCGAGGTAGTTGAAGATCCCCGCGCGGGCCAGGATTCCCTGGATGAACAGCGGCGCTCCCTGATTCAGCGTGTTCGGCACGCCGCTGTACGACGCCGCCGCGGCGAACATCCCCTTGTGCTTGAACGAATACGCGAGCGCGCCGTACCCGCCGATCGACAGTCCGGCGATCGCCCGGCGGGTGCCTGCCCGGTAACCGCGTTCGACGATCTGCCGTACTTCCAAGGTGTGGAAGGTGTCCCAATCCGGCGTGCTCTTGAGCCCGAAGTTCCACCACTTGGTGTACATCCCGGCGGGACCGCCGGTCGGCATGACGACGAGGGCGTCCTTGTCCGCGGTGAACGCCTTGGCGTCGGTGAACTGGTCCCACGACCGGTAGTCGACCGGTTCGCAGCAGCCGTGCAGCAGGTACAGCGTGGGCCAGGTCCGCGTGGGTTGCGCGGCCCAGCCCGTCGGGACGAACAGGCGGACCATGCCGGTGGTGCCGAGCGCGGGCGAGCTGATCTTGAGGTCGACCGTGCGCGCGTCCAGCCAGGTCTCCTCGACGACCTTCGCGCCGTTGTCCGCAGTGGCCCGCGTCGGGGCCGCGCTCGCGGGGATCGAGCTTCCCAGCACGGCGACCATGGACAACACCAGCAGCCCCCACCGCCACGTTCGGTTCATCGCTTCTCCTTGCTCACAAAGGGATGTTTCCGTGCTTCTTGGCCGGGAGGGTCTGCCGTTTGGTCCGCAGCGCGCGCAGCGCCCTGGACACTTGCAGGCGGGTCTCCGACGGCGCGATGACCTGGTCGACGTAGCCGCGTTCCGCGGCGAGGTACGGGTTCGAATGCCGTTTGCGGTACGCCTCGGTAAGCCGCCGTTGTTCGACGGACCGCTGTTCCGGAGGCAGCGCGGCCAGCTCGCGCCGGTGCAGCACCCGCACCGCGCCCTCGGCGCCCATCACCGCGATCTCCGCGGTGGGCCAGGCCAGGTTGACGTCCGCGCCGAGATGCTTCGAGCCCATCACCGCGTAGCCGCCGCCGTATGCCTTGCGGATCACCACGGTCACCTTCGGCACGGTCGCTTCGGCGTAGGCGTAGATCAGTTTCGCGCCGCGGCGGATGATGCCGTGCCGTTCCTGGTCCGCGCCGGGCAGATAGCCGGGGACGTCGGCGAGGGTCAGGATCGGGATGTCGAAAGCGTCGCAGAACCGCACGAACCGCGCGGCCTTCTCCGAGGCGTCGATGTCGATCACGCCCGCCTGATGTCGCGGCTGGTTGGCGACGACGCCGACCGTGCGGCCCTGCACCCGGCCGAACGCGCAGATCATGTTGGGCGCGAAGGCACTGTGCACCTCGGTGAACTCGCCATCGTCGACGAGGCGGAGGATCACCTCGGCCATGTCGTAGGCCTGGTTCAGCGAATCGGGAATCAGCCTGTCGAGCTCGAGATCGGCGGCGGTGAGGTCGGGAGCGGTCTCGTCGGCGTAGTCCGGGACGGGGTCAAGGTTGTTGGACGGCAAATAGCCGAGCAAGGTCTGCACCCAGTCGATCGCGTCCTGCTCGCCGACGGCCCGGTGGTGGGCGTTGCCGGAGATCTCGCTGTTCACCGCGGCGCCGCCGAGCTGCTGGGCGGTGACCCGCTCGCCGCTGACGGCGTGCACGACGTCCGGCCCGGTGACGAACATGTGCGCGGTCTCGTCGACCATCACCGTGAAATCGGTGATCGCCGGCGAGTAGACCGCACCACCGGCGCAGGGGCCCATGATCAGCGAGATCTGCGGGATGACGCCGGAGGCCAGCGCGTTGCGCCTGCCGAGTTCGGCGTAGTAGGCCAGTGAGACGACGCCTTCCTGAATCCGGGCGCCGCCGGAATCGTTGATCCCGACCACCGGGCAGCCCAGCGTCATCGCCAGGTCCATCACCTTGAGGACCTTCTCGCCGAAGACCTCGCCCATGCTGCCGCCGAACACGGTGAAGTCCTGCGAGAACACGCAGATCTGCCTGCCGTCGACGGTGCCGTGCCCGGTCACCACGCCGTCGCCGTAGGGCCGGTTGGCGTCCATCCCGAATTCGGTGCACCGATGCCGGGCGAACTGGTCGAGTTCGACGAAGGAACCCGGGTCCAGCAACAGGTCGATGCGTTCGCGCGCGGTCAGCTTGCCCTTGGCGTGCTGCCGGTCGACGGCTCGCTTCTCGGCGATCCGGACGGCCTCTTCCTGGCGGGCGGCGAGATCGGCGATCCGGAACGCCGTCGTCGGAGCGAACGGGACGTCGGTCATGGCCGCGCCGCCCTCGGTGCCGCGAGCCGGGCCGCGAGCGCCGCGGCGACCACCTCGACGTGCGGCGGGTCGATCATCGACAGGTGGTCGCCCGGGACCCGCACGACCTCGAGGTCGGCGCAGAAGGCGTCCCAGCCGAGGGCGTCGTCGGTGCGCAGGTAGCGCGGGTCGAGGGTGGTGGTCAGCGGATGCGGCTCCTGCGCGCGCATCAGCAGCACCGGCCCGGCGTACGGTTCCGGGTCGTAGCGTTCGGCCACCCGTGCGTCCACATAGGACTCGTACTGGTGCCGCAGCACTCCCTGCCCCATCCCGGGCACCCGCGCGGCCAGCCTGTTGATCACCAGCCGGATCTGGTCGTCGTCGCCGAGCTGGACGAGCTCTTCGCGCGGGATGTCCAACGGGACGCCGTAGGTTTTCTCGACGTGCTCGGCGAACCGGTCGAATCGCTCCAGCAGGATCTCGTGCGCCGGTTTCCCCGGCGCGGGCAGCGGCAGGATGCTGTCGATCATGAACACGACGTCGACCCGCTCCCCCGCCGCGGTCAGCCGCCGGGCCGTCTCGTAGGCCAGGCAACCGCCGAACGACCAGCCGCCCAGCCGGTACGGGCCCCGTGGCTGGATTTCGCGGATCAACTCGAGATAGCACTCCGCCTTGCCCTCGATGGTGTCCTCGTCGTCGATCCGTTCGAGGCCGTAGACGGGCCTGCCCTCCGGCAGCAGCCGGACGAGCCCGTCGTAGACGCTGGTCGGTCCCCCGGCCGGATGGAACAGGAACACCGGATCGGTACCGCCTTCGCGCAGCGGACGGACCGGGCAGCCTCCGCGTCCCTCGATCCGGTCACGCAGCAGGTCCGCCATCGCGGCGATGGTGGGCGTGGCGAAAAGCCGGTCGGGGACGGCTCCGAGCTGCCCGGCGAACACCGCGCGCAGCCGCTCGGCGGCGTCGGTGTCGCCACCCGCGTCGAAGAAGTCTTCGTGGACACCGGGTTCCGCGCCGCCCAGCTCGGCCTGCCAGTGCCGGGCGACCCAGCGTTCGGCCGGATCGCGGGGCCCGATCGCCACGTTCGGGGCGGCGGACCGCGGAGCCGCCCCGAACCCGGCCTCTTCGGCGAGATGGTCGGCGAGTTCGGCGAGGCTGGCGCCGCGCAACAGCAGCGGAATCGGCAGCGGCAGGCCGAAATCGCGTTCCACGACGCCCCTCGCGCGCATGGCGGTGAGGGAATCCAAACCGAGCCGGGTGAGCGAGACGTGCCTGTCGATCTCGTCCGCGGCGAGGCCGAGCATTCCGGCGACGAGCCCGGCCAGGTAGTCGGCGAGCATCTCGCGGGCGGCTTCCGGCAGGACCGCCCGCAACGCGTCCAATCCGTCCCAAGTGGACGGTCCGGCGGCCGGTTCCTCGCCGGGTACCAGGATTTCGAAGAACGGCCGTCCGGCCAGCCGCGGGAACAAGGCCAGTACGGTTCCAGCGTCCACGCGGGCGATCCCGGTCACCCCGCGATCACGCGCCAGCACGGCGTCCATCGCCGCCAGCGCCTCCTCCGTACCGAGCGGTTCGAGCACCGGGTTGCGGCTGCCGACGGCCGCTCCCGCCTCACCCCAGGCTCCCCAGCCGATGGTCGCCGCCGGGAGCCCGGCGGCCCGTCTCCACTCGACGAGCGCGTCGACCCAGGCATTCGCGGTGGCGTAGGCGGCCTGACCCGGCGACCCGAACAACGCGGCCGCCGACGAGTACGCCAGCCACCAGTCGAGTTCGTGTCCGGCGGTCGCCTCGTGCAACCGCCACGCTCCCAGCGCTTTCGCCCGCCAGACCGCTTCGACGGCCTCGGTCCCGAGGGTGATGGCGGCGCCGTCGGACAGCACGCCGGCCGCGTGCAGCACACCGCGCAGGGGCAGACCGTCTTCCGTGGCCGCCGCGACCAGCACCTCGGCCGTCCCCGGTTCGGCGATGTCGCCCGCGACGACGCGGATGTCGGCGCCCAGTTCACGCAGGTCTGCCAGCATCGGTTCGACGTCGGCGCTCGCGCCGCGGCGTCCGGAGAGGACCAGCCTGCTCGCGCCGCGTTTTGCCAGCCACTCCGCCGCGACCAGGCCGAGGCCGCCCAGACCGCCGGTGATCACGTAGGCACCGTCACGCACCACGGTTTCGCGACCGGGTTCGCCGAGTTCCGGGCGGGCCAGCTGCCGCGTGTAGCGGACGCCTTCGCGCCAGGAGATCTCGTCGTCCGGCGCGTCCGAGCGGATCTCCGCCACCAGCCTGCCGACCCACAGCCGGGCGGGATCGGGCTCGGCGTCGAAGTCGACCTGGCTCGCCCGCAGCTCGGGATGTTCGAAGGCGAGGACCCGGACGAGGCCGCGCAGGCAGGCCTGGCCGGGGTCACCACACTCGCCGGGCTCGACGGCCGACGCGCCCGCGCCGACCAGCCACAAACGCGGGGCGGACGCCGCTTCGGCCAGTTCGGCGAGGACACCGGAGAGCGTGGCGACCGCACGCGCGGCGCTCATCGGATCAGGGTCGTCCGTGGTGGGGACGCACGTGAGAACGCCCGTCACCTCGTGGGATCGCAGGAGTCCCGCCAGCGCGGCGCGGTCTCCGAGCGGGGCTGTCACCAGTTCGTCCCCGAACTCGGCGAGCTTGTCGCGCAGCGCCGTCAGCCAGGACACGTCGTCGTGCAGGACGAGCCAGCTGCGCGTGCCCGGTTCCGCCGCCGGCAGCTCGGCCTGTCTCCAGACCGTCTCGAACAGCAGGTCCGCCATCGGCACCGGCAGCGCCGAACGCTGGAACCGGCGGCAATAGACCTCGCGGAACTCGACCAGCACGACGTCGTCGGCGTCGACCAGCTGGACGCTGCCGACCAGGCCGTCACCGGCCGGATCAAGCGAGTCGAGGACGGCGTCGACGCGGACACCGCGGCGTGGGTCACCGGCGAGGACGACCTCGCCCAAGGTCAGCGGCAGGAAGACGCCGTCGGCTTCGCGCAGCGTGTCCCCTCCGGCCGCGGCCAGCGCGTGCAGGCAGGCGTCGGCGATCACCGGGTGCAGGACGTAGGCCGGGTGGTCGGCGGGCATGGTGATCGACGCCGAAGCCCGGCCTGGCGCCGCCAGAACCCCGCGCAGCCCGCGGAAGGCGGGACCGTAGCTCTGCCCCATCCCGGCGAGCACCTCGTAGAGGTCGACAGGCCGGGCATCGTCCGCGACAGCCCCGAACGGCACCACCGCGGTCTCCCCGTCACGGACGCGGGCGGTGGCGTGCCGGATCCAGCCGCCGTGCGCGGACCGGGCGTAGATGTCCACTTCGGACTGTCCGGAGCCGGTGCCGAGGCTGGTCGTCACCTCGGTGTGCGCTGCGAGCGGGAGCACCCGGTGCAGTTCGAGGCCGCCGACGCGAAGCTGCCCGCCGGGCCTCAGGACCGCCTTGGCCGCCGCGAGCGCCAGCTCCAGGAAACCGGCGGCGGGGAACAACGGGACCCCCATCGCCGCGTGGTCGGCCAGCCACGGCAGCGCCGCGGTCCCGACGTCGGCGTGCCACAGGTGCCCGCCGCCGGTCGGCTGTTCGATGTGGACGCCCAGCAACGGATGCGCGCCACCGGATCCGGACCGGGAGGCCGGGCGCCGGGGCCAGAACCGCTGGTGACGCCAGCGCGGGCCGGGCAGCGCCACCGGTACCGGACGGGGGCCGCGGGCGTCGAGCACGCCGGGTAGTCCGAGTGTGTGGAGGCGGGCAAGCGTGGTCAGGAACGCCTTCCGCTCGTCGACTTTGCGGCTCGCCGAAGGCAGCGCCAGCGCCCCGGTGCTCTGCTCGATCGCGGCCAGTGCCACCGGATGCGGCGAGATCTCGACGAACACGCCGTAGCCGTCGGCGGTCGCGGCCGCGAGTGCCTGGCTGAACCGCACCGGGCGGCGCAGGTTGGCCGCCCAGTACTCGACGTCGAACACCGGTGTCCGTTGCGGATCGTCGAGAACGCTGCTGTAGCAAGGGATTTCAACGGGCCGTGGCGAGAGCCCGCCGAGATCGGCACGGAACCGGCCGAGGACGGCGTCGACGGCTTCCGAATGGCCCGCGCCCCCGACCGGCAGCCGCTTCGCCAGCCTGCCGAGGCTCTCGACGTGCGAGACCAGCGCCTCGACCTGCTCCGCGCCGCCGCTGACGGTGCACTGGACCGGCGAGGCGTAGACCGCGACGGTGATCCCGGGGAACTCCGCTTCCAGGTCGGCCAGTTCGGCCGGGGACAGCTCGACCACGGCCATCGCGCCGTCACCGGTCGCGTCGACCTCCGCGAGGAGCCGGGCCCGCGTGGTCATCACGCGCAGGCCGTCGGCGACGTCCAGGGCACCCGCGACGACGGCGGCCGCGACCTCGCCCATCGAATGCCCGAGCACCGCGGCCGGGGTGACGCCGTGCGCACGCCAGAGTCCGGCCAGGGCGAGTTGCATGCCGAACAACGCGAGTTGTGTCGCGCAGAGATCCGGGAGGTCGCGCTCGCCGGAGAGCACCTCGCGCAGGGAGAACCCGGCCTCGACCTGGAAGACGGGATCGAGTGCCTCCACCTCCGCGCGGAAAGCGGGTTCGGTGCTCAGCAGGCGGCGGCCCATCCCCGGCCACTGGGAGCCGTAGCCGGAGAAGACGAACACGACGCCGGGCACGGGCCCGGTCTCCACCGCGGTCATGTCCCGCAGCGCGGCGGCGACCTGGCCGCGTTCCCCGGCGACCACCGCGCCGCGCACCGGCAGATGGTCCCGGCTCCTCGCCAGCGTCGCGGCGACCGTGTCCAGCGGCACCGCGGCGTTGGCCGGGTCTTCGAGCCAGTCCGCCAGATCGGCGGCCCGCGCGCGGAGCGTTTCGAGAGACCCAGCCGACAGCGCGAACACCCTCGGGCCTGCGGTTTCGGTCCCGCGGGCGGCGAACGACGCGGCCGGCCACTCTTCGAGGACGACATGCGCGTTGGTGCCGCCGAAGCCGAAAGCGGAGATCCCGGCGCGCGCGACACCGGAGTATCGCGGCCAGTCCGTCCCGGTGCCGACCACTCGCAGGCCGAGACCGGCGAAGTCGATGTGCGGGCTGGGTTCGCGATGGTGCGGGGTCGGCGGCAGCCGCCGGTGGACCATGGCGAGGACGACCTTGATCAGCCCGGCGATCCCCGCCGCGCCTTCGAGATGCCCCAGGTTGCCCTTCACCGAACCGATCAGGAGCGGACGGCCGGGTTCGCGGCCGGCTCCGAGCACCTCGCCGAGCGCGACGGCTTCGATCGGATCCCCCAGCTCGGTGCCGGTCCCGTGTGCCTCCACATAGTCCACAGAGGACGGTTCGACGCCCGCCGCGGCGTAGGCGTCCCGCAACAGTGCGGCCTGTGCGCCGGGGCTGGGCGCGACGAGACCGTTGGACCGGCCGTCGGAGTTCACCGCGCTGCCGCGGATCACCGCGAGCACCCGGTCCCCCGCGCGGCGCGCGGCCTTCAGCGGTTTGAGCACGACGACGCCGCAGCCCTCGCCGCGGGCGATGCCGTCGGCGGCGGCGTCGAACGGTTTGCAATGACCGTCGGGGGCGAGGACCCCGGCGCGCTGGAAAGTCGCGGTGACGGCGGGTGAGAGGAGCAGGTTCACCCCGGCGGCGAGCGCGGTCCCGCATTCGCCGCGACGCAGGCTCTGCACCGCCTGATGCACCGCCACCAGCGAAGACGAGCAGGCGGTGTCGAGCGTGAGACTGGGCCCGCGCAGGTCGAACAGGTACGAAAGCCGGTTGGCGGCGATGCTCGTCGCGGCTCCGGTGGCGGACCAGACGTCGACGGCGGTGGCGTCGGCCATCGTCAGGTGGCCGTACTCACCGGCCGAGAGCCCGACGAACACCCCGGTCCGGGTCCCGCGCAGGCTCGACGGCGGGATCCCGGCGTGTTCCAGCGCCGCCCAAGCGACCTCTAGCAGCATCCGCTGCTGGGGGTCCATCGCTTCGGCCTCACCCGGCGTGATGCCGAAGAACCCGGCGTCGAAACCGGCGATGTCGTCGAGGAATCCCCCTCGGCCGGGCACCCAGTCGAAGTCGTCGCCGAACGCCTCCCACCGGTCTTCGGGGACGTCGCGGATGCCGTCGCGCCCGGCGTCGAGGAAGTGCCAGTACCGCTCCGGGGATCCGGCCCCGCCGGGCAGACGGCAGCCGACCCCGACGATGGCGATCGGCTCCTCTTCCCGGCCTTCCGCGGTCGTCACGGCATCACCGTCCGCTGTGGACAGACGCTCGGCGAGAGCGGCGATCGTCGGGTACTGCCACACCAGGGTCGGCGCCAGCGGACGGCCGAGGTACCGGCCCAGATCCGCGGCCAGCTCCATCGACTCCCGTGAGGAAAGCCCGCTTTCGTGCAGCGGCCGGTCCGGGTCGACCTGGTGCGCGGCCAGGCCGGTCCGCTCCGCCACCCGCGCGACGAGCCAGGCGCGGATCTCCGCGGTCACCCGAGCCGCCGTGCGGTGAGCGCACCGTCCAGATAGGACTTCCGGCACAACGCCCGGCTGATCTTGCCGCTGGAGGTGCGCGGGACTTCGCCCGGGGCGAGGAAGACGACGTCGTGCGGACGCAGCCCGTGCGCGGCCGCGACCGCCCTCCGGATCTCCCCTGCCGCCACCGCGACGTCGGCGTCGATCGCCTTGGCCCGTTCCACCACCACGACCGCCGCCTCGCCGTCTCCGTGCTCGATCGCGAAGACCGCGGCGGAATGCGGCCGGACCGCGGGATGCGTCTCGACGGTCTGTTCGAGGTCCTGCGGGTAGTGGTTGCGGCCGTCGACGATGACGAGGTCCTTCAACCTGCCGGTCATGAACAGCTCACCGCCGTGGCGCACGCCGAGATCCCCGGTCGCCAGCCAGCCCGCGCCGGACTCGGGATCGATCGGCGGCAGGCCGAAGACGACGGCGGACTCGCCGGGCCGTCCCCAGTAGCCCGCGCCGATGTTCGGGCCGTTGACCTGGATCTCCCCCACCCTGCCCGGTTCGACGAGCGCGCCGGTGACCGGATCGGCGATGCGGACCCGCTGGCCCGCCGGGAATCCGCAGGAGACGAGCGTGGTGGACGCCGCGCCGGGGGCGGCGGGGATCGCGATCCCGGCGGCGAGCCGCTCGCGGTCGAAGGTGACCTGCCGCGGTGCCTTGCCCGCCTCGGTGACGGCGACGAGCACGGTGGCCTCGGCCAGCCCGTAGGAGGAACGGTGCACTTCGGGACGCAGCCCGCAGTCCTCGAAGGCGTCGTGGAATTTCGCGATGGTCGCGGGCAGCACCGGCTCGCTTCCGTTGATCAGCGAGACGACCCGGCTCAGTTCGAGGTAGCTCTTCTCGTCCTCGGTCACGCGGGAAGCGCTGTAGGCGTAGGCGAAGTTGGGCGCCGCGCTGATCGCGCCGGGGCTGGCGGTGAGCGCGCGCAGCCACCGTGACGGGCGTTCGAGGAACGCGAGCGGATCCATCAGCACCGAAGCGGCGCCCGCGGCCATCGGCGCGCCGATGCCGAGGATCAGGCCCATGTCGTGGAAGAGCGGCAGCCAGCTGACGGTGGACGTAGTCCCGGTTTCGATCGCGTAGGCGTCGCAGGCCTGGCGGGCGTTCGTGAGCGCGTTGCGGTGGGTCAGCATCACGCCCGCCGGGGTGCGCGTCGAACCGGACGTGTACTGCAGGTACGCCAGTCCGTCCGGTTCCGGTCGCGGCCAGGAACGTTCACCGGCCGCGACCGGAGATGGGGTGTCGACGGCGAGCACCGCGGGGCGCTCGATGTCCGTCGAGGAGAGGAAACCGGAGACGTCGTCGATGCCGTCGGCGGTCGTGAGCACGATCCGGGGCGCGCAGTCGGCGAGCACGGCGGCCAGCCTGCCCGCGTGCCCGGGGAGGTCCGGGGCGAACAACGGGACCGCGACCAGCCCGGCCCGGATCGCGCCGAGGAACGCGACGACGTAGTCCGCGGACTGCCGCGCCAGGATCGCCGCCCGCTCACCCGGGGCGGCGAAGACGGCCAGCCGGGTGGCGAGGACGTCCACCCGGTCGTCGAGTTCGCGCCACGAGAGACTGATCGCGCGGCCGTCCGCGCCGGCACGGTGGTCGAGATAGGTCACGGCGATCTCGTCGCCGAGCCGCCGCGCCCAGTACTCCAGCAGGGTCGCGAACGACTCCCCGCCGGGAGCGTGGTCCCGCCCGTGGGCGGCGACGACCGTTTCCGAAATGGTTTCCATAGCCCCTCGTTTGACGACGTGAGCAGGAGCAGGTGAATTCTGAACGGCACCGTTGCCGAAAGCGGATTCCATTCCGGAGACCGTTCTTGAACTGCCCGGAACTGTATGGATCACCCGGGAAGGGTGTCAATGAAAGGAGCGGGAAACGCCGACGGCGCCGCGGCCATGCTCACCGGGAAGAGAGAAACGTGGCACCCCGCTTGTCACTTCGGGACGGACTTTGGCCGGCCCGGTCGTTAAGCAACCGGAGCGCGAGCAGCGCGCCGAGGAGTTCCAGCCCCGCCGCGGTCAGCAGGCCCGCCGTGTAGCCACTCGCCAGCGCGGACGCCGTGCCGTCGCCGAGATTCGCCGTGCGCACCACCGCCAAAACCGTCCCGATCAGCGCGACACCCAGTGCGCTCGACAGTTCCCGGGACGCGGTGAGCAGGCCGGAGGCGGTACCCGCGTGCCGCTCGGCCACGATTTCCAGCGCGTACGAGGTCAGCGGCGTCGTCAGGGCCGATCCGGCTCCGATCAGCACCAGCCCGGGGATCCTCGGCGGCACTTCCGGCAGATGGTTGACCGCGGCGAGGACCAGCAGCCCGGCGGCCACCGTGGCCAGCCCCGCCGCGACAGTCCGATGTGGACCGAATCGCGGTACCGCCCAGGGCACCAGCGGTGTCGCCGCGACGACCGCGACCGCCACCACGACCAGCGGCAACCCGGCGAGCACCGGCCCGAGTCCGAGGGATTCCTGGTGCAGCAACGGCGTGAAGAAGAAGACGCCCGAAACCCCCAGACCCCACAGCAGTTGCACGGTGAGCGCGCCGACGAAGACCCGCTGACCGGTCAGTTCCGCCGGTACCAGGCGCTCGCGCGCGCGTCTTTCCCTGAGCACGAACCAGATCGCGAAGCCCGTTCCCGCCGCGCCGAGCACCGCGGGCAGCAGCGCACCACCCTCGCCCAGTTCCACCACGGCGGCGGTGACCAGGACCATCCCGGTCGTCACCACCAGCATCGAGAGCACGGCAGGTCTGCCTGTCGCCGGACCGCGACCGGCGGCGGCGACCCGGCGCAGCAGGAACAGCATCGCCGCCACGAAAGGGAGATTGACGAAGAAGATCCAGCCCCAGCCCAGGTATTCGCTCAGCACGCCGCCGAGTGTCGGGCCGAGCGCCAGCGCGGCCGCGAGACAGGCCGTCCACACCGTCGCTCCGACAGCCCGTCTTCGCGCGTCGAGATTGGTGCGCAGCAGGCTGAGCAGGGCAGGTACGAGGAACGCGGCGGCGGCGCCCTGCAGTACCCGGGCGGAGATCACGAGCCACGCCGTCGTGGCCAGCCCGCCCGCGATCGCGCCGGCGCCGAACGCGAGCAGCCCGGCCCTCAGGGTCGCGGCCTGTCCCCAGCGGTCCACCAGGGTGCCCGCCACCGGCAGCAATCCGGCGAACGGGAGCATGTAGCCGATACTCACCCATTGCAGGGCGGGCAGATCCAGGCCGAGGTCGCGGGCGATCGAAGGCGCGCCCGCCGCGACGATCGTGTTGTCGAGGGTGGTGACGAACGCCCCGAGCGCGATCATGACCAGCGTCGGAATCATTTCTCACCTCGTGAGTGGTAATGACGGTTAGAACCGTCTTTACCACTCACGAAACGCGACCCCTGTCCCAAGTGACAATTTCCGCCGTCCTTCTTGGTACCGGCGACATAAACCCCCTACGGCGGTTGCCAACTTCCTCACCCGTGTGAGTACATGTCGTGCGCGTACGTCGTCGTGCGGCAAGGAGTAGCCATGACCCGAACGGCCACGAATCCCGGACGGGATCTCGTCCCGCGGCCCCGAGGAGCGGGGCAGGCACAACTGCTCTGGTGCTCACTGCCCGCCGAGGTGGCCCGGCGTTTCCGGCCGCACGCCGATCCGCTCGCGCGGCGGATCCTGGAAGAGATCCAAGAGGCCGTCCCCGAGTACGGGAAACCACTGGACGGTGAGTTCGGCAAGATCATCGTGCGGGCGATCGAGCAGGCGGTGGTCAGCTGCATCGACAGCATCGGAGGACTCGGTTCGCCCCCGGACGACTGGGTGCGGCTGTTCGTCGAAGTCGGCAAGCGCGTGCATCGCGACGGCGGAAGCCTGAACACGCTGCAGGCCGCTTATCGCGCCGGAGGTCGCGCCGCGCTTCGCTACGTGGCGAAGTTCGGCCAGGCACATCGCCTTCCCCCGGCCGTCCTCTGTATCGGCGCGGAGGCGATTTTCGCTTACGTGGACGAGATCTCGTCCCATTCGGTAGAGGGCTACACCCTCGCGCAGGCGACCGCGACAGGCACACTCGAACGGCGGCGGAGACGGCTGCTCGAACTGCTCCTCGCCACTCCTCCGTCCTCCCCCGCGACCATCGCGACGATGGCGAAGGCCGCGAAGTGGGAGATGCCGGAATGGATCTGCGTCGTCGCGCTCGACCCGCGCGCCGAACAACACCAGATCCCCGCTCCGCGCGTCCCCGACGACGTCCTGCTCGATCTGGAGGGCAACGAACCCTGTTTGCTCACCCCGAATCCGGGTCGCGATCTGCGCGGCCTCGACGGCAGGCTGCCGGGCTGGCGTGCCGCCGTCGGCCCGCGGGTCCACCCGGCCGACGCCGCGAACTCGCTGCGCTGGGCCAGAAGCACCCTCGACCTGGTGAGCCAAGGTGTGCTCGAAGACCGGCCGGTGACCCGCACTTCGGACCACCTCGCCACCCATTGGCTCCTGCTCGACCGCTTCCTGCTCGACGAGGTGTCGAACAAGGTGCTCGCGCCGTTCTCCGGCCTGACGGTGAAACAGCAGATCCGGCTCGCGGAGACGTTGCTGGCCTGGCTGGAGCACAACGGGAGCACGCCGGACATCGCGCAGGCGCTCGGCATCCACCCGCAGACGGTGCGCTACCGGGTCAGTCAGCTGAGCGACCTGTTCGGCGACCGCCTCGCGGATCCCGCGCAGCGCCTGGAGATCCAGATGACCTTGCGGGCACACCAGCTCTTGGGCACGCGCCCACCGGAAGAGTCCACTTCGGACGATCAGAGCCAGCGCTGACGCGACGCTTGCGCGCCGAGCTGGAACCGGGTCTGCGCGCCCAGCAATTGCTGCAGACGGCTGATCCGCCGGAGCACCGTGCGTTCGCTGATGCCGAGCTCGCGGGCGATCGCCTCGTCGGTCATGCCCCCGCTCAACAGGGCGAGCAGACGGCGGGTGGCGAGAGTCGGCTCCTGTGCCGCCTCCGCGTCGTCCGGACCGCCCGCCCGGACCGGCACGGCCATCCGCCAGAAGGATTCGAACAGCTCGATCAACGCGCTCAGCAGCATCGACGGGTGGATCAGCAGCGCCAGCACGTCACCTGCGTCGGAGTTCGGGACGGCGATCAGCGCGCGCTTGCTGTCGGCGATCACCAGCTTCAGGGGCAGCCTGGGGAAGACCCTCGCCTGCTCCCCCAGGGCGATACTCGACTGCACCTGGGCGAAGCCGTCGTCGTCTTGGAGCACGGACGAGTCGTAGACGACGCGGTAGCCGATGCCGCGCGCCATCGATCCCGGCTGCACCGTGCTCACCTCGGGTTTCGGGCTCATGTACGACCCGGGGTCCAGCGCGACGATGTCCACGCCCGACTGCGTCTGCATGGCCTCGAAGGTGGCGATCACCTCGTCCCGGCTGCGGAGCACCTCGACGAAGTCCGCGTCTCTGCCCGTCCTCAACGAGTACGCGGCACCGAGTACCTCGGCCGCTTCCCGTGCGCGGATGGCCGCGGCCTCGTGCTGTGCGGCGAACGCCGACAGCGCCGCCCGCGGCGGGCACACCTCGACCCCGGCCGCACCGGACCGGACCAGGCCGAACCGCTCCAGCTCGGCCAGCTCGGCGCCGGGCGTGATCGGGCGTCCGTCCAGCATGGCCCGATACAGCTGCTCGGCCTCCATCGACAGGCCCCGCGACTCGGCGAGCATGACGCTTCTCCTCCCCCACCCCAGGACTCAACCGCTTGACATCGATGTCAAGCCTCGCGGAACCACTGTTTCCGCTCACTGTTCTTGAGGGGGAAAGCGCCGGGTTCGTGCGCCTGAACCGGTAACGAAAGGATCACAGATCCACGCCGAAGAGACTCCCGCGAACCAGTACGGCTCGCGGGAGCCTCGTTCAGTGCCTTCGGGGACTAGCTGTTGGCGGGCATCCCCTTCTCGTCGGCCTCCGGCGTGGCGGTGCCTTCGAGCAGTTCACGGACGATCTCGTTCGCCTTGCGCACCTGGGGCGTGATCATCTTGATCTTGATCTTCCCGTCGTGCCCGAGGTTGCCGCCGACCTCGACCGTCTTGTCCTCACCCGGCAGGGGCAGGCCCTGGCAGCCGGTGAACTTCTTCTTCGGCGTGAGGCCGGTCTGGAAGTAGGCGACGATCGGGTCGTCGACGCAGTCGGTGTTGTACGGGAAGATCCCGTGGCTGCCTTCGTTGTCGACGCTGATCATCTTGGCGCCCGGCAGGCCGTTCGCGGTGGCGAGCGCACCCTCGTACGGCGTGGCCGCGTCCAGTTCGGTCTGCGCGATCAGCAGCTTCGGGAACGTCTTCGCGTCCGGGGCAGGCTTGGCGTTGGTGGTCTGCCAGAACGCGCAGAGCGGGGCGCCCGACTGAGCCATGATCGGCGCGATGAAGGGCGCGTTCACGGTCAGGTCGGCCTGCCAGAAATTCCAGTAGTGCAGGTTCTGGTTCCACTGGCCGTCCTGGCAGCGGATCGCCTCGAACGCGGCGTCCCAGGTCTCGACTTCGGCGCCGCCCTGGTAGGAGGCCTTGCGCTCGACCGAGTCCTTCTTCGCGATGGCCTCCAGCGCGTTGCCCTTGGCCTTGTTCAGGAACGCCTTGTTCGCGTCGGTCAGGCCGGGCGTGGTCAGCGCCTCGGCGACGACCCGCTCGAGCTTCTCCGCGTCGGTTCCGGTGGTCGCGGGCTTCTTGGCCAGCGCGGCGACCATCGAAGCGGCCGACGGGTACTGCGTCGTGTCGTACATCGCCGGGATGATGAACCAGGCGGCGTAGAGCATGCCCGCGAACTCCCGGGTGCCACCGGCCTTCTCCCAGTTGCGGCGGATCTCGAGCGGGTCGGTGCCCGTCTTGTACTTGGCGTCGTTGCGCGCCATGTACGGCAGCAGGGCCTCCTGGAACTGGCGGTCACGGCTGCGCGGCTGCAGGTCCCAGGTCTTCTCGAGCGTCGAGCGGCTCGCGTCGGTCGACGAGTCGAGCAGGAACCGGTGCGCCTTGCTCGGGAACGTGGTGGCGTACCAGGTGCCGAGCCACGTGCCGTACGAGTAACCGATGTAGCTGGTCTTCTTCTCGTTGAGCAGCACACGGATGAAGTCCATGTCGTACGCGGTCTGCTCGGTGGTGATGAACTTCGTCAGCGGGTTCTTCAGGCAGCCGTCGACCTTCGCCCGGCTGATCACGTTCTGATCCGTGCTGTCCGGGACGGTGTAGGTACAGGTCAGCGGGGTGCTCTGACCGACGCCGCGCGGGTCGAAGCCGACGAAGTCGTACTGCGAGGCCAGCACCGGGCTGCGCATCGCCATCGCGGCACCCCACGGCAGGCCCTCGCCGCCGGGTCCACCCGGGTTGACCAGCGCGATGCCCTGCCGTCCCGTGCCGGGGTACGCGGTCGCGGTCTTCGAGACACGGACGCCGATGGTGTTGCCGTCCTGCGGGTTGTGCCAGTCACGCGGCACCTGGACGGTGGCGCAGGCCAGCCCCTTGACCTTCTTCAGCGCGGCTTCCGTCGCCGGGGCGACCGAGGGGAACGAGCACTCGCCCCAGGCCACGGCCTGCTTGGTCAGCGCGCCCGCGAGCGCCGCGGTGTCCGGGTCGGCCTTGGCGGCGGGAGCCGCACCCGCCGCGGGAGCCAGCACCAGGCCCGAAGCCAGGAAGGCGCCGGCGATCACCGCCACCGTGCCTCTCCGCGTCTTTCTCGTACTACTGATCACCATGATCCCTTTCCACAGGAGCCCCCGACGTCCGTACGTGAAGTAAAGACCGGTGATCAGCTTTCCTACACGGCCCGGAGATGGCGGATACCCGACATGGCAGGATCTCGACACCTCCGGTTCACCCGGGATTGGACCAGCCGTGTCGCCAATATCCGGCGAAGGAGATGTCCGCTTTAGCCGCGCCGCGCTCGGACACCAGGTGGCGGCGCACCGCTGTCGCGAGGCGGGACTCCCCCGCGACCCACGTGTAGAACCGGCCGGGCGGCAGCGACGCCTGCTGGACCGCCTCGAGCGCGAGACTTCCCGGACGCCGTCCCGGATCGTCCCGGCCGAGCCAATGGATCCGGACGCCGTCGGTACTGTCGTACCGGCGGATGTCGGCGGCGGTCGACACTTCCAGGAAGACCTCCGCGGCAAGGGATTCCGGGACGTCGTCGAGTATCGCCAAGGCGGCGGGAAGAGCACTCTCGTCGGCGACGATCAGCTGCCTGCCGACGTCGTCCGGCGGCCGGTAGGTCGTGCCCATGTCGAAGATGCCGGCCGGATCCCCTGGCCTCACCCGCCGTACCCAGTCGCTCATCGGCGAACTGCCGTGGAGGGCGAACTCGATGTCGACCTCGTCGTCGGCGGGCCTCGCCCGGCGGATGGTGAGGGTGCGCACCCAGGGCCGGACCGACTTGGGCAGCAGCAACAGCTGCGGCATCCAGGCCTCGTTCGAGAAGGTGGGCATCCGCAGGCGGTGCTGACCTTCGCGAGGGAAGAACAGCCGCACCGTCTGATCCGCGCCGGTCACGACGAGGTCCTTCAAGGCCGGGCCGCCGAGGGTGACCGACGCGAAGTTCGGGCTCAGGCTGACGCGCTTCTTCACTTCGAGCGTGATCATCTTGCGCGAGATCGGGGCCTGGAGGCGTGGGATCACTTCGTGCCCCAGATGTTTTCGCAGGTCATGACACTATTATGAGCATTTCCTCAGTTCTTGGGTACTCGCTTTCACCGGCGCGCGGGAGGTGTCCGGACCAGGGCTTGCGCGGCTGGCGGGGCGGGTTGCTCACGTTTGCCGGGCGACCGGGGTGGCGGTGAGGCGTGGGTCGGGACCGTGGTCCGTAGACAGCAGCGCGGCGCCGGAGGGCACTGGGTCGGGGTGGTCGTGAGTGGCGATTCGGGTTGGAGCGGGCCGGTGTTTGCCTACCTACGCGTGCCCAGGGCGAAGGTGTGGTGCGGTAGTCGAGGGGGTCGCTCCGGTCTCGGAGTTCGACGACACCGGAATCTCATCGCGGCAGGTTCGAGTGTGGAGCTCACGCGTGTGCCGGGCGTTGACGATGAAGGAATGGGGACGTTGAGTGTCCCGATTCCTTCATCGTCGAGGGGTCGTTCCGCTCTTGGTACTTGATCAACGGAGGATCGGGGACACTCAACGTCCCCGATCCTCCGTCGATCAAGACCGTGCCACCCCCGCAACCTCGCGGACGGCAGCCGAGCGGGGAAGATTTGGGACGTTGAACGTCCCAAATCCTCCCCACTCGCTCACATCGGCATCCAGAACAAGGTCTACAAGCCACCGAGATGGCATCGGGATCCAGTGGGTAGGCAATGCAGGTCCACCAGAACCCGAATCGCCACTCACGACCACCTGGACCCACGCCTCACCGGACGCACAGCGCGGCCTACGGAGACTCGTCCGATTCCGGATGCAGGCCCGGCCCGTGATCGGGGCCCTCCAGCCGCGCGATCGGAGTCGGACTGAGCGACGCTTCGTCCTCCCCCTCCTCCAGGAGGGTCGCCGCGGCGCCGACCACCTTCAGATCCGGCTCGCCGACGGTGTCCTTGTCCTTGTCTGCGTAGTCGACGCGCGCGAGCACGCTGCGCATCGCCTCGACGCGCGCGCGTTTCTTGTCGTTGCTCTTGACCACCGTCCACGGCGCGATCTCCGTGTCGGTGGAACGGAACATCGCGACCTTCGCCTCGGTGTAGGCGTCCCAGCGGTCCAGCGATTCGACGTCGTTGGCACTCAGCTTCCACTGGCGCACCGGGTCGACCTGCCGGATCAGGAACCGGGTGCGCTGCTCGGATTTCGACACCGAGAACCACAGTTTCACCAGGATGATCCCGTCGTCGACGAGCATCCGCTCGAAGGTCGGCGCCTGCCGCATGAACCGTTCGTACTGGTCGTCCGCGCAGTACCCCATCACCCGTTCGACGCCGGCGCGGTTGTACCAGGACCGGTCGAACAGCACGATCTCGCCCTCGGTGGGCAGATGGTTCGCGTACCGCTGGAAATACCACTCACCCTGTTCGCGCTCGGAGGGTTTGCTCAGCGCCACCACCCTCGCGCCGCGCGGGTTGAGATGTTCGGTGAACCGCTTGATGGTGCCGCCCTTGCCCGCCGCGTCCCGTCCTTCGAACAGGATCACCATGCGGCCGCCGGTGGCCTTGATCCAGTACTGCAGCTTCAGCAGTTCGATCTGCAAAGACCGTTTCACCACGTCGTATTCCTCGCGCGACATCCGCGCCGGGTGCGGATAGTTCTCCCGCCACGTGTCGATCGGGGAACCGTCCGGGCGGCGCAGCACCGGGTCGTCGGCGTCCTCGTAATCGACGACGAGGTGTTGGTCCCTCAGTTCCGGGAAGTGCGCGGCGAGATCAGGCGATGGGTCGAGCACATGCCGCTGATACCCGTGTCCGGCGGCGCGCAAACGTGGCGATCAACCGCCGAGGCTCTCGGCAAAGCGCCGCGCCGCTTCGAGATCGTCCGAGCCAGGGCGGTTCTTGCTGATCCCGCCGACGAGTTCGAACGGGAGCCAGGTGTCGAAACCCCGGCACGAAAAGGTGCCCACCACGTCGAACCCCTTCCGGCCGAGGAGCCGCGACAGACGCCCGGTGTAGCGCCGGAACCGCGGCTCCGGAAGACCGCTCGTGCTGAACACGAACGCCTTCTGTCCCAGCTTCTCCGGCATCTCCTGCACGAACCGGCTCAGCCGCGGATGGAAGTCCATGCCGAAGATCCCCGAGCCGAAACCCACGAGGTCGCAAGAATCGAGGTCGGCGAGGTCGACCTCCTCGGGACTGACGACGCGGGCGCCGAGTACCTCCGCCATGACCTCGGCGACCCTCTCCGTATTGCCGTGGGACACCGAAACACACACGATGACGACCTTCATCCGATCCTCCACTTCGCGGTCCTTTCCTTGTGGACCGGACAGAGGCTGAGACCGTGACACCCAGTGCCGTGTCGTGCGTCACCTCACCCCGCGCGCAGGTGGTCGCGCAGAGCCCGCGCCACGCGGGCCATCAGCACCTCGGCCTCCGGCTGGATCGCCGCGGGCACCCGGGATTCGGTCAGCGCGGCGATCGCGTAGATGCCGCCATCGGCGTGTTCGACCACCCCGACCTCGTGCCGCAGGTTCAGCAGCGTGCCCGTCTTCGACGACCATTTCGTGGCGTCGGAGACGAAGTCGGGACTCAGCCGTTGACGCAACAGGTTGAGCCCCATCAGTTCACGCACCCTCGACGCCACCTCGTCGTCCACTTTGGACGGTGTCCACAGCGCTTCGAGCAGGCCCGTGAACGCGCGGGCCGAGCCGGAACTCGCGCGCGTGACGTCGAGCTGCGGAACGGGATGTCCTTGCCCCGCGGTGCCCGCGTTGATCGCGAGGGCGTGCGCGAGGTGGACGTCCGTGGGGTCGAAGCGTTCCGCGGGCGTGTCGCTGAGGTCCGCGACCGAATGCCGCGCGGTGATCCCGGGAACTCCCCAGTCGCGCGTCATCCTGGTGACTTCGGCGGGCGACGTCAGCGCGAAGAGGGTGTCGGCCGCGGTTTCGTCGCTGATGGCCATGCTGAGGTAGAGCAGGTCGTCGATCGCCACCCTGGCCGGATGCCGGAACCGGGTCAGCCCGGTCGGCCCGGGCGCGGTGGCGCGGCCCGGCTGGACGTCGATCGGCGCCGAACCGTCGAGTTCGCCCCGGCGGATCCGCTCCAGGGTCGCCGCGGCGAGCGGGATCTTCACCAGCGAGGCGCTCGGGAACTCCAGGTCGGGGTCGATGCCGATCTCGTACCCGGTCCGCAGGTCTCGTACCAGGAAAGAGCCCCGCAGCCCGCCGTCGTCCAGTTCGGCGCGCAACCGCGAGAGCAGCGTTTCCGCGTTCATGTCGTCTCCTCGGTTTCGTCCGCGCCGAGACACCGGGCGATGTCGGACCACAATCGTGCACGGAGCCGCTGCGCGTCCTCGCCGAGCCCCGCCGTGATCTCGAACCCGCGGGCGAGCCGGATCTCCCCGATGGGCTGCCAGGCCAGGCCGAGTTCGACGGCCTGGGCCGTCGAACACAGCAGCAGATCGTCCGAGCCGTACACGGCCGCCGCGGCAGCGGTGAGCGAATCGGCGACGGCGACCTGCGCCGGCCGCAACCCCACCGAGTCGCGAATCCGGAACAAGCGGTCGCGGAGATGCGGGACGTCGTCCTCCGGCTGGATCCAGACCTGCCGGGGCGTCCGGCCGGACCGGCCGACACGCAGTGTTTCCAGGTGGAACGAACCCGTTCGCGGCCTGCCTCCACCGGCGACACCGAGAGGGACGCGCCACACGCCCTCTTCGGCGGGAACGGCGGTGAGAGCCGCGCGGACCTCTTGGGTGCGCACGAGTTCGGCCCGTTCCCGCGGCGGGGCCTGCCGGAATTCCAGGAAGACGTCCAGCGCCCGCGCCGCCGCGTCGAGTTCCGCGAGTTCGCGGGTGGGGCAGGTTTCCGGCATCGCGAGCCGCAGCGGGCGCAGTTTGGCTCGTTGCGCGTCGTGCTCCATGGCGTCGGCCAGGGTCACCAGCCGTTTCGCCGACGGCAGCATGTCCCTGCCGAACGGGGTGAGCCGGGCGCGCCGGGTGGAGCGGTCGAACAGCCGCTCGCCGAAATGCCGTTCCAGCGCGGCGATCCGACGGCTCGCCACCGGTTGGGGGATGCGGGCGATCGCGGCTCCCGCGGTGAAGGTCCCGGCCTCACTCACGCTCACGAACGCCCGGCAGCTGCCGATCAAGTCCACGACCACATACTATGCGGTTTTCGCATGGAACAGGTCATTCATGTCTTGGACAGCATGAACGGTGATGGCCAGACTGCGGACATCGAACGATCTTGAAAGGAATCACCGTGTCCGTCACTTCTCGCCGGTGGACAGGCCGAGCCGCGCTCCTGGCGCTCTCGGTCGTGTCACTCGCCGCGTGTTCCACTCCCGCTCCCGCGCAGCCGCCTGCCGCCCCCGCCGCCACCCCGGTCGCCGCGGACGGGCGAGCCGACTTCGAGCAGCTGGAACGCGCCTTCACCGCCAGGCTCGGGGTGTACGCGGTGGACACGGCGACCGGCCGCGAGGTCGCCTTCCGCTCCGAGGAGCGGTTCGCCTACGCCTCGACGCACAAGGTGTTCACCGCGGGCGGTGTCCTGCAGCGGACGCCACTCGCCGATCTGGACCGGACGGTCACCTACAGCCAAAAGGACCTGGTTTCCAACTCGCCGGTGACCGAGAAGCACGTCGCGACCGGCATGCCGCTGCGCGCCGTCATCGACGCCACCCTTCGCTACAGCGACAACACCGGTGGCAACCTGCTCTTCCGCGAACTCGGCGGCCCCGAGGGCCTCAACGCGGTGCTGCGCGGGATCGGCGACACCACGAGCCACGCCGACCGGATCGAACCCTTGCTCAACGACACCGCTCCGGGTGATCTCCGGGACACGAGCACTCCTCGCGCCCTCGCCGTGAGCTTGCGCGCCTTCGCCCTCGGCGACGCGCTTCCCGAGGACAAACGCAAGGTTCTCGTCGACATCATGCGCGCCAACACCACCGGCGACACGAACATCCGCGCCGGGGTCCCCGGCTGGCCGGTCGCCGACAAGACCGGCACGGCGGGCTACGGAACACGCAACGACATCGGTGTCGTGTGGCCGCCGGACCGGGCCCCGATCGTCATCTCGGTCCTGACCGACCGGGCCACCGCGGACGCCAAGATCGACAACAAGCTCCTCGCGGAGGCCACGGCGGCGGCGGTCAAGGCGCTTTCCTGACGCACCGGCCGGGGCGGACAGGAATCCCGTCCGCCCCGGCCGGCTTCACCGGATCAGCGGCGGCAAGGGTTGCCCGCCGGATGCGCGGCGGTGCCGTGCACGTCGGCCTGGGATTCCGCGAGCACGATCTTCGTGAGCACGGTTTCCAGCGCGACGGCCTGCTGCTTCACGACGCCGTTCGCCACGGTCTGGCCGTTGAGCTTCAGCGAACCGATGACCAGAGGGATGGTCAACGGGGCCGAGCCCACCGTGATCGCCTGACCGTTGATCTTCAGCGAGGCGACGTTCGAACTGCCCGCCAGGACCGGGGCGAGACCGCCCGGCGCCGGCTGGCAGGTCGCCGTGGCCTGCGACTGGATCACGCCGAGTTCGACGGTCAGCCCGAGCGTGCTGATCACCGTCTTGTCGATCTTGGCCGACGCCAGCGCGCGATCGCCCACGGCCGGGGCCACCGACTGGTTGTCCGGCGTGAGATCGGTCGACGCGGTCAGCACCTGGGTGTCCACCTTGATCAGGCCCGCGTTGAGCGTCGCGGCCGCGACGGTGCGGGAGTCGTCGGCACAAGGCAGGTTCGCCGGGTTCGCCTGGGCCACGATCACGCCGAGCACGTTCGCCGCCGTTCCCGTGCAGGAGAAGACGCCGTCACGATCGTCGTCGAGGATCGTGCCCACACCGATCGGATCGACGAGGCCCGCACCCGACGGGGCCGAGAGGTTCACCGTGAACGTCTCGTTCGGCTCGTCGACGGTGTCCGGGACGACCTGGACGGTCACCGGTTTGGTCGTCTCGCCGGGTGCGAAGGTCACCGTGCCACTCGCCGTCGAGTAGTCGGCGGGCGCGGTCGCGGTGCCGTTGGCCGTCGAGTACTGGACCGTCACCGGGTTCGGGCTCGGGCCACCGAGCAGCGAGACCGTGAAGGTCGCCGGGACCGGCGCTCCACCCGAGCCTTCGTTGACCGTCACGTCGTTGATGCTCAAGCCGAACACGCGCACGGTCGTGGTCTCGATGTACCCGCGCGAAATACCGTCGACCTGGTAGTCGACCACACAGTGGTAGGTGCCGGGAGCGGCGCTCGCCGACGCCGCGATCGTCTCGGTGAACGTGGCGACGTCGCCGCTGGTCACCTTGACGCTGCTGGGGACGTTCGTGACGGTGAGCTGCGGATCGCAGCTGGTCACCGTCGGGGTCACCGTGACCTCGATGGACTTGATGCCGTCCAGGATGGCCTGGGAAACCTGGCCCGCGGGGACGTTGTTCAGCAGCACGCCACCCGTGGCCGAGGTGATGGCGCTGGCCTGCCCGGTGGCGTCGAGGCCGCCGACGTTGACGGCGACCACGCGGATCTTCGCCGCCTGCAGTGCCGCGATGGTCTGCGCCAGGGTGTGCCCGCCGCTCGGATCGTGCGACGGCGCGTCGCCGAACCACGCGATGATGCGGGTGCCGTCCGGCCGGAAGGTGACCGCGCCGGTGGCCAGCTGGAACAGGGCGTTCAGGTTTGCTTCCGGCGTGTCGCCGCCGCCCGACGCCGCCCACTGGTTGATGCCGGTTTGGACCGCGGCGGTGTTCCCGGTGATGCCCTGATTGACCTTGAACGGCACCGAGTCGGTGAAGTCCTTGTACTCGGCGACGCCGAATTGCGCGGTCGGCTGCGCGGCGAGCACGTCACCGGTGATGGCGTTGGCGTTCGCCCGCACGTTGCCGATCGGGCCGCCCATGCTGCCCGTGGTGTCCGCGAGCAGGACCAGGTCGGGGTTCGGCGGCACCGCCGAGGTCGTCACGTTCTTGGTCACGGTCGTGCTCTGCCCCGCGTTGAGGGTGAGATCGACCGTGGCCGGGTCCACCCCCGGTGGGGCCGCGGCGGCGACCGCGGTGGAGGCGAGCATCGCCGTCACGGCGGTCAAAACGACGAGCAGTGGTCTTCGCGTCATGGACTTCCCTTTCGAGAACCGGCGGCGGCCGGATTTCCTGTGGGTTGCCTGAGAAAGACGGAATACCCGGCTTTTCGTTAGCGCCTGACCCGGATGTCACCCGGAGCGCCGTATGTCAAGGCGCTCAACGAGTCATCGGCGTGAACGCGGGCTACGCAGACCATGTCCGCACTGCGCCGTCCTGTTGAAGGACTTTCGGCGCCTCTCACTCTTTGGTGTGAGAGGCGCCGGATACTTCTGCGTTTTCCGTGATCACCTCGCCGGACGAAAATCGCGTTCGTCCGGAGTTCACCGGCGAGTATTCACCGAATGTCGCAACGCCGTCCGCCCGCCGATATCTCAGCGAGACACGATTTCGACGCGGTCACTGTCCTTATCGGAGAGAAACGACGCCAGTTCCTGTCCCTGATCCGCGATCGCGGTGCGGTCGGCGCGGGCGAGCTCCCGCAACGGGGTGACGACCACGGTGCCGTCCACGACCGTCCACTTCGCGGCGACCCGGCCGTCGACCAGGACGACGCGTTCACCGGCGACCGACAGCCCGCGGTGGACGTCGTCGATGATCCGGCCGCGGTCGTGGTAGCCGAGGATCGCGTTGTCGAACGCGGGCAGGAACCGCACCGGGGCGGGGATATCGGCGTCGGGAAGTGGCGCGCCGGGCAGATCCAGCAGCTCCCGGCCGCGCTCGTCGCGGAAGGACACCAGCTCTTCCCGCATCGCCGCCACGGCGGCGGGCAACCCGGCCACGCCGCACCAGGCACGCAGATCGGCCGAGGCGGCGGGACCGAACGCGGCCAGATAACGCCGGACCAACGCCTGGCCCACCGGATCGGAACCGTCCGAAGAGGCCTGGTCGACGTCGCGCCCCAACCAGGAGGACACCATGGCGTTGCGGACTCCCGCCTTCGTCCGCCACAGTCCGCGCGGCGGCAGCTGCACCATCGGGACGAGCGCGGCGACCAGTACCTCCCCCAATGCCCGCGTCCCCGGCTCCGGCCAGCGTTCGGCCACCGCCCGCGCGAGTTCGCTCATCGACCGGGGCTCGCCGTCGGCCAGCACCGCGCGGCCCGCTTCCGCGAGCTCGTCGAGGTCCACCCCGTCGAGCTCACGGCGATAGACCCCGAGAACCCGCTGAAGGAGCATGGGATCGTGGCGAGCACGCCAGGCGAGGACGTCCTCCGCGGTCAGGAGGTGAACGGTGCGGCGCATGAGATGGGTCCGCACCACCCGCCGACCGGTCAGCAGGTCCGAGAGCGCCGCCGGGTCGAACGCGCGCAGCCGCGACCAGAGCCCGACGAACGGTTCCTGCGGCTCCTGCGCTTGCAGACCGCACAGGTGCGCGACGGCGTCGAGGACCGGCATGTCGGCGCGATCGAGCAGCAGCTGCCGGGCCAGCGTCGCCCGGTTGAGCGCCCGGGTGTCCAATACGGTCATCGGGTCACGAATTCCTCACCGTCGAAGGGGTTGCGACAAACTATCGCAGGAGAAGCGGTCAGTTCGTGTCCGCTTCTCCGGGCCATACGCGGTCAGCACGCCGACGCCCGCCGAAACCACCGCCAGCACCGCGAATCCCCAGGGCGGCAGCAGCGTCGCCCCGTCGGGGTGGGTGCTCACGACGAGCCACGTCGAGACGGCGGCCGCGACCGCGATACGCGGGACCGTCCACGCGGCCGCCGCCCCGGGCACCAACGGCCAGGCGAAGTACCAGGGAAAGACCACCGGCGCCAGCACTACCGTCGCCAGCAGCGCCAGCGCGGCTCCTCGGACCGCCGCCGCACCGCCCGCCCGTGAACGCCACCACAGCCACGTCACCAAAACGGTGAGGGCGACCCCGCCCGCGATCCGGCACGCCGCGACGGCGTCCACTGAGCCGGGCAGCACCGCCCTGCCGAGCTTTCCGAACGCGGTCGGGATCGACAGCCAGGGTTCCAGCCGCGAATTGCCGCTCAGCGCCCGGATCCAGCCGAGATCGACCCCGGCGACGACGGTGCACAACCCGAACGTGGCGACCACAATGGACACCGCGGCCGCGCACACGACGAAGAAACCACGCGGCGAAACCGGTCCGCCTGATCGCCTTGCCGCCCATACCCACACCAGGAACGGCAACGCCACAGCCGCGGGAACCTTCACCGCCGCGGCCAGCGCGACCGCCGCGAACCCGGCCACCGGCGCATGAGAAAGCACGAGCGCCGTGCCTGCCACGAGCAGTCCGGCCATCAGCAAGTCGTTGTGCCCGCCCGAAACCACGCAAAGCACGGTCAGCGGATTTGCCACCGTCATCCACAGCGCATTTTCCGGCCGGGCACCGAGATGCCGGCACAGGACAGGCACCGCGAAACAGAGCAAGGCCAACCCTGTCGCCATCGCCAGCCGGGTCAGGAAAGCACCGAGGACCAGGTTCTCCCCGGTCACGGCGAGCACGCTCTTCACGATCAGGAGGTGCAGCGGCCCGTACGGCGACGAAATGTACGACCAATCGCCGGTGGCGTTGGCGGTGATCGGACCGGGAACCTCGGCGGGAACGTGCGTGTACGGATCGAGGCCGGCGTGTGCCACCGCACCCTGCGCGAGATAGGTGTACAGATCCGTGCTGAACAACGGCGGCGCGCACAACAGCGGGACGCACCACAGCCAGGCCGTCCGCACGACCTCACGAGCGCTCGTCCGGCCCGCGCGTGTCGAGTGTCCTAACCGGACCCATGTCACCAGCAGCACGACGAGACCGAGGTACAGCACGGCGGTGGCGAGAGTCCGTACGTGCCCGGACAGCACGGGACCGTGCCGCAAGGTCGCACCAGCCCCGAACGCGCCGAGCGAGATCAGCACGGACCCGGCCGCCCCCACGCTCTTTCCGTTGAAGATCATGCGGCAGGTCTAGCCAGCCGGTCATCCCGGGCCGTTAAGATCGGCTTTTATCGGGCCTTTATCCGTCCGGCCTTCTACTGAGGCACGTGGGGAATAGTTGATGCGCGTACTCGTGGCCGAAGACGAACGGATGCTGGCGGACTCCATCACCGAAGGTCTGCGGCACCTGGGCATGGCGGTGGACGTCTGCTACGACGGCGATGCCGCGCTCGAACGCGTCGCGGTCCACCGGTACGACGTCGTGCTGCTCGACCGCGACCTCCCGCTGGTGCACGGCGACGAGGTCTGCCGGAAGATCGCCGGAGGCGACGGGGAGACACGCGTACTGATGCTCACGGCCGCGGCGGGCATCCGTGACCGCGTCGACGGGCTCGGCCTCGGCGCGGACGACTACCTCACCAAGCCGTTCGCCTTCGCCGAACTCGTCGCCCGGGTGCACGCGCTGGCCCGGCGAGCCCGTCCGGCGCTGCCGCCGGTGCTGGACCGGGCCGGCGTCGAACTGGACCCGGCGAAACGGTTCGCGTCCCGGGACGGGCGCCCCTTGCCGTTGTCTCCCAAGGAGTTCGCCGTCCTGGAAGTGTTGCTGCGGGCCGAGGGACGGGCCGTCAGCGCGGAAGAGCTGCTGGAGAAGGCATGGGACGAACACGCCGACCCGTTCACGAACACGGTGCGGGTCACGATGATGACGTTGCGGAAGAAACTCGGCGCACCACAGGTGATCCACACGGTGCCCGGCGCGGGCTACCGGCTGGGTACCTGAGGCGGGCACGGGCGTCGATACGAGGCCGCGTCGAACTGGTTTTCCTCGGTGCCCTGCTCGCGCTCCTGCTGCTGGGCTATCCGCTCGCCAAGTCGGCGGGCATGGTGCTCGGGACCTTTGCGGACCACGACTTCTGCCCGCGGGACACCGGCTGCGCCGATGTGGCGGGCGGGCTCTTGTGGAGCCTGCCGCTCGTCGCGACGGCCGTGCTCCTGATCTGGCTACGGCGTCCGGTGGCGTCGTGGGTGCTGCGGCCGTTACCCGAGCTCACCGCCACCGTCGAGCTGCTGGGGCCGCAGAACCTCGGCCAGCGCATGCGGCTGGAGCAGACCGACGGCGAAGTACGGGCGCTGGCGGAGGCGGTGAACAGGATGCTCGACCGGGTGGCGGCCGGTTTCGAAGGACAGCGCCGATTCGCGGCGAACGCGTCGCACGAGCTGCGTACACCGCTCGCGGTGCAGAGGACGCTCGCCGAGGTCGCGATGGTCACCGGCGGGGGCGACGACGTCCAGCGGCTGGCGGCGCAACTTCTGGTGGTCAACGAACGCAACGAGCGGCTGATCGAAGGACTGCTCGTGCTGGCCGAGGCGGACCGCGGGCTGCCCGGCAGCGTGCCGGTGCGGCTGGACGAACTGGTGGACTCGGTACTCACGCAGTTCGACGAGCGGCTGGCCGAGCACGAGCTCACCCTGCGCCGCGAGATCGCCGAGCGCACCGTGTCCGGTGAGGCAGTCCTGCTGGAACGGCTGATCGCCAACCTGATGCACAACGCGATCAAGTACAACCGGCCGGGCGGCCGGGTCGAGGTGGTCGTCGGGGACGAGCCCGCGCTGAGCGTGCGCAACTCCGGTGAGCGCGTGCCCGCCGAAGCGGTCGGCTCGCTCTTCCAGCCCTTCCGCCGCCTCACCGCCGATCGCACGAACCACCGCGACGGAGCAGGCCTCGGACTGTCCATCGTGCGCTCGATCGCCACCGCGCACCACGGCCGGGTGACCGCTGTCCCCGGCGAGGACGACGGCCTGCGGGTCGACGTGGTTCTGCCCTGATTCCCCATCAGGCGGCGAAAACGGTACGGACGACGGACTCGAGGTCGCGGAGCCGATCTGCGAGCAGATTGGTCGCGATGCCGGGGAGTCCGTCGATCAGGTCCCGGTACCGCGCGTGCACCGGGCGTGCGTGACAAGCTCGAATTTACCGGAAGGCCGAGCCAAGAGGGGGCCCGTCATGGCCGATAGCGCGCGACCCTCCTGGGTCGACGACAGCCTGTTCCCGTTCAAGAGCCGCTTCGTTGATATCGACGGGCACACCGTGCATTACGTCGACGAGGGTTCGGGTCCGACTTTGCTGCTCCTGCATGGCAATCCGACCTGGTCGTTCCTCTGGCGCGACGTGATCAGTGCGCTGCGCGACGACTTTCGTTGCGTCGCTCTCGACTATCCGGGCTTCGGGTTGTCGACGCCGAAACCCGGCTACCGATATCTGCCCGAGGAGCACGCCGACGTGGTCACCGGGTTCGTCGACGCGCTCGGCCTCGACGGGGTCACCCTGGTCGGGCAGGACTGGGGCGGCCCGATCGGCTTGGCCGCAGCGCGGCGACGGCCGGATGTCTTCGACCGGCTGGTGCTCGCCAACAGCTGGGCCTGGCCGGTCAACGGGATCCTCCATTTCGAATCCTTCTCCCGCATCGCCGGCGGACCTCCGATCCGTTTCCTGGCCCGGCGGTTCAACCTCGTGGTCAAAGCGTTCGTCCCCCTGGGCCACCGAAGGCGCAAGGTGACCGCGGCCGAGATGACCCACTACCGCCGGGCGATGGACACCCCCGGGCGGCGTCAGGCCTCGGCCGTACTTCCCGGCCGGATGATCGGCAGCCGGGCCTTCTTCACCGAGGTCGAGGCCGGTCTCGCCGACCTCGCCCACCTGCCGACCCTCATCGTGTGGAGTGCCGCCCAAGTCGGGTTCCGCACCCAGGAACGTGAGCGCCTGGAAGCGTCCTTCCCCGAGCACAAGACCGTGATCGTCGAAGGTGCCGGCCTCTACGTGGAGTCCGACGCACCCGAGGAGTTCGTCGCCGCGATCCGCGACTGGACGGCGGCACTGCCCGGGTCGTGACTACCCGTGTGGGCGGAGACCGCCGACGAGGATCGACAGCAACCGCGGCCCTCGCGCGTCGAGCTCGGCGTCGTCCAACCGCGACAACCAGCTGATGAGCACGATGACATCGCGGGCTTCGGCGTCGTCGCGGACACTGCCCGCCGAGCGCCCGGCGGCCAGCAGCAGTTCGATCGCCTCACCGATCGGGCCGAGGCTGTGGGCGGCGAGGTCACGCCACGTCGCCGCCTCGACGGCGGCGAACACGTCACGCTTGACCCTGGCATAGGCGGCTACCCGGTCGAACCACGCCGCCAACGCGTCCAGCGGTTTATGAGCGGCCAGCAGACGCGGAGCCGCGGCGACCAGGTCGTCCACTTCGCGGCGGTACACCTCGACGAGAAGGTCCTCGCGGGTCGGGAAATGCCGGTACAGCGTGCCCTGTCCGATGCCGCAGGCCTTCGCGACCGCGTTGAGCTTCAGCTCCCCTGGTTCCCGCACGAGTTCGTGCGCCGCTCGCAGGATCCGTTCTCGGTTGCGCTGCGCGTCCGCACGCAGCGGACCGCCGCCCTTGACTGAAGCGGACACGTGTCCGCTAGGCTCGCCGGGGTAATCGGACATGTGTCCATTCTAAGCGGAGGATCCCTCGTGACCATTCACGGCAAGGTCGTGGCCATCACCGGCGCCAGCAGCGGGATCGGTGAAGCGACGGCTCGCCACCTCGCCTCACTCGGCGCGGCCGTCGTCGTCGGCGCCCGCCGCACCGACCGGCTGGACCGGCTGGTCGCCGAAATCGAAGCCGCCGGTGGCAAGGCGGCCGCCATCCGCGTGGACGTCACCGATCCCGGCGATCTCAAGGCGCTGGTCGACGTCGCCGTCGAGCGCTTCGGCCGCCTGGACGTCTTGGTGGGCAACGCGGGGATCAGCAAGATCAGCACGATCGCCGACCTGGACGTCGAAGGCTGGTCGGCGATGGTCGACGTGAACGTCAAAGGGATCTTGCACGGCATCGCCGCGGCCCTGCCGGTGTTCCGACGTCAAGGCAGTGGCCACCTCGTCACCGTCGTCTCGACCTCCGGGCTGAAGATCGTCCCCACCCAAGCGGTGTACGCCGGGACGAAGAACGCCGTGCGCACTCTCTTGGAGGGCCTGCGCCAGGAGAGCACCGACGGCGTTCTCCGGACGACGTCGATCTCCCCTGGCTACGTCCGCACCGAGCTCGTCGACAACGCCGTCGAGGATCCGGCCGTGCGCGAACAGGTCCGGCAGAGCATGGCCGATCTCGGGATCGACCCCACGGCGGTGGCGCGGGCGATCGCCTTCGCGATCGACCAGCCCGAGGACATCGAAATCGGGGACCTGACCATTCGACCGGCTCGCCAAGGCTGAGCATTCCGCTTGTCGGCATACGAGGACGTGCGATGCTCGGATCATGTCCGTCCGCAGCGATGACCTTCCTGTGCTCATTATCGACGGAGCCTGCTTCTCCGACTTCGACGGATTCACCCGCGAGTTCTCCCGGCTGCTGAGTCACCACTCCTGGCGCGGGAACCTGGACGCCTTCAACGACCTGCTCCGAGGTGGCTTCGGAACGCCGGAGAACGGATGGGTCCTGCGCTGGGTCAACTCCGAGTCGTCCCGGTCCGCACTCGGTCACGCCGAGACGGCCCGACAGCTGGAACGACTCGTTCTCACCTGTCACCCGTCGAACCGTCCTGGCATCGAGGCCAGAATCGACAACGCGCGGCGCGGGGAAGGACCGACGCTGTTCGACGAAATCGTCGATATCGTCCGTGAACACGGCCCCGGTGGTGACGAGGCGGAGGACGGCGTCGTCCTGGAGTTGTCCTAGGTGACCATGACGCGGCACCGGGGAGGCTGCACGGTGACTGCCGAATTGCGTGACCTGACCGTCCACATCGACACCGGCCGGTGGAGTGAGACTGTTCTCGACGCGGTCGACCTTGCCTTGCCAGAAGGCCGGATCACCGCTCTCCTGGGCGAATCCGGGTCCGGCAAAATCCATGATCGCCGACGAACCCGCCGCCTCTCTGGACACAGGCCTCGCGTACGAGGTGCGGCGCGCCCTGCGCGAGTACGCGAACTCCGGTCCCGCGGTACTCGCCATCACGCAGAAGCTGCCCTTGCTGACCGCCACCGGCGTCGCCGACAGCATGGTGTTCCTGCGCAACGCGCCGGATTACCGTCGCCGGGCCCACGACCGAGATCCGCTGTCTCACCGATCCGTACGTACAAGGCTTCTTCCACGAGTTCGGGCGATAGCCCCATCGGCATGAACTGCAGATGGATGACTCTAACTTTCCGATTCTCTCGCCCAGTCGAACGGAGGAGGTGTGCCCGGTGTTATCACGAAGTTCCCGGGGTAGGTGGCACCGCAGACTCCGCACTGCGCACGAAGATCGTTCATCCGGGTCCACGGGCTGCCGTGCTCGTCCGGAATCGCGGGCATCGAATAGCCGTTTTGCACTGTGACCAGCGACGGCCACCGCGGATCGCAACGACATCCTTTTCGCTTCAGCCGCCTGATGGCCATCCCCGCCCCCTTGCCGACAGTCGCCGCCACGGCGCGTTCCTGGAGCGTATTGCGGGATAAGGCAAAGGGGTCGTTGGGGTGCCCGGGAACTCGCCGCCGAAGCTGACCCCAGGACGCGGGGTGCAGTCAAGGACGCGACCTCAGCGGCATGACCGGACAGCCACTCGGTGGACCGGGCGAGTGCAGGGTGAGTGTCTCGGTCCTCGCGACGGTTTTCGCTTGGCGTCCTGTTATCCGGCCGCGCGTCCATAGGCTGCGGGTACGGCTGAACACGGCAACGCTTGATCGAACGTGACGAGCCCGGACGCCTGGTCTCGTCCCGGGAATGGCCGGGCTTCTCCGCGTCTTCTGTGTGGACGGCGTGAGGCTGCCTGGTTGTCGTGGCTCATCTCGGTCGCGTCTGTTCGGTCCGTTCCGCGGCGAGCACGGCGTCCACCAGGCCTGGGTAGAGCTCGTCGAGGTCCTCGCGGCGTAGCGACAGGTACCGTTCCCGGCCACGCACCCGGGTGTATGTCCAGCCGGCCTGGCGCAGGATCCGGCAGTGGTAGCTGCCGGTGGCCCGGGTCACCGGCAGGTTCATCTCCGCGGCCGTCACTTCACCGCGTTCGGCCAGTACCGCGAGCATGTGCCTGCGGATCGGGTCGGCCGTGGCCTGCAGTACGGCGTCGAGCCTGATCTCGTCGATGTCCGGCTGATCCGCGTCCGCTGCGGCCGCGCGGTGCGCCCCTGTGTCCCGCGTCATTTAGAGAACCTTCTAACTATTTGATACTGTCGCGACAGTTCGATAATCCTCTACCAATGCCTGCGTGGCAAGCGAAGGGAGCGGCATGTCCACATCCGGTCAGCTGCGTGTCCTGTTCCGTCTCTGGGTGACCCGCGAGTTCTACGCCGCCCCGGCTGACGAGCAGACCCGGGTCATCGAGGCGCTCCCGCCGGCGTTCGACCGGCTCGGCGAACGCTTCGGCATCACCGTGCTCGGAACCCTCGACGAGGACCTCCTCCAGGTCGGCACCGGCGCGCGTGAGCCCGTCTCCTATGTCCTCGCCGACGCACCCGACCTGACCGCCGTGCAGGCCGTCTGCGGGATCGTGCGCACCGAGCGGGTCGACGGGTTCCCGCTGTGGCGCTACCTCGAGATCGACGCGCGCATCGGCCACGACCTGTTCTTCGCCACCCACTAGCACCGGGAACACCACATGAACATCCTCGACCTCTCCGGCAGGACGGCCATGGTCACCGGGGCCGCCCACGGCCTCGGTGCCGCCATCGCCGACGCCCTGCACACCCACGGCGCGCAGGTGGCACTGCTCGACCACGACGCACCGGCCAACCGCGACACCGCCGCACATCTCGGCTCCCGCGCGGTCGCGATCACTGCGGACCTGGCCGACCTCGACCGGCTCGACAACGCCTGCGCCGAGGCCGTACAGCAGCTCGGACCGGTCGACATCCTCGTCAACAACGCCGCCATGGCGCCCATGCGCGGACTATGGGACATCGACCCCACCGAATGGGACGCCGTATTCGCGGTCAACGTCCGCGCCGCCTTCTTCCTCACCCGCACCATCGCCGCAGGCATGCGAGCACGCGGGTTCGGCCGCATCGTCAACATCGCCTCACTGTCCGGCCAGCAAGCCCGCCCCACCGGCGCACACTACGGCGTGTCCAAAGCCGCGCTGATCGCCATGACCCGCAGCTTCGCCAGTGAACTCGCGCCCGATGGCGTCACCGTGAACGCCGTCGCACCCGGCATGATCGAAACCCCCATGGTGCACACCATCGGCACGGACAAGAAGGCGGAACTCACCGCCCAGATCCCGGTCGGACGCATCGCAGCGCCCGCCGAGATCGCCGGGCTCGTCGCCTACCTGGCCTCCGACGCCGCGGGCTTCATCACCGGCGCCACCTACGACATCAACGGCGGCGTTCTCATGCGCTGACCCGCCACGCGAGGTGAAGCAGGACCACGAGGCACTCGCGTCTCACCGAAAGAGACTCACCGTCGACCGTCGGGATGTGGTCCGTACCGAGGGCCGTGGCACCTGCGCGCAGGGTCCCGGTCAGAGGTCGATGATGAGCTTCAGGACCAGCTCTGAGGCGTTGCGCATGAAGTTGTGCGTGGTGTCCCAGGCATGCACGGTGACTTGTTCGTCGGCGCGTGCTTTCGCCGTCACCGTCGCGAGCGGGGATTCGCCAGGCCACGCTGTTGCTTCGACATAGTGCTTGACAGGTACGCGGCGCCACGCCCCCGTGAGTTTCGAGGCTTGCATCAGTGTGGCCAGCGGGTGCGGGCGTGCACGCTTATCGAAAAACGGCAGGGGATCAACGAAAGCTCCGGTACGGGCCGACCCGTCGACGTACCAGGAATGTTCCTCGTCGTTGGTCATCGACCAGCTGGAATCCCCATTTTCGGGCATCAGAGCGTCCAAATAGACCAGTGCTCGGATTCGGTCGCATTCGGCGTCCGCGACACCGCTGATGATGCTTCCGCCGTAGCTATGGCCGACGAGGACTGCATCGCGCTCGCCGTCCGCCTCCGCCGGAACTGCCCGCAGTGCCTGGATGGCCTGGTGCACATGGTCGTCCAGGGTGATCACCCGTGATGGCGGGTTCGCGTCCGGATCCAGGCCCAAGGGAGTGAGCGCGATGACCGTGTGCCCGGCCTCCTTGAGAGCAGGGACCACGGGGTCGTACCACCAGCCGCCGTGCCAGGCGCCGGGTACAAGCAGATAAGTGGTCACGGGTGGATCTCCTTCCGGCGCGGGCCAGCGATCATGATAGACACGCTGCCAGTACGCGCGTCCGTACCGGACACTCAGCCAAGCGAATTCTCGGATAACCGCGGGGCCGGCCCACGCGCCTTCGGACGGCATGACACCCAGCATCCCTTGCCGCCGAGAACCTCAAATTCCGTGACGCTCGCTCAGCGGCAGAAGAGTGCGTCGGTGTCTCCAGTCCACTATGGACGGTGCAGGTGTCGGGCAGGAGGCGGCCAGCCCGTCGGAGACCACCAGCTCAGGGACGGACCCGATACTGGCTCTTCCCTGAGCCGACCGTGACGCGGAATTGGGCGCTGGCCAGCCATCGGGGTCAGCGCACGGTGATGACCAGTTTGCCTGTGGTGTGGCCGGTCTCTCCAAGGGCGTGAGCCTGGGCGCCTTCGGCGAGGGGGAAGGTGCCGGAGACGTGCGCACGGAGCTTTCCCCGGTCAGCGAGTCCGGCGACAGCGCGGATTCCGGCCTGGTCGTGCTCGACGAGCAGGATGACGGCACGGACCTGCGCCTTCTCCGCGGCGGCCTGGGTGTCTTCGGCGTACGGCGCCAGGGACACCAGGACCCCGCCGGGGCGGAGCACGCCCACCGAACGGGTCGCGGTTGCCCCGCCGAAGGCGTCGAGGACGACGTCGTACCGTTGTTCGGTGTCGGTGAAGTCCTCGGTGCGGTAGTCGATGCAGGCATCCACGCCGATCTCGCGCAGGAAGTCATGTTTGGCGGCACTCGCGGTCCCGGTGACATGCGCGCCGCGCTCCTTGGCGATCTGCACCGCGAGATGACCGACACCGCCGGCCGCGGCGTGGATCAGCACCCGTTGCCCCGCCCGCAAGTCCGCGGTGTCGACGAGAGCCTGCCAGGCGGTGAGCGCGGCCAGCGGCAGAGCGGCCGCCTGGACGTGGTCGATCCCGGCGGGCTTGGCCGCGAAGGCGCGGGTGGGACCGGTCACGTACTCCGCGTGGGAACCGGCGCCGAAGGGGTAAGGCAGCATGCCGAACACCTCGTCACCGGGCCGGAACAGGGTGACGCCGACGCCGGTCTCCACCACGGTGCCGGAGACGTCCCACCCCAGGGTCATCGGCGGTGGCGGCAGGAAAATGCGGTGAGCGCGGTGTTTGAAGTCCGTGGGGTTGAGTCCGGCCGCGTGCACGGCGACCAGGATCTCTCCCGGGCCGGGCGCGGGCCGCGCGAGTTCGGTCAGCCGCAGGACGTCGGGGCCACCAAGGTCGGTTTGGCGCAGGGCGAGCATCACCGGGGCGCCCGTGGAGCCGGGGTGTTCGGCGGTTTCGGTCGAGGTCATGTGGTCATCCTGGCCGGACGCCCCGATCCGCGACGATGGCAAGAAGGTCATGTTCCGATATGTTCTTGCCATGCCCTCCGACTCTGCCGTCCCTCGCGCCGCGTCGTCCCGGGCCCGTGACCTCGCCGACCGCGCGACCGAACTCGACCGCCGGATGCGCCACCCTCGGCCGGACGCACACAAGGTCGTCGTCCTTGTCCTCGACGGCGTCTACCCCTTCGAACTCGGTATCCCGCACCGGGTTCTGGGATCAGCCGGTGGCCGCTACGAGGTCCTGTCCGCGAGCGTGGACGGACAGCCCGTACGCACAGACGCGGACCTGACAGTCACTCCCGGACACGGTCCCGAGGTACTGCCCGAGGCGGACACCCTCATCATCCCGCCGTACGCGATCCTCCCGGCCGCGTCCCCGGACCCGCGAGCCGTCGCAGCCCTGTCCCGTGTGCGCCCCGGCACCCGTCTGGTGTCCATCTGCACCGGTGCCTTCCTGCTGGCCGCCGCTGGTCTGCTGGACGGGCGGCGGGCCACCACCCACTGGGCGCTGGCCGACTACTTCCAGGAACTGTTCCCGCAGGTCGAGCTCGATGCCGGCGTGCTGTTCGTCGACCACGGCGACGTGCTGACCTCGGCCGGGGCGGCGAGCGGGGTCGACGTCTGCCTGCACCTGGTGCGCCAGGACCACGGCAGCGAGGTGGCCAACCAGGTCGCCCGCCAGTGCGTCATGCCGCCGTACCGAGACGGCGGTCAGGCGCAGTACATCGAAACGCCTGTGCCGTCGGCGAGCACGACCGGCACCGGGCCGACGCGTGACTGGGCGCTGCAGCGCCTCGAATCGCCGCTGTCGCTGGACGAACTGGCCACCCACGCGGCGATGAGCACCCGTACCTTCGCCCGGCGCTTCCGAGAGGAGACCGGCATGAGTCCCGGTCGCTGGCTGACCCAGCACCGGCTGCGGCGGGCGCGGCATCTGCTGGAGTCCAGCGACCTGCCGGTGGATCGAGTCGCCCACGAGGTCGGCTTCGCCACCGCCACTTCGCTCCGTCGACATCTGGCGGCGGAGGCGGGGGTCGCCCCGTCGACCTACCGGCGCACCTTCCGCGCGTCGGAGCCGGTTCCGGACGCGACCGGGTAAGACCAAGACAAGGAATTCGATGTCGAGATCCGTGCTGTGGACTTTCGGGACGCTCGCCGTGGGCGGGCTCGTGTTCTGGCTGGTGTTGGCCCTGGACATCCCCTACCAAAGCACCGCTACGCCGGAGACCACCTCGGCCACCACGTCAGGGACCACGCCGGATCCGCCGCTCAGGTCGGCTCCTCCGGCGGATGTGTCCGCGTGGGTCACCGACATCCGGCCGGGCCCGGACGACCACAGTGCGGTACTGCGCGTCGACCTGCCTGGCTGTGCCGTCGGACCGCGCATCCAGATCACCGAAGCCGATGACAGGATCGACGCCAGCGTCTTGTTCCAGCCCGGGAAAGGCCCGGACTGCAAGCAGGTCCCGACCGACTTCCCGTTGAAGACAACGGCACCGATCGGGAAACGGCCGGTCCTCGTCAACGCCGGGGACGTCTGGGGGCTGACATCCACCGGCTGGAAGAAATGCGACAAGATCCTCGGTTGCGAACCGCCCACCGACCACTGCGACAAGGCATGGGTGGCGCAGGTGGAGTTCGGCGCGGAGGCCGAGCACCCGGGCACGACACGGGCGTGCGACCAGAACTGGCTGATCCACGACCTGCAGCGGCACAGCGGCCAGGCCCCGACCCGGGTCGTCTACCGCTGGGCTGACAACGGCTGGACGAGCTTCGCCTCGGCGAAGGACGGCGGCTGTAGCGAAATCCTGGCCGTCGAGCCGGCATTCCCCACCCACCTCTGTCAAAATCTCACCCCTCCGTCGTGAAGACCCGGATCCCCATTTACGGCCGAGTTTCCTTTGACGCCAACGTGACGCATCCGGACGTCGGCGAGTCAGCGCGCGAGGTGCTCGCCCCAGCTCGGCCGCACAGCCCGCACCGTCCCGATGTGGCGGGAACGGTCGATCAGGTGCGTGATGTCCGCGTAGGGATCGGCGTCGAGCAACAGCGCGTCGGCGACGGATCCGACGGTGATGGTCGCCTGCCGACCGATCTTCTCGGCCGAATGCCGGGTACCGGCCGCCAGGACCGCGGGCAGCGGCAGCCCGGCCTTTGCCAGCAAGTGCAGTTCTCGCAAGAGGGCGACGGGTGGCGAGGGCATCAACAGGGCGACGTCGCTTCCCGCGCTGATCCTCACTCCCGCGTCGTGCATCAGTCCCAGCGTGCGCATCGCGTAGTCGAAACGGATGTGGGAGTCCTGCGCGGAATGCCGGGGGAACTCGCTCCCGCAGATCGGGCGGGCGGTGATCTCCGGAATGTCGTCGTGCGTGGCGAAACCATCGTCGACCAGCTGGTGCAAACAGCCGATGTCGCCGTTGTGCGCGAGCTGTTCCCAGGTGACCAGGGTCGGGCAGTAACAGGTGTTCGTTTCCGCCAGTAGCGCGGCGACGTCGCGGGCCTCCGCGGTACTGCCGGGGTCCTGCGGCTGGAAAGCGTGTTCGATGCCGTCCGCGCCCGCCGCCACCGCCTCCTCCAGATCGCCGCGTTCGTGGACGTGCACGAGTACCTTTTTGTCCTTCTCGTGCGCGGCCGCGACAATGGCTTTGAGAGCGTCGAAAGGCAGCTTGTCCGGAGCGCCGGGCTCGCCGTCGTAAATGCACTTGATGAAGTCGACCTGATCGGCCGGCTCCAGCGCTTGACGATAGGCGACGTCGGCATCGTCGATCTGGCGGGCGATGGGGGCGCGCTTCGGATCGGCCAGGATCGGCCAGCCCTTCACACCGGTGAACACCGCCCGGCGAAGAACAACCGGGCAGCGGAGTCGGTGGCCTTGTTCCGGTAGTCGCGGGCGGCCAGCTCCATCTCCAGTGGACCGCCGAGGTCGACGACCGTGGTCACCCCGACCTCCAGGAAGTCGGCGAGCAGCCGGGAAACGTACTTCGCTCGCTCGTTCTCGGGCTTGAACATGGCGAACCCGCCCAGATGAGTATGGCTCTCCCACAGACCCGGCACCAGATAGCCACCTCTCCCGTCGAGCACAGGAGTGCCATCGGTCACCGGCCGCGCGTCGGACGCCGAACGGATGGCACTGAACCGTCCGTCGGTCACCACCACTTCGGCATCGGCGATCGGGGCGGACCCAGCCCGTCGACGACGGTCCGGCGTGACGCTCCCCAGGTTCGACTCCGCGCCCGCCGCGCTGATCGACATCGCCTCGCGCGCGATGTCCCGGATCAACGACCGGCGACTGCGACCACTGGGGCTGATCTTCGCGCAAATGCCCGTGTTGGCGGCATAGAGCAAGGCCGACGCGCTCTCCCAGAAGGAGCTGGCCCGGATCGAGCAGCCGTCCATGGCGCAACTGCTCGCCCGGATGGACCGCGACGGCCTCGTCCGGCGAACCCCCGCCGAGCACGATCGACGGGTCAGCCTGATCTCGCTGACCGAGTCCGGACGGGCAAAGCTCACGCAGGTGCACTCGGCGTTGTTCGAGACCAACGATCAGGCACTGCAAGGCTTCAGCGCCGACGACGTCGCTCTCCTTTTGGACCTGCTGAGAAGACTTGTCGCCAATCTCGACGAGGCGGATGGTCCCGCATCCACCGAGGACCAGGCGCCCGACCATCGGTCGTGACCTGACGGCGAACCGTCTCCAGGTGACGAAGCAACGCCCACCGCTATATATCGGCTTGTGATATATATGGACTCATGGCGGATCGAAGTATGTCCGAGCAGACGTTCCTGGTGCTGATCGCGCTGGCGGACGAGCCGCGGCATGGCTATGGAGTCGTCCAGCGGGTGCAGGAGCTGTCCGAGGAGCGGGTGCGCCTGCGGGTCGGCACGCTCTACGGCGTGCTGGACCGGCTGGTCGCCGACGGCTGGGCCGAGCACGACCGGGAGGAGATCCACCAGGGCAGGCTCCGGCGCTACTACCGGTTGACCGGGGCGGGCAACGCGGCGCTGGCCGATCAGACCCGCAGGCTGGCCGCGAACGTCGAGGCCGCCAGCACGGTGTTGCGGGCCCGCGGCCAGTGGCCGCGGGCGGCGGAGCTGCGGGCATGATCGGCGCCGAGGCCCAGTACCGCACGCTGGTGCGGGTACTCCCGGTCTGGTACCGCGCCGAACGCGGCGACGAGATGGTCGGCACCTTGCTCGACCTGCACGGAGAGCGGGCGCGCGCGGCACTGTGGAGCGAGCTTTGGGCCCTGCTGGCCTTGGGTGTGCGGACGCGGCTCGCGGGCCGGGCGGCACCCGCCCGCACGGTCGCGCTGGGTGACCTGACGCGGGTGGGTGTGCTCCTCGGCCTGCTCTGGGGCGTGCTCAGATCCGCGGGCTACGCGGGCGACCGGTTCTGGCTCGTGCTCGCGCATCCCGGCGGGGACCTGTCCCCGTTCATGCACTCCGCACTGAGGTCCGACCTGATCAGGCATCTCGTCCTGCTGGCGGCCGCCCTGGTCCCGCTCGCCCTGCTGGTGGACGGGTGGCGCCGCGCGGCACGGATCGCCGCCGTCGCGATTCTGGCGGCCGGGGCGCTCTGGGGTCTGACCAGGTACTCACTCAGCCTCGGCCCGGATCTGGTCGTGAACTACGCCCCGCAGTGGCTTCCGCTGGTGCTGTTGCTGCTGGCCTTCCATGCCGACGCCCCGCTGCCGCCGGCGCGCCCGTGGTGGTGGGCCATCGGCGGAAGCCTGGTCGCCGCCGTGACAGCCGGGTACCTCTTCGCGGACGACCTCAGCGGGCTCGCCGGGCTGTCCCCGCTCGTCTGGCTGTGCGCGCTCTCGGGTGCCGGATACCTGCTTCTCCGGCGCCGCATCGACCAGCGCGCGGCGGCGTGGACGCTGGCGCTGGCCGTGTGTCTCGCGCTGGTGGTGGCGCAGACCCTGGTGCTGAAGCGCGGGATCATCACTTTCGACCTGCTTACGATCGCCCAAGTCAGCCTGGCCGGGCTGGTCGTGGCGGCTCTGACCGTCACCGGAATCCGTGACTACCGCCGGACCGTCGTGAATCGCTGAGCTTTCTCGGTATCTTTTTCTTCTCACGCAAGGATTTTGTTCTTATGAGCACCATTCCTGTGGCGCCCTCTCACGCCCGATTGCAGTCACTCGATCTACCACGATCGCGGGCGCTCCCGCTCGCGAACGGGCCACGACGAGTGGCCACGGCGGTGTTCGTGGTCGTGTTGCTGCTCGCGGGCTACACCGGCTTCCGATCGCCTTCGGACTGGGCCGTCACGCTCGAATCCGTTTCGCTGACCGACGGGTTTCACCGCCGGTTCCTCGTCGGCACCGTGCTGCGGCCGTTCGCGGCGCTGTTCGGGTACCACTACGTGGTGTACGCCGTCGCGGGCTTCGCCGTGCTGCTGATGGTGCTGACGGCACTGGTGGTCGCGTTCTTCCGCGCTTCTTCGGTGAGCAGGCGATTCCTCGTGATCGGCTGGCTGCTGCTGCCGACCGGCGGCTACCTGTTCCACGAGGTCGGTTACCTCGACCAGGTGGTGTACCTGTTGCTGTTCGCCGCTTTGTGGGCACTGCACCGCAACCGGCCGCTATCCGCCGGCGCCTTGCTGGCGGCTTCCGTGCTGACGCACGAAATCGCGTTGCTCACGGTGGTTCCGGTCTTCGGCTTCGTGGCACTGTGGAAGCTCCCCTTCCGGAAAGCCTGCGCGGTGCTCGCGCCGTCCGTGGCCGCCGGGCTGGTGGTACTGGCGGTGCCGCCTGCCGAGGCGGGTGCGGTGCAGAAGTTCCAGCAGGTACTGGCGAACGCGGGTTTCCCTTACCGCGCCGACGCGCTCGAACTGTTCGACCGCACCCAGGCGCAGAGCTGGCAGCTCTACTCGATCACCGGCGTCCTGCTCTACCTGCTGCCGATCCTGCTGGTGGTGGTGGCCGGTTTCCTGATGCTGCACCGGCCTTCGGCGGCGACCCTGCTGTCGCTCGCCGCGGTGGTGGCGCCGGTGCTGCTGGCCTTCGGCGGATGGGACGAGGCACGCTGGGGATTCCTGCTCATCACGAACTTCGTCCTCGTACTGTGGCTCCGGTTGGGCAGCCGGGAACTCGACCTGCCGCGATTCGGTGCGCTGGCCGTGATCCTGCTGATCCTCACCCACCCGCCGATGCCCTACTTCGACGGCTACCGGCCCCGCGACGTCACGCTGGTGGGCCCTCCGCACGCCGGCGGGAACGTCAGCTGATGAAACCCGCCGACTTGAGCCAGTCGCGGGCGACCGTGGCGGCCTTCTGGCCGTCGACGCTGACCTTCTTGTTCAGGTCCGTGAGCGTCGCGGTGTCGAGCTTCGCGGCGATCGGCGCGAAGACCTGTTCCAGCTGCGGGTATTTCTGAGCGATCGGCGTGGCGATCGTGATCGCGGGGTTGTAGGTCGGGAAGAAGTGCTTGTCGTCTTCGAGAACGGTGAGGTTCTGCGCGGCCACGCGTCCGTCGGTGGAGGCGACCGAGCCGAAGCCGCACGGATCCCCCTTGCCGATGCTCGGGTAGACGACGGCGTCGTTGAGCAGGTGCACCTGCGGGTCGGGCAGGGTGAACCCGTAGGTCTTCGCCAGGCCGGGGAACCCGTCGTCCCGGCTCTTGAACTCCGGGCCCATACAGGTCGCGGCCGCGGCCGGATCCCGCTTCACCAGGGCCGCGTAGTCGGACAGCGTCTTGACGCCGGTCCGGGCCACTGTCGCCGGGTTCCCGGCGAGGGCGTAGGTGTCGTTGGCCGGCGAGCGTGCCCACCAGGTGACGCCGTTGGCGGTGTCGGCCTGTTTGACCGCTTCGTACTGCGCCTGCGGATCACTGATCGGCTTGGTCTGGTTGAGGTAGCTGATCCAGGCGGTGCCGGTGTATTCCCAGTACAGGTCGACAGCGCCGCTGGTGAGTGCCTGTCGGACGTTGCTCGAGCCGGTGATGTTGGTCTTGTCCTCCGGGCTCGCCCCGGCCGCCTGCAGTGCGACGAGGGCGATCTGGCCGAGCAGCAGCTGCTCGTCGAACTCCTTGGAGCTGACGCGGATCTTAGCGCCGTTCAGCGCGTCGATCTTCTGGATGGATCCCGCGCCCACCTGGGCGCCGGTCTCGTCCTTGCCGATCGTGCAGCCTGCCGCGAGCGCCGTTGTCACGACGAGCGCGAGCACGGCGGCGGTCGTGCGCTGGAGCATCCGCATGGGTTGGTCCTCCTTGAAGTCGGTCGAGCTACATGCCGCGCGGGTGCAGGACCTCCTCGGCGACCAGCCCCAGCCAGTCGACGAAGAGCGCCAGTGCGGCGACGATGATGCCGAAGGTCAGGCTCAGGATCGGGCGGTACAGCCCGATCCCGGCGACGAGCCCGCCGCCGAGACCGCCGGCGCCGACGAACGTCGCCAGCGTCGCGCTCGCGACGGTGAGCACCAGCGCGGTCCGGACACCGGCGAGAATCACCGGGACGGCCAGCGGCAGTTCGATCCGCCACAGGATGGCCGCCTTGCCCATGCCCATGCCGCGCGCGGCGTCGACGAGGGTCGGGTCGACACCGTCGAGCCCGACGATCGTGTTGCGCAGCACCGGCAAGGTCGCGTAGACGACGAGCGCCGCCACCGCCGTCGCGGTGCCCGTGCCGATCCAGAGCGCGAGCAGCACGACGAGCCCGATCGACGGGATCGCCTGGCCGAGGTTGCCCAGCCCCAGGCCGATGGGCCGGGCCCAGCGGGCGCCGGCGCGGGTGAGCAGGATGCCGAGCGGGAGGGCGATGGCGATGGTGCACACCGTCGAGATCAGGGTGAGCCGCAGGTGCGCGCTCAGTTCGGTGAAGATCTCGCCGGGGTTGAGAAAGCGCTGTTCGATCGAGTCGAGCGGTTGCGCACGCACGATCAGGAAGAGCGCCAGTAAGGCGAGGGCCAGCAGGACCGGGCGCACCAGCAGGCCGAGCCGTCGTCGGCGAGGCCGCGCGGGCACCGTCGTGTCCGGCCCGGGCGCCTCCACCGCGTCAGGGATCGCGGGCGCGGGCGCCTCTTCGGTGGGTCTGAGCGCCGCGACGAGACGCGGCACGTCGTACACCCCCTGCGCGGTGCCGTCCTCGGTGACCACGACCGCGGTGCTGCCGGTCCGCACCATCACGTCCAGCACGTCCCGCAGGGTGTCATCGGGGCGGACAGAAGGCAGGCCGTCCGGCTCGGCCGACGGCTGGAGGTCCAGGTCACCCACCCGGATCAGCGCGAGCCGTTTCAGGTTTCGCTTCGAGCCGACGAAGCTCGCGACGTAGTCGTCCGCCGGCGCGGCGAGGATCGCCTGGGGCGTGTCGTACTGAGCGATCACCGACCGCGGCCGCAGCACGGCGATCCGGTCGCCGACCTTCAGCGCCTCGTCGAAGTCGTGCGTGACGAACACGATCGTCTTGCGTACTTCCCCTTGCAGACGAAGGAATTCGTCCTGCAACCGGGCGCGCGTGATCGGGTCGGTGGAGCCGAACGGCTCGTCCATCAGCATGACCGGCGGGTCCGCGGCCATCGCCCGCGCCACCCCGACGCGCTGCTGCTGACCGCCGGAAAGCTCACGCGGGTACCGGACGCCGTGCTCGCGGGTCAGGCCGACGACGTCGAGCAACTCGCGCACACGGTCGGAGACGCGGCGTCGAGTCCACCCGAGCAGCCGTGGCACCACGCCGATGTTGGCGTCCACTCGCAGGTGCGGGAAGAGCCCGATCTGCTGGATGACGTAGCCGGTGTTGCGCCGGTGTTCGTCGAGGTCGAGCGCCGACACGTCGGTGCCGCCGATCGTGACGACGCCCGCGGTGGGCTCGACGAGCCGGTTGATCATCCGCATGGTCGTCGTCTTCCCGCACCCCGACGGCCCGGTCAGCACGACGATTTCGCCCGCGGGGATGCGCATCGTCAGGCTTTCGACCGCCGGTACCGCTCGTCCGGGGTAGAGCTTGCCGACGTCCCGCAGCTCGATCGTCTCACCGCCCTTTCCGGCCACTCCCCCCGGCGCAGCCGAAGCCGGCGCTCTCAGGGCACGGGGACGTCGCCGGGTGGTCAGCTTGCCGACCACCACGAAGGCCAGGTCGAACAGCAGCGCCAGCACCATGATCCCGAGCGTTCCGGTGAGTACCTGGTTCAGCGAGTTGACCGAGCCGAACCGGCCGAGCCCGTCGAAGATCTCGTTGCCGAGGCCGGGGCCTTTGACATAGGCGCCGATGGCCGCGATCCCGATCGTGATCTGCGTCGAGACCCGGATACCGGACAGAATCACCGGCCAGGCGAGCGGCAGCCGCACGCGGAACAGCAGCCGCGTGCGGCCGAACCCCATCCCGCGTGCCGCGTCCACCACGGCCGGGTCGACGCCACGCAGCCCGACGATCGTGTTGCGCGTGATCGGCAGAAGCGCGTAGAGCACCAGTGCGAACAGGACATTCGTCAGCCCCAGCCCGAACGGGCCGATCAGGATGCCCAGCAGCGCGATCGACGGGATGGTCAGGAACGCCGCCGTCGTCGTGGTCGCCATCGCGCCGAGCCACTGCCGCCGGTAGGTGAGCAGGCCGATCGTCATGCCGACCAGCACGGCCAGCGCCATCGCCGCCAGGGTGAGATCCACGTGCAGGATCGCGTCGTTCACGACGTCGATCCAGTTCTCTCGGAGGTACTCCCACAGGCTCAGGGCGCCGCTCCTCGACATCGCAGGGCAGAAAACAACCGATCAGGCCGGGTTCGGCCGGGTCTCAGCCCAACACGTCCGCGGGGCTCCTGTCCACAGCCCGGCGTAAACCGCACGTGAGCGGCCGGTCACCTTCGGCCGAATCACGCCGTGATCGCCAGAGTGGCTTTCAGGACGTCGATGCCGACCGGGGTGCAGTGGGTGTCCAGGTCGGCGATCCGCCAAGTGCGGGCCAGCAGGGCTTCGAGGGCGATGCGGACTTCCATCCGGGCGAGATGGGCGCCCAGGCAGAAGTGGATGCCGTGCCCGAAGGACAGGTGAGGGTTGGGTGTCCGGCCGGGATCGAAGGTGTGCGGGTCGGTGAAGGCCCCGGGGTCACGGTTGGCCGCCGTGATCATCGCGACGACTCTCTGGCCCGGTTGGAGTTCCCGACCGCCGAGGGTGGTGGGCCGGGTGACGAACCGGTCCGTCCCGCCCGTGGGCGGCAAGTAGCGGAGGACCTCCTCGACGGCCGAGCGGACGTCGCCCGGTTTCGGTTGGGCGGCAAGGCAAAGGACGGCGTTCACGAGCAGGGTCTTGGTCGTCTCGTGGCCGTTGATCAGCAGCAACGCGCAGAAGTCGATCAGCTCGCGCTCGGTGAGATCCGACGCCATCAGGGTCGCGATGATGCCGGCCGGGCGTTCGAACTCTTCTCGGAAGTAGTCGCCCATTTCCGTCAGTGCCTCGTGGAAAGCGGTCCGGCGGGACTCGTCTTCGGTGAACCTGCCGAAGTACGACGTGATGGCTTCGGTCCACCGGACGAAATCGGGCCACCGCGACGGCCGCACGCCGAGCAGGCCCGCGATCGTGTGCACCGACAACGGGTTGGCCAGCTCTCCGATCAGGCCGAAACTCGGCCCGGCCGCAGCGAGCAGGGCGTCGACCCTCGCCGTGATCGACGGCTCCAGCGCCGACACGGCCCGGGGAGTGAAGACCCGGCTCACGATCCGGCGCAACACATGGTGCCGGGGCGGATCGATCGCCTGCAGTCCTCGCAACAACGGGTTCGAGCCGTGCGGGACCGGCCGGGCGCTGTAGCGCAGCTCGTCGGAGGAGAACACCTCGTGCTCGGTGAGCACTCTGTCCACGTCCGCGTACCGGGTGACCACCCAGCCGCCGAAGGGCTCGGCGAACCGCACCGGACCCACCTCTTGTCTGTGGAAAGCGAAGATCTCCTCAAGGGACATCCGCACAGAGTGCTATCCGGCCGCGGCTTGGAAGAAACGAACACACGACGCCCAGTCCGGGACCGAAGACGACCGGGCCAGCGCCATCGCCCGATGCAACCGGACGACTCGCGCGTAGGCCTTGGGGCTCAACCCGACGGCCACCAGGAATCGCCGCCGCAACTGCCGCTCGGACAACCCGGCCGCGACCGCACCTCCGTCAACGGCTCGGTCAGGCTCCCGGTTCTGGCTTCCGTCTCCGGCCCGGCCAACCACAGCGACCCGTCCGCGAACACGAGCAGGTCCACGGACGGCTACGGCAACGCGGGCGGTAGTTCCCCGCTGCGCCGCCACACCCGGCTGACGCGGTCAGCCAGGTCGGCGGGTACGAGGTGGGTGTGGACGGGAGAGACGCTCATAGGCCATCACCACCACTCCGGCATGCGGCCAAGGGCGCCTGATCGGCGAAGCGGTCACATCCTATTTCCGTGGCCGAAGCGCTCACTCCACCAGTTCGGTCCGCACGGACCGCCACTGCTCCCAGCATCGCTCAGGGTCGAGGTCGGTGTAGCCGCGCTGTTCAGCCATCGCCTCGGACAGAGACTTCGGCGAGCGGATACATGTTGCCCCGTCACGGATTTCGATGACCTCCTCCTCCGTGAGGGGTCCTCCCTTCGAGCGCTCCGCGGCCAGCAGCAGCGCGATCAAAGGCGGCACGAATTCGATGACGAGGTCGTCTTCCCCAGCCCTGTCCATGTCCGGATGCTAGACGTCCCGGGGTGGTTGCCGGGTCTCGGGCGCCCAGCCTCTCGGGATGATCCGCGCCAGTTCGTCCAAGTGGGATCTGGCTTCCTGCGCGCGTGCGGTGTCGGCGGTGTCGAACAGCCTCTCGAGTTCGAGGAGTGCGGCTTCCGCGAGTTGCGTGGGCGACCCCGACTCGTCGGAGCTCGCCCATTGCTCACCCCACAGAGCCGACCCTTCCTGGCTGATCGCCGACCGGAAGATCATTTGCTCCACCGTGTCCACGGTCAGGTCGAGCTTCTCCGACCACGACCCCAGCAACGCGACATACTTTTCGTAGACGGCCGGCCGCCATGCGTCGATGTCCAGGCGCAGGCCTGCGTGAGTGGCGAGCCAGCGACGGACGACGGCGTCCAGGATCGGGGCGCCGGCGTCGGCGGGAGCCAGCGCGGTGGTGACGAACCGGAGATACTTGGTACCGAAGGCGACACCGAGATACCGCAGCGGCCGGGCCGCCAGATCGTGGAACGCGGCGACACCGCCGCGATCTCGAGCGACGAGGGCCACCTCCGCCAGCCGATCGACCGCGTGCGGGTTCTCGGCCAGCACGCGCGCGGTGCGCCAGGCGCCGTAGCCGACCGATCCGTATCCCCAGATCATCGCGACCAGGAAGGCCCCTTCGGCGCCCTCCGGTGTAGTGGCGCGCTCGGCGTACCGCGTCGCTTCGGCCCGATCGATGTGCTCCGGCAGGGCGTCGAGGAACGAATGATGCTCCGGTAACCGCTTGAGCCAGGAACCGCGGGACCAGCGGGAAGCCGGCTGCGACGGTTCGCCGTGGTCCCGCCATCGCCGGACGGCATGGGTCAACGCGGACGGTATCGGCGTCTCACACGGTTCGGCTGTCACACGTTCCTCCTGGCAAAGAGGGTCGGCCTAGGCGAGGTCGGCCGGCCTCGTCCGCAGCTTGGCGGCGATCCGGGCCAGCGCCTGCTGATCCTCGGCGGTCAAGGGGTCGAGCACGAGGTCCCGCACGGACCGGACGTGCGTGGGTGCCGCGGCCACCACCACGTCGTAACCGTCGTCGGTGAGCGCAGCGAGAGTGTACCGGCCGTCGTCGGGGTCGGGCGAGCGCTCCACCCACCCCCGCTGCTCGAAGCGTTTGACCACATTGGACAGACGCGAGAGCGAACCGTTGGCGAGATAGGCCAGCTCGCTCATCCGCAGACGCCGTTCCGGAGCCTCCGAAATATGACTGAGGGTCAGGTATTCGAACAGTGTCAGCCCCGCGTCGTGCTGCAGTGGCGACTCCAGCTTCCCCGGCAGCAGGAGGACCAGCGAGACCAGCCCGGTCCAAGCCTCCTTTTCGGCAGGGTTCAGCCACAACGCGTCGTCCTGGTCGGAGGTGGCCATGGCGGAACCTTACCCAGGATCGCGCAACTTCACACGTGAAGTCATTCCGTGCTACGTTGACTTCAAGGATGAAGTCAACGAAAGGATCCACCATGACCGAGCCGGAGTTCTTCGCCACCCCCGGATACGGCGACCGGCAGCTGGCCGAGATGCGCTACAGCCAAGCGGTGCGCGTCGGCGATCGCGTCGAGATCTCGGGACAGGGCGGCTGGGACGACGACCTCACCTTCCCGGAATCACTGGAGGACGAGATCGTCCGGGCCTTCGAGAACGTCGAACGGACCCTCGCCACCGCGGGCGCCACCTGGCGCGACGTCATCGCCGTGAACTCGTACCACGTCCCGGAATCCCCCGGTTTCATCGGCGAGACCCACAACCGAGTCATGGTCGAACAGTTCCGCGAGCACCTGGGCGACCGGGCGCCGATCTGGACCGAGATCGGCGTTCCCGCCCTCGGCGCCCCGAAGATGCGAGTGGAGATCCGGGTCACCGCGATCGCCGATCCCGCCCGCGTGTGAACCCCGTCCTCCTTGGGTACTCCCCCACTGCGCCCATGCTCTTGGCCCAGCTGGGAAACCCGCTAAGGAGACACGCGTGGGTACAACCGGAACAAGGCAAGCTTACGAATTCCCCAGTGGTGTCGCCCCGCCGCTGGGAAAGGTCCGGGCCTGGCTGCGAGATCAGCTGAACGGCGTCGGGCGAATCACCATGGCGGACACCGAACTCCTGACCACGGAACTGCTCACCAACGCGCACGAACACGCGGACGGCGTCGCCGAGCTGAGGGTGTCCGTCCCCTCCGGCCGCGACGTGGTCCGCGTCGAAGTCGACGACCGTCGCCCGCGGCTGAAGCCACGCCGCGTGACGAAACAGGATCCGGCGAGCCCCCACGGGCGAGGGCTCGCGCTGGTCGAGGCGATCAGCACCACCTGGGGTGTGGACACCGGCGCCGGGTACAAAACGGTGTGGGCGGAGATCCCGGTGCTCTGACACGATCATCGGGTGACAGGCTCGCGAAGCACCGAACGCCGCGTCCTGGTGGCACCGATGCTGCGGCCGGGTGATCGCGTTCGCCTCGTGTCCCCCGCCAGCTTTCCGAGCCGTGAGCTGCTCGCCGAGTCCGCGGCGGTCCTGGAGGGCTGGGGCCTGGTGGCCGAAGTCGGCGCGCACGCGCTCGACCAGTGGGGGTACCTGGCGGGCCGGGACCAAGACCGCCTGTCCGATCTCGACGACGCGTTCCGCGATCCCGGTGTCCGCGCGGTGATCGCCACCCGCGGCGGCGCGGGCGCGTACCGCATCGCCGACGAGATCGACTTCGCCGCGGTCCGGGCCGACCCCAAGCCGATGGTCGGTTTCAGCGACATCACCGCCTTGCACCTGGCGCTCTGGCGGCAGTGCGGACTGGCCGGAATCCATGGCTTCCTGGCAGGCTCCCGGTCCGCGAACGCGACCCGGCGGTTGCTGATGAGCAGCGAATCCACCACCTTGCACCGCGACCCGCGCGCCATGACCGTCGCCGCCGAAGTACCCGGCATCGCCGCCGGCAACCTTGTCGGCGGCAACCTCGGCACCCTCGCCCACGCCGTCGGCGTCGGATTGCCTTCCCTGGCGGGAACCATCCTGTTCCTCGAAGCCGAGCGCGCCATCGGCCTCGGACACGTCGACCGGCAGCTCACCCAGTTGATCCGATCCGGCTCACTCCAAGGCGTGCGGGGTGTCGCCCTCGGCCGGTTTCCCGGTTTCGAGGGCTATGTCGATCGCGAGTGGACTCTCGTCGACGTCTTCAAGGACCGGCTGGGCTCACTGGGGGTGCCGGTGCTCGGCGGGCTCGACGTCGGACACGGCCCGGACCCGCTTTCCCTCCCCCTGGGACCGGCCGCCGTCCTGGACACGAAGTCGGGAACGCTCACCGTCGAACCGGCGGTGCGCTGAGATCTATTGAGGGGTAAGCCAAAGGTGACTTGTGGGTCCGGTTGGTCGTGAGTGGCGTTTCGGGTTAGAACCCGAAACGCCACTCACGACCAACCCGACCAGGCACGCCCCTTTACTCTTCCCCCTCAATACCTGACGTCGACTCGCCCGACCGCGTCGGAGCCGCCGGTCAATTCGGCGGACGCCTCCCGCCAAGCGGAATCGCCGGGGTAGAGCTCACTGCGAAGGTAGGCCCACGTGAGCCTTTGCACCGCGGCCACCCGTTCCGGATTCTCGTCGGTCGTCTCGGCGACGTCGTAGCCGGAGATCCCGCCGAGCCCGTGTTCCGCGCCGAACAGGGTGAGCAAGGTCTTGCGCCCCGGCGAAAGGAAGTACGGATCGGCGTGCCATTCCGGACCGCGCACCGTCAGATGGGCGGACGCGTCCTTGTCACCGGCGACCACGAGCGCGGGCGTCGTCATCGCGGAGAAGTCCGTACTCAGGAAGAAGGAGTAGTTCTCCGCCACGAACCCGGTGACGGCGTCGCCACCGCGTCCGGGCGCGGCGAGCAGAACTCCGGCGGAGACACGGGGATCGGCCAGGTTCACCTCCGTTCCGTCGCGAGGCTCGGTGTATCGCGCGCCGAGCAGCAGGCTCGCGGTGTGGCCGCCCATCGAGTGCCCGGCCACGGCGATCTTGCCCCGGTCCAGGCGTCCGCGAAGGTGCGGCACGGCCGCCTCGATCTCGTCGAGCCGGTCGAGGATGCGGATCATGTCCTCGGCACGCGACCGGTAGTACAGCGGCGCTTCGGGGTCTCCGGAGTCCAGGTTCAGCGTCCTGGAGCTGAGATGAGTGGGCTGGAGGACCGCGAACCCGCGTGCCGCCCAGAAATTCACGAGCGGGGCATAGCCGTTCAGTGACGACAGATGGTTCGAGGGCCCCTGGCCGTGCGACAGCAGGATGATCGGCAGTCCGTCTCCTGCCACCGGCACGGAGACCTTGACCTGCAGATCCACGGCGCGATCCGGCGTGGGCAGCACCACCGGGCTGACCGACAGAACGGGTGCGGTGGTCGAAAAGCTCATGACTGGTCCTTAACCGAAGACTAAGCGGAACGATGTTCCACAAACATACGGAGCAACGTTCCGCTTTGTCAAACGCCCCTCGCCCGGCCCGCGAGAAGGTGTGCGAGCGAGGCCGCCTCCGTCCTCAGCCCGGCCCAGTCGTCCTGGACGAGACCCAGGTAGCCCGCTCGCGCGAGCTCCAGCAACTCGCGATCCACGCCGTCGAGCGTCGGCGCGACAGCGGCCGCCGCGGCGTCTTTGGTCACGACCTCACCAGTTTCCAGGGTCGCGAGGACCCGGGCGAGGGTGAGCAGGACGTTGCGTTCGTCGCCGTCGATCTCCTCGATCAGGCCGGGGACGACGACACGGACCGACTGTCGCAGCTCGTCGCCCGCAACGGGTTCGAGCACTTCGGCGAGTGCCGGACCTCGCAGGACCCGATGTGCCGCATGAGCGGTGGCAACGAGGATCACGACGTCGGGATCCTCGGCGGGCTCGGGAAGACGACCGGCCACGAAGTCTTCGCGAAGCCACTCGCCGTACTGGAAATCGCGACGAAACCGGTCGCCCGCCACCAGAACGGTCAGCTCGATCGGACGGCGATCCGCGACTTCGGGAAAGCGTGCGGCGTGACCACGCCAGCCCGAGACACCCAACAGCAGCGAGACCAGACTCGCCCGTTCCGGACCGGTGAGCGACCTGCGAGTGACCAGCAGCAGATCGACGTCGCTGTCCGGCCGGAGTCCGCCGGCCACGGCGGAACCGTAGAGATAGGACCCGATGACGTCGCCGGGATTCTCGCGGTCGAGGTGATCCAGAAGAGGCTCGATGGACATGCCCCGACGATCACACAGGTCAGGCCCCGGGACGCAGGTATTTCCGCGCCCACTCGTCGAAGCCGGTGAGCGGAAGCCCCAGTTCCTTCGCGTATTCCGGGCGCCCCGGCTGCCCGACGACGTTCAGCCACTCGTGCGAAGCGCCCATCGACGGCATTCCGGCGGCGAGCGCCTGCTCCACCGTCATGTCCGGTGCGGACAGTCGCGTACCGGAAGTCCGGGAGAGGATCTCGGCGATTTCCCGCATCGACAGGAAGTCGCTCGCCAGCTCCAGTTCGACGCCGTCGAAACGCTCCGGCTCGGCGATGGCCGCCGCGGCCGCGGTGCCGATGTCATCCACCGCAGCCAGCGAGAGGCGGGTCTCCGGCTTGATGACACTCACCAGACCACCGTCGATGCCTCGCGGGAACAGGAACGTCATGGACGGCAGGAAGTTCTCCATGAAGAAACCCGGTTTGAGCAAGGTCCACCGCGCAAAACCCGCCGTCCGGACCCGGTCCTGGATCGCGGCCTTGGCACCGAGCGTGGGCTCCATCGACGCCCAGTGCCCCTCGGCCCAGCCGGGAGCTTCGATGTGCTGACCCGCACCGGAAACAGACGTGTGCACGAACTGCAGCACTCCGGCAGCTTTCGCGGCCTCGACGAGGTTGACTCCCTGGGTCACTTCCCCGGCGAAGTCGAAGCCTTCCGCATTCATGCCGGGCATCTGCACGGAGAACACGGCGCGAGCGCCCTTGGCGGCCCGGACCAGGGAATCGATGTCGTGGAGATCGCCGACGACGAGCTCGGCGCCGAGCGCTTCGATGGACCTGGCCCTGGCCGGGTCGCGCACCAGGGCACGAACGGGGACGCCCGCCGCGAGCAGGGCACGGGCGGTCGCGCCACCCTGCCTGCCGGTGGCACCGGTGACCAGAACGGGTTCTGCGGACATGGTCGCTCCTTCGCGAACGTAAGTGGCGGGGTCCGCCACTTATCGTCCGCTACGATATGGCGGGCCCCGCCACTTACGCAACCAACGAGGTGAAGGCATGTCCGACGGACAGCGCGCCGACGCGCGGCGCAACTACGCGCGCATCCTCGCGGTCGCCGAGGAGGAGGTCGCCGCGCACGGCGCCGGGGCCTCACTGGAACAGATCGCCCGCACCGCGAACGTCGGTTCGGCGACGGTCCGCCGCCACTTCCCCACTCGCCGCGCCCTGCTGGAGGCGGTGTCCGCGCACCGGATCGAGGCACTGTGCGCCCGCGCCGCCGAACTGACCGGCAAGGGCGACAGCAGGGCCTCGCTCATGGAGTGGCTCGACGAGGTCGTCGCCTACTGCGTCTCCGCCCGGGGGCTGGCGGCCGCGCTCGCCTATGACGGCCCGGTGCACGAAAATTCCTGCTCGTCGGCGCTGGAAAACGCGGGCGAACCGCTTCTGCGCCGGGCCGCAGGAGACGGCGTGGTGGCACCGGAGGTCACCGTCGGAGACCTGATCGCCGTCATCGTCGGCATCGTCCTGGCCACCGAGCACCATCCCGATCCGGCCGCGCGGGCGGACCGGCTGTTCCGGCTGACGGTGGCGGGGTTGAGCCCGCGGAACTGAACGGGGGCCGGAGTGGTCGCCCACCCCGGCCCCGTCCGTGGTTACCTCGTGCCGCGACGGCCCGACGAGACCACCGCGGGCACCAGCCCGCCGTTGATCACGAACTGCGAACCCGGTTCGCGGACGACGTCGCCCGTCGCCGAATTCGTGATCGTCACGTTCGTCAGTGTCGCGCTGCCGCGGGCGCCGCTCATCGCGAGGATGCCGGCCCCGTTGTTCGACTTGTCGATCTTGACGACTGTGACGGCCGCCGTCACGACACCGCCGCCGGTCTTGAACTGGACACCGTCGTAGGTCGAGTCGTGGATCTCGGTGTCCCGCAGGACCACGCCGGGAATGTCCTTGCCCTGCGCGAAGAACGTGATCGCCCCGAACTCCTGCTGCTCACCCCAGAACACCCCGCCGCAGCGGTACAGGGCGTTGTTCGCGATGAGGGTCTGCCCGGAGAACGGCAGCGGATCGTGATCCGTCGCCAGCATGATGCCCGGATAGTTCATCGTGTCGAGGACGATGTTGTTCTCGATCTTGTTGCCGTAGCCGCCGTAGACCGCGATCCCGTTGGCACGCCACGGAAGCTGGATCGTGTTGTTGGCGAACACGTTGTCGTGCGCGATGTCCTGCGACGTGTCCTTCACGTACTGGTTCGCCCACACCGCCAGCGAGTCGTCACCGGTGGTGCGGAACGACGAGTTGAACACCTTCGAGTTCCGGGTGCCGTTGGTGAAGTTGATCCCGTCGGCGTAGGTGTTCCGGACGCGCATGCCGCTGAACTCCAGGCCGTCGCCCGGACCCCAGAGTGACGGCAGGTTGCTGTAGTCCCGGCCGACCCACACCCCGACGTTCGCGTGCTCGATCCAGACGTTCGAGATCTTCGCGCCGGTGCCGAACCGGCCGTTGAGACCGACTCCACCCTCGGCGTTGCCGTCCCCGCCGCGGATCCGGCCGGAACCGAAGATGGCGATGTCGGAGATCTGGGTGTTCTTGTCGATGTCGAAGCCGAAGTTGCCTTCGTGCGGGTGGTTGATGCCGCCCGCGTTCTGCGGCTCGATCAGCGAGTACAGCTGCGAATGCCACATCCCGGCGCCGCGGATCGTCACGTTGGAGATGCCGATCTGGTTGTACTGGCCGCCGCCGTTGGGCACGTTCGGGTCGTCGGTCAGGATCTTCTTCTCCTGCCTCCACTGCCCCGCCGGGATCCAGACGCAGCCGATCACGCCGTTCTGGTCGTCGGTGACCGCGCGCTGGATCGCCGCCGAGTCGTCGTTCCCGTCGTTCGGCACCGCGCCGTACTCCGTGATCGACGTGCAGTTCCCCGGCTTCTCCGACGCGGGCGCGACCTGCTCGAGGTCGATGAGGTCGACGATGTAGAACGCCGCGTTGTCCCCGCTGTCGCGCTGCAGCTTGAACTTCGTGCCCGGCGGGTACGACTGCGACAGCAGCGCGTGCGACTCGTCGAACAACCGTCGAGCGTTGGCCTGCGGGGTGTTCGTCAGGCCCTCGGGATCGTCGGTGCTGCCGTAGAGCCAGCTGTGCTTCGACGACAGGGTCAGCTTCTGCGCGAAGGTGCCGTTGACGTACAGGCTGATCGTCGCGTCCTGTCCGCCGCCGCCCGGGGCGTCGGGGATGGAGTTGCGCACGACGATCGAGTTCGCCTGGTTCGCCGACGTGAACTCCACGTACTGGCCCTGGTTCGCCAGCCGCACGGACTTGCGGCCGGAGGACTCGGTCGCGAAGTTCGTGTGCCCGAACGTCCGCAGCGGGTCGGCCTCCAGCAATTCTCCTTGGTACTGCGCGGCTTCCGCCTCGTACTCGGCGTACGGCACCGCCGCGCCGCGGCCCACCACGATCGGCCGCGACAGGCCGTTGTTGGACTCGTTGGTCTCCGTGACCGTGCCGGTCGCGTCGGCGGTCGCGGTGAGGGTCGCCCCGCCGTTGGCCGCGGTCCACGTCCCCGAGATCGCGACGTTCGCGGTGGCGCCCGCCGCGATCACGCCGGTGGCGCCGGTCAGCGTGGTACCGCCGACGACCAGCCGGGTCACCGAGGCGCCCGCGTCACTCGTGCCGCGGTTGTGCACCGCGACGGTGAACGACACGGCCGCGCCGGCCGCCGGGTTGGGCGGGTTCGACGTGATGCCGGTGACCTCCAGGTCCGGCCCCGGCGACTGCCCGATCACCAGCGGCGTCGGGGAGGTGTGGGTGTTGTTGGTTTCGTTCTGCTCGGGCACCGTCCCCGCGGGATCGACCGTGGCGGCCACGGTGTACGTGCCCTGCGGCCGTGTTCCCGCGTTCACGGTCACCGTGGTGGACGCTCCGGCGGCGAGCGCCCCGACAGTCGCGTTACCGACGACGGTGCCGCCGAGGCTGACGTTGACGCTGGTCGAGGCCGCGTTCGCGGTACCCGCGTTCTTCACCGTCGCCGAGACGGCGAGCTGGCTGGTCTCCGTCGGGTTCGACGGCGTCCAGGTCGCGCCGGTGACGACGAGATCCGGGTTCGGCGCCGGGGTGCCGATCACCTGGAACTCCGCGGCCTGACCACCGGGAGCACCGGAGTTGGCGAAGAACTGCAGGCGCACGTCCGACGCGCGGCCGCTGACCGGAATGGTCACGGTGTTCTGGTTGGCCGCCGGATCGAAGCGATGATCCGCCCGCGCCGACAGCGACGTGAACGCCGTGGCCCCCTGCTCACGGCCGAGGATCTCGAAGTTCTGCGTCCGCGCGCCCCAGATCGCGTCCGGGTTCAGCTTCACCACGACCGAGTCGACGTCCGCGTCGGTCCCGAGTTTCACCGTCAGGGAATTCGGGTGGCCGGCGGCGGATTCCCAGTAGGTGGCGGTGTTGTTGTCGTTGGCGTTGGCGGCGACGAACGAGTGTGCCACCGAAGTGGCCTCGATCGGCTTGCCCGCCGCCAGGTTCGCGCCCGCGCTCGTCCCGGAGCGCACGACGTGGTTGCTGTCGCCGGACTCGTTGCCCGCGGCGTCCTTGGCCCGCACGAAGTACTCGGCCCGCGTCCCTGCGGGCCGGGCCTCGGTGAACGTGGTGCCGGTGATCGTGGTGACCGGTGTGCCGTCGCGGTAGACGGTGTAGCCGGTGACCCCGACGTTGTCGGCCGAGGCCGACCAGGTCAGCCGGATCTGGCCGGAGGCGGGTTCGGTCAGCGCGAGGTTCGCGGGCGCGCTCGGTGCCTGGGTGTCACCGGTGTCCGGCCCGTACAGCTCGAACTCCGAAAGCTGCGCGGCGGGCCAGCGCGTGTTGGCCGTGACCTGCAACCGCACGTAGCGGGCCGACGTCGTCAGCGGGATGGTGACCGTGTTCGCGCCGGGGGTGAACGCGTAGCCGGCGGGGGCGGCGAGGTCGGTGAACGCCGTGCCGTCGGCGCTTCCGCGCACGGTCAGCGTCTGGGTGCGGGCCTCCCAGCCCGACGGCAGTTTCAGTGCGATCCGCGAGAGGGTCTTGGCCGCCCCGAGGTCGGCCTGAATCCACTGGGGGAACGCGTTGTTGGCCGATTCCCAGTAGCTGTCCTGGTTTCCGTCGACGGCGTTCGCGACGGGATAGCCGGGCAGCGCGCTGCTCGCCGACACCGTCCGGGTCAACGGCACCTCGGCGAGCGCGGCCGGTCCGGGTGGGGCGGCGGGGTCCGGGGGTGGCCCGCTCGCGGCGGAAGCGAGGGAGAGTCCGGCGACGGAAAGCCCCGTGACCAGGCAACCGGCGATGAGCCGGGACAGGCGCATACGTGTCATGGCGTCTTCTCTTCTTTGAGACAGCGGGGAGGGAGCCAGAGCGTTACGAGCATGCAACAACCCGGAGACAAAATGCAAGAAGTTGACACATTTCAGAAATTTTGCGACTGCTTGCGTAGGCGGAGACGCCAGGCGCACCTCTCGGCCATACTGTGGTCGATCACCGGGCGAGGTCGCGCCCCAGTCAGCTCATACCTGTGCACTGAATTTTCTTGGTTTCCTTTGACACAAGGGAACTCAGAACCTCGTATTCCATAAATCGGGAGTACGGGCGTACACTCAAACGCAGGCAAGCCGCGTGGAGGTCGATTCCTGATGGACGTGACAAAAACCCTGAGGTCCGCACTCACCGGGACGACAGTCGAGTCGAGGTCCGCGGTCCGGGAGCTGCGACGGGAGACCGAAGACCTGGTGGCCCGCCGGGCGGGCAGGACGGCGAACCGGCTGACGGAACTGGGCGAGCGGCTCGCCGATCTGGTCCTGGTCTCCGGGAGCAGGCTCGCGGGTCTCGCCGATCGGCACAGCGCGCCCATGGGCGACGGCGTGCGCCGGGAAGCAGGCCGGATCGGCGATTCGGTGGAGCGATTGTCCGTCACGCTGTCGGAACGGGCGATCCTCATCGCCGAAGAGCTGCTCGACCCCGCGCCGCCGAGGAAGCGCCGCTTTTAGCCTCCTGGTCGCGGCTCCCCTCGGGAGTGTCATGAAAGGGGCTTTCCTGACGAATCTCGTCAGGAAAGCCCCTTTCATGACGTCCGGGGCCGTCGGCCCGTGACCCATCGGTGCCATCGGCACTCTCGTGCCGACAGACCGGGATCGACGCCGCCCACCGCGGCCTTCTCCCGTCTTTAGTCGCTATCAACGGTCGTATCCGCCTGCCTAGCATGGGAAAACCGGCATCGGATCCGGCCGGGTGACCCCTGGCGATCCCGCCACGGCCGGCAATGGGCGCCCTGTCGATTTCCCCATTTCTTTCTGTAGTTCCCTGTAGTGGAAGGCACCCATGCGCATCCGAGTTCTCCTCACCGCACTGCTGTGCGCGGCCGGGCTCACGACGGTCACGCCCGCCGCCGGCGCGGCCCCCATCATCGACGGCGGATACGCCCAATCCGGTCCTTGGGCGGCCATGATCGAGCAGAACGGCGAGCAGTGGTGCTCCGGTTCGATCATCAGCGCCCGCTGGGTACTCACCGCCCAGCACTGCATCGACGAACCCGGTGCCGAGTACTCGGTCCGTGTGGGCGACGTCGATCACCGGGCCGGGACCTATGCCGTCGTGACCGCCATCCACACGCCCTCCAGTGGTGCCGACATCGCCCTGCTCAAGCTCGACCGCTCGGTCAGCACGACGTACTCGTCCCTCGGCACTTCCGTCGCCACCGGTGACACCGAATACGTTTATGGTTGGGGCTACAACGAAGACGGCGATCTTCAGCGCTACCTCAAGGTCGCCCAGATGAAGGTGACCAGTGTCGGGAATGGACTGATCAAGGCCCGCCGGGGCAACGGGCTGACCAACGGCGGCGACTCGGGCGGACCGGTCTTCGTCGGTGGCAAGCAGGTCGGCGTGCACATCGCGGGCAACAAGGTGGACAGCTCGACGCACACCAGCATCGCGTCGAACCGCACCTGGATCCGCGACACGTCGGGCGTCTAGCTCGGGTGAACCGGTCCGGGAGCGGTGGCGCCACCGCTCCCGGACCGCTGAGAGGCAGGTGCAGAGTGGCATCGGTGACTCCCCCGGACGGGTTCGGCGCGCAGCTGACCAGGCTGGGCCTCGGCGAGCCCGCCGCCCGGATCTACCGCCGGATGCTCGAAAGCGCGCCGGTGACCGCCGAGGAACTGTCCTGGCGGGACGGCGACGCGGAGACCGTCCATCTGGCACTGAAGGAACTGGCCGACGCCGGCCTCGCGGTGTCGTCCGGAGTGGACGGGACCGAGTTCCTCCCCGCCAACCCCGGTGAGGCACTGGCCGCGCTGACCACGCGAAGGCAGGCAGAGCTGCACGACGCGCGGCTCGCGGTCCAGACCGCGTACCGGGCCTTCCGGCGGGCGCATACGGGGATGCCGCACGCGCAGGACCTGCTCGAAGTGGTCACCGGCGACGCCATCGTTCCCCGCTTGCAGCACCTCGCGACCATGGTGCGGCAGCAGGTGCGCCGTCTCGATTCCCCGCCCTATTTCACCGGCGGCCGCCGGAATCTCCTCGAAGAAGACCAGCTGCGGCGCGGGATCTCCTACCGTTGTGTCTACAGTGGAGCGTCCTTGGGCGACCCCGGCTATCTCACCGGGAACATCCTTCCGTGCCTGCGAGCCGGTGAGCAGGCACGGCTGTTGCCCGAACTCCCGGTGAAACTCACGCTGTTCGACGACCGGGCGGCCACCATCGCGCTGACCATCCGCGAGGCCGACCGCAACCAGTCGATCGTCATCGTGCGGCCCTGTAGTCTTTTCTCCGCGTTGGAGGGGCTGTTCGAAACCTCCTGGGCCGCGGCGCTCCCCCTCGATCAGAGCGGCGAGGCGACCGAGCAGCCGATCCGGCCGATCGAACGGGAGCTGCTGATCCTGCTCGCCGCAGGGCGCAAGGACGACGAGATCGCCGCCGAACTCGGCGTCAGCAGGCGCACGCTGTTCCGCTATCTCGAAACCCTGATGGACCGCGCCGGTGTCTCCAGCCGGTTCCAACTGGGGGTCTTCGCCGCCCACAACCGCTGGCTCTGATCCCCGCGTTCAGTCCTCTAGTTGCGGTAGTTCGTGTCGCCAACCACCGCAACAAGAGGACTAGACGCGGGTCGCCCTCACCCGGATGGGGTCACCCGGGTACACCGCTCCCGCTGCGGCGAGCGCCGGGAAAGCGGAAGGTGATCTTGAAAGGAGGGCGGCATCATGGGGAACCACCGACAGCACAACGGCACGGCGTCGCTCCGGATCGCCGCCGCGGGCCTGCGGGTTTTCGCGGTCGTCGTCGCGGTCGCGGCCTGCGCCTGGCTGGCGCTCTGGCTCGCGTTCAGCCTCTGAGCCCGGCCGTTCCCGGCTGAGGTGCAGGCCCCGGTTCGGGCAGCGGCTCGGGGACCCCGGGGTCCGGGAGCGGTTCGGGCTTGCCCGGGTCCGGCACCGGCTCGGGAATACCGGGATCGGGCACTCCGGGGTCCGGCGGCATCGGGTTCGGCGGCGCCGGCGGCGCGGTCATTCGAGCACTCCTCATCGCAGTACCTCCTGATCACGCGGCTACCCGTTCCGCCGGCGGCCGAAACGATCCGCTACGCCGTATGGGTGGCGATCCAGTCCGCGATGACGTCCGCGCGGGAGGTCGTCTCGATCCCGGCGTGCGGGCAGTTCGGTCCGGTGGCTTCCATCGAGACCAAAGAACCGCTCTTGCCTCCCGGGACGAAGTACGGGGCGCCGGAGTCGTACGTGCAGGCACTGGTCGTGATCGCCGGGGCCGCGCCGCGGACGCCCACCGTCGTCGGGGCGACCGTCGCCACCTGAACGGTTCCTTGCTGCATGCGCGTCGCCGGAGCCGGGTTGGTGGCGGTCAGGCTCCCCCAGCCCGCCAGCGTCAACTGCTGGCCGACCTTCGGGAGCACGCGGTTCACCGTCAGCGGGACCACCGTGCTCACCGGGGTGTCCAGTTTGACGAGGGCGACGTCGTTCTCCTTCGCCTGCAGCACCTCGGTCGCCTTGCGGGCCACGCCTGATTCGGTCGCTTCGTCGACCAGGCCCAACGTCACCGTCGTCGGATACGGCACCTTGCCCGAGACACGTTTGCGGTTCGCGTCGTGAAAGCAGTGCCCGGTGGTGATGATCCAGCCGGGCGCGATCAGCGCGCCCGTGCAGTAGCTGCTGTAGGTCGAACCGTCCGGGCGGGGGATCTTCGTCATCGCGATCTTCGCGACGAACCCGAATTGTCCTGGTGGGACGTCCGTGCCGTGGGCGACGTCCGGCGCGGCGAGCGCGGCCGGAGCGGTGGTGATGGTCAGGACAGCAGCGGCCAGCAGGGCGCGCAGACGCAATTTCTTACCCTTCGTCGGTGAGGTTCCGAGGCTAGGACCCACTGCCCGACAAGGGGAATTCCCCGACCAGGTGTCACCCGATGGCACGCCGTCCGGTGACGGGTTCGCCGCGGCGGGCGAGCCAGTGCCGGTAGGTGTGGCTGCTGTCGGTGTCGGAGAGGTAGGCGGCCTCGGCCGCGGCGATCAAGACGTCGCTGGTCCCGCCGAAGGCTCCCGCGGTGTTCCAGGCGATCAGGTACCGCATCCACAGCGGATCCCCCGCGAGCGAGCGGATCGCGATCCCGGGGGTGGCGGGGAAGGTGACCTGGCACGGGGAAATCGCCCGGCCCGCCGCGATCAACCGCTGCAGCGGCCGGAGTTCCGTGCTCCGGTGCGCGACCTGCGGCCGGAATCCCACCAGTGCACAGGCTTCCTCGAAGCATTCCGGCCAGCCCGCGCCGTCGGACGGCCCGAGCACCCAGCGTTCCCCGGCGAGGTCCGCGAGATCGATCTCGGCGCCGCGGGCGGCCGGATGGTCCGCGGCGATCGCCACGAACACCGGTTGCGCGGCGAGCGGCCGCAGCGCCACCCCCGGTGCCGCGGGCAGGGTGTGACCGGGGTAGTCGGCGACGACCGCGGCATCGAGCTGCCCGCCGGCCACGAGATCCAGCAGCCTCAAGGGCGAGAACTCGGTGGTCACCGAAACCGCTTGCGCCCGGCCGGGATCACCGAGCCGGTCCGCCAGCTCGACGACCATCGAACCGCCGATCCCACCCAGCGCGACAGGACGTTCCTCCCCGTCCACTAGCCAGCGCGCCGCGTCCTGGTGCATCGTGTCCGCCGCGGCGAGGACGGCCCGCGCGCGCCCGAGGACGCATTCGCCGAACGCCGTGGGGAAGACGCCGTCCCGGCTGCGGACGAACAACGTTCCGCCGAACGCGCGCTCGATCCGTTGCAGGGCGGCGGTCAGCGCGGGCTGACTGCTCCCGATGCCGATCGCCGCGCGCGTGATGCTGCCGGCGTCCGCGACGGCGCACACCACCCGCAGATGACGTAACTCGACATCCATCACGCGGACCTTATGGCCACTTGGGATGTGCCGGAAGCCGTCGAAAGTCGGGATCGTTTTTCGTACTCCCCTCCCTCCCCGCAAGGAGTACGCATGCGACGCGCATGTCTCATGTTCGCGCTGACCGCCACCCTCGTCACCGGCCTCGTTCCCGCGACGGCGTCGGCGGCTCCCCGATTCACGACTTCGATGGAGGCCTTCGAACCCGGCGGAACCATCACCCGGGTCGACGTCAGCCGGCCGGCTTCGGACAGAACCGCCGCGCCGCAGCGCATCGCGAACGCCGCGGCGGTGACGCCGATCGAAACCAACGGCCCCAGCGAGACCACCTTCGACCTGGTCTTCGTCGGTGACGGCTACACCTCGACGCAGCTGGGCACGTACTCGCAGCACGTCCGCTCCAGCATCTCGGCACTGTTCGCCATCGAGCCGTACAAGAGCTACCGCAAACAGTTCAACCTCTGGCAGGTCGATGTCGTCTCCGCCCAGTCCGGGGTCACCAACGACCCGACCCAAGGAGTGCGGAAGAACACCGCGCTGGGCTCCTACTTCTGGTGCGGCGGCATCGAACGGCTGTTGTGCGTCAACGAAACCAAGGCGAACCAGTACGCCGCGGCCGCGCCGGACGTCGATCAGGTCATCATGCTGGCGAACACCACCAAATACGGTGGCGCGGGCGGCGGCGTCGCGACTTCCTCGGGCGGCAACCTCCAGGCCAGCCAGATCGTCGCCCACGAACTCGGGCACTCCATCGGCGGGCTGGCCGACGAATACGACTACGGCACCTGCGAAACCCGCGAACCCCGGGAGCCCAACGCGTCCGCGCTGACCGCGACGCAGATGCGGGACCGCCGCGCCAAGTGGCACACCTGGCTCGGCAAGCCCTCCCCCGACGGCGGCACGGTCGGCGCTTTCGAAGGCTCCCGGTACTGCAAGACCGGGATGTACCGCCCCAGCGTGAACTCGCTCATGCGCACGCTCGGGCAGCCCTTCAACCCGCCGAGCACCGAAGCGATGATCGCCGGCTTCCACCGTGAAGCCGCCGAGCTGACGCACCACCACTAGGGCGAGCCGGCGGCGAGCCCCGCCGCCATGTCCCGCATGAAGCGGCGGAGATACCGCTCGAAGAACCACGCGCTCCCCGGCGTGCGCGATACGTTCCGTGCCAACGGATCCGTGTCCGCCGCCGGGGGCTTCGAGGTCAGCCGAGCAACTGCTTCACCCGGGGAACGACCTGCTCGCCGTAAAGGCGGATCGAGTCCATCCGGTGCTCGTGCGGAAGCGCGCCCGCCCCGTACTTGAGCTGGAATCGCGACAGCCCGAGGGTCCGCACGGCCCAGGCGATCTTCTGCGCGACGGTCTCCACGGATCCGACGAACAACGCGCCGTGTGGTCCGGCCATCGCGTCGTAGTCGGCACGGGACATCGGGCCCCAGCCGCGTTCGGCGCCGATCTTGGCGTAGGCGGCCTGGTGATGCGGGAAGTGCTGCGCCACCGCGAGTTCGTCGGTCTCGGCGACGTGGCCCGGGCTGTGCATGGAGATCGGCAGTTCCTGGTGGCCCGCCTCCTTCAAGGCACGCCGGTACAGGTCGGCCAGCGGTGCGAACCGCTCGGGCGATCCGCCGATCACCGCCATCACCAGCGGCAGGCCGTACGCGGCCGCGCGGACCACCGACTGCGGCGTGCCACCGACTCCGACCCAGGCGGGCAGACTGCCCGATTCAGTGACCGGGAAGGCCTGCGCGCCCTCCAGCGCGGGACGGACCGTCCCGGCCCAGTCGACCGGCTTCTCGCCTTGCAGATGGGTGAACAGGTCGAGCTTCTCGGCGAACAGCGCTTCGTAGTCTTCCAGCGAATAACCGAACAGGGGGAACGACTCGGTGAAGGAGCCCCGGCCGAGCGTGACCTCGGCGCGTCCCCGGGAAACGGCGTCCAGCGTGGCGAACCGCTCGTACACCCGCACCGGGTCGTCCGAGCTGAGCACCGTGACCGCGGTGCCGAGCCGGATCCGTTCGGTCCGGCCCGCGATCGCGGCCAGCACGACGTCCGGCGAGGACACCGCCATCTCCGCGCGGTGGTGTTCGCCGACGCCGAAGTAGTCCACCCCCACCTGGTCGGCGAGCACGCCCTCGGCCACGACCTGGCGGATGGCCTCGGCCTGGCTCACCGGCTGGCCGTCCGGGCCGTTCTCGACGTCTCCGAAGGTGTCCAGGCCGAAGGACGGCGCCTGCCGGGTGCCCAGGATCTCGTAACCCATTGTCCAACTCCTCAAAGTAGTTGAACGCTCAAACGTCGGTCTCGCCGATCGTATTCCGGGCGGTCGCCGGGGTCAGCCGCCGGCGATGTCGCGCGCCAGCTCCCGGGCCTCGGGCAGGGTGAACTTCCCGGAGATCTGCGTTTCCCCGCCGGTGATGGCGGACTGGATCGTCGGCGCGGTCAGAACGCGGCTCTTGAGCACCATCGCGACCTGTTTGCCGACGTTCGCGGCGGTCCAGTCGGCCCACGTCTTCGCGCCCGCGGTGGTGAAGCTGAGCTCGATGATCGAGCCCGCCGATCGGGGATCGACTTGCGCGTTCGTCCGGCTGAGGTCGGCTCCGGTGAGGAACGCCGGACCGAGCAGGTACTTCGTGCCCTGAACGCGGTCGCAGCTGACCAGGGGAAGCGCCGGATCGTCGCGGCCGTCCAAGGGGTCCGGCCCCTTCGCACAGTCCAGCGCCGCCGCGGCGGCCTGCTGCTCGGCGGGATCCGTGCTCTGCCGGTTCGTCGCCGAGCCGGTCGCCGGGCCCGGCGGGAGCTCGGCCACGACCGGCCGGAACCGCAACCGGGATCCGTCTTTGATCACGAATCCGTCACCATCGGGCTCGGGACGGCCGGAAACGTCGGCCTGACACCCGGTGAGACCGAGCAGGACGAGGGCAGCCGCAACGCAAAGGGTTCGCACGGACGACATTCTGTCGCGTTCAGCGTCCTCGCGTGGGGGAAATCAGCTTCGTCGCCGGACAGTCCGCTCGAGAATCCCGAGGGTGGCCTTGAGCGCGGACTCGGGGACGACGGGGAAGGTGAGGCGCTCCTTCCACTCCTCGTCGACTTCCGACCAGTCGTAGTACGACGTCACGAGAGTGCCGCCCTCGGCGGGCTCCAGCCGGTAGCCGTAGATGTGGCGGGCGTGCGGCCGGATCCGGCCCTCCACCGTCCAGGCGATCTCCTCGTCCGGGTTGAGCTTGGTGATGACGACCTCGACGTCGTACTTGCCGAGCGGCACGTCCCCGAGCGCTTCCCGGTCCATGTGGACCCGGAACCGGTCACCCGCCTTCTCGACGCGCTCCCCTTCCGCGTCGAGAAGCATTCCCGAGGCGTCGATGTCCACGTGGCCCTTCGGGTCGCTCAGGACCGCGAAGATCGCGTCCGCGGACGCGGGGATCAGCCGGGAAACCTCGACGCGCTCGGCACCCGGCGTTTCCGCCGTGGCGATCAGGACCGCGCGGCCGAGAACGTGCGAGGCCATCGTGAAGCCGAGGAAGGCGGGCGTGGCGTCGGCCGGGACGCCGAGCGTTTCGACATCGAGGGCGTGCACCACGACGAAGTAGCGGTGCACGCCGTGCCCGGCAGGCGGAGCGGCGCCGAGGAAGCGGGCGACACGGGCGTCGTTGAGCACCTGGAAGGCACCTTCGGGCAGCCCCGATCCGCTGTCATCGCTGGCGCCTTCGGGCAACTCGGTGACGGTGGCGGGGATGTCGGCGACCGCCCAGTGCCAGAAACCGGAGCCGGTGGGAGCGTCGGGGTCGTAGACGGTGACGGCGTAACTCTTGGTGCCCAGCGGGGCACCGCTCCAGCTCAGCTGCGGTGAAACGTCTTTCCCGGCCCACTGATCGGGCGACCAGGAAGCACCGTCGGCGACAGAGGTACTGGTGACGACGAAGGAAGCCGCCTCGGGCAGGCGGGCGAAAGGGTCGTTGACGGTGGTCATGAATCGACCATAACACAGATAATCGATTATCTACCGGTTCGTCTATACTTCGTCGATGCCCCCAGCTTCGCCGTCGCCGGACAAGCAGATGCTCTCCGAGCAGGTGTACACCCGCCTGCGGGACGCGATCATGCGCGGCGACCACGCCCCCGGCGCCGCGCTGAAACCGCAGGATCTCGCCAAGGAACAGGGCGTGAGCCTCGCCGTCGTCCGTGAGGCCCTCGTGCGCGTGGTCGGCGACGGCCTCGCCGACAGGCTGCCCAACCGGGGCTTCGCCGTGCCGGCCTTCTCCGATCGCCGCTGGCAGGAGATCACCGAGGCCCGCCGGACCATCGAACCGCTCGTGCTGCGCCTCTCCATCGAACGGGGCGACCTCGATTGGGAGGCCCGCGTCCGGGCCGCTCATCACCGGTTGAGCCGTACGCCGCCGTTCGTGCCGGAAGAGGGCGAGTACATCAGCGGGGCGTGGTCCGAAGCGCACCGCGTCTTTCACCGCACCCTGCTGGAGGGCTGCGGAAACCCCGTCCTGCTGGAGACCTTCGACCGGATGTGGACCGCGAGCGAACTGGCTCGCCGCTGGGCGGCGCACCGCGCGCCCGGCCGGGACCATCACGCCGAACACCGCCTGCTGGAGGAACTGACACTGGCCCGCGACGCCGACGCGGCGGAAGACGCGCTGACCCGGCATCTCACGCAGACCGCGGCCGCGCTGGCCGACGGGACGTAGCGAACCGCTCGTGAGTGCCAAGGACAGTTGGAGCCAAAGGGTTTAGGTACCTGCTGCTTGTGACTGGAGCCGGGCGCAGGTCCGTGAAGGCCTCCTTGCCTACCCTGAAGGTAGTGAAGGAGGCCTTCACGGACTACGTGATCGCCTTCTGCAGCCTCGGCGATACCGCCGGCCCCACCACGCGCGCCCACTGTCGGAAAATCACCCATATCGCTCTACCCAGGTAATCACATCGGGTGTTTGCTGTCTCACAGAACGTCGCCAATCGACGCTTTGGGGGCAAGCCGATGTCCTTCCGTTGGGTACTCCGACTCATTCCGGTGACGCTGCTCGCGACCGCGGTGGCGGTCGCCATCCCCGCACCGGCGACAGCGGCGGCCGACTCCCCGCCTCTCGCGAAGGTGTGGCCGACACCCCAGCAGACGACGCCGCGGCCAGGACAGGTGACCATCCCGCGCACCGTCGTCGAGGTCGTCGGCCGGGACACCGATCCGTCCGCGCTCGCCGTCGTGGATCAGGTGCTCCGCGCCGCGGGTGCGAGCACCATCGTCAAGCTCACCGACGGCGACCGGGCCGCCGTCGACCGGGAGCGCGGCAACGGCGGGCTCGTCGTCTTCGTCGGTGGCCCCACCGAAAGCCGGGCGACCGCCCTCGCGCTCGCCGCGCTCCGCGTCCAGGGGCCGGACGGCCTGCCTCGCGGGGGTTACGTCCTCGCCGCCGACCGTGGCGTGATCGCGCTGTCCGGTGTGGACACTTCGGGCACGTTCTACGCCGCGCAGTCGTTCCGGCAGCTTTTCGCGTCCGGCAAGAGCCGCGCCTTCAGCATGCGCGACTGGCCCGCGGCGCCGCTGCGCGGGGTGATCGAAGGCTTCTACGGGGCACCGTGGTCACACGCCGACAGGCTGGCGCAACTGGACTTCTACGGCCGCACCAAGCAGAACATCTACGTCTACTCCCCCAAGGACGACCCGTTCCTGCGAGCCCGCTGGCGCGACCAGTACCCGCCCGAGCAGCTCGCGGTGCTCTCGCAGCTGGTGGCCCGCGCCACCGCGAACCACGTCGAATTCACCTATGCCCTCTCCCCCGGTCTTTCGGTGTGCTACTCCTCGGACACCGACGAGGCCGCGCTGGTCACGAAGTTCCAATCCCTGTGGGACATCGGGGTGCGGTCGTTCGCGATCCCGCTCGACGACATCTCCTACACCCGCTGGAACTGCGACGCCGACGCCGCGAAGTTCGGCACCGGCGGCGCGGCGGCGGGTGCCGCGCAGTCGTTCCTGCTCAATCGGGTGCAGCAGGACTTCATCGCCACCCATCCCGGTGTCGAGCGGTTGCAGACCGTCCCGACCGAGTACTACGACCTCGCCGACTCGCCGTACAAGACCGCGCTGCGCACCCAGCTCGACAAGGCGGTGATCGTCGAATGGACCGGCGTCGGCGTGATCGCCGGGCAGATCACCGAGAAGCAGGCCCGGGAGGCGAAAGAGGTCTTCGGACACGACATCCTCATCTGGGACAACTACCCGGTCAACGACTACATCACCGAACGGCTGCTGCTCGGCCCGTACATCGGCCGCGAGCCCGGGGTCGCGAAGTTCCTCTCGGGGATCACCGCGAATCCGATGGTGCAGGCCGAGGCGTCCAAGATCGCCGAATTCACCTCGGGTGACTTCCTGTGGAACCCGGAGGCGTACGACCCCGACAAGTCGTGGCTCGCCGCCATCGCCGATCTCGCCGGTCCGTCCGCGCCGGCGTTGAAGGTGTTCGCGGAGAACAACTATTCGAGTCTGCTCGTCCGGCTCGACACCGGGAAGCCGGACCTCGATTCCCCGGTACTGCGCCCGTTGCTCGCCGCGTTCTGGGCCGCGCTGGAGAAGAAGGATCCTTGGGACGCCGCCGCGAAACTGGATCGCTATCTCACCGCGATGGCCGCCGATCCCGACGACCTGCGCCGCGGCATGGCGTCGAATCCGAAGTTCCTCGCCGAAGTCGGACCGTGGCTCGACCAGGTCGGTCTCTACGGTCAAGCAGGCGGGCACGCGGTGAAAATGCTGCTGGCACAGTACGACGGTGACGGCGCGAAGGCGTGGGCGGAACGCGGGGAGCTCGTCGCCGCGCTCGAGAAGGCGCAGGACATCCGCGTCCAGACCGCCCGGGGGCCGCGCAACCCGAGCACCTGCACGGACGTCTGCGTGCCGTTCCTCAACAGCGCGCTCGCCACGGCCGACCGCTGGTTCGGCCTGCCGGGAATCCGGCCGCAGCCGACGACGTCACTGGGGACCTACACCGACAACGTGCCCGCCCGGATGGTCGACGGCGACCCCGAGACCTACTACTGGAGCGACTGGGCTCCCCGCGTCGGCGACACCATCGGCGTCGACCTCGGCACCGCGCAACGGGTGTCCCATGTCGACATCACGATGGGCAAACCGACCAGCCCGGACGACTTCGTCCACAACGGTGTCCTCGAATACTCCGCCGACGGCAAGCAGTGGACGGCGGTGAAGACGGTCACCGAGCCCGTGCTCTCGGCGGACCTACCCGAGGGCGCGCAGGCTCGGTTCGTACGCGTGCGGATAGCCGGCACGCAGCCCTTCTGGGTCGTGGTCCGGGAGTTCACGGTGTCCACACCGGACAGTCCGAAGTACGCCGTGACCGGGACACCGGCGGGATCGAACCTCGCCGCGGCCGCGGACAACAACGCGGATTCGGTGTACACGGCGGCATCGGCGCCGGTATCCGGTGACGCGCTCGTCGTCGCGGCCGCCACGCCTGTGCCGGTGGGCGAGGTCGTCGTCCTGGCCGCGGAAGCCGGGGCGGGTGCCGACGTCCAGGTCGCGGACGCGGCGGGTGGCTGGCGGACGATCGGCAGAATGACAGGCGGCTACACGGAACTGCCCGCTCAGGACGTCGTGACCGATCGAGTCCGGCTCCTCTGGACGCCGGGAGGCGCGGCGCCGAAACTCGCCGAGGTGGTCATCCGCGGCTCAGTTCCCGCGCCGACGTCGTGACCGCGTCCAGCACGTCCGGGATCGGCGCGACCCCGAGACCCGGCCCTGCCGGGACGGTCAGGTTCCCGTCCCGCAGGACGAACGGTTCGGTGATGTCGGTTTCGTAGTACCGGTCCGAGGCGGAGACGTCGCCGGGAAGGGTGAAGTTCGGCAGCGCGGCGAGCGCGAGGTTGCCCGCCCGGCCCAGCCCGGTTTCGAGCATTCCGCCGCACCACACCGGGACACCGGCCGCGGCGCAGACGTCGTGGATGCGGCGTGCCTCGAGGTAGCCGCCAACGCGGCCGGGTTTCACGTTGACGATCCGGCAGGCGCCCAGCGCGATGGCGTCGGCGGCGGACCGGGCCGACACCACGGATTCGTCGAGGCAGATCGGGGTGCGGAGGCCCCGAGCGAGGGCCGCGTGGCCGAGCAGGTCCTCTTCGTCGAGCGGTTGCTCGATCAACAGCAGCTCGAAGTCGTCGAGGCGGGCGAGGTGGCGGACGTCGGCGCGGGTGTAGGCGGCGTTCGCGTCGACCTGCAGAAGCAGCTCGTCGCCGAATCTCTCCCGGACCGCCCGCACCGGTGCGACGTCCCAGCCGGGTTCGATCTTGAGTTTGATCCGCCGGTACCCCTGCGCCAGGTAACCCGCGACGGCGTCGGTCAGTTCCGGCACCGAGTCCATGATCCCCACCGAAACGCCGCTCGGGACACTGGTGGCGGTGGCGCCCAGACCGGCCGCGAAAGACAGGCCATGGCCGCGGAGTTCGGCGTCCAGGACCGCCATCTCCAGCGCGGCCTTCGCCATCCGATGGCCTTTGACCCCGGCGAGGAGCGGCGCGACGGTCTGCGCGGTCACGTTTCCGGCGGCCAGCAAGGGCGGCACCAGATGTCGCATAAGGACGTCTTCGGCCCCCTCGACGTACTCCGAGGAGTAGCTGGCGTCGGCTCCGGCGACGCATTCTCCCCAGCCGTCGCCGTCCGGTGTGGTCACCTGCACCAAGAGCGCGACACGTTCGTACTCGATGCCCAGGGAAGTGCGGAACGGACTGACCAGCGGCAGGGCGATGCGCCGGAGTGCGACGCGTTCGATCCTCATCGTCCCTCGCTTCGGTTGAGAACGTAGCCGCACGCGCCCCGGTCGAAGCCGGTCAGCCGGGCGCCGTCCGCCAGCAGCGCGCCCAGGGTGTCGCGGACCGCCAGCCGCCAGTCCCGCGCGATCGACGGCTTCCGGGTGCGGAGAAGCTCGATGTCCGGCGGGATGGCGATCAGGACCGTTCCCCCTCTCGTCGACCGGGGAACCGGCCGATCGTCCTCGATGTCCAGCAATACCCGCGGAACCGGTCCACCGGAATCAGGCAGGGCGTCCTCGTCGCAGGCGGCTCTGGCCCGTTCCCCGCGCAGGTCCCAGCGCAGCATGAGGCGGTCCGACTCGTCGTCGTTGTTCAGCCCGTCGGACAGCGGTCCGTAGTAGTCGGGCAGGTACTCCTCCGCCGTGCCACCGAGTTTGCGCAGGTTGAAGTGTGCGTTGCGGGCGACGAGCGGATCGAAGGTCCAGCTGATCCGGTCGGCGCCGTTCTCGAGGACGTGCGCCCGCTGATCCAGTTTGAGGGCGAAGCCGATGTCGCGGCCGCGGGCCTCGGAGTGGACGCCCGCGATGTGGCTGTGCATCCCGGCCCGCCCGGGCGGGCCCCACAAGCCGATACAGGCGCCGAGAAGCCGATCTTCGTCGAACGCGCCCGCCACGTAACTCCCGGCGTCGGCCATCGCCTTGACGACGTCCGCGGCGATCGGCGGATGGTCCGGACCGGTCCGCCACACCTCGCAGAGGAACCGTTCGCAAGCGAAAGCGCTCGCCATCGATTCCAAGGCCACTATCCGGACACCGGACTTCTCGGCGGCCTTCGCCGCGCTCGTCCGCGCGCTGAGATCCACAAGTTTGCATCTTCGACCAACGAATGGGTGACCTTACAGGCATCGCGATCATCGTTCAGGTCGAGTTCGGACAAGCGTTGTCTCCTGTCCGCGTAACGGATTCCTAAGATCACTTGGTTGAGTGACATGACCCTCGGATGGGGCAGTCACCGCCGTCACGCTCCGCTCAGACCCGGGGTCCCGTTGACGGACGCGGCCGCCAACGCACTGACCGAAGTGGCCCGGCGACTTGACCGGGACCTCTCCCTGTCTTCCACGACCTTCGGCCGCACGGGCGTCGCCGTCCACGCCTACAACGTCTCCGACGGCTCCGCCGGGCCCGTCGCGCACGCGTGGATCGGCTCCCCCGGCCTCCTGTCCGTCGAGCTGCGCTGCCCGCCGGGCGACCTCTGGGAGCGCGCCGCTCCGGCCGTCGCGGAGATGCACGCCGAACTGCTGGGCACAATGCTGACCGATCCGGCGGTGGACCTCGGCCAGGCCGACGGGCTCTCCGCGGCCACGAAAGCGGCGGTGCTCGGCCCGCTCGCCGGGACCGAGGTCGACCACGGTCCCTATCTCAGTGTCCCGGAGCGGATCCGCTCGGTCGCCCGGGCCACGCCGGACACCGTGGCGGTGTACGCCGCCGACGGAACGCTGACCTACGAACGATTCCTCAGTCACGCCGACGCGCTGGCCGTCCGGATCCGTGCGGTGACAAAGGAAAACGGGGCTTTGATCCCCGTCCTCGTCGCGGACGGCCTGGCGCTGCCGGTGTCCTGGGCGGCCGCGATGATCGCCGGGATCGGGTACGTGCCCGTCGACCCCCACTGGCCCACGGGCCGGATCGCGCAGGTCCTCGACCTGCTCGACGCTCCCGTGGTGCTGTGCGCCGACGTGGCGGCGGTACCCGCAGCCCACCGCGATCGGGCGATCCCCGTCGATCTCGCCGAAGCCGGAGAACCCGATGACCTGCCCGGCCCAGGACCGGACGACGTCGTCTACGGCGTGTACACCTCCGGCACGACCGGGACACCCCTGTGCGCGGTCAACCTGCACCGGGGCCTGACGAACCGGCTGGCGTTCATGGACCGCTGGTTCGGCCCGCCCGCCGTCCGCGAAGTGGTCCTGCAGAACACCCGGCACACGTTCGATTCCGCGTTCTGGCAGCTCTTCTGGCCGCTGACCACCGGCGGCGCGACGGTGGTGCCCGCCGCCGGTGACCACCACGACCTGCAGCACACGATCGACCTCATCGAAGCCCACGAAGTGACCGTCACGGACTTCGTGCCCGCGGTTCTGAGCGCGCTGCTGACCCTGCTGCGACAACGGCCGTCCACCGTCGGCAGGCTGCGTTCGCTGCGCCACCTCGTGGTCGGTGGCGAACAGATCAACCCACTCGACGTCCACCGCCTGCGGGAACTCCTGCCGGGGCTGCGGATCAGCAACGCCTACGGCCCGTCCGAAGCCTCCATCGGCATGATCTTCCACGAGGTCGACGCCTGCGACGGAGATGTCGTGCCGTTGGGGCGGCCGATCGACAACTGCGTCGCGATCGTCGTCGACGTCGACGGGCGGCCGCTGCCTCCCGGCGCCACCGGCGAGATCGTCATCGGCGGCGCGTGCGTCGGCATCGGCTACCACGGCGAACCCGGCCGCACCGCCGAACGCTTCTTCAGTTCCCCGACGTCCGGCCGCATGTACCGCACCGGCGACCTCGGACACGTCGACGCCGCGGGCAGGTTCCACTTCGGTGGGCGCATCGACCACCAGCTCAAGATCGACGGAATGCGGGTCGAGCCCGGCGAGATCGAGACGGCCGCTTTGGCCTGCGACGGAGTGCTGCAAGCGGCGGCGCTCGTCGTGGACCGTGAACTCGTGCTCGTGACCACCGGGACGGCGAGCTCCCGGGCGGTCCTCTCCCACCTGCGGGGCAAGCTGCCCCGAGGCAGCCTGCCGCGGCGCGGAGTGGTCGTCGAAGAGATGCCCTTGACCGCGGCGGGCAAGATCGATCGTCGCCGCCTGGCGACCCTGGCGGAGCGGCCCGCGGATCCGGCTTCCGACACCGGCGCCGATCCCGTGCTCGCCGTCCTGCGCACCGTGTTGCGGTACCCCGGTTTCACCGCCGATGACGACTTCTTCGCCGCCGGAGGCAACTCGCTGCAGGCCGTCGCGGCCGTGGTCGAGCTGAGCGACCGGTTCGGAGTGGACGTCGGGGTGCGCGATCTCGCCGGCCATCCCACGGCGGCCGGTCTGCGTGACCTGATCGCCCGGCGCGACCGTGTTCCGGCCTCGTCGGATCTGGTCGCCGCCGACCTCGCCAGCCTCAGCACGGCGCGGACACCGTTGCGTGACAAGCGGGATCGGCCGCCGCGCACGGTCCTGCTGACCGGCGCGACGGGGTTCGTGGGTGCCCGGCTGCTGCACGAACTGCTCGCGAGCACCGATCTGACGGTGCGCTGCCTGATCCGCGGCCGCGACGATTCCCACGCACGGCAACGTCTTCTGACTGCGCTCGCCGCACAACAGCTGGAGCACGACGGCCACGCCACGCGGATCGCCGTCGTCGCCGGTGACCTCGCCAGACCCGGTTTCGGGCTGACTGCTCCCCGGTGGCGATCCCTCGCCGAAGAGTGCGACCTGGTCATCCACGCCGGTGCCCTGGTCAACCTGCTCTACGACTACCGCATGCACCGCGAGCCGAACGTGCTCGGCACGGCGGAGGTGATCCGCTTCGCCCGCGCCGCGGGCGGCATCCCGCTGCACTACGTCTCGACGCTCGGCGTGCTGTACGACCACGCCCTGCGCACCGGCCGTCCGGTACCCGAAGACGTCGACATCACCGCCGTGACCCCGCCGTCGAGCGGGTACAGCCTGTCCAAATGGGCGGGTGAGCGGCTCGTCGACGCCGCCGTCGACCTTCCGGTGACGGTGCTGCGCCTCGGCGAGGTCATGCCCGCGACGGACGTCGCCGTCCCCAATTCGGCGGCGCTGACCCACCTGCTGCTCACCGCCTTCGAGCGGCTCGGAACGGTGCCCGCGGCGGCGATCCGGTCGGACTACAGCCCGGTCGACACGGTGGCGCGGATCGTCGTCGAGGCCGTCCAGGACCCGACGGTGCTGGGGCGCGCCTTGCACGTCTATCGCGAGGGCAGCGTGCGGTTCGACGAGCTGCCCGTGGGCGCGGATCGGGTGTCCTGCCTGCGTTTCCTCGCCGGTCTGCGGTCCGCGGCGGCGACCGGTGACGTCGAGCTGGGTCTGCTGCTGGCGATCGTCGAACACCGCGCCGGCGGGCGAGCCACCGAGGACGCCGTCCGCGAGGTGCTCGAGAACCTGTTGCAGGACAACCCGGCACTGTTCACCACTTCCGCCACCCGGCCGAAGGAACCCGCCAGTGCTTGAGAGGAATGAGACGCGGATGCGGCAACGCACCATGGGACGGCTCGGCTGGAAGGTCGGCGAAGTCGGCTACGGCATGTGGGGAATCGGCGGTGGTCCCGGCGGGTTCACCGGCTGGAACTACGACATCGCGCCGGACGCCCTCGACCTCGCCGTCGAACTGGGCTGCACCTTCTTCGACACCGCCTGGGTCTACGGGCGCGGCAAGTCCGAGAGCCTGCTCGGCGAACTGCGCCGCCGCCGTCCCGGCGCCGAGATGCGGCTGGCCACCAAGGTCCCGCCGCTGAATCGCGAATGGCCGCCGCGCCCGCAGGACACCCTCGAAGACGTCTTCCCCGTCGATCACGTCCTCGACTACACCCGTCGCAGCCTGGACAACCTCGGTGTCGACAAGATCGACCTCCTGCAGTTCCACGTCTGGGAAGACCGCTGGGCCGCCGAACCCGGCTGGCAGCGGGTCGTCACGCGGCTCAAGGACGAGGGCCTGATCGACGGTTTCGGCATCAGCGTCAACCGGTGGGAGCCGTCGAACTGTTTCGCCGCCCTCGACACCGGCCTGGTCGACGCGATCCAGGTCATTTACAACATCTTCGACCAGGCCCCCGAGGACGAACTCTTCCCCCGCGCGCTCGAAGAGGACATCGCGATCATCGCGCGGGTGCCGTTCGACGAAGGATCGCTGACCGGGAACCTGAACGCCGACACCGCTTTCCCGCCCGAAGACTGGCGGGCCGTCTACTTCGGACCGGAGAACCTGCCGCCCACGATCGACCGGGTCGACGCGCTCCGGGACCTGGTCCCCGACGGCATGACCATGCCGGAACTGGCGCTGCGGTTCATCCTGCACCACCCAGCCGTCTCAGCGGTGATCCCGGGGATGCGCCGTCCCGAGCACGTGCGGTCGAACCTGGCGGTCTCCGGAACCGCGCCGTTGCCGCCGGAGCTGATCGACGCGCTGCGCGCCCATCGCTGGGACCGGAAACCCACGCACTGGTCGATGTGAATACCGAGGAGAACCGGTGACCCGAACCCACGAGCCGCCACTGTCCACAGTGGAAGGCGACGTCTGGTCGTCCGTGGCGGCGCAGGCCGTCCGGACGCCGCATGCCGTGGCGCTCGCCGACACCGACGGCGAGCTGGACTACGAAGCCCTTGTCGGCATGGCCGCCGGGACGGCGGACAGGCTGGCCGAAGCCGGGGTGCGGCCGGGCGACCTGGTCGGGATCCGGCTGCCGCGCGGCAGGGACGCGATCGTGGCGATCCTCGCGGTGCTGCGGGCCGGAGCGGGCTACGTGCCGCTGGACCCGGCCTATCCGGAAGCCCGGCTGGCCATGATGGTCGAGGAGACCCGGCCCAGCGCGCTGATCACGGGCGATGGGGTGTCCCCTCTCGAGGGCGGCGTACCGCGGCAGGATCCCGCGTACGTCATCTTCACCTCGGGTTCGACGGGCCGTCCGAAGGGCGTCCTGATCGGCCGCCGGTCGCTGCGTGACTTCACCGGCGCTTTCGCGGACAGGTTCGCCTTCGCCCCAGGCGACCGGATCCTGCAGTTCGCGTCGCTGAGCTTCGACACCAGCGTCGAGGAGATCTTCTGCCCGCTGATCCGCGGGGCCACCCTCGTCCTGCGCGACGACGACATGATCAGCAGGCCGGACCTGTTCTTCGAGCGTTGCGGCGCGCTCGGGATCACGGTGCTGGACCTGCCGACGGCGTATTGGCACGAGCTGGTCGCCGCGCTCGACCGCGGCGAGACCTCCGTTCCGGTGGGCGTGCGCTGCGTGATCATCGGCGGGGAGACGGCGCGGCCCGACGCGGTGCGCCGGTGGCAGGCCGCGGTCGGCGGCGTGACCCGGCTGTTCAACAGTTACGGGCCGACCGAGACCACGGTGGGCGCCACGGCGACGGACGTGACCGAATGGTCGGGCGATGTGGTCCCGATCGGCGTCCCGCACCCCGGCGTGACCTGCCGGATCGGTGACGACGGCGAGCTGCTGATCGGCGGCATCGGCGTGGCCGAGGGCTATCTGAACCGGCCGGAGCTGACCGCCGAACGCTTCGTGACGACGCCCGGCCACGGCCGCGAGTACCGCACGGGCGACCGGGTCCGCTGGTCCGATGACGGACAGCTGGAGTTCCTCGGGCGGCTCGACGACCAGGTCAAGATCCGGGGCCACCGGGTGGAACCGGCCGAGGTGGAAGCCGCCCTCCGGCAGCTCGACGGCGTCACCGACGCCGTCGTCCTCGTCGACGACAAGACCGGCAGGGCCCGGCTGATCGGCCACCTGGTCACCGGCACGACCGACCTCGCGGCCGTCCGGAACGCGCTCGGCGACGTCCTGCCCGCCCATCTCATCCCGGCCGTCCTGCTCCGGCATCCCCGGTTTCCGCTGACACCGCAAGGAAAGATCGACAAGACCGCGCTGGCGGCGGAGGTTCCGCCCGAGCACGGCCACGACAGTGCGCTCACCGCGGACGAAAGATCCGCGGCCGCGCTGTTCGAAGAGATCCTCGGCGGCGCCGTCACCGGCACGGCCGACGATTTCCTTTCCCTCGGCGGTGATTCGCTGGACGCTGTCCGGCTCATCGCCGCCCTGCGCGTGCGGCACGGCGCGGAGCTGACCCTCACCCGGTGGTACGCGGATCCGACCGTCGCCGCGCTCGCCGAAGTCATCGCCGGAGCGACAGGGGCGACCGAAACCACCGTCGCCGGACTGGCCGAGGGGGTCCCGCACCCGCTGAGCCCGATGCAACGCGACTACTGGATCGCCGAACAGCTGTGCGCCGAACTTCCCGTCTACACCTTGGGAATCCGGTACCGCTGGGCCGAAGCGGTCGACGTCGCCGCGCTGACCGCCGCCCTCGCCGAACTGTCGCGGCGGCATCCGCTGCTGAGAGCGCGTTTCCCCGACGACGGCACCGAACCGAGCATGGTCATCGAGCCCGCGGCCACGATTCCGCTGACCCTCGGCGAGCCGGATCGCGACGGCATCGACTACCGGCACGGCCCGGTCGCGCACGCGTTCCTCGACGAGGACGAACTCGTCCTGATCGTGCACCACCTCGCCTTCGACGGCTGGTCCGCGGGCGTGCTCGGCCAGGAACTCGCCGCGCTGTATTCAGGCGCCGATCCGGCACCGGCCGTCCCCGTGCCCGATCTCGCCGCCCGTGCCGCCCGGGCGAAGGCCGACCGGCCGCTCGTCTCGTACTGGCGGGACCGGTTCGACGGCGCCGATCTCGACCTCGAACTCCCCGCCGACCGGCCTCGTCCGGCGGCCCGCACCTACGCCGCCGAACGGGTCACCCGGCGGATCGACCCCGCTCTGCTGGACCGGCTGCGGTCGTACGCCGGTGAACAGCGGGCGAGTCTGTTCATGGTGGTCCTGGCCGGCCTGCAAACCGTTCTGCGGCGGTACACCGGCCACACCGACGTCACCGTGCTGTCCCCGGTGGCGGGGCGGTCGGCGGGCGAACTGGCGTCGCTGATCGGCCCGGCGTTGAACGTCCTGCCGCTGCGCGGCGACGTGACGGGTGAGCCGTCTTTCGCCGAGCTCGTCGCGCGAGTGCGGGACGCCGTCCTGGGCGACCTGGACCACCAAGAGCTGGCATTACCCGATCTGGTGACCGCGCTGGCCGGAGCCAAGCGGTTGAGCCCGGTGATGCTGACGGTGCACAACACCCCGGCGCCCGGTGATCCGCTCCTGCGCTACACGGGCGAGTTGCCGCCGTCCGCCACGATGGTCGATCTGGCGATCGGGCTCGATTTCCCCGCCGACGGCGCGGCCCTGAACGCCGACTACGCCACCGAACTCTTCGAGGGCGCGCGAATCGAGGCGATCCTCGACCACCTGCTGACCCTGCTGGACGCGGCGACCTCCGGCACGAGCACGCCGATCACCCGGCTCCCGATGCTCACCGACGTCGAGCGCGGTCGCATCGTGGACGACTGGAACGACATCGTCGCTCCGGTACCGGACGCGATCGCCGTGCACCAGCTGTTCGAGCGGCACGCCCTCGCGACACCCGACGCGCCAGCGCTCACCGTAGGCCGCGACACCGTCAGCTACGCCGAGCTCAACCACCGGGCCAACCGGCTGGCCAGGCGACTGCGCGACGAGGGTGTGCGGCCCGGCCATCGGGTGGCGATCACCCTGGACCGCGGCACCGCGCTCTTCACCGCGATGTGGGCGGTGCTCAAGGCGGGCGGCGCGTACGTACCGCTGGATCCGGCCTATCCCGCCGATCGCCTCGAGTACATGTTGACCGACAGCGGACCGACGGTCGTCATCGACGCGGATTACCTCGTCGGTGAGCTCCCCGCCGACGGTACCGATCTGCCGCCGGTCACCACCTCGGATGATCCGGCGTACGTCATCTACACCTCGGGATCCACCGGCAGGCCCAAGGGAGTCGTGGTCACGCACGGAAACCTGGTGCACGCGGCGGGGATGTGGCAGCAGGCCTACCGGCTCCGTCCTGAATGGACATACCTGCAAGCGGCCAGTTTCTCCTTCGACATGTTCGTGGGCGAGACCCTGCGGGCGCACCTCAGCGGCGGCCGTCTGGTCGTCGCACCCCGCGAAACGCTGCTCGATCCCGCCGATCTCCTCGCGCTGATGAAGACCGAGCGGGTGAACTGCTCCGAACTCGTGCCCGCGGTGCTGCGGGCGCTGCTCGACCACACCGAACGCGGCGGGCAGGATCTCGGGTTCGTCGACCTGCTGATCGGTGGCGGCGAGAAGTGGCACGTCAAGGAATTCCGGCTCGCGAGGCAGCTCGTCGGGCCGGGCAACCGCGTCGTCAACTCCTACGGCGTCACCGAAGTCACCGTCGACAACGTCTGCTTCGAAGGCTCTGTCGACCATCTCGCCGACGACGCGCCACTGCCCATCGGACGCCCTTTCCCGAACAACCGGGTCTACGTCCTGGACGCCCACCGCCAGCCGGTGCCCGCGGGCGTCGTAGGCGAGTTGTACCTCGGCGGTCTCGGCGTCGTCCCCGGCTATCACGAACGGCCCGGGCTGACCGCGGACCGGTTCGTGCCGGACCCGTTCGCGCCCGGCGCCAGGATGTACCGCACCGGTGACTCGGCCCGGTTCCACCTCGACGGTACGGTCGATTTCCTCGGCAGGCTCGACGATCAGGTCAAGGTCAACGGCCACCGGATCGAACTCGGCGAGGTCGAAGCCGCCCTGGGCGCGCTGCCCGGGGTCGTGGCGTGCGCCGCCGCTCCTCATGGCTCGCAGCTCGTCGGCTACGTCGTGACCCGCGACGGGTCCGACGCCGACGAAGCCGTCTACCGGGAGACGCTCGCGGCGGGCCTGCCCCCGCAGATGGTCCCCGCCCGCATCCTGACCCTGCCCGCTCTCCCGCTGTCCCCCAACGGGAAACTCGACCGGCGCGCGCTGCCCGCGCCGTCCGGTGGCGGACCGCGATCCACCGGGACGGTGGCGAGGACCGACACCGAGAAGCGGATCGCCGCGGCGTGGTCGGACGTCCTCGGGGTCACCGATCCCGGCATCGACGACAGCTTTTTCGCCCTCGGCGGGGATTCCTTCGCCGCGCTCAAGGTCGTCCGGCGGATCGAGCCCTCCCCCAGCCTGGTCGAGCTGTACCAGCACGCCACCATCCGGCGGCTGGCCGCACATCTCGACGCGCGTTCGAGAGCAGAGCCCACCGAACGACGGCTGCTGCACCGGCTGACCGCGACGGACGCCGACCCGGCCCGCGGTGGGCGCACGGTCGTGGCGGTGCCCTACTCCGGCGGCAGCGCCGTCGCCTACCAGCCACTCGCCGACGCTCTCCCGGCGGGCTGGGCACTCCACGCGGCGGAACTCCCCGGCCACGACCGCTCCAGATCCGATGAGGAGCTGGAGCCGATCGACGTCGTTTCCGGCCGCATCGTGGAGGAACTGCGGTCGATCGACGGTCCGATCCTCCTTTATGGACACTGCCTCGGGGTCGCCCTCACCGTGGAGGTGGCACGACGTGCCGAAGCCGCCGGCCTGCCCGTGGCCGGAGTCGCCCTCGGCGCGGGATTCCCCACCGCGCGGCTGCCGGGGCGGTTCTTCGACTGGATCTACCGGCACGTCCCGGTGGACCGCTTCACCTCGGACCGCGAATACCTCGCGTATCTCCGTGCTCGCGGCGGCTTCACCGACCTCGACGACGACGGGCAGAAGGCCTTCGTGCTCCGCAACGTGCGCCACGACGCGCGCGACGCGGAGGAGTACTTCACCGCCGCGTATCGAGGGAGCTTCGAGCCGCTGAAGGCGCCGGTGCTCACCGTCGTCGGCGCGCGCGACCGGGTCACCGAGCATTACCAGGAACGTCGTCAGGAATGGCGGCATTTCACCGAAGGCGACGTCGGCCTCGCCGTCCTGCCGCACGCGGGACACTTCTTCCTCAAGAGCCACGCGGAACCGCTCGCCGAAGCGCTGGTCGAGTTCGTCTCCGAGCGGCCCGCCGCCGAGGAACCGGCGCCGGTCGTCAGCGCGGAGCCCGACCTGCGCAAGTTCGCGGTGGTCGCCTTCGGCCAGCTCCTGTCGATGGTCGGCAGCGGGCTGAGCACCCTGGTGCTGAGCATCTGGGTGTTCCAGCAGACCGGCTCGATCACGTCGTTCGCCCTGGTCAGCGCGATCGGCCTGCTACCCGGCATCGTGGCCGGGCCACTCGCCGGCGCCGTCGCCGACCGGTGGGACCGGCGCAAGGTCATGCTGGTGAGCGACAGCATGGCAGGGCTGTCGATGGCGGCACTGGCCTTCCTGATGCTGTCGGACGGCCTGCATCTCTGGCACGTCTATCTGGCCGTGACGGTGACTTCGGTGGCCGGCGCGTTCCAGCGGCCCGCCTATCTCGCGGCCGTCGCCCAGCTGGTCCCGAAGCGCTATCTCGGTCACGCCGGTGGAATCGGGCAACTCGGTGTCGGCGTCGGGCTGGTGTTCTCCCCCATGCTCGGGGCCGCGCTGATCGGCCCGATCGGGATCAGCGGCGTGCTGCTCGTCGACATGGGCACCTTCGCCGCCGGTGCGCTCACCCTGCTGTTCGTCCGCTTCCCGAACCTCTTGTTCCGGCGGCGCGAGGAGAACTTCCGCACCGAGATCCGGACCGGCTGGCAGTTCATCACCCGCCGTCCCGGCCTGCGCGCCGCCCTCCGGTTCTTCGTCGTCGACCACGTCTTCTACACCCTGGGTTTCGCCGTGATCACGCCGATGCTGCTGGTGGAGCAACCTGCCTCGGTGCTGGGCATGGCGCTGGGCGCGGGCGGCGTCGGCGCGCTCACCGGCAGCGTCGTGATGGGTCTCTGGGGCGGGACCACCCGGCGCAGCCACGGAATGCTCATCGCGATGGGCGTCGGCAGCGTCGCGATGATCCTCGTCGGCCTCACCACTTCGCCCGCGCTGATCATCGCCGGCATGTTCCTCGTCGGCTTCGGCGAATCCCTCGCCGACGGCCACTGGATCGCGATCATCCAGGGCAAGGTCAACCTCGAACTCCAGGGCCGGGTCCTCTCCCTGTTCATCACCTTGATGATGCTGACCATGCCGCTGGGCTATCTCGTCGTCGGGCCGCTGGCCGAACGGTTCGTCCAACCGCTACTGGATTCCCCGGGCCGGGGCCTCGCCCTGCTGATCGTCCTCAGTGGACTGCTGCAGCTGGCGTGGGCCGTCCGCGGCTGGCTCAACCCCCGGCTCCGGCTGATCGAAGACGAGCTGCCCGACGCCGTCCCGCCCGCGAACATCGGCACGCGCGACGACCTGCAGCGCGAGGCCGACGAACTGCTCGCTGCCCACAATCGGTGAAGGGGAACGGTCCCGTGCTGTCTCGGACTTCCATTCTCGTCCCCGCGGACGACCTGCTGCCGGGAATCCGCGTGTTCCTCGCGGACGAGACCCACTACCCCTCCGGCAGCCACAAGGAACCCGCCGCCCACGCGATCGTGGCCCGGGCGATCGCCGAAGGCCACGATCGGGTCGTCGTGGGCTCCTGCGGCAGCTATGGACGGGCGATGGCGACAGCCTGCGCCGCGGCGAACCTGCGCTGCACCGTCGTCCTGCCCGCCGACTGGGGCGACGGTGGCGCCTTCGCCGCCGCGACCGGCGCCGACGTCCACTTCGTCCCCGGCGGCTACGAAGACGCTGTCGAGGAGTCACACCTCCTGGCTCGCGCGAAAGGCGCGATGGACGGCAACGTCGACGGACCGTACAAGGACGTGATCCTCGAAGGACACGGTCACGTCGTCGACGCCCTGCACCGGGAGCTCGGCCCCGCCCCGGCGTCCCTGTGGATCCCGGTCGGCAACGGCACGACGCTCGTCGCCGCTTATCGGCGACTGCGCGCGCTCCGCTGGCCGGTGGCCCTTCACGGCGTCGGCTCCCCCGGCAACAACCCGATCGTGACCAGCTGGCCGGGACCGTACCGGGTGCTGCCACGCGACGCCGTCGTCACGACCGAGCACAACGAGCCCCTGGTGAACTGGCACGCCCTGCACGGCCCCGACGCGCTGACCGCGATCGACGGCTCCGGCGGCGCGGCGCACGCCGTTGACGACGACGAACTCCTTGCCGCGCAAGCTCTTTTGGCGCGGTATGGGGTGCGGCCCACGGCGGCTGGTTCGGCTGCGGTGGCCGGGTTGATGGCTCAGGCGCGGAGGGGTTCGGTCAGGGGGAATCAGATCGTTCTGTTGAGTGGCCGGTAGTGCCTCGAGGCAGGTGGGTCGGGTTGGTCGTGAGTGGCGATTCGGGTGTTGAACGTCCCAAATCCTTCACGCTCACCATGTCGCCGCTGACATTTCCCGTTCGCCCTGGTCAGGCGTAGGTAACCGAATACCGATTCGGTTCTAACCCGAAACGCCACTCAAGACCGAACTCAGCCGCCACTCACCAATCGCCCAAGCAGCGCCCCGGCATCCTCCGCAAGAGCATCACTCGCACCTTCCTCCCCCGCGAGCTGATGCAACAACGCCTGCTGAAAAACCCCATCGAAAGCCGCATAAGCAACCTGCCGCGTCACAACCGCAGACCCACCGGCAAGCTCGGCATACCGCTCCACGACACGCCAGATCATCGCCTGCCGCTGAGTGTCGATCTCGAGCACATCAGCGCGGAAAGCGGCCTCGAACAAGCTCTGGTTCCGCAGGTCGTACCAAAGCCGGTGCATCGAGGCATCGGCCCGCAACGTCCCGGCCATCGCGGCACCGAAGCCCCGCTTGAGTTCGTCGGCCGACTGCGCCGCGGCCACGGCCTCGTCGTAGCGGGTCACGCACACTTCTTCGAATTTGCGGACCGCGTAGGTCAGCAGTTCCACCTTGTCGGTGAAGTAGTAGTGCAGCACCCCGTGCGAGAAGTTCGACTTCTGCGCGATCTCCCGCAGGCTCGTCCTGGCGTACCCCAGCTCGGACAGCGCCTGCAGCGTGGATTCCGCCAGTTCCGCCCGCCGCTGGGCGAACTTGTCCACGCTCCGGCGTGCGATCCGCTCGCTCGTCTCGGTCACCACGAGTTCCTGTCCGGTCCGGGAGCCCGCGCCTGCCGCGGGGCCCACAGTCTAGCCTCGCGGAATTCTTGACGACTGTCCAAGAAAATCTTGACGACTGTCCAAAACTGGCTCAGGATGTGACCCACACCGCAACCGCGGACCGTCTCAAGGAGGAGAAGTCCATGGGTTCGTACGACCTTTCGGGCCGGAAAGCCCTGGTCACGGGCGGAGCGCAGGGCCTGGGAGCCGGGATGGCCGAAGCACTCGCCCTGGCAGGCGCCTCGGTGGTCATCGGCGATGTCCAGGAGGAGCTCGGGCGCGCCACCGCCGACCAGATCAAGCAGAAAGGCGCCGCGGCGGGCTTCGTCCGGCTGGACGTCACCGACGAGCAGAGCTGGGAACAGGCGATCAGCGCGGTCATCGGCGAGCTCGGTGGGCTGGACATCGTGGTGAACAACGCCGGTGTCGAGATCACCGGGCTCGTCGCCGAGCTGGACCCCGCCGACGTGCGCAAGATGCTCGACGTCAACGTGCTGGGCACCGCCCTCGGCGTGAAGCACGCCTTCCGCGCGATGCGGCCCGGCGGTCCCGCGGGTGCCGGTGGCGCCGTCGTGAACATCTCCTCGGTCGCCGCGACCATCGCCTTCCCCGGTATCGCGGGCTATTCGGCGACGAAGTCGGCGGTCGACCGCCTCACCAGGGTGGCCGCGATGGAGGCCGGGAAGCTCGGCTACGGCGTCCGCGTCAACTGCGTCTACCCCGGTCTCGTACCCACCCAGATGGGGAGCCAGCTCGCGCAGGACGTCGTCGAGGTCGGCCTGTTCCCCAGCGTCGAGGACGCCATCGGCGCGGTCGTCGCGCAGACCCCGGCCGGACGGCTCGGCGAGGTGTCGGACATGGCCGACGCCGTCGTGTTCCTCGCCTCCGACGCGGCTCGCTTCATCACCGGGGCCGGACTCCCGGTCGACGGCGGCATGGGCATGTGACCCCGGACGAATCGAAAGGAATCACCATGAGCAGCCCCAAACCCGTCGTGGTCTACGGCGCCTCCGGCTACACCGGACGGCTGATCTGCGAGTACCTGCGCGAGTACAACGTCCCGTTCATCGCCGCCGGCCGGGACAAGGCCCGCCTCCAGGAGGCGATCGACGGCGTTCCCGGCCTCGACACGGTCGACCACGAGATCGTCGAGGTCTCGCACGACGTCGAAGCGCTCACCGAGCTGTTCCACGACGCCAAGGTCGTGTGCAACACCGTCGGCCCGTTCAGCGAGTACGGCCACGAGGTCGTCGAAGCCTGCCTGCGTACCGGAACGCACTACCTCGACACCACCGGCGAACAGGACTGGCTGATCTCCTCGGAGGAACGCTACGGCGCGCAGATGGCGGAAAAGGGCCTTCTGCTCTCCCCCGGGATCGCGCAGATGTACACCACCGGCGAGATCGCGGCGAACCTGTGCCTGGAGACCCCCGGACTGGACACTTTGGACATCCTGGTGTTCTGGAAGGGTCATCCCACGGTCGCTTCGACGAAGACCATCCTGGTCAACGCCGCGCTGTCGGCCGCGTACTACCTCGAACAGAACGAGTACCTGCCCTGGCCCGCGGACGGCGGCCTGCAGGACGTCACCGTGCCCGGCCATCACGAAACCGGGTTGGCCCTGCCCTGGGGCGGCACGTCGCATCCGGTCTGGTTCAAGAACGACGCGCGCGTGGCCAACGTCAAGGCCGTCGGAGGCGTCTTCGACCGCGCCCTGATGCAGGGCGTGCCGCAGATCGTCGCGGCCGTGCTGGAACAGGTGAAAGACCTGCCGCTGGACGAAAAACTCCGCGTACTGGCGGAACAGGCGGCCGCGGTCCGCGACGAGATGCCGCCCCGGGAGAACCAGCGGCTCAACACCTCGTTGGATTCGGTGCACGCGTCCGGGCCACTGGGCCGCGCGCACTGCGTCATCCACGGCACCTGCAACTACAAGCAGACCGGGCTGATGCAGGCGTACGGCGCGTATTCGTTGCTTCAGCAGCCGCCGAAGCGGATCGGGTTCGCCTCCGGATGCCAGGCTTTCGGCCACCGCGAGCTGCTCGGTGTGCTGCGCGCCTTCGGGCTGGTGTCGAATCCGGTCATGACCGTTCACAGCTGACCGGAAGGACGAGCGCGTGCGATTGACCGAGTACCTCGACAAGGGCGCTTCACTCGATCCGGCGGCGCCCTGCCTCACCATGGGCGACGACTCCTTGAGCTACGGCGACGTGCGGGAACTGTCGTGGCGGGTGGGGCGGGCGCTGGCCCGGTCCGGCATCGGACCCGGCGACAAGGTGGCGATCCTGTCCGGGAACGATCCCCTGTCGTTCGGCTGCGTCTTCGGGATCAGCCGGGCCGGTGCTGTGTGGTGCCCGGTCAACCCGCGCAACGAGGCGGCCGAGAACCGGGAACTGCTCGACCTGTTCGACTGCGCCTGCCTCCTGGTGCAGGAGTCCTTCGCACCGCTCGTCTCCCGGATGCTTCCCGACCTGCCGAAGCTGACCACCGTGGTCTGTCTCGACGGCTCGATGCCCGGCGCCGTCCCGTTTTCCGAGTGGCTCGACGGCGCCGGCACCGAACCGTGGGAGGAGACACCGCCGGACGACCTGGTCATGCTCGTCGGCACCGGCGGCACCACGGGCCGCCCCAAAGCGGTGATGCTCAGCGGAACCAACGTCGAGACGATGTCTGCGCTCACGCTGATGAGCTACCCGTTCACCGGGCGGCCGCGTTACCTGGCGCTCGCGCCGCTCACCCACGCGGCGGGCGTGCTCTGCTTCCCGGTCATGACGCTCGGCGGGGAGATCGTGGTCATGCCGTCGCCCGACCTCGGCGAGTTCGCCGCCCTGGTGGAACGCCGCCGGATCACGCACACCTTCCTGCCACCGACGTTGATCTACCTCCTGCTCGACAATCCGGCGCTGGACCGCGCCGATCTTTCGTCGCTGCAATGCCTTTGGTACGGCGCCGCACCGATGTCGGCCACCAAACTCGCCGAAGCGATCACCCGGATCGGCCCCGTCTTCGGGCAGCTGTTCGGGCAGAGTGAAGCCCCCATGATGATCTCCACCCTCGCCCCGGCCGACCACGTCCGCGCCGACGGATCGCTCGCCACGGAACGGTTCACCTCCGCCGGACGGCCGACACCGCTGACCCGGGTCGCGATCATGTCCGGGAAGGGTGAGATCCTGCCGCCGGGCGAACGCGGCGAGATCGTCGTCCGCGGTTCGCTGGTGATGCCCGGCTACTACAAGAATCCGGACGCGACAGCGGAAGCGAGCGCGTACGGCTGGCATCACACCGGCGATATCGGGTACCTCGACGAGGATCACTACCTCTACATCGTCGACCGCGCCAAGGACATGATCATCACCGGCGGCTTCAACGTCTATTCGGCCGAGGTCGAACAGGCGCTCATGGCCCACGAGGCGGTGCAGGACTGCGCTGTGATCGGCCTGCCGCACGAGAAATGGGGCGAGCAGATCACCGCCGTGGTCCAGCTCCATTCGGGCAGGACAGCGCCGGCCGACGAGCTCCGCGCCGCGGTCAAGGAACGGCTGGGCAGCGTCAAGACACCGAAAGAGGTCCTGATCTGGCCGGATCTCCCCCGGTCCAAAATCGGCAAGGTGCTCAAGACCGAGATCCGGAAAGCCTTGCTGGACAACGACTAACGCCGCGCGAGTTCTTCGGCGGTCGGCAAGGGCCACTCGTAGCGTTCCTTGGCGATGCGGAGGTGCACCCACGTTTCCGCCGTCACCACGTCGGGCCTGCCGCTGATCTCCTCGAGCGTCCGGTCGAGGTCTCGCGCGGACTGCGCCGCGATGGTGGCGACGACGTCGAACCGGCCGATGGTCCTGGCGAGGAACTCGGTGTCGTCGCGCGCGGCGAGCGCCGCCGTCACGGCGTCCCCGGCGCCCCGCACGTTCAGGCCGATTCCGCACACCAGGCCGGCGTCCGGGCGAGCACGGCTGAGCACCGGCGCGATCCGGATGACGTCGTGTTCGACGAGGTACCGCACGCGGGTGCGGGTGGCCGACGCCGACAGCCCGACGTGTTCGGCCATGCGCGCGAAACTCTCCCGCCCGTCGGCCTGCAACCGCAGCATGATCGCGAGATCGCGATCGTCCAGCCGCAGCCAGGGTGGCAGCGGGCGGCCCGGCATGAACAGGCCTTTGACCACGTCCACATAGACGAGGGTGTTGACCTGCTCCACCTCCGGCAGTCCCCGGATGTCCGCCACCGTGCGGTAGAGCTCCGGGGAGTCGGGCAGGCGCAGCTCGGCGACGGTCTGGTACTCCCCGCTCACCGCGGAAACGAACGCCGCAGCAGGGAGTGCCGCGATGGCGTCCGTCGTCGCCTGGGACCGGCCGGACGTGCGGATCGCGAGGTGCGCGTACGCGGTCAGGCCGAGGAACTCGGGATGGACCGCCGCGACCACGTTGAGCGAACCGTCGGCCTTCAGCTGCTCCAGGCGGGCCGAAACGGCCGAGCGTGACGCGCCGAGGCGTTTGGCCAGATCGGCCACGCTCATCCGGCCGTCCGCGCGCAAAGCCGCGACCAAGGCGTCGTCCACGGCAGTTTCTCCTCCGCTGAGTTTCCGCCGACAAAGGGAAACATATCACTCGCCTCAAGCCATCCTGCGCAGCGTGAATAAAGGGTTCTGACCTTTGGTGATGACATATCGATCGTGAGCACCGTCCGTGTGCGAGTGATCTGATTGCGTTGAGCCGCCCTCCTCGCTTACCTTCGCCCCACTTCACCGCCGAATCCCAGGAGTCCGCCGCGATGCGCCAGTTGCCCCCAGATCGTTCAGTCCTCGACGCGACCGCGACGATCCTGCATCCCGAAGCGCTGGTGACCGTCGACGACGCCACCGAAGGCGCCGCCGCGGTGCTCGTGTTCGGCGAGGAGATCGCCGCGGTCGGCTCGGTGGACGAATGCCGCGCCCGCGCGGCCGGGCTCGGTCATCCCTCGCCGGAGGTGCGGCGGCTGCCGGGCACGCTCCTGCCCGGGTTCGTCGATCCGCACGCGCATCCCCTGATGTACGGGCAGATGATGACGTGGGTGGACTGCGGTCCCGAGCGGGCTTCGACCATCCCCGGCATCGTCGCGCTGCTGCGCGAGGCGGCCGAGAGCGCTCCGGCGGGCAGGCCTGTCCGAGGTTACGGCTACGAACACCGCAATCTCGCCGAGAAACGCCATCCCCGCAAGGAAGAACTCGACGCCGTCGCCGAAGACCGCGAGGTCTACCTCATGAACGCCAGCGGACACGGCGGCGTGGTGAACAGCTACACGTTGCGGAGCAACGGCATCACCCGCGACACCCCGGACCCCGACGGCGGGGTGTTCTTCCGGGACGCGCGCGGCGAGCTCACCGGGGAACTCTCGGACGCGGCGTGCAACATCCTCACCGGCGTCTCCGGGGTGAAGGTCGGCCACCACGGACCGAACTTCCACCTCGAGGACGAGCCGGACGAGCACGAACGGCAACTCGCCGCCGCGCAGGAGAAGTTCCTCGCCGCGGGCGTGACCGCGATCGGCGACGCCCAGGTCACCCGCCGCGAGTTCGACATGTACCTGCGGCTCGACGAAGCCGGACGGCTCAAGACGCGAGTGCACATGTACCTGCTGTCGCACCTGCTCGACCAGAGCCTCGAAATGGGCCTGCACGGCGCTTTCGGTACTCCCCGCCTCTCCTTCGCGGGGATCAAGTTCTACGCCGACGGCACGCTCGGCGGGTGGACCGCGTACTTCCCGGACGGCTACGTCGGGGATCCGTGCCGCACCGGGCAGCTCTACCACGATCCCGCGGACTACGCGGCGCTGATCGACAAGGCGCACGAGGCCGGGCTCCAGACCGCGACCCACGCCCAGTCCCCCGACGCGATCGGCATGGTGCTCGACGCCATCGAGGAAGCGCAGCGGAGGAATCCCCGGCCCGACGCCCGGCACCGCATCGAACATTGCGGGCTGCCGTCCCCGGCGCAGATCGAGCGGATGGCCTCGCTCGGCGTCCACCCGGTCAACCAGCCGCAGCACTACTACAACTGGGGCGAGGGCGTCACCGACGCCGTCGGCACCCCCGGGGAGCGGTTCAACCCCCTCGGCGAGTTCCAGGCGGCGGGCGTGCCGGTCACGCTCAGCTCGGACGCCCCGGTCGCGGAACCGAATCCGCTCGAAGCCATCCAGACCGCCGTGACCAGGACGACCCGGCGCGGCCACCGGCTCGGCGGCGACGACCTGCTGATCGACGTCCGGTCGGCCGTCGCCGCGCACACGATCGCCGGCGCCCGGGCGCTCGGCCGCGAGCGCGACCTGGGCTCCATCACGCCCGGCAAACGCGCCGATTTCGTCCTTCTCAGCGAGAATCCCCTGACCAGCGAGCCGAGCCGGATCGCCGGAATCCGCGTGCTGGAAACCTGGATCGACGGCGAGGTGGCCCGATGACCGTCCGAACCGATACCCAGTCACTCCGGCGGGCCCGCCGGGCCGGGCTCGCGGCCTTCGTCGGTACCACCATCGAGTGGTATGACTTTTACGTCTACGCCACGGCCGCCAGCCTGGTCTTCGGCACCGTGTTCTTCCCCGAAACCGGCGACAGGCTGACAGGGGTCGCGGCGGCCTTCGCGACGTACGCGGTCGGGTTCTTCGCCCGACCGCTCGGCGGCATCGTGTTCGGGCACATCGGTGACCGGGTCGGCCGCAAGACGGCGCTCGTGGTGACCCTCACGATGATGGGCGCAGCGACGTTCCTGGTCGGCTGCCTGCCCGGGTACGCCCAGATCGGCACCTGGGCGCCCATCCTGCTCGTCGTGCTCAGGTTCGTCCAAGGGCTCGCCGTCGGCGGCGAATGGGGCGGCGCCGTGCTCATGGCCGTCGAGCACGCGCCGCCGGGCAAGAAGACCTTCTACGGCGCCTTCGCGCAGGCGGGGAACCCCGCGGGCGCGTTGCTGGCCACCGGCCTGTTCAGTCTGCTGAGCACCGGTGGCACCGAATGGCTGAGCACGGTGGGCTGGCGGATCCCCTTCTTCGCGTCCGTGCTGCTCATCGGGGTCGGTCTCATCGTGCGCCTGAAGGTCGAAGAGTCACCGGTCTTCGAGGAAAGCACCGAGGAAACCGGCGTCCCGCTCCTGTACGCGGTCCGGACGAACTGGAAGCCGATCCTGCTCGGCATCTGCGTGCTGCCCGTCGCCGTCGGGGGCTACTACCTCGTCACCACCTTCGCGACGGCGTACGCGACCGATCCCGCGGTCGGTGTCTCCGAATCGCTCGTGCTCAACGCTCTCACCATCGCCGCCTTCGTGGAACTGGTCGTCAGTTTCGGCGCGGCCTGGCTCGGCGACCGGTTCGGCCGGGTGCGGGTGGTCGTCATCGGCCTCGTCGGCGTCGCCTTGCTCGCGGCTCCGCAGTTCTTGGTGCTCTCGACGAAGAACGCGGTGCTGATCATCGCGGCGTTCGTGGCGATGCGCCTGGCGATGACAGCGACCTACAGCCCGATCGCGGCCATCCTGTCGCAGATGTTCCGCCCGCGGGCCCGGTACACCAGCATCTCGTTGTCCTACCAGCTGGCGGGTGCGCTCTTCGGCGGTCTCTCGCCGCTGGTGTCGACGCTGCTGTTCCAGGCGACCGGCAGTGTCTGGCCCGCGATCGGCCTGCTGATCGGCATGTGCGTGCTCAGCATCGCCTGTGTGCTGGCCGCTCCCCAGCACGCCGACGACGTCTAGCGGATGCGAAGGCGCCGCATGAGCTTCAGCCCGGAAAGCATCCCTTCGACGTACTTCTCGTAGGTCTGGCCGCCACGGGGACCCATGACCTGTTTCTTGAGCACCGCCAGGTTCTTGACGTCGGTGTACTTGAGCAGGCCCTGGTCCCCGTGGCGGGCGCCGACGCCCGAACTCTTGACGCCGCCCGACGGTGTTCCCTTGGCGGCGTAGGCGGTGGCCAGGATGTCGTTGATGTTGACGTTGCCGGACTCGATCCGCGACGCCACCGCACGGGCGGCGCCGACGTCACGGCCCCAGACCGAGGCGTTGAGACCGTACTCGGTGTCGTTGGCGAGCGCGACGGCCTCGTCGACGGTGCGGTACTTGTGCAGTGCGACAACGGGTCCGAAGGTTTCGGTGACGCCGCAGAGCATGTCCTTCGTGACGCCCTCGAGGATCGTCGGCTCGAAAAACGCCGGGCCGAGGTCCGGCCGCGGCTTCCCTCCACAAAGGACAGTTGCCCCCTTGGCCACGGCGTCGTCGACGTGCGACTTGACCCGGCCCAGGTGGTCCGGGGAGACGAGCGAGCCCATGTCGGGGCCGAAGTCGTAGGCGGCGCGGACGTCGAGTGCCTCGGTCTTGGCCACATACGCGTTCTTGAACTCGTCGTAGCGGGACTCCGGCAGGTAGATCCGCTCGATGTGCATGCAGATCTGCCCGGTGTTGCCGAACGCCCCGAAGATCGCGCCCTGCACGGCCTCGTCCAGCGCGGCGTCTTCGAGCACGATCATCGGGTTCTTGCCGCCGAGTTCGAGGCAGCAGCCGATGAGGTTCCGGCCCGCCCGTTCGCCGATCACCCGGCCGGTGGCCGTGGAACCGGTGAACATCACGTAGTTCGCCTGGTCGATGAGCGTGGGGCCGACGTCCGGGCCCTCGCCGCACACCACCTGGAACAGGCCCTTCGGCAGCCCGGCCTTCTCCAGCAGCTCGACACCGTAGAGCGGGGAAAGCGCCGTCTTGTTGTCGGGTTTCAACACGACCGCGTTGCCGGCCATCAACGCCGGGATGGCGTCGGAGATGCCGGTGGCGAACGGGAAGTTCCACGGCGCGATGATGCCGACCACGCCCTTGGGCTGCCGGATCTCGGTCGACGTCGTCAGGAACGGGACCGGTCCCCCACGTTTGGTCGGCGCCAGGAGTTTGGCGGCCCGTGTGAGGTAATGGCTCATCACCATCGCCGGGTCGCAGGTCTCCTCGATCGCCATCCGGCGGTTCTTGCCGCTCTCGGCCTGGATGAGGTCGGTGACGATCGGCGCGTTGTCGACGAAGAGCGTGTGCGCCCGCTTGAACACCTCCAGCCGCTGTTTGAGCGGCGTCGCGGCCCATTTCTCCTGCGCGGCGCATGCGGTGGCGAACGCCTGCTCGATGTCGGCGGGCGACGACTGGGGCAACTCGACGAGCACCTCGCCGGTGTAGACCTCGGTGAGCTTCCAGGTCGCGCCGGAAGAACCCGGCACCCGGGCGACGAGCCGCCGCAGGAACGCGTCGGTCACCGACGCCGGACGGGTGAGCGCGAGCGGTGTGACGGTCATGGCCCTCTTTCCGTCAGTTGTCCGAGTGGCTGTTGGTGAACCCGCGGCCGCGATCGACGTCGGCAGAGCGCTCGCTGGTAATGCACGTTCCGGTAGGCGAACAGGGCGCCCTGCCACCGCGATAGCGGGGCCTTCGGCCGGGCGGGTTCACGCGTAGGGTCAATTTTCCTGACATGTCTCAGCTCCGCCGTCGGGCTCCGAGAGGACGAGCTGCGCGCCCATCTCGCCGATCATGATCGCGGGCGCGTTGGTGTTGCCTCCGGTGATCGACGGCATGATCGAGGCGTCGCAGACCCGCAGGCTTTCGACACCGCGGACCTTGAGGTCGGGACCGACGACAGCGAGTTCGTCGACGCCCATCCGGCAGGTCCCGACACCGTGGTACACCGAGGTCGCGCGATTCAGGATCGCGTCGCGCAACTCCTGGCCCCGCAACCCCTTGCCCGGGTGGAGCTCTTCCTTGATCGAGCCGTTGAACGCCCCCGAGGCGAAGATCTCGCGGACCATCTCCGACCCCTCGCCGAGCACTTCGAGGTCGGCGGGGTCGGACAGGTACTGGAAGTCGATGAGCGGCGCCGCCGTGGGATCGGCCGAGGCGAGGCGCAGGGTTCCGCGGCTCCTCGGGTAGATCAGCGTGGTCAGCACGGTGAGCGCCGGGCGCTTGTCGACGTCGTGCCGGATCGGCGCGTCCTGGTTGGGCGTCACGTACGCCCACGGCAGGAGATGCAGCTGGAGGTCGGGGACCTCGGTGGCCTGGGACGTCTTGAGGAAGGCGACAGCCTCGAAGACCGAGTTCGCCAGGAAGGTCGTGCCTGGCCGCATCAGTTCCTTGACGAGGCCGCTCGCGAAGTACGGGGGCGTGCCCTTGTTCCTGCTCGACGACGCGCGGAAGGTCAGCGCGTGGAACATGTGGTCGTGCAGGTTGTCGCCGACCGGCAGATCCGCGAGCACGTCGATGCCGTGCTCCTTCAGGTGCTCGGCGTGGCCGATCCCGGACAGCATCAGCAGCTGCGCGGAGCCGACGAAGCCCGCAGACAGGATGACCTCCTTGCCGGCGCGCAGGGTGCGGCGGCTCCCGTCCGCGTCGACGACCTCGACGCCGACCGCACGGCCGTTCTCGATGAGCACCTTCTTCGCCAGCACCCCGGACTGGACCTGCAGTGTCGCGGGCGCGAGGTGGTGGATGTAGCCGCGCGAGGCGCTGTAGCGCAGGCCGTCGGCGGCGTTCTGCTGCATCCGGCTGACGCCCTCTTGCGACTCGGCGTTGTAGTCGTCGAGGATCTCGCAGCCGATCGCACCGGCGGTCGCCTCGAGGAACTGGAGCGTGCCCTCCTGCGGGATCTTGTTGCGGGTGACCCGGATCGGCCCGCCCGCGCCCCGGAACTCGCTCTCGCCGTCCTCGAAGTCCTCCATTCGCTTGTAGGCGGCGTTGACGCTGTCGGCGTCCCAGCCCTTGTTGCCCTCGGCCGCCCAGGAGTCGAAGTTGGCGCGGTTGCCGCGGACGTAGACCATCCCGTTGATGGAACTGGAGCCGCCGACCACCTTGCCGCGCGGCACCGGCATCCGGCGATCGAGAACGTGTTTCTGTGGCACCGAGTAGTAGCCCCAGTCGAAGGGCTTCTTGAGCTGGGGCACCGCGTGCATCGGGCCGACCAGTCCCGGCTTCTTGACGAGCAGCTTCTCGTCACTCTTGCCCGCCTCGAGCACGATCACGCTGGCACCGGACTCCGCCAGCCTGCCCGCAATCGCGGCCCCCGAGCTACCCGATCCGACGACCACGTAGTCGGCTTCGTCGCCGCGCGGCGCCTTGTTCGCCATTTCCGCTCCTCGGTCCGCCCGCCGTCCAGAACTATAACCTGTTCTAGTTCCGTCACCGTATAGCGAGACCGGCCGGTTCCGCAACGCCCAGGGCGGCCCCTCCGCGCGGAGAGGCCGCCCCGGCCGTCAGCGCAGCGGTTCGAGCGCCTTCGCCAGCGGCTCCAGAACCGCGGGGGTGTGCGGCGGCGGCAGGTAGATGATCGCCAGGTCGAGCCCGGCCTCGCCGAGGGCTTCGGCTTCCCCGGCGACCTTGGCGTAGTCACCGTCCGCACCGAGCCGGACGTGCGAGGACAAGGTGATCTCGCCCGGGTCCCGGCCGATGTCCGCGCAGTGACGGTGCAGCACCTCGCGCTTGTGCGCGAACTCCTCCGGCGTGCCGCCGACGAAATTCCAGTGCTGGGCGTACTTCGCGGCCGTGCGCAGGGTCCGCTTCTCGCCGCTGCCACCGATGCAGATGGGCGGATGCGGCTTCTGCACGCCCTTCGGTTCACAGCGGGCGTCGGTCAGCTGGTAGTGCTCGCCCTGGAACGTGGTGGTCTCCTGGGTCAGCAGCCCGACGAGGACCTCACAGCCCTCCTCGAACCGGTCGCTCCGCGCTTTGACCGTGCCGAGCTCCATGCCGTACGCGCCGGATTCCTCTTCGTTCCAGCCCGCGCCGATCCCGATCTCCAGGCGGCCGCCGGAAACGATGTCGAGCGTCGCGGCCATGTTCGCGAGCAGCGCGGGGTGGCGATAATGGATCCCGCTGACCAGCGTGCCCAGCCGGAGCCGTTTCGTGGCCTGCGCGAGCGCGGTGAGGGTCACCCACCCTTCCAGGCACGGACCGGTCGAATCCGAAAAAATGGGGTAGAAGTGATCGAAGGTCCAGCCGGATTCGAAGAGTTCGATCTCGTCCGCGGCCTGCCAAACGGCGAGCATGTCGGACCAAACGGTGTCCTGGGGTGAGGTTTTGATGGCGAATCGCATGATCTTGATCGTAAACCTGGAGTTCATCCAGGAGCGCCCGCTTTCTTCGCGGCCCGCACCAGGCCGCCGCCGATGATCAAGCGCTGGATCTCGCTGGTTCCTTCGTAAAGCCGCATGAGCCGGACGTCGCGGTAAATACGCTCGACCGGGACCTCGCGCATATAGCCGCTGCCGCCGTGGACCTGCACCGCGAGATCCGCGGCCTTGCCCGCCATCTCGGTGCAGAACAGCTTCGCCGCCGACGGCGCGATCCGGCGATCCTCACCGGTCACGTAGAGCCGGGCGGCCTCACGGGCGAGCGCACGTCCGGCGAGGACGCCGGTCTGCTGATCGGCGAGCATCGCCTGCACCAGCTGGAAATCCCCGATCGGCGTGCCGCCCTGGGTCGCCGTCGCCGCGTAGGACACCGACTCGTCGAGCGCCCGCTGCGCGGCCCCGACCGCGAGACCCGCCATGTGGATCCGACCACGGGCCAGCGACGTCATCGCTGCCTTGTAGCCGACGTCGCCATCCCCGCCGACCAGCGCCTCCGGACCCACCCGGACCTGCGAGAACGTGACGTCCGCGGTCCGCGAACCCTCCTGCCCCATCTTCGCGTCCTTCGCGCCGACCTGGATCCCCGGCGCGTCGGCGGGTACGAGGAACACCGCGATCCCGGTCCCGGATTCGGACGCGGGCCGGACGCGGGCGAACACCACGAACAACCCGGCCTCGGTGGCGTTGGTGATGAACTGCTTGCCGCCGTCGAGGATCCAGCCGTCGCCGTCCGGCTTCGCGCTGGTCCGCAGTCCGGCCGGGTTGGACCCGGCACCCGGCTCGGTGAGCGCGAAGGACGCCACGACGTCACCGGACGCGATGCCGGGCAGCCACCTGGCCTGCTGCTCCTCGGTGCCGAATCCGACCAGGACCTGCCCTGCGATGCCGTTGTTCGTGCCGAACATCGACCGTAGCGCCAGGGACGTGTACCCCAGCGCCATCGCCACCTCGACGTCCTGGACCAGGTCGAGCCCGAGGCCGCCCCACTCCTGCGGGATCGCGTAGCCGAACAGCCCCATCTCCGCAGCCTGCGCCCGCAGGTCGGCCGGGATCGCGTCCATGTTCATGATCTCGAGCTCACGAGGCATCACGCGGGTGCGCACGAAGTCGTTGATCTGGCCGAGGACGTCCGCGAAGACGTCGTCAGGGACGTCGGGATTGCCGGTGTACATGCCCCTCACTATCGATCACCGGCGTGGATCGGTCCACTCCCTCGGGTGGACCTGGCCGGGAGATCTATCGGAGAACTTGATCATCGCCCTACCGTCGTCTCATGCGCACCCGTACCGCTTTTCTCGCCGTCGCCAGTGCCGCCGCCCTGTGTTTTTCGATTCCGGCGGTGGCGTCCGCGGCCGAAGGGGAATTCACCTACCGTTACTACGACGCGGACGAAGAGATCCAGATCGGCATCCTGGTCGATCCGCCCAGCGGCGAATGCATCGAAATCCCCGAAATAGCCGACTGGGACGTCGACGCGTTCCGTCCGCGCAACGACACCGATTCACGGGCAGTGGTGTTCCTGGACGACGACTGCAAGAGCGACTCCTACTTTTCGCTCCGCCCCCACGGTGGCCGTGGTTCCGACAGGCTCCTTCTGCGCTCAGTGATCTTCAACTAGTACTCGCTGGCCTATCCGGAGCCGGACCGGATCGTCCCGACCTCGCCGCGGTCGCCTATCTCGCCCAATTCGGGCTATCCCTGGGACGCACCCCGTTCCCGGTGCTGACCATGCACACCGTCGCGGACGGCGTCGCGCCCGCGGCCCACGAACGCGCCTACGCCGAACGAGCCGGTGAACGGCGGAACCTCCGTCAGCTGTTCGTGAACCGGGCCGGGCATGCGAAACCCGGGTCACGACCGCCCCCGCGTTCGCGCTGCACTCCCCTCCCCCGTATCCGCGGATCCTGCCGTTCTAGGTCCCGGCGAGGATCGTCAGCCGGTAGGCGGACAGGACACGGTTGACCGGGAGGAAGTAGGTGGAACCGCCGGAAGAGCAGTTGCCGCTGCCGCCGATCAGCACCCCCTGCGCCTGCGTCCCGCTGACGAACGGCCCGCCGTTGTCGCCGGGCTCGGCGCAGACGGAGGTGCGGGTCAAACCGGTCAAAGTACCTTCGGGGAAGGTGATCGACACGTTCTTCGCCAGGATGGTCCCGCACCGCCAGCCGGTGGTCGACCCGTACTTGCACACCGAGGCGCCGACCGGCGCCTCGACCGCGCCGCCGATCGTCACCCGGCTGTCGACGGGCGGGATCGACGCGACCAGCCGCCAGTCGGTCGTATTGGTCACGCGGATGACGATCGCGCCGGTCGGCGGGATCTGGGCCGCCGCGACCACCCCGACCACGCGACCCGCGCTGCGGATGGTGTCGCCAGGCCTGCCGCAAGCGGAACTCGCGATCAGGTAGCCGACGTTGCCCGAGACCGCGGCGAACCCGGCGGTACACCGGGACGAGGCACCGGATTGCAGCACGCTCCCGCCACCGAGCGCGGCGGGAGCGGCCGCTTGCGCGGTGGGCGGCAAAGCGAGGCAGAAGACCAGAACCAGGCCGAGCAGTCTCATGTGACCCTCCGATGGCCAGGGGATGCCCTGATCCTAATCAGGCCCGGCACCCCTGCCCATCGGCCGAATCGCGCATTCTCAGCGCCAGCCGAGCTCCGGCGCCACGTGCGTGAGGATGCTCTCGAGCACGTGCGCGTTGTACTCGACCCCGAGCTGATTCGGGATGGTCAGCAGCAGGGTGTCCGCGGCCTGGATCGCCTCGTCGGCCTTGAGTTCGCGCACCAGCTCGTCCGGCTCGGCGGCATAGGAACGCCCGAAGATCGCCCTGGTCGTCTCGTCGATCATGCCGACCTGGTCACGCGATTCGCGGTCGCGGCCGAAGTAGGCACGGTCGCGGTCGTTGGTCAGCGCGAAAATGCTGCGGCTGACCGACACCCGCGGCTCGTGCGCGTGACCGGCTTCCTTCCAGGCCTCGCGGTAGGCCTCGATCTGCTTGCGCTGCTGGACGTGCAGCGGCTCACCCGTCTCGTCGTCCTTGAGCGTGGAGCTCTGCAGGTTCATGCCCAGCTTCGCGGCCCACACACCGGTCGCGTTGGAGCTGGAACCCCACCAGATGCGCTCCCGCAACCCCTCGGAGTACGGCTCGAGCCGAAGCAGCCCGGGCGGATTCGCGAACATCGGGCGCGGGTTCGGCTGCGCGAAGCCCTCCCCGTCAAGCAGCTTCAGGAAGACCTCGGTGCGCTGCCGGGCCATGTCCGCGGCCGTCTCCCCCTCCGCCGGCCCGTACCCGAAGTACCGCCAGCCGTCGATCACCTGCTCCGGGGATCCCCGGCTGACACCGAGCTGGAGCCTGCCGCCGGAAATGAGGTCGGCGGCGCCCGCCTCCTCGGCCATGTACATCGGGTTCTCGTACCGCATGTCGATCACGCCGGTACCGATCTCGATCTTCGAGGTCCGGGCACCGATCGCCGAAAGCAATGGGAACGGACTCCCGGCCTGCCGCGCGAAGTGATGTACGCGGAAGTACGCGCCGTCCACGCCGAGCTCCTCGGCGGCGACGGCCAGGTCGATCGACTGATGCAGGAAGTCGGCGGCGGACCGGGTCTCGGAGTGCGCGCTCGCCGACCAGTGGCCGAACGAGAGGAAACCAATCTTCTTCACGGACGTGTAAGCGCTGGGTGACCGGGTTTGATTCCCTCGGTATCGACGGCTCACTCCCGTCGACCGTCACTCCAGGTTACCTTCTACTCACATATCGAATTTATGGTCGCTGACCTGGGGACTCACACACGATGACCACCCAGGACGGAGTCGAGAATCTGTCGGACGGTAACCGATCATGATCTCAAGGTGCGTCTCCGTGACGATACGGACCCCCCTGATTCGGGCCTCTCCGGTGACGTATAGTCTCTTCTCATCAGCAAGTCCGAGTGGCGGAATGGCAGACGCGCTAGCTTGAGGTGCTAGTGTCCTTAACGGACGTGGGGGTTCAAGTCCCCCCTCGGACACACGCAGTATCTACACCGGGGCTGGTCATCGCATAGATGGCCAGCTCTTTTGGTTCGTAGCGTAACTCCAGATTCAACCGCTGGTAGAGCCGGGCCAGCCCAGCTGGCTTCGCATCGGCGAGCATTGCTCCGACGTCACCGAGCGAATCGATCATCGCGTAGATCTCTCCGTCCGTGACTCTCCGGCTCGCAGGCGCTCCGTCCAGCTCGGCCTTCGCCGCAACTCGCTCCGCGTGTGCCTGGTTCATGGCATCGACGACGGCCGTGGGATCCACCCCTGCCCCGATAGCTTCCTGGAACCGGCGAAGTCGCGCCTCCGCGTCCGACAGTCGGCGCCGAGCTGCCTCATGCGCAGTTCCGGTGTTCCCGCCAGCGGAGTCAAGTAGCGCCGCAACGGTCTGGTCGACATTGTCAGGCGCGAACAGCCGCCCGATCCAGCCGTTGAGCGCTTCGACCACCGTGCTTTCACGCAGATTCACGGTCTTCGGGTGGTCGGCGAGCATCGCCGAGCCGGGAGCCATTGTCCGCGCCGTACAGCGGTAGTACGCACCTTTCCGAATGGTCGCGCCCTGCATCTTCCGGTGGCAAACTCCGCAACGGATCAGTCCGCGCAGAAGGTAGGTCCGCGCTGTGCTGCGAGCGCCTCGCTCCGCCTTCCGCGCGGTCACTAGGCCGCCGCTCGCCTTCGAGCGACGGAGCAACTGAGCTTGCGTGAACGTCTCGACAGACACGATCTTTGGATGAGCCTGACTCCTCGACCGCACCACGCGGTCCGGAGAGGCGCGCCGAAAGCGGACCACGTGGCCGGCTGCTACGTCGTCGGGATCCAGCAACATCTCGTGCTTGGCCCAGCGACCGAAGATCGCGTAGCCGGTGTACCGCGGATTCTCCAGAATCGCTCGAACCGTGCTTGCCTGCCAGCCGTCCGCTAACCGATGCTGATTCTGATCTGGCCGTTTCGCCGACGGGCACGGGATTCCTTCGAGATTCAGCATGTTCGCGATCGCGCGATCGCCGCTCCCGTCGAGATACTCGGCAAATATACGACGAACCACCTCGGCGCCAGGCTCGTCGAGCGCGAGCAGACGCAGCCGGAACCCCTCGGCCGCTTTCCGCGGGTTCGGGTGTGGCCCGCCATCTACGACCACGTACCCGTACGGGGCGCGGCCACCCTGGTGACGCCCTTCGTTGACGACCTGTGCGTCCATCGCCGCCCGGACGCGCGCCTGAACGTGCTGCCGCTCCGACTCGCTCATGCCGCCGAGCACGCTCATCAGCATCTTGTGCGACGGATTCCGGGGATCGAACTTCCCTCCCAGCTCTGGCACCCACAAGTCCACGCCGTACGCGGCGAACCGCGGAGCGATGAGCGAGAACTGGTTGCCGAACCAGCACCGGGTGCCCTCACCGACGACCAGGGCGTTCCACGTCCGGCGCGGGTTCTTCAGCTCGGCGAGCAGACGCGACGCTTCGGTCCTCCGCTCCCACGGCACTGACCGCGACTGACCCACGTCGAAGTACTCGGCCACGATCCGACCGCCCAGCGGCTCCGCAAGCCGTCGCGTTTGCGCCAGCTCTTCCGACCTTCTCCTGGAGCCGATGCTCGGAGGCCGTGTGCGCGGCACTTGCTGAACGCCACTCGAACCCGCGGGCTTCCGACTTTGAGCGCCGTTCTCTGCGCTACCGAGCTACCCCGCGGCAAGTCATGACATCGCTAACCGACGCCTCGATCCCCGTCTTCCAGCTTGAGCTTGACCCACTTCTGCTCCTGCCGATCCGGCTGTTCGTGCTGTGTCTTCTCACTGACGTCAGGTGGCAGGAAGAGAGCGCTCTTGCGACGCGCCTTCGCGTCAGCTCACGAGTCCTCACCCCTCATACCGACAGGCTGCTCGCGGCCGGGTACCTGGCTCGACACGAAGGGCATCGAAGCCTGCTACGTCTCACCGAACTTGGCTTCGAGCGACTTACCAGTCACGTGACCGCGTTCCAGCGAGTCGCTAGCCGAGCCGTAGACCTCGTCGCTGCGCAGCGCGCCGGCCCAGTTCACCGATGTGACACCTGAAGCCGCTGTCTCTCCAAAGACACGCCCCCAACGGCGATACGTGGCGGGCGTGACGGCTTCAAAGCCAGCCGATCCAATCGTCACACGAGGCGTTCCCGCAGGTCATTGCTACTTTCACCTGTCACAACGCCTTCGGCGGCACGTGCCTCGCGAGACGGCCGATCTGTCCCCATGTCCAGCACGGCATTCGCCACGACACCCTGAGCAGGAACTGGTGAAATCGAAAAGCGGCCCCAGTTGTCTACGGCAAAGCAGAGGGAACTGGGTGCAGAACTGCGCCGGATCCGTATGCGCGCCGGCTACCTCGCAACCGACATGAGCCGCATGCTCGGCTGGCCAGCCTCCACGATCTCGCGCCTGGAGAGCGGCCTACGCAGCTACCAAGCCGGCAACATCGCCATCTACCTCGCCCGAGCGAAAACCACCCCACAGGAACTCGACGACCTCGTTGCCCTCGACCGCCGTCCCGACGACGGCTACCAAGTCAGGAGCCACCCCGCAGGCTTCCCCGACGACGTTCCACTCATCACCATGCTCGACACCGGCAGTCATTCCATCACGATCTACAACCGTGTAGACATCCCGCGGCAACTCCAGATCGAACCGTACATCCGCGAAACCCTCACCAGAAACGGATACGAGGACGGTCCCGCTCTCGACACCGCCGTGCGTACGCGACTTGCCAGGCCAACCTTACTCACGATTCCGGATTCTTTAACCGTCTACTTGCACGAAACTGCACTGCTCGAATCATCCAGATACCCCACACTCAAGCACGAGCAAATACTGCACCTGCTGATCGTGTCTTCGTTAGCTCGACACCACATCCATGTCGTTCCTGCAACCTCCGACTTAACCGACATCCACGCCGGATTCACTCTCTATCGACACAATCAGCACCAACCAGTAGTCCATCACCAACAACCCACCACAAGCCTCTTCCTTGAAGACGACCACAACATCGCTTTTTACGTACGCCAACTCGAGCGCATCGCCAGTCAGGCCCTCACTCATCAGAAAACCCGCGACTGGCTCACCAGCAACCTGACTAAGCTCGACGCGCAAGTCAGCCGCCCAAGAAACTAATCCCAGGCGAGCTCTGCTTTGCGATGCTAGCGGCCACTTCTGTCTACGCACGTCGCTCAACCCAGTAGCCCTAAACCTGGATAGAACCCTTGCTTTAAAGCGCATAGCACATTAGGGGGTCAGACTTAGCATAAAACATAAGTGATCTCAGTCCGCGTTCTCACTCAACATCACCCTCCTTGACGCTGAACCACTCCTCGCGAGTAGCTATCTTGTCAACAGAAATTGCCCTACTCGTTGAACTTCTCCTATGAAGCGAAAACGCCACGCCGGTCAGCGAAGGTGGATATTTTCCTCCCTGGCGAAGTGCCGACCGGAGAATCTCCACGCCCGGATCATCCTGCCCGTAAACATGGTGCCCATATCTTTCAAACATCATGTATGGCTCGCCAGCATCCATGCAATCTTGCAGTATCTTAAAAGATTCATTGTCCAACTTGCCGCGAATAACCCGATCCACGATTCGAGGCAATACAAATGCGGCAATCTGCCTTTTTGGCAAACCAGATGAAAGGCGAAGACAGAGGTCTGCGGTAAGCCGATCAGACGCTCGCTCTCCTAGTGCCATGAGGGTACTATACGAAAGTCGGTCGCTTGACGGAATCGAATCGATTAGCACGCTTTCCCGACGACGAGGAAAAGGAGCTGTCAGAATTCCTCCGACGAATTTATCTCTAGCCTCGGCAGGAATTAGAGCGATCGCGCGATCGAGATTCCTAGCCAGGCGGATAATGAGATCAGATGACGACCAATAAACGAGTGCTAAAGACCAGATTTGAGCGTCCAAACTTGAGGTAATCCGATCGAACTGTTGGATCCACCAAGATTCCTTGCCGCCTCGAATGCGTGCATAACGAAAACGCCTAGGCAAAGACACCAATTCATCGTCAATTAAGTGATGAGCACCCTGGCCACGCTCATCTTTTGAAACAATTCCTGCCGCCAAAGCGCTAATCTGTATGGACGACAAGTTGCGACTAAATTGAGACTCTAATAACGTTACCATTCTCTCCCATGGCTCAAGCTCGCGATTTGAATGCTGACTGTAGGCGAGAGCCATCTTTTGCAGCAAGTCATTAAAAGGCATGAGTTTATCATTGTTCACGCTAGCGCGCATGGCTTCATGCCAGCGATCTCTTAGTCCATACATTATCCAGGCCTGCGGATGCGTCACTGCAAGTAGGCCACTCAGGCCGCTCGATCTCGACACAATCTCAAGAGGTCTGGAACTTCCTAACCCGAGAATGCTCTGAACAAACAGATTCTGTTCTTCCCTGGGCAAGAAATTAAAGTGATCTTCTGCCCCTCGGAGAGCTAACGCACGTTCTCCGAGTTGTTTGGATGTTCCAACCTGAAGAGTCGACGAATACTCAATGGCGGTGAGCGACGAGGTCACTCTAAGATGATCAGCAATCTGCGCCCACCTTGTTCGATTCTTAGTCGACTTCAGTGTTCTATAGTGCTCAGACCATTTTTGATGAATCTTGGGCGTGACATCTACGGCTTGAATCAGTGAGCACCATATATAAGCCCAGTCATTCGCGCTATCGGCGATAATACGATTCCATATAAGCTGACTAGCATATTCGGCGCCGCCCCCACCTGGCCAGAGCTGGAACTCGCCTACATCATTCGCCAAATACCGGCCTGTATGAAGGTTTGCCGCCCAAATAATGCCGGCATCATCCAGAAGTCTCTCTACGACCATTTTTACAGTCGATGGAACCTGTGCAAAAACCCAGTCTTGCAGCAATGCCAACGCAAGTCGACGTGGGTAGAAATCTAGTTCAGCATCAGTCGATACGATTAGATTGCATACGCGATGTGCAAGATCCATGATCTCGCCCTTTGAAAAAAACCCAGCATAAAACCTAGTAACGTTCATCCAGTAAGGATTTGGTGCGATTCCGTCGAAACGATCCGGCTTAGTGCCTTTTCGCTCTCGTCCCGGAGGAGAGTAGGGTGCCGTAGTGTATAAATGCCTTGCGGCGAAATACTCACGAATGGGCTGGACTTCAAACTCAAAAGTCCCTTCGACGCGTGAAACAATCGCAACAACTCGCTGGACTAGTGCATCAAAGAGTCTTTGAGTGAGTTCAGGATCGTGACCTTCGAGTTGTAGATATGAGCCAACTAACTTACGAAGTTCGTCGCTTCCAATTCGACCAGTTGATCTCTGTTCTTCTGCACGAGCGTGCAGATAGTAAGCAAGATATCCATGCAGGTCGAGTATTAGCGGCCTATTGTCTCGCACGTCTTCGCTTTTGTCAGACTCTCTACTCAGAAACAGTTCCAGATAAGAAGTATATAGCTCTGTTCTCTTGTCTGGAAGACTGCTCCCTCTAGACAGTACAAGACTCAGCAGGATAGTCAGCTGCATTGTATTCTTGGCAAGTTCTGCCATATGAGTAGACTCAAGCTTATTCCGGAGAATCTTTTGTAACTCATTCGCGTCTCGCGTAAGAAGTCCGCGAGCAGCAGACCACTGATTGGCATACTCAAGTGCAAGCACGGTTCGGATTGGCTGCAGGTTATAGTGTACGAACTTTGTTCGATCGATCTTCGGCGCGCTAGATATTGCCGTAGGTCGGCTTGTAATCAAGACTATAATGTCGGCGCCGGGGACTTGAAGTCGCTCTGAAGCTGCCTCTATTTCCGCCACTACCTTCTTGCGATCCGTAAGGTCTGCCACTTCATCTAGCGCATCAAGCATGATCAGACATGGAGTTACGGCAAGAAGTGCTCGCAGGTCGTCAACACTGAAGCTGGATCCCCCAGAATATCGTCGGATATGCGCAGCTAACGCCGATTCCAGCGAGGGAATCTCTGCATGAACTGCGGAGTCATCAGAATCCCATGGGTCGCGCCCATTGAGCCATCGCGAAAGATCTCTCAACTCAATTTTTAGTGGAAGTAATACGGGACCATTTGTGTGACAACTGGGCAGACGTTCAAGTTCATCGTTCTTTTTCAGAAACCTTGCACGTTGTATTTGTGCAAGATATTGCGTAAGCGTGGTCTTTCCTTGTCCGGGCGCTCCTTCGATCACCAGTTTTCTAATGGCAGCAGACTGGACTTGATCACAAATAAGCTGGGCCGCACCTGGCCATTGAATACTTTGCCTACCCCGCGAATCAGCCGCACGGCGTCGTGGTCCGTTTGCTCTCGCCTCGACCGCCAGGGCGATATCCTCGGCAATAGATGTACGCCGCGCTTCATATGGCCGCTTATCGGTCAGGCGGTCAGCTTCTACCAGTGGGCGAATTGGTACGTCGATATACAGGTCGAAAAGCTTTGTAGTAAGCATCTCAACTTGCTTGAACCGAAGATTCTCGTCGGTCAAGTACTGATCACGCAAGTAGGCTTCGACTGCGCCTCGACGACGCGATACCGTCTCATTGCCAGACGACTCCCACAAGAGTCTCAAGAAATCTGGACCATTCAGAATGTGCGGAAATCGGAGCTTCAGATCGTAACTTCCATCCAATCGTCGATCAAGGTCATCCCGCCACAGGCACTGACCTTGCCCAGAAATGTGACTGTTAAGGTAATTGTTCACTTTATCAATCGTCCCGGAATCTAGATGAGAAGTCCCAGGAACGTTGCTAACAAAAATGTACTTACTCATACCGCGAGCTTCAAGCTGCTTTAACTTCGGCACTTCGTTGGCAATGGTATCAATAACCCATTTGAACGGGTCTTCGATTTTCGATGGGTTTCTCGAAAATTTTACTTGCAGAACGACGCCACTTGTATTATTGTGCGCAAGCGTGAACCCATCTCGGCCGCCATCAGGCATTCCTACGGGCAGACATTGCAACCCAGGGTACTCCTTAACTAGGAGCGCTTGCACTAGATGCTGAAAATGCTCGTCAAGCAACAATTCATACCCATAGGTGACGCCCCGCTGAGTGCCGGGTTCCGAATCGAATGACATATCGAAATCCTTTGCATATCCCACAAATACGGACTAGGTAGTCTTCTTGATGAGCATCCGCGACATATCCTTATCAAGAAATCCTTCTCGTCTGTCGATAAAAGCGTCTAGCACTGAAGCAGCGGGCACTATAATCATTTAGCGACGTTAGGCTGCCGGGAACCTCGCCGACCTTGTCGAAGTCGATAGGGTCAGGGTTCATCCACGCCGAACTCGGCTCGGTTCGAGACAGCGAGTTCGATACCAACGCTTGCGCTACGGGATGTGCAGACACGTCGGCGAGAAGAATTTTCACGGCCTCTCGCAGGTAGAGACTCTCCAACTGGACTGGGATAACCTTCAGTGGTTGCACACGTCTGAGTAAGTTGAACAATCGGCGCGCGAACCCTGCCAGCGACGCATTCATTCCACCTGCTCAGCTCCGAGGACTACTGAAGACGAGAGTAGAGCCTCCAACGGCTCTACTCCTACCCCCAGTCGTGGAACCCCGGCTCAGCGTAACAAGTAGTCACAACACGTTACCTAATCGTGAACCGGCGCTTCGACAAGGGGGTCACGGTCGGCTTCAGCGCGGACCACGGCAACGAGCCTCAACTGAGCTACGCAGATGACCGCCATGTCAGGGCTGCCAGGTTTCGACAACAGAACCAACTCAACTGGCACGTTCTGCTAATCAGGCAGCCATCACAAGCCGTGTGGATAGTGTGCAACTCGCCCCTCGGACACAGTTGCATGGTGGATCTCCCACAGCACAGAGTAATTGGCCCGCTACGGCGGGTCTTTCTTGCGTTCCCGGCCCGCTCAGTTCGTCTAGACTGATCATGGTCGCGCCCTCCCCGCGTGCGGTAGTCCGGGGAGGTGTGTCGTGACCCGACCGATCTCGTCGGTCTCTCTGCCCGGCACAGTCCCCTCTTCCGCGCGGGCCAGGCCGCCGCTCTCGGCCCCGGTTCCGCTGGAACTTCCCTCCCTGCGCACACTGGACACGACCGGTGGTCCGCGGTTGTCGATCGCGGTGCTCGACGCCGGCGGTCGCCTGCAGGACCGGGGCGCGGTCGCGGCACTGGGCTGGAACACCGGTGACCGGCTGCTGATCACGCTCGTCAAAACCACGGTGGTGATCCACCGGCGTGCCGACGGCGTGTTCGTCATGCCCCGCAAGCCCTATGTCTGCCTGCCCGCGACCGTCCGCAGGGCCTGCGGCGTCGACGCGGGAGCCCGGATGCTCCTGGTCGCCGACGCCGAGCACGACGTTCTCGTCGTCCACCCCGGATCCGTCGTGCAGGCGATGCTCCGTACCTTCCATGCCACGCTCGCCACTGAGGAGGCGTCATGACCACCTCCGCCAGCCCGCAGGACCTCGAAACAGCCCGCCTGCTGCTGAACCGGCTCGGCGTCGACCCCGCCGAACTCCTCGCCGCCGGCCCACCGCCCGGGGACGAGGCGTCGCGGCCACGACCCATGCCGACCATCCGGGAATGGATCCCCGTCGTCGCCGCGCTCCTCTCGCCCAGCACCGCCGCCTCCTACGGCTCGTACTGGGCGAAAGCCGACGCGGTGTGGGGCGAGCGGCCCATGGACACGATCACCGCCAGCGAGATCAAAGCCCAATCCGAGATCGCCCGCACCACCGCCGTGGTCCGCCGCAACTCCCGCGGCGGCCGCAACGCCGCCGAGAACTTCATCGCCGCGATCCGCTGCCTCTACAAACACCTGGAGAACGACGGCCGGATCGATCAGCACCGCAACCCCGCCCGCAGGGTCACCAAACCACGGCGCAACGCCTCCACCCGCCGCGCCCTGCCCAACGCGCAACTGTCGGAACTCAACGACGTCGTCGCCAGCACCGGCGACGACCCCGAACTCGACGCACTCCTCTGCCGTCTGCACGAGGAAACCGCCTGCCGCCGCGGCGGGGCGCTCGCGCTGCGCCGCCGTGACCTCGACCGCCGGCAATGCGTCATCCTGCTCCGGGAAAAAGGCGGGACCGAACGCTGGCAACCCGTCTCCCCCACCCTGATGCGCCACCTCCTCGCCCACGGCGACGAGCGTGGCAGCGGCGACCCCGGCGATCAGCTCCTGCGCTACGCCAACGGCAATCCCATCACCAAACGCCGTTACGACTACATCTTCCGCCGCGTTCACGCCGAACTCGAATGGGCCCGGGCCCTGCAGGTCAGCGCCCACTGGCTCCGGCACACCACCCTGACCTGGGTCGAACGCAACTTCGGCATCGGGGTAGCCCGCGCCTACGCCGGACACGCCGACACCGGCAGCGACCTCACCACCACCAGCTACGTCAAAGCCGACATCACCGAAGTCGCCGCCGCACTCACCGGCGAACCACACCCACTCGCCGTCTAGCCCAAGCTCACCCGAGCGGCACCAAGGTGCCGGAGGTGGTGCTGACGGACACGGATCACGCCTGGCAGCACCACCTCCAGCGGCTGTCATTCGCCCCGCGGATCACGGCTACGGAGCAGCGACTGGTGAAAACCCGTGACCATCGCGTGCAGGACGTGCTGGGGATACACCACCAGCAGATCATGCTCGATCAACGACGCCAGCAACACCTGCTCCCCCGTCCTCATCCGGCACCGCGACCGCAAACGCGCGGGCAGCACCACACCCATCTTCGACGGAATGCGCGCGGTCGCGTCCTCACCCGCGCGTGCCACCACCAGAAGACCAGCGGACACCTCGAACCGGATCGACTGGCCAGCACACCAATCCAGCTGGGACAGGGCAGCCTTAGCGGCCACAGTGCCCGTGTCATCGATCCGGACAAGACTGAAACCGACCGAACCACTCTCGACCAACGCACCGAGCTCAGCCAACGGCGGAGGAACAACGTCCCGGCGACCAGAACCTCTGACAGGCATCAGCAACGACGCCACGATCCTGTCACCCACCGGAACAGCCTCAGACACTCGCCCGAGCTGAACCGACGGAAGCCCACCGGCCACGCCGTCGTCCCGCCGAACACCGGAATCACACGAACGAAATGCAGCCATCACACATCCCAGATCCTTCGCCTGGGAGGGCACGACCAACACTACCTAGCCTGCCGAAACCTGACGGTCACCGCAACCAGCGTCCAAACACATTCGAACGCCTCAAAGGAAAGGCTACTCTCGTCATCCGCCACGTTTCGCTTGACAACCACGCCAAACCGGTGTCAACACACCTTCCTCCTCTTTGCTCCCGTCTTGCCAGGCCGTGCTGCTACGGATCATCGATGCGGCAGTGCTCGCGTGCATGCACACGGCGTCGACCATCCGGGCCGCACTCACCCAGCGCGGCTATCCGCTGTCGGTCCATTACGAGTGGTACGGCCGCTCCTTCGGCGGTTCGGACCACCGGTTCATCGAACCACTGAGCCGCCACGAACCCGAGGACTACACCCCAGTCCTGGGCTGGCTCTCTCGCCGAACTGAAGTTGCTGCGCCATGACCTCACCCGCTGACGACCCCAATGTCACGCTGCTCAAAATGTCGCCGTCCACGTCCGGAATAAAGTCCAACGACGACATGCTGCCCCTGCTCACGGCCGAGCCGGACCCCGATCCACTCGCCGGCATCAAGCACACGGGTGACGAAGAGGACGACGCACGCGCCGAGCTCGACGCCCTGCACCGCGGCTTCCGCGAACACACCGCCCGCGAGCTGGAACGGATGCAGCTCGCAACCGAAAGCGAGTACTGGTTCTGCGTCTGCTTCAAAAGCCAGGACGACAAAGACGCCTTCCTCACTGCCGCCGGTCTCGTCGTCATCGGAGACAAGTACCTCGACGGCTACGCCACCGCGGAACTGCTCGGCATCACGATGCCCGAACCCGACCACGCGGAGAGGGGTGAACTGCATGCCTCCACGCAAGCGACAGACCGCCGCAGCCAAGAAGCGCGGTGCCGCCCGCGAGAAGGCCACCGCCGCACCCAAGGCGAAGGGCAAGGGCAAGGCGTCCAGCGCGTCAGCTAGCGGGGCCCTTGACCATTAAGTGTTAGCGACAGGTACGCTCCGACCGGCGATCAGGTTTGTCTACCAGTAACTAGACAAACTCACGCCGAAGGAGTGACGAGCGCGCCCGACCGAAGCCGGACGCGCCCTCTGCCTAGCCCAGCAGCTTCGAAACTTCGTGGGCTAGGGCAGCCAGCGTCGCTAAGAGCTGGATCACCCAGATGAGGACGTGACGCCGGTCGGGCTTCGTTTCCCGGCCGGGGTCACGCTCCGGAGAATCGTCCCCGGAGACGTCGCCGACGTCACCACCTTTCTTACTATCACTCACTCGTGTTCCTTCCTCTTGCGGAGGCCGGTCCCGACCCCCCGGAGATCGGGAATAGCGGAACAAGTGGAGTGATCGAGCGGAAGCGTAGCTTGCCCGGCTTGGGTATAACCACGCCGGGTCTACGTTCCGACCTATGGGCGTCTATGACATCTATCGAATGCTGATTTCAGTTGACACGAAAGGCTTTTCGAGTCCTATCGACTCGTTTTGTCAACTGAAGTCATCATTGCGGCGGAGGCGATCATGGGAAAGCGTGGCCCCGCAACGAAACCTACGTCATTACGCGTCCTGCATGGCGACAGGAAAGACCGAATCAACGACGCCGAGCCAGTGCCTCCAGTGGTGGAGATAGCGCCGCCAGAGTGACTATCGGATAGAGGTCAAGAGATCTGGGATCGGCTCGCGCCGAGCATGATTACCCGCAAGATCCTGACCGCGTGGGACGTCGACGCGTTCGGCGTGCCATGCGAGGCTCTGGCCCGCTATGCCGTGGCGACCGCGCTGGTGAACGGCTCGGCGCTGCTGGTTCCCGGCGGTGGGGGCTTGGTGCCGAATCCGGCGTTGAAGGTGCAGGCCGATTCCGAGCGCACGTTCCTGACGTTCGCTGCGCGGTTCGGGCTGACGTCCTCGGACCGGCAGTCGATCAAGTCCGAGGTGAGCGCCGATGGCGGGACCTCGGGCGACGCGGGCCGCCTCCTCTCCTGAACCCCTTTCCCGTACACGGAAACCCAGTTTTCAAGACCGGCACGTCGAAGTCTCCGCAGCTTACGGTGTGCGGCTGGTCCTTCGACCGACGTGCCTGCCGCCAACGCGGCGACCACCTCTGCCATCAGCGCGCCGATCATGCGCAGGCGTTCGCCGAAGAGATCTGCGTGCACACCAAAGACCGGTGGGCACGGACCTTGTTCATCCTCGCCGGCTGGCAGCGCGACGACATCGTCCGGCCGCTGTTCGGCGAGGTCCGGTGGGATCCGGAGTGGCAGACCTACGTCCGCCGCTACCGGTCCGGCTGGATCGAGCTGGCGCGGAAGAACGGTATGTCCAAGCTGCTGGCGTTCGTCGCGCTGTACATGCTCGTCGGGGACGGGGTCGAGTCCGCCGAGGTCTACGGCGCCGCCCGTGAGAAGGACCTGGCGCGGCTGGTGTTCAACGTCACCGCCCGCATGGTCGCCCTGTCGCCGGTGCTGTCGAAGCGGCTGCGGGTGGTCGAGCACGCCTCCCGGATCGTGGACGAAAAGACCAACTCGGTCTACCAGGTTGTCGCGGCCGACGCGCTGGGCAACCTCGGCACGAACCCGTCCTGCGTGATCTTCGACGAGGTCCTGACCCAGCCCAACGGTGACCTGTGGGCCGCGCTGCGCACCGGCATGGGCACCCGTGTACAGCCGCTGCTGCTCGCGGCCACGACGGCGGGCAACGACCCCACCTCGTTCGCGAAGTCCGAGCACGACGAGTGCGTGAAGATCGCCGAAGACCCGCCCCGCGCCCCGCACCGGTTCGTCTACCTGCGCAACCTGCCCGCCGACGCGGACCCCTGGGACGAAGCGAACTGGTACTACGCCAACCCGGCCTTGGGGGACTTCCTCTCGCTGGCCGCGCTGCGGGAAGAAGCGCTCGAAGCGCGCAACGATCCGGCACGGGAGAACAGCTTCCGGCAGTACCGGCTGAATCAGTGGGTGGCGCAGTCCACGCGGTGGATACCCATGCACCTCTACACCGCGTGCACCGGAACCGAGTTCCCCGAACCCGCACGCCTGCGGGAGCTGGTTACTCGCCGGCCAGCGTGGGGCGGCCTGGACCTCGCGTCCAAGCTGGACCTGACGGCCTGGTGCCTGATCGTGCCAGACGGCATCGACGGCCACGTCTCGGCGCTCTGGCGGTTCTGGCTGCCCGAATCCGGAGTGGACTTCCTCGGCGAGCACACCGACCACCGCGTCTCCCAATGGGTCGACCAGGGCTGGATCACCACCACCCCCGGCGAGGTCATCGACTACGAGGTCATCGAGGCCGACATCGCCGCAGACTGCGCCGCGCTGCGGGTCGCCGACATCAACTACGACGAGTGGAGCGGCGAACCCGTCCGCCAACGCCTGGAACGCGTCACGCGAGTGCCCATGTACCCGGTCCCGCAGACGTTCCGCGGAATGACCCACGGCATGACCGAACTCATGACCCTGAACCCGCTCACGCTCATGGTCACACCACGGGCGTCCCGTGGCGTCGTTCTGCTTCGACTCGGTGGAGGTACGCCATCCACCCGGAGAACCAGACCTCATCCGACCCGACAAGCCCCTACGCGGGAAAACCGGCAAACGCATCGACGCGGTACCCACCGCCGCCATGGCGGTACCCGGCTGGCGGCTGCGCGGCCAAAAGCTAAGAAGTCGTCTCGGATGGTGGTGCTGGGTTGAAAATAGGAGGCGTGTCAGGGTCATTGACTCCTAGACTTATTCGCATCGCGTCAAGCAGGCGCCATCGGCGTTTTGCCAGAGCGGTCAACAACTCATTGACTACCTCTAGCGTTGCACGGGGAACGTAGTCCTTTTCACACAGAAGGTTGATCGCGTCACTGACAAGCTCGGAGCACTCATTTTGAATGTGATGCTCGGCGATCACCCGCAGAACCTTTATTGCAGTACCGCATGCTTCTAAGCTTTCGTCCAGCTGACGCCTTAAGTTTCTTTCAAATTCGGCATCTAGATCCCTTCTGCCCAATAGCTTGATTAACGTCAGCTGTGCTTTCTCAAAGTGTGCAAGGAAGTCGCTGTAGGAACCTAGCTTTCTATCGCGCCAGTCGAGGCGAAGTTCGTGTTGCCGCTGCTCCGTGAGATGCTCGCGCTCTCGTTGCCAACGCAGCTCCTCGCGGTCGCGCTCGCGTTCCCATCGTGCGTCGTCTCGCTTTGCTGCGGTTCTGGCTGCCGCCCGGTGACCCCACCAGGCTCCAAACACGGTTCCAACCGGCACGGCTAGTACCAGTAAGACACCTAACCACGTGGGCACCTGCAATCCTTGCATGGATGACAGTTTAGACGCCCGTAACTACATGTTGGGAAGCGGTGACCGCCGATGCCGCTCAATGCTGACATTCTGCCGTCGGAGCAATGGATTACACGAATTACACGCCAGCACGACGCCCAAATTCCTGAGCTGGAGACCCTTGATTCGTACTACGAGGGTGAGCAGTCGCTGTCGTACATGCATCCGGAGCTGCTGCGCCGCCTGGACACCCGCGTGCGACAGGTCGTGATCAACTGGCCTGAGCTGGTCGTGGATTCCCTGGATGAGCGTCTGGACGTGACCGGGTTCCGGCTCGGTGGCGAGCAGTCCGCTGATCGGGAGTTGTGGAACATCTGGGCAGGGAATGAGTTGGGCCTGCACTCCGAGCAGGCGCACATCGACGCGCTGGTGCTGGGCCGGTCCTTCGCGATCGTCGGCACCGACGAGGCCCGGCCGTCGATGCCGCTGGTGACGGTCGAGTCCCCGTTCGACGTCCATGTGGACATTGACCCGCGTACCCGTGAGGTTCGGGCCGCGTTGAAGCGGCAGTTCTCCGAGGACGGCGACGGCGACCAGTCCGAGGCCTACGCCACGCCGTACCTGCCGAACGAAACCATCTGGTACTCCTCCGACAACGGCGGCGGCGTCTGGGAAGAGACCGACCGCGACGAGCACGGCATGGGCGTCGTGCCCGTCGTGCCCCTGGTGAACCGGCCCCGCACACGGGGGGGCGCCGCAGCGCGCCCCCGCGGCTTGGACGCTCGGAGCTGGCGAGTGTCCTCCCACTGTCGGACACGGCCTGCAAGATCGCCACCGACATGATGGTGTCCGCGGAGTTCCACGCGATGCCCCGCCGGTATGCGCTCGGTTTCGACAAGGACGATTTCTTTGACAGCAAGGGAAACCCGCTCACTCCGTGGGAGGCTGTCGCCGGCGTTCTCTGGGCGTCTTCAAAGTCCCCGAAGGACGATGGGGTGGCGGTTGGGCAGTTCCCCGAAGCAGACCTCTCGAACTTCCACAACACGCTCAATACCCTTGCCCGCCTCGTCGCCAGCCTGTCTGGTCTCCCGCCGCACTTCCTCGGCTACAGCACCGAGAACCCCGCCAGCGCGGACGAGATCCGGTCGTCAGAGTCCCGCCACATCAGCCGAACGACGGCAGCGCTCCTTCGGCAGCGGCTGGAACCGTGTAGCGCAGCGCATCCTGCACGTGCGCGACGGCAAAGTGCCCGACGAAGCATTGCGGGTGGAAACCCATGGGCCGATCCCGCCACCCCGACCTTCGCCGCACAGGCCGACGGCGTCGTGAAGCTGTACTCGGCGGACAAGCTGCTGCCGCGCCGCTCCGGCCGCCGGTCACTCGGCTACTCCGACGCGCAGATCCGCGACATGGAGACCGAGGACCAGGAGTCATACAACCGGAGCACTGGCGGCAACGTCGCCGTCGAGGACGGTCCCAAGCTTGAGAGTGATCCGGCCGAGTTGCCCGATCACCAGGAGCAGGCCCAGCCCGAGCAGCCGCAGGAGCAGCCGAGTGTGCTTGCCGGGTCGCGGCTGCGTCCGACGCTCGCCGTGCGGTTCCGCGAACCGGCGACCACGTGACGGCCACGACGGTTACACAACGTCCGTGGAAGTGGCCGTCAGCGCCCCTGTGCGTCATGCAAGTACGCAGAGTAATCAAAAGTCGCCACAAACGAGATCATTTGCATGCTAAGCAAATGCGAGAAAGCTTTTTTAAAAGGCTGAAGACGGCAGCGAGTGGTCCTTGGCGGTTTACTGATTTGCTGCTTTGACGCTTAAGCGTCAAAGCTGAGTGTTTTTTTTGATTAGAACCAGGGGGTGCAAGAAGCCAGGTCCCTGCTCCGCCTGCTGTCGTCGCTGACACCAGGCAGATCGCCTGCCACCAAGTGATTTGGCCGTCGAAACCAGCCAAGACTTGCGCGCAGATTGAGCTCGCCATAAGCGCCACCGCAACCTGTGCGTGTCTCGGCCTGGCGTTCACGCCCCGAGTGTCTCACATAGCGCCTTTAATGGCATTCGCACGACCGCACGAGGACAGGACAGTGACTGATTCCCGCATTCCCGCCGACGGCGCCCCGCCCGCGCAGACCCCGCCGGATCCAGCGCCGCCCGCCACCGGCGCGGCCCCACCCGAGACCGGCCAGACCGGCACACAGACCGAGACCGGACCGGCCGCTGAAGTGGACTACAAGGCCCTGTTCGAGCAGGCACAGACCAAGCTGAGCAAGGCCGAGAGGACCGCCAAGGACCACAAGAGCAAGGCGGCGAAGCTCGACGCGATCGAGGCCGAGCAGCAGACCGACGCGGAGAAGGCCGCCCAGCGCGCCGAGGTGGCCGAGAAACAGGTGGCCGTGTTGCGGCGGCGGGCGGTGGACGCGGAGATCCGGGCAGCCGCGTCCGGGTGGGCGGATCCGACCGACGCGCCCCGTTACCTCGACGACCGCGACCGCTACGTCAGCGCCGACGGCGAGATCGACACCGCGACCATTACGGCCGACCTCGCCGCGGTTCTCTTCGCCCGACCGCATCTCGCGCGGATCGGTGAACCGGCCGGCCCTCGCCGGCCAGCGCCCGAACCGTCACAGGGCGCGCGGCAGTCCGGCCCGGCGGGCTATGACTCGCAGATCGCCGACGCGGAGAAGCGCGGCGACTGGGCGACTGCGATCACGCTGAAGAACCAGCGCCTTGCCGAACAGGCCGCGCAGAAGCGCTAACCGCGCTTGTTTCCGGCCGCATGGGCGGCACACCACCCGTACACCTTCAGGAGACCGTTATGCCTGGTGTGGCCGCGATCGCCAACACCTACAACGCACCGAACTTCGTGGGCGAACTGTTCGCCCTGACCCCGACCGACACCCCGTTCCTGTCGCGATCGGTGGCCTGCCCGGCGGGCGGCAAGCGCGCCAATGCCGTCGTGCAAACCTGGCAGGTCTATGACCTGCGCCCCGGACGCCAACCGGCAGCGGGCCGAAGGCGCGGACGCGCCCAGCCCGGACACGCGTGTCCGGGGAACGGACCGCAACGTCCTGGAGATTCACCAGGAACCATCGGCGTCACCTACACCCGCCAGGCCACCCAGCAGATGTTCGCCCCGACCGGTTCGGCCAACCCCGAACGCCGCGTCGATCGGCGGAACCAACCCGGTCGTAAACGAAATAGACTGGCAGACCCGCCAGGAACTGATCCAGATCGGACGCGACGTCGAAGCCGGGTTCATCACCGGCACCTTCCAGGAACCCACCGACAACTCCTATTCCACGACTCCGACCTCGCACTTCCCGTACAGCTGGACGTCGAGGTTTGCGATGACGGCTCCCCCACAGCTGCAGTGTCCGAACGGCGCGGCTGTACTGGAGGCGTCGGCAAGTAACGATGCCGTGGGAGCCAGGGACTGACGGGATATGACCGACTCGCAGATTCCGCACGTTCTGGGCGACCTCAGCACAGCGGAGGACTCGATAATCCACTGTGCTCGTCGAGGAACCTGGTTTCACCCAGACCCCTCGATCGGCGTCGAGCAACTCGAAACGACCGATTTCCCTCATCTGCGGGTGCGGGCGAGGCTACTTCGGGAGCTGCTGATGGGCCGCCACGGCGAACTCGATCCTCGCGGCGTGCTTGTCGAGGGCATGCGAGTGGTCGGGCGACTGGACTTGAACGATGTCACCGCGATCACGCGACTCTCGTTGGTCGCGTGCGCACTGCCGGACGGCATCACCTGCGTTAACGCACGCCTACGCGGGCTCCTTCTCCGCGCAAGCCAGATCAGGAACCTCAATGCCCAAGGCCTGCGCTGCGACGGCGACCTGCTTTTGCACCTCGCTATGATCACAGGGACCAGTGATAGTGGCGCGCTTCGACTGCACAGCGCCCACGTCGATGGCATGCTCAACCTCGAACGAAGCACCATTACCAGCAACGTCGGCCCCGCCCTGAACGCCGAGAAGCTCCGTACTGGCAGCAACCTCTTCCTGTTGAATGCCAACATCACCGGGGCTGGCGAGTCGGGTGCGCTGCGCCTACACAGCGCGCATATCGATGGTTTGCTTGAGCTTGACGGGAGCACCGTTACCAATAGCTCCGGCCCCGCTTTGCACGGCGAAAACCTACGTGCTGACAACGGCCTCTTCCTACGTGACGTCGTTGTCGCCGGCGCCGGTGACGCCGGTGCACTACGCCTGCACAGCGCCCAGGTCGGCTCCTTCGACGGCACGCGTGCCGTCGTCGCCAACAACACTGGGGCCGGTTTGACTGCCGACATGATAAGCGTTGACGGCTCCCTGATTCTGCGTGACGCGACCATCACCGGTGCAGGCGAGTTAGGGGCATTGAGACTGGCTGCCGCTCATATCGGCAGCCAGGCGGTACTACTAGGTGTCCAGCTCACCAATAAATCCGGGCCAGTGCTGCTGCTCAATGAAGCACGAGTGGATGGGACTCTGTACCTGTCGGCTGCGGCAGTGTGCCCGCAGGCCAGGTCGGAGATTAGGAAGGAGCCCTGCCCAGACAACGTGCGCGAAGTGGACGTACAGGGGCTAGTATTCCCTCGGCTCGGCGGCTCGTGGCGAGAGTGGCTGCACCTTCTCGTGCACCACACCGTCGACTACCGCCCCCAGCCTTACCAGCAACTCGCCACGGTCGAACGAACGGCTGGGCACGACAACAACGCTCGCCACATTCTCATCACCCAGCAAGACGACCTACGCCACCGCTCGCCGGACGCGCTCGGCAAGCCGATAGCACGGTGGCGGCATTGGCTATGGGGATGGCTAGGTCGTTACGGTTACCGTGCCCACCGCCTCGTCATCGCGCTGGCGGCCACCCTGATTCTCACCGGCGCCATCGGCTACACCGCGGGCCACATCACCACCCGCCCCCACCACTACGCCGCGGAGCGTGTCCAATCACCCACCATCCCAAGCACCCAGCCGGGAACGGCCTGCTCCACCGCCGAACTTATCGGCCTTGGCATCGACCGCGGCCTGCCACTCGGAGCCACCGGCCTCCGCGCCCGCTGCGACCTCGACACCGCCACCGGATGGGGCCAAACCTTCACCTATCTGCTCTGGACACTGCAAGCACTCCTCTGGGCTCTAGCCACCCTCACCATCGCTGCCTACACCGGACTCGTGCGCAAGCCCACCTGAACTTCGCCAGCTCGCCTGCGCCCAACCCACCCCGGTGGACGAGCGGCATGATGCCCCAAGCAATCCAGCCGCAACCACGGCGACGGCCCACCTCGCGCCGGGCCAGAATGGAAGCACGCCGCGGCGATACAGCCGCCACTCCCGATGTTTACGCATTCATCCAGGTCGGCAGCGATGAACAAGAACTGGTCACCAATACCGAGCATGCCATAGGCCCGAAACCCCAGGGCCGAGTTCCCTGCGCGCGGCAAGGTCCCGGCCGCCGTGATCGAGAGGCCCGCCTGTGCCCATAATCCGGTGAACGCCGACCCCGGATACACCGCCGGTGACCACCGAGGTCGGCGAACTGTCTGCTGCAGAGACCTTCTCTGGGCCAGGAACAGGACGCGACACGTGTGGAGTCGTGACGGCTATCCGGTTGCCGTGAGCTGGTCACCGATATCCCGTGCGGTGACGCAGGCCGAGTGTCGGTAGAGGTCGAAGTCGTGATGGCCGTCCCTCGGGGCGGTGTGGTCGGTGAGTGCTTGCGCGCCGAGGGCGCGGATGGTGTTCAGCGCGGCGTCGAGCGGCAGTGCACCGGCGGGGGTACTGGTGAGGGCTGTGACGGTCGATGCGGTAAGTGCGATGGTGGCCCAGTCGACGGTGGTGAACGCCTGGAGCGGAATGTGGTCGTCGAGAACGTCGGTCAGCGCGAGGCGGATGCCGGTATAGCTGGCCGGAAGTTCGCGGAGTCGCCGGATGACGGCTGGCTGCCCGGTGAGGGCGTGTGCGGGGACGGCGAACTGCAGCTGGCCGGGTTGGATGCCGGTCTCTGCGGCGATGGTGGTGAGACTGTCCAGAAGGGGTTCGTCGTGAACGGTGCAGCCGGGAAGGCCGAGCAGAATCGCGGGTGTCGCGCTGCATGTGGTGGACCAGGTGGCGGTGTCGTGCGCGACACGGGTGAGAACGTGCGGCAGTGCGGTGGAGAGCAGGCCGGTGTGGTCTGCCAGGTCGGCGATGTCGCACAGGTCGCGTCGGGTTCCGCCGGGACTTCGCCAATAGGGCCAGGGGCGGACGGCGGCGAGCCGGCCGGTGACGGTGTGGATGGGCTGGTAGTCCACGTGCAGGGCGCCGCTGTCGAGGGCAGTGGCCAGGTCGGCGAGGAGTTCGAGCCGGTGGTGGTCGTCGTGACCGGGCTGGTGCGCGGGCGGGTCGGCGTGGATCCAGGGAGCGCGGGCGTCGTCGGTGTCATGCAGGGCGCGGCGGGTGCGGCGCAGCAGCTCGTCGAGGGTGTCTGCGGGGTGGGCTTCGGCGATCCCGATCCGGGGGCGGAGCCGGATCTGGTGCGCGTCGATCCGGACGGGATCGCGTAGCCAGTCGGAGAGCTGTTTGACCAGATGGATCACGGTGGTCCAATCCGTGAGGTCGTAAAGCAACACGAGGACGTCGTCGCCGTGGCGGCCGACCAACTGCCGGTGCCGGGCGGGGTCGTGCACACCGCGGATCCGGGAATGCAGTTGCGCCAAGAGCCGGGCCCGCAGGTCCTGTGGCAAGACGTGGTCGAGGTGCGCCCACCCGGCGAGACGGATGGTCAGCAACATGGCCGGATCAGGGGTGTCGGTGAGGATCCGGCGGGTCTGTTGCGCGAAGGCGACTTCGGTGAGCAGCCCGGTGGCGGGCTCGATGTCGACACCGTGTTCCAGCGCCCGCAGGAACGTCACATTGCCGAGCACGACGGTGACACCGCCCTGCTCGTCGAGAGCAGGACCAATCGTCGCCGTGGCCCACCGCGGTGGCTGATGAGCATCGGCGCGGATCCGGAATTCCGTGGTCACCTGCGGGTGGTCGGGCAGGTCGTGGTCGCCGGGTGGGAGGGTGGCCAGGGCGCGGTGGATCTCGTCGGCGTCTTCGCGGTAGAAGGCCAGGTCCGCTAGCCGAAGTCCGCGCAGCTGGGTGAGTGTGCGGCCGAGCAGGGTCTGGGCCGTGGTGTTGGCCTCGATGATCCCGCCCTGCTCGTTGCAGTGCAGGATCGCGGTAACCGCGCTGGTGACGGCGGCACGAAAGCGGCGCGCCCGGGTTCCGGCGCCGGTGACGGCCAGGCCCAGGTTGAGGACCGCGGAGGTGAGTGCGGTCTGGTCGTCGCGGACCCGTTCCTGCAGCCCTTCGGCGAACCCGCTGCAGAACTCCCCCACCACCCTGGCTTTCGTCGCGCGGCGGGCACGTGGGGTGAACTCGGCCGCCAGATCCGACAGCAGTGACACGCACAGCCCCAGTGCCTCGGCGGTCAGCCGATGACCGTAGGCCAGCTCGTAGCCGACTTCGGCGGGGCTGGGCATTTCCTTCGGCGACGACAGCGGTTCGCCGCCGTCGGGGATCGGTGCGCCGAGCGCTCCCAGCAGCGCCGCGGTCCAGCCACCGAACACCTGCTCGGCGTCCTTACGTTGCAACGCAAGGTAGGCGCTCGCCGCGAGCGTGCGATACCAGCGGCGCCCGAACGCGATCGTGTCCTCGACCGTCAGGTCCAGGCCCGGGTACAGCGGGTTGCCCGCCTCCGCCACTGCGGCCGCGATCGTCGCCGCGACGGCAGGGTCGGTGATCTCTGGATCCGCGGTGACGTCCCACCCCGCCGTGATCGACGCCTCCAGCGGATCAGGCGCCATGGGCGCCTCCTCGCCGCCGACCTGCGACGGCGAAGCGGGCTGGCTGTGCGGGTCGTGGTGGTGTTCGTCGCCGGGCAGGGGCGCCGCTGTGGTCATCGATCCGTCCCTTCACGTCGGGTTCCGTTACCGGATTCAGGTGAATAGATCTCGCGAGCCAGATCCTTTTTCGCGCGGGAGATGTAGGACCGGACGGTGCCGCAGCCGACGCCCAGCTACTCGGCGATGTCCTCGATCCGCCATCCCTTGTCCAGGAACGTCAACGTCAGCCCGAGGTGACGCGGCAAAGTGCCCAGCGCGTGCACGAACAGCATCCTCTGCCCCGGCCGCCACGGAGTCCACGACCCCACCGGCGCCGACTGCCCAGCCGCGAGTTCCGCTTCATCGATCTCGGCATGGCCGAAGTTCTTGTCCCGCAAGGCATCCACGGCCTTGTTCCGCGCCACACGGTACAGCCAGGCGAGCTTCTCCCCGCGGATCGTGTGCCAGTTCACGTACAACGCGAGCAGCGCCTCGCCAGCGACGTTGTCGTGATCCACCAGCGGTGCGGATCTGCGGACGAACTGTGTGAGCCCGGCGCGTTTCTCGCTGACGATCATCGAGCACTCCAGGTAGTCCTGCTCTGTCCACGGGGTCCGTGCCGGCGGGTGAGCCGAGTCGGTCACTCGGCACCCTGTGCCCACGGCGAGGCCAGCACGACGGTCAGCACGGCACCCGGAGCGCTCAGCCCCACGCCCGCCATCCGCACAACACCGCGTTCCACCGTGAATCCACGCAGAATGCGGATCGCCGCTCGGGTCTGGATCTTCGCGACCCACCACGCCAGCAGCATCGCCGCGGCACACTGGCCCGCACGGGCGAGCCCAGGCCTGGCATGGCGCCAGCCCATCGCGGCGAACACCACTAAGATCAGCGGCGTCCAGTTCGGGGACATGTTGGGGGTATTCCTTCCTTCGGGACAGTGAGCCGACAGGCCGCCCGGGGGGAAGCGCGCCGTCACCTCCTACTCGGCAGAAGCGGCGATTTTGAAGTCATGTCGCCCGAAAGGGCTCACACAACCACGAACGGATGAACACACCCCGGAAAACAGGTCGGAATACCGTCGTGCCCTCACTCGGTTCAGTGACAGCGTCCGGCCAACTCCGCGACCCGGGGCAGATCACCGGGTAACCGCCTGCCTGGAGGATGCAACCAGCAACTTTCGGTTGCTAGCCTGACTATTCGACGAAAGGAGGACCTGTGCCGGACGAGACCACTCCCCGGCACGAGCGTTCCGTCGATCCCGAGAAACCCAGCGTCGCCCGCGCCCACGACTACTTCCTCGGCGGCTCCTTCAACACCCCGGTCGACCGGGCCTTCGCCGAACACGTACTCGAGATCCTCCCCGCGTCGAAGACGATGGCACTGGACAACCGCAACTTCCTCCGCCGCGCCGTCACCTATCTCGTCGAGAACGGTGTCCGCCAGTTCATCGACATCGGGTCCGGCATACCCACCGTCGGCAACGCCCACCACATCGCCCGCGCGCTCTCCCCCGGCGTCACCGTGGTCTACGTCGACAACGACCCGGTCGCCGTCGCACAAAGCAAGCTGCTACTCCGCGACGACCCCGCCACCGTGGCCATCGACGCCGACCTGCGCTACCCCGCCGACATACTCGACAACGCCACCGTCCGCGGCCACCTCGACTTCGACCAGCCGATCGGGCTGCTGATGATCGCGGTCCTGCACTTCATCCCCGACCACGACGACCCCGCCACCATCCTCGCCGCTTACCGCGACGCACTCCCGCCCGCCAGCTATATCGCCCTTTCCCACCTCACTGACGAAACCGCCCCACCCGACCTCCACGGCCAGGTCCGCCGCTGCATCGACACCTACCAGAGCAGCGCCAGCCCGCTGGTCACCCGAACCCGCAACACCCTCGCCGACTGGCTGACCGGGGCTCCACCTCGTCACGCCAGGCATCACCGTCGCCAACCGCTGGCTCCCCGACGCCGAACCCGCGGATGGCCCGGACCACGAGCTCGTCCTCGGTGCAGTCGCCCGCCTACCCTGACGCGTAGCGGCGAACAGCCACTGCAGAGCCGCCTCAGTCAGCGCAGACCGCATCGGGGTCGATCGCCAGCCACCGCCTCAGCACCGCACCACGATCAAGATGTGGCCACGTTCGGTAACGCAAGATCGGGTCTACGAGACATACCGGCATTGACCATCATCTTGCTGGAGGATTCGTGATCATCCGCCGTACCATGGCCGCCGTTTCCCTCGCGCTGGCCGCACTGTCGTTGACCGCGTGCGGCGGCAGCTCACCATCGGCGATCGGCTCCGCCACGGCTGAAGCCGGGAGCAGCACACCGAAAACCGCCGACGACGTCACGAAAACGCTCGGCCAAAAGATCGCCACAGCGAAACTGATCAAGACTTACACCGCGGAGAACGACCCGAACCACCTGCTCGGCCGTCCGAACGGCTACACCTCGAAAACCGCGTTCAGCGACTCGCGAGTCAAGCCATCCGACGTCGAATACCTCGGCGCGGACGCTGTGGAACGCGGCGGCTCGGTGGAAGTGTTCGGTGACGAGGCCGGCGCGAAAGCGCGGATGGACTTCATCCAGTCCGTGGCCAAGAACATGCCGATGGTCGGCGAGTACGACTACGTGAAGGGCACGATACTGGTTCGGGTATCACGCTTCCTGACGCCAGACCAGGCGAAGGAGTATGAGGCCGCGCTGAACACCTGATGACACAAAGAAAGGCGCTCCGGCGGCCTGACGCCTACCGCACCGGCCTGATGGACGCATCCACCTGACCGCCGCGGCGGGAACGAGCGGAGTCCGCAGACGTAGAGGCTGTTCGGGTGCGCCACTTCCCAGTAGCGGACGTGCAGTTGCTGTCGTGATTCCGATAGCTGGTCGGCAATCCCTCGTCGACCAGCGTGGGATCGTTGAAGAAGACGAGCCTCACATGCCCGGACTCGGCCGCCCGGATAGCCTTGACCAGTTCCCGGGTCGCCAACCGATCATAGGTGGACGAACGACCCTCCTGCCGTCGCGCAGAGCAAGCGGCTGCTCCGCGTCGATCCCGCCACCGTCGTCATCGACGCCGACCTACACAATTCCACCAGCATCCTCCGCCACCCAATCGTCCGCGTCCGTTGAACATTCGCTCATGCCGATGAGCGGGCATTGGCGATTCGAGCGGACAACTTTCGGTCGTCGGATGCTTGGGGCCGAAGACCGCTCGCGGCGGGCTCAATGCGCCGGTCTGCGTTTCGGCCTCCTCGCAGGCAGTCGCGTGATCTGTGTCTCCGGATGGAGAGCCCGGTATGCGTCCCGGACGCCGGTCTGATCGCTAAGATCAGATGATCACTTTGGGGGTGATCGCGTGTTCGAGCGCTATCTGGCCGACTACCGCTACTTCGCGTTGTTCGAAGACCAACGCGGCATGTCCGATATCGGTAACGCCAAGGGCCTCTACCGCAGCATCGGCTCTCACGACGAGCAGAAGTACGTCGGGCACGGTGTGTGGACGCGAAGCGATGGCCTGTCGAAAACCGGCGACCGGAACTCCTACGAGGACTACCGCGAGGTGAGCGCCGCAGAGCTGGAGAGGCTCAGGCAAGTGGCCGACGACCGCGGGCCCGCGAAGCACGAGCGGCGGGACGGGTTCGAAGGCGGCGGCTTCGCGGTGTTCCGGCACGAGGCCGACATGGTCGACCTGCGCTCCGCCTACGCCGTGGTCGACGAGCTACTGCCGGAACACCGATATGCGTTGTCGCTGGCCTCCTTCGAACGGGACAGCCTTGCGGGCATCGTCGCTCTGCTGGCGGCACGGCGGCGAGCCGGACAGGTGGACGGTCACCACTACTTCGCGGAGTTCGAGAAGCTGGACGACGTCGCGGACATCGGCCGCGCGCACGCGCTGATCCGCTGCCCCTCGAGCGGCGACGGCGAATGGGAGACCTGCCTGCACGAGGGTGCGTGGGTGCAGGGGAAGGAGCCGCGCGACAGGGTCGTGCTGCCGGTCGGCCGCGACGATCTGGAACGGGCCATCCGCGGACGGGAGACCGCCGAGGTCAGGTACTTCGACGTGTGGCATGGCCTCGCCACCAAGGGCGGGTACTACGTCCACGATCTGGTTCGCCGCACCGGATCGGTCGACGAGTCCCCCGACGGCCTCGGCTGGCGGCACACCGACGTTCTCGGGCGGCTGGAGCCCGGCTGGTGGGTGGTGGAGTTCAGCGAGCGGCACTTCCGCACCGCACGCTACGTCGCTGCGATGACGGGGAGATCGCGCGCGTTCCGCGGCCGGGCCCACGACTACCAAGCAGTCTTCCGCAGAGGGGACGATGTCTACGATCTCGGCAACGTCCTCTTCCTGGCCAAGCGCCTGCCGAACCCGTATGAACTCGAATACGAGCTGTGGACACCGGACGGCTGGCAGCCGACCAGCAACCTGCTGCTCGAGTACACCACGCTCCCGATCTCCGAAGAGGAGTTCCAGCGACTGGCAGCGTCCCACCCAGGCGAGCCGAGGGCCGACGACCTCGGAAGCTGAGGCAGTCGTGGTGCGAGCGCTAACTCCCTTGAACGCGCCACATCGTGGAGCCAAGGGAATTCCCTGTGAGGCGACCACGCCGCAACGCACTCTCATAGCCGCGAGGCGCGCGTTCCGAGCGAGGCGCGCACGTGCCAAGGTCAGTTCAGGCATGACAGGAAACGAGGCGCACAACGTAATTGGGAGGCAGGACGGGTCGGGCTGCGCGACACTTCCTGGGTGATCACGATGCAGCCCGTCTTGGAGGTCCACGCGACAGATGGCTTTGCCCTCTGGCCTGTCGGCGAGGTCGAACCGTTCGGCTATCTGGCGCTCAGCGGCGAACTCACGCCCCTTGAGGTCGGGACAGCGGTGATGCGCATCGCAGGCTGCAACGACATCGACCCTGAGCACGACGGCCGCCCGCCCCCGCCCCGCCGACCCGCTGGGGTCGTTCCTGCACGGCCGGCGAACCGGTGGATGTCGCCGACGTCGGCCAGCAGCCGCGCGGCGCCGGACGGCCCAATTCCGCGCAGGTCCAGCAACGCGGAGCCGCGGGCGATCACCAACTCACGAAGATCCTTGTCCGCGGCCTTGGACTTCTTGTCTATCGCCTCGATCTCGGCGATCAACTCCACGACAAGACGGCGGCGGGTCTTGCCCACGATGTCGCGCGGTTTGATCCTCGCCAAGAGCGCACGGGCCTGTGCCGCGGACAGGAACTTCTTCGCACCGCCGGGAAACAGCTCCAGCAGTAGCGGTCCTGCCGACCAGTGTTAAGTAGCCGCATAGCGCGCGTTCGGCCTCCTCAACGGCGCGGCAGTTGACATGGCTGATGGGCACCGCGTTCGTGCTCGGCGGTGAGGCGTTTCCTTTCTCCGACGGGGATGCGTGGGCTGTCGGGGAAGGTTTAGGTGGTGTTCGCGCAGCCAGCCCAGGCATCCCGGTGCGCGGCTGGAGGTGGCCTGCGGGCAGCGCGCGGCGTCACACCTCCCAGCCAGCGGTCGGTCGGCGGTCGGCGTGCCAGCCGGTTTCAGGCAGAGTGCCTTGGATGGTCGAGACCGGATGCCCTCTGCGTGGCTGGGATCCTAAGTGGACTTTTCGCCTCGATAAGGTATCCACTGGTAGCCAGGTTCAAAGGTCTTGAAACCCTTCGCCCCAGGCAGTGTCTCGTAGACGTCGTCGGACACCACGAGCCCAGGGAGATCGCCTGCAGCCAGTTCATCCGCGTAGTCGGAACGCAACTCGTCGAGGTCGAACCAGGTGTCGGCGCGCTCCCAGCCAACCGCCGCGATCCGGTAACCTGTGAACTTCCCAAGCAAGGCATACAGGCTTCGGCCAACCGCGCTCAATTCATCGATATCGAGATTGAGGCGCTCAGTGCGATCGGCGAGTTCGACCGGCAACCCGTAGCCAACTCCTTGCGGCACCGCCGCTACTCGCGGCCCTGCACCATCCGGGCGATGCAGATCTACTCGACGTGCGCCGACGAGCAGAGGCGAGCTGTCGCGAATGAGCTGTCGTGCGGACTCGGCCTCGGTCTGGTTGCTGCCGAAGTCGACCTCCAGCGAGAAGTAGATCGCCACGGACGAACTCTAGACGCCCAGGCGGAGACGACAGGCATGAATATCTTCCGACCTACACGCGGACGGTCGCGTCCGTCGCCTTCGCAGGCGAGGGTCGCAGCCTGCGCCCCAGGATGATGTGGCATTACTCGTGAATCCAGTCTCGGTCAATGCCGGTGGTCAGGTGTCGGCCGGGCATACGAACCGGATGCGATGGTCGCCGGCGAGCTGCGCGATGATGCCGGCGTAATGCCCGACTTGCCCGGCGATACCGGCAGTGCTCACGCATGTGCTGAGGCAGAGCTCGGTGAGCTTGTCCGGGAACAGGGCAGCTCCAATGACTAGTAGGCGCCGGTCGCATTTCGCTACGCTCAGGCGGGGAGTAACCGAGTGCCTACCAGGGGTGGGGTCGTGGATCTGGTCGCGAAAGTGGAAGGCCCGGAAGCGGGCGACGAGCTGCGGTCGCTGCACGAGTGGCTGGGGGAAAATGAGGAGTTGCGCGGCCGGGTCAGGCTCAGCGAACGGCCACCGGAGCCAGGGACCCTGGGGCCAGTGCTGGACGCGCTGGTAGTGGCGCTAGGCCCGGCCGGGGCGGCGACCGCGATCGCCGCCACAGTGCTCGGCTGGTTGCGGACACGGCGTAGCGAAGTCCGGGTCAAGCTGACGCTGCCCGGCCGGCGAACGATGGAGATCATCGCGAAGAACGTTGCCGATCTTGACGCGGCGGCACTGCAGCAGCAACTGGGGCAGGTCGTCGCGATGCTGGAGCCGGACAAGCAACCGCCCAGCGACCAGTGACCGGTCTATCCGGCGAGGGCGCAAGGGTCGTACTGATCGCCACCGCCACCCATCAAGGTCCCACCCTGTCCTCGGTCCCGTCTGTGGCCCGTACCTTCACCGCGCTTCGGAGCGTGCTCCAGGAACGGTGTGGGGTGGATGCCAGCCGTGTCCGCGCGGTCCTCGATCCGCCGGACGCGCAGACCATGGCGCTGGCCATCACCGAGGAGGCGCAGCGGGCGGAGTCCGCGCTGCTGGTCTGGTTCGTCGGGCACGGTCTGCTCGGGCCGGGCAACGAGCTGTACCTGGCCGCCAGCGGCACCGACCGCCTGGTGCCCGGCCTGGCCGAGCACCAGGCACTGTCCTTCGCCACCCTGCGCCAAGCACTAGGCGCCAGCCGGGCAGCATCGGTAGTGGTTGTGCTCGACTGCTGCTTTTCCGGGCGGGCGGCGCTGGGCAATGGGCCCGCGGTGCCCGCCTTCACCATGGCGCCCGCGCACGGGATGTACCTCATCGGGTCCGCCGAGCAACTCGCGCTCGCCCCGCCCGAGGCCGCGCACACCGCGTTCACCGGGGCGTTCATCGAACTCCTCACTCGGGGAGATCCGCGCGGACCGCACCAGCTGACCCTGGACGCGGTCTACGACGCGGTGTTTCGGGCCATGCGGGACCAGCACCGGCCGTTGCCCCGGCGGCAGGCGGGTGACCGTTCGGGGAATCTTGTACTCGCGCCCAACCCCGCGGTCTCCTCCCCGTCGCGGCCGGCACCGGAGCCGCAACACCCCGGTCGCTGTCCCTATCCGGGCCTGGACGCCTTCAGCGCCGAGGACGCCGAGGTCTTCCACGGCCGGGAACGGATGACCGGTGAACTGCTCGCCGCGGTAGCGGGCGAATCGGGTCCGGTGGTGCTGGTCGGTGCGTCCGGCTCAGGCAAGACCTCCCTGCTCAACGCTGGTCTGCTGGCCAAACTGCACCGGGACAGGCTACCTGGCTCGCCAGGCTTGTCCATCCTGCGACTCACCCCTGGCACGAGTCCGCTGAGCCGGCTGACCAGCCTGCTCGGCGAGACCGACCCGAAAGAACGACTGGTGGTGATCGATCAGTTCGAGGAGTTGTTCACGCTCTGCGCGGACCCAACCGAACGGGCCGAGTTCCTGCGCGTCGTCGGCGAGTTGCGGGGAGCAGTGGTGCTCGCGTTGCGCGCGGACTTCTACGGCCAGGCGGCCGCGCACCCGGAACTGCTCGCGGCGCTGCGCGACAAGCAGATCCTGGTCGAGCCAATGACGTCCGGTGAGCTGCGCGCCGCGATCGAACGGCCCGCCGCTGCGGCCGGGCTGGCCCTGGATGACGGGCTCGCCGACGTGATCCTGCACGAACTCGGCGCGGCCGCCGACGGGCACGGCGCGCTGCCGCTGCTGTCGCACGCGTTGTGGGCCACCTGGCGTCAGCGCAGCGGGGCGCGGCTCACCGTGGCCGGGTACCGGGCCTCCGGCGGAATCGCGCAGGCGATCGCGACCACCGCCGAGCAGGTGTACACCGAACTGGACGAGCTGGGCCAGGAAGCCGCGCGGCGGGTTCTGCCCAGGCTGGTGCGAGTGGGCGAGGATTCAGCGGACACGGCCAGACCAGTGGACCGCACCACGTTGTTGCACGGCCTGCCTGATCCGGAGGCCGCCCAGCAGTTGATTGAGAAGCTCACCGAGGCCCGGCTGCTCACCGTGGACCGGGATACCGTCCGGCTCAGCCACGAGGTGCTGCTCCGCGCCTGGCCACGGTTCAGGGAATGGGTGGACGCCGACCGCGACTGGCTGCGTACCCACCAACAACTGGCCGAAGACGCGACCAGCTGGGACCGGGCCGATCGCGATCCGTCCTTGCTGTACCGGGGAGCTCGCCTGGCCGCGCTCCGCGAGCGAGCAGCCCAGGCCCCGACCAGCGCCACCGACCTGGAACCAGTGCTCGCCCAGTTCATGGCCGAGTCATGGCAGTACGAACGGCGTGGTGTCCGTCGCAAAAGGGTGGTCACGGCCTTCCTCGCGGTGCTGTCGTTGCTGGCCCTCTCCGGCCTGACCGGCGCCATCGTCTTCCAACAGCGGGCTGCCCAGGCCCAAGATCGTGACCTGGCCCGGTATCTGGCCCTGGAAGCGGACGCGCAACGGGCGAAGCAACCCGGCCTGGCCAAACAACTGAGCCTGATCTCCTACCGGATCAACCCGGATGCCGGGCGCAGCGCGCTGTTCAACAGCAGGCGGACTCCCGGCGTGATCAGCCAGGGCGCCCCTGTCGCCGACGTCCTCCACAGCATCGACGGCCGCGTCACCGCGCTCTCCACCGGCGACGCGATCCTGCTGCGCGGCCAGGACAAGCCCAACCTCGGCCGGGTGGTCACCCGGCGCACCGGCCCGATCGCCCTCAACCACAACGGCTCCCGGCTCGCCGTGGCCGAGCCGGGAGCGGTTCAGCTGTGGGACCTCACCGATCCCGCCCAGCCGCGGCAACTCGCCAAGGCGACGGTGGACGGCACCATTTCGTCGATCGTGCTCGGCGGAGATCGCGGCATCCTGTACGCGGGGCTGACCTCCGGCGCCATCGCCGCCTGGGATCTGGGCGATGCAACGGCCCCGAAGCCGCTGCCACCTCTGCGCGCGCACGGTGCCATGGTCGACTCGCTGGCCGCGTCCCCGCAGCGGAATCTGCTTGCCAGCGCGAGCGTCGACGGGCGGGTCCAGCTCTGGTCCCTGGATGCCCAGGCCGAGCCACTCACTACCTTTACCGAACGCAAACTCGAGAAAACGGATCTTGAAGAGGGACTCCCGCTGCACCGGGTCGCTTTCGATCAGTCCGGGCAAATGCTGGCCACTCCAGGCGACCGGGCGCGTGGCATGCGCCTGTGGCGGCTGGACAACCCGCGCGCGCCCCAGCAGATCCCCAACGACGGTAGAGGCATTCCATCCGGCCCCTGTTCCAGTACCAACCCCCTGACCTCGGTCGCGTTCAGTCCGGCGAACAAGCACCTCGTCGTCAGCTGCCGCGGAGGATGGGACGTCCTGAAATACACCTCCGATCCAGCACCTGGGGTGTTCTCGCGGGGCGCATCGATGGACGTCGATCCGTATGTCAAGTCTGGGCGGGTGGTGTTCAGTCCTGGTGATGGCGGGAACCTGCTCCAGGCCACCGCCAACGGTCTCTACGTCTGGGAATTGTCCAATCCCGACCAGCCAGGAGCATTGGGGTCCATGCCGTGGGCAGGACACATCGCTGCCGACTTGGTGTTCCGCTCCGACGGCAGGCGCTGGCTGGTGGTGGTACAGGAGTGGGGCTCGAACATGTTGTGGGACGTCACCGACGTGACGCATCCCAAGCTCCTGGTGACAGTTCCGGGTCGCCAGCCGCGCCGCTCCGCGGATGTGGGCCTCAGTCCCGACGGCGCGATTCTTGCCTCGGGAGTGGTAACCGGCGACCAGAAACCGGTTGTCCGCCTCCACGACACCAAGGCGCCGGGCGCGCCCGTGCTTGGCACGATCGACGATCTCCAAGCTAGTGCGGACGCGCTGGAGTTCCACCCCACCAAGCCAATCCTCGCGGTGGCCGACAACCCCACCGTCCGGGTGTACGACATCGCCGATCCGCGACATCCACGCATGCTCGGCCAGTTGCCGGTCGAAACCGAGGACATGGCGTTTTCCCCTGACGGGACAATGCTGTTCGCGAAGGTTTCGCTCGGCGGGACGACTTCGGAAGCCGCCAGGGAGATTCGTGGCTGGGACTTCGCCGATCCCGGGCGCCCGGTCGAGCGGTGGCGACTCCCGCTGCCCGCAGACGCGGGGTATGTCCACTTCGACCTGAGCCCTAACGGAAAGCTGCTCGCAGTCACCTTCCGCGGAACCCTGCGCCTATGGCGAGTCGAACACGGCCGCCCCGCCGGCGACGCGGTTGTTGTGCCCGATATCGGGGCATCCGTAGGGGCGCCGAAGTTCAGCCCGGACGGGACCCGCCTCGCGTTGACCGTCCGGCACCACGATGGTGCGGACCCCGACTTGCGCCCCGAGGTGTGGACCGTGGCCGACCCGGCTTCAGCACAGCTCCAGTTCTACCTGCCGGGCAAGAGCACCGCACTGGTGGAGTCGGTCGCGTTCAGCCCTGACGGCCGGATCCTCGCAGTCAGCCGTTCCAGCACCGGCGTGGACTTCTGGAGCAGCGATCCCGAGCACATCCTCGGCCCGCTCTGCTCCTCGGCAGGCGACCCGATCACGCCGCAGCAATGGGAGCACTTCCTGCCCGACCGGCCCTACCAACCCCCATGCCAATGATCATTCACCCGTTGAGGAAATACAGTAGTTACTCACCGCCAGCACGGCGCCAGGCGGCTACTCGCCGGCGGATCTGACTACCGCTCCCTTGCTGACCTACACCCGCAAACAGGGGATCAACAACAAACTCGGCCGGACCCCTGCGCCGGTTTGGCTGATCTTCATGGCCGACGGCGGCCAGCTCTCTCAGTTCCTCACCGCCAACGAGAATCACAGTGAACTCCCCTCCGAGCGCACCGAAGCCCACCGCTTCTTCGACCTGCGCCGCTCTGACGCCCTGGCCACTCTGCGCGAGAGGCTTGTCGTGGAATGGTCGAAAGACACCGTCGACTGGGCCAAGACCCGGGCAATCGGTTCTCGATTGCCAGTGGTCGAGATAGCCGACCCAGCCAGGGTGGATTCCCCGGCTACGACCACGTCCTCATCACTCATGCCGATCTGCAGGCTGTAGTCGAGGACTCGCGATACCGGGACTGGCGCACCGCGCTCGGAGCCGTGCAAGGTATCTATGCGCTGCGGTACCTGAGGGGCCTGGATCCCGCACACACGCGCCACTTCCAGTTCAGCATCCTGCGGGTCTTCGGGCCCAGCACCCCCACAGCAGAAAGTCGACGCAGCGGAAGCCCACTTCAAAGCAGCGCTCCTCACCCGGAAGCACGGCCTGAACCGCAATTAGCCACGCCCAGGTGGCTCAGCGGAATCGCGAGACGTCAGCTCCCCCAGGATCCGCGTCGATCGCGTCGGGTCGCCACTACCTGGCACGATAACCAGGATGAGGCGTGACAACAGCGACGAGGCTAACGTGCTCGACCTGTGCGACGAGATCCTGGGCGGGCCCGGCCAGCGCCAAGCCCAGTTCGACTGGCTGCGCGGGGATCCCGGCAAATACGGGCGCACGGTCCGGCTGCCCGTCGACAGCTACTGGCCGGAACATCGGCTCGTGGTCGAGTACCGGGAGATCCAGCACGACCAGCCCGTCCCGCATTTCGACAAACCCGACCGGCTCACCGTCAGCGGTGTCCACCGCGGCCGACAACGCGCCTTGTACGACCAGCGTCGCGACGAGCTGATCCCCGCTCACGGCCTGCTCCTCGTGGTGATCAAGCCATCCGACCTGGCCGCCGACCGGCGAGGCCGCCTACGACGCGACCGCGACAACGACCAGCCGGCGCTGCGCACCAAACAGGAGTATTTCGTACGTCAGGACCCAGCAGGTACGTCCCTCGATTCACCTTTCCTCATGCACGCCGATCGTGGGGGGCGCGGTTCGTTGATCGGTTTCGAAGATGATCGGCGTGTCCAGGTCGGTGTAAGGACTCGATGGCCGTTGCTCGTCATCCTGCTTGCGCCGGGAACCACCCGTCACGGGCGTGCCACCGGGGTGAGATGCCAGCGGATCCCGCCCCACTACGCCTGGCCTTGCGCCGGCTCCTGTGGCCGAACGCGCCGAAGCCCCCGGCGGGAACGCACCGCTGCGCCCGCCCGGCACACCGCTACTGGAACCGGGAGGCTTGCCGACGGCCGGGCCCCGTTCCAGTGAGACTGGCCCGCCAGCGGTCAGCAGTCCCGGGAAAGGCCGTCGGCTATCAGTATCAGGCCCGGCAGGCAGGGCGCCTGAATAGGGACTCCGCGATGAGATGTCCCCGGGGTTTCCGCTCGGCAGCGGTGACGTCGTGGCCGCAGCGATGGTGTCCTCGGCGGGGCGGCCAACCGAGACCGCGTCCGGCGCCGATACCGGTGGCGTTGGGGTGGCCAGGCCCCGTTCCGGTGCGCTATCTGGCGTGTGCCCAGATGGTTGATGGCCCGGAGGACCAGATACCTTTGGCGTGCGGCTGTGAGCGGGTGGCCGATTCGCCCGGGTTTGAGTCGGCGCTGTGGCTGTCGCGGGTTGTGCGGTGGTTGGGACTGGATCAGAGCTGTTGAGCGGCGGTGGCGGGAAGTGGGGCGCTTTTCCGCTCGCTGCGAGAGTTCGGTCGTAGAGGCTCATCAGATCGGCGGCGCGCGCCTGTGCTTCGTGCTGCTGCTGCACGACTCGCTGATCTTCTGTGATCTGGCGGGCGATCTGTGCGGGGTCGGTCATCTGGTCGAGACGCGCGTTCGCGGCGCGCTGGTCGAACTCGACAGGCGGCACAGCCTCCATGTGCTTCTGGGTCTCTTGGAGAATCGAGGCACGCTCGGCTTGTTGCTGTCCCGCGCTGAAAGCACCGCGGGCGACCTCCGAGACCCACTCTGCGATCTGCATGAACTGGTGGGACGCGGCGTCCGCGGCTCGCCCCTGCCAGCCTCCACTCCTACTCACATCGAGTGCGCGGGCCAGCTTTGGCAGGTCGCTGGCCGCGTTCGACCATCTACGCGCTTGTTCGTGCACGGACGCGACACCAGCGTTGGTGGTGATAGCCCGCATCATCGTCGGGTGATCGTGGAATTCCCACGCCGTCCGGGGCGGGCCATCGTCTCCATAGGAGTCGATGGCCCAACCAGGCCCAGCTGGCGCGGCTTCCTCCAGGTATTCATTGAATTGCAGCGCGATCACTCGACCGCCAGGCCCCAGTGCCCCCACCATCTCCGAGGCGATGCGGCGGGTATCCGCTACCACCTCGGGCGGGCTACTCCTGCCGTCCGGGGTGTGGTCGGTGGTGTGGTAGGGCTGCGAAGGGTCAGCGGTCGGCAGATAAGCAGGGTGATCGGGGGAATAGTCGGGGCTGGCGGGGTCGGAGACCGCCGCAGTGAGGTCGTCGATCATGCGTCGCCTCCGGGGAGGTGGAGGGCTTCCATGGCCTGTTCCTCGTTCTCGATGTAGCGGCGCCGGGCGAGTTCCAGCGCTTCGATGACTTTCGGCAGCATGGTGGTGGCCGCCTGGTCAAGGGTGTGGAGCATTCCGTGCTCGCCTACGGCGCTCTGGTGCATGCGATCGGAAATCCATCGCGCGGCTTCGGTGTCGCTCAGCCTCGGCGGCTCGGGAAAGGGCTGGACTTCATTTATCGCGCGGAAGACGGTGATCATTTCCTGTAGAGCGGCGATCATCTCATCGGCGAACGCGGCGCTGACGGTGAAGTCGCCTTCCCTCGCTCCAGTGAGAAAGTCGTCGAGAGGGCTGCTGTACCGGAGTGGTTCTTCCTCAGGCATCAGATGGGCTCCGAAGTTCTGTGCGGCATCGGTTTTCAGTAGACGGTGCCGACGGCATCGCGAAGGCAGTGGGCGAGCTCGCGGGTTCCGCCCGGACGCAGCCGGACAGTCGCCGTGCCCTCGGATGTGCTCGAGTAAAGCAGGTACCGGCCGGCCGCGGTGTCGAACCAGGCGACCGGGTCCGTGTGGCGGCGCCCGGACGGTCCGCGTCCCCGACCGGTGACCAGGAGCCGTCCGGAGCCGAGGCGTTCCCCTGCGAGGATCCCGGCCGCTGTCTCCCGGTCGGTCCGGGTGTGGCCGTGAAACAGGTGTTGTGGGGGCCGGACCATGGACATGACCGAGTCCTGCTCGAACTGGCGGGTTTCGGCGGCATCTTCATCGACTTCGCGAGCGCGGCGGGCAGCGAACGCCGACCGTGAGACGGGAAGAGTGTCCGTGAAGACGAGTTCCCTGCCGTGACCAGCCGGCATTGACGGCGCGTGGCACGCGAGTTCGTCCACCCAATCCTCGTCCGGCAACAGCCGGAAGCCGACATCGCTGTCCCTGTCGGCCTGTTCGACGATAAGAGCTTGACGACCGTCGCTGAGTCCGAGCACTCCGAACTGGTCACCGGTGCCGGTGACACCAGTCAGAGCGATCTCGACGCGCGCATCGGCGAACAAACCAAATGCCGCCCGCACGCGGGCGTTGACCCCGCCGCTCGAGCACAGGCGCCGCTTCCTGAGCAGTATGTTCGCGACCGTCACCGTGTGCAGCAGACGGACCGGATCGGGATCAATCCGCGGCAAGGTCAAGGGGTAACGCGTGACCTGCACACCGAACGCGTAACCGAGCACCGTGACCTGCACCCGGTCGAGCGTGAAACCAAAATCAATCGCCATCGACGGTCCCCACGTCAAAGGACACCCAAACGGATACACACCGTAGCGCACCGAGCGCGCATCCGGTAAACGTGCGGACGCAGATCGTGAGCATCCCCAGGTCGTCCCCTCGAACGGGTGACTCTTCGACAATTACCAACGACGCGAGTTAGAAACCGTGGCAATCGGTGCGTGCCGGAACGCACCCGGATATGTCAGCTCCGATCGTCGGAGATGTCTACCGGCGCACACCATCCGGCGGGCTTACATACCTAGCAGCCCCACCATCACGTCCGCGGCCCTCACAACCCGCGCCGCACCACCCGAGCATTCTTCCTGTGGAAGATATACGTACCGGTCAGCCACCCGTTCGAATTACGCCGTCCTCCCCCGACTCTTGGTCCGGCACAGCGCCGAGTACCGCCTTGACCAAGAGCTGACCGCAGAACTCGTCGCGGATGCGCTCCGTCCGGAAGGCGATCTCGAACACCACACCACGACGATGTTCCCGCCACGACCACCGCACGGCCCGGTCCGCGATCGCAGCGTCGATCAAAGCATCAGCGTGAGCACGACGCCACTCGCTCGCCGGGACGCTCCCATCGAGCACCTCGATACGCAGCCAAGGATCCGTCACAAACCCCAAAGTTACGCCCATGAACTGCGCGACACACGGTGTTCGCCCAGCGGACCGAGCGGCCCCGCGACCAAGGCGGGACTGCCCCGGCCGCGGCGAAGTCGGCTTCGTCGCGGCGATCACGCCGGGCCTCCTGCGCGAGCGACATCCGGGTAGCCGTAGCGCTCTTCTTATCCGCATTGAAGCTCGACCGCAGTAGGCCGATCCGGGCAGGTGAGGCACACGAAGATGTACAGGTCGCCGACGTCGCCGATCATGAGCCCCAGCCCGTCGGGTTCGGCGCTGTCGAGGGGAATGACTGCTTCTGTTACCGACTCCGCCACCACGGCGCGGCCGAGCATGGTGAACGTGGCAGGGTCGAACTCCTCGTCCAGCCCGATCATGGTGTGGCTCGTGCAGCCATCGACCATCGTGAACCGCACCCGCTTCCCGAAGGATGTCCGGGCCCGCGTTTCCAGCGGCATCCACGCCTGCCAAGCGTCGTAGCCACACTCGGACGTGGCCGCCGTCAGCAGGTGATCCATCCGATGCCCCTGGTCGCATTCAGGCCAGAACGCGTTTTGTTCCCAGGCCACCCAGCCGCCGATCTTCGTTCCCGGTGCAACGGACAGATGCCGGCCGTAGCTCCACTCCCGGTCCTTCTCCCACGCTGTGATCTGTTCACGCAGTTCGTCGGAGGGCAGATCATCCCAGTCGGGTAACTCCACCACCCGCTCCGGCGTGATCCGGCACGACGCAGGAAGGTAACCGTCCTCGCTGTGCTCGCGGTCCGGTTCGGGTGCGGTGGCCACCGCGGTCACCGTCGTGGCGTTGCGCCACCGCACGTCGACCCGTGGAGCGTAATCAGGCTCGTGATCGGTGGGACACCACAACACCTGGCACACATCGGTCCCCTCCGGAAAAGGCAACTCCGGCACATCACGTGCGTAGACCTGCGCGACCGCCACCATGGGCAGCCGTGCCGCCGGATCACTCGCGTACTCCCCTCGCCGCGCCTCCCGGATACAGGCTTCCACCGCTTCGTACTCGCGGTACAGCGACGGCTCCACCAGGGCGGTAGTACGTGCGTCCACCGCCGCACGCAGCTCGGCGAGGCGCCGCTCCAACTTCTGCCCCTCCGCGCTGCGCAACGGCCGATCATCAGGATGATCGATCGTGCACACCGGCCACGCCTCGTCCGCCGGCCACAACAACGGCCCACCCAACGACGACTCGTACGCCGTGGTCACGCCCCGCTGCGGATGCAGTCGCACCGTCGTCCGCGCCAACCCAGCCAGTGCCGGAAACAACTCCGCCACATCCACCGGCTTCTCCGGCGTCGTGAACCCCATCACTGCATCCATACGACGAGCATCGCACGAGGCCCCGACAATCGAAGCCCGGCAGGCAACAGTAAACACCGCACGCACGCAACGCTACCCATCATTGCTGAGGTCGTCCGTTTTCTGTTAGCAGGACTCGGTTTCAGGCGTTGTCGCGCTCGACCATGCGGACGTCGAGTTTATCCAGACGCCACGCGCCGAACATCGATGTTTCGAGACGGCGGTGCATGCCTTCGTCAGGGCTCACCGAGGGGTAGCTGCTCCGGGCATTTCCGGCCATAATGGAGATTCGACACCTCTCCACCTGGATCCCCCTCCGCGCCAGACGTCGGCACGTTCGGTTCAGGAACCGACTTCGAAAGGCGCCAATGACCGATCTTTGGCGGCCATGTCCCAACCGAGAATGTTGCGCGTGCTTCGACTGGTCGCGAGCTCAAGCAACACAGCGGTCATCGGCCGCCTTGTCCTCGTCCATTCATCAGGGCTGTGCCGACTCTGATATACCACGTGCCATTTATCAGGATCAGACGTCCACGGCAGCCAAAAAAGTGCACCGCCAGCAAAATCAGAAGCGAATGGAATTACCCCACCAGGCTCCGGAAATGGCGGAAAGCTGTCGTATCCGTTTTCCCTGGCCATTTTGACGCCGATTAGATTTCGATCAAACTCTTCCTTGAAGAGAGTCAAGTGTTCACTATTTTGAATGGGGTTCAGAATTCTTATAACGTCACGGAATGCCCCGGAGGGAAATCGACTCATGAATTCCTTGTAGTCACCAGGAAAGGAGGTCCCCACCCTGCCCTCGACTGCACCCCAGGCAAGCTCGGGCAAAACTGAACCCTTCCAATCGACGGCAGACGCTATACGGTCCAGCACGGGACGACTCTCGACCATCGACCGCAAGTCCTTTCGGTACAAGAAATAACTTTGAGTCAATGTATCACGCCAGGCTGGCGAGATCGAGACCTGGCGTGAAACACTCAAAACAGCACTCACCGACACAAAGTCTATTGACAGATCGCGCGCGGCGGGTTGGGAATGTTTTCGATTATTGCGAGGCAACGGAATTTTCCTTTCATGCCCCACGCTTTGACGTACAGCCTCTTTGGCAGAGCCTCGTTACCCTCATAGTAGGCGCTAACTCGAACGTACACCGGTTCGCCGCCACGAACCGCTTGCTTGATTGGCTCTTCAACGTCCCATTGCATTACTGGCTTATTCGCCATCTTATACAGCGGGACGATATTTTGCACATGGTGCACTCCGCCCATTGTCGATGCGACGAGATGGCTCCTGTCCATCGTCAGCCCGTCGAACCCCACGGGCGTGTCTGGATCTCCAGGTTGCCTTGGAACGACGTGAGCGACGCATGCAGTTCCACCGGTGGCGCGGCTTGCGGGCACGTTGCTGTGGGTGAAGTTCTGCATCCGGTCGTTGATGACCCATCCAGTAGTGCCGTCGGGGCATTTCCGGTCGTTGTTCTCCTCACCAGGGCCAGGCTCGGGGAGGGGGCCGGGGAACGGGTAGGGATCCCGCCGCGGATCGTTCACCGGCGGCGCATGGGGGTCACGCTTGGGTTTCGTCTGCACGTCACAGCCAGGTCCGGCGAGACTGTTCGCGGCAACCGGCTTGCACTTGACCAGCCGCTGGGCCAGGTCCCGCAGTTCGCTGCTTAGCCGCCTCCCCGCGACCTTCAGGTCCTTAAAGGTACGGATGCCTTTGACGATACGGACGACGGCGGACACGGCGTCGGGGATCTTGCTGAGCACGGAAGCGATCTTGAGGATGGGCAGGGCATTGATGACGGTCATGACACAGGAGATGAAGTCGCCTTCGGTGAAGCAGCGTTTGGCATCGTTGTAGCCGACGATGTCGAGGATGACCTGCCCGCCCTCGGCGATGATGAAATCAAGCAAAGGCTTGTTGGAGTCCGCGCGAGCGCGGTTGTACTCGTCGACAGCGACTTGCCCCTTCTCGGTCCGAAGCGCCTCGGCTTCCGCCGAGGTCAGCTCGGGGATCTCACTGTCGTCGGTGATGGCCTGCTCCACCTCCTGTCGCTGCCGGGCTTCGTTTTCCAGCCTGAGTTGTTCCTGGATTTGGGCCAGTTGGGCTTGGATGTCGCGGGAAACCTGCGCGACGTTGTTCGCGCGCGCTTCGGTGTCTTTGGCATAGTTTTCGGCGTTGGTGGCCGCCTCGTCGGCGTTTCGGGCGTGTTCCGCGGCCCGGTCAGCGGAGGCGCGGGCGGCGTCGGCGTCGCGTTGGGCCTGTTCGGCGGCTCGTTGGGCCGCGGCGGCGTCTTGTTCGGCGCGGGTGGCCGCGGCGCTGGCCTCATTTGCCGCGCGGGTGGCGCCGTCGGCGGCTTTCCGTGCCGCGCGGGCGTCGGCTTCGGCCTGGTCCGCCAACCTTCCGGCGAGGGCGGCGTCGGCGGCTGCCTGGTTCGCTGCCGCGCGTGCCGCTTGAGCATCGGCCTGAGCGCCGGCATCGACGACTGCGGCCTCCGCCGCGGCCTTGCGGGCGGCGGCGCCATGGATGGCGGCATCAGCCGCCGACTGCTGCGCCGCCGCGGCGGAACGGGCGGCGTCGGCCGCGGAGCTGGCCGCCTGGGCGGCGGCCTGGTAAGCGGGGGCGACGTCGGCGGCGGCGTTACGAGCCGCTTCGGCAGCCCGTTGGGCTTGGGCGGCGGCGTCGGTGGCGGCGGCCTGGGCGGCCTTGACCTGGGTGTCGCCGACGTCCTTGGCGCGGTTGGCGACCATGACGATGAAGTCGGCGTCGATGTCCGCGCCAGTGAACGGGCTGACGATCGCGATGGCCTGGTCCGCGGGCGCCGCGATCCCGGAAGCCGATTGCACCGACGCGGTCGCGGCACGAGCGGCGATCCCGGCCTGGGGAGCGGCGGTGGCTGCCTCAACTCCGGCGGCGTTGGCCTCGTCCCGGGTGCGGTGAGCGGCGTCGAGCGTAGTGGCCGCTTCGACGGCGGCCTGCTGAGCGAGGTTCGCGGCGTTGCGCGCGTTTTCCGCGGCGCGGGCCTCAGCAGCGGTGGCTTCCTCGGCGGAGGCGCGTGCGCGCAGGGTTTCGGCGTGCACCGCGGCGGCTTCGCGTTCGGCGCGAGTGGCGGCTTCGTTGGCGCGGGCCGCCGCGGCCTGGGCCTCGTTCGCGGCGGTGCGGGCGTTCTCGGCGGCGACCTCGGCTTCACGCGCGGCGGCGCGGGCCTGCGCGGCGGCAGCTTGGGCGGCGTCGGCGTGAGCGCGGGCCCGGCCAGCGGCCGCGTCGGCCTCGATCGCAGCACCGCGAGCCCGGCCCGCCGCCGCTTGCGCGTCATCCGCGTGCCCACGGGCGATACGCGCGGCCTCCTTCGCGGTGTTGGCGTCGGCTCGGGCTTGCCGGGCCGCGGCCCAGGCCCTGTCCTTGTCCGCTTGGGTGACCTCGGTGGATTGCTGCATCCGCTGGGCCAGGCCTTCGAGAGCGATGGCTTTCTTGTCCGCGGTGTTCTCATGGTCGACGGGATCGTTGACCGGGCCACCAAGACAATGAGGCTCGACCAGCCCTCAAGAACCCCTCTTTGGCAGGTCGCCGCAGTGCTTTGTGTTCACTGTCCTGCCCGTGTAGCGCGTCGAGGTTGTCACTGCTCCACTCGAACGGCGGATGGTCCGGTATAAGGACACCACGCAGTATGGATGACTGTCCGACCGCCGGGCGTCGCTTGGGGGCTTCCGTATTTGGGTGCGCTTCGGGGAAGTGCGGCCGCCTGCCGCCGTTCCGGTCGATCACCGCACAGGCGTCCTGCATCTGCCTTGTGAACCGGAAGCATGCGCGATTCCACCCCGGATGAGGCCGTATCGACGAACAGATGCGATTTCGGCATGCGCTGGTGACGCAGCTACAGGCTCCGCAATAAGTAATTCCGATAAGGAGAATCTGACGTGAAATTCCGTTCCCTGGCCGTGATGGGGGTGTTCTCGCTGCTCGCCTGCCTGCTGGTCGCCACGCCCGCACAGGCGGCGACATCCGTTACCTTCACCCCGCAAACAATCCTGGCGCCCGGACTCCCACCCGGTGGCGGAGTCGACCAGAACGTCACTCCCGTGGGCACCATCTCGCTGAACATGACCGCCACGCAGACCGCATACGTGGTCTCGAAGATGCGGGTCAACAACGCCACCATCCGCAGCCTCTTCGACAACGAGGTCGTCTGCAAGGGTCCGGGCGGCTGGAGCAAGAACATGGTGACCGGGCAGAACGTGTACGACAAGAACTCGGGCTCACCGTTGCAGGACGTGACGCTCTACACCCGTTTCCTCGTCCACCCCGGCGTCGCCGGCACAGTCACCTGCACCGCGAACGTGCGAGGCAACTCGCTCGGCGCCAACGACGCCACCTACCGGCTGGACAGCGGGTACATCACGTTCGCCGACACCTCGGTCGCCAACGCCACCGACGGCCAACCAGTGCAATCCAGCGTCAGCGCGGGAGTGCACGGCCTCAACGCCGATGCCCCGGTGGTGCGACTACCCGCGCTCGACTACTTCACCCTCCCCACAACCGTGCAGGGCCTCAACGTGGTCGGCGACGTCGAACTGATGATCTGCTGGCCGAACACGCCATGCGACAAGTACAAGACGTCCCAAGTGAAGTTCACGCTCTTCATCAACCAATGGAAGTCCGACGGCACACTCTGCAAAACCGACAGCAGCATCCAGGCCACGCACGACGTGCCGTACTGGGTACACCACAAATACGTGCCACTCAACAAAGCGGACTTCACCGTGAGCAAAGCACCAGGCTGCGTCCCCCGGTTCAACGCCTACGTCAAAGCCGAATGGCTGGGCGGCGAGACCGCCGGCATCCAGGGAACGGCCACCGGACTCCCCGACTCACGCAACTCGACCACCACACACGACTCCGACATGAGTCACGCCTACGTCCTGCCGTACTGATCCATCCACCTTCGACCGTGTCTCACATGCCAAATCGGTAAAGCAAGCCGCAGGAGTTCGTCGGCGCGGCATTCGTCGCGGACAGTCTTGCGTCAGCAACCGGCCTGCCAGGAAATTGCGCGTTCTACGATCCAGTGGTAGCAGCCGGACCGGCCTGAGGGCTCGATGCCGTTGCGGGCGACGCGCATGGCGCGGTCGCCCGCCGCGGCGGGCGAATCGTCGAGCACACGCGATACTCCCTCGGCGACGAGGAGCCCACGTTCGCCGACGGAGGCCCTGATCGCCGCGCTGTGCACCGCCTGGCGCTGGGTGACGTGTCCCGGGAGGACGTCGCAGTGCGGTCGGTCGCTGCGGCGATCGACCGGTTCGGCGGCATGGACATCCTGGTCAGCAACGCCGGCCGATCGGTGAACAAGCCGATCATCGCGACCACTGCGGCCGACTGGGACGAGCTGATGTCGATCAATGCCCGCGGAACGTTTCTGCACGCCAGGGAAGCGTTCCGAGCGATGAGCGAACGCGGCGGGGGCGTGATCGTCACGGTCGGCTCGTTCGCCTGCACAGTCGGCCTCGCCGATGCGGCCGCCTACAGCGCGTCAAAGGGGGCACTGGCGCAGTTGACCAAGGTGCTCGCGCTGGAGGGCGGCCCGCACGGCATCCGGGCCAACGTCGTCGCCCCCGGTGTGATCGAGACCGACATGCTCGACAACTTCCGCGCGGACAGCCGGGGGTATCTGCGCTCCTTCGGCGACGCCCACCCCTTGGGCCGTGTCGCGCAGCCCGAGGAGATCGCCGAGGTGATCGGTTTCCTGCCTCGCCCCGGTCCGGGTTCATCACCGGCGCGGTCGCCACCGCCGACGGCGGCTACACCGCCGCCTGACACCACACAACCACCACGAAGAAAGAGCGCATCATGCCTGGACGCCTCGTCGATTGCCGGGTATACGCACATGCCGCGAGGCGGATGATTATGCCGTTTTTGACGCGGCACGATGATCCGCGAGGTCGGCTCCGATCTGACTCGGACGCCGAACAAGACTTTTCGATCCGATTTCTGCAGGCCAAGGGCCATCAGAGCCCGATGAGCGTGTGTGCGCGAGCCACCGTCGTCGACGAGAAGCACCCCGGCGAGCGAGGAAATTGTTAGTTTCCACTTTCGGATTTATCGGCAAACTTCACCCCTCTTTGGTAACGCGATTATGAGGGGAAACGACTGTCAATCAACAGAAGGGTAGACGTCGAGCCAAGGCGCCAGACCCGCCGACCCGAAACCACCAGGGCAGGCGGACTATGACATTTGAGTCTTTCGATCTGGGCTTCCTGGAACGCGGCGTGGTTGTGACGCTTTTGTTGCGAGCGCCAGTGAACGTCCGCCTGATGACACAGACCAACCACCTCGCGTATCAACGCAAGCAGTTCTATCGGATGCTGGGAGGCGTGGCGTTGACTGCGAGCTTCAACTTGACCATCCCGAGCAACGCGCACTGGTTTCTCGTCGTGGACGCTGATGGATTGGCGGTCCCGTTACGTTCCCCGACGGTGTCGGTGAAACGTTGACCGCGCGTTCTGCGGCCGAGACCTGTCACCACTACGTCCGTCTGCGTCACGTCACCTTTCCGGTGGTCGTCACCACGGACCGGGAACTGCCTGATGCCACGGTCGATTCTTTCCTTGAATGGCAGCGGACCAACCATCAGCACATGAGCACTTCGCCTGATCGGCGGAGCCAGGATCCGGTCCATCGGCTCGGTGAACGTCGACCGGTGCGACGTGCACCGATAGAGTGGGTTCATGAGTGACCCGGAGGAGCTGGCTCGCACGCTGCGGGCCACGGCAAGAACCGCCGCGACCGGCGCTCTGCGCGAAGGACTCGAAGAGATCGAAACGCGGCACGGCCAGCACATTGCCGACGAGGTCGCCGGTTTGCTTGACGTCGACGGCGTGTTCGCCGGACTGCGCGACACCGAGAACCGGCGACGAGGCAGCAACGACGACGTGCCGTGGGAGTTCAAGACGGAGCCCTCGACCTGAACGTGGCTCACTTCTCCCAGGTGTAGCTCAGGGCAGGTGGGTCGTCGGTCGTCTTCGTGACGATGAGGTTCTGATCGCGGTGCGCTTCAGCCCACCGGGTCATCTCGTCATAGAGCTGATCGCGCAGGCCGATGTCCCGCACCTCGATCGTGGCGCGCTGGGCCAGCTGGCTTGGATCGACGTCAGGATCGGTGCGGATCCCCAGGTTCCAGAAGTGCTTCTTGTCGCTGCCGTCGGCGCCGTGGCCGTCGTTGGTGAAGTAGACCTCGTCGGTCGTCTTGTTGTAGATCGTCTGGCTCACTTTGATCTGGTCGTCGCCTTGGGCGGCGTCGAAGTAGCCCGCAGGGTCCGACGAGCCCGGTTCACGGGTGTAGAACCCGACTTCGCCGCCGAACGCGCCACCGAACCCGTAGCTGCCCTTCCACAGTTCGAGCCGGTACTGCTTGCCGGTCTTCGGGTCGGTGAATTCCATATTGTCACCATCGTCACCGGTCGCGTCGAGGTCCGCGCCGATGAGCTTCTCCAGCTTGTCGTAGAAGTCGTGCCAGCCCAGGAAGCTCTGCATCGAGTGTTCGCCGGTGGTGTAGTAGTCGCCGTCCGCGACGTATCTGAAGCCGAGATAGTCGTAGATCTTCTGCGCGATCTCGCGGTTCTGGAGCAGCAGTTCCCAGTTTCCGGTCGCCAGGGCGACCTTGAGCCTCGGATCGTTCTTCACCAGCTCGGCTATGCCCGGGATCTCACGCAGCATGATCGCGGCGATCTCGGCGAGGTTCCGCTTTTCCGACCCCGCCAGCTCCCACACCTGGCCGGTCTTGGTCCGGAGCTTGAGCCCCTCGGCGAGAAGGACCGCGTCGTAGCCGAGGACGATCCGCTCCAGGTCCGCGAGCACGACGACAGCCCGCGCCTTGATCACCTTGTCCTCCGCCCACGCGGAGACGATGTTGCCCTCACCACGCGAGAGGTCATTCCAGACGCCGTCCAGCTGTTTCTCCAGCGCTTCGGCGTCCGCACGGTGACTGCGAGCGTCGCCTTGCGCTTTGGACAGCGCGTCGCGGACCACCTCGAACGACACCGCGGACTCCTCGAGATCCTGCGCCTGGTCGTCGCGGTTCTTCTTGAAGTCCGTCAGCGACGTGAGCGCCGACTCGCCGGCCCCGCCGCGCCAGCACTCGGCCAGCTGAACCCGGACCGCCTCGACCAGCACCTTGGCGTCCAGAACGGCTTCTTTGGTGGCACGGCAGGCTCGGGCCCGATCGTCCAGGTCGGTCGTGCTGCCTTTTTCCACCTGGTCGGCGACATGGCGGATCTTGTCGAAGACCGAGCTCACCGGTCAATCCCTTCGAGGCCGCTGTCCAATGCCTTCAAGAAGGTGTCACGCGCGGCGGAGTCGGTCCCCTCGTAACTCTTGGCGGCAGCACGAATGGCGTCAACCAGGCTAACCACCTGGAGTTGCGCCGCCTTCAGGTCTTCCTGACGGGTCAGCAACCACACGTCGTAGTCCCCCGCGTAACCGGCAGCACGGTGGGTGTCGCCGACGTTCGGCGCACCCCCAGCGGTGAGCGTCGGCTGCTTCCCCGCGGCGAGCTTTCCCGCCGCATTGCTGATATCCGCGACATCGACCTCGAAACCCACAGCACATCCTCCCCACATAAGTGACATCCCGCGTAGGCAATGTAACATTCAATCCTGGATTCGATACCCGGTTCTGACAGGCGCCGCATCGACGTCTGTCACCACCGCGCCATTACCTGGTTGCCCACACTCGCGACGCCCTCATCACGTGGCTAACAAAGACTCGACATCTTCGCGCCGGGCATCACGCGCCACCGGCCGCGGCCCGACGACACCATGCCCCGGCACCGAGCATGACCTCACGATCAGCTCTGTGGCTCGTCCTTCCTGTTCGACCTGCGTAGCGCCCGGCCCGCCTTCGACGCCACATACTTTGCCGCAGGTGGGTGCGTGCTCCCAGTAGCGGATCAGTTCCGGGCCTGCGGCCATCACCTACATGAAGTCCGCATCGGGGGTGTCGAGAGCGACCCGGATCCGGCGATCTGTGTGGGCGAGGTCCTCGGTACGACACCGTTCGTCAGTGCTGAGCGTGCTGGGAACGGCCACGTGCGCACCGCGTCCCCTCCTTCTCGATCCTGACGGCGACGTCACCTAGCTCGGGACAGGAAGACCCGACGAATCCCCGCCGACACGACAGGAGAATGCGAGGGCGGGCCGGTCGTAGGGCTGAGTCAGATGGCGCACACACTGCAGATCGAATGAAGACGTGCCTTTGTCAGGCGGGATCGCTCTGCAACGGTCCGCGTCGCGCCTCGACCGCTCCGTCCGGACCGGGCCGGTCGGTGGTGAAGCCGACGGACCGCAGGATCCGCAGGGCTGCTTGATTGGACTCACGGGTCGACGCACTCAGCGTCGCCACACCGGCCGCCGACGCCTCGTCGACCAGCAGCCGCACCGCCGCGGCGCCGACGCCGCGACCCCGCGTCGAGCGTGCGAGCCAGATCCCCAGTTCCGCGGCCGCATCGCCGGTGGGACCGGCTGCGAGGCGCACCGCCCCCACGATCATTCCTTCGGCACGAACAGCCCAGGTACGTTCCCGGCAGTGTCCGGCCAGGCCAGCTCGACGGTCCTGATGGTAGGCGCGCAGCCAAGCGATCCGCTCGTCGCTCCACGAACCGTCCGCCGTCAGCGGCGGCGTCACGTCGTCGGCCGACGCATCCTCGACCGCGACCCTGACCAGGTCGTCAAGCACGTCATTGTCCACCGCGACAAGTTCCACCGAGTCGGAATGGGTCACTGTCATGGGAAATGCTCCTCGTGGTCCAGGCTTGTTCAGCGGCAGCAGTACGCGTGGGGTGATGGCGACGAGGCGGCATCGGCGCGGCATCGACCATAACGCGGTACGGCAAGACGGTCGAAACGCATACTCGCTCATTGCGCGAGCCCTATGAGGGGACGGCCCGGTGGAGCGTTTCGCCCCGCCCAGTGGGCCCGGTTCGGCCTCCCATCCCGCCAGGTCACCCTCGCCTGCGCGCCGTGCTCGTCATCACGACAGCGCTGTTCGCCGCCGCCAGCGACGCCATGTCGGCAGCTCAGGGATCCTTCCGGTTCCCGCGCAGGAAAATGACCCAGTAGTAGCCACTGCCCAGCACCAACACCGCGCCGAGGCCGACGTTGGCCCAGTTCTTCCAGTCCATCGGCCCCACATCGGTTACTCCCAGAATGAGCCAGACAGCCCCGAAAAGATCCCAAGTCACCGCCATGCGACGCGCTGACTTCGCATCCATGGTCGTTCTGCCCAGACGTCGTTTCGCCACAGCCATACATCCCACCCTCACCGCCGAACGTCCCAGGGGTCGTTTCTCGATTACCCGAATCTTTGTTACGCCCAAACACTTTCCGTCAGCATCGTCGTAGTGAGGGGGCACCTCGACCCGTCGAGGTCACCAGCCGCGGTCAGCTCGGCAGGCCCGCCGAAAGGGTCGCCGGTGTTCGACCTGGTATCGGCTCCGGCCGTACAGCACGCCGGGTTATGATCCTCTTTCTGTCGCGCCGACGGCCTCACCCGGCGAGCGCCACGAGCGACCGAGTCGAGGAGCAGACGTCACCATGTCCCCCACCGGGTCACGCCACTGTCCCGCGCGCACGTCGAGTTCCCGGATCGATCGCAGTTCCCGGATCCCGATGCCACGGAAAGGCTTCGAACAGACGATCTGGCGCGATGACGCACTGGTCGTGGCCCTCCGCGGGGACTTCGACGCTACGAAGAAGACCTCGCTGAGCACCTGCCTCGCCGACGCGATCGCCGCCAAGCCCCGTGCCATCCTCGTCGACGCCACCACGATGACGTTCGGTTCCGCGGGCACCTTCTCGGAACTCCTGACCGCGTGCGCGGACGCACAGCGCGCCGGAGTACCTTTCGCGCTCCACACTGCCGCCTACGCCATCCTTCGCCCGCTGCTCACCCTCCGCCTCGGCTCCGACTTGGTTGTTCACCGTCGGCCCTCCGACGCTCGCACATGGCTCCGAAACGCGGGGCGCGCCGGTCACCGCGACGAGCCGGCCATGACGTTCACGCCCTGACCGGAACCCGCTGTTCGCACCAGGGTCGGGCGCGGCGACCCCGCCCCAGCGAGCTTGCCGAGGACATGATCGGGAAATACCTCGGATCGTCCTGGTGAATCGTCGACTTCCCTCAGCCGGCCGGTCCGAGCACCGCGTCGTCGAGCCGGGGCGGGTACGGGCCGTCTGCTGTGCCTGGACTTTCTCGATCGCGGGGAGCCGTTCCTTCTGGATCGCCACGAGGTCGGCTTCGCCGAGCCCACCGTGGCGGAAGGCGGAGACGAGCCGGCGGAGGAACCACGGGCCGGGTCGACACCGCCCCATCGTGCGTAAGTGATCCACTTTGGCGTCGGCGCTATGCCGCCCAAAATCCTCGACCTGCCGCGGTCGGGACACTCGTCGGACGAGCGCGGACAAGGACCTCGACGGGAATGTTCTCCAAGGTTCGGACTATCGTTGTCGAGCTTCTGATACCGGGCAGCGGGCGGCCGTCGCCGTGCAGATCAGAGCGGACGATCTCGACGTGGCGGTAGCTGTCGGCGGCGAGAGGTGCAGGCACACTCGCGACGACGAGGTCGAGGCATGCCGATGCAGCACCGCACTGGTCACCACCTGGATCCCGTCGGGTGCCGAGACGTTCGTCGCCGGGTGGAACCCTCGAAAATGATCGACAGTGTGGCTATGAACGGCTCGTGGTGCGATTCCACGGCGCGGCCGTATAGTCGGCCGGTTCCGCCGAAGGGGTGGAACCGGCCCGGTGTGATTCCGGGACCAGGCGGTGAAACCCCGCGTCCTCTGTGTCCGGCACGTGCCGGACTGTGCTGGGGTACGGCGTCACTATGGGGTGTTGATTCATGTTCACTGGGCGAATCGGCGAGCTGAGTTCCATCGAACAGATCAAGGGCGACGTCTTCCGGGTGCGCGCGCCGAAGAGCGCGGACCGCGTCAGCGACGGCGGTTCGAGACCGGGAACGCGGTCAATGTCGAGACACCGCTTCATGTCGGAGACCCGCTGGACGGCCACCTGGTCCAGGGCTACGTCGACGCGGTCGGCAAGGTACTGCGGGTCGATGACGAAGACGGTGCCAGCTCGATTTATGCGGAAACTACCCACAGAGCGGGAGCGAGCGACGTGTTTGGCTGTCCCCGTGCTGAAGAAACTACTTACCACCACCGCGATCACCGTCCTGTCGCTCACCGCCACCACGCCCGCGCAAGCGATACCGGCGTACTACCAGCAAACAATCACCGGCTCCACCCTCGCCCAGTGCAACGCCGCCGGTTCCCAGCTCGCCCAGCAGAAACGTGCCGAGGGCTACCTCGTCACCTGGACCGGCTGCGGCCATCAGAACTTCGGCTACGTCGGCGTGGTCGGCTGGTCGGACTGACCCGACCAACCGCGCCAGGTCATCGGCCCAGCACGCACATGTGCCCCTAGAACCATCGGAGCATTCCTTCGTCGATGACCGCGCGGGTTTCTTTTCGTACGAGAGGCCCGCTCTGCTCCTGCGTCAGTCGATCAGCGACCTCGCGCGGGGGCGGGGCCGTCCGCCGCGAGGTGGATGACAAACCCGTGGCGCCCTGCCTCGCGCGGCCTCGCGCGTCGGCGCCACAGCACTTCGCGTCGGCGGATACCGATGACCGTGGGTGGCCGGGCCAAGACGCAACTCAAACTGCGACGGCGAAAGGTGGCAATGGCACAAGAGCCGAGAACGATCCGGATCGAGGCTCGCCTGGCAGCATGAACACCAGATAGCCGCTCCTCCGAACGTCGACACGACACGCCAGTATCACCTAGCTCAGCCTTCCGTTATCGCAACCGGCGGAAACTTCTACTGCCTGCTGGGCGGTTGGCGTAGTGTTATGTCCGGTGATGTCATCGGGATCATTTCTTCGACCGTATTCGAATTCGGTGACGAAGGCGTTTTCGGGCAGGTTGCGCCGGATCCTGGTGGTGATCCGGTCGATGTCGCCGCATTCTGCGAGTGGTAATGGAGCTCCTGCCAATTTCCTGAGTGCGGTGGCTGTGCCGAGTATGCGGGCGGCGCGGTGGTGAAGACCGTTGAGTGAGTGTGCTCCGGCCAGTCCTTCCAGTGCGAGTGCGATCGCCCGTTGATCGCCGGTGGCCTGTGCTGCGACGTAACCGTCGACGTGCAGGGCGAGCGCCGTTGACGCGTCGCCGCGTTGTTCCGCGATGAAGCCGAGTTCGGCCAGTATCAGTGCGAGGCCAGGGGTGCCGTTCCAGCGTCGGCACCAATCGAGCCAGTTTCGCAGGTGTGTTTCGGCGATATCGAGCTTGCCTTGCCTGCGTGCGCCAAGCCCGAGGCCGACCTCGGCGTGTTGGACGCCCCACAAGTGGGACTGTTCCGCAGCCAATCGCATCGCTCGCGTGTGAAACTCCTCCGCTGTGGCGTAGTCGCCCGCCAGCAGGGCGCTGCGGCCGAGTCCGGATAGTTCGTACGCCGCCTCGGTCCACAATCCGAGTTCTTCGGCGTTGCTCAGCCCCTCCCGGCGAAGACGTGCGGCGTCTTCGTAGTCGCCACTGATTTCGGACAGTGTGGCGAGGCGTTGCCTGGCCTTTAGTTGCCCCCAGCTGTCGCCGAGCTTCTCGAAAAGGGTCAGGCTTTGACGGCCGAGTCGGCCGGCTTCGGCGATGTCGCCCTTGGCCAAGGCGAACGTGTGCGTGATCAGGATGGCTGCGACGCCCCAGTTGTCGTCGGCTGCTCGGTAGGCGGCCAGAAGCCGGTCGATCTGGTCACCGGTCGTCGCCGGGGCATCGAAACCGCTCTGCGCGAAGCCGAGGAACCACTCGGCCCACGCTCGCACGGCAGGGTCGGCGACGGCGTCGTTCACCGTGTCCAGCACATCGCCTGGCACCACCGTGTCCGGATCGGTGGCATCGCGGATCAGCAGCGAGATGCCTGCTTGCCATACCGCCGCCATGGCCCTCGTCGCGGCAGGCACCGGCCCGTGGAGGGTCAAGACGAGGTTCAGCATCCGGCGTGCTTCGCCGAGCCTGCCGCGCAGGAACCAATACCAGCCCAGCGCGTTGACCAGCCGGAGAGCCGATTCCGCTTCGTCGCGCTGGATCGCGTCGTCCAGCGCCCGGTGGAGATTGGCGTTCTCGGCGTCCAGGCACCGCAACCAGTATCGTTGCCGTCTGCTCCGCAGGTGTGGCTCGGCGCGTTCAGCGAGTTCGGTGTAGTACCGGCGGTGCAGCCGCCGGATCCGTTCGGACTCACCCGCTTCGCCGAGGCGTTCGTGGCTGTAGGCCGCGACGGATTCGAGTAGCCGGTACCGAGGGCCGTCCGCGGTCTCGGTCATGATGACCAGCGAACGGTCCACCAACCGGGCAAGCAGATCGAGAACCTCCGTCGCCCGCACTCCCCCACCTGCGCAGACGGCTTCGGCCGCTTCGATGGTGCAGCCTCCGGAGTGGACGGACAGGCGGCGCAGGACGACGCGTTCGGCCGCAGTGAGCAGTTCCCAGCTCCAGTCGATCATCGCCCGCAACGTCCGCTGACGGGCCGGCGCTCCCCTGTTCCCGCCTGCCAGCAACCGGAACCGGTCGTCCACTCGTGCGGCCAGTTCCCGCACGCCCAGCGCCCGGATCCGCGTGGCGGCCAGTTCCAGAGCGAGTGGAATTCCGTCGAGCCGTCGGCAGATCGTGGCGACAGCGTCGGTATTGTCCGTGGTCAATTCGAACCCGGGCACGGCGGCGCTCGCTCGTGCCAGGAACAGCCGGACCGCGCTGGACTCGCGCACGGCTTCGATCGCCGCCCCGGGCTCCGGTGGCTCCAGCGGCGACACGGGCCACACCTGCTCCCCGTCCACCGCGAGCGGCTGTCGGCTTGTCGCCATGATTCGCAGGCCCGGCACTGTCGACAGCAGCCGGCCGACGAGCTCGCCGGCCGGCTCGATCACGTGCTCGCAGTTGTCCAGGACCAGCAGGAGCTGCTTCGTCCGCAGAGCGCCGGTGAGCCGCTCGAACGGGGAAACAGGACCAGCGGACGGAAACAGGGGCGTTGTGGCGTCGTCGCGGAGGCCGAGGACAGCGGCCACCAGGTCGACCAGTCCCGCGGACGTCCGCTCATTGTCCTGGCGATCCAGCATTGTCAGTTCGACCAGCCAAACGCCGTCGGAGAAGGCATCGGCCAGCCGGCCTGCCGTCTCCACGGCCAGCCGCGTCTTGCCGACACCGCCAGGGCCGGTCAGCGTCACCAGCCGATCCGTGTCCAGCCCCGAGCACACCTCGCCGACGACGTCCGCTCTGCCGATCAGGGCGCTCAGCGGGATGGGCAGATTGGTTCGCGGCGCGGCGCCGGAAGCAGGGCTGAGGTGGGTGGCCTGTTCCAGGATCGACTGGTGAAGGGCTGCCAGCTCAGGACCGGGGTCCAAGCCCAGTTCCTCCGCCAACCGGTGGCGCAGGACGCTATAGACGGCCAGTGCCTCGGCCTGCCGCCCGGCGCGGTACAGCGCACGCATGTAGACCGCGCACAGCCGTTCCCTCAGGGGATATCGAGCCACCAGTTCGCCGAGCTCCCCGGCAAGCGCGGCGGCGAGCCGGTCATCCGACTCCAGCCTCGCCTCAGCGTGTTCTTCGAGGGCGACCAGCCGCTCCTCCTCAAGACGTCGAGCGAGGTTCCTGGCGAACTCCGCGTCCTGGAAGTCGGCGAAGGCCTGCCCGCGCCACAGCCCCAGCGCATCCGACAACAGACCCGCCCGCGTGCGGGCGTCGCCGCTGATTCGCGCCTGCGCGGTCAGGTCCCGGAACCGGCCCAGGTCCACCATGGCCGGATCGACCCGTAGCAGATATCCGGACGGCTGCGACACCACCAGGCCCCGCCCTCCCGGCTCGGCGTTTTCCAACGCTCGCCGGAGCTGCCAGACCCTCGTCTGCAAGGTCTTCCTCGGGTTGATGGGAAGCCGATCGCCCCACAGATCGTCGATGAGCCGATCGGCCGACACCGGTCGACCCTCGTGGACCAGCAGGTCCGCCAGCAGAGCACGGACCTTCGACTCCCCGACGTCGACCGGAGTCCCGTCCGCCGTCCACACGGCCAGCGGACCGAGTACTCCGAAACGCACGACACCACGTTAACCGGCGAGCGGCCGGTCGGGTCGACGCGCACCCGACCTAGACCAGACCTAGACCGGACCGGGGGCGGCCTGTCCCAGGGTGGTGATCACGGACCCGAATGGAGTTGCAGGTGAACGAACACGAAACACCCGTCCCGGTGACGGTCATCGGCCTCGGCGCGATGGGCAAGGCACTGGCCGCCACGTTCCTTGCCGCAGGCCATCCCACCACCGTCTGGAACCGCTCGCAGAGCAAGGCGGACAGCCTCGTCGCGGGCGGCGCGATGCGGGCTGCGACGATCATCGAGGCGGTCACGGCCAGCCCTCTTGTGGTCGCCTGCCTGCTGGACTACCCGGTCCTGCACGAGATCCTCGACCCGGCAGGTGACGCCTTGGCCGGCCGAACCCTGATGAACCTCACCAACGGAACACCGGACCAGGCCCGCGAGACCGCTGTCTGGGCAGCCCAGCGCGGCGCCGGCTACCTCGACGGCGGCATCATGGCCGTACCCCCGATGATCGGCCAGCCCGAAGCCCGCGTCCTCTACAGCGGCTCACGGCACGTCTTCGACCAGTACGAGCACACGCTGAACCGGCTGAGCGCCGCCATGTACGTGGGCGCCGACCCGGGCCTGGCGTCGCTCTACGACCTGGCCTTGCTCAGCGCGATGTACGGCCAGTTCGCGGGGGCGAGCCACGCACTCGCCCTCGTCGGCACGGAGAAAGCCGATCTCACGGAGTTCGCCGCGTCCCTGCTGGCTCCCTGGCTGACCGCGACGACCGTCGCTCTGCCCCTGCTCGCCCAGGGAAACGGCACCAGCACGCAGGCGGTCGAGGAATCCGTTTCCCCACCGGACATGCAGGCGGTGGCCATCGCCAACATAGTCACGGCCAGCAACGCCCAGAACGTCGACAAAGCCTTGCTCTCCCACCTGGCCATCCCCCTGCGAGACCTCATCGGCCAGTCCGCCCACGACCGCGACCTCGCCGGCATGGTCGACCTGATCAAGAAACCCACGGAGTAGACCTTGAACAAATACTCGGGCAGGAAAGCCGTCGTCGCGGGCGGAACGCACGGCATGGGGCTCGCGGTCGTCAAAGCACTCCTCGACGGCGGCGCGGAAGTCGTGCTGACCGGCCGCAACGAGAAGAACATCGAAACGGCGCGCACCGAACTCACGTCCTCCGCCGCACATGTGGTCCGATCCGACGCCACCAGCATGGCCGACATCCACGCGCTCGGTGACCTCGTCGAAGCCGGACTCGGCCAGATCGACTTCGTGTTCGTCAACATCGGACTCGCCAAGCTCGAACCCTTCGACCAAGTAACCGAAGCGTCCTACGACCAAAGCTTCGACACCAACACCAAAGGCGCGTTCTTCACCACCCAGCGGCTCGCTCCCCTCGTCCGCGACGGCGGCTCGATCATCTTCACCACCTCCATCGCCGACGAAGGCGGAACAGACACCCTGACCGTCTACTCCGGAGCGAAAGCCGCCGTCCGGGCCTTCGCGAAAGGGATCGCCAGCGCGCTCCTGCCGCGGAACATCAGGGTGAACGTGATCAGCCCCGGCTTCATCGACACCCCGACCATGGGCATCACCGGCATGACCGACGACGACCGGGACGCGTTGAAGGAAATGGGAGACACGGCTACCCCGATGAAGCGACACGGCACCGTCGAGGAAATCGCCACGGCCGTACTGTTCCTCGCCTTCGACGCGACCTTCACCACCGGCGCCAGACTCACCATCGACGGCGGCATCGGCCAAGGCATCTCCACACCCCGGTAAGGGAGGACATCGCGCGAACAAACACTGCCTCATCAGGCTTGAGGGCGGCCGGGTCCCGGCCGCCCTCAAGTCAGCACGTCGTGATTGAGACCAGCCCTGCAACACAGGCTGGAAGCGACCACTTCAAACGGTCGCACATGGGACGGTTCGTGTGCCTGATCACCTCAACCAGCTTCCGCATCCTGCGGTCGCCGTGCGCCGTCTCAGTGTCGTCTCCCGAACATGTGGAGTTGCCATACCGGAAGATCCGTCCCACCTTCCGCCCACCGACGAAAACCTCAAGAAGCTGGTCCTCGCCCTGATCGGACGGTTCCCCGCGGAGCACGGCGAAATTCAGGCGACCGTCCACCGGCACTTCGAGGAGGTCAGCACCGACGCATCCGCGGACGCCTGCCTCCTCCAACTGACCGAAGGAAGCGCAGACCGATGCTACTTCACTTCTATCTGAGACCGACAGGCTGGTAAGCGACATACAGGGTCTGATAGATATTCCTACCGCCAGGCAACATCGACGGAACCAGGCCTTGCCAGGTCACTTCCGCGCTACTCTTGGTCACACTGTCGTAGACCAGTCCTCCGTCGAGCCTGAACCGGTCACCAAACTTGGTTTTCATGTACTTTTCCACTTCCAGCTGAAGGGCGGTACGAAGGAAGTCCCGGGTCAGGCTGCGATCCTCCTTCATTCTCCTTTTCGCAGTTTCGCTCAAATTGTCGTTGAGTATGTCTTTGCTGCGCTTGCTGGCCATGACCCAGTTAAGGCCGTCGCGCATTGCCTCCAGAAGCTCTTTTTTGCCCGCCATCGGCCCATTGGACGATACCAGCCATAGGCCGCGGTCCGCCATTTGCAGGTTGATTTCCTCACAGTTGCCGGGAAATTTGGCACACAGCCTGTTTTCGAGTTCCATGAGTGCTTCCCACCGAACAGCCTGCGGAAGTCCGTAGATGGATATCATCTTCTCGAACTCTTTTGGCTGATAGTGGTATTTCTCGGCCAGCTCCATCTCGATGTTTTCCTGATCGAGCGCCCATGGTTTGCGTTCGACCGGCTGCCCGGGCGGTTGTTCCGCAGCCTTCTTGCGCCTTGCCTCTTCCTCCTGCTTCTGCAGGTTCAGCATGTGTTCCATGGCTCCGACCAGCGCTGCGGCCGCCTTGTCCGCGCTCTGCCCCGCCGCGATGGCCGCTGCCCTGGCTTGCGCGGCCGAGGCTGACGCCGAGGACGCGGAGCGACGGGCTTGGGCCGCGGAGGAGTTGGCCCGTGCGGCGGAATGGGCGGCGGCCGCCGACTGGCTCTGAGCGGCTTGGGCGGCTTCGCGGGCCGACTTGGCCGATTGGGCGGCCTGGTTCGCGGATTCCTGAGCCTGGTCAGCGGACTGGCGGGCTTGATCGGCATAACCGTTGGCCTCGTTGGCCGATTCACTGGCTCGCCTGGCGTACTCCTCCGCCTCGGCGGCCGCGTTCCGGGCGATGGCCGCGACCCTGCCCGCTTCGGCGGCGTTCTGCCGAGCAGTGGCAGCCGACTGTGCCGCCTCGGCGACATACCCACGGACCTCCGCGACATGACTCGCGGTCTCGAGATCACGTTTCTTGGCTTGATGCACACCGACCCGAAGGAAGTCCCGCACGACGTCCGGGGGCCCTGCCAACGCGATCCGTGCAGCGGCGTTCACTTCACCGCCCGCACTGAGAAACCGGGTGGCCTGGACCTGATCGTCCTGCTCGGCAGCAACGAACTGACCACGCTCAAGGAAGTCTTGAACCTGCTGGGGCGTTCCGTTCAACGCTGCCCTGCCCGCTTCCTTTACCGCGGGGCCGCCCGAGTTCATGAGCTGGGCGATCAGAACCTGATCATCTGCCTCCTTGCCAGGATAATGCCGAGTACGCAGGAACTCCTGAACTCCGGCATAAGGCCCGAACATCAGCGCTTCGGCCGATTTCCGCTGTTCGGGTCGGTCGGTGTTGTCCGCGATGTGGCCCACCCGGGTGCGGTCGTCCTGTTCGGCGGCCAGTTGACGCTGGCTGGACACGAACGCGCGTACGTCGAATTCACCGCCGACGAGTGCCGCTTCGGCCACTGCCTGCGCCCAGGGGCCACCTGTGCGCATCGACCTGATCGCGACCTTGCGCCCATTGCCCACGATGACCTCGGTAGTGGCGCCCGGCGCCGTCGCCTCGGCGAGCAGTCGTCGCGTGTCCGCGTCCAGTCTGGCGGCTTCGGTGGCCTCCCACGCGAGCGTGGACTTTCCCGCCTCGTACTTGGTTTTCGCCATCTCCGCGTCGGCGATCCCCTGGGATGTCTCCCTGCTCAACCGTGCGGCGTCCGACTTGCGAGCGTCTTCTTCGACCTTGCTCGCCCGATTGGCCGCCGCCACGGCGGCGTCAGCCGCCTGCTGTGCTGCTTCGGCATGAGCGGTGGCTTCCCTCGCCGCGTCAGCCGACTGACCGGCATGTTCGGCGGCTTCCCGGGCCGCGATGGACGCGGCTTCGGCATGCGCGGCCGCACCGGTCGCCGCCTCGTACGCCTCGGTCGCGGCCTGAGCCGATTCCGAGGCGTACGCGTCGGCGGCATTCGCCGCGGAGTCAGCTTCCGCCGCCTGCCGCCTCGCGGTGGCAGCGGCCTGCTTCGCGCGCTCGGCTTGCGCTCCTGCGGCATGGGACTGGTTACCGGCCACCAGTGCCGCGGCAGCCGCGGCACTGGAATGCCCACGAGCGCTGAGGACCGCCCGCAGGGCCGTTCGGGCCTCCTGCAGCACGGGGCCCATCGCGAGCATCGCGTTGGCGGCGTCCTTCGTCGCCAACGCGACATTGTGAGCGTCGACAGCTGCCGCGCCCGCCGCCTCGGCCTGTTTGGCATCGCCGACCGCGGCGGCCGCGGCCTTACGGGCGCGGGCGGCGGCCTGCGCGGCCGCGGAAGCTGCGGAGGCCGCCTTGGCCGCGGCGTTCGCCGCTCCGCGAGCAGCTGCGGTGGCGGCGTTGGCCGCCGCTATCGCGGTCTGGGTCGCTTCGGCCGCACGCAAGGCGGCGTCCGCTGCCCGGCCTGCCGCCGCAGTGGCCTTCGCCGCATCGGCGCCGGCCTGCACGGTCTCGCTCGCGGCGCGTTCCGCCGCCTCCTTGGCCAGTCGAGAAGCCTCCACGGCACGGGCGGATGCTTCCTTCGCCGCCTCGGTCTCGGTGGCGGCCCGCTGGCCCGCTTCCTTCGCCTGGCCCGCCAATCCGGCGACGCTGGCCCGTTCCTCATCCCGTGCCCGAGCCAGGTACTGCCCCTTGCGAAGGAAATCCTCGACATCCTCGGCCGAACCGGCCAGCGCGGACCGGGCGGCCTGCTTCACCGCGGCCCCACCCACGGCCATGAGCTGCGTCGCCAGTACCTCGTTGTCCTCAGCCCGCAAGACGTATCGTTTGGTGACCAGGAAATCCCACACATCCTTGGCGGACCCACGCAGCGCGGCCTGGGCCGCCTCCCGCACCGCAGGCCCGCCGGTGTGCATGGTCTGCGTGACCTCCACCTGCTGGTCCTGCTCGAAGGGTGGTCGCCAACCCGATTCCAGGAATACCCGCACCCCGTCCGCGGAACCACGGAACGCGGCTCTGACCGCCTCTCGCGTCGCGGGTCCACCGGTGTGCATGATCTGGGCCAGCCGCACCTGATTGTCCTGTTCGCGGGCAATGTGCTGCCCGGTACGCAAGAATTCGCCCAGTGCCGCATCGGAATCCAGCAACGCGGCCTCCGCGGCGAGCGTCGTCCCGGGCCCTCCGCTTTTCAGCATGTCCACCACCAGCTGACGCTCATTCACCGGCGGCGGATCCGCCGCGGCAAGCGGCACACCGGTCATTCCCGCGATCAGAGCCGTCGCGGCGACCACAACGGTCGCGCGCATTCTGCTCACCCTGCCTGACTTTGTTCTCATGCGTTCGTATCCCTTCAAACACTTGGTTCGCGCTCGGCTCATGGCAAGGCCGTGAGTTCCAGAAGCGTGGACGGGCCATTGGCGGGCCCGGTGCCCTCACCGACCGACTTTCCGTCCCCCTTGGGAATATCGACATTCTCGATCGCGCCCTTGGTGTTGAGCGTGGCGTTGACACGATGGTTTCTGTCGGCCTCGATGTAGAAGACTTTTGGCAATTCCATGCTCAGACGGCCACTGGCGCCGGTTACCCGGAAACAGGCTTTTACCAGCCCGGTGGCACTTCGCCCTTTGACCAGGATGTAATCCTGATCCGTGCTCGTGTCACTGGGGCAATCGACGAGCTCGATATGGCCATCGCCTCTGCCGACAACAATGCCGCGACTGGCGAGTATCACGCTCGCGCCAGGATGGTCGTAGGTTTCAACGACACTGGGTGGCGCATCGGCATGAACATTTTCGGCGGATTCCGCGGCAAGGGTGCCTGCCAGCAAGGTAGCGCCGCCGACCAGGCCGACGATCAGCAAGCGAGGGGAAAGTCGCATATTCTTCTCGTTTCTCCGTATTCAGTCCGATGAAGTTCTGGTCGACCTCTTGGGTCAACTAAGGAAACTTGTTCCCCACTGATCGCGGTGGACTCCGTCCGCCGGGGAAAACCACCAGTGCTGCAAGCTGTTCCCGGCACCACGGGCGAATACCGTCAGGATGTTCACGTTGCCGTCGGTGAAGCGGGTCGCGGTGGGGTTACCGGTCACTCCGCCGCCCCAGTGGTCCCGATGTGCGCTGATCTCGTTCCTGCCCAGCCACCAATGCTGCAAAGTGCCATCGGTGCCCCGGGCGAAGACGGTGAGTTCATCTCCCGTGGCCGCCGTGCTGGGGTTGCCGGCGACTCCGCCGCCCCAGTGGTCCCGGTGAGCGCTGGTCTCGTTCTTGCCGAGCCACCAGTGCTGCAAAGTGCCATCGGTGCCCCGGGCGAAGACGGTGATGGCGTCGTTAAAGACCGCGGTCGTGGGGTTGCCGGTGACTCCGCCGCCCCAGTGGTCCCGATGTGCGCTGGTCTCGTTCTTGCCGAGCCACCAGTGCTGCAGGGTGCCGTCGGTGCCCCGAGCGAAGACGGTGATGGCGTCGTTGAAAACCACTGCGGCCGGATCTCCGGCTACGCCGCCACCCCAGTGGTCCCGGTGAAAACTGGTCTCGTTCTTGCCGAGCCACCAATGCTGCAAGGTGCCGTCGGCACCCCTGGCGAACACCGTGAGGAAACCGTTGGATACCAGAACCGTTGGATCGCCTCCCAGCCCGCCACCCCAGGTGTCGTGTCCACCGAGGACGCCATCGGGCCCGGTCCACCAGTGCTGCAAGGTGCCATCAGCGCCCCTGGCGAACACGGTGACGTGGTCCTTGAACACCACTGCGGCCGGTTTGCCCACGACAGAGCCGCCCCAGGACTCCTGCCGGTGGGCCTCACCGTTCTTGATCGACCAGCGCTGCAAGACGTTGCTGGTGTTTCGGCCGAAGAACATCAACTTGTTCTGGAACATCGTCGCCGCGGGCCCGGTTCCGGGGCCGAGATCCGAGCTGTTCTGAACGATCTGCTGCTGGATCCAAACTCCGAGGTCGTCGACCCTGGTTTCAGTGGCACCCTTGCGGCTCTCGATCTCGCCCTTGCAGCCCGCCTGCCACGAGGCGCTGTGCAGGGCTACCAACTCGACCGAAACGCTGCCGTTCGTACGGAAGGCCGGGCCTCCCGCGTCACCCTTGCAGATACTGGCCTGCGGCGTGGTGCCAACAATACCCACTGTGGTGGCCTCGACCGACGTCACGGAGAACTGTGCGGTATGCACCCGATACGGCAACCACTCGGTCGCCGTCCGCCCGAAACCGGCAGTCGTCAGCACTTCGTCTTGACGCGGCGCCGAAACACCGATCGCCAAGGGCGCGATGTCGGCGACCGGTTCCTCCAGCCTGACGAGCGCGAGGTCGCGCTCGGGATGAGCCACCACCGTGACGACGTTCAGCACCGGGCCGTCCTGGCCGCTCGCGCCAGTACGCCCGAACGTGGCCGTGGTGGGCTGACTGGGCGGCCCTGTCTGGAGACCTCGCCCTGTTTCGGGGTCCGCGCCGAAGCAAGCACTCGCGGTGATCACCCATTGCGGATCGATGAGCGCGCCACTGCAACTTCGATTTGCGGTACCGAAGTCCAACTTGGCGACGAATCGGTAAGCACCTTCCGCGGCGGGACCTCCACTGACGGCACTGGCCGATACACAGGGCAACGCACCCGTCGTCAAGACTGTGGCAACTAAACCGGCAATCCATTTTCCTCGCGGACGTAGTCGTGACACCTGCATTTACCCCCTGTTCCGCCTCACCACTATTGAGGTGAAGGTATGGATGAATCCGATGAATCCGTCGAACTCCGCCGTCGTTCGATCTGCCCGGCGAAAGAACCTTGAGCTGAATCTGCCCTTGGCACCAGTGCCTTTGCACGTGGATGAAAACCTCCTCCTCAGGAGGGAGGAGCCCAACCGATGCGGGCGCGAAGTAGCCCGGCACAGCCACCTGCACCCCACAACGTCCCTTTGGTCCGGGAACTTGCATCTCATGGGGGATGCGCGCCGCGTCTCCGACCGGCAGGCTGTTGGTAGATAGTTGATCATGGATTGGCCGGTGCACACCTGGGGAGATGTGATGCTGCGGATTCATTTCACGATGGCTGACCTGGCCCGCACACGGGTCGCGGAGATGTCCGATCCGCTCTGGGAGACCGTCCTCAGCCTGCGGCTCATGCAGCAACGCAACACGATTCTGTTGTTCGACTGCTGGCAGCGCCGGACCCGGTCCAAGCTGGCAGCGCCGACGACGCCACCCGGGGTGAAAACCCTGCTCAAGACACTGGTACCAGCGTCGGGCCACCTTCTCAGTTTCCTGAGCCCGGCGGAGGCCCCACGCAGCTGGGACGACGGGATCGAGAGGGTGCTGACCACTTCCCGCCGCCAGTTGGGTACGGAGCTGGGGCTTCTTGCCGAATCTCAGCCGCTGCCGACCTGGGCTCAAGACCTGGCCGATGGTGACACCGGAATCCTCACTCAAGTCGCCGACGCACTACGCGTCTACCACGAGGTCGCCCTCGTGCCGGCGTGGAGCCAACTGCTGGCCCTCGCCGCCATCGAACGCGGTGTCCTGGGCCGCGCGATGCTGCTCAAGGGGGTAGACGGGCTCTTCGCCTCTCTCGGCCCCGCGATGCGCTGGAATCCGCCCATCCTCGAGGTGGACTCGCACACCGACCGCGACCTCCATCTGGACGGTCGAGGACTGGTGCTGGTTCCCACCGTCTTCTACCGTGGCAAACCCGTGCTCTCCGAAGTCCCCGACGCGCCCCCGACACTTGCCTACGCCATGCAGCAAGACCTCAAGCGGTACGCAATGAGCGCCCCGCCGCAAGCGAAGCGATCCCTGGCCGCGCTTCTCGGCCCGACCAGAGCGGCCGTACTGGCCAACGTCAGCACCGGAGCCACCACCTCCGAACTGGCCCGGCGAGCCAACACATCAGTAGCCTCCGCCAGCCGGCACGCGAGCGTGCTCCGCGAAGCAGGCCTCATCTCCACGCGACGTATCGCCGAAGCTGTCCAGCACACTCTCACCGACCAAGGGGCAACCCTGCTCGCCGAAACCGCCGAAACCGACCGGCGCCGGCAAGGCGAGGCCGAGTCCTGACCCGACGGGCCGATCCGCGGCAGCGTTTCTAGGTTCGTCCCGGAAACGGCATCCTCGTCGTCATCCGCTTCGGGGCAGCAGGCTGGCGGTCAGCGCACCCAGGCGCGCGTCGTCCGACAGATTCAGCACGAGATCCCCGCCATCACGCATGGACGTTGCTTACCAGCTGTAGCCGGCCGCGATACAACACCGACCAGCCCGATCACGTGGCAGGCCACCCCTGTCACGCTGTTGCCGGCGTACTGGGGCAGGTCCAGGTCGCTGCAGCCATTAGCTCACGGGGCGGCCAGCAACGGGACGAGGTCGCGGATGATCCGTTGCCCGTCCTCATCGAGGACCGCCGGCCGAAGGCGGACACCGGCGATCCCGTCCTGATCGCGCCAGCCGGTAACGACTTCCGCGAGCCCGGGCGCGGTGCCGGTGAAGATGCCGGTATCGGTCGACCAGACCGCGCCGGTGACATGGTTCAGGTGAGCGAGCCTGGCCCGCGCGCCGTCGCCGGTGTCGCCGAGAACAACCGCGATGTCCGCATAGAGTTCAGTCTTGGTGGCATCTGGCGTCAGCTCCTCGATTTGCCTGAACGCCGCGACCAGTTCCGGCACGGGATGCTCGGCGGTCGGTGTGAGAAAGACCCGGTCGGCGACCGCGGCAGCGAGCCGATAAGGCTCCAGGGCATGGTGGGCGAGCGCAGCTACTCGCGGCGGCACGGCCACGGGAACGTTCAGCGGCCCCGCGGCAGGGTGATGGTCCGGGACGCGGGGTGCGATCGGCCCGTACCGCCAGAATTCGTCCCCGGAACCCAGGCTCTCGTGGGGGAAGGTCGACCACAGGCTCCGAATCGCGCGCACCTGGGACTCCGCGTCCCGGAACAGGTCCCGGAGGCGATGAGCGATGCGCACCGGGGCCCGGACGTCCTCGGGCTCGAGCCGGGGAGTCGGCGTGCCGCCGACCACGGTGGCGTCACCCGCGTTAGCCGACACCTGGGGCCGGAAAGTCACCCGGCCCGGTGCGATCGCGGCCAACGACGCCAGTTGCGTCGCGACGTGGAAGGGATTCGAGTGGGTCACGTTCCTGGACACCACCACCTCGCCGATATCGGTGGAGGACAACAGGATCGCGGCGGTCACCACCGGATCGAGCCTGCCCCTGACCACTTTCCGAGGGTCGCCTGGCACGCCCGTGAACTGCTCGGTCTGCGCGCTCAAACCGTCTTCCAGGGTCACGAAGTCGATGCCTCCCGTCGCGGCCGCACGTCCCCAATCAGTCCAATGGCGACTGCCGAAGAGTTCGGCGGGGTCGGTCATCGACGACTCCGGCCACGCGGCGGGATGCCAGCCGACACCCTCCAGAGCGAGTCCGACGCGGAACAGTACCGACCGGCCACCAGTCATCATCATGACCAGATCTCAGAACATTCCCATTAATGTGAATGTCAACCTGTTCTCGCATGGTGATCCCGGAAGCGGGCGGAGGCGGGCGAACAGCGCAGCGGGTTCCAGCTCGTCCCGGTTCGGCAGGTGCTGCCACCAGGTGACCAAAGCCGCCGCCCTCCCCCTGCCCGAGTTCGCCGAGTACGGCTCCCAGGCCGAGCACGCCGCAGCCACCGCGCAGTTGCCTTACAAGGAGCCACGGTGGACTCCGGCAGGGTGTTCGTCCTCGGGCACGGCATGGGCGGCAAGGTCGCGATCGACGAACTCTCCATCGCGGGCCTGCTGATGCACGATGACATGGCCTAGCCCGGAAGGACTACGCCATGTCAGCCCCCACGGCGAAGTGACGAACGCCCCGGTGGCCATACAGTGACGGCGTGTTCGGTGAACGGCTCGACTCCTGGCTGCGCGGAAACGAGTCGCTCGTCGACGTCGTGACCGCACTCCTGCTCTCCGCCTGTTGTGTCCTTTTCGGACTGTTCGTCCGCGCGGACACCGCCTACTTCCTGTTCTCCCTGTTCCTGCCGCTGCCGTTGGCGCTGCGACGGCGGAAGCCCGCGGTGTGCGCGGCGCTCGTGCTGGGCGTCGCGGGTGTCCAGTGGCTGACGGTCCGGGACACCCATGGCGCGCTCTTGGCCGATCTCGCCGTCCCGGTGGCGGTACACGCCGCGACGGCCTACGGACCGCGATGGGCGGGCAGGGCCGGGCTCGCCGTCGGCCTCTTCGGCGCCGTGCTCGGCGGCCTGAGCTGGCCGCTGCTGCCTTCCTCCCCGACGGCGCATGCGCTCGTCGGCGCCTTTCTGGCCAGCACGGTGGTGGCCGCGTGGGCGATAGGGGCGTTGTGGCGGGTGCGCCGCGCCGAACGCGACCAGCGGGCGCGGCTCGCCGTGCTGGCGGAGCGGACCCGGATCGCCCGCGAGATGCACGACATCCTCGCCCATTCGCTCGCGGTCGTGATCGCGCAGGCCGACGGCGGCCGGTACGCGGCCGTGTCGTCGCCGGAGGCCGGGCGGGCCGCGCTGGCCACGATCGGCGACTGCGGCCGTCAGGCGCTGGGTGAACTCCGGCGGGTGCTCGGCGTGCTGCGGGACGGCCCGGAAACCGCGGAACCCCAACCGGGTCTGGACGATCTGCCCGGTCTGGTCGACCGTGTGCGGGCGGGCGGGCTCGACGTCCGCCTCGCCTTCGAGACCCCGCCGGGGCCGGTCGAGCCCGGGTTCTCCCTCACCGGCTACCGGATCGTTCAGGAGGGGCTGACGAACGTCCTGAAGCACGCGGGGACGGGCGCTCGTGCCGAAGTGTCGGTGCGCTGGCCCGCCGGACGGCTGGAGATCGACGTCCTCGACGACGGCCGGGCCCGGATCGCGGGTCCCGGCGGCGGGCACGGCCTGGTCGGCATGCGGGAACGGGCGGGTGCCTACCGCGGCACGGTGACGCTGGAGCCGAGGCCCGGCGGCGGTCACGTCCTGCGCGCCCGGCTCCCGGTGCCCGCGTGAGCGGCGAGGGCCCGGTCCGTGTCCTGCTGGCCGACGACCAGGCGCTGGTCCGGGCGGGGTTCCGGATGGTCGTCGACGCCCAGCCGGAACTGACTGTGGTCGGCGGGGCGGGCGACGGGCTCGCCGCCGTCGAGCTCACCCGGCGGCTGGCGCCCGACCTGGTGCTGATGGACGTGCGGATGCCGGTGCTCGACGGCGTCGAGGCCACCAGCCGGGTACTGGCCCTGCCCCGCGCGCCGAAGGTCATCATGCTCACCACCTACGACCTCGACGAACACGCCTTGGCCGCACTACGGGCGGGCGCGGACGGCTTCCTGCTCAAGGACGCCACCCCGGAGGAGCTGCTGGCCGCGATCAGAACCGTGCACGCCGGGGACGCGGTGCTCGCCGCGTCCACCACCCGGCGGCTGCTGGACCGGCTCGCTCCCCCGCTCGATCCCGCCGCGGCCCGGTCGGCGGCGACGCTGACCGGGCGCGAACGGGAGGTGCTGACCGGGCTGGCGCGCGGCTGGTCCAACACCGAGATCGCCGAATGGCTGACAGTGGCGCCGGGCACGGTGAAGACGCACATAAGCAACATCCTGGCCAAGCTGCGGGTCCGCGACCGGGTCCAGGCGGTGGTGCTCGCCTACGAGGCGGGCGTGGTCCGGCCCGGCGAGCGCTGACTCGCGCAGGTGACATCGGCACCGGGCAAGGAACCGCCAAGGAGATACGACTCGACGGCGCCGGTGACGCAACTGTCCCGGGCGAAGAGATAGACACCGTGCCGGAAGGCACCGTCCAGCGTGACCATGCGGGACCCCGTCAAGGCCCGGTGCAAGGACCGCTGTCCCGGGTACGGCGTGACAGGATCGCCGGACGCGCCCACGATCAGCGCGGGACGGTCGTTGCCGATCACGGTGGGCGGCTCCGCGGGCGAGACCGGCCAGAACGCGCACGGGGTGATGTCCCGCGCCAGCGGGCCGAACAGCGGCTCGGCGGCCCGGTGTGCCTGAATGTCCCGATAGTAGGTCTCCGGGTCGCGGGACGCGGCGCGGTCCGCGCACTGGTTCGCGATCGTGGCGCTGAACCCGAAGGCGGGTTCCACTTTCGGGTCGTCGTACAGGGAAAGCTTCCACTCCTGGGCGGGGGTCGGCGTGACGACGAGTACGCGAGCGGCGTCGCGCAGCACCACGACCTGGGCGCTGAACTCGGCGTAGAACGCGTCGCTGTCGTCGACGGTGAGAAGCAGCCCCGGGATCATCGCCGCGTCGATCCGGTGGCCGCCGACCCGCAGAGGTTCGCGGGCGGCGGCGCGGGCGATCCGGTCCACCGCGGCGAGGACGTCGGCGGCCGTCGCGCCCAGGTGGTACCGCTCGTCCCGGCGTGCGGCCCAGGAAGCCCAGTCCCGCAGCGCGGCGGCGTCCGCCGGTCCGGTCTCGCGGGTCAGCGCCGGGCCCGTGGCTTCGGGCGCGGCGGGGCTGTCGAGCACGATCCGGTCGACGCGGCGGGGAAAGAGCTGCAGGTGGACTGCGCCGAGATAGCTGCCGAACGACCAGCCGAGGTAGGAGATCTTCTGCTCGCCGAGCGCGGCGCGGACGAGGTCCATGTCCCTGGCCATGTCGCGTGTGGACGCGTACGGCAGGACATCGCCCCGGTCCGCGCAGCGAGCCGCGAGATCCTTCGCGACAGCCGCGCCACGATCGAAGCTGACCCGGTCGGGGCCGGCGACCTGCGCACTCCGCAGATACTTGCCGGTGGGCCAGCCGCATTCCAAGGGCGCGCTGAGCCCGAAGAACCGCGGATCCACCCCGACCAGGTCGTATCGTGCCGCGATCGACTGCGCCCCGGACGGGACCTCCGGCGGGAGCCCCTGCGCGAGCAGGGCCACGCCCTCCCGCGACGGGCCGGGGCCGCCGATGTTGACCACCAGGGTGCCCAGCCGGTGTGCGGGATCGGTCGCGGCGCGGCGGGCGACGGCCACGGAAAGGGTCCGGCCGCCCGGATCGGCGTAGTCCAGCGGCACGGTGACCTCACCGCAACTCGCCCCGGCGTCCGCCAGCCGCTGCCCGGTCTCGTCGTCCGGACCCGTCCGGCAGTCGTGCCAGCCGATCCGCCGATGCTCGGCTCCAGCCGCCGCTTTTCCTTGCAGGGCCCCGGCCAGGACCACGGCCATCAGAACGATCATGCGTATCTTCATCGTTCCGACGCTAAGCGCGGAAAGCGGCGAGAACCTCTGCCACGAGAACGAAATCGGCGCCGGGAACCTACTCCTCGCGGCTTAGGCCGTGTCCTGTAAGTCCGCTCATGGCATAGTTCTTCTCGGCTTGATGTGTCGCGGCGCACGGCCTGACTGATCGCCATGATCAGGTGGGGCGATGATTGCCCAGCAAGGCGCGGACGACCAGTCGATCCCCGCCCAGAAACGCCCTGACACGATCGGCCCCGCGAGGTGAGACTGCGTCCAGGCACGGTCGCGGCTCGTCCATCACGTGAAGCGAACCGTGATCAGGTTTTGTCGTCATGGCGTTTCGCGCCGAGAAGGCTGCGTGCGCCGGGATCGACGTCGCGTTCCCAGGTTTGGCGGCGGGTCGGGTGCCGCGTTACGAACGTCTGTTTCGCAGCATCTGCTCTCCTGCGTCCACATAGGACTCGAAGAAGTCCGCGACCTCCGTGAGCCGGGACTGGGCGCGTTCGTCCTCCGCACTCGTCGTTCCGGTCCGGAGCACCCGGACGAACGCCCGTGTCCGTTCGTGACTGGCCGCGAGGAGCTGCTCGAACCCGCCCACCACCTCGACGAGCAGCCGACGGCTGCCCGGCTGCGGGATGGTCCTGGCAAGCCCCCAGGAAACCAGCTCGCGGACGGCCACGCTCACCGCTCCCTTGCTGAGGCCGAGTGCCTCGCCGAGTTCGTCCAGCGACGCGGGACCCGCGTTGAGCAGGAGCCGCCCGTAGACCCGGCCCGTCGCACGGGGCAGGTTCCACGACGCGAGGAAGTCGCCCATCGCCGTGGCGAACGCGGCCCGGTCGTCGGCCACGGTCACGCCGAGCGCTCCTCGATCGCCGCGTCCCAGCCGTCGATGATGTCCCGGATCACCGTGCTCACCGCGTCCGCCGCGTCGAGGGTGACCACGTGTCCGGCATCGGGAACGACGTGCTCGGTCACACCTTCGGCCCGCGCCCAGCGAGGCATCGCGACCGCGATGTTGCCGGTGCGGTCGCGGTCGCCGCGGATGAGGCCCAGTGGCACGGGAGTGCGGTAGCCCGGTTCCGGGGCGACGAACGACACGGTGGCCCGCCAGACGTCGAGGAAGACCTGTTTGGGCATGTTCGCGAACGTCGCCTCGGACTCGGCGATCCCTTCCGGGGTCACGGCCGAGGCCCTGGCCATGAGACCCGGGAGCCGCGAGGCGGGGATGAGGGCGAGCGCCGGAGCGGCGAGTTTCAGCGAGAACCGCTCGACCGCCGTGAGCGGACCGGTGTTCCACGCCGAGTCCACGACGACGAGACCGGACACGCGCGCGGGAAAGCGACGGACGAGTGCCTGCGCGAGGTTCCCGCCGAGCGAGTGCCCGACAAGGACCGGGCGGTCGAGACCGAGGTGGTCGAGCAGAGCGCTCAGATCGTCGAGCGCGCTCTCCGCGGTGAACCGGGCACCCGGTGCGAGGCTCGACTCGCCGTGTCCCCGCTGATCCCAGCTGACCACCCGGTGACCAGCCTCGTTCAGGGCCAGTGCCTGCGCGTCGAACATCCGGTGGTCCATCCCGGCGCCGTGCGTGAAGACGACAGGACGCCCGTCCCCCGCCAGGTCTCCGTACCGCAGCACCCCACCATCGCGAGTCAGCACCCCATCCAAATTCACCATATTCTAAATATAGCCTACATTGACCGCGGCACCCCGGCGGCGACGTCGAACTGATGATCTGCCGGCCGAACACGCCATGCGACAAGTACTAGACGTCCCAAGTGAAAGTCCCGTACTGGGTACACCACAAATACGTGCCACTCGACAACGCGGACTTCACCGTGAGCAAGGAACCAGGCACACGACTCCGACATGAGCCACGCGTACGGCCTGCCGTCCTGATCCATCCACCTTCGACAATGTCCAAGCCCGGCAAGCAACCTATCCGGCCGTGGCTGCGTGAATCTCATAGGTCGGGGAAGAATGGGGAGATTCATGAGCATTCGGACAACGCTGCGAGCAGGTGTCCTGGTCGCAGCCGCGGTCATGACCACAGCGCTGGGGGTGGCGTCGGCGGAGGCAGTACCGGGCTGGCAGGCGACGCTGCTGCCGTTGCCCGCGGGACACCCGGGGGCAACGGGTTTCGTGTTCGGCACCGACGGGAAGGGTGGCTACGCGGGCGAACTCGCCATCGACGATCACACCCAGGTGGTCACCTGGCGAGAAGGGAAGGTGTCGGTACGCGGCGTCCCGTCCGGCTACCAGGACGCGCACGTCATCGACCAGAACAGCGCCGGGACCGTGCTCCTGGAGGCCAATGGAGCCGGCGGGACGCGCACCTTCGTGCTGGACGAACGAGGTTTTCACGAGGTCCCGGTGCCCGCCGGGTACACACGAACGTGGGCCGTGGCACTCAACGATCGCGGCGACATCCTCGGCACTGCTTCGACGGAGAAGCCGGACGCCCACGTGACCGTGGTGTGGCCGTCGCCAGGCGTCGGTCCAATCGTGATTCCGACCGACGAAGACGCCCGGCCTGCGGATCTTGATACCGACGGAACCGTGCTGTTCAACTCGTCCGGACGGCCCTACACCTGGCGGAACGGGACAGTGGAGAAACTGGCCATCCCGGCCGGGTACACCGTCGCTCTGGCTCGCGCGATCAAGAACGGGACCGTCGTCGGCAGCGCCGACGCGGAGGGAGTCAACGGTTCGACGGGCTTTCGCTGGACATCCGCCATCTCTCCTGAACGCCTGACCGATTCCAGTGCCGGGCTGCGGGTCAACGGATCGGGGCTGATCGCCGGTGCGCTGACCTCCGAGCCAGGAGTGTCCTACGGTCACCCCGCGGTTTGGCAGGCACCCGGCTCGGTGGCCAAGCTCCCGCTGCCCGACGGTTTCGCCGTGGGAAGGGCCTACGCGATCGGTGACGACGGCGCGATCGCCGGGATCGCGGCGAACGGGCCGCTCGACGAAGGCGGCGCGCCGGTCGTGTGGCACCGGACCGAGATCGGCCACGGCTGACCTGAGCGTGGAACGCCGCCGTGGGGCGAAATGGGAACCCCGCGGCGGTTTCGGCCAACGAGACCGAACCACCCCAGGCGACGCCCGCCTCCCGGTACCGAGCAGGGTTTCGCAGCAACCAGACCGGCCACCAGCAGGTCGAGCCCGAACCTGAAAACGAAAGGACGAACGCGGCCCAGCGGAGCGGATAGCCGAGGCAGTTGCCGGCGAACACCTTGGTAAGTCTGTTGGCGAACGGGAGCAGGGGCCCGCGGGCTATCGCGATCCAGATCAGCACCGTGTGGCCGATGAGTGCGCCCGGCGGATGTCTGGGTCGACGGGGAAATGATTGCTCTCCGCACCCCGGCTCGACTTCAAGTCGAGGTCAGCATCGCCCCATCGCGGTCACGTGTCGCTTGCGGGCCCGGGATCTGGAGTGACCCCGGTGGCGGTGCTCGTGACCTGCCAGAGCTCGTTCGCGAGCCCCCGATCCTTGGCAGCCGCCGAGCGGCGTGCCGGACCGGCCGGACCGCGGATCTCGAACGGTCCGGCCGGGCCCAGGTAGTCACCGCTTTCGACCGGTCCCGTGGCGGCCATGAGCTGGGGTGCGATACCGGCGGTGACCGGCTGTGAGAGGTAGCGGTCCGGCAGCACGAGAAGGCGGGACCTCCACGTGCTCCCGCGGGCGAGCGCGTTGGTCAGCAGCTGTGACGTCGTCAGCCCCGGGTGAGCGGCGATCGACAGCACCGGGTCCCCGGCGGCGCGCGACCGTCGATCGAGCTCCGCGGCGAACAGGAGGTTCGCGAGCTTGGAGGCTCCGTAGGCGCGGGTCGGCGAATAGCGCCTGCGCTCCCAATGCAGGTCGGCGAGGTCGAGTCCGCCGGTGCGGTGGCCGAGGCTGGACGTCGTCACGACCCGCGCGGGGCGCCCGCGGTCTCCGGCTGCCCGCAGCGCGGGCATCAGCAACCAGGTCAGCGCGGCCGGGCCGAGGTGGTTGGTGCCGATCTGCAGCTCGAACCCGTCCCGGGTCCGGCTGTGCGGCCCCAGCGACACCGCGGCGTTGTTGATCAGCACGTCGATCCGGTCCCCGGTGCGTTCCCGGATCTCCGCGGCGGCGGCCCGTACCGAGGAGAGGTCTGCCAGGTCGAGCAGAACGGGTTCGGCCGACCCGGCGCCGTCGATCCCGGCTCGCACCTGGTCGACGGCCGCCGCTCCACGTTCGGCGTCGCGAACGGTCATCAGGATCCGGGCACCGGCCGCCGCCAGCGCACCGGAGAGAGCGAGACCGAGGCCGGAGGTCGTCCCGGTGACGACGACGGTGCGACCCGTCAGGTCGGGCAACTCATATGACACTGTCATATGGATAGCCTGCCCAGTTCGGATGACACTGTCAACTAGAATGGGCGGTGTGACACGCACCGAGACCGCCGAGGCCACGCGGCAAGCTCTTGTCCGCGCCGCTTCCGAGCTGCTCGACCAGGGCGGCCCTGACGCTGTGACCCTGCGCGCGGTCGGAGCCCGGGCCGGAGTCTCACGAGGTGCTCCCTACGGGCACTTCGAGAACAAGGAACATCTGCTTGCCCAGCTCGCCATCAACGCGTGGAGTTCCCTGGCGGACGACGTCGAGCACCTTCGCGCGAACCTCGAGTCCACTTCGGACATACTGCTGGAGCGAGCCATTCTGGCGCTGATCGACGTCGCTCGCCGTCTGCCGCACCGGTACGCGCTGATGTTCAGCGCTCCGGCCGATACGCCTGCCGCGCTGGAAGCCGCGGGCCGGCTCGAAGGCGTATTCCTGGCGCTGGTCGCGGATGTGGTCGGTGAGTCCGACGCTCCTCGGTACGGCGCGCTGCTGATGTCGAGTGCGCACGGCATCGCGGGAATGGAACTCAGCGGTCATCTGGCGAAAGACAAGTGGCAGGTCAGCGTGGAGCAACTCGTGCACATGCTGATCGACGCGATCCGACACGGATGACGGCGTCAGCCGTCTGCGAGATCCTGACCGAGGAGTTGTCCCGCGCGCTCGATGCAGCGCATCCGGGCGGGTGAGAAGTCGTACGGCATCTTGGTGAACGCTTCGAGGGCGCTCATCTGCGTGTCGTTTCCCTCGTCCGGGTCTTCGTAGTTCTCGAAGAGCTTCTCCTCGTCCGCGTCCAGCCCGGCGGCCTCGATGGCCTGCCACACGGCCTTGTTATGGGTGTATCGCTGGACGGCAAGGTCTTCGACGCGCGGATCGTCCGGCTCGACACCGTCGTCGAGGGCGGCCTCGGCCAAGTCGAGACGGTCTTCCTCAGCCCGCAGGTCGGGGTGGGTGGCCAGCGCGATGAACAAACCGGCCTGGACGGCGGCGCCCAGCGGACCGAAGATCCGCTCCGTGACCAGCAGGGCCTCCAGGTCGGAGGGGCGCAGCGCGCCAGCGGGCAGGTGACTGAGCCTGTCCGTCACCAGGTCGGAAAGGAGTCCCAGCGGGCTGCCCACGGCCCGCAGGCGCTGAACGGCCGCGCGCTGACGTCGGATGTTGGCCTCCTGGGCGGCCAGGGTTTCATCCAGGAGGTCCAGGTTTTCCTCGATGTCCCGGGTTTCGTCGAACGCGGCCCGCATGTCGTCGAGCTTGATGCCGGCCTCTGCCATCTTGCGGATCCACAGCAGACGGATCATGTCGTCGTAGCCGTAGTGGCGGCGGCCGTCCCCACCGCGCTCAGGCTCCCGAAGCAGGCCGATCTGGTGGTAGTGGCGGATGGCACGTGGGGTCGTCCCAGCGAAAGCGGCGGCATCACCGATCTTGACGTGCCGGGGAGACGTGAAGGAAAGGTACATCGCAAACGGCGCCTCTCGTGCTGTGGTGCCTCCAAGGACAGCACATGCCGTAGCGGCATGTGCAACACGCCAAGCCGTCAACAACTTGTTGAATTCACCTGATCGCCGGACAAGCGCGCCCGTTTCATGATTGTTTGTGCGCGCACGTGTTCCAAGAGAGAGAACTGGGGATGCACAAGTGAAGAAGAAGATCGCGGCAGCCGCCGCCGTGATGGGCGCACTGGCGTCAACGATCGCGTTCGCGCAGCCTGCCAGCGCGGGCGTCGACCCGAGGTACTACCGCGAGTCCAGCTGGTCGACTGAGGGCGACTGCAAGATCAGCGGCCACTCAGGCAAGCAGGAGGGCCGCTGGTCGGACTACTTCTGCTCGGCGTCGACCTATTCGTGGGACCTCTACGTCAAGCGGTAGTCCGTGACGGCGTGGGGACCTGGCGAACCATGAGCGTCCCCACGCCTGCCGGAACCCTGGCAGTTCCCGCGTCTCAGGGCTAGGTTTCCCGAATGGACAGATCCTGGGGGATTCTCGCCGCGCTCAGTCTGCTGCTCGCGGCCTCGGCCTGCGGCGGTCCGGACGAAAGTCCCACGCCGCCACCTGCGTCGTCGACGAGCAAACCGCCTCCGAGCAAACCGGCCACCAGCAGCACGCAGCCCACCTTCACGCCGGCGGTTTCCCTCCGAAGGTGACCGCCGCCTGCCCGTTCCTCGGGGCCGGAGAACTCGCTCAGATCATCGGCACCTCGGGCATCGTCGCCAAGGAAGAACCACCCGGAAAGACCGACACGGCACCGAAGTACACCTGTGCCTACGGAACCGGCGATCCGCCGCGCGAATCGGCGCCACGGCTCTACTTCTTCGCTTTCACCAAAGCCGACCCGAACACTCCGGTCTCCAGCACGGCCAAGAACTGCACAGGCCCGAGCACATCGCTTCCCGGAGTCGGAGACGCCGCGATGTACTGCGAACTGGACGACTACTGGACCACGCTCGCCATCGCCAAGCGCGTCCACGGAGAGACGAGGATGGTGGACCTCCATCTCCCCCATCATCGCGACGACGTCTACACCCAGGTGGCGAAACTACTGGGTGAGCGACTGTGATCCGCGAGGCATCCTTCTCCACATCGAGAGGAGAAGGCTCGCCTCAGAGCCAGTCTGCCTCGATTCCGCGGGCGCGCAACGTCTCCAGCGCCTCCTCGTTGCCCGTGTAGAGCAGCGTCATCGACTTCAGGTGGGGAAAGTGCCGCAGGTCGGCGAACTCGTCGACGTCGAACAGCCCGTCCTCGCCGTCCCAGTTCGGCGCGATCTCCAGGTAGATCTCGTTGCCGCCGTCCATCTCGATCTCGGTGATCTTCTCCGCGAGCTCGACAGGGACCTCGAGCGCCTCGAAGTACGCCAGAGCCTCAGGTACCGCCTCGACGCTCCCGTCGTCATAGGTGAAACCTTGTGCGGCGGCGTACTCCCGCAGGTTGAACCTCGGCAGGAGGTCTTGGTTGTACATCAGCTCTTGGACGACGGCGAGCTTGAAGTTGGTGTCGGCGAACGGGATCTGCTGGCTCATGCCCCGAACCCTATACGGCGTAACGCGGCCTGGTTTTGTCACGCCCGTCATCCCGCCTCTCCGGCACCTGCTCACCTGCGTCAAGGTCGCCGGACCACTTTTTCTTCACAGGTAAGGAAAAACGGCCCCGACCCCTACAATCGCGACCATGTCTGAAGTGGAGCGATCGGCGAGGCGAGTGGCTGATTCCGACCGCGAAAGGGTGGCTCAGCTGCTGTACGAGGCCATGGGGGCGGGCCGGATCACCACCGCCGAGCTGGAGGCGAGACTCGACGCCGTCTACTCGGCGAAGACCTTCGCGGACTTCGAGCCTGTCGTCGCGGACCTCTCTCCGGTGAGCACCGATGCCGAGGACGCACGCGGTGGGCGGTCCTCCATCGCCGTCATGTCGGGCACTCGACGACGGTTCGACGGGCCGCTGCCGTCGAAACACGTCAGCCGCGCCTTCTGGGGCAGCGTGCGCCTCGATCTGCGGCACGCCGAGATCACCGCCGATCCCTGCACGATCAGGGCCGTCGCGATCATGGGCGGCGTCACGATCGTGGTCCCGGAGGACTTCGTAGTCGACGTCCGGGGAATCGGGCTCATGGGCGGCTTCGGGACCGGCCGCAGCCGGACGCGGCAACGGCCGGCGATCGGTGCGCCGGTGCTGCGCGTCACCGGTTTCGCCTGGTGGGGCTCGGTGAAGGTGATCCGGAAGGCCCGCGAGTCGCGGCGCAAGACGATCGGGGGAGTTTCGCGAACGTAGTCGCGCCGGGCGGGTGCGTCCTGCTCCCCGAGCCGGCCGGACGGAATTCGGGATCGATTCAGTGGATCTCTGCTAGTCTCCCGGATGTCTCGCGGCTCACTGGGGTGCCGCGCACCGCAGCCGATACGCCGTGGCCGTCTCGGGCCCGGTGTTCCGGCGCGACTCATCGAGGAGCGAACATGACCGTCATCACCCGGGTCCACGGCCGCCAGATCCTCGACAGCCGGGGCAACCCGACCGTCGAGGTCGACGTCGAACTGGCGGACGGCTCACTCGGCCGGGCCGCCGTACCGTCGGGCGCCTCCACCGGGACCAAGGAAGCGGTCGAACTCCGTGACGGGGACAAGACCCGCTTCCACGGCAAGGGTGTGCGCAAGGCCGTCGACGCCGTCAACTCCGAGATCGCCGAAGCGATCGTCGGACGCGACGCGGAGGCGCAGGCCGACGTCGACCGCGCGCTGATCGCACTGGACGGCACCGCGAACAAGGCCCGGCTCGGTGCCAACGCCACCCTCGGCGTCTCGCTCGCCGTGGCCAAAGCCGCCGCGGCCGCCAGGAACCTCCCGCTGTACCGCTACGTCGGTGGCGTGTCCGCGCATCTGCTGCCGATGCCGATGATGAACATCATCAACGGCGGCGCCCACGCGGACAACCCGATCGACTTCCAGGAGTTCATGATCGGCCCGCTCGGCGCCGAGACCTTCACCGACGCCGTCCGGATGGGCTCGGAGGTGTTCCATACCCTGCGCGCCTCGCTCCACGAAGCCGGGCACAGCACCAATGTCGGAGACGAAGGCGGCTTCGCGCCGAACCTCAACTCCGCCGACGAGGCGCTCGAGTTCGTACTGCGTGCGATCGAGAAGTCCGGTTACACCCCCGGAGAAGACATCGCCCTGCTGCTCGACCCGGCCGCGTCCGAGTTCTACACCGGCGACGTCTACGACTACACCGGAGAAGGCCGCAAGCGCAGCGTCGAGGAGCACGTGGCCTACCTCGCCGACCTGACCTCGCGCTACCCCATCGTGTCCATTGAGGACGGTATCGCCCAGGACGACTTCACCGGCTGGGAGCAGCTCACCGGCGCCATCGGCGACCGCGTCCAGCTCGTCGGCGACGATGTGTTCTGTACCAACGTGAAACTGCTCGAGGACGGTATCGAGCGCGGCATCGCGAACTCGATCCTGGTCAAGGTCAACCAGATCGGAACGCTCACCGAAACCCTCACCACGGTCGAGACCGCGCACAAGGCGGGTTACTCCGTGGTGATGTCGCACCGCTCCGGCGAAACCGAGGACACCACCATCGCCGATCTCGCCGTCGCCACCAACTGCGGCCAGATCAAAACCGGCTCGCTGTCGCGCTCCGACCGCACGGCCAAGTACAACCAGCTCCTCCGCATCGAAGAGGAACTCGGCACCGAAGCCCGCTACGCCGGCGCCACCACCATCAGCGGCCGTCGGTCCTGAGGGCGGCAGGACCAGGTCATGAGGCGGGCTTGTCCCCCAGTTGCTCGAGGCGGGCCATCTCCACGTCCAGGGAGGTTTGCGCGCGGCTCAAGGCCTCCGAGCTGTAGTGGCCGCTCGACCGCGCACGCTGGAGGCGCTCGGACTGCTCGGTGAGGACACGCAACCGCAGCCGCAGATACTGGAACACGCTTTCGGCCTGATCCGGTTCCGGGCGGCCCGCCCGCGCTCCGGACGGGACGCGCACATCCGACCGCACCCGGTCCAGGACCCGCTCGCCGAACGGCCCGTTGCCCGGATCTTCCAGCGCCGGGTCGTCCAAAAAGGACTTGGCCGCCTCGGTCAGCTCGGTCATGAGACCGACGTACTCCCGGCGCAACCGGTCCGGATCCTCTTCGGGTACGCGTGCCGCGCGGATGACCGCCGGGAGCGTCAAGCCCTGGACGAGCAGTGTGGTGGTCGCCACCACGTAGGCGATCAGGACCAGCAGCGCGCGATCCGGCGTGTCCTGCGGAAGGGTCTGCGCCGCGGCCAGGGTGATCGCCCCGCGCATCCCCGCCCAGCCGAGCACCACGCCGCCGCGCCAGCCCAGAGTTTCGGTGAGCCGGAACTCGACGTCCGCGGCGGCACGATCGAGCCGTTTCCGGAGGTTCTCCACCCGCCGTGGTGATGCTTTGTCCAGGCGCTCGGTGACGGCGGGATGGGACTCGTCGCCCCGAAGAACCGCCTGGGTCGTTTCCAAGCGAGGCTTGAATCGCGCCGCTCTTCGTTGTTCGCGGTAAAGACCCGCGACGAGCGGTCCGACGAAAACGATGCGCGCGACGATGACGAGCACCGAGGCGGCCAGGCCGATGAGGAGCGCGCGCCAAGCGCTCGAACCGTCTTCGTGCACCTCGTCGACGAGGGTCTTGACGCTGAGTCCCATCAGCAGGAACATCCCGCTCTCCAGCAGGAAGGCCACGGTGCGCCAGTTGACGGTCTCGGCGAGACGATCCGTCGCGCGCAGGTGCCGCGGGGCGAGGTGACCGGTCACCAGCCCGGCGACGACGACGGCGAGGATTCCCGAAGCACCCGCCTCTTCGGCAGGCAGGAAGGCGATGAACGGGACCACGAAGGAGATGGCGGTGTTGAGCACCGCGTTGCCCAGCAACGCGCGCACCCGGACGTTGACGACTCCGACCAGGAGCCCGATCCCGACCGCCACGGCGACCGCGTAGAAGAACTCCCCCACGATGCCCCAGACGGACACCGACCCGGCGACCGCCGCGACGGCGGACCGCAGCAGCACGAGCGCGGAGGCGTCGTTGACGAGCCCTTCGCCTTCGAGGACGGTCAGCAGCCGGGGCGGCAAGCCGAGCCGCCGTCCCACCGAAGTCGCCGCGACGGCGTCGGTGGGGCTGATGACCGCGCCGAGCGCGAACGCGGCGGGCCAGCCGATGTCCGGGATCAGCCAGTGGAACAGCCAGCCCGCGCCCAGCGTCGACCCCACCACGAGCAGGACCGCGAGGCCGGTGATCGGCCGGATGTTCCGCCGGAAGTCGACCATCGGCATGTTCACCGCCGCCGAATACAGCAGCGGGGGCAGCACCCCCGCGAGGATCAGCTCGGGCTCCACCTCCGGATGCGGGACGCCCGGCAGGAAGCTCAGGCCGATGCCGACCAGCACGAGGCTCAGCGGCGCGGCCAGGTTGAGCCGCTCGGAGAACGCGGCCACGGCCACGATGCTGATGACACCGAGCACGACGACGAGGGTCAGGTCCACAGGCTGTACGGGTCCTCTCGCGGCTCAGGACGTCACTGGAGTGGAGCGTGTCCATTGGTGACACGACATCGCCGGGCCCGCAAGTCGGGGAACAGCCACCCCTCCGGCGTCAACCTGAGGTTGACGAAACCGGTCTAGTCAACCTAGGGTTGACGACATGACACAGGCAAACCCGCCGGTCAGGCTCGACGACCTGATCACGGCGATCACCAAGAACCACACCGACGCCCTCGACCAACTTGCCGGAGCGATGCTGATGGCCGACCACATCGGTGAGGTCGCCGACCATCTCATCGGCCACTTCGTCGACCAGGCCCGTCGTTCTGGCGCGTCCTGGACCGACATCGGCCGCAGCATGGGTGTCACCAAACAGGCCGCGCAGAAACGGTTCGTCGGCAAACCCGATGCCAACCCGTCGCACAGTTTCGAGAAGTTCTCCCAGCCCGCCCGCGCCGCGGTCATCTCCAGCATGCAAGAGGCCAAGCTGGCGGGCAACGCCGAGATCATCCCCGCGCATCTCGTCCTCAGCCTGCTCGGCACCGAGGGCACCGCGGCCGATGCCTTGCGGGCGCAGGGTGTCGATCTCGACCGCGCACGGGAAACGGTGGTCGCGACCCTGCCGCCACGCACCGACGCCGATCCGGTGATGATTCCGTACGACGCCCGTGCGAAGAAAGCGCTCGAGCTGACCTTCCGGACGGCCTTGCGGCTCGACGACGACGGCGTCGGCACCGGCCATATCCTGTTGGCGTTGCTGGAAGAGGAGAACGGCACCGGGTTGCTGTCCTCACTGGGCGTCGACGCGGCGGCCGCCGAGAGGTTCGTCGCGGACGCCGCCGACGAGCCGCCGTCGAACCCCGGCGGAACCGCCTGACCTGGCTATCCGCCCGCGCCGCGACGAAACGCCGCGCGGTAATCCCTCGGACGGCGTCCCGTGTGCTTGGCGAACAGGGCGGCGAAGGTTCCGGGGTCCCGGTACCCGATCGCGGTACAGATTCCGGAGACGGTGCGGTCCGTCGTTTCGAGAAGATGGCGGGCGCGCCGGACGCGTGAGGAATGCAGGTATTCGAGCGGGCTCTGGCCCGCCTCCTCCGCGAAACGCCGCAGCAACGTCCTCGTGCTGACCTTGAACGTGTCCGCCAAGGCCGCCAGGTCGTAACGGGCGGCCAGGTTCTGGTCGAGCCGTCGCATGACCTGGCGGGAGAACTCGTTGCCGCGCTGTGGAAGGAGCCGCGCGTCGACGTAGGGGGTCTGGGACGATCGCGCGTCGTCGACCAGCGCCACCCGCGCTGTCGTCCGCGCCACCTCGGCGCCGCTGTGTTCGCGGATCAGTTCGAGCGCGAAGTCGTACATGGCGCTGAAGGCCGCCGTCGTCGTGACTCCCTTGTCGGTGACGACCAGGTGCTCGGGCCGGACATCGGCCTCAGGGCGGCGTCGAGCCAGTTCGTCCGCGAAGAGCCAGGACGTGGTGGCGCGGCGCCGGTCGAGAAGCCCTGCTTCGCCGAGCAGGAACGCGCCGACACAGATCGAGACGACGACGTTGCCCGCTTCGGCGTGGGACCGGATCGCCGCGACTTCCTTGGAGAGGCCCGCGATCTTCGCGTCGAGGTCCTGACCGGGTATGAACTCGAATCCCGGCACGACCAGGACGTCCACCTCACGCAGCGGCGAGACGGTCAACGCCACACCGCCGGATGCGACGACTCGGCGGCGCGGCGAGACGACAGACACCTCGTATCCGGCGTTGTCCGGTCCTGCGACGTGCGTGGCCATCGTGAGGAGATCGGGGACGCCGAACACCTCGGACGCGAAGCAACCCGGATAGGCCAGGACACCGACTCGCAGCATATGGCGAGATTACCCCTGAATCTGGCGATCCGGCCTATCGCCGCCCATGGGCGCGATGGTCCAGGCTGCGGGTGTGGACGGAAACCTCGACGATGCGATCACCGATTTCTCTCGCTGTCTCCGGGAGGTGGACGGCGTGACGAAGACGGTATACGTCGGGGGTTCCGGGCCCGCCGTGGTGCTGATGCCCGAGATGCCGGGCATCAGCCCCGACGTTCTCCGGTTCGCGCGCTGGGTGCGGGACGCGGGGTTCACCGTCCACCTGCCGTCCCTCTTCGGAACGGACGGGGCCTACCCGACGGCCGAGGAGGGCCAGCAGGTGGTCCGCCGCGCGTGTGTCAGCGCGGAGTTCAGGGCGTTCGCCGGCGGCGGCACCAGCCCCGTCACGTCTTGGCTGCGCGGGCTCGCACGGCTGGCCCACGCCGAGTGCGGCGGTCCCGGAGTAGGAGCGATCGGGCTGTGCTTCACCGGGAACTTCGCCCTCACGATGGCGCTCGAACCCGCCGTCGTCGCGTCCGTGGTCAACCATCCGTCACTGCCGTTGGACGACCCGGGCGGGCTCGAACTCAGCGACGAAGACGCGCTCGCGATCCGAGACCGCGTCTCGCGTGATGGCCTGAAAGTCCTCGCCTACCGCTTCGACGGTGATCGCTGGTGCACCGGCCAGCGCTTCGCCGCCTACCAAGCCCTCCTCGGCGACGCCTTCGACGGCCGCGTCCTGCCGGACGGCGCCGCCAACACCGACCCTCCCCCGTTCTTCCGTGACGTGGTCGGCACGCCGCACAGCGTCGTCACCGCTCACCTCGTCGACTCCGACGGGCAACCCACGCTGCGGGCCAGAGACGAGATCCTCGCCTACCTCACCGAGCGGCTCCGTCCTGCCCGGTGAGCCGGGCGGCGTGTCATCGGGATTTCATCCGCCCTTCCTAGCGTGGTCCACACATGGCGGGCAGGACGACGACGGAGGCCTCAGCAACCAATGAACGACAGTGCCGAGCGGACGGCGGGCAGAAGCTCCCTCCGTCACCGGATCCTGGTCACCCTGCTGGCGATCGTGGTGTTCCGGCTCGGGCAGGACCTGCCCGCTCCCCACGTGGACACCCGCGCGCTCGAAGCAATCCCGAAGACCGACAACCCCTGGTACTGGCTACTCGACCTCTTCACCGGTGGCGGGCTGTCCACCCTGCCGGTGTTCGTGTTCGGCGTCCTTCCCTGCCTGGCCGCGGCTCCGGTTCTGCGCACGCTGATCACCCTGGTCCCGCGGCTGGCCGCGCTCCGGGCCGAAGGGCGAGCCGGCGCGCGCCTGCTGACTCGGTACCGGCGGCGGCTCACCGTCGTGCTCGGCCTCCTCGGTGCCGTCGGCGTGGTCGTGTTCCGAGACCGGGAGGTTTTCGACGACCACGGCGCCGTCTCCATCGTCGTCACGGTGGCGTGCATGACGGCGGGTACCGCGCTGGTCCTGCGGCTGACCGAGGTGATCACCGACCACGGCTTCGGTAATGGCGTCCGGATTCTGCTCCTGGCACAGGTCCTGGCGGTGCTGCCGGCGGAGTCCCTGCGCCTCTACGAAGCGAAGGGCTGGGTCGCCATCGCGGTCATGACCGTCGTGGCGTCGTCGGTCATGGTGGCCACGATCGTCGTCGCGCAGGCACAACGCCGTATCCCGATACAGCACGCGAAGCGGATGATCGGCGTGCGGACCTACGGCGGAAACCCGACCTACATCCCTTTGCGGATCGCCCAGGCGAACAGCCCCGCCGTCCTCGCCGCCGTGCTGCTGTCCCTGCCGGTACTGGCGTCGGGCCTCTGGCCCACCGTGACCTGGCTCGAATGGACCGGATCCCGGCTACGCGACGAAGGAACTCCTTGGCGGATCGTGGTTTACGTCGTCCTCGTCGGCCTCTTCGCGTTCGTCAGGGCGGCGGGAACACTGGACGTCGAGCAGGTGTCCCGAGACCTGGTGCGCACGGGTGGTTTCGTCCCCGGGATCCGGCCGGGCAGCTGGACGGCCGACTACATCGGCTACGTGTACCACCGGATCAGCTTCTTCGGCGCGGTCTACGCCGGAGTGATCGCGCTGATCCCGGTCGCCGGACTCGCTTTGCTGGACGCGAGCCCGAGACTCCCCTTCGGCGGCGTGACCCTCCAGGTGGTTCTCGTGTTCCTCGTCAGTGTCACGCTGGACACCTCGCGGCAGATCAACGAACTGCGCCTGCAGAAGAGCTATGGACAATTCCTTCGTTGAGGAGCCTTCAGTGACACGTCTGTTCTTCTCCGCCGGATCGGGATACAGCCACATCGCCCCCTTGCTGCCGCTGGCCTCGGCGGCGCGGGATCGGGGGCACGACGTCGTGTTCGCGACCGGGCCGAACGCGGTCGAGCACACGCGGGCGAGCGGCTTGCCGACGATCGGGGTGGGCGGACCGGTCGACGAGGCGGCCGCCCGTCGGGCCTGGGGAAAGTACGCACCCTCCGAGCTGGCGGTGATGTCGCCGGACGAGAAGCTGGCCTACGTGGTCACCGTGATGGCCGAGACGGGAGCCGGGCCGAGGGTGGACGAGATGCTGGCCGCGGTCCGCGAGCATCGGCCCGATCTGGTGATCGCGGGTGCCGCCGAATTCGCCGCGCCCGCCGCCGCCGCGATCGCCGGTTTGCCGTACGTGGTGCACGGGATCGGGCCGCCGAAACCGGCCGGGATCATGGCGGGCGGCTGGCGAGCGCTCGACCCGATCGTGCGGCGCTTCGGCCTCGACCGGTTCCCCGATCACGACACCGTCCCGTACCTGGACATCTGGCCGGAAGCGTTGCGGCCGGGAGGAGTCGCCTGGGATCACCCCGTCCGTCTCCCGGTGCGCCCGGAAGGAGTTCTGCCCGCGGCCGGAAACCGCCCTGCCGTCCTCGACGGGCTACCCCACGCGCGGACCGTCTACGTCACGGCGGGGACCTCTCACAACACCCGGCCCGGGGTGCTGGAGACCATGATCTCGGCGCTGCACGGTGAAGGTGTCAACGTCGTCGCGACCATCGGCCGCGACGGCGACCGGGAACGGTTCGGCGCACAGCCTGACTCCGTACGTATCGAGAACTTCCTTCCTCAGCAACGAATACTGCCCTATGTCGACGCGGTCGTCTGTCACGCGGGCGCGGGCACCGTACTGGGCGCGCTCGCGCACGGTGTGCCGCTGGTGGTCTCGCCGCTGGCCACCGATCAGTTCGACATGGCCGCCCAGGTCGTCGAGGCTCGCGCCGGGGTGCTCGCCGATGACGGGATCCGTGACGCGGTCCGCACTGTGCTCGCCGACCCCGCGTACCGCGATTCCGCCGCGTCCCTCGCCGAGCGGATCGCCGCAATGCCGGAACCCGCCACCATCCTGGACCACCTGACGAAGTACGCCGCTAACGTTTGACACGGGCACGGATGGCCAGGGCCGCGAGAGATTCCGGAGCGTCTCGCGCGGCCCGCGCTCGTCCAGCTCGGCTTCACTGACCGAAGCAGACCAACGGCATCAGCAATTCGCCGCAGGTGGCGTCGGCCAGCGCCCTCGCGGGCACCGTCCCCCGCGCCAGCGCCCGGTGGTAGGACTCCATGACCTGGACGACCGCTCGATCGTCGACCCTGGCCACACTGGAGATCACCGTCCTGCTTCCGCTGTAGAGCAACGCGGCGGTGAACCCGAGGATCTCGTCCCCGGGACGGACCACCGCCTGGCCGATGTCGCAGGCGGACAGGACGACATGGTCCGGCACGGATTCGAGCAGCTGGACGTCGTAGGCCATCAGCGGGCCGTCTGCGAGGTCGAGGCGGGAGAAGAGCACGTTCTCCTGTTCATGGTGCCCGTGTGCGGCCAGATGCACCGAGTCGTATTCGGCGAGAGCTTTCGACGTCGCCTCGATCGTGGCGTCGTTGCCTGCCAGCACTTCCGCGCGAGGGTAGACCTCCGCGACGCGATCGGCTTCGTTCGTGGCGTGCTCGAGTCCGGGACCGGCGACCGTCAGCATCGCCGCGTGGTCCGCTGTTTCGCGCGTGGGCACCGTACAGAGGGCGAGCCATGCGGAAGGCGACGGTGTGACCGTCACCGGACGGCCCCGGAAGGGCTCGAGCAACCCCCACGGCACGATCGAAAGAACTCCCGTGGGCACCACCACCACGTCGGCGTCGCCCAGTCGCGTGAGCAGCGGTACCAGCAGTTCCTCGGCCAGCACACCGACCTGGCGGCGCACGGACGACCGGATGACCCGCTCCAGCGCGGCCGGCAGCCTTCGGCCGCAGACCGCGTTCAGATCACTCTGCAGGCGCATGACCGCTTCGGTCACCACGGCCACGTCACCGAGATCGATCAACGACGCACGGTGGCCGTCGACCACCAAAGCACGGAATCTGTCCTTGTCGGCGAGGAAACCGAGCATCACACTGTCCCTTTTGGACAGTTCGGCGCGGACACCGCCATAGGTCGCCCTGGATACCTGAAGGTCGGCCCCTTCGGTCTCCCATCCCCTAGCCCTGATGCCGCGTTCCAGTTCGGCGCACCGACGTCGCGCCTCCGCGTCCGAGGCGCCGGCGAGTTCGGTGGTGCGGATCTTGCCCGCGAGCTGGCGCAGTTCGGCGACGGCGTCGACGGTTTCCCCGTCGGGCCGGTGGGGCCGCTGAATCCCGAAAGCCTGGGCACGGGAGCGTTCCAGCCAGCGGAAGACGACCTCCGGCGAACCGTTCGCCCATGCCGCTGCCAGGCCGGTCTTCGCCAGATCGCGGCCGAGTGAGGCGACACCGGTTCGGAGGTCGAGGCTTCCGAACCCGCTTCGATAGGCCTCGAGCGATTTCAGCCCGGCCCGTGCCTGGGCCAAGGTCGTCCGCCGGTCACCGGTCGACCACGCGAGCTCCGCCCGGGCCAGCTTGCGGAGCAACCGGTTCGCCAGCGGACCGTCCGGCAGGGCACGGTCCGCGAGCGCGGCGCGTGCGGCCTCGGGGTCGGCGAGAGCGATGTTGGCCCTGGCGGCCAAGAGCTTCGCCGTCTCGGCGTCGTTCCGGAGCCCGAGGCCCGTGAGCCGGGTGGCGAGTTCCGCCGCGTCGGCCGCCACCCGTTTCATCCGGCCACCGGCCGTGAAGTCGGCCCGCAGCAGGGTGAGCGCGGCGACCGCGGCCCAGGTGTCGTTGCCGCGCCTGCGAAAGCGACGGGTCGCGCGGCCTGCCCATCGCCGGGCGCCTGCCAGGTCTCCGGCCGCCAAGGCGGCTCGTGCCCTGGTGAGCTCCGCTTCGGCATGTTCCTGATCCATCCGGAGCCGGGGGAAACGCGCGAGGGCGAAATCGAGCTCGGCGGCGGCTTCGCTCGGCAGGCCCGCGGCGAGCAGCGCCCGCCCCTTGTCCACCGCGAGCGGAGCCAACATGCCCTCGCCATGCTCCGCGTAGACCTCGGCCGCCGCGCTGAAATCGCGGAGCGCGGCGGGGATGTCCCCGGTCAGCACCTTCGCCTGTCCTCGTCCTTGGAGCGCTTTCGCCAACGTCCTGGGAAGTCCGTCGGCAGCCCCGTGGGCCGTCGCGATCTCGGCACAGGCGTCGAGGTCGGCGAGAGCGAGCCGGACCCGGCCCGCGGTCTGGTGCAGCAGCGCACGATTCAACAACGCCCTGGCCAGCGCCACGGGTTCGCCGGAACGCCTCAACAGCGGAATGGCTTCGTCGAAGCACGTGAGCGCTTCGGCCATCCGTCCGACCAGGATCAGGGCCAGTCCGCGCTGCTGACGGAGCGCACCGTGGTCACCGGGGGCGACGGGCAGCACCTCGGCGGCGTCCAGCAGGTCGAAGCCGTGTTCGCTGTTGCCCAGCACGACCTCGACACCCCCGAGGGTGCTCAGAACTCTCGCGGCGAGCGCCGGCCGAGCCGGAGCACGGTTCAGCAGTTTCACCGCGGCACGGAGCAGCCGGGCTCCGCGTACGGGGTGCCCGCTGTTGGTCGCTTCGATCCCATCGCGGTGCAGCGCGCGCACACGCTCGTCGATGCCCTTCGGCGACAGGTGATCCGGCTCCACGACCGGCCCTAGAGTTCCATGGCCGGCGTGCTGATCGTCCGGCCTCCACCCTGCGGCCGGGCGATCAGCTGAACCATGCCCCGCGCCACCCTGTCGACGGCGAACCGCCCCTCGCGGTCAGAGCTGATCGTGATCGAGCCGGAGGAGGTCCTGACCTCGATCTCCAGCGCGGCCGGTGGCTGGATCCACCCGTCCAGCCGGACCGTGCCGTCGGTGCGGGCGCCGACGCTGACCATGATCGTGAGACTGCTGCACTCGAAGGTGAGCAGGGTGCTGCGCTCGTCCCCCCTGGCGGCGGGCACCCCTCCGCATTCGATCAGCCGGAAGACCTCCAGTTCGACGTTCTTCAGCCGGACCGCGAACTGGATCTGTTCCACGAGGTTCACGGGTACCGGGTCGGTTTCGTTCCACAGCTCGCGAACCTGGCGGAGCAATGTCCGGTCCAGGTCGTCGAGGGATTCTTCGTTGATGCCGGTCATCTCCACTCCTCGCCGTGGGCGGTGGTCAAGATCTGCTTGAGCCGGGTCAGGCAACGGCTTCGTGTGGGTCCGACGCTGCCTCGTTTGATCCCGAGCGCCGAACTGATCTCCTCGTAATCCGGTCGGTGCACGAAGGCGACGATGCGCAGCAGGGTCCGGCACCGTTCGGGCAACTTGTTCACCGCCGCCCACAACCTCCGCCGCTGATCGGCGGCGACCGCCTCGTCGTCCGGACGCGGACCGGGCGCGGGCACCGACTCGAAAAGACCGTCGGCGGGCGGGCGCTCGGCTTGGTAGCGGGTCCGCGCCCGCCAGGTCTCCCGTTTGGTCACCGTGATCAGCCAGCCGGTGAGGCCGGCGGGACTGTGGATCTCGTGGAGGGAGCCGAGAAGATTCAGCCATGACGTCTGGACGACGTCGGACGCGCCGTCCCTGTCGATCCCCTGCGCTCTCGCGACATGCCACAGCAAGGGGGTCAGGGTCTCGATCAGCCCGTTCAGGGCTTCCCTGTCACCACTCTGGGCGGACTTGAGCAGCGTCGCGAGATGGTCGAAGTCGAGGGCGCCCGATGGCGTGTTCATCGGAGCAGGTCCAATGCCGCTTCGGCCCGCTTCCGGGTGGCGCTTCGCGTGCAGTCCGTGAGCGGCGTTCTCTCCGTCTCCGCGACTTCGATCAGCGCGTTGAGCACCGCCGAAGCCGCCTGCGGGGCGGCGAAGGAGGTTCCGTCCCAGATCGCGAATCCACTCGAGAAACAGTCCGGGTCGAATCCCTTCCGGCCCAGAGCGGGTACATGATGGTCCGGAGTTTCCGATCCGTCGATGTCGGTCGGATGCGTGCTCACCACGCAGACGCCGTCGGCCCAGCAGGACACGTAGGCGCCTTCGTTGGAGAACAACGCCTTGCTGCCGTCGGGATTCAGCGCGCCGACGCCGACCACCCGCGGCCCCTTGCCCGACAGCCGGGTCGAAAGGGCCGCGGGGAAGAACTCGCGTGTCGTCGCGTTGTTGCCCGCCGCGGCGACGACCACCACGCCGTGCTCGGTCAGTTTGCCGACGACCTCGGCGAGCTGAGAGGTGTACTTCGCGGCCGACGGCCATTCCTCGAAATACCCGATGGAAAACGAAATGACGTCGATCATCAGGTCGGGATCGCCGTTCCTCTTCTGCGCGGCGCGAACCCGGTCCAGGGCCTTGTGCAGCATGAGCAAGGTGTCCGAAAGATAAGCGACGCCATCGGTGTGCACGATCCTGACCGCGAGGACCTTCGCGCGAGGCGCCGCCTGCCGGACGACACCCGCGATGAAGGTGCCGTGGCCCGCGTCCGCGGCGACCTCGCCGATCAGCGGGTCCGTCGTCATCGGCCCGTCGCGATGGCCCACCAGCAATTCCACCGGAGCCGTCGACGCCAGCAGTTTTTCGTTTTCGAGAATCGCCGCCTGGATGTCCGGTGCGACGACGATGAACTCATCGCCGGACTGACCCCCTTGCGACGGGTCGTACACGTCGAGCCAGGGATGGGGCCCGGTGCCGGAATCGGGAACCAGCACCGTCGGGCGCCGGGCCAGTGCGGGTCGCGACGGCGCGGGGCCGGGCAGGGAGACGGGGATCCGGGACCGGCCGCCTGCCCGGCCACCGTTGACGCGCTCGCCCAGTCCGGTGACATCCCAGGGCACACCGGTCAGGCCCACGCCGGTGAACATGAGGTGGTCCAAGGAAAACCTGCGCACGACAGCCGGATCGAGCCCCGCCCTCTCGCGACTGGAGGCCTCGCGCATGCGCTGCAGCACTTCCCACGCGTCGATGGTCCGCGCGCTCGCGTCGGGAAGGAGCGCCAACGCGAGCGAGACCGGCGCGCCCGCCGGGCGGAGGTCACTGCCTGACGTGAGGGCCTGCAATCCCATGTCCCGCAGAACGCCCTCGATACCGGAGCGGGTGGGACCGTCGTTCCACGCCTCCGCCGGCATCAGGAGGGCGTTCGCGCGGTAGACGGTCGGCAGGAACCTGCTCGACCGCTCCGACGGCCATCCGGCGACGACCATCGCGTCCGCGGGTCGCAGCACCCGCGCGCCATGGCGTTCCAGCAGTTCAGCGGGACAAGACGGTAGATAGGCCTCCTCGACGGCGCCTGATTCGGGGTACGCGTCCGGGTCGGGCGAGACGAACCTGACCGCCATCACAGCCTCCCTCTCATGACAGAACGGACCACGTCATTGAGGTCGCGGGAGGAGAGTGGCCGGATACGAAACGGGAATCTCGACCGGGTAACGAAATTCAACCGCTTCGAGAATGTTCCGAAGACGGATGGTCGTCGGAATATCTTCGTGTGCCGGGCTATTTCGTGAACCTGACACGGGAGGGCTGCGGTGGCTTGGTGGGGGCCGGGTGATCGCGGGTGACGATTCGAAGAAACTCGACCCTCACGCCTGTCCCAAGTACGTGATGGCCCCCTTCCTTGCGCTAGACGCAAGGAAGGGGGCCATCACGTACTTCAAGCGGCCACGGCGCCGGTACCGAGGCGCCGAGGTCACCCGCTCACGCCGAGTTTGTCCGCCGGGACGAGATCGGCGAGAATCGCGGCCTGTTCCCGTTGGTAGGCCTCGACGTTCGCCAGTTTGACGTCCTCGTAACCGCGAACCAGGTCGGGCAACTCGGCCAGGGCCAGGAGCCTGCCGCGATCGGCGCCCTCGGTGCCGAACGCGGTGAGGATCGTTTCCCGGTACTGCGTGACGAGCTCCCGCTCCACCTTCCGGACGTGTGCCCTGCCGAACAGGTCCCACCGGGTGCCGCGCAGTTTCCGGCCGGCGCGCAGCGCGACGAACAACGGACGGAAACCCGCGCCCAGCGCGATCTTCCGCTTCATCCCGAGCGCACGGAGCACGGGCGGGTGCAGGCGGTAGGCGTAGCGGCTGCCCACCCCGAATTCCGCCTCGATCCCCGCGAGCACGGCGGGATCGAGCGAAAGCCGCGCGACCTCGTACTCGTCCTTGTAGGCCATCAGTTTGTGCAGATTGCGCGCCACCGCTTCGGTGACGGTGGTGGAGTCCCCCTCCAGCACCCGGACCCGCTCGACGAACTCGGCGTACGCCCGGGCATAGCGGGCGTCCTGGTACTGAACGAGTTCGGGGACGCGGATGTCCAGCAGGCGCGCAAGTTCCGAACCCGGCTCGGCGTGCACGAGCGCGCGGGCGCGGAGAGCGGCCTCGGACGGCGTCGGGGTCGCGGCGACGGCGGGAGGAGCGACAGCCGCGTGCAGGCCGTCGGGATCCGCGACGAGCTGCCTGCCGCGACGGAACGCCTGGAGGTTGCCCGCGACGGCGACCCCGTTGAGTTCGATCGCGCGTTCCAGGCTGGCCGCGGACAGCGGGATGGCGCCGGTCTGGTGGGCCGCACCGAGCTGGAGGATGTTGGCGAATTGGTCGTCGTCGAACAGGGTCTCAGCCAGTGCCCTGGCGTCGAGCACCACGGTTCGCGCCGCGCTCTCCGCGATCGCGCCCCGCACGGCCGCCGCGTCCGGGAAGGAGACGGTGGTGTCGACGACCATCCGGCCGGTCGGCACCTCGGTCGTGGAGACGACGGCGGTGGTCCGGCCGGGGTCCGCCACCGTCAGATGTGCCGGGTCGGCACCGACGAGAACATCGCAGGCCAGGTAGAGATCGCATTCCCCGGCCGCGAGTTTCGGGGCCTGCGGTGTCGGCTCGGCGGTGATCTTCAGATCCGAGACGACGGCGCCGCCCTTCTGCGCGAGCCCGGTCTGGTCCAGCGTCCGGACCTGCTTGCCCTCGATCACCGCTGCGGTGGCAAGGATCTGCGCGACGGTGACCACGCCGGTCCCGCCGACCCCGGTGATCCGCACGGAGAAGTCGGGGCTCCCGGTCTCGGGATCCGGCAGATCCGCCGCGGTGATCTCCCCGGCCTGCCGACGATGCTTCTTCCCGGTGGGCACCACCGTCATGAACGAGGGGCAGTCCCCTTCCAGGCATGAATAGTCCACATTGCACGAAGACTGGTGGATCGCGGTCTTGCGGCCGAACTCGGTGCTGACGGGCTGCACCGACAGACAGTTCGACTTCTCGCCGCAGTCGCCGCATCCCTCGCAGACCCGCTCGTTGATCACGACCTTGGCGGCCGGGGTGGCCAGCTTGCCGCGACGGCGTTTGCGGCGCTTCTCCGCGGCGCATTCCTGGTCGTGGATGAGCACCGTCACCCCGGGCACCGCGGCCAGTTCCTCTTGCGTGCTCAGCAGTTCGTCGCGGGAGCGGACCTCCACGCCGTCGGGCAGGCGGACGCCGCGGAACCGCTTCGGCTCGTCACTGGTGACGACCACCTTGGCGACACCTTCGACCAGGAGCAGCGACGCCAGCCGTTCCACCGGGAGCCCGCCGACGGCGTCCTGTCCGCCGGTCATCGCGACGGTCGCGTTGTAGAGGATCTTGTAGGTGATGTTCACCCCGGCGGCCACCGCGGCCCGCACCGCGAGGCTGCCGGAATGGGTGAACGTGCCGTCGCCGATGTTCTGCACGAAATGCGAGGCCTCGACGAACGGCTCCATCCCGAGCCACTGCGCGCCCTCGCCGCCCATCTGCGTCAGGCCGACGACGTCCCCGACCTGTTCCGGCTCCATGAACAGCGCCATCGCGTGACAGCCGATGCCGCCACCGACCACGGTGCCTTCGGGCACCTTCGTCGACGAGTTGTGCGGGCAGCCGGAACAGAAGTACGGCGTCCTGGTCAGCAGCGGCACCGAGATGCGCTCACGGCGCCGTCGCCCCCGCCACGCGGTCACCGACGGGATCTCGTGATGCTCGGTCAGGCGCCCGGCCAGGACCCTGGCGACCGCGTCCGGATCGAGTTCGCCGAGTTCGGTGCACAGGGTGCGGCCGTCCGGGCCGGTCTTGCCGTACACGGCGGGCGCGCCGGCGGTGCCGTAGAGCACCTCCTTGATCGCCGATTCGACGAAGGACCGCTTCTCCTCCACCACGACGATCTCGGTCAGGCCGTCGGCGAACCGGCGGACGATCGACGGTTCGAGCGGATGGATGACACCGAGCTTGAGGATCCGGATCCCGTGCCGAGACAACGTGTCGGCGTCCAGGCCGAGCAGCCGTAGTGCCTGCATCAAGTCCAAATAGGACTTTCCGGCGGTGACGATGCCGACGCGGTCCGCGGGTCCTTCCTGGACGATCCGGTTGATCCCGCTCGCCCGCACGTATTCGACGGCCAGCGGCAGGCGTTCGGTGTAGAGGCTGCGTTCGAGCGCCATCAGCGTGGTGCCGAGCAGGCGGGAACTGGGCTTGTGCCGGTACGCGGGCAGCGCCAGCTCCGGAGCCGTCCACTGTGGCCGGACGTGGGCGGTGCTCGCGGCGTCGGCCACGTTCGCCACGAGTTTCATCGACGACCACAGCCCGCTCGCCCGGGACAGCTCGACGGCGTGGAGCCCGAAGTCCAGCACGTCCTGGGAGTCGGACGGGTAGAACACCGGCATGGCCAGATCGGCCAGCGCGAGCTCGGAGGCGCAGGGCACCGAGGAGGACTTGGCGTTCGGATCGTCGCCGACCAGCGCCACCGCGCCGCCCGCCGGGTCGGTACCCGCGAGGTTGGCGTGCCGCAGGGCGTCCGTCGCCCGGTCCAGGCCGGGCGCCTTGCCGTACCAGAACCCGGTGACCCCGCCGCGCGAAGAGCCGATCGAGGCGGTGAGCTGACTGCCCATGACCGCCGTCGCGGCGATTTCCTCGTTCAGGCCCGGACGGTGCACGACGTCGTGCTTGTCGAGCAGGACCGACCGGCGGCCGAGCTCGAGGTCGTACCCGGCCAGCGGGGACCCCTCGTAGCCGGAGACGAACACCGCGGGCGACGCCCCGGCGGCGCGATCGTGCCGCACCCGGTCGAACAGCATCCTGACCAGGGCCTGGACCCCGCTGAGGTAGACGGTGCCGTCTTCCCGCAGATACCGGTCCTCCAACGTGAACTGCTCCACCAGACCTGCCTCCTTCGGCACCCCCACGCGATGTCACGACAGGAGACCCGACCGCGCGGGCCGCCGCAACAAGCGGCAGTCTATTGCCCTCGATCACGCAAAATATCCGGCCCACCTTCGCCGGTAGCCGATATCTGTTGCGTCTGCGTACCATCCTGGCTCATGGCGGACCAGCTCATCGACGAGACCGATCGCGAAATCCTCGAACTGCTCCGGGAAGACGCCCGGCGCACCCTCGGCGACATCGGGGCCCGCGTCACGTTGTCCACCGCCGCGGTCAAACGCCGCATCGACCGCATGCAGGAAAACGGTGTCATCGTCGGCTACACCGTCCAGATCGACCACGCCAAACTCGGCTGGGGCATCGAGGCGTTCACCGAGCTGCGGTTCACCGGGACCACCAAGGTCGGCGAGATCGTCCGGACGACCACCCGGATGCCGGAAGCCCAGGCGGTGTTCACCATCGCGGGCGATCCCGACGCGCTCGTCTGGCTGCGGGTCCGGGACATGGGCCACCTGCAGCACACCATCGACGAGATCCGGCGGCATCACCAGGTGACGGGGACGAAGACCCTGATGGTGCTGGACTCCTGGACCCGCGGGCAGCAGTGGCCCGACGCGGGCGACGCCTGAATCCGGCAGCGCAGAAAGGCGCTCACGAGCCGCTCCCCCGCAGCAGGCGTTGCCCGGTCCTCGCGAGGTACTCGCCGAACTCCGCCGGCTCCTCCACCGTGAAGTCGATGTCGGTGAGGGTCAGGACGACGGCCAGCCACTCGAAGGAATCGACGTACGCGACGTACCGGCAGCTGTCGTCGCCGAGGGCTTCGAAACTCCCGTCGATCCGGTGCAGGCGGGCCGCGGCCTCGCTCGCGCCGACCCGCAGGGTCAGCGTGATCCGGAGTGATTTCGGGCTGTGGAAGCGTTCTTGGAGATGACCCGCGACGTCGTCGACAGGGAGGGCGCGGGGCTCGAACGCCACCTCGGTCGTCTCCGGCGCGGTGATCCGGTCGAGCCGGAAGCTCCGCCAATCCCGCCGGCCGAGGTCCCAGGCGTAGAGGTACCACCGCCTGCCGAGCTGGACGAGACGCATCGGCTCGACCGTCCGGGACGAGGGGCCGTCCTTCCCGGTGTACGCGAACTCGAGGCACCGGCGAGCCGCGATCGCCGCGGCGAGGACGTTCAGGACGTCGGGTGTGACCATCGGCTGGTCACCGCTCCCGAACTCGACCGCGGCGAGCATCGCGTCGGTGCGCCGCCGCAGGGCCGCCGGGAGGACGCGCCGGAGTTTCGCGGCGGCGCGGTCCGCCGATTCGGCGGTGAGGTCGATGCCGGTCCCGCCCGCCGCGGCGAGCCGCAGCCCGAGCACGGTGGCGATCGCCTCGTCGTGTTCCAGCATGAGCGGCGGCAGCGCGGCGCCCGCGACGAGGCGGTAATTGCCTCCTGGGCCACGGGTGCTCTCCACGGGATAGCCCAAGGTCCGCAGGTGGTCGATGTCGCGGCGGAGGGTGCGGGGCGGGACTTCCATGGCCGTCGCGAGTTCGGCGGCGGGCCACTGGCGGCCGGACTGCAGGAGCGACAGCAGCCGCAGCATCCGTTCTCGTGGTGCCGTCACGGTGCCTCCCGGCCGGAATAGTTGTGGCCGTAATCCGGCCACAACTCATCGTAGCCTCGGTTCATGGCGAAAGTACGAGCTGACCGCGGCCGCTGGATCACGGTGGAGGGAGCCCGGACGCACAACCTCCGCGAGGTGTCGGTGCGGGTCCCGAAGCACCGGCTGACGGTGTTCACCGGCGTATCGGGTTCCGGGAAGTCGTCGCTGGCGTTCGACACGATCGCGGCCGAAGCCGAGCGCCTGGTCACCGGGACCTATCCCACCTTCGTCCGGAACCGCCTCCCGCAGCATCCGCCGCCGGACGTCGACCGGATCGACGGGCTGATCTTCACCACGATCGTGGATCAGCGGCGGTTCACCGGGAACGCGCGGTCCACGGTCGGCACGGCGAGCGACATCGCGTCGCTGCTGCGCCTGCTGTTCTCACGCCTCGGTGAGCCGGGAGCCGGGTTCTCGCCCGCCTATTCGTTCAACGATCCCAGCGGGATGTGCCCGCGCTGCGAAGGGCTCGGCATGGTCGACGACATCGACCTCGACCGGCTGCTCGACCGCTCGCGGAGCCTGCGCGAAGGCGCCGTGCGCTTCCCGACGTTCGCCCCAGGGACCTACCGGTGGAAACGGCTCGTCCATTCCGGACTGGTCGACCCGGATGTCCCGCTGGGACGGTTGCCGTCGGCGAAGGTCGAAACCCTGCTGCACGCCGAAGGGCTTTCCCTCGACGACCCCGGCTCCGAGTATCCCAAGCACGGCGTCTTCGACGGCATCGTCCCGCGGCTCCGGGACTCGTACCTGCGCAAGACGCCGTCACGCCTCACCGCGGAAGAACAGGAAGGGCTCGCCGGGGTCGTCACCCGCGGCGTCTGCCCGGACTGCGCCGGGACCCGTCTCGCCAAGGGAGCGCGCGAGAGCCTGATCGACGGGCGGTCCATCGCGGACTGGTCGGCGATGCCGGTCGGCGATCTGCGCGACGTCGTCGCGGCCGTACGCGATCCGTCGGTGGCGCCGCTGCGGCAGGCGATCCGGGAACGCCTCGACGCGCTGGATTCCGTCGGGCTCGGCTATCTCAGCCTGTCACGGGAATCGAGGACGCTGTCCGGCGGCGAAGCGCAGCGCGTCAAGATCGTCCGCCATCTCGGCAGCGCGCTCAGCGACGTCTGCTACGTGTTCGACGAGCCCAGCACCGGGCTTCACCCCCATGACGTGCACCGGCTCCTCGAACTGCTGGCCAAACTCCGCGACGCGCACAACACGATCCTCGTCGTCGAACACCATCCCGCGGTCATCGCGGCCGCCGACCACGTCATCGAGCTCGGACCCACCGGCGGTGCCGGCGGCGGGCGCGTCCAGTTCGAAGGCACTCCCCGCGAACTCACGACGACCGAGACCGAAACCGGCCGGGTTCTCCGTGCCCCGCTCCGCTTCCGGAAGCGGCCCCGCGCCGCCCAGGGGACCGTGACGATCTCCCGCGCCCGCAGCCACAACCTGCGCGACGTCACCGTCGACGTGCCGCTCGGCGTCCTGACCGTCGTGTCGGGTGTCGCCGGTTCCGGCAAGAGCACCTTGATCGCGGGCGAACTCCCCCGCCAGCATCCCGGTTTCGTCGTCGTCGACCAGGCTCCGCTGCGCGGCGGCATCCGGTCCACCCCCGCCACGGTGCTCGGCGTCGCCGAACCCGTTCGTGACGCTTTCGGCAAGGCCACCGGGAAACATCCGTCGTGGTTCAGCGCCAACGGCCGCGGAGCCTGCCTCGTCTGCAAGGGGAAGGGTGTCATCATCACCGATCTGGCGTTCCTCGACGACGTCCAGACCGGCTGCGACGCCTGCGGTGGCACCCGGTTCAACCCGGAAGCGCTCGGCGCGCGCCTGCACGACCGGACCATCGCCGACGTCCTGGCGATGAACCCCGCGGAGGCCGCCGCGCTGTTCGGCGAGCGGTCCCCCATCGCGGAACGGTTACGCTGGCTGGACCGGGTCGGACTCGGCTACCTGACGATCGGCCAGAGCCTCGACACCTTGTCCGGCGGCGAAAGGCAACGGCTCCTCCTCGCCCGCCACCTCGCCGACGCGGGTCCCGCGGACGACCTGCGCCTGATCCTCGACGAGCCCACCGCCGGGCTGCACGGCAGCGACGTCGACCGGTTGCTCGTCCTCTGCGACGAACTCGTCGACGACGGCGCGACGCTCGTCTTGATCGAGCACGACCAACGGGTGATCGCGCACGCCGACCACGTCATCGACATCGGGCCCGGCGCGGGTTTCGACGGCGGGTCGGTCGTGTTCGAGGGCACGCCGTCGGCACTGGCCGAGGACACCGCGTCGCTCACGGGCCGTCACCTGCGGAAACACTGAACGCGTTCCCGGCGCCGGACGGCGCCGGGAACACCCACCCGCCCGGGAACAGTTCCCGGGCAGAGCGAGATGATTCCCGATCAGGCTTTGCCCGACACGCCGGTACCGAACAGTTCTTCACCCGATTCCGGCGTGATCTAGCCGACAAGCCCGCACGACTCGTTCGCCTTCATCGCCTGGTCGAGCCCGGGCACCTTGCCGGTCTCGACGGCGGGCACGTGCGACACCAGGTCGATCCCGCTCACGTCGAGCGCCGCTTGGGCATAGCGGGCACCACCTTTCGGCAGCAGGGCGAGGTTCTCGGTCACCTGCCCGCGCAGCTTCCGGTAGAAGGCCAGCTCCCCGGAGGCGAGCGCGTTGGCCTCCTGTGCGGGCGCGGCGACCTGCGGAAGCTTCTCGAGTCCCCCGATCGCGGCGGCCAGCGCGGTGTCCAGCTTCTTCAGCGAAGCCTCCGCCTTCGGCACGTCGGCCTCGGTCTTGATGTCGTAGCCCTTGGCCAGGCTGTAGACGATCAGCCGCATCTCCTTGACCGCGCCGCAGTACCCTCCTGCCCAGGAGACCAGCGCCGGATCCGGGCCAGCCGGAGACGGCGACGGTGACGGCGGTGCCGATGCCGGGGCCGGAGCGGGTTCGGGCGAGGTCGGCCCGCAGCCCGCGAGCAGGCAGCAGACGGCGAGGGCCGCGGTCACTCGAAAGCGCGCTGCCGGGTGGCTCATCATCCGGCCGAGGGTAAAGCTGTCCGACGGGACCGGTCCCGACGAGAGGACGACATGAGCCAGTCACTGCCACAGCGGATGTACCTGCTCGGCTACGACAGCGAAAAGAACAGGCTCGACCCCGTCAGCGCCCTGGTGCGGGGCGCGCTCCTGCGCGCGGCCGCGGTGGCCGAGCTGATCATCGGCGGTCTCCTCACCGATCGTGACGGAAAGGCCGAGCGCACGGCCGCGGCCGGTCTCACCCCGATAGACCCCTTCCTGGCCGAGGTGCTCGAGGACGCTCCCGGCGAGAAGCCGCGCCGGTGGTTCACCGTCGTCGACCGCGAATGGCACAAGGCGGAGGACACCGTCCGCGACCAGCTCGCCGCGTCCGGCGTGCTCTTCGTCGAGAAGCGCCGGGCGATGGGCATCTTCACGGTTCGCGACATCACCTTGATGGACCCGCAGCGAACGCAAGAGCTCCGCGAGCGGGTCCGGAACGTGGTGCTGAGCGGCCAGGACCCCGCCACCGTCGCGATCGAAGACGCGGTCCTGGCCATGCTGTCCGCCGAGGGCGACGTCTACACGGTCTTCGGCCCCAAGGAGAAACGCGCGAACAAGAGCGCGGTCAAGGCGCTCGCCGAGCACGTCGACACCGTCCTCCCCGGGCTGAGGAAGGCCGCGCAGTACTCGATCGCCGCACGCCGGGCGGCCGTCAGCGGCTAGAACGTGCCTCCTCTTCCCTGTCGACGACCTTGGTGAGGAAATGCTGCTGCCCCAGCGTCCACACGTTGGTGGCCAGGAAGTACAGCAGCACCCCGATCGGCACCGGGAAGAACGCGCCCGAGACCAGCATCCCGAGCGGGGCCAGGTACATCATCGTCTTGACGATCCCCGCGGCCTCCGGGGCGGTCGCGGTCTGCCTGGTGAGGCCCGAGCGCATCGAGAAGAACGTGGCCAGGCTCGCGATCAGCATCAGCGGTACGCCGACCGCGATCATGTGGACGTGGTCCGTGCCGAACGCGGCCAGCTCCGCCGCCGGCTGCGAAAGCCAGTTGCCGAGCTTCGCGCCGAACAGATCCGCGTTCAGGAAGGACTCCACCCCGGCGCGGTCGAAGACGTGGTTCGACGCGGCACCCGGGGTGAAATCGCGCAGGACCCAGTACAGCGACAGGAACACCGGAACCTGGATCAGTGCCGGGAGGCAGCCGCCCAGCGGGCTGGACCCGTTGTCGGCGTGCAGTTTTTGGATCTCCTTCGCCATCCGCTGGCGATCCTTGCCGTACTTCTCCTTGATCTTCCGCATCTGCGGGGCCAAAGCCTGCGTGCGACGACCGGCGCGCAGCGCGCCGAGTGCCGGTTTGACCAGCACGAGACGCAGGGTGAAGACGAGGAACACGATGGACAGCACCCAGGCGACGCCCGAGTCGGGACTCGAAACGGCGCCGAAAACCTTGTGCCAGAACCAGAGAATGGCGGAAACGGGGTACAGGAAGACATCGAACATGACCGGGTCACTCCGTCGTTTGAAGGTGCGGGGGCAGGAGTGACTGCCTCACCTTCGAACGAGGAGAAGTCAGGCAGTCACGATGCCCCGTGACGGAGCCCGTGGCCGGACGCGGCCGCGCGCGTCGGGATCGCGCAGGCTCAGGTACAACTGCGCGCGTTCGCGCAGGCTGATGGCTCGCACCCGCATCGCGGCGGCCGACGGTTCCAGGCGGAAGTGCGCCGCGAGCGCGAGCAGGATGACGGCGAGGGACGCTGTCAGGGCGGCGGCCAGCCCGAGCGGATTGGCGACCGCCACCGACGCCGTCAGCGCGGTGACCAGGCTCAGCGGGTTGACCCCGCCGACGACCGGGAGCACGACGAACAACTCGGGCAGGAACAACGCAAGCATCAGCTTGAGCCGCACGCCGAAGTAGGTTCGCTCCACGTCACCGACCTTACCGGAGATATTGCGTTGCGTGATCACCTTCGGCGAAGGCAGGCTGTCGGAATGGGGCATGTGGAGGTCGCGCACGTCGAGTACTACCTGCCCGACGGGCGGCTGCTGCTCGGCGACGTCTCGTTCCGGGTCGGCGAGGGCAGCGTCTGCGCGCTCGTCGGCGCCAACGGGGCGGGCAAGACGACCTTGCTGAGACTGATCTCGGGCGAACTCGAACCCGACGGCGGCTCGGTGACCATCAGCGGTGGGCTCGGGGTGATGCCCCAGTTCGTCGGTTCGGTGCGCGACGAGCGAACAGTCCGGGACCTGCTCGTCTCGGTCTCGCCGGACTCGCTCCGCAACGCCGCCCGCGCCGTCGACGAGGCCGAACTCGCGATGATGGAACGCGACGACGAAGCGGCCCAGATGGCCTACGCCCAGGCGCTCGGCGACTGGGGCGACGCTCGCGGCTACGAAGCCGAGGTCATGTGGGACAAGTGCACGACCGCGGCGCTCAACCTGCCGTACGAGAAGGCACGCTGGCGGGAGGTGCGCACCCTGTCCGGCGGCGAACAGAAGCGGCTGGTCCTGGAGGCGCTGCTGCTCGGCGGTTCCGGGGTCCTCCTGCTCGACGAACCGGACAACTACCTCGACGTCCCCGGCAAACTCTGGCTCGAACAACGGCTGCGCGAGACGCAGAAGACCGTGCTCTTCGTTTCGCACGACCGGGAGCTGCTGGCACGGGCGGCGAAGAAGATCATCAGCGTCGAGCCGGGGCCGTCGGGCGGCGACGTCTGGGTGCACGGCGGCGGCTTCGACACCTACCACCAGGCACGCACGGAGCGGTTCGAACGCTTCGAGGAGCTTCGCCGTCGCTGGGACGAAAAGCACGCGCAGCTCAAGAAACTCGTCGCCGACATGCGTCAGTACGCCGCGCGCAGCGACGAGATGGCCTCGCGCTACCACGCGGCCCAGACCCGGCTGCGCAAGTTCGAGGAGGCGGGCGCCCCCGCCGCTCCCCCGCGCGAACAGAAGATCACCATGCGCCTGCGCGGCGGGCGGACCGGCGTCCGGGCCGTCACCTGCGAAGGGCTCGAACTCCGCGGCCTGATGAAACCCTTCGACCTGGAGATCTTCTACGGCGAGCGGGTCGCCGTGCTCGGCTCGAACGGCTCCGGCAAATCGCATTTCCTGCGGCTGCTGGCCGGCGAAGACGTCGCGCACGAAGGACTGTGGAAACTCGGCGCCCGCGTCGTCCCCGGCCACTTCGCGCAGACGCACGCGCATCCCGAACTGCTCGGACGGACGCTCGTCGACATCCTCTGGACCGAGCACGCGCGGAGCCGCGGACCGGCGATGAACATCCTGCGCCGCTACGAACTGGACGGGCAGGGCGACCAGCGGTTCGAGAAGCTGTCCGGCGGCCAGCAGGCACGGTTCCAGATCCTGCTGCTGGAGATCGGCGGCGCCACCATCCTGCTGCTGGACGAGCCGACCGACAACCTCGACCTCGCCTCGGCGGAGGCGCTGCAGCAGGCACTCGAGGCGTACGAGGGCACCACGGTGTCGGTGACGCACGACCGGTGGTTCGCGCGCTCGTTCGACCGGTTCCTCGTGTTCGGCACCGACGGGCGGGTGCGGGAGACCGCGGAACCGGTGTGGGACGAGCGGCCGGTGCAACGGGCGCGGTGAGCGAGAGCTCGTGAGTGGTAGGGACGGTTCTAGCGGACCCGTATTTGCCTGCCCACTGGATCCTGATGTCAGCTCGGTGAGGTTGTTCTGGATGCCGATGTGGGCGAGTGGGGAAGATTTGGGACGTTGAACGTCCCAAATCTTCCCCACTCGGCTGCCGTCCGCGGGGTTGCGGGGCGACACGGTCTTGATCAACGGAGGATCGGGGACACTCAACGTCCCATATCCTTCATCGTCAACACCCGACACTCGCTGAGCCGCCACCCCGTAGTGGTCAGGTGTCATCGAGCTCCGAGACCGGAGTGACCCCTCGACTACCGCACTTCACCTTCGCCCTGGTCATACGTAAGTAGGCAAATACCGGTCCGCACTAACCGTCCTTACCACTAACGACCCACCCGCCAGCTCGCGGCGGATTCCCACTGCCGGGTAAGGAAAGGCGACACGCCGACCGGCGGCGCCATCGGTACCGCGCCGGTGTGATTCAATGCCGCCGCACCGCGTACCGACACTCGAGTGCCCGCATCGTCCCAAGGCTGGAGAACTCGTGAGGGCCGCCGCAATCCCCTTCGCCATCGCGGCCCTGTGCTGCGCGGCGTTCCTGGTGAGCTTCCTTCGCGACCGGCGACGGCTGCGGAACGGCTTCTACCTCTTCTTCGCGCTCCTGTTCCTCGGTATCACCCTCATCGCGCTCCTCGCCTCGGTATCACCCGAAGCGGCGGGCTTCGTCGCGGTGGGCGTGATCCTGCTGATCATCCCGACGGTTCTGGCGTTGACGGTCTTCCTGATCTGCAACGGGATCACCATGCTCCGCCGCGAAGGCCGCAGGCTGGCCAACGTGCTGTCACTGCTGACGGGGATCGGCATCTGCGCGCTGGTCGTGTTCAACGCGACGGTCACGCAACTGGCCTGGGAGCCGCTCGACATCCTCCGCGGCAGCCTCAACGGGATCGTCGTCTACGTTTCGTTCCTCTTCGTCTGTTTCCTCCTGTACTCGATCGTCTACGGCCGCATCCGCACCGAGAAAGGCGTGGACTTCGTGGTGGTGCTGGGATCGGGACTGCAGGACGGCCACCGGGTACCGCCGCTGCTGGGGAGCCGCCTGAACCGGGCCAAACGCGTCGTGGACTCCGAGGCCCGCCGTGGGCGGGAGCCGATGGTGGTCACCTCGGGCGGGCAAGGGCCCGACGAGGACCTGCCGGAATCCCACGCCATGGCCGAGTACCTGGTCGAGGCCGGGGTGCCGCGGGAGCGGATTCTGCTGGAGGACCAGTCTCGGACGACGTTCGAAAATCTCACCTTCAGCTCCGAAATCATGAGGGAGCGGAAGGCGGACTACCGGTGCACGGTGGTCACGAACAACTTCCACGTGCTCCGCGCCGCCCTCATCGCGCGCCGCGCCAAAGTGAACGGCCAGGTCATCGGGGCGCCGACGGCCTGGTATTTCTGGCCGAGCGCCACCATCCGCGAATTCGTGGCCATCCTCGTGGATCACAAGATCAAGAACCTGGTCATCTGCGGGCTCATCGTGCTTTCGCAGGTGTCACGCGCCTTCTACTGAGGCCGGAGAACTGATACCCCGGAACGAATTCGCGTCACCACCGCCCGGAGCGCCGTGACAAATCCCGCGTCTTCCTTTGACAACACCTATTTCGCCGGGCCATCGTCCTGCGCATGAGCGCTTACACCCGCCAGGCGATGGCGCTGCTGTTCGACCGGACGGCGAAGACCTACGACGCACTCGGCGTCGACTTCTTCAGCGCCTTCGCCCGGGAACTGCTCGACCGTGCCGGGCTCGTTCCCGGTGAGCGGGTGCTGGACGTCGGCTGCGGACGGGGCGCGGTGCTGTTCCCCGCGGCCGGGCGGGTCGGCGCGGGCGGATCGGTGCTGGGGATCGACCTCTCCTCGGCGATGATCGAGCGCACCGCGAAGGACATCGAAGACCGCGGCCTCGCCAACGCCTCGGTTTCCCTTATGGACGCCCAAGAACCGACGCTCGACGACGCCGCCTTCGACGTGGTCCTCGCGTCGTTCGTGGTGTTCTTCCTGCCGGATCCGGTCGCCGGCCTGCGATCGTGGCATCGCCTGCTCGCGCCGGGCGGCCGGCTGGGCGTGACCACGTTCGGGGCCGACGATCCCCGGTGGGCGGCCGTGCGCGAGGTGTTCAAACCGTTCGTGACGCCGGAACTCGCGTGGACCATGGCCGTCCGGGCCGGTTCGTTCGCCACCGTCGAGAGCTTCGGCCAGGCCGTGGAGTCGGCGGGCTTCACCGGTGTCACGTCCGTGGAACGCGTCTATCCGGTGAAGTTCGCCGACCCCGGGCACTGGATCACCTGGTCCTGGTCGCACGGCCAGCGGATGTTCTGGGAACTGATCCCGGAAGACCGCCTCGACGCCGTGCGCCAGGCCGTGCTCGCCGAGCTCGAACCGCTGCGCGAGCCCGACGGGAGCGTGGTGCTGGCGCAGACCGTGCGCTACACCATCGCCCACCGCGGATGACGGCTCACAAAGCGAGCCTCGGCCAGGACGTCGTATCGCGCGACAACTGCCTGTCGTGCGTGGCGATCACCACCGCGGCCGGGGTGGCCCCGAGCGCGGCGGTCAGCTCGTCGACGAGCGTGGCGGACAGGTGGTTGGTCGGCTCGTCCAGCAGCACCACGTGCGGACGGCGGGCCAGCACGAGTGCCAGATCCAGCCGCCGCCGGGCGCCGACGGACAGTTCGGCGACCGGCCGGTGCCGGTCGTATCCGGCGAGCAGGCCCAGCTCACCCAGCCCTGGCCCCGGGTCGCCGGCCCTGGCGAGCTGTTCGTCGTACAGCTCCATCGCCGTACGCCTGCCCGGTAGCTCGGACTCCTGCCCCAGCCGCCCGATCCGTGCCGACCGGGAGCGGGTGACCGTGCCCGTCCCCGGCTCCAGATCCCCGGCCAGTACGGCCAGGAGCGTCGACTTGCCCGCGCCGTTGGGACCGGTGACCACCAGCCGGTCGCCGCTTTCCAGCACCAGGTCGACCGGACGCGCGAGCCGCCCGGCCACCGTCACCCCGGCGGCGCCGAGCAGGATCGCGCCACGACGCGACGGCAGCTCGGGCATGGCGAACCTGGCCGGTGGCGTCGGGATCGCCACCACGTGCTCGGCCAGCTCCTCCTGCCGCCGGTGCACCGCCCGGACCAGTCCCGGCGCCCGGGTGGCGCGGACATGCCTGCCGGTGCCCTTGGGCGGCCGCCAGTTGTCGCGCAGCCGGTTCCTCGCCGCGGACAGGTCGTCGGCCAGCCGTTGCCGCTAGGCGATCTGTTCGGCGTGCGAAGCCTCCCAGCGAGCGCGTTCGGCCCGGCGAGCCTCGACGTAGGCGGCGTAGCCACCGCCGTAGACCCGCGGCCGGTCGTCGCTCGACGGATCGAGGTCGATCACCGTGGTGGCCACGTCCGCGAGCAACGCCCGGTCGTGGCTGACCAGGACGACCACCCCCGGGTACGCGCGCAAACGCTCGGTGAGGTGATCGAGCCCGGCGGCGTCGACGTGGTTCGTCGGCTCGTCGAGCAGCAGCACGGGATGCCCGGCCCCGAGAAGGCAGGCCAGCCGCACCCGGTGGCGCTGCCCGACCGACAGTGTCCCGAGTGGACGGTCACGGTCGTCGACGGCGTTCAAGGCCGCCAGCGACATTTCGACACGCCTGTCGGCGTCCCACGCGTCGAGGGCTTCGGCCTCCGCGAGAGCGGCGGCGAAGACGTCGTCCGCGCCGGGACGGCCATCGGCCAGCGCGCCGGTGGCGGCCTCCAGGCGGGCCAGCGCGGTGCGGACGGTCGCCAGTTCGAGGTCGATCAGCGCGCCGACGGTGTCGGTGGCGCCGAGCGGGATCTGCTGGTCGGCGACACCGGCCGAACCCGCGCGGTGCACCTCGCCGCGGTCGGCGGGCAGGTCACCGGCGAGGACCCGGAGGAGCGTGGTCTTGCCGCGGCCGTTCTCACCGACGATGGCGACCCGCTCACCGGCGGCGACGACGAGGTCGACCCCGGAAAGCACGGGCCGTCCCCCGAAGGAGAGGTGGACACCGGACAGGCGGACGTGCGCGGCGCGCGAGGGCGCGGGAGAAAGAGGGGATGACATGAAGGAACTGCCTCCAGCGAAAGTGATGAGCAGGAAGAACGAACTCCGGTACCGCGGCTCGCGGTACCGGTGGAGGCGTCGTTCCTCAGAGGAACAGCAGTTGCTGCATCACGATTACGAGGGTAGGTCAGGCGCGGAGACCCGCGCATCCGGTTTTCGGCGGGCGCCGTGAGGAGATCCACACCTTCGCACCAACCCCGGGTCCGCCGGTCACCCCGCGGGCACCCGCTTCCACCAGCGACGACACGCCGGTCTTAGCCCGCGAGCGCGGCTTCAAACCCCCACTTTCCGGGGTCACCCACAGGAACACCACGACGGTTGCCGTGATCAGCGGCCCGGCTGACGGTGGGCTCCTCAGCAAGATCTTTCGAGAGGAGCAGGACCGATGGCGAAGACCATGCAGCCGCAGGAACTCATCGACAGTGCCGTGGTCGATCCGACGGGCAACAAGCTCGGAAAGGTCGGCAACGTCTACCTGGCCGACGCGACGCATCAGCCGGAGTGGATCACGGTCAAAACGGGCCTGTTCGGCACCAAGGAGAGTTTCGTCCCGCTCTCGGGCGCGCATGCCGACAAGGACGGCGTGCACGTCCGCGTCGACAAGGAGGCCGTCTCCGACGCGCCCCGTATCGACGCCGACGGCCACCTGTCCATGGAGGAGAGCGCGCAGCTGTACAAGCACTACGGGCTGCCGATGCCGCGGACGTCGCCGGACGGCCGGATGGACGACAAGGCGCAGGGCCGGGGCCGTCCCGGCATGGACACCGCGGGCGCCGGGAAGGGCGCCATGGGCGGCACCGGCACCGGTCGCGGCAAGCCCGGGATGGACGCGGACGCCGGGAAGAAGAACCGGGACGCCGAGCACACCATGACGCGGTCCGAGGAGCGGCTGAACGTCGGCACCGAGCAGGTCGAGACCGGCCACGTCCGGCTGCGCAAGTACGTCGTCACCGAGGAGCAGCAGATCACCGTTCCGGTCAGCCACGAAGAGGTGCGCATCGAACGGGAACCGATCACGAACGCGCGCGGCGAGCGCGCCGAGATCGCCGAGGACGAGCAGGAAGTCATCCTGCACGCCGAGAAACCGGTGGTGACCAAGGAAACCGTCCCGGTCGAGCGGGCGAGGCTCAAGACCGAGACGGTCACCGAAGAGCAGACGGTGTCGGGCAAGGTCCGCAAGGAGCAGTTCGAGGTCACGGACGACGACGGCAAGCACCGCAAGTCCTGATCCCGGAACAGGGGTGGTCCGCGAAACCGGGCCACCCCTGGGGCTCAGCCCTGGGGATTCAGCGCAGACGTCGGGCGCGGGCGGCCGCGACGACGAAGCCCGTCGCCACCGCCCCCGCGATCGCGCAGCCGATGCCGAACGGCAGCGCGGGTTCGCGCACCCGCAGCACCGAGACGCACAGCCACGCCGCCGCGCCGAACAGCAGGCCGAGTACCGGTCCGCCGACGAGCGCGCCCCGCCAGCGATGGCCGTTCCGGAGAGTCCTCAGCCCGGATTCCAGGTACGCCAAGGCGAACAGCGCCAGGATGAGGCTGCCCGCGCCGAGCGCGCTCGCGAGCGGATGCTGGTGGGTGCGCAAGGTGAACGTCTCGGTGACGCCGTCGGCCGTCACCGTCGCGGTGACGGCACCACCGACGATCCACCGGGTGATCCCGGGGAACTGGAGCTCGGCGCTGTAGTAGCCGCCTTCGACCTTCGGTGTCGCCGTGGCGGAACCCAGGGGGATGCCCGCGGCCGTCAGGTCGAGGCTCACCTGCCCCGGGGTCCCCTTGCCTGTCAGCGTGAACGTCTTGCTGAGGTCCACTTCCGGCGACGACGAAACGACCGTGAGGTCGACAGCCAGGAGCGACGACTCGTGGGGCTGCCGTTCCGGGTTGAGCAGCGCGAGCACCACGAGCGCGATGGCGGCGACCGCCGCGGCGAGCCGGAACCAGAGCACCGGACCAGACCGCTCCGCAGGCGGGGACTCGGGCTCGAACGCCGCCCGGGTCGCGGACAGGGTCGGATCCGGGGTGGGACGGCGGACCGGTCTCGTCGGGCCGTCCCCGGCCGGAACCGGCGCGGCGACCGGTGTGCTGAGCGCGGAAAGCACCCGCGGGGTGAGGTGCCGGACGGGCACCCGGGAACGTTCCAGCCAGCCCGGACCGTAGACGGCGGTGGCTGCCGAGGCGAGGTCCGCCGCGAAGGTCTCCGCGTCGCGGTAGCGGGAGTCCGGTTCGCGCGCGAGGCTGCGCATGACGACCGCGGCGATCGGCGCGGGCACGCCCTCGATCGGGCGCGGGTCGGTGAACATGTGCTGGCGCATCATGCTGATCGCGCCCCGCGTGTTGTCGAACGGCAGTTTCCCGGACAGCAGTTCGTAGAGCACCGTGCCCGCCGAGTAGACGTCGGCGGCCGGGCTCAGCGCGTTGCCCATCGCCTGCTCCGGCGCGATGTAGGCGGGCGTGCCGAGGACCTCTCCGCCGTGCGTGACGAGGGTGGCGCCCTCGCTGATCACCTTCGCGATGCCGAAGTCGGCCACCTTCATCACGCCCTGCGTGGTGAAGAGCAGGTTCTTCGGCTTGACGTCCAGATGCAGCACGCCCGCTTCATGCGCGGCGTGGAGTCCGGCGAGCGTCGCCAGCCCGATCGCGCAAGCCTGCTCCGCGCCGACTCCCCCGGCCTGGAACCGGCTGTGCACCGTGCCGCCGTCGAGGCGTTCCATCACCATCAAATGCTCGCGGCCGGTGCGCACGTAGTCGTAGACGGGCACGATGTGCGGGTGGTCGAGGCTGGCCAGCACCCGGGCTTCGCGGTCGAAGAGTTCGCTGCTGACGGCGTGGTTCAGCACGTCCCACGGCAGCTGTTTGATGGCGACGTCGCGGCGCAGTGAACGGTGGACGCCCGCGAAGACGACCCCCATCCCACCCTGGCCGATCGCGGCCCCGATCTCGTACTGCGGCAGCGCGGCGACGACCTCGGAGGGTGCGCTCATCGGTTGAATTCCTTGGTGCCGTCGGGAAAGCGGACCGTTTCGTCGTCGTCGGCGGGCGCCGGTGCCGGATGCGGCGTCAGATAGCCGAGCAGGAACGCGATGACGGCGGCGCCGAGGACCACCGGGATCTCGATCGCCGGCTCCGGCGCGACGAGCCGCAGCACGGACAGCGTGACGACCGCGACGAGCCCGGTGCCGAATCCGGCGGGCAGGAAGCGCAGACCGCGGCGCCAGCGGTTGGCGGGCAGGCGATGGCGGGCGAGCGCGAGCAGGGCGGTCAGCCACGCCAGCACGGTGAGCACCAGCATCGCGAGACCGAAGGCACCGTAAACCGACCAGAACGATCCGCGGATGTCGGCGACCGTCTCGGCCTCGCCGAGGGTGCCGCGCTGGGCGTCGAGCAGTTCGACCGTCGACGGGAGCAGCCCGATCGCCTGGCCGGAGAGGTCGGCCATGTCCAGCACGAAGGTCCTGGTGACCCGGCTGTGCGCGGGGACCTCGAACGGGGCCGTGGTGTCGTAGGCGAAGAACGTCAGGGCGAGCGCGACGCCGGACACCCGCACGCTGCGGACCTTGACCGCCGTCCCGCCGCTGTTGGTCGCGGTGACGGTGAGCTCGATCTGCTTGGCCGGATCGACGGTGACCGTGGCGTTGGTGATCGGCCGGTCGTCGAGGGTGACCGCCAGTTCGAGCCTGCCACTGTCCGTCCCGCCGCCACTGTCCGCAGTGGCCGGTGGTGAGCCCAAGAGGACCGCGCACAGACCCAACGCAACCCCTGCCGCGATGACACGTCCCATTTTGCGTATCCCCTGTTTGCGTTATCCGACTGGTCCGGAATGCTACAGCGAGTACTTACCGGAGAGGGACGTCCCAATGCGTATCGTGGTTCGCCTGATATTCGGCACCGTGACCGGGTTGTTGTTCCTGCTTTCCCTGGTGGGAGCGGGAAACGCGCAACAGTCCCCTTATCAGTCGACAGTTGGTTTGAAACCTTCGAGCGGTCCCGCCGGGAGTTCTTTTACCATTTCCTGGACTTTCTCCCCGTGCAAAGGACCGATTTCCTTCACGTGGTCCGGAGCGGCCATCACCTCGGTCAGCGCGCCCAGTGGACAGGTGGGGGCGACGGTTCCGGGCAACGCGACACCGGGTGGCTACACCGTCACGGGCAACTGCACCAACGCGCGGACCGGCGGACCGCTGACCGGCAGCGCGGCCTTCCGCGTCACGGGGACCGTGACCACGGCGCCGCCGACCACGAAGGTGCCGCCGACCACGAAGCCGACCGTCCCGGTGACCACCCCGACCAGACCGGGGACCACCACCACGCCGACCACCCCGGTCACCACGACGACCCCGCCCACCACCACGACCACGACGCCGCCGTCCACAACGGACACTCCCCCGCCGCCGACGGACGTCCCCTCGTCGAGCAGCACCCCGCCGGGGCCGAACGACCTCGTCCTCGACCGGCCGAGTGTGCAGCCCGGCGACAAACTGTCCGCGACCGGCAAGGGCTGCCTGCCGGGCGAGGCCGTCACCCTGACGTCGAACGGCGACCGCGTCGGCAACGCCTACGCCGACGGCACCGGGGCCTTCACCGCGGCCGTCGAGTTCACCCGCATCGAGGCGGGCAGGCACACCGTCGTCGCGGACTGCGGCGTGCGGTTGACCGGCGCCGTCGACCAGGTCGTGACCAGTTCGTCCGGTGGCCAGAGCAGCACCCTGGTGGTGCTGGTGTTCTTCGTGCTGGCCGGGATCACCGTGCTGCGCTTCCCCTGAGGTCAGCGCGGAAGCTTCACCACGGTGACGAAGAAGTTGTCGATCTGCCGCACCACGTCGATGAACCGGTCGAAGTCGACCGGTTTGGTGACGTAGGCGTTGGCGTGCAGGTCATAGCTGCGGAGGATGTCCTCTTCGGCTTCGGACGTGGTGAGCACGACGACGGGGATGCTGCGCAGCTCCGAGGACGCCTTGACCTCGCTGAGCACCTCGCGGCCGTCTTTGCGGGGCAGGTTCAGGTCGAGCAGGATCAGCCCCGGGCGCTCCGCGTCCTCGTACGGCGCTTCACGGCGCAGGAACTGCAAGGCCTGCTCGCCGTCGGAGACGACCGAAAGGGTGTTGCGGATCTTGTGGTGCTCGAACGCCTCCTGCGTCATGAGGACGTCGCCGGGGTCGTCCTCGACGAGCAGGATGTGGATCGGTTCCATGGACTCGGTCATGCTTGTCCGTTTCCTTCGCTGGGGCTCTGGTCTGCGGGGAGGGTGAAGCAGAAGCGGGTTCCGGCCGTGACGGTGGTGTCCAGCCAGATCCTCCCGCCGTGGTGTTCGACGATCTTGCGGCTCAGCGCCAGGCCGATCCCGGTGCCGGGATAGTCACCGCGGCCGTGCAAGCGCTGGAAGATCACGAAGATCCTCTCGGCGTACTCGTCACTGATGCCGATTCCGTTGTCGGTGACGGAAAATCGCCAGTCCGTGCCGTCGAGTTCCGCGGCGACGTCGATCTCCGGCGGGTCCTCTCCCCGGAACTTGACGGCGTTGCCGACCAGGTTCTGCAGGACCGCCGTCAGGAGGGACTTCTCCCCCCGTACGACGGGAAGTTCGCCACGGGTGATCCGGGCGCCGGACTCGGTGATGGCGTCTTCGAGATTGCCGAGCGCGGCGTCCAGCAGGCTCTCGGACTCCAGCAGGACACTCTCGCCCGGACGGCGCCCGACCCGGGAGAACGCGAGCAGATCGTTGATCAGCGCTTGCATCCGCTTCGCGCCGTCGACGGCGAATCCGATGTACTGGTCACCGCGTTCGTCCAGTTTCCCCTGATACCGCTTCTGGAGCAGCTGGCAGAAGCTGGCCACCTTGCGCAGCGGCTCCTGCAGGTCGTGCGAGGCGACGTAGGCGAACTGCTCCAGATCCGAGTTCGACCGCTCCAGCTCACGGGTCCGGACGGCGATCGTTTCCTGCGCTCGCTCCAGATGTGTGACCTCGGCGAGGATCCGCGAACGCAGCGATTCCACATCGGAGGCCAGTTCGCGCATCTCCTTGGGCCCCGAACCGCGGACCTCACGGTGGATGTCGGCCGTGGCGACGTCGCGCACCTCGCCGGCCAGCTGGCGGATCGGGCTGATCAGCTTGCGGTGCAGGAGGAAGAACACCAGTGCCAGTGCCGCGCACAACAGGACCGCGATGACGACGAGCATCACGCGCAGCACGTCGGCCGCGGACGACAGGTCGTTCCGCGCGTCCAGCCGTTCCGCTTCCAGGCGGCTCTGCAACCCGTTCAGGGCACCGCGGACGCCATCGAACAGGGGTTTGCTCGCCTCCACCTGCGCTCCGGTGGCGGGCGCGCCGGCGAGCACCGGCTCGATGACCGTCCGGCGCCACGTCGAAGCGGCTTGAAGCACCTGGTCCAGATCGTCGCCGATGGTCGTGCCCGGAATGGCGCCGAGCCGCCGCAGTTCGGCGACCGCGGTGTCCTGCGCCTTGAGTCCGTCACGGTAGGGCTCGAGGAACTCGGCGCGCCCGGCCAGGATATAGCCGCGGACACCGGTCTCCTGGTTCAGCATCGCCGTCGACAGGGCGGTGGACTGCAGGACCTGCGGACCGGTCACGTCCAGCAGCCGGGAACGCGAATCGGTGAGGTTGACCAGCGCCATCGACCCCGCCACGATCGCGGCGCCGATCAGCAGCGAAGCGAGCACCCCGGACAGCACCGCCCAGCGCCTGATCGACCAGACGCCGTCGGGCGAATCGCGCTTCATCGGGACTCCTCGGCGTCGAACGTGAGCAAGGCCAGCGCGACGTCGTCGTCCAGAGGTCCTCCGTGCAGGACGTCCATCTCGCTGATCAGGTGGTCCAGCGCCCGGTCCGAACCGCCCGCGGCGTCGAGGCTGCTCAGCGCGGCCTCGGCCATCCGTTCGAGCCCGACCCGTTCCCCGCTGCCCTCGACGCGTCCTTCGAACAGGCCGTCGGTGTAGAGCAGCAGTGACCATCGCGGCCCCATCGGCACCGTCAGCTCCCGCCATCCGATGCCCGGCGCGACGCCCAGCGGCGGGCCGAGCGCTTCCCTGGACAGCAGCCTGCCGCCCGAATCGTCGACCAGCAGCGGTTGCGGATGCCCGGCCAGCGTCATGCGCAGGGACCGGCGGTCCGGGGCGACCGTGATCATGCAGACGGTGGCGAACAGCGGTCCCAGCGCCTCGTGCTGCAGCATCTTTTCCACCATCGCCAGCGTTTCCGCCATGGGCAGCCCGGCGAGCACGACCGAACGCCACGCGATCCGCAACGCGACGCCGAGCGCAGCCTCGTCCGGACCGTGCCCGCACACGTCCCCGATGACCAGTTGCAGGGTGCCGTCGGGGAGTTCGACGGCGTCGTAGAAGTCGCCGCCCAGCAGTGCCCCGTTCCGGCCGGGCCGGTACCGCACCGCGAGACCGAGCCGGGGATCGGTCACCAGCGGCGTCGGCAGCAGGCCGCGTTCGAGGCGCGCGTTCTCCCTGGCGAGGAGCTGATGCTGCAGCAGTTGCTGCTCGATGCGTTCGGCACGGCTGCGTTCCCACGAGTAGCGCAGGGTCCGCGCCAGCAGTTGCCCGTCGACGTGCTGCTTGACCAGGTAATCCTGCGCGCCGGCCCCCAGCGCGGACACGCCGAGCGCCTCGTCCTCGCGGCCGGTCAGCACGATCACGGCCGTCGACGGCGCGTGCTGACGCAGCCGGGTCAGGCCGGTGAGCCCGGTCGCGTCCGGCAACTGGAGATCCAGGAGCACGCAGTCGGCCGTGATCGGCCGCGCGAGGACCTGCTCGAGCGTGGTCGCCCTGTCGAGCACGACCCGTTCGAGACTCTCGGCCGCGTCCGCGAGCATCTCTTCGACCAGGAGCGCGTCGCCGTCGTCGTCCTCGACGAGCAGGACGTGCAAACGGTCCAGCTGCGGCGAAGGTCTACGAGGTGGGGACTGCTCGCCGTGACGCACGGCGTTGGACACGGACAGCCACCTTTCCTCACCGGATTTCCGGCGTGCGAACAGAAGACGGCTGTCTTCTCAACCACGGGGCAGCGTACCGGCCGTACCGGACCCGCCGCCGGTGCGCACTCCCGACACGCCAGCATCCGACACGGTCAGGGGCCGCGTGGCGGACGGGGCGGCCGCATCGCCGCGCAGACCAGGACCAGCGCGGCGAGGAAGAGCGCGGCGACCACCAGGTCGATCAGGAAGCCGACGACGAGTCCGGTGATCATCGCTCACTCCTTCGCCGTCCGGGCGGTCTCGCGGCGGCGCGAGTACAGACTGGTGAACGAAACCGTGACGAGGACGGCGATGATCACCCCGAGCGAGACCGGCGTCGGGACCTGCGGCACGGCGGGCCAGATCCCGTGTGCCCAGTGCAGGACCAGCTTGACGCCGATGAAGGCGAGGATGATCGCGAGGCCGTGGTTCAGGTGGACCAGCTTCGCCAGTGCCGAATGCAGCACGAAGTAGAGCGCGCGCAGGCCCAGCAGGGCGAAGGCGTTGGTGGCGAACACGAGGTACGGATCCTCGGTGATGCCGTAGACGGCGGGCACCGAATCGACCGCGAACACCACGTCCGTGGCGAAGACCGCGACGACCACGACCGCCAGCGGGGTGAGCGCGCGGCGCCCGTGTTCGCGCACGGTCAGCCGGGTGCCGCGGTAGTCGTCGGTGACCGGCATCAGCCTGCGCAGCAACCGGACCGACCGCAACTGCGAGAGGTCCATCTCGCTCTCGCCCTTCGAGAGGGCTTCACGCAGGATCTTGATCGCCGACGCGAACAGGATCAGGCCGAAGACGAGGAACGCCCACGTGCCCGCCGACAGCATCGCGGCCCCCGCCGCGATGAACACGCCGCGGAGCACCAGCGCGCCCACGATGCCGTACAGCAGCACACGTTGCTGGACCATCGGCGGGACCGCGAAGGCGGCGAGCAGCAGCATGAAGACGAACAGGTTGTCGACCGACAGGGACTTCTCGACCACGAAGCCGGTCATGAACTCGATCGCCTGGTCGCCGCCGAATTCCAGCCACAACCAGAACCCGAACACCACCGGGAGCGCGAGGTAGAAGGCCGACCAGCCGGCGGCCTCCCGCATCGACACCTCGTGCGGACGGCGGGTGACGGCGAAGTCGGCGACGAGCAGTGCCAGCAGGACGGCGATGCTGATCGCCCACAACCCCGGCGATCCCACGGTTACCACGGACTCGGGCATGGAGCCTCCTCGAACTCGAAGTTCGAGGTCTCCTTCGCCCGGTAGGGCGGCCTCCCGGGGACACCAGTGGAGTGTCCGTACTGACCGGGCAGGCTCTTGGGAAGTACTCCCCTCGTCGGTTCAGTATGCCACTTGGTAAAGAGATGTTAAAGGCGGGGCTGAAGGACGCTTTCCCCGCATGACATGCCAGGAAGGCGCCCTTCACCTCGTCACATGCGGGGAAAGGCCCCTTCAGCCAGCCGGCCGTCATGGACCACTACGTCGCCCTCGCCCGGGACGCGGACCCCGCCCAGGTGCGGCGGCTCTTCGACGAGATCGCGAACCGCAAGCGGGCCTGACCCGAAGCCGTACGCCTAGGCCGGGCCGTCCCGCAGCACGCCGCGTACCGCGTCGACGGACAGGTCGTCCCACGGGAACTCGGCCATCCACCAGGTCGCGCCCGCTTTCACGTAGGGCGCGAGATCCGTGCCCGCCGGGACGCCGATCGCGAAGTCGTAAGGCGCCTTGTCGTCCTCACGCAACGCCGTGATCGTTTCGACCGCCTCGGCGAACTCGTCCGCGTCCGGCAGGTTCACCGGGAAGAACCCGTCGTACCGCGCAGCCCGGCGCATCGGCTTCACCTTGCCGGGAAAACCCGCCAGCCACACGGGGACCGGCCGCTCGGGTCGCGGCAGGAACGTGATGTCGTCGACCGTGTAGTGCTTTCCGTGATGCCGCACGGGTTCCCCGGACCAGGCCGCGGTGAGGATCTCGAGCGACTCGTCCAGCATCTCGCCGCGTGCGCGATCGTCCATTTCGTCACCGGTCTTCGAGAACTCCCCGCCGAACCGGTCGCTGCCGAGGCCCGCGCCGAGGATCAGCCTCCCGCCGCTCAACCGGTCCAAAGTGGCCGTCTCGCGGGCGAGCTTGACCGGGCGACGGCGGGCGAGCGGCGTGACCATCGGCCCGAAGACGAGGTTCTCGGTGGCGGACGCGACGGCAGCGAGCGTGATCCACGGGTCGGCGACCGCGCGCACCGGCTCCCGCCAGCGGATGTGGTCCCAGACGAACAGGCCGTGCCAGCCCGCTTCTTCGGCCTCGGCGGCGAGGCGCGCGACGATCACCGGGTCGGCCAGTTCGTCGAAGATCGGCAGCCAGAGTGCTGAGCGCAGATTCATTCTGCCGACCGTACGAGTGATGGGGCGACCGTGGCGAGCCCTCGCGGCTTGACACCATCACCCGTCGCACTAAAGTTCAACCAACACGTTGATCAACCCAACGGTTGAATAACCCGAGAGAGAACGATGGCCGACCTGACGATCACCCGCCTTCTCGACGCGCCCCGCGAGCTCGCCTTCCGGGTGTGGACCGATCCGGATCATCTCGCCCACTGGTGGGGCCCTGCCGGGTTCACCGCCGAGTCCTGCACGGTCAACCTCACCGAGGGCGGCCGGTGGCGGATCTGTGTCAGCGACGGCGAGACCGAACTGTGGGCCTCGGGCGTCTATCACGAGATCGTGCCGCCGGAGCGGCTCGTCTTCAGCTTCGCCTGGGAGGAACCGGCGGGCGCGCGGGGTCACGACACCCTGGTCACGATCCTCCTCGCCGAACGCGGCGGCAAAACCGAGATGATGTTCCACCAGGCGATCTTCGAGACAGTGGTGGAACGCGACGAACACGTCGACGGCTGGCAGTCCTGCTTCGGCCGGCTCATCGCTTATCTCGATGAGCTCCGCTGACGCACTTCCCGCAGCACCTCACGAGCCCGCGCCACCCCGTCCTCCGCACGCAGCCGAGCGCCGACGTACTGCGCCCCGCGACGGAACAGCAGATTGCCGGACAGCTCCAGCAGACGCGTGGTCAAGGCGTCCGCGGTGAGCTCCCGTAATGGCAGCGGCCGCGGTCCGGCGCCGAGCTGCGACACCCGGTCACCCCAGTAGGGCTGGTCGGAGAAGACCGGGCAGACCAGCGCCGGGACGCCCGCCCGCAGCGCCGCGGCGGTCGTGCCCGAGCCGCCGTGATGCACCACGGCGGCGGTCCGCGGGAAGAGCCACGCGTGCGGGACGTCCTGCACCGTCAGCAGATCATCGTCGTCGGACCCGGCATCGGTACCGAGAAGCCCCCGCAGCCCCACCCGGCGCAGCGCCGTGCGGACGGCGGCGAACGTCCGCTCCGCCTCCGCAGGCCGCATGCTGCCGAAGCCGACGTAGACCGGAGGCGGCCCCGAAGCGAGGAAGTCACGCAGGCGCGGGTCCGGCCGCCATCCGGCGGGGGTGTCGAGGAACCAGTACCCGGTGACGTGGACCCTGGCGGGCCAATCCTTCGGCCGGGGCACCACGGCGTCGGAAAACCCGCACAGCACCGGGGTTTCCTTCCTCCGGGGTCCGCGCCGGCCCGCCGGGGGCAGCCCGAGCGACCGGCCGCGCCAAAGGTCCACCTCGGGCCGCAACACCTGCCAGGCGACGGTATCGACGGCGCGGAAGCTCAACTGCCGCCCGCAAGGCCCGAGCCTGCCCGCCCACGGCAGCAGCGGATGCGCGAACTTCCGGGTCGGCACGCTGGGCTGGTAGTGCAGTTCGACGTCGGGGACGCCGAGCGAGGCACCCAGATGCGCGCCGAGGAACCCCAGCGTCGGGGCGAGGACGAGGTCCGCGCCGGACGCTCCTTCGTGGACATCGGCGAGTAAGCGTTCCAGCACCGGTGCCAGCGCGCCTCGCAGTCCGCGCAGGAACGTCGCGGGATTGCGCCCGCCCTCGGTCCATTCACGCCCGCCGTCCGAGCCGAGGACTTCACTGGGATCGGCCGAAAGCGGCGCGAACTCCAGCCCGTATCCGGTCACCAGCTCCCGGAACCGTTCCGCCGCCAGCACTCGCACCCGATCGCCCTCGAGACCACGCCCCAGGGCGATGCACGGCTGGACGTCGCCCCGCGAACCGGGAGCGACGATCACGACCAGCCGGGTCACCGTTTCGCCGCCGTCAACCGGTACCGGAGGCGGAAGGGCAGATTCGCCAGCGCCGCCGCGATATGCGCGTCCCGGCCGACCAGGTACCGCGGCGCGGGACGGCGAGCGGTCAGCGCGTGGACCACGACCCGTGCCGCGCGCTCGGGCGGCACCCCGGCGCGCGCGGACCGTTCCGCGCTCCGTTCGGCTTCGTCCAGTTGTGCCGCATACCTTTCCCGCGCGGCTTCCGGCAAAGCCGCGCGCACCTCCTCCGCGGCGGCGCGGGCACGGGGCCAGATCGAGGTGGCGACAGCGCCGGGCTCGACGAGGACGACCTCGATCCCGGACGGGGCCAGTTCGGCGCGGAGGCTGTCGGTCAAGCCGACCAAGGCGAACTTCGACGTGTGATAGGGGCCGACCATCGGTCCGGCGATCCGCCCGCCCATCGACCCGACCGTCACCACCCTGGCGGCGGACGCGGCGCGCAGCGCGGGCAACATCGCCTGCGTGACGGCGAGCTGCCCGGTGACGTTGACCTCCAGCTGCTGCCGGAAATCCTCAAGCGGGACGTGTTCCAGCGGTCCGGGCCGGGCCATCCCGGCATTGTTCACCAGCCCCCGCAGCGGTCCCGCGGCCGCGACCTTCTCTCCGCACGCCGTGATCGACGCCGCGTCCCGGAGGTCCATCCGCAGCACGGTGACCGCTTCGCCGTGGGTGCGGGCGAGTTCCGTTTCGTCCGCGTCGGTGCGCACACTGGCCCAGACGTGGGCGCCCCGCCGGACGAGTTCGGTCACGCAGGCGCGGCCGATCCCGCTCGAAGCCCCGGTGACCACAAAGGACGGACGGGTCACGACGCCTCCCCCGCCTTTACCGGCGCGGCGAGCGCGCGCAGCATCCGAGGCCAGGTCTTGTGCAGCTGGTCCTGCCAGTACGCCCAATGGTGCGTGCCCGGCCCGTAGAAGTCGGTCATGACCGGGACACCGAGCCGGTTCAGCCGGTCCGCCATCGCGGTGGTCTGGCCGGAGCACAGGAACTCGAGCAGCATCGCGCCCGGGAGCACGTCGATCGGGAGCTTGCCGTCGTACGGTCCCGGCAGGCCGTTGCCCGTCGACAGGTACAGCTCGGTGCCGCGCAGGCGGTCGGCGTTCACCAGCGGATCGTGCGCGTCCCAGCGGGACGCCTCGCGACGCCGGTCACCCCAGAGCGCTTCGGGGTCCTGCCGGGCCGAGGCGACGATCGCGCTGGTCAGCAGCTCGCCGTACGGACCGGTGGGGTTGAGATTGCCGCTGAACGACCCGGCGAACCGGAACACCCCCGGCCGCCGGGCGGCGAGTTCCACCGCGCCGTAGCCGCCGAGCGAGAGCCCGGCCGCCACCCGCCGCCCGTCCCCGCGATACGCGCGGTCGATCAGCTGCGGGATCTCGACCGCGGTGAACGTCTCCCACTGATTGAGCACGACGTCCTTGCCGTGATTCCACCAGTCGGAAAAGAACCCCGCGGAACCGGAACCCGGCATCACCACCAGGGCGCCGGAGTCGTCGGCGAGCTTCCGGATGTCGGTGTTGGCGGTCCAGCCGCGATAGTCCTGCAGCCGTGTCTCCCCGGCGAGCAGGTACACCGCCGGCCACTTCTTCTCCGGTTCGGCGTCCCATCGCGACGGCAGGATCAGCCGGACCATCGCGTAGCTCCCGACGCCGACCGAGCGCACGGTGAGGTCCAGCATCCGCGGATCACCGTCCACAGTGGTCTGGGCGACGACGTGCGAGCCGTCGTCGGCGCGGGCGTCCGGGACACCGCTCTCGGCCCTCGCCGGGGTGAGGGCGGCGCCGGGCAGCAAGCACGTCACGGCCGTCAGCAGCGCGACGGCGCGCAGCCGCCTCGAAGTATTGCGCATACGTAATCCTTTGTCCCGGTCGTTCGATCGAATCCGAAAATGTGACGGCGATTACCCGCAAAAGAAATCCGGAGTGCCGACACGTTAAGCGGAAGAACCCCCTCCAGGCAATTGTCCTGCCCAAAATCCGGGAGGACAATGTGAATGCCAGGGAAACAAGAAATGCCCCCGCCTCCCCCATCAGGGTGACCCGTCGCTCACGGACAGTGAGCGACAGTGGCACGGGGGTACCAGACTGGCTCGCACACCTGCGAAAACCTCGGAAGCCGCAGGTCACACCTAGTACACGAAGGACATTTACGTTCTCTTGATACCTTCCGGTATTCGATTTCCCGTCGTAGCCTTCGTCGTGCCGCCCGGGTTCGGCGTCCACTGACGCAACCCCGGCGCCGTGTCCCACCGAAGGGACCACGACCCCATCAGGACCCTTCCGAAAGGGCTATTCATGACTGCCCGAATTCGCGCGCTCGTCGTCACCGCCGCCGCGTTGGCCACTATTTCCGGCGTACCCGGAGAATCGATTCAGGCGGCCGCCGCGCCGCCCTCTCCCGTCGTTTCGCCCTCTCCCGCCGTTCCGCCCGCCGCCCTGCTGCCGCCGGAGACCGTCCCGCACGCGTCCGCGCGCGACGGCTTCGACCTGGCCGCGGCACTGTCCACGCCGGACCGAGAGGAGAGCCGGATCGACGTCGGCGGCTGTGAGGACGTCGTCCACGGCAGGCTGATCGGCACCGGCGCCACCGGCCAGGGCTTCCAGTCCGCGGTGCCCGGCGGTCAGGTGTCCGAGCTCGTCGCACGCACGACGAACCCGCCCGACCTGACGGCCTGGGCCGCGCAGGCCGCGCGGTGCTCACAGGTGACGGTCGACGACGCGGCCGGTACCGCGGTGTCGACCGTCACCGTCCAGCCCGCGCCCGCCGTCACGGGCGCGAAAACCCTTTCCTACCAACAACTCCTCACGCTCCCCGGCCAGCCCCCCGAGCTGCCCGGACTGCGCCTGCGCACCGTCGCCATCGCCGCCGACGACGTACTGGTCGTGCTTCGTGACGCCGGGACCACCGGCCTCGATCTCGACGCCCTCGCCGTCGCCGCCTGGCAGCACGCCGCCGGACCGCTCGGCCGCTGAACCCTCGCAAAACCCCCGCCGAACCCCGAGGAGACGCCATGTCCCTGGCCCCCGAAAACCTGCCCGCCACGGCCGGCACCACCCTCCCCGCCTGCCTCCGGCATTGGGCGGACGTCGACGGCGACCGGCCCGCGCTGACCTTCGCCGACTTCGCGACCGATCGCGCCGGGCGGCGGAAGACCCTGACCTGGCGGCAGCTCCAGGAGCGCGTCGACGCCGTCGCGGGCGCGCTGCCCGTCCGGCCCGGCGACCGGGTGGCCGTGCTGTGCCCGCAGAGCGCCGAGTACGTCGTCGCCTTCCTCGGCGCGATCACCGCGGGCGCGATCGCGGTGCCGCTGTTCGACCCCGGACTGCCCGGGCACGCCGGGCGCCTCGCCGCGGTGCTGACCGACTGCTCCCCCACCGCGGTCGTCACCACCGTCGCGGCCGAGGACGCGGTCCGCGAGTTCCTCGCCGGTCTCCCCGGCGGTGACGAGGTCGCCGTCATCGCGGCCGACCGCCCCGCCGAAGGCCCGGTCCGCGCGTGGCCCGCCCCGGACGCGACACCGGACGACGTGGCGTACCTGCAGTACACCTCCGGCTCCACCCGCAGCCCGGCGGGCGTGGTGCTGACCCACGCGAACGTGCTGGCCAACGTGCGCCAGGCAGTGCACGGGCTCGGCATCGAACCGACGGGGACCACCGTGTCCTGGCTGCCGCTGTTCCACGACATGGGTCTCGTGCTCGGCCTGATCACCCCGCTGGCGATGGGCATGCGGTCGGTGCTGATGGATCCGCTGGCCTTCATCGAACGACCGGTGCGCTGGCTGGAACTGCTGGGCGACCACAACGGCAGCTGGAGCGCGGCGCCGAACTTCGCGTTCCACTACTCCGCGAGCCGGGTGCGCGAGGAGGACCGCGCCAAGCTGCGCCTCGACCGCGTCGCCGCGATCGTCAACGGCGCGGAGCCGATCAACCCCGACGTACTCGACCGGTTCCACGCCGCCTTCGCCGATTCCGGGTACACGCCGGACAAGACCCGGCCCTCCTACGGTCTCGCCGAGGCGACCGTCTTCGTCACCACCGGCCCCGGAACTCCCCCGCGCGTCACCACGTTCGACCGCGCCGACCTCGGGACGGGCACGGCACGGCAGTCCGGCGACGGTCTCCGGCTGGTCGCCTGCGGTGTCCCGGTGGGCCAGCACGTCGCGCTGGTCGACCCGGAAACCGGCGTCGCGCTCGAAGACGGTTCGGTCGGCGAGATCTGGGTCCACGGTCCCAACGTCGGCACCGGGTACTGGCAGAAGCCCTTGGAAAGCACCGAGACCTTCGGCGCCCGGCTGACCGGCGAACTCGGTGGGCTCCCGGAGGGGCCCTGGCTGCGCACCGGGGACCTCGGCGTCCGGTACGACGGCGAGGTCTACATCGCGGGCCGTATCAAGGACTTGCTGATCGTCGACGGCCGCAACCACTACCCGCAGGACGTCGAAGCGACGGCGGCCTCGGCCGACCGCGACATCCGCCCGGGCAGCGTCGCCTCGTTCGCCGTCGAAGGCACCGACACCGAAGCCGCGGTCGTCGTCGCCGAACACCGCGGCCACACCGCGCTGACCACGGACGACGAGCGGGCCCTCGCCGCGTCGATCCGGCGGCTCGTTTCCGACGCGCACGGCCTTTCGCTGCGCGACGTCGTGCTCGTCCCGGCGGGCCTGGTCCCGCGCACCTCCAGCGGCAAGATCGCGCGCAGCGCGTGCCGCGACCGCTACCTCGCCGGCGACTACGGAAAGGCCCTGGTGCGATGAGAAACCCGACGCTCGACACCCCCGCCCTGCGCCGCTGGCTGCTCGGCACCGTCGCCGAGCACACCGGCGTCGACCCGGCCCGGCTCGAAGCCGACCGCCCGCTCAGCGACTACGGCCTGTCCTCCCGTCAGGCCGTCGGCATCGCGGCGGAGCTCGAAGACCTGCTCGGCACCCCGCTCCCGGCCACCCTGCTGTGGGAGAGCCCGACCATCGACCACCTCGCCCGATCCCTCACCGGCGGCGCCGAACCGGAACCGGAGCCGACGGGAACGGACCGCCGGCGGACCGACCCGATCGCCGTCGTCGGCCTGGGCTGCCGCTGGCCGGGAGCGAACGGACTCGACGAGTTCTGGGAGCTCCTGCGCAGCGGGCGGGACGCCGTCCGGACCGCGCCGCCGGGCCGGTGGAGCGCCGACGCGGCACCGGTCGTCGGCGGTTTCCTCGACGACGTCGCCGGTTTCGACGCCGACCACTTCGGCATCACCCCGCGCGAGGCGTCCACAATGGACCCGCAGCAGCGGATGCTCCTGGAAGTCACCTGGGCCGCGCTCGAACACGCCGGGATCGCCCCGGCCTCCTTGCGCGGCAGCCGGACCGGCGTGTTCACCGGGATCTCCACCCACGACTACGGCCACCTCACGATGGCGGGCGGCGGAGTGGACCTGTGGACGGCCACCGGCGCCGCCGGGAGCATCTCGGCCAACCGGCTCTCCTACGTCTACGACCTGCGCGGGCCGAGCATGGCGGTGGACACCGCATGCTCGTCTTCGCTGGTCGCGGTGCACCACGCGGTGCGCGCGCTGCGCGACGGCGAGGCGGATCTCGCCTTGGCGGGCGGGGTGAACCTCATGCTCCTGCCCGGACCGACGGCCGCGTTCGCCGCGGCCGGTCTCCTCGCGGACGACGGCCGCTGCAAGACGTTCGCCGCGGACGCCGACGGCATCGCGCGCGCCGAAGGCTGCGGCGTCGTCGTGCTCAAACGGCTGGCAGACGCCGAATACGACGGCGACCGGGTGCTGGCGGTGATCCGCTCCACCGCGGTCAACTCCGACGGCCGGTCGCAAGGACTGGCGGCGCCGAACCCGATCGCCCAGCAGGACATGCTGCGCACGGCGTACCACGGCGCCCGGCTCGATCCATCCACTGTGGACTACGTCGAGGCGCACGGCACCGGCACTTTGCTCGGTGACCCGATCGAGGCCCGCTCGCTCGGTGCCGTTCTCGGCAAGGACCGGCCCGCCGACGCCCCGCTGCTGATCGGCTCGGTGAAGACGAACATCGCGCACGCGGAGGCGGCCGCGGGGATCGCCGGGCTGATCAAGGTCGTCCTCGCGATGACCCACGACGAACTGCCGCCCCAGCTGCACTTCGCCGCACCCAACCCGCACATCCCGTTCGACGACCTGCGCCTGAAGGTGGTGACCGAACCGACGCCGTGGCCACGCCGTTCCGGCCGCGCCACGGCGGGGGTGTCCGCGTTCGGGTTCGGCGGGACCAACGCGCACGTCGTCCTCGAACAGGCCGCGGCGCTGGAGCCCGCCCAGGAACGCGCGGACGTCCGGATCGGGCTGCTCTCCGCCCGCACCCGCGACCGCCTCACCGAACGCGCGACGCAGCTGGCGAACTGGCTGGAGTCCTCGGCCACGCCGTCGCCTTCCCTGGCCGACGTCACCCACACGCTGTTCCGGCGCGACAACGGCGGACCGCACCGCGCCGCCGTCGTCGCCGGGGACACCGCCGAGCTGGCGGTTCTGCTGCGTGCCGTCGGCGCCGGTGCCGATCCACTGCCCGCCGGCGCGGTCGCGGGCAGCACCCGGACCACCGACGGACCGGTGTTCGTGTTCTCCGGTCACGGCTCCCAATGGCCGGGGATGGGACGCGGGCTGCTGGCCGCCGAGCCCGCCTTCGCCGCGCAGGTCGACAAGCTCCACGACCTGTTCACCGAGCACACCGGCCGATCGCTGCGCGCCCTGCTCACCACCGGGAATCCCTTGTCCCTTCCCGAAACCCAGACGGCGATCTTCGGGATCCAGGTCGCGCTGGCCGCCCAGTGGGAGGCGCTCGGGGTCCGGCCCGCGGCCGTGATCGGGCACTCGCTGGGCTCCGCGGCCGCCGCCGTGGTGAGCGGTGTGCTCACCCCTGACGAGGCCGTCCACCTGGTCGCGACCCGTGCCCGGCTCCTGGGCACCATCGGTCCGGGTGGAGCGATGGCGGCGGTCGAACTGGCGCCGGCGGAACTGGAGCTGTACCCGGACATCGAACTCGCCGTCGAATCCGCGCCGGGCCAGCTGACCGTGGCCGGGGACGCGACCGTCCTCGACCTGCTCGTCGCCGAACTCGAGGCCGCCGGGCTGACCGCGCGACTGCTGCCGGTCGAGGTCGCCGGGCACTCCGTCCGGGTCGACCCCGTCCTGCCCGCGCTCCGGGAAGCGCTCGTCGAACTGGGCGGCCGTCGCCCGACGGTCCCTTGGTACGACACGGTTCTGGCCGATCCGCGGGACCTGCCGGACTTCGACGCCGGGTACTGGGCCACGCACCTGCGCCGTCCGGTGCGGTTCCGGCAGGCCGTGGCGGCCGCCGCCGCGGACGGGCACCGCGTCTTCGTCGAGCTGTCGCCCCATCCGATCCTGCGGGGTTCGGTGGCGCGGACCCTCGAAGGCGAGGGGATCCACGACGCCGTCGTCACCGGGACCCTGCGGCGGGGCCAGGACGAGGTCCGCGCGCTGGGCGCAGCCGCGGCCGAACTCTACTGCGCGGGGACCCGGATCACCCCCGCCGACCCGGGCGACGGTGCCCGCCTGGTCGACGTCCCGCCGATGCCGTGGCGGCACGAACGGCACTGGTACACCACCGCCGGGGAGACGCCGTCGTTCGCCGCACGGGTGACCGAACCCGAACCCGCTCATCGCGGAGGTGGTGATCGGCTGACCGAGATCGTCGCCGCGGTCATGGGCCTGCGGCCCGATCGCATCGACGCCGACGTCCCGCTGGTGGAACTCGGACTGGATTCCCTGATGGCGAACCGGATCCGGGAAGCAGTCCGCCGGGAGTTCGGCACCGAACCCGACGCCGTCAGCGTGCTCCGGGGTGCCACTCTCGCCGACCTCAGCCGCGATCTCGCGCCGCGCGAAGACGAGGAGCCGCTTCCGGCCCGAGGCCGGGCTTGGGACTCGGCGGACCGGCTCGTCCTGCGCCTCTGGCAGGAGCACACCGGAGCCGACCCGGGCGGCACGCACGTCCGGCTGACCGAGACCGGCACGCCGGATCGGCTGGCCGAGCTGCTCGCCAAGGGGCTCAGCACCGAACTCGCGACCCCTGTCGACGCCGCCGAACTCCTGCGGCACGACTCCCTCGCGGCCATCGCGGACGTCGCCCGCGCCGTCCTGGACACGAGGGAGGAGAAGGGACCGGTGCACGTCCTCGCTCCCGGTGACACCGGCGTCGCGCCGCTGCTGCTGTTCCACCCTGGTGGCAGCACGTGCACCGTGTACCGGCCGCTGCTGGACAGGCTGCCCACCGCGGTGCCGTGCGTCGGATTCGAACGCGTTCCCGGTGTCAGCATCGAGGAACGCGTCGAGCACCTGTTGCCGCTGGTGCGGGCGCACCGTCGCGACCGGCCGTACCGGCTGGCGGGCTGGTCGTTCGGCGGGGCGCTGGCCTACGGCGTCGCCGCCCGGCTCGCCGAGGAAGGCGAGGAGGTCGAGTTCGTCGCGCTGATCGACACCATGCTCCCGCTCCCGGAACCGGACCTCGACCCGCGGGCGTCGTCCGCCCGGCGATTCCTGCGCTTCACCGGTTACGTCGAGGGGACCTACGGCCGCGAAGTCCGGCTCGGGCACGAGGAACTGGCGCCGTTGCCCGAAGAAGAGCAGATCGAACTGACCATGCGGCGGGTCGCCGAAGCCGGTTTGCTCAGCCCGGGCGTACTCCGGCACCAGCGTCAGTCCTTTTTGGACACGCTGGCGGCCGAACGCGGCACGCCCCGCCGCTACGACGGCCGGGTCGTGCTCTACCGGGCTGTCGAGCAGTACGCGGCCGGGCTGGCGATGGAACCTCGGTATTCCCGCACGGACCTCGCGGCAGGCTGGGCGGAGCTGTGCCCGGAACTGGAGATCGTGCCGGTCGAGGCGCATCACCTGTCGGTGGTGGACCCGCCTCACGTCGATGTCGTGGCAAGGCATCTGGCGGGACTCCTGTGACCACGGCCCGGGCCGGGCGAGCGGTCGACCGCGCCTGGCCGCTGCTGGCGGTGCTCGGCGCCGGGCTCTTCCTCGTCGCGGTCGACGCGACCGTGCTGCACGTCGCGTTGCCCGACCTCGTCCGGCAGTTGCGGCCGGGCGCGGCGGCGCAGGTGTGGATCGTGGCGATCTACCCCCTGACCGCCGCGCCGCTGCTGCTGCCGTTCGGCACCCTCGGCGACCGGTACGGACGGCGGCGCGTGCTGGTCACCGGGTACGTCGTGTTCGGGATCGCGTCGCTCGGGTGCGCGTTCGCGCCGAACGTCCCGGCGCTGCTGGCTTTTCGCGCTCTCCTCGGCTGCGGTGGCGCGATGATCATGCCGGTGACGATGTCGCTGCTCCGGGAGCTCTTCCCGGAGCAGCGCCACCGCCGCACGGCGATCGCGGTGTGCAGCGGGATCGCCGGTACCGGCTCGGTGTTCGGGCCGGTCCTCGGCGGGGTGCTCGTCGAGACGTGGGGCTGGCGCGCCACGTTCCTGCTGAACCCGCCGGTGATCCTGGCGGCGGTGGTGCTGGCCCTGAGGTGGCTCCCCCGGAATCCGCCAGGGCAGCGGCCGTGGGACGCGACCAGCGCCGCCCTCGCGGCGGGCGGTGTCCTCGGGATCGCGTTCGCCGTCGGGCATCCGGGCTCCTGGCCGACGGCCGTCGCTTCGGGGATCACCGGCTGTGTCCTCATCGGACTGTTCCTGCGCCGTCAGCGCCGGACCGATCCGCCACTGCTGGACCTCGCCCTGTTCACCCTGCCGGGGGTACGCGCCGCGGTGGGTGGAGTCCTGCTGGTGATGAGCACGCTGGTCGGGCTCGGGCTGCTGTTCGCCCAATACCTGCAGGTGGTGCTCGGCCTCTCCCCGACGGCTGCGGCGACCCGGCTGCTCCTGGTGCTGGGCGCGTCCGCCGTCGGCAGCGTGGTGACCCCCTCGCTGCTGGGGCGCTTCGGCAACGCCCGCGTCCGCACGGCCGGGTTCGCCGTCACCGCGTTGTCGTTGCTGGTCCCGGCGGCGGGCTCGGCCGCGCTGACGTCACCGGTGCTGCTCGGCGCCGGCCTGACGGGAATGGGGCTGGGGATGGCGTTCGCGCTCACGTCGAGCACCGACACCCTGCTTTCGGCGACCTCCGCGGACCAGGCGGGCGGCGCCGCGGCGGTGGAGAAGACGGGCTACGAGCTGGGCGCGGGTTTCGGGACCACGCTGTTCGGCTCCCTCGCGGCGGCGGTGTACGCGGCGCACCTGGCGGTTCCGGCCGGGGTGCCCGAACCGGCGCGGCAGCTCGCGCTTTCGGGACCCGCTCAGGCCGAGGCCGCGGTCTCGGGACTTCCGTCGCCGTTGATCGGCGAACTGCTCGAAGCCGCGCGGGTGGCTTGCACCACTGGGCTTCAGGTGTCGGCGGGAGTCGCTTGTGGACTGTTCCTGGTCGCCGGCCTCGTGAGTGGTAAGGACGGTTAGAACCGTCCTTACCACTCACGAGACGCGAAAAGACCCCACCCTGACCGGATGGGGTCTTCACTGCGGTGGGCGATACTGGGATCGAACCAGTGACCTCTTCGGTGTGAACGAAGCGCTCTCCCCCTGAGCTAATCGCCCGTGGTACGAACTCCGGTTCACCGGGGAAGCGAACCTGGTGCGCGATACTGGGATTGAACCAGTGACCTCTTCCGTGTCAGGGAAGCGCTCTCCCGCTGAGCTAAACGCGCGTGTGTAGTTGTTCGTACGGGAGCTAGCTTAGCGGACCCGTTTCCGGGCCCGCAAAGGGGTTCCCCTCTCGATCAAAACGCAGGCAGCTCAGGGTTTCGGCAGCCGCGAAGCGACCGAGGCCGCGATCTCCTTCGTCCGGTCACACGGGCTCCCGCTCCCCTCCCGGGCGAGCAGCCGGACGGCGACGTGCTCGGCCTCGCGGTCCGGCAGCGGACGGTGCTGCCAGGTCACGACGCAGTTCGAGCCGCCGAACTCCCGGATGTCGCCGGTGACACCGTTGCCGAGGTCGACCGGCGAACCTTCGGGCGCGTACGCACCTCGCTGCAGCTCGACGGTCAGCGTGTCCCCGCCGCCCTGCCACTCGCAGATCCGCAACGTCCGCGGAGCGGGCTGCGTGTTGGGCACGTTCTTGGTGAGCGCGGCCGGATCCACGACCGCGCACGGGTCGAGCGGGAGCAGGCTCGCCGGGTCGCCGGCGCGGTCGACCTCGTGCGTGCGCAACCGGGCGAGGGCGGCGGTCAGCATGTCGTCGGCCGCCTTGCAGGGGTCGCCGTCCTTGCCCGGATGCGAGACGACGACGCCGAGCTTCCGATCCGCCGGAAGCTGGACGATCGAATCGCATCCGCCGCTGATCGTGCTGCGCAGCAACGGAAGCCCTTCGGCGGTCCGGTCCGTCCGCTCGACGTTGCTCACGCCGTCACCGATCCGGATCTCGAAAGAGGCGTCTCGGAGACCGGTGTACTTGCAGCGGGCCGGGTAGATCGGCCCCGTTTCCGGCTTGAGGGTCCCGGACTCCTGCACGAACCGACCGGCGAGCACCTTGCACGGATCCACCAGGCGCAGGCGTTCCAGGCTGAGCGCCTCGCTCACCGCCAGCGACGCCGTACCCGGCGCCTCGGGCTTCGCGTACTCGGCGACGGAGAGACCGAGCGCGACGATCCCGGCGACCACGAGCAGGACGACCGCGGCGAGCGCGCCGAACAGGAGCTTCTTCGTGCGCGGCGCCATCTTCTTCGGCGGCGGCCGCCAGATCGGGAGCGGCAGGGCCAGCACCGAGCGCACTTCGGCGTCCTGCTGCCGGATCCGGGCGTGCACGGCGGGCGGCCAGGGAGCCATGCCGGGCGGCACGGGTCCGAGGTGGTCCAGGATCTGTTCCGGGGTGGGGCGGCGGGCCGGATCCTTGGCCAGGCACGGTTCGGCGAGCCGCCGGATCTCGTCCGGGACGTCGGTGAAGTCCGCGGCGACGTGCACGACGTTATACAGCGTTTGCGGCGCGGTCGGGCCGGTGAACGGGCCGCGGCCGGTCGCCGCCATGACCAGGATCGCGCCGAGGGAGAACACGTCACTCGCCCCGGTGACCTGCCCGCTGCCCGCCTGTTCCGGCGACATGAACGCGGGCGACCCGATGATCGCGCCGGTTCCGGTGAGCTCCTGTGCCTCCTCCGCCACCCGCGCGATGCCGAAGTCGATCACCCTGGGCCCGTCACTCGTCAGGATGACGTTGCTGGGCTTGAGGTCCCGGTGGATCAGCCCGGCACGGTGGATTTCGGTCAGCGCGGCGGCGAGCCCGGACGCCAGCAGGCGTACCGACGCGGCGGGCAGCGGTCCGGCGGCGTCCACCGCCTCTTTCAGGGATGGTCCGGTGACGAAGACCGAGGCGAGCCAGGGCGTTTCCGCCTCCGCGTCGGCGTCCATGACCGCGGCGGTGTACGCGCCGGACACCAGCCTCGAGGTGGCGACCTCGCGCCGGAACCGTTCGCGGAACCGGGGATCGTGTGCGAACTGGGCGTGCAGCTGTTTGACCGCGACGAGCCTGCCATCCGGGGCCAGGCCGAGCACGACCCGGCCCATGCCGCCTTCACCGATTTCGGCGATGATCCGATACGGGCCGACCTGCCGGGGTTCGCCGGGGTTCAACGGTTTCACTGATCAGCCCTAGGGTTTCGGAAGTTTTTGCAGCAGCGCACCGGCGAAGCCCTTCGCCTTCTCGCAGGCCTCGTCGGCGGTCATCTTCGTCCCGCTGGTGCCGACGGTCAGCTCGACGTTCTCGCCGTCGCGCTCGCTGACGGACCGATGCTGCCAGGTCAGCGAACAGGAGGAACGGGCGACGCCGTCGTCCTTCTTCGCCAGGTACACCGTGGTACCGCCGAGATCCAGGGTGGTGGAACCCGTGTAGTACGAGTCCTTCGTCTGGGACGGCGGGTACGCCCGCACGAGACTCAGCCGGACACTGCCCGCCGCGTCGTACCGGCATTGGTGCAGGTGCTCGCGGATCGTTTCGACGACCGGGCCGATCAGCCGGTCCGTGGTCGCGGCGCCGACCAGCGCGCACGGGTCCAGTGGCGCGAGGGTGCCCGCCGGAAGCTCGCGATCCTGGCCACCGGCCCGGATCCGTTTGACCGCGTCGGTGAGGGCCGCCTTCACCACCGAGCATGCCTCGTCCTTTGTGGACATCGAGTTCACGTCGGCGCTCAGCTTGGTGTTCGGCAGCCCGGCGACCGGGACCGCGACCGCGCACGCGTCACCGGAGCCCTTGATCCGCAACGGAAGTCCTTCGAGCTCGCCACCCGCTTCGCCTTGGATCAGGTCGCCGCCGACCTCCAGCTCCAGCCACTTCCCCGCGGGCGAGGTGTACGTGCACGAATCGAATTGGAGATCGATCTCCACGCTCAGCTTGCCGAACCCGGGTACGTCGCGCCCTTTGAGCACCTTGCACAGGTCGACCCGCCGCAGGTTGTCCGGTCCGAGCGGATCCTGGTTGACCGGGGTGGCGACCGGTTCGTCCGGGAGCTGCGGCGAACTCGGCGCGGCGGCGGCCGGGGGCGGGTCGTCCTTCGACAGCGAGACAGCCGTGATGACGCCACCGGCCAGCAGTACGACGGCGGCCGCGGCGAGTCCCGCGATCAGGCCGCGGCGGGATCGCTTCGGCGGAGGCGGGTTCAGCAGCCGCCGGACCTCGGCTTGCTGGGTCTCGATGAGGTGTGAGACCACCGGCGGCCACGGGCTGGTCATCGGCGGGATCGGCCCCAGCCGTTCCAGCACCCACGCCGGGGAAGGCCGGTCCGCCGGGTTCTTCGCCAGGCACGGCTCGACGATCTGACGGAGCTCCGGCGCCAGATGCCGCAGGTCGGGCTGGACGTGCACGACGTTGTAGAGGGTGTGCGGAGTGGACGTTCCGGTGAAGGGATTCGTCCCGGTCGCGGCCATCACGAGGAGCGCGCCCAACGAGAACATGTCGCTCGCCGGGGTCAGCGGTTTGCCCTCGGCCTGCTCCGGCGACATGAATCCGGGCGAGCCGATCACCGCGCCGGTGTGCGTGAGTTCCGAGTCGCCCTCGACGGCGCGGGCGATCCCGAAGTCGATCACCCGGGGACCGTCACCGGCGAGGATGACGTTGCCCGGTTTCAGGTCCCGGTGGATCAGCCCGGCGCGGTGGATGTCGCCGAGCGCCAGCGCGAGTCCCGCGGCGAGGTGCCGGACCGCCATCGGCGGCAGCGGGCCGCCGGCGGCGACCGCTTCGGACAGTGCCGGTCCCGGCACGAACACCGAGGCCAGCCACGGTGTCGGCGCGTGTGGATCGGCGTCCATCACCGGAGCGGTGTAGGCGCCGGACACCAGCCGCGACGTCGCGACCTCGCGGCGGAATCGCTCGCGAAAGCCGGGGTCGTGCGCGAACCCGGGGTGGACCTGCTTGATCGCGACCAGGCGCCCGTCGGAGGAGATCCCGAGCAGCACCCGGCCCATCCCGCCTTCTCCGAGCGCGGCGAACACCCGGTAGCGCCCCACGCCGGTGGGTTCGCCGGTGTTCAACGGCTTCACGAAGGCCCCCTTGTCAGGGGCGATGGTACAAAACCACCCGGAAGTGTCACGCAGCCCGTCGGTCCGCCCGGCCGAAATCCTTGAGACGAAGGCTGTTGGAGACGACCAGCACGGACGACAGCGACATCGCCGCCCCGGCGATCAGCGGGTTCAGCAGTCCCAGCGCGGCCAGCGGGATCGCGGCCACGTTGTAGCCGAACGCCCAGGCCAGGTTCCCCCGGATGATGCGCAGGGTCCGATCCGCGAGCCGGATGGCGTCGGGGACCACGCGCAGGTCTTCGCGGACCAGCACGACGTCGGCCGACCGGATCGCGATGTCACTGCCCCGCGCCATCGCCATGCCGAGATCCGCGGTGGCCAGCGCCGGGCCGTCGTTGATCCCGTCGCCGACCATCGCGACCCGTGCTCCCCCGGCCCGCAGTTCATCGATGACCTCGGCTTTCTCGGCGGGCAGCACACCGGCCCGCACGTCGGAGATGCCGACCTCGTCCGCGACCACGCGGGCGGCGGCTTCGTTGTCGCCGGTCAGCAGCACGGTCCGCAGGCCGAGCGCGTGCAGGGCGTCGACCGCGGCCCTCGCCGACGGCTTCACGACGTCCCGGACCACCAGATGCCCGGCGACCCGGCCGTCGATCGCGGCCAGGATCACCGTCGCGCCTTCGTGCTCGGCCTCCGCCAACGCGTCGACGACGTCGGCCGGGACCGCGACCTGCCGACCGGTCAGCAGGCGGAGGTTGCCGACGAGGACCTCGTGACCGTCGACCACGCCGCGCGCGCCGAGTCCCGGCAGCGCGGCGAAGTCCTCGACCTCGGGCAGTTCCGGCAGCTCGGCCCTGGCCGCGGTCACGACGGCGGCCGCGATCGCGTGTTCGGAACCGGCCTCGACGGCCCCGGCGAACCGCAGGACCTCCGCGGCGACGAATCCGTAGGCGGGGCGGCATCCGGTCACCGTCATCTTCCCGGTGGTCACCGTGCCGGTCTTGTCCAGCACCACGGTGTCGACCGTGCGGCTCGCCTCGAGCGCGTCGGGCCCCTTGATGAGAATGCCCAGCTGGGCACCCCTGCCGACCCCCGCCATGAGCGCGGTCGGCGTGGCCAGCCCGAGCGCGCACGGGCAAGCGATGATGAGGACGGCGACGGCCGCCTCGAAACCGTCGCGAGCGGGCGCGCCGCTGAACAGCCACACCGCGAGCGTCAGCACGGCCACGCCGAGTACGACGGGGACGAACACCGAACAGATCCGGTCGACCAGGCGTTGCACGGCGGCCTTGCGGGCCTGCGCGCGCTCCGCCAGCGCCGTCATCTGGGCCAGCTGGGTGTGCGCGCCGACCGCGGTCGCGCGGACGACCAGCCTGCCGTCCCGGTTCACCGAAGCGCCGATGACCCGGTCGCCCGCGCCGACCTCCGCGGGCACCGGCTCGCCGGTCACCGCGCTGACATCCACAGTGGACAGTCCACTGTCGACGACACCGTCGGCGGCGATCGACTCCCCCGGCTTCACCACGAACAGGTCCCCGGTGGCGAGTTCCCCGATCGGGACCATCCGCTCGGTTCCGTCCCGCAGCACCCGGACGTCCTTGGCGGCCAAGGCGTCCAGCGCCGCCAGGAGCCCGGCGGCGCCGCGCCGGGACCGGCTTTCGAAGTACCGGCCCGCCAGCAGGAAGGTGGTCACCCCGGCGGCGACGTCGAGGTAGATCGCGTCCGCTCCGGCCGCGGTCGGGCCGAAGCCGATCCAGTACCCGGGTTCGGCGCCGCCCGCGAAGGCGGACCAAGCCGACCACGCGAACGACGAGAGCACGCCCAGCGACACCAGAGTGTCCATACTGGACGAACGATGCCGGAGATTCCGCAGCGTGGCGCGGTGGAACGGCAGCGCGGACCAGAACACCACCGGAACGGCCAAGACGAGGCACAGCAGCTCCCAGCCGGGGAACCGCAGGCGCGGCACCAGGGCGAGGGTGATCGAGAGGTTCCCCAGCGGGATCGCCAGCAGAGCGGCGACGACCAGACGGCGGCGGAGATCACGGACCCGCGCGAAGCCGGTGTCCGGATCCTCTTCCCCGCGGATCTCGGCCGTGTAGCCGGATTTGCGGACCCGCTCGATGAGCACTTCGTCGGCCAGCGTGCCCGGCACCTGAACGGTCGCGCGCTCGGTCGCGTAGTTCACCGACGCGCGGACACCGTCCAGTTTGTTCAGGGTGCGTTCGACCCGTGCCGAACAGGCGGCGCAGGTCATCCCCGACACGGTCAGCTCCACCGTGCGGACGGCTGCCTCCGGCGCGGAAATCGTCATTCTTGGCACTCCCAGGGATTCACCAGTGGTTCCTTGGTGGTGGAACAGGTGTCCCGTGAGGTGTCGCCAGGCAGATTACCGCCGCCGGGAACCGGGCCCGCGTCCGGCCCGACTAGTGCGATGGTGGTGAGAACAGAGGTCCCGTGCCTCGTAAGGATGGTTGATGCTCCCAATGTCGCATTTGAGTCGCTGAGCGTCTCAGATGCGACATTGGGAGCATCACCAACTGGAGTGGGCGAGTGAGCTGATCGGAGTGCTTGGCGTGACCGGTGATGCGTCGGTACAGGTGGTCGTGAGTAGGCCACACCAGCCTCCCGGGGTGTCGCGAAAGCCACTTTCGCGACGTCTCATGTCCCGAAAGTGGCTTTCGCGACACGGCCGCCAGGAAGTCAGGACTTGCGCGGCGTGAGCACGAGATCGAACGTGTTGCCGTCGCCCTGGACGAACGAGCTCAAGTACTGGGTGAACGCGCCGCAGCCGGTGAGCGGCGCCAGCGAGTAGGTGCCGATGAGGGCGCCGCCGCCCGCCATGGTGAAGCCGTCCCCGGTGCGCAGTTCCGCGGTCGACGGGGCCGACGTCCGGCACCCCGGCCCGCTGCTGACCGGCATGCCGATGAGCGTGACGAGCGGGAGGACGGTGGTGAACCGGGGCCGCGCGACGAAACCGGTCCCGGCGAAGTCGCCGCCCTGCGGTCCGTCCGCGACGAACTCCAGATCGGCCGCGCCCGGCAGGAAGCCGAACAGCCGGAAGTCGGCGTGTGCCTTGTCGAACGCCGGGCCGCCGGTGAAGACCGTGGCCGAAGTGGCGCTCAGGTCGAACCCGCCGGACAGCGGCGCGGTGGCACCGAGCGCCTTGACGCCGGTCTTGCCGGCGACCGTGTACTGACGTCCCGCCGGCTTGTCACCGAGGTCGAAGGAGAGCAGGACGGGGTCCTGGCCGGGGTCGAGCGTGCAGTCCGAGGTGAACGAACCGATCCCGGTGAACGAGCCGTCGGCCTTCTTCGGGGTCAGGCGGGTGGTGAAGTCGCCGACCGTCAAGGTCGTCTTGCCCGGCTTCGCGAGCGTCACCGTCGGCACGGAGCCCGTCGCCACCGTGCTGAAGGTGCCGGACGGCGGCAGGTCGGTCTTGGCGACGTTCAGCGGGATGCGCACCGGGAAGGGGTTCGCGTCGCCGTTGACCAGCGTGACGCCCGCCGCCGCGGTGCCTTCGATGGTGGCGGCGCCGACGAGGTTGAGCCCGCGCGTCGCCTTGTCCGGCACGTTCACGGTGATCGTCAGCCCTGAGGTGCTGAGCGTGCCGCCGGGAGCGGTCGGGACCTCGAAGTCGGCCTTGATGTTCACGTCGAGCTTCTGCAGCCCGATCAGCGGGAACGGGCAGGTGAACGACAGTTTCTTGTCCACGGGGGTGCCGGCCGCCGCGCTGCGGACGGCGACGAAGAGCAGGCAGCCGGCGGTGAGCAGGACGATGAGGCCCGCCGCGAGCAGCATCCGGACATTGATGCGAAGGGGCATGGTCGCCTTCCTGGACGGCCTGAGACGGCACCGGTCCCCGCCGCGGATCGCGACGGGGACCGGCTTGCCTGGCTACTTCTTGGTGAGGTTCAGATCGAGCGTGTTGCCGTCGCTCTTGGCGAACGCACTGATGAAGTCGTTCAACTGACCGCAGTTCTGCAGCGCCGACAGCGAGTAGGTACCCGACAGCTTCCCGCCCTTGAGCAGGTCGAAGTCCGGACCGGTGGTCATCACGCTGGTGGACGGGCTGACCGTGCCGCACTTCGGGTCACTGCTGATGGGAATCCCGAAGACCTGCACGCTCGGCAGGAACACGTTGAACTTGATGTTCGCCTTGAAACCGGTGCCGATGAGCTCACCGGTCTGCTTGCCGACCTGCTCGACCTTGATCTCCGAACGACCGTCGACGAACCCGAACAGCTTGAACTGGGTGGACGACGGGTCGAGCTTCAGATCGCCGGTGAAGGTCTTCGAAGCCAGGTCGACGTCCGCGTCGAAGCCGCCGTTGATCGGCGCGGTGCTGCCGAGCGACTTCAGCGCGGTCTGACCCTTGATGCCGAACGCGTACTTGATCCCGCCGCCACCGGGGGTGGTGGTCGTAGTGGGCGGGGTCGTGGGCGTGGTCGGCGTCGTGGGGGTCGTGGGTGTGGTCGGCGTGGTGGGGGTGGTGGGCGTGGTGGTGCCGCCACCGTCACCGATCTTGATCGTCGCCAGGGTGTTGTTCTGGCCCGGATCCTGCGTGCACGGCGCGTCGATCGTGCCGTCCGGCGTGATGCCGGTGACCGAACCGTCGGCCTTGCGCGGGGTGACCTTCAGCTGCAGGTCACCCACGGTGATCTTCGCCTCGCCGGGCTGGTTGAAGGTCAGCGAGGGGGTCTTGCCCGCCGCGTTGATCGTCATCTCGCCCAAGGTGGGGATGTTCTGCTTGGCGATGTCGTTGGGCACCTTGACCGGCAGGTTGAGCCCGGGCGCCGCGACGTTCGCCGCCGCGATGGCCTGGCCGTCCAGCGTGGTCGCACCGATCAGGTTGAGCCCGCTGACCGTGTCCGCGTTGATCGTGGAGACGGCCTTGATGTCGAACGTGCCGGTCGGCTGACCGGTCTTGACCGACAGCGGAAGATCGGTGTTGATCACCACCTTCAACGACTGCGACCCCACGAGCGGCAGGTTGCAGTGGTAGTTGAGCGGCAGCGAGATGGGATCGGCGACACTGGACTGTGCCCCGACCACGAGTACCGCGGTGGCAAGCCCCACGGCACCGGCAGCGGCGGCGGCGACCGCCTTCTTTGTTCCTCTACGGTGACTCACGATCGTCCTTCCGTGGTATCAACGATGATACGAAACGGCGTACAATTCCCCAGAGCACTGAAATATCGGCCCGAGAGAATTCTCCGGGTAGCGACGATGTCTGACGGATCGCAACCGAACAGTAAACTAACGACGCCCCCGCACCGCTATCAAGGGCTTCTCCGGAAAAGTTGACGCGCCGCCGGTAAATTGTCACCCTGGCACGGTGCACCCACCCGGTTCCTAGTAGCGGCACATGGGTTTCCCCAGTACAGAGCCACTTGAGACCGGATTCGAAACCGCTGACGCGGGTGACAATCACGCGGCGCGAAACTATCTCGCGCATGCCAATCACCTTTTCCCGGCCCCGCCTCGCTTGCCTGACGGAATCCTTCGTGAGTAACCTCGCGGTTCAGCAAGCCGGTCACCGCCGACCACCGCGGATTCCCGCCCCTCGTGCCACGGCCGGCCCTTTTTCGCCGAATTCGACGGGGAAACCATGAAAAGAATGCGCCGCACGGCAGCGCGAATCGCGTTCGCCACCGTCTCAGCGACCGCCGCGGCGGTCCTGCTGACCGCCTGCGGGTCCGACGAGCCCGCCGACACCGGGCGGCACGCCGACCCCGCCGCGCTCGCCTGGGTGGACAAGGTGTGCTCCGGAGTCGCGACGGGCTCGGCGAAGCTGTCCCAGCCGCCCGCGTTCGATCCCGCCAATCCGCAGGTGACGAAGACCGCGATGGTGGGCTTCCTGAACTCGCTCTCCGCCGCCCTCGACGACATGGCGGGCGGGATCCGGAACGCCGGTGTGCCGCCGGTCCCGGATGGACAGTCCGCTGTGGACAAGGCCACCACCACTCTCGGCGAGACCAAGACGAAGGTGGCCGCCACGCTCACGAAGATGCAGGGCGCGACGGTCACCGACCAGGCGAGCCTGCAGAAGGTGGTCGCCGAAGCCGACACCACGATGAGCGGGCTGAGCGAGCCGGAAGGCCCGATCAAGCACCTGCGCGCCAACCCGGAACTGAACCTCGCCTTCGCCGAATCCCCGACCTGCCGCCAGGTCTACGGCAACGTCTGAACCCGTCCCGCACTCTGGAGGCCCGGCCGTGCCGATCTCGTTCCCCCGCCCGTCCCGCCGGACACTCGCCGCCGTGCTGGCGATCGTCCTGTCCGCCGGTCTGCTGACCGTGCTGAGCGGGAGCCCGGCGAATTCCGCCGCCCCCACGGCGTCCGACGACTCGTTCTACACCCCGCCGTCCCCGCTCCCGGCGGGCAAACCGGGTGACATCATCCGCTCACGTGTCTCGAAAGCCGGACCGCGTAAGGATTCCGTCAACGCGTGGCAGGTGATGTACCTGTCGACGGACGCCCTCGGGCGGCCGGACGCGGTGACCGGGACGGTGCTGGTGCCGAAGAACGCCGACCCGGCGAAGGCGCCGATCGTCTCGTTCGCCGCCGGTACGCAGGGTCCGGCGTTCGACTGCGCGCCGTCGAAGATGGTCGACATCGGCGCGTTCTACGAGCAGTCGGGTCTCGACGACGCGCTCGACGCCGGATACGCCGTCGCGCTGACCGATTACGAGGGCTACCGCCAGGACCCGAAGACGACGTACGTGGTCGGGCGTTCGGAAGGCCCCGCGGTGATCGACGCGGTCCGCGCCGCGCAACGCCTGCCGGAAGCCAAGCTGTCCACCGATGCCAAGGTGCTCTTCCGCGGGTACTCGCAGGGTGGCGGGGCGGCCGCCTGGGCGGGCGAACTGCAGCCCTCGTACGCCCCGGAGCTGAACCTCGTCGGCGTCGCGGCGGGCGGTGTGCCCGCCGACCTCGTCCAGGTCACGCTGCAACTCGACGGGAAGCAGGGCTTCGGCGTCTTCGCCTACGCCCTCCTCGGCCTGGACAAGGCGTACCCCGAGCTGAAGCTGGACTCCTTCCTCAGCGACAACGGCCGCGTGAAACTGGCGGAGATGCAGAAGAGCGCGTGCACGTTCGAGCTGCTCACCACCTACGCGAACCAGAGGATCGCCGACTACACGACCAGCGCCGGTTACGTACGGCCGGAATGGGTGAAGCGGCTCAACGAGAACAAGCTCGGCGGCACACCCCCCAAGGTCCCGGTGTTCCTTTACCACGCGACACAGGACCAGCTCGTGCAGTTCGCCCAGGCCGACGCGCTGCACAAGGCCTACTGCGCCGCCGGGGTCAAGACGACCTGGAAGACCTTCGAGACCGATCACATCACGGCGGTCTACACCGGCAACGCCGACGTGCTCGCCTTCCTCAAGGACCGGGTCGCGGGCACCCCGGCGACGTCGAACTGCTGAGCCCGCGGTGCTCAGAACCGCCCCAGCGTCCTTTGTGGACGACGCGGCGCACGGCGGTGCGCGGACCGGCAAGCGGCGTGAGCTGCTCCGGTTCGCCACCGTCGGCCTCGCCGCGTTCGGCCTCACCCTCGGGACCAACTACGGGCTGAAACTCACCGTCCTGCAAGCCAAACCGGTCACGGCACTGGCCATCGCGACCGTCGTGGCGACGGCCTTCGCGTACCTGCTTTCCCGCCGCTGGGCGTTCCACACCCGCGGCGGCAGGCGCAGGCTGCACGAAGCGGCGCTGTTCTTCGCCGTCAACGCGATCGCCGTGACGATCAACCTGTGCCCGCCCCTGATCTCGCGTTACGTCCTGCGTTTCGAGGTCCCCGAGGTCAGTTTCCTGGCACAGGAGATCGCCGACTTCGTCAGCGGGATGCTGCTGGGCACCGCGGCGGGTTCGGCGTTCCGCTGGTGGGGCTACCGCCGCTGGGTGTTCCCGGTGGCGGGAGCCCGTCAGTGCCTACGGAATCAGACGTCGGCGGGCCTCAGTCGTTCCGCGCGCAGCGCGAGTTCGATCCGCAGCCGCTGATCCGGATCGTCCAGCCGTTCGCCGAACAACTCCGTGAGCCGCCGCAGGCGGGCCCGGACCGTCTGCGGGTGCACGGCGAGCTGCCGGGCGATCTCGGGCGCGCTCCCCCGCGTCTGCACCTGCGTGAGCAGGGTCGCCGCCAGCTCGTCGTGCTGCCGCGGCGCCAGTCCCGACAACGGTTCCAGCGCCTCGACAGCCAGCTGATCCAGCAGGAACTCGTCAGCGAGCAGCAACAGCGTGGTGATGTGCTCCTCGCACCACAGCACCGGGCCGACCGTGGTGATCATCCCCCGCTGGGCCAGTTCGGACGCGCGGCGCGCGATCCGGAACGACTCGGCGGCCTGTGCCGTCGGGACGGACACACCGACCGTCGCCGACCAGCCGGAAGGCAGTTCCCGCAGGCCGTCGAGGTCGGCTTCGGGACACGCCACCAGCGCGCCGGGCGCGTCGGAGACGAGATCCGCGGGCACCCCCGAGGGCAACAGTCCTGAAGGGAACGCGGGCGCCCCGGGAGCCGCGCTGAAGACGACGGCGGTGATCCGCTGCGGGATGCGCCAGCCGATCGCGACGGCGAGCGCGCCGGCGTCGGCCTGGGTGTATCCCGCGCCGCCGGTCAGCAGCCGGAACAACCTGGCCCGCTGCTCCGCGGGCCCGGTCGCCTCGGCCTGCGCGGCGTTGTAGCCCTCGGTCAGCGCCATCGTCACCTCGACGACGTCGCCGAACAGGCATTCGGCCGCGCCGTAGAGCACGTCGCCCGAAAGCTGGAGCTGACGGCCCGCCGCGGCGATCGAACGCCACAGCACCCGGCTCGAGACCCTGAACGCGGCCTGCGCGGCCTCGCGGCTGAGTCCTTGATGGAACGCGATCCTGCCCTGGGCGCGGAAGTCCGCCAGCAGGTCGTTCTGCAGCAGTTCGGGGACGCCGACCCGGTCGATGGCGCGTTCGATGCTGCGCCGGGTCAGCTCGACGGCCGCGGCACGGGCGTCGCTGTCGCTGAAGACCTCGGCGCATTCGGCGATTTCGGACATCACGCCTTCGACGCAGTACCGGGCGATCGCCGGGATCCGCGGCCGGACGGCGTCACCGAGTTCCCTCGGCAGGCGTGCCCACAACGAACCAACGGGCTGCCAGCTCACGTGTGCGTTCTCCCGCTGTGAAGTAGGCCGACGATTACGGGCACCAATTCCCTTTCGTCCGCGCGCCACCGGCGCACTCGAATGCACGGAGCGTAGAACCGGCGCCACATCCGTGTCAAAAGCCGCCACGCCGAAACGCCCATCCGTGTCACCGGCGCGGCGTGCCGCGACTTTCCGTCGCCAATTCAACGTCACATTCGTGGTACACGCCGTCGGCCGATCCAGTAGAAACACTCCCGGCACCCGGTCCGTCGATCCGACGCGGTTGTGCAAAGGGATTCATGTTCCCGTCCCCGGTTCGAAGAAAATCAAAGGGTGGTCTTCGTGGTCGAGTACCGCAGTTTCGGCATGCTGGCGACGTTGCCGCGTTCGCTCGGCGAAGAACTGCGTCCGTATGTCGGTCACGCCGCAGCGGCCATGATCAAGCAGGTGCAGCGGTCGGTCAGCGCGTATTCGCTGCCGTTGCGCGGCGTCTTCGGCCGGGTCCTGGTCGTCTCCTGCGAGCGGGCGGTGCAGCACTACGTCGACTGCATCGGCGACCCGGACGTCCCCCACGACCGCTGGATCGAGTTCTACCGCCTGCGCGGACGGACCGAGTTCGCGGAGGGCCGCGGCCTGGAACCGTTGCACGACAGCGCGACGGTCGGCGCACGGGCGGCCTGGCGCGCGATGCGGCCCATCGTGCGCGGACTCCGCGTCGGCCCCGACGTCATCGCGCTCGCGGCGGAGTCGGTCTTCGTCTACGTCGACGAACTGTGCGCCACGACGATCGAGGGCTACCAGGAGGCGGAAGCCAAGGCGGCGGGCGCGATCCCGCTCCGGCGCCGCCGCCTGCTCGAACTGATCTCGCAGGCCCCGGAAGGGTCCGCGTGCAGCATCGCGAGCCTGGCCAAAGGCGCCGGATGGCGGGTTCCGGAGACCGCGGCCATGGTCGCGCTCCAGCGCACCCCGGGTGCCCCCGGCTTCCCCGCCCATCTCCTGGACGACACCGTGCTGCACGACCTCGACAGCACCGAGCCGTATCTGCTCACCGCCGATCCCGACACCGATCTCGCGCCGCTGAAGGACGGGATGGACGGCTGGCGCGCGGCGGTCTCCCCGGTCGTACCGCTCACCGACTCCCCCGCCGCCCTCCGCACCGCTCGCCGCGCACTACTGCTGACCAGCGAAGACGCCCCCGGGCCGATCGTCTGGTGCCGGGATCACCTCGCCACGCTGTGGCTGCTCGCCGAGGACTTCCTCGGGGCCGAGCTCGCCAAGCAGAGCCTCGACCCGTTCAACTCGCTGAGCGAGAAGCAACAGGAGCGGCTCAGCGAAACTCTGCTGGCATGGCTGGAAACCCGCGGTGGGGCACCGGATATCGCGCAACGGCTGGGAGTGCACCCACAGACCGTGCGGAACCGCCTTCGGCAGCTGGAAGACCTGTTCGGCGACCGTCTCAAGGACGCGGACGACCGGCTGGGCATGCAACTCGCGCTGCGCGCGCAGCGGCTTATGCGGGCCCTCCGCCCCGACGAAGGGGAACCAGGGAGCTGACGCGCCGGACCCGCCGTTCCGGTGGCCGCACGGTGGGGAGCACCCAGCGCAGGCCCCGGCGGGCACGGTTCGCCCTCGGCTGATCGATGTGGAAGTCCGCCCGGCAGGCCATCGTTTCTTCTCCCCGTGGTGACGGGTGTTTACCGACGCTTTCCTGAATACCGGGACGGTGGGAGATTGTCGATGCGAAACGGCCTCGCCGTCACGGTTTTAGCATCCGGCTCGGGGTGCGCGCCGGAATTCTTGTCATCCGGGTCGTCATTACCGGACGTGTCCGGCGACACGCTGACGCACCAGCCGTTCTACCCGTTATTTTGACGCCTGACAACGGAAAGGCGGGACATGGCCCTTCAAACGCGCACACTGACCCTGCACGGGCAGGAAATCCGCTTGCGGGAATACCTGCCGTCCACAAAGGACATCGCAGGTGAACCGCTCGTGCTGCTGCACGGGATCTCCGGCAGCGGTGAGACCTGGGTGCCGTTGCTCGACCACTTCGAGCGGACCGGGTTCGACCGCCGCGTTCTCGTCCCCGACCTTCCGGGACACGGTGATTCGGGCTCGCCACGGGCCGACTACGGCCTCGGCGCGATGGCCAGCGTGGTCCGTGACGTCCTCGCGCTCACCGGCAACCGCCACGCGACCATCGCCGGGCACTCCCTCGGCGGCGGGATCGCGATGCAGTTCGCGTACCAGTTCCCCGAGATGTGCGCCCGGCTGGTGCTCGTCGGCAGCGCCGGGCTCGGCCCGCAGGTGACCCCGGTCCTGCGCGCGACTGCGCTGCCGGGGGCCAAGGCGACGCTGTCGGCCGCCGTCAACCCGGTCACCGTCGCGATCGCCCGCGGGATCGCCGCCGCCTGCCGCAGGCTCGGCGGGAAGCTCTCCCCCGAGACCAGGGAGCTGACACGCCACCTCTCGTCGCTGGCCGATCCGGGCAGGCGGCGGGCGTTCCTGTTCATCGCGCGCAGCCTGATCGACCTCCGCGGCCAGCGCGCGAGCGCCGTCGACAAGCTCTACCTCGCCCGGGAGGTGCCCACGCTGGTCGTCTGGGGCGCGCACGATCCGCTCATCCCGGTCGGCCACGGCCGGAAGACCAGCGAACTGCTGCCGGATAGCCGCTTGACGGTGTTCGAAAATGCGAAACACTTTCCACATGTGGCCGATCCGGCCCGGTTCGGCGGCGAGCTCGAACGCTTCCTCGCCGAGACCGCACCCGCCCGGTTGAGCCTGGACGAGGTCGTCGAGGTGCTCATCCGCGCCAGCGAGGCGGCGGAGGCGCTCGAAAAGGCCCCGGAAAAGTTGTCACCCGGGCCTCATCTCAGGCCCGCCTAAGTGTCACCCGCCGCCGGATCGGACCACCCGTTCGGGTGTAGTCCATCCAGGTGGCCGATCAAGGCCCCGCCAGCCGTTGACAGTCCTCTCGGCCGGATTTTATGTTGCGTGAGCCACAAAATCTGGATCGGCTTCACCGTTGAAGAGGCTGATTTTGTTGCCAGCAAGGATAAAAAACATGACCGACTTGGATACCGGGTTCTCGCGGCACGATCTGCGGACCGCACGGCCTGACCCCGACGTGCGTAACCCCGCCACCCCGCACCGCCAGCCACCGGGTCCGGTCCAGCGACCGCGCGCCTTCACGCCGGCACCGAGAACCCCAGTGGAGAACCGACCTGTGCGCAGCACCGGTGCGAATGGACTGTGGGCGTCACTGCCGAGGGATCTCGGCGAGCGGTTCCGGCCGCGAGCCGACCCCTTGGCGCGAGCCATCCTTCAGGAGGTGCAACGAGCCGTCCCCGAGTACGCGCAGCCGCTGGAAGGCGCGTTCGGACAGATCATCACGCAGGGTATCCGGCAGGCGATCCTGCACTGCCTCGATACCATCGGACAGGGGACGACGTCGCTCGACAAGTGGTCGGCGGTGTTCCGCAACCTCGGAAAGGTCGAGTTCAAGGAGGGCCGCAGCCTCGACTGCCTGCAGACGGCCTACCGCGTCGGCGGTCGCGTCGCCTGGCGGCACGTCTCGGAATTCGGGCAGGCGATCGGAGCGGACGCCGATCTCCTGTGCACCGCGGCGGAGGCGATCTTCGCCTACGTGGACGAGATTTCCGCGCTGTCCATCGAGGGCTACACCGCCGCACAGGAGCGGGCAGCGGGCACCAGGGCGAGACGCCGGCGCAGGCTGCTCGAACTGATGCTCTCCGATCCGCCGTCCTCACCGCAGTCGATCGCGTCCCACGCCGCCAACGCCCAATGGGCGATGCCTGCCGAGGTCACGGTCGTCGCGCTGGAACGACGGCTCGGCCCGCTGGACCCCGACAGCGCCGACCTGGACTCCGACGTACTGGTCGATTTCGAGGGTCCCAAGCCCTGCCTGGTCACCGGCGACCCCGACAAGCACCTGAAGGACCTCGCCGAACGGCTTCCCGGCTGGCGGGCGGTGATCGGCCCGGCCGTGCGGCTCACCGAAGCACCGCGCTCCCTGCTGTGGGCCCGACGCACCCTGCGGCTGGTCCAGCGCGGGGTCCTGCCGGACAAACCGGTCACCCGGTACAGCGATCACCTGTCCACCCTGTGGCTGCTCGCCGACGAGTTCCTGGTCCGTGAGCTGTGCACCCGCAGCCTCGCCCCGTTCAACGACCTCACCCCCAAACAGCGGGCGCGGCTCGGGGAGACGTTGCTGATCTGGCTGCAGTCCCGGGGCAGTGCCCCGGAGATCGCGAAAAAACTCAAGGTCCACCCCCAGACCGTCCGATACCGCATGCACCAGCTCATCGATCTCTTCGGCGACCGGTTGAACAACGCCGACGACCGGCTCGACATGGAGATCGCCCTGCGCGCGGAGGCCTTGCTCGCCGAGGACTGACCAGCGTTTCCCACTCACAACGAGGTGACGAGGTGACCCGACCGCAGGATGCCCGCAGCGGGATCGAGGCGACGTACGGCCCGCTTCTCACGCCCGCTCGGCCCGATGGGTCGAGCGGGCGTGCCGTCCAGCTCTGGGCTTTGCTGCCGAGAGAGCTGTCGACCGTGTTCCGGCCGGTGCTGGCCGACGTGGCCGGAGAGGTGGTCCGCGAGATCCAGCGGACCATCCCCGACTACGCGCGGCCGCTGGACGGCGCGTTCGGGAAGGCGCTCAAAACCGGCGTCCAGATGGCGTTCCTGCAGTTCGTGGAGCGGATCGGGAACCCGGAAGCCCCGTCGGAAGACCGGCGGAGCGTGTTCCTGAGCCTGGGCGTCCAGGAGTTCCACCAGGGCCGCAACGTCGACGTCCTCCAGGCCGCGTACCGGGTCGGGGCCAGGGTGACCTGGCGCCGGGTGGCCGAGGCCGGCCGCCGCGCCGGCGTCCCTTCCGCGACGCTGTGCCTGCTCGCCGAAGCCATCTTCGCCTACATCGACGAGCTGTCGGCACTGTCCGTCGAGGGCCACGCGGAAGCGCGCGAGAAGGCCGCGGGCGCACTGGAGCGCCGACGGCACCGGCTGATGGAGCTCCTGCTCGCCGAGCCCCCGTCACCGCCTGACGTCGTCAAACACGCCGCCGACCTGGCCCGATGGCAGCTGCCGGACCTACTCGTCGCCGTCGCCCTCGACCAGCTGACCGACGAAGCCCCCGTAGCCGCGTTGACCGGGTTGGCCGACTTCGAGAGTCCCTCTCCTTGTCTGTTGCTCCCCGCTCCGGAACCGGACGAACGGGAACGCTTCACCGAAGACCTGGCCGGTTGCCGGGCCGCGATCGGCCCGGCCGTCCCACCCGCCTTCGCGGCACGTTCCTTGCGGGCCGCACGCGAGGCCCTGCGGCTCGTCGAGTCCGGCGCGCTCGCCGACGAACCCGTGACGTGGTGTGTCGACCATCTTTCGCGCCTGTGGCTGCTCAAGGAACCGTTCCTGGCCGCCGAGCTGGTCCGGGAGCGGCTCGGTCCGCTGGCCGGGTTGACCGGGAAGCAGCATTCGAGGCTGGCCGGGACGCTGCTGGCGTGGCTCGAGACCTGCGGGAACGTCCGCGAGGTGGCGGAACGGCTCGCGGTGCATCCGCAGACGGTGCGGTCGCGCGCTCAAGAGCTGGAGGCGCTGTTCTCGGACGGGCTGCGGGATCCTGAGCGGCGGTTCGAGATGATCCTGGCCCTGCGAGCTGCGCCTTCCTGAGGCTCACGCGGATCGCCGTCGGCCGCAAGTCCCCTTCACAAGGCAACCCAATGCCGTGAAGGCCTCCTTCCCTACCTTGAGAGTAGGGAAGGAGGCCTTCACGGACCGGCAGCGCAAGTAGTCGACTAGTTGCGTGGGAGGGTCAGGCGGCGGCGAGAGCGGTGACTCGCCAGCGGCCGTCGGAGCGTTCAGCGGTCACGCTCAGCTGAGCCGCACCGGAGCTCCGCTGCCCATCCCCCCGCACGCCGGTCTGGTCCAGGAACACCAGCAGCGACGCCCGGTCCCCGTCGAGAACCTTGACGCCCGAGACCACCGGCGTCGAGGTCACGACGAGTTTCTGCTCCGTCGCCAGCCCACGGACCTGCGCGAACAGCTGGTCGTACTGCCCCAGCGCGGGCCCGGTCAGGACCTCTTTCGCGGCCTTTTCGCTCTTGGCGGGATCGTCGTAGCGGTAGGAGAACACCGTGCCGAGCGCCTTGCCGACCTGGTCGCTCACCTCGGCGGTCGTGGCGACGTCGGTCAGCGCGGTGTTGTGCGTGAGGACCGCCGTCGCGTCCCGCGCTTCGATCGCGAACCACCCCGCGAGGCCCGCCATCACCAGCGCGACCGCGCCGAACACCAAAACACCCCGCCGCCGCACAGGAGCGACGATGACCGGGGGCTCCTCGGGGACCACAGAGTCGGGAGTTTCGGGGGCTTCGAGGACCCGCGCGCTCCCGCCCATCTTCCCGGCGACCTTCACGGTGCGCCGCACCGGTTTGACGGCTCGTTTCGTGGTCATTCCGTCCTCCGTCAGGGCTTTCCGGTGTCGGTCACCGGCACCTGGCCGAGCGACGTGACGCGCCATCCGTCCGGTGTCCGGTTCAGGCCGGCACGGAACCGGTTGTGTTTGGTGACGGCCTCCCCGCCGTCGGGGCGGACTTCGAGCTCGACCGAGGCGATCACCTCGGCGGTCCCGCCACCGCTGTCCACTTCGGTCACCGCGGCGTCGACGACCCGGCCGGTGGTGACGGTCTTCGCCTGGCCGATCCGGCCCAGCCCGCCTTCCCGGTCCCGCGCGAGCTCGTCGTGCAGCGCGCCGCCGGACAGGTTCAGCCAGTTCTGGTAGCCCTGTTCGGCCTGTCGATAGTCCAAAGTGGTCAGTGCGGCGACAGCCTGCCTGCCCACCTGCAACGCCTCTTCGCGGACGGTGGCCCGCGCGACGCCGTCGTCCCGGCTCGCGTCCCACCAGGAGTAGCCGAACCAGGCGGCGAACGCGGTGGCCACCACCGCTAGCAGAACCGCGAGTCGAGTCATCGTCTTCACCTTCCCGGCACGTTCTGCGAGCCGCGCACGTTCGTCGGGTTGCCCTTCGGCAGCGCACAGCGCGCCGCGGTGTTCAACGGTCGCGGCGACGTGTCGAGACCGTCGCGGTAGCCGGTTCCGTAGCCGGTGACGCACGGCGGCGGATCGAAGAACGTCAGCGACAGGCCGACGTGCGCGCCGTCCGGGCCCATGATCGCGTGGCCCGCGGCGACCGCCTTCGGCGTGGTGACCAGCAATTGTTCGAGGCCGTCCTGCCGCGTTTCCAGCACGTCCGCGGTGGTCAGCAGGTTCGCCAGCAGGATGCCGAGGCTCGGGCCGGTCTCCCTCAGGAGCGTGCTGATCTCGTTCGCCGCCGCCGGAACGGCCGGGATGAGCCGCCGCAGATCACCGTCGGAGCTCTTCAGCGTCGCGGCGAGCAGTTTCGCGTTGGCGCCGAACGACCGGATCGCGTCCGCCTGTGAGACCTGCGTGTCGAGCACGGTCTGCGCGTCGGTCACGAACCTGGTCAGCGGGCCGACGTGCTCGCTCGCCTCCTTCACGAACTCGATCCCCCGCCCGACGAGCTGGTCCAGCGCCGGGCCCGCGTCGGACGTCGCGTTGTACAGCTCGTCGACCACGGTCCGCAGGGCGGGTTTCGGCACCGAGTTGGCGAAGGAGTCCACACTGGACAGGACGACGTCCACCGGCAGCGGGATCTTCGTGTCCGCCTCGCTGATCACCGAACCGTCCCGCAACACGGCACCGTCACCGCGACGCGGCCTCAGGTCGACGTACTGCTCGCCGACGGCGGACCGGTTGGCGACGACGGCTTCCGTGTCCGCGGGGACTTCCGGGCCGCCCGGCTCGATTTCCAGGTCCACTTCCATTCCGGAGGCGGTCAGCCGCAGTTCTCCGACCCGGCCGATCGGCACGCCCCGATAGGTGACCTCGGCGTTGCTGAAGATGCCACCACCGGTGGCGAGCCGCACTTTGACCGTGTAGCCGCGGTCGAGCACCAGCTTGTCCAGCCCCGCGTACGTCGCGCCGACATACGCGACGCCGAGGACCGCGATGACCACGAAGGCCACCAGCTGGACACGGACGAACTTGGTCAGCATCAGCGGCCACCACTGTTCTTGAAGGTCAGGAACGTGTTCAGGTAGTCACCGCGGATGGCCTCGAGCGCGGCGTCGGGGAACGGGAAGGTGAAGATCATCTCCATCGCCTTCGGCAGTTTGTCCCCGGAGTCGGCCAGCTTCCGCAGCAACGGTTCGAGCGCTTTGAGATCGGCGACGAGGTCGTCCTTGCTGCGGTTCACCGTGTCGACCGCGACCGAAGTGAGCCCGTCCAACGACTTCAGCATCCCGACGAGCGCCTGACGCTGCTGGTTCAGCACCTCGATCCCCGGGGTGAGCCCGTTCAGCGTCGTCTTGATCTCCTCGGTGTTCGCGTTCAGCGTCGCCGCGAGCTTGTTGACACTCTCGATGGCGCGCGTGATCTCCGACTTGTGCTCGTCGAGTCCGCGCACGAAGGTGTCCAAATTGGCCAGCAGGCTGCGGGCCGCGCTTTCCTTGCCGCCGAGCGCGTCGTTCAGTTCGCGGGTGATGTTCTGCACCTGCGCGACGCCTCCACCATTGAGCAGCAGGGAAAGCGCGCCGAAGACCTCCTCGATCTCCGGGGTCAGCGACGAACTGGCCAGCGGGATGACCGCGCCGTCGGTGAGCCGCCCGCTCGGGGTCCCGTCGGCCGGTGGCGCGAGTTCGACGAACTTCTCGCCGAGGATGCTCGCCTGCCGCAGCCGCGCGACCGCGTTGGCAGGCAGGTTCACGTCCCCGTTGAGCAGCAGCCCGACCACCGCGCTGCGGCCGTCCGGCGCCAGTTCGACCGTCCGCACCTGGCCGACCGGGACGTCGTTGACCTTCACCCCGGACTGCGGCACGAGATCCAGCACGTTGCTGAAACTCGCCGTCACATGGATCGGGTGTTCGCCCAGCGCGGCGCCACCCGGCAACGGGATGTCGTAGACGTCGACACCGCCGCTGCTGCAGCCGGTGGCGGCCAGCGTGAGGGCCAGCAGGGCCGCGCATTTGAACCGGGACTTCATTTCGCCCCCGAGAATTCGGTGAGGTTCCCTCGGCCGTCCAGCGTTCCCGCGCCCTGGTTGTACGCGCCGAGGACGTTCGCCAGCGCGTTCGGCGCGGCGTCGAGCGCCTCGCTCAGCGACGCCTTCTGCTGGCTGAGCACCTTGGTGATCTCGGCGAGTTTGTCCACATCGGACTTCACTTTGCCCCGGTTGTCCTTGATGAAGCCCTGCACCACGCTCAGCGCCTCGGTGAGTTCGGTCATCGCGCCGGAGAACTGGTCCCGCTGATCGGCCAGGATCTTGCTGATCGAGGAGATCTGCTGGATCGCCTGTTTCACCCTGTCGTCGTTCGAGGCGAGCATCGCGGTGAACTTGCTGATGTTGTCGACGGAGTTGAACAAATCGTCCTTGGAATCACTCGCCGTCCTGGCGAATTCGCCGAGGTTCTTGATCGCCTCGCCGAGTTTTCCGCCGTTGCCGTCGAGGTAGGTCGCGGCCTTGGTCAGGACGTCACTGACCGCGCCGTCCCGGTTGGCGCCCTTCGGCCCCAGCGCGGTCATCAGCTGGTTGAGGCTGCCGAGGAGTTCGTCGACCTCGACCGGGGTCACGGTGCGTTCGGGCGGGATCCGGGCGTCACCGCCCAGCTCCGGGCCGTCGGTGTACACCGGGGTGAGCTGCACGTACCGGTCGGCGACCAGGCTCGGCGTGATCACGACGGCGCCGACGCCGGCGGGCAGCTTGACGTCCGGCCGCACGGTCATGGTCACCTGGACGGTGGTCCCCTGGGGCTCGACCTTGGTCACCGAACCGATCGGGACCCCGAGCACGCGGACCTCGGTGTTCGGGTAGACCCCGACGGTCGCGGTGAAGTACCCGGTCAGCACGCGGTCGGCCTGCCGGGTCAGCAGCGGCCAGGCCGCCGTCACCACCAGCCCCGCGACGACGGCGACCGCGAGCCGCCGCACCCAGGCCCGGCGGCGGGCGTGCGCCCCGAGATCGGACAACGTGAAGTGGCGCCCCATCAGCGTCCCCCGTTCCTCGACGGCATGCAGCTGCCGGGCGTACTGCCGGTCGGGACGAGCCCGCAGATGTAGGTGTCGATCCAGCGGCCGTTGCCGACCGCGTTCCCGAGCAGCCGGTAGAACGGCCCGGCCAGCCGCAGGCTTTCACCGAGCTTGTCCTGGTTGCGCTGCAGCACGGTGGCGACGCGATCGAGCTGCTCGAGTGCCGGGCCCAGTGTCTTCTGGTTGTCCGCGACGAGTCCCTTGAGCTGCACCGAGAGGTTCTTCACCCCGCTGAAGAGCTTCGCGATCGCGTCCTTGCGCGCGTTCAGCTCCGTCAGCAGGGTGTTGCCGTCGCGGATCAGCGCCTCGATCTGCTGCGACCGGTCGCCGAGCGTCTGGGACACCTTGTTCGTGTTCTGGAACAGTTTCACCAGTTCTTCGTCGCGGGACGCGAGTGTCTTGGACAGCGCGGTGATGCCGTCGAAGGCGGTCCGGACGTCCTGGGGTGTGGAGGCGCCGAGCGTTTCCGACAACGTCCCGAAAGCCTTCGCGAGCTGATCGGTGTCGATCGCGCCCACGGTGTTCGCGAGGTCGTTGAACACGGTGGTGACGTCGTAGGGAGAACTCGTGCGCTGCACGGGGATCGGCTCGTCCGGGTCCAGTTCCGCGTTGCCGACCGGGTCGATGACCAGGTTCTTCTGTCCCAGCAGGGTCTTGATCTTGATCGCGGCGGTGGTGCGGTTGCCCACCCAGGTGTCCTTGACCCGGAACAGGACCTTGACGCGGCCGCCGTCCAGCAGGACGTCGGTGACCTCGCCGACCTTCACCCCGGCGACCCGGACCTCGTCGTTGCGTTTGAGCCCGGCGGCTTCGGTGAACTCCGCCGCGTACGTGGTGCCGCCGCCGATCAGCGGGAGGTCGTCGGAGAAGAACACCGCCGAACCGGCGACGGTCATCAGCACGGCCGTGACGGTGCCGACCACGATCGGATTGCGGCTGCGGAAGGGTTTGATCCTGGGCGCTTTCACCGGCACCGTCCCTGGGTCAGCGGGATGCCGACCGGCGGGCCGCCCGGGGCCGGTGGCGCGTCCGATTTGACCGAGCACAGGTAGAAGTTGAACCACGAGCCGTACGAGACCATCGCGCCCATGCGGTCCAGCTTCTTCGGGAGATTCGTCAGGAACTGTTCGAACACCGGGGTGTTGTCGGCGAGGTTCTTCGACAGGTCGCCGAGGGTGTTGATGCTGTCCTTCAACGGCGCACGGCCGTCCTTGAGCAGGTCCGCGGTGGCCGTGGTGAGCTCGCCGAGCCCGCCGATCGCCGAACCGATGGGTTTCGCGTCCGCCGCGAGCCCGGAGACCAGTTGCGCGGTGACGTCGACCAGTTTGTCGAACTGGTCGCCCTGGGAGTTGAGCGTGTCGAGCACCGTGTTGAGGTTACCGACCACCTGGCCGATCACCTCGTCCTTGCCCGCCAGCGTGTTCGTGAGCGACGCGGTGTGCTCCAGGAGGCTGTCGATGGTGCTCCCCTCCCCCTGCAGCACTTGGACGATCTCGAACGACAACTGGTTGACGTCGTTCGGCGACAACGCCTGGAACAGCGGTTTGAACCCGTTGAACAACGCGGTCAGGTCCAGCGCCGGGGTCGTCCGCTCCGGCGGGATCAGCGCGCCCTCGGTCAGCGCGGCCGGCCCGTCCGGACCGGGATCGATCGAGAGGTAGCGCTGGCCGACGAGGTTGCGGTACCTGATGGTGACCGAGGCGCCCGCGGTGAGACGGCGCTTGCTCTCGATCGAGAACCGCACGTCCGCCAAGCGCCGCTCGACCACTCCGATGGAGTCCACCTGCCCGATCCGGACGCCGGACATCCGGACCTCGTCCCCGGGGTTGACCGAAGTCGCGTCGGTGAATCTGGCGGTGTAGCCGACCGTCGTGCCGACCCCGGAGTTGGCGATGGTGATGGCCAGAATCCCCGTCGCCACCACGGTGATCACGAAGAAGATCAGGCCCTTGATCGCCGGTCCCGCGATACTCCTCATCGGACGGTCACCTCCGTTCCGCGCAACGCCGGGCCCACGAGCACACTGCTCCAGTCCGGGACCTCGGCCGGTTTCATCCCGAGCGACGGCGCCAGGATCTCGGCGACCAGCCCCCGCTCCCCCTTCGAATTGGCCGGGCCGAGGTCCCCATCGGCGGCGAAGGACACCGTCGCCGAAGCCGTACCCCCGCCGTAGCACCGCGGGCCGCCCTTTTGGTCGAACCGCGGATCGTCCCGGCCCGGCACGTACTTGTCGCGCGGATCGTGGACGGACAACGTCACGTGCAGCCCGGGCTCGCCGGTGCCCTTGCCCAAGGCCTTCTCCATCACCGGCTTGAGCCGGTTCACCGCGTCGAACAGGCACGGGAACTCGGGCGAATAGCGGGACAGCAGCTCCAGTGTCGGCCTGCTCTTCACGCTGACGCCGATGATGTTGTCCTTGTTCTGCACCAGGAACTTGTTCAGGTCACCGCTCGCGGTGGTGACGCTGGTGTACAGCTTGTCGAGATCGGCGCGGGTGTCCACAATGGTCTTCGCGGTCGTGGAGAGATCCGAGAGCGCCTTGAGGATGTCCGGCGCCGCGCCGGTGTAGAGGTCGGCGACGTCGGCGAGCTTGCTGATGTCCGCCTTGAACTGCGGCATCAGCGGGTTCACCTGGCCGAGGAGATCGTTGAGCTGGACGATGCTGTCCCCCAGGGATTTCCCGCGATTGTCGAGCGCGAGCGAAATCGCGCCGAGCGAGCTGTTGAGCTTCTGCGGCTGCACCGCCCGCAGCAGGGGCAGCAGATCACCGAGGACGCGTTCCAGTTCGATCGCGTTGGCCGACCGGTCCTGGCCGATGACGTCGCCGTCGCGCAGCGAGCCGCCCTCGGGCCGGTCCGGAAGCACGAGATTGACGTAGCGCTCGCCGAACACCGTCTTGGGCAGCAGCCGGGCCGAAACGTTGCGCGGCAGCTGATCGATCTTCGCCGGGTCGATGGCGAGATCCACCTCGACCCCGTCCGCGCTGCCGCGGACCGCCCTGACCTCGCCGAACGGGACGCCGCGGACCTTGACCTCGGCGGGCGGGGCCAGCTGGTTGCCGACCCGGTCGGTTTTGAGCGTGACCAGTTCCGCGCGGTCGAAGTCCTTGTTGAAGATGGCCACGGCGAGCCAGCCGAGCAGCACCAGGATGACGAGGAAGATCACCCCGGCGGCCTGTGTCCGTGCCCGGGCGGTCATCCGGAGACCTTCACCGTCGTGGTGGCGCCCCAGATGGCCAGGCTGAGGAACAGGTCGAGCACGCTGATCAGCACGATCGACGTCCGCACGGCGCGGCCGACCGCGACCCCGACGCCCGCCGGGCCGCCCGCGGCGCGATAGCCGTAGAAGCAGTGCGTGAGGATGACGCCGACGCTGAACACGAGCACCTTGGCGAACGACCACAACACGTCTTCAGGCGGTAAGAACAGGGAGAAGTAGTGGTCGTAGGTCCCGCCGGACTGTCCGAAGAAGACGACCGTCGTCACCCGCGAACCGAGGTACGAGATCAGCAGGCCGATCACGTAGAGCGGGATGATCGCGATGAACCCCGCGACGATCCGGGTGGTGACGAGGTACGGCATGCTCCGCACGGCCATCACTTCGAGCGCGTCGATCTCTTCGGAGATCCGCATGGCGCCCAGTTGCGCGGTGAATCCGGCGCCGACCGTCGCGGACAACGCGAGCCCCGCCGAGAGCGGTGCGATCTCGCGGGTGTTGAAGTACGCGGTGAGGAAGCCGGTCATCGCGGAGATGTTGATCTGGTTCAGCGCGCTGAAACCCTGCAGCCCCACCGTGATCCCGGTGAACACGCACAGGCCGACCATCACGCCGACGGTGCCGCCGATCACCGCGAGGGCGCCGCTGCCGAAGGTCACCTCGGCGAGCAGGCGCACCACTTCGCGGAAATAGCGGGTGACGGCCATCGGGATCGCCGCCAGCGCGCGGACGTAGAACAGCAACTGGTCGCCCAGCTCGAAAAGACTGTTGCCGGGGCGTTTGAAGGCTTCCTTGGCCCGTTCGGGGACGCTGGTCACGGGATCAGGTTCCCTTCGCCGGGACGAGTTGCAGGTACAGCGCGGTCAGGATGGTGTTGACGAAGAACAGGAGCAGGAACGTGATCACCACCGACTGGTTGACGACGTCACCGACGCCCTTGGGGCCGCCTCTGGGGTTCAGCCCCCGGTAGGACGCGACGACACCGGCGAGGAACCCGAAGATGAACGCCTTGATCGAGCTGACCACGAGGTCGGGCAGCTGGGCCAGCGCGTTGAAGCTCGCGAGGTACGCGCCGGGCGTCCCGCCCTGCACGATGACGTTGAAGAAGTAGCCACCGAGCACGCCGACGACGCTGACCAAACCGTTGAGCAGCACCGAAACCCCGATGGCCGCCTGCACCCGCGGCACGATCAGCCGGTGGATCGGCGAGACGCCGAGCACCTCCATCGCGTCGATCTCCTCGCGGATGGAGCGGGCGCCGAGATCCGCGCAGATCGCCGAACCGCCGGCGCCCGCGATGATCAGTGTGGTCACGATCGGGCTGGCCTGTTGCACGACGGCCAGCACGCTCGCGGCGCCGTTGAACTGCTGCGCGCCGATCTGACTGGTGAGCGAGCCGAGTTGCAGTGAGATGACCGCGCCGAACGGGATCGACACGAGGATCGCCGGCGTGATCGACACGCTGGCGATGAACCAGAACTGCTGGACGAACTCGCGGACCTGCACCGGGCGGCGGAACATCGCGAGGATGACGTCGAGGCCCATGGCGCACATGCGGCCGAATTCGCGCAGTCCCGCGGCGGCCTTCTCCGGCGCGCGGGCGAGCAGGGTGACGGGATTGGTCATCGTCAGGCTCCGCATCCGTTGGGGGGACCCGCCGAGCCGACACACCGCAGCTTGAGGTTGGTGACCAGGGTGTTGCCCGGTCCGGCCACCAGACCGGTGAGCAACGGGCTCAGATCCTCACGGACCCCGCAACCGGTGAATCCCGGCGTGGCGAAGGTGCTGGTGACCTTCACCGGCGGGGCGGGGAACGCGAGCGGCACCAGCGCCTTGATGTTCACCACGGCCGACTGCGCCGTCCGGCAGTTCGGGCCGACGTCGAGGACCTTGCCGTCCACTTTCACGTTGGAAAGCTTGATGAACACCTTCGACGTGACATCGGTGTGCGCGCAGATCGCGGTGCCGACCTCCTTGCAGTCACCCGTGGCGCCGGTGTCCACGTCGACGACGCCGGTCGCGTCGCCGTCGGGGACGAGTTCGACGGTGCCGGTGGCGGGCATGAACCGGAAGGAGACGAAATAGCTCGACGTCGACGGGATGGCGAGCTTGCCGGAGATCGGCGACTTGTCGGTGAACCCGAGGATCATGCCGTCGAACCGGCCCTGCGGGAACGTGATGTCCGAACCGAGTTTCGCGACGCGGCTGGTCGTGGGCTGCTGTTCGTCGCCGACGTAGAAGCCGAACTTCAGTCCGGCTTGCGCGGCGGACGGAGGCTGTTCGGGTTCGGCCTGCTGCGCCGGCGCGGGAGCGGCCGAGGCGGAAGCCAGCGAAAGCGCCCCCAGCCCCAGCACCGCCGGGAGCAGGAAGGCGCGCAGAACGCGCCCGGTCATCACTGACATTCGGGCTTCCTCACTTCGACTTCTCCGGCCGAACGGCCAACTTGTGCAGCACGCTACTGGCGGGAGATCAGGGAGACAAGTAATGCGGGACCGGGCGTTCGGGAAAACGGAAAGGTTGTAATGGGCGTAACTGTTTTGCAGTGGGTCTCGTGAGTGGTAATGACGGTTCTAACCGTCATTACCACTCACGAGGCTTTGCTACTTCTTGGTGAGGTCGATCTCCAGGCTGTTCCCGTCACCGGACGCCATCGCGCTGATCAACGGCGTCAGCAGGCCACAACCGCGGAACTGCGGCAGCTTGTATTCGGCCGTCAGCTTGCCGCCCTTCAACGGGTTGAAGCCGTGCGCGGAAACCAGCGGGATGTCCGCGGGCTTGGCCGTCTGGCAGGTCGAACTCGCCAGGATCGGGAATCCGAACAGCCGCACCGTGAGCAGCTTGACGTCGGCCTTCGTGTCGGCCTTCACCGCGCCCGCGTTGACGGTGCCCGTCACGTCGCCGACCTGGTTGATCTTCACCGTCGCCGAGGCGGGGAAGAAGCCGAGGAACCGGAACTGCACGTTCGACGGCGGCAGCGAGAGCTGACCGGTGAACTTGCCCGACTGGGCGTTCAGCTTCGCGGTGAACTCACCGGGGCCCAGCGGCAGTCTGGCGTTCAGCCCCGCGATGGTGGTCCTGCCCTTGACGCCGTAGACGATCTTGGTGTCACCCGGCGGCTGTGTCGTGGTCGGCGTGGTCGGCACGGTGGTCGGGCTCGTCGGCTGGGTCGTCGGGGTCGGCTCCGTGGTGGGAGTCGGCTGCGTGGTCGGAGTGGGCTCGGTCGTGGGCGTCGGCTCCGTGGTCGGAGTCGGCGTGGGTTCGGTGGTCGGAGTCGGCTCCGTCGTGGGAGTCGGCTGCGTGCTCGAAGTCGGAGTGGGCTCCGTCGTCGGGGTCGGCTCCGTGGTCGGAGTGGGTTCCGTGGTCGAGGTCGGAGTCGGCTCCGTCGTCGGCGTGGGCTCGGTGGTGGGAGTCGGTTGCGTCGTCGAGGTCGGAGTCGGCTCCGTCGTCGGGGTCGGCTCGGTGGTGGGAGTCGGTTGCGTCGTCGAAGTCGGAGTCGGCTCCGTGGTGGGCGTCGTCGGTGTCGTGGGCGTCGTCGGTGTCGTGGGCGTCGTCGGGGTGGTCGGTGTCGTCGTGCCACCACCGGCGGGCTTGATCTCGAACGTCCCGAGCTGCTGGTTCTGTCCCGGCTGGACGATGCAGTCCGACGTGAACGTGCCGAGGTCGGTCGGCTGTCCCTGCGCGTTCTTCGGCGTCATGGTGGTGCTGAAGTTCCCGACAGTCACCGAAGCGGTGCCCGCGCTGGGGAACGTGACCGCGGGCGCCTTGCCGCTCGTCTTGACGTGGAACTCGCCCGCCTCCGGCACCGGCGTGACCGGGATGACCAGCGGGAGACCGAGGTTCAGCGTCTTGTCGACCGGGTACTTCAGCACCGCGGCGGCCTTGGCGCTGCCCTCGACGGTGGTGGCGCCGACGAGCGAAAGTCCCGCGGTCGCGTCCGCCGGAACGGTGACGTCGACGTCGAACGTGATCGGGGTGGACGTCTTCCCGGCCACGGCGTCGTCCGGCAGGACGGTGTCGATCTTCACGACGAGGGTCTGGTCGCCGATCAGGGGGAACGGGCAGGTGTACTTCAGCGTCAGCGACGCGGGCGCCGCCTCGCTCAAGCCCGCGCCGGCGATGCCCAGGGTGGCCGCGACGGCGGCCACCGTACCGGCGGCCAAGGCTTGCACCGATCTTTTCGACTTCAGTTTCTGTGGGAACTTCACAACGGTCACTCCCGGGGAATCGGAGAAATTGCGTGACACGGCCGAAACGGCACGGACACGGAAGCGGTAAATTACCTGTGCCCTCTCGCACCGGCAAGGACACCGGATCCGGCCCCTTTTGTTTGTCATCCGGGTGGGATCGGGTGACTCATTAACTGGCACCGCCACCCGCGCCGAATCGCTTTTGTCACGCTCGTCGACATCGGCGGAGGCAAAACTGTCACACGCGTGTTCTTGTGACGCGCGTGTGGAGGACGGCGTCCTGAATTGTCACGCGCGTCCGGAGTCCGCTCCCGTTCATTGCGGCCGCACCGAAACCCCCGCTACGTTCGGCGAATGGAGCAGGCTGCCATCGAAGTGACCGGCCTTGCCAAGCACTACGGTGAAGTGACGGCTCTCGCCGGCGTCAGTCTCCGCGTCGGCCGCGGCACCGTGCTCGCGGTGCTCGGCCACAACGGCGCCGGGAAGACGACGCTGATCGACATCCTCAGCACCCGCGTCAAACCGAGCGGCGGCAGTGCCAAGGTGTGCGGTTTCGACGTCGTCCGCGCCGGACATCACGTCCGACGGCGGATCGGGGTCACCGGCCAGTTCGCGGCGGTCGACGACGCGCTCTCCGGCCGCGGCAATCTGGAACTCGTCGCCAGGTTGCTGGGCGCGAACCGGCGCCAGGCCAGGGCCCGCGCGGCCGAACTGCTCGCCATGTTCGGCCTCGACGACGCCGCGGACCGGCCCGCGCGGACCTATTCCGGCGGAATGCGGCGGCGGCTCGATCTCGCGGCCGGGCTCGTCGGCTCCCCCGACGTCCTCTTCCTCGACGAACCGACGACCGGCCTCGATCCGCTCAGCCGAGCGGGGCTCTGGGACGGCGTCGAACGGCTCGCCGCACGCGGCACCACCGTCGTGCTCACCACGCAGTACCTCGAGGAGGCGGACAGACTGGCGGATCACGTCATCGTGCTGGGATTGGGGCACGTCACGGTTTCCGGGCGGCCGTCGGAACTGAAGACCAGACTCGGGGAACGGACCGCGACCCTGACCTTCGGCACCGGGCTCGCCGCCCACCGGGCAGTGGCCGCGCTGCACCGGCTCGGCATGAGCTGCACGACGTCGGCCTCCGGGCTGGTGCTCGGCGTCGCGCTGTCCGGGCCCTCCGACATCACGGTGCTGGTCCGCGCGCTCGACGCGGCGGGCGCGCCGATGAAGGACCTCACCGTCGCCGAGCCGACGCTCGACGACGTCTACCTTTCCCTGCACCGGAATCCGGCGGTCCCGTCATGACCGAGGCACGCCACCGCGCGCCGGCACCGCTGGTGCTGACCGATCCGGCGACCTGGCCGCCGAGCACCTTCGGCACCCAGGTCCGGGTGCTCGCCGTCCGGTCGCTGAAGACCGCGTTCGGCGACCGGCGGCTGGTGTTCTTCGGGCTGCTGCAACCGATCGTGCTGCTCCTGCTGTTCAGCCAGGTCTTCAACGGGGTCAGCACGCTGCCCGGTGTCGCGGCCTACCAGGGTTACGTGAACTTCCTCGTCCCGGCGACGCTGGTGAACATCGCGATGACCACCGCGATGAGCTCGGGCGCCGGCCTGCTCGCGGAGATCTACAGTGGATTCACCGGACGCCTCCGGTGCATGCCCATCAGTCTTTCGGCCGTCCTGGTGGCCCGCACCATCTCCGACTCCGCCCGGCTGGCCGTGCAACTGCTGGTGACGGCGCTCGCCAGCGTGGTCCTGCTCGGTTTCCGGCCGACCGGCGGGGTTTTCGGTGTCACCGCGGCACTTCTGCTCACGCTCGTCGTCGGCTGGTGCCTGAGCTGGATCTTCGTCGCCATCACGACCTGGCTGCGCAAGGCCGAAACCCTGCAGATGGCGTCGTTCGTGGTCATGTTCCCGCTGATGTTCTCCTCCAGCGCCTACATGCCGCTCGAGACCATGCCCACCTGGTTGCGGGTGGCCTCGGCGATCAACCCGCTGACCTACGCGATCGACGCCACGAGGGCGCTCGCGCTGGGACGGCCGTCGGGCTGGTCGATCCCGATCTCGCTCGCGATCGCGGCCGTGGCGGCGCTGGCGGGCGGCTGGATCGCGGCGAGGACGTTCCGGTCGCCGCGGGAAGCTCCGCCGCGGTGACGTCGGTCCGGCGCGGTGTCGCGTGAAGGCCCCCTTCACTACTGGGTCGTCCTGAGGGCCACCTTTGAGACGCTCAAGGTCTCAAAGGTGGCCTTCAGGACATGGGGAAGGTCTGAAGATCGAGCTTCTTCAGCTGAACCGGGTGAAAGAGGCATTCAAGACACTCTCTTCCCAGAGCCGTGTCCCCAATGCGGCATTGGAGACGCTGAGTGTCTCCAATGCCGGGCGGATTCATGTGGTGGTCGCAACGTGCTCTGTTAGGACAGTAGCGTGGTGAGTTTCTCGAGTGGGGTGTGCCAGTCGAGTGTTTTGCGGGGGCGGCTGTTGAGTCGTGCGGCGACCGCGGCGAGGTCTTCGGCGGTGTGCTGGTGCAGGTTGGTCCCTTTGGGGAAGTACTGGCGGAGCAGGCCGTTGGTGTTCTCGTTCGATCCGCGTTGCCATGGGGAATGCGGGTCACAGAAGTAGATGGCCATGTCGGTGGCGAGGGTGATGTCGGCGTGTCGGGCCATCTCGTTGCCCCGGTCCCAGGTCAGTGACCGCCGTAACTGATGCGGGAGAGTCTGGATCGCTTCGATCATCGCGTCCCGGACCTGGATCGCGTCGTGGCCGTTGGGCAGGTGCAGCAGCACGACGAACCGGGTGGAGCGCTCCACGAAGGTGCCGATCGCGGACTTGTTGCCGGCACCGGTGATCAGGTCGCCTTCCCAATGACCCGGGACTGCCCGGTCCTCGGCTTCGGCCGGCCGTTCGCTGATCTCCACGAGGTCAGGGATCCGTGATCGTCGTGCCTGCGCCTGCTTGCGCGGTCGGCGCAACGCCCGCCCGGTCCGCAAACACGCGGTGAGCTCGCGGCGCAGCGCTCCCCGGCTCTGCACATACAAGGACTGGTAAATCGTCTCGTGTGACACTCGCATCTCCGGCCGGTCAGGAAACTCCATCGCAAGCCTGGCTGTGATCTGCCCTGGAGACCACTCCTGCAGCAATCGCGCCTGCACATGATCCCGCAACTCGCGATTACCGGCCTCGGCCAGCTTCGCAGTCTTCGGCCGCCGGGCCCGATCGCGCGCCGCTGACTCCGCCCGATGCGCTCGATACCCACCCCGGCCGCCATTGTTCGTCACCTCCCGGCTGATCGTCGACGGCGCCCGGGCCAACTGCCGAGCGATCTCCCGATAAGAGAGATCCCCGGACAGACCACGAGAGATCTCCTCCCGCTCAGCCATACTCAGATAGCGCTCGCCCAACGAGCCAGGTGCGTTCCCGATCACCCCGCCAGCCTGCGCGAACCACCGTCGCCCGGTCTCGTGCGACACATCCACCAAACGGGCGGCAGGCTTGGGCAGATACCCCGCCCGCACCGCACCCCAAAAACGCACCCGCACCGAACGCGGCAACACGAACCCGCCAGCCACCACAAACTCCCAGCTCACGAAGGATGTTGCAACGACCGCATGAATCCGCCCCGCATTGGGGACACACGGCATGCTCGGGTGACCGCCCCAGCTCACGCAAGTAGTCGCCTACTTGCGTCAGCAACCCACCCGCAGCAGCGCGCGTGAAAGGCCCCTTCCCTCGACTGAGCCGAGGGAAGGGGCCTTTCACGCGCTACTGGGACGGTTCTATTTATAGATGAGGCGGAGCCTCTAGCGCGGCAGGGACTCCAGGTGGTCCGCGGCGGCCACGACTCCCCCGGCCGCCGCGAACGAAGCCCGCACCCGCGCGGCCGCCGCGGCATAGGCGGGCTCGGTCAGCACTTCGGTGATCGTGCCGCGGATGTCCGGCGCCTTCACGCGGTCGAAGCGCAGCCGCAACCCCGCCCCCGCCGCCTCGACCTGCTGAGCCAGCATCGACTGGTCGTCGCGAATCGGCGCGATCACCAGCGGCAGCCCGGACGCGAGGGTCTCGCTGACCGTGTTGTGCCCGCCGTGGCAGATCACCGCCGCCGCCTTCCGCACCACTTCCGCCTGCGGGATGCGTTTGGCGATCAGCACTTCGTCGCTGATCAGTTCGCCGGTGGGGTCGACGACCAGGCCTTGGACCTCGGGCATCCCGGCGAGCGCGTCGACGCATTCGGCCAGGAAACGGCGGCCGAGAGCGGCGTTGGCGGTGCCGAGGGTGGCGAGGACGAGTGGTCTGCCGTCGAGCCGGTCCCACGAGAACCCGACCGGGGGCGCCGGTGCCAGCGCCGGGCCGACGAAGCGGACCGCTCCGACGTCGGCGAGCGGTCCCGTCAGCGAGACGGTGGTGAAGGCGAGGACGAGGTGCGGGGAAAACCGCAGGTCGCCGCAGTCCACCCGGTGCCGGGTCCGCAGATCCTCCTGGAGCTCGTCCACCCACGCGGCGATCTTCGGCATGGCGCTCAGCGGGTCGCCGAGTTCGGTCGACGTCGACGCCGAGGTCACCCACGGCAGGGAGCGGCGGCTCGCCACCAGGGCGCCCGCGAAGGCCTGCTGGTCGGCGATCACGACGTCGGGGCGGAAGGCGGACACCGCCTTGTCGACCCCGGGGACCATCGCGTCCGCGAGCGGGACCAAGTACTGCTCCCAGAGGAACTTCAGCGCGGCGAACCCGCGCAGGCCTTCGGGACGGCGCTCGACGGCGAACTCCAGCGCGTCCGCCGCCGGGTACACCCGGCCCGCGCGCGTCAGCTCCGACGTCGTGGGTTCCGGACCGCACCAGGCGACGTCGTGGCCGCGGCCCACGAGTTCGGCGGCCACCGCGCGCAACGGGGCCACGTGCCCGGTGAGCGGCGGGACGACCAGCAGGAACCGGCTCATCCGCGCGGCCTCCCGTGCCGGGAGATCCAGTTCAGCAACAACTCACGGACCTCTCGGTGCTGCTCGACGAGCACCGAATGCCCCTGCCCCTCGAACACGTGCAGCTCACCACGGGGCAACAAGGACGTCAGCGCGTTGAGATCGTCGGCCTGGTAGCCGTGACTGCCCAAAATGGACAGTACGGGACAGTCGATCCCCGCCACCTGGTCCAGGGTCAGCAACGGGCCGAGCGGGACCTCCTCGGCCATCGACGTGGACGTGATCCGCTCCGCCGCCATTCTCGCCAGCCGGCGGTGGTGGGCGCTGTAGTTGGCCTCGATCCAGTCGAAACTCTCCTCGACCTTCAAGAATCGCACGGTGTGTTCGAGGATCTGCGCCATCTTGTCCGCCCACAGTTCGGTGGCGGGCTCCGACTCGATGCACACGATGCTGCGCACCCGTTCCGGTTTCGCCACCGCGTAGCTGTAGGCCAGGGTGCCGCCGAAACTGTTGCCCACCAGGTGGACCGGGCGGTCGAGGTCGAGCTGATCCAGCAGGTCGTCGAGGTCGGCGATGAAGTCCGCGATCGTGTACCCGCGCTCCGGGCGTTCGGTCTTCCCGTGCCCGCGCAGGTCGTAGCTGATCACGTCCACCCCGGCGGCGGCGACCGGCGGGGCCAGGGTGAGGTAGAAGCTCGCCAGGCTGTCGGTGCCCATGCCGTGCAGGAACACCACGGTCTCCGTGCCCCCGCCGGGCACGAGGTGCACGTTCGTGCGCAGCCCGTTGACGGTCATCGTCGGCACCGCCTCAGCCCCGTTCGCCGAGGCGGGCGGCGACGTAGTCCGCGATGTCGCCGACCCGGAGTCCGATCACGTCGTCGAGATCCTTCTCCGCCAGGAACTCCGCGAGGTTGACGTCCGCGCCGAAGAACTCGGCGAGGATGCTCGCGAAGGTCACCAGGTCGATGCTCTCGAGCTGGAGATCCTCGTGGAAGGTGGTCTGCGGGGTGATCTCGATGCCGAGGACGTCGGTGTCCCCCACCAGTTCTCTCAGCAATTCGGCCACGGTGCCGAAGACCGACGCCGGGCTCTGCTGTTCGATCGTCATGCTCTGCTCCTGTTCCTAACCGCGGTTCCAGGCCACCACGTGCCCCGGTATCCCGGCGAACTCCACCCCTGGGCCGATTTCCTCGGCCAGCCCCGCCAAATCGCCCTCGGCCCGGACCGCGATCCGGGGCGGCGTCGCGCCCCGTTCCCGGACGAGGGCGACCGCCACGTCTCCGACCGTCGCGACGGCCACTCCCAGCGGCGGCAGTTCCCGGCCCTGGACCCCGGTCACCGAGGTCCCGTCGGCACTGACCCGGATTTCGGCCGGGTAGACGCCGTCCAGGCCGAGTTTCGCGCGCACGGCGTCCTTGATCGCGATCCGTTCCAGCAGCCAGCCTCGCTGCCGCCGGGGCGCGCAGGCGGCGAACTCGGCGCGTTCCTCCGAACCGAGATAGACGCCGGCGTAGATGTCCCGCGCGGCCGGGCTCGGCCACCGGTCGGTGACCAGTGCCCAACCGCCTTGGTGCACTTCGGCGAGCCGATGCCGGTCCGGAAAGGCGTAGACCCGGTGAGCGGGCCGGTCGCACGGGAAACGGATGTCCCGCCACTGCTCGATCCTGGCCAGCACGGCGCCGTCCCGCACCAGTTCGGCGTCCATCTCCAGCACGTCCGGCCGGGGCAGCCGGACCCGGACCACGCACCGCAACGACGTGCCCGGCGCCGGTTCCGGGCCGTACCAGGTGATCCGGCCCATCGACGTCGGGAAAGCCAGCAGCGCGTCCGCCTTGGTGGCCATCAGCCAGCAGCCCAGGAGCTGGCCGACGTTGTCCAGCAGTGCGCCGGGCGCCGACGGCACGACGAGCTCGCCGCGGATGTGCCGCTCGCCGAGCCCGATGAGCCTGGCGAGACCTTGGTACGCGGGACCGTGGAACATCTCCCGGCGCGAGTAGATCTCGGCGGCGCTGAGCGGGGGCGCGGTTTCCGGCCCCGGCGGCGGGGACGGCCGGGGCGCCGTCGGATACCGCTGCGCCAGCTGGACATCCATACTGGCGTGCGGTCCGATTTGGACACTGATCCGGTCGCCCTCGCGGGTCATCGACAGCGGGACACGCTGTGCGGGGGCGGCGATCAGCCATCGGGAGAACGCCGCGTTGCTCACACCGGTCGCGACCGTCCCCGGCCAGGCCCGTTCCGCCGCCCGGCAGGCCAGGTCGACCAGGGTCGTCGCCGGGACGGTGGGCCGGAAGTCCGCCTCGTCCGGCCAGTCCTCGCGCTGCCGGAAGAACCGGTGATCCACCAGGTACGGCATCGCGGCGAGCGAGATGTCCACAGTGGACTCCACGGTGGAATCGGCGGATCTGCGCGCGGCCGCGTTGACGACGCTCGCCGCGGCCTGCCTGGTCTCGGCGAGCAGCGCGGTGAACTCCGCGACGATCGCGTCCGGAACACCGTCGGCCAGCTCGGGAACCGTGGTGTCGCCTTCGAACATGCCCTTGACGTCACCGTCGACCGAGAGCAGCGAGCCCGCCGTGTCGATCCGGGTCCGGCGCGGCTCCAGCACGTCGAACGCGGGCCGTCCGCCCTCCACCCAGACCGCGGTGGCCACCCGGCGCAGCTGGGCGAGCCCGGGCCGGGTGCCGGACGACGCCGGGACGACCAGGTGCGGCCGCGTTCCCAGGGTGTCCGCCACGAACGAACCGACCTGACCGGCACCCGCCTGCACGAAGACGCGGGCGCCGTCGGCGTAGAGGGCGTCGACGAGTTCCCGGAACCGGACCTTCCGCACCAGATGGGCCAGGTACAGCTCGCGGACCTCCACCGGATCCGCGGGATACGGCCGGGCCGTGGTCGCCGACCAGACGGGGATCCGCGGTGCCTTCAGGTCCAGTTCCGCCGCGAGCCGGGTGAACGGGCCGAGCCGGGAGCGCATCAGCGGGGTGTGAAACCCGGACCGGAACGGAAGCGTCCTGGCGACGATGCCGTGCTGGGTGCACAGGCGCGCGAGCCGGGCCGCGGCCGCCGGGTCACCGCAGACGATCGTCTGCCGCGGCGCGTTCTCGTGGGAGACCATCAGTTCCGGTTCGGCGGCGAGCAGCGCGGCCGCCCGCTCCGCGGAGCAGCCGAGTACCAGGAATTCGGCGTCCGGCAGGGTGAACCCTTGCGGCCAGTACCGGCTCAGCATGTCCTCTGTGGACTGTCCGGGGTACATCCCGGCCGCCTGCATCGCGGTCCACTCGCCGACGCTGTGCCCGGCGAGCAGGTCCGGCATGATGGCGAGCCGCCGCAGCGCGGTGTCGAGCAGCAACCCGACCTGGGACACGCTCGACGCGCGCGAAAGCACACTCTCCGTCGACCATTCGGGCCGCTCCAGGCCGAAGTGCCGGGCGACGTCGGCGCAGCGCGGCTCCGCGTCCGCCTCCAGCCCCGGGTAGACGAACACGGTCTTCGCGCCGTGCCGCTCCAGCAAAGGTGCCGTACTGCACCAGATGTCGTTGGGCCCGTGCCAGGACCGGCCCTCGGCCGTGACCTTCGCGAGCACCCTTCGCGCGACCTCGATCCGCTTTTCGGTCGGCCCGACGATCCCGATCCGGCTCGGGCCGTGCCCGCCGGATTCCGGGTCCGGACGGTCGAGCAGCGTGCGGAGTTCGTCCGGAGTGGACGCCGCCAGCCGCAGGATCCGCTCGGGCTCCCCGGTCACCTTGGCCCGGCGTGGCCGGGTGGGCGCCGGATCGGCCTCTTCCAGGATCACGTGCGCGTTGACGCCGCCGAAACCGAAGGCGTTGACCGCCGCCCGGCGTGGCACGTCGCCCGCCGGCCAGCGCTCGGCTTCGGCCAGGACCCGGAACCGGGTCTTGTCCAACAGCGGGCTCGGATCGGCGCAGTTCAGGGTCGGCGGCAGGACGGCGTGGTGCAGCGCGAGCGCCGCCTTGACCAGTCCGGCGGCCCCGGCGGTCGGCATGGTGTGCCCGATCATCGCCTTCACCGCGCCGATCGCGGCACGGCGGCCTTCGGGCGGGCCGAACACCTCGGCGAGGGTGGCCAGTTCGGCCGCGTCCCCGGTCGGTGTCGCGGTCCCGTGCGCTTCCAGCAGGCCGATCGCGCCGGGCGCGGTGGGATCGAGCCCCGCCGACGCCCACGCGCGGCGCAGCGCCAGGGTCTGCCCGGACACCGCCGGGCTGAGCAGGCTCGCGCCCTTGCCGTCGCTCGACGTCCCGGACCCGCGCAGCACCGCGTAGACCCGGTCGCCGTCGCGGCGCGCGTCGTAGAACCGTTTCAGCACGACGATCGCGGTGCCCTCGCCGATCAGCAAACCGTCCGCGTCCCGCGAGAACGGGCTGATCCGCTGGCTCGGGGACAGGGCGCCGAGCTGGGTGAACATCGACCAGAGCGTGTCGTCGTGGCAGTGGTGCACCCCGCCTGCCAACACGACGTCGCAGCGGCGACGGGCGAGTTCGCCGATCGCCTGGTCCACGGCCAGCAGCGAGGACGCGCAAGCGGCGTCCACCGTGTACGCGGGGCCGCCGAGATCCAGACGGTTGGCCACCCGTGACGCGGCGAGGTTCGGCACCAGCCCGATCGCGGTGTCGGGCCGGAACTCGCCGAGCGGTTCGAGCAGCGCGTCCCGGAGCCTGTCGAGCATCTCCGGGCGCGCCGACGGCAGGAGGTCCCGGACCGCGCCGGTGATCTGGCGGACCGACCGGACACGCTGGTCGAACCGCTGGAGTCCGGGCGAAAGGTAGCCGCCCCTGCCGAGGATCACGCCCACGCGTTCGAGGTCGCCCAGCCGTCGCAGGCCACCGGCGTCGTCGACCGCGGACGCGGCGACGGCCAGCGCGACCAGCTGGTCCGGCTCCATCCCGGCGACGGAACTGGGCGCGATACCGAGGGCCGTCGCGTCGAAGTCCAGGCTGTCGGCGACGAATCCGCCGCGCCGCCCGTAGGTGCGGTCGGGGGTGCGGCCGTCACCGTCGTGGAAACTCGGATCCCAGCGGTGCGGCGGGATCTCGGTGATCGCGTCGGTGCCGGACACGATGTTCTGCCAGTATTCGTCCACAGTGGACGCGCCGGGGAGGAACACTCCCATGCCGACGATGGCGACCTGTTCCTGGTTCACCACGGTCTGGTTCACCACAGTGACGCCGTGTACAGCACCGAGCGGACGTCGGCCGGGCCGTAGGCCAGCTCACGCAGCAGGGCGGCGGTGCCTTCGTCCGGATCGATCAGCGCGACCTCCCGGCGTTCGTACTCGCGCGCCAGTTCCGGCGATACCATGCCCGCGTGGTCGTCCGAGGGCGCCCAAGGTCCCCAGTGGACGGTCAGCGCCCGGCAGCCGGTGCGGTCCGCCCACTGCGCGCCGAGGGTCTCCAGCGCGTCGTTCGCGGCCGCGTAGTCGGTCTGTCCCCGGTTACCGAGGACGGCGGCGATGCTGCCGAAGAAGGTCACGAACCCGGGCCGGACGCCGAAGTGCTCCAGCGCGTCGAGCAGGGCCCGCGCACCGTCCACTTTGGTCCCGTAGACCGTGCGGAACGAGTGCTCGTCCTTGTCCGCCATCAGCTTGTCGTCGATCACCCCGGCCGCGTGGACGACACCGTCGATCCGGCCGTAGCGGGTGTGCAGATCCTTGACCACCTGCCGGACGGCGGCGCCGTCGCGCACGTCGAGCGACCGGTAGGCCGCGATACCCCCGGCCGCGCCGATCTGGTCGAGCGTCCTGGCGATCTCGCGCTGGGCCAGCACGGTGCGCACCCGGCGTTCGATGTCGACCAGCGAACCACCCCGCGCGGCCAAGGCCGAGCGCATCCCCTGTGCGTCGCCAGGCAGGTCTTCGTCGCCGGGCTCGGCGGGCCACGGCGTGCGCCCGGCCAGTTCGATCCGGCATCCGCTCGCCGCCAGTGCGACCGCCGCCCGCGCGGTGATCCCCCGGGCGCCGCCGATCAGCAGCAGTACCGAATCCGTCCCGAGTCCGAGCGCCTTGGTCTCCCCGCCGCCGGGACCCGCGCCGGCGTAGGCGATCGAACCGAGGGAACCCGCGGAGGGCTCGAAGGAGGCGCGCCCGGCGGTGTCGTACCGTACCGTGGCGGGACCTTCGGCGATCACCTCCTCCAGCACGATCCGCGCGAGGTCCACCGTGGATTCCAGCTCGACCAGCCTGGTCGGCTCACTCCGTTCCCGTGCCGCGGCACGGACGAGGCCGCGCAGTCCGGCGGTGTGCCCGGAACCCGGCCTCGCCACCACGATCACCGCGCCCTTGGCGTCCTTGAGCAGGCCGAAGACCTGCGCCGCGACCGGTTCTTCGGCGTCAGACAACGGGTTCAGCACGAGGACGATGTCGGCCTCAGTCCGCTGCCCCGGCACGGCGCCGGCCTCGGAGAACACCGCGCGGACCGACTCGGCCAGCTCCTCCTGTCCGGGTTCGAAGCTCACCGCGACCGTTTTGCCGCCCACCCTGGAGAGGTCGGGCGTGCCGAGCGGCGCGGGCACCCGGCTGAGCAGGTACCGGCCGGGCGCGCGGCCCGCCGGGGCCTCGGCGGGGGCCGGTGTCACGGCGACCGGAGCCGCCGGTTCGAGCCACTTCCGCAGCCGTGCGGCCAGGGCGCTCGCCGTCCGGTCCCGGCTGAGCTGGTCCTGGGCGTCGTCGTGCACCCGTCCGGTGAGCCCGAGCTTCGCCAGCAGCGAGCCCGCGATTTCGGTGCGCTTGATCGAGTCGATGGAAAGATCCGCTTCGAGGTCGAGATCGTCGTCGATCATCTCGGCCGGATAGCCGGTGCGTTCGCTGATCGCGCCGATCACGGTGGCCAGGACGTCGGTGACCGCGACTTCTTCCACGACCGGTTCCGGCTCGGCGACGGGCACGGTCACGGTCACGACCGGCGGCAGCAGCACCGGCGCGACCGGCACCGGGGCCGCGGCGAGCGGCGCGGTGCCGAGGTACCCGAGCATCACGTCCCGTTGCGCCGCCAGCAGTTCGCGGCTGGTGCGGAGGAATTCGACGACGGCCTGGTCACGACCGGGCGCGGGCTGGTTCATGGTCGTCCTCGGGATTCGTCGGGCGGGCACGAGCCCATGGGCGGGGACCTCGCCGCCGGGCGCGCGGACGGTCTGCCCGTCCACGGTCCAGGCGGGCGCGGGAAGCGGGCCGACGCGGACGCGGCCGCGGAAAAGCCGTTCGGTGCGCACCTCGACACCCGTGAGCGCCAGGCGCGCGAGCGCGGTGAGGAACCCCCGCAGCCCGGGGCCGCCGGGATCACACGCGACGACGGTGTGCGGCCGGTCGCCGAGGATGTCCTTGGCCAGCCGGGAAAGCACCTGTCCCGGGCCCGCCTCGACGAAGGTGCGCGCGCCAGCCGCGTACATGTCCTCGATCAGCTCGACGAAGCGCACCGGTGAGCCGATCTGCGCGGACAGTCCCGCGCGCACCGTTCCGGCTTCGTACGGCCGGGCGGTGCGGTTCGACCACACCGGCGGACCGGGCTCGCCGATCTCGGCGTTGTCGAGATCGACGGCGAACACGTCGCTCGCCCCGGCCACCAGCGGACTGTGGAAGGCGCAGGCGACGGGGATCCGCTTGGCCCCGATCCCTTGCCCGCGCAGCGTGCGGACGGCCTCTTCGATGGCCTCCGTCGGTCCGGAAAGGACGGTCTGCGCCGGTGCGTTGTGGTTGGCCAGCACGACATCGGTCCGGTCGAGGGCGGCGGCCAGTTCCTCACGGGACGCCTTCACCGCGGCCATCGCCCCCGGATCGGCGCCCGCGACTTCGGCGATCGAGCGGGCCCTCGCCCGGCTGAGCGCCACCAGGGTCGGGGTGTCGAACGCGCCGGCGACCGACAGCGCGGCCAGTTCGCCGTAGCTGTGCCCCGCCAGCAGATCCGGCCGGACCCCGAGATCGGCGAGCAACCGGCACACGGCCGACTCGACGAGCCCGAGCGCGGGCTGCGCGATCCGGGTGTCCTTGAGATCCTCGTCCTGCGCCGCGCGTACCTCTTCGGCGAACGCGCGCGGCGGGAAGGTGGTCGCGGCGACGTCCGGAGCGAGCCGCAGGACCTCCGCCAGTTCGGGGAAGTGCACGAACAGGTCCGCCAGCATTCCGGTCTTCTGGCTGCCTTGGCCGGGGAACAGGAACGCGATCGCCCCGGCTTCGGTGTTCCCCGCGGTGAGCCCTCCCCCGTTCTCGGCGGCCTCGCGCAGGTCCTCGAGATCGCTCGCGACGACGGCGAGCCGGACCGGCCCGGACCCGCCCCGTTCGGCGGCGAGAGCGGCGATCTCCCGCAGCGGACGGCCTTCGTTCGCCGACAGCAGTTCACGCAGCTCGGCGCGGGCACCGTCCACATCGGAACCCCGGAGCAGGACCAGCTCGGCGTCCCAGTCGCGCGGACCGTGCCGCCGGTCAGGTGGGACCCCGGGAGCTGCCAGCACCGCGTGGAAGTTGGTCCCACCGAACCCGAACGCGCTCACTCCGGCGAACTCGCGTCCGCGCGGAACCGCCGTCGGCCGGGCGCCGGTGGAGAAGGTGAAGGGACTGCTCTGCGCGTCCCAGGCGGGGTTCGGCCTGCTCAGGTGCAGCGTGGGCGGCACGACTTCGTGCCACAGCGCCAGCGCCGCCTTCATCAGGCCCGCCAGTCCCGCGGCGCATTTCGTGTGCCCGATCTGGCTCTTCACCGAGCCCAGCGCGCACGCGCCCGGTTCGGCGCCCGCGTCGAGGAAGAACTCGGTGAGCGTGGTCAGTTCGGTGGCGTCGCCGACGACCGTGCCCGTGCCGTGCGCCTCCACCAGCGAGACGTCCGCCGGGGACACCCCGGCGTCGCGGTAGGCCCTCGCCAGCGCACGCCGTTGCCCCTCGGGGCGCGGTGCGGTGAGGCCGAGCGCCTTGCCGTCACTGGCGGCGCCGACGCCCTTGACCACGGCGTAGACCCGGTCGCCGTCGCGTTCGGCGTCGGCCCGCCGTTTGAGGACGAGACAGGCGACACCCTCGCCGAGCGCGATCCCGTCCGCCGCCGAGTCGAACGGGCGGCACCGGCCGGTCGGCGACAGCGCGCCCGCGGAGGTGAACATGAGGTAGTCGTTGACGCCGTTGTGCAGGTCGACAGCGCCGCACAGGACCATCGAGCTGGTGCCGGCCCGCAGTTCCTTCACCGCGAGGTCCAGCGCGGCCAGCGAGGAACCGCACGCGGCGTCCACGGTGTAGTTGGTGCCGCCGAGGTCGAGCCGGTTGGCGATCCGGCCGGAGATGACGTTGGCGAGGGTGCCGGGGAACGAGTCTTCGGTCAGTTCCGGCAGCTGCGCGAGCAGTTCTTCCGGGACGTCTTCGAGATAGCTGGGCAACAGCGCGCGCAGGACACCGGCGTTGGCCAGGTCTCCCCCGGCTTCGGCGCCGAAGATGACGCTGGTGCGCTCGCGGTCGAAACCGCCGTCGCCGTAGCCCGCGTCCTCAAGGGCACGCCGGGCAGTCTGCAAAGAAACCAGCTGGGCCGGGTCGATACTGCCCATCGACTTCGGCGGGATGCCGTACGCGAGCGGGTCGAAGTCCACCGGTGGCAGGAAGCCGCCCCATTTGGACGTCGACTGATCCGCGTAGACCTTGGTGTCCCAGCGCTGATCCGGCACCTCGGTGACGGCGTCCGCGCCGCGCAGGATGTTGGACCAGAAGGAGGGAAGGTCGGGGGCTCCGGGGAACACGCACGCCATGCCGACGATGGCGACGTCACCGTCCACAACGGACTCCTCGGGCGGGGTGCGAGCGGAGAGCAGTTCCGCCGCGCCGACGGTGACTTCACGGTGCAGGGCGGCGATGTCGGTGCGCCGCTCTCGCAGGACCGTCACCTGCCCGGCCATGTACATCCCCTCGGCGAGCTGGCCGAGGGTGTCGACCTCGACGAGGGCCTCGCCTTCCCGCCGGATCCCCTTGCTCGCGATCCGCAGCCGCCCGGTGTTCAGCTCCTCCAGCCGTTGCCAGCTCTCCTGCGGCGGGATCCCGTCCGCGCGGAGCCCGGCCTTCAGCGCGGCGAACTCGTCGGTGTACGGACTCGGCAGGCAACGGGTGAGGTGGCCGGGCGCGGTCTCCAGCGTGACCGTGGACCGGGCGTCGAGCACCCGGTCCTGGAACACCTCGGTGATCGCGCCGTGAGTCACGGCTTCCTCGGTGAACAGGTACGCGGTGCCCATCAGGACACCGATTCCCGTGAGGGGTTCCGCCATCGCGGCGACCATCGCGGCGGACCGGGCGTCGTGGATCCCGCCCGCGAACAGCACCTCGACGTCCTTGGCACCGTGTTCGCGCAGGACGTCCAGCTGCTGCTCCCACAGCACGAAACTCGACCGCGGGCCGACGTGCCCACCGCATTCGGCGCCCTCGAAGACGAACCGGCGGATCCCGGCGTCGAGGAACTGCCGCAGGAGGATCGGTGACGGCACGTGGAGGAAGGTCGCGATCCCGTCGGCTTCCAAAGCCTTGGCCTGCGCGGGTTTCCCGCCCGCGATCAGTACGCACCGCGGGCGCGCGGCCCGGACCGCCGTGAGCTGTTCGGCGCGCAAGTTCTCCGGGACGAAGCCGAGGATGCCCGCGCCCCAAGGTCGTCCGCCGAGCGCTTCGGCGGTGCGGCCGAGCAGTTCGGCGGTCTTGGCGCCGTTCGCGGTGGCCACCGCGACGAACGGGAACCCGTCGTGCCCGGCGACGGCGGCGGCGAAACCGGGCTGGTCGCTCACCCGCGTCATCGGTCCCTGCACGACCGGCAAGCCGGTGCCCAGCGTGCGGCACAGTCGCGCGCCTTGCTCCATGGGGCTCGCCGACGGCGGGGTGGCGAGCGAGCGCACGACCGTCCGGACAGCGCTTTCAGCGTCCTCGAAGCGATTCGCCAGCAACGCCGCGAGCCCGTCGTCGGCCCTGGCGAGTTCATTGCGTGCCGCCGCGGGGACGTCGGCTTCCGGGAACAAGCCGAGGCCGTCGAGCACCACGCCCGCCGCGCCCCCGGCGATCGCGGCCACCGCCGTCCGCGGCCCGATGCCGCCGTACGCCCACACGGGGACGTCCTCGCCGAACCGCTCCAGCAACCGCTGCAGGAGGACGAACGTGGTGAGATCCGACCCGCCTGCCTCGGCGCCCTTCGCGACCAGACCAGAGGCGCCGGCGCCGAGCATCCGGACGGCCTGCTCGACGCCGGTCACCTCGGCCAGCACGGGGACGTCGCCCCTGCCCTGCCAAACTGCCCCTTCGGCCAGCAGGACGAGCCCCGCGCCGCTTTCGCGCACCTCTTCGTAGCGCACGTGGCGGCCCGCCGGGATCCGCACCCCGAACGGGAATCCTCCGTCCACTATGGACCCGGTGCGCGCGAGATCCAGGACGCCGAGACCGCCTCCCCTGGCGACGGCGGCCGCCAGCCCCGGATCCGGACGTCCGAGCGGGTTGACGCCGAGTACCCGCGTGCGCGCCGTCGCATGACTCACCGGCGGACCTCCTGTTCGGCTGGGCTGGTCGAACCTCGCCGGGTTCGGCGATCTTCAGCGGGATTCCCAAGAAATAACCTACTTGCCGCAGAGAGCGCAATACTCCCGCGTGAAAACTCGAAAAACAAGGGAACGCGTGCTAAAGTCCGGCGCCGGAAACAAATATGTCGACACCGTCAGAACAGGCCTCTGACCTGCACTTTTATCACTCGCATTCCAGATTTCGGCAAAGCGTCGCTCACCGGCGTAACAAAACAGAAGAATTGTCATCGAAAGCAGTATCGATAACCATGGAGCGCATGTGGAAGTGACAGGACGAGTCGTCGTGCTGACCGGCGCGGCACACGGAATCGGCGCCGCCATGGCCCGGCGGTTCGCCGCCGAGGGCGCCGCCGGAGTGGTGGTCTCCGACCTCGACCTCGACGCGGCGGAGAAGGTCGTCGCCGGGATCACGGCCGCCGGCGGTGCCGCCATCGCGCGCCACGCCGACGCGTCGTCCAAAGAGGACTTGAAGATGCTGGTGACCGAGGCGAGGACGGAGTTCGGCCCGGTGGACCTGTTCTGCTCCAACGCGGGTGCCGCGTTCGGGACGGGCGTGCACGCCGCCGACGAGCAATGGTCGCGATCGTGGGCGATCAACGTCATGCAGCATGTGCACGCCGCACAGGTCGCGCTTCCCGCGATGTTGAGCCGGGGCCAAGGATATCTGCTGATCACGGCCTCGGGCGCGGGCCTGCTCGGCACCCCCGGCGACGCGCCCTACTCGGTGACCAAACACGCGGCCGTCGGACTCGCCGAATGGCTGGCCATCACCTACCGGCCGCGCGGGGTGCAGGTCAGCGCGCTGTGCCCGCTCGGCGTGCGGACCGCGTTGCTGGAACCGGGGATCGCCGCCGGGCACCCCGCCGCACTCGCGATCGCCGCCGCGGCACCGCTGCTGGAACCGGAGGACGTCGCGGAATCGGTCATCCACGGCCTGGCGTCGGAGGAGTTCCTGATCCTGCCACACGAATCGGTACGGGAGACCTACGCGCGCAAGGCGGCGGGTCTCGACGCCTGGATCGACCGCACCATCCTCGAAACCGGCGCGCGGAAGAGGTGAGCATGGACCACCGCAGGCTCGGCGCGAGCGGACTGTCCGTCAGCGAGATCTCGTACGGCAACTGGCTCACGCACCCCGACGGCGCCGAGTGCGTCCAGGCCGCGCTCGACGCGGGCATCACGACCTTCCACACCGCCGCGGCCTGGGACGGCGGCGCCGCCGAAGAAAACCTCGCCGCCGCGCTGAGCGCCGTGCGCCGTGACGATCTCGTCCTGTGCACCGGCGTGTTCTGGCCCGAAGGCCCGGGCCTCAACGACGCCGGCCTCAGCCGCAAGCACCTGACCACGTCGCTGCACGGATCGCTGCGGCGCCTGCGCACCGACTACATCGACGTCTACCAGTTGCTGCGGTTCGACTACCGCACGCCGTTGGAGGAGACGTTCCTCGCGCTGTCGGATCTGGTGCGGCAAGGGAAGATCCTCTACGCCGGTACCGCGGAATGGACGGCGGAACAACTGCTGGAGGCGCGGCCGATCGCCGACCGGCTCGGCGTCCCGCTCATCGCCAACCAGCCGCACTACTCGATGCTCTGGCGGGTCGCCGAGGCTCAGGTGATGCCGGTGTGCGAACGCGCCGGGATCGGCCAGTTCGCGTCGGTGGCCCTAGCGCAGGGCGTGCTGACCGGCAAGTACCGGCCGGGCGAGATCCCGCCGGACTCCCGGGGCGCGAGGGTGGGCGAGGCCCGGCCGCTGCTCTTCCCGGACCTCCTCGAACGCGTCGGCATGCTGCGCGGCGTCGCCGACGACGCCGGGCTGACCATGGCCCAGCTGGCGCTCGCGTGGACGTTGCAGCACAACACCGTCGCCTCGGTGGTGACCGGGGCGAGCACCGCGGCACAGGTGACCGAGAACGCGAAGGCGTCCGGCGTGGTGCTGGACCTCGACGTGCTGACGCGGATCGATCAGCTGCTGGGCAGTTTCATCCAGACGGACCCACGGCTGACCTGGTCGCCGCCCGCGACCGGCTGACCGGACCTCGTGAGTGGTAAGGACGGTTCTAACCATCCTTACCACTCACGAGGTCAGTGCGGTCCGCAGGATGGCCTCGAACCGGTCCGCAGTCGGTGGTTCGTCGCGCAGCAATCCCTGCAGCAGCAACCCGTCCACCAGCCCGACCAGCATCTCGACCCGCACCGGATCGTCGGTGTGACGGCGCGCGAAGTCCGCCAGGGCCGACATCCAGCGATCGGTCGACTCGCGGAGTCTCGGCTCCCGCGCGGCGAGCAGGTACAGCTCGTACTCCGCCAGCAGGTGCCCGGGTTCCGCGGCCACGCGGGCCAGCAGGGCCGCGAATTTCGGCAGGGCGTCTCCGCCGGGTTCCGCGGCGAGGACACGCATCCGCTCGGCGTCTTCGTCCATGCACTGGGTGAGCGCGGCGGTCAGCAGGTCTTCGATCCCCTGGAAGTGGTACGCGGCCGCCGTCGCGGGCAGCCCCGCTTCCCGGGCGACCGTGCGGTGACTGACTCCCGAAACCCCGTCCCTCGCGACGACACGCAGGGTGGCCTCGATCAGTTCCCGTTTGCGTTGCTCACCTTTGGCGAGGCGGCCGTCGGCGATCGGCTCGTTCAGCATGCCGCCTCCTCGCGCGTCGTGGTCTTCCTGGTCAGCAGAGGATACGAGAGCAGGGCGATCAGGATGATCAAGCCACCGGCGACCACCGCGACGGCGAATCCGCCATCCGGGCCGAAGCGGTCGACGGCCTCTCCCGACACCGCGGCGCCCAGGGCGACGCCGATGCTGAGACCGGTGATCGCCCACGTCATCCCCTCGGTCAGTTTCTCCGCCGGGACGATCTTCTCGATCATCCCCATGACGACGATCATCGTGGGAGAGAAGAACAATCCGGCGACGAAGACCACCGCGCACAGGCCGATGATGCCGTCCACCGCCAGCAACGGCACCGCACTCGCCGCCGTGCCAGCGGTGCCGATCAGGAGCAACCGGGGCGGGGCGATGGTCAGTTTGAGCGTCCCGAAGGCCAGTCCGGAGATCGCGGAGCCCACCGCGTAGACCGAGACGACGACGCCCGCCGCCGACGGCGACCCGACGGCACCCGCGAACGCCACACTGACGACGTCGACCGCGCCGACGATGACACCGCCCGCCACGAGCGTCAGTACCAGCACCCGCACCGCGCCCAGCCGGATCGCCGAACTTCCCGCCGCTCCGCTCGGCGGCAGGACGCGTGGTTCCGTCTCTCGCCGCGAGACGAACAGCAGCACCCCGACGGCGAGTAACACCACGGCGAGCAGCGGTCCCGCTTCGGGGAAGACGATGGAGCACAACGCCACCGACAGCGCGGGCCCGATGACGAACGTCAGTTCGTCGACCACCGATTCCAGCGCGAACGCCGTGTGCAACCGGGGCGAGCCGCGGTAGAGCGCCGACCAGCGGGCCCGGACCATCGCCGCCATGCTGGGCATGAATCCGCCGAGGACCGCGCACACGAACAGCGTCCAGTCCGGCGCCCCGAACCGGGCGCAGAGCAGGAGCGCGCCGATCGCCAGCACGCTGATCCCCGTCACCGGCATCAGGATCCGGCCCTGCCCCCGGCGGTCCACCAGCCGCGAGACCTGCGGGCCGAGCAGTGCCATGGACAACGTGAACGCCGCCGAGACCAGTCCGGCGAGGCCGTAGTCGCCGCGCGTCCGCGCCAGCATGGTGATGATCCCGATCCCCATCATGGGGACCGGGATCCTGGCGAGCAGCCCCGCGGCGGAGAAGGCGAGCGAGCCCTTCGCGGAGAACAGCTCTCGGTACTGGCCTGCCACGGCACACTCCATAACTTGAACAGTCGTTACATTTTGAACACTCGTTTCACTTTATACACGTGACCCGTGACGCGTGCGAGTGCTTCGTCCAACCCGGCCGTTTCGCCGTCGGGCGCGACCCAGGCGACATAGCCGTCCGGCCTCACGAGGAAGACCGAACCGGCGTCCTCCACCAGAAGCGCGCGACCGTCCTCGGACACCAGCGGCACCGGAGCGAACCGGCCCACGAGCGGATGGCCGGAGCCCGGCGCGTAGTCGATGTCGGCCCCGTTCCCCATCGCGATGAAATGCCGTTTGGCCGCCGGGATCCCCAGCGTCTCCTCCATCACCTCCCGGAGCGCGGCGACCTGCGGTCCGGGCCGCATCAGCGCGACCTGCGCACGGGTGTTGCGCAGGACCCGTTCCCCGACCGGGTGCCGTTCCGCGGTGTAAGTGTCCAATAAGGACTCCGGCGCCCCGCCCCGCACCACCAGGCCCAGTTTCCAGCCGAGGTTCATCGCGTCCTGAAGCCCGAGGTTCAACCCCTGGCCGCCGATCGGTGAATGCACGTGGGCGGCGTCGCCCGCCAGGAGCACGCGCCCCTGCCGATAGGTGGCCGCCTGGCGCGTGTTGTCGCTGAAGCGGATTCCCCCGTCCAGCCTGGTCACCGTCACGTCGATTCCGCTGACGCGGCCGATGCTCGCCTGCATCTCCTCGGCTGTCAGCGGCGCGTCCCGGTCGTCCGGCCCGCCGTCGAACTCCATCGTGGAGATCTCCCCCGGGACCAGCGACAGGTTCACCATCCCGCCGGGACCGTGCATGGACGACTTCACCGCGCCGGGATCGGCGAGGTCGGCCGAGGCGATGCGCCCGGTCATCGTCGGGCCCGTGCCGGGGAACGCGATCCCGGCCCGCTTGCGCACGACGCTGCGGCCGCCGTCGCACCCCACCAGGTAGGCGGCCCGTTCGGACCGGCCGTCGGCGAGCACGGCACGGACCGCGTCGTCCTCCTGGACGACGTCGACCACTTCGCGGCCCGCGTGGATCCGGACACCGAGCCCGGCCGCCCACTCGGCGAGAACCTTTTCCAGCACATGCTGTTTGAGAATGAATCCGCCGGCCGCACCAGGCTGGACCTCGTCCTCGACGAGTGGCAACCCGGCAAAGTGCCCCCTGGAGCGACTTCCGTTCAGCTGCCGCGCAAGCCCGGACATCTCGCCTTGCGCCTTCGAGAACGCCTCGGTCAGGCCACGCAGCCGCAAGGACTGCGAGGTGCGGCCGTTGATCCCCCGCAGCCCGAAACTCCGGTTCCGGCGGACGGCCCCGTCGGCCGACTCCAGGACGAGTGGATCGGCTCCGGCCAGCCGGAGCTCTCCTGACAGCAGCAGACCGACCGGTCCCCCGCCCACGATGATCACGTCGTTCACGACACCCCCGTATTTACAGCGTATATTTACGCCGTAAATATGATAGATACACCGTAAACCTGTCAAGCGAAGGGCGCGAGATGACGCGGAGAGAACCGTTGAACCGGGAGAAGGTCCTGGACGCGGCACTCGCCCTGGCCGCCGAAGAGGGCCTCAAGGGGCTTTCGATGCGGAAGCTCGCCAAGACGCTCGGCGTCGAAGCGATGGCGCTGTACAACCACGTGCAGAACAAGACCGACATCCTCGACGGCATCGCGGAACGCGTCTACAGCGGCATCGAGCGCGCGGACCCGGATTCGCCGTGGCCGGAACGGGTGCGGGTCACCGCGCTCAACATCTATCGCGCGCTCGCCCGGCATCCGGTCGTGCCGATGGCGCTGGCCACCGACGAGGCCAACCCGAAATCACTGCGGGCCTTGCAACCGCTCGACGATCTCGTCGGCGCGCTCTACGAAGCCGGCTTCGAAGACGACGGCGTCCGCCAGACCTTGGGCGCGCTGAACAGTCTCATCTTCGGCTCCCTGCTGCTGACGACCGTCGGCTTCACCATGCCGCGCCGCGGCGAATCCGAACGGGAACAGGCGGATCTCTATCTCCGGCGAGTCGACCCCGAGGTCCTGCCGCACTTCAGCCGCGCGATACCCGCGTTGAGGTCCGCCGATCCCGAACGGGACTTCGCCCGGGCACTGGAACTGCTGATCAACGGCCTTGTCGCGGCCGCAACATCGGGACCAGGAACCGCCTAGCCACTTCACGGACCTGCTCGTCGTCGTCGAGATCGATGACCTGACTGGGAGTGACCAGGAACGACGCGGAGACCCGGGTCATCAGTTCGGCGACGAGTTCGACGTCGACGTCTTCCGAGACGTTGCCCGCCTGCTGCTCGCGGCGGAGCTGCCCCGCGACGAACCGCTGGACCGTCGCCAGGGTGTTGCCGCCGTCGCTGACCATCGACGGGACGAGCACGTCGGGCTCGGCGGCCATCAGCCCGCCGATCAGCGGGTTGTGCCGGATCGCCCGCAGCGCGCTGGCGAAGCCGAGCACCACCCGGTCCGCGGCGGTTTCGGCCTGCTGGATATCGAGCAGGAACTGGTCGAAGTAGCGCCGGAACTCGCGCCGCACGACCTGTTCGACCAGGGCGTCCTTGGTGGCGAACCGGCGGTAGGCGGTGATCCGCGAGACACCGGCCCGGCGCGCGACGTCCTCCATGGTGGACCGCCGGATCCCCATCCGGCAGAACTGCTCGTAGGCGGCGTCGAGCAGTCGGAGCGCGATCGCGTCGCCCTCCTCGGCGCGTTCGAGCGCGTCGGTGAGCGCGCGCTCCAGCAAAGAATCCGGGTCTGGTGTCTTCGCGACGATTGTGCTCTCCTTGAGATACGCGGTTGCACTACTTGTATCACAGTATCAATCCGCAGGTCCGGGACTCAAGGAGGAGTACTGGCGCATGACCGAACTCAATCGACGCAAGATGCTGATCGTCAGTGGCGGAGCGACCTTGCTGGGGGCCATGGGGATGGCCCAGCCCGCCTGGGCGTGGAGTCCGAGCGGTTCGGTGGCCGGCGCGGGGGCGGGCACCGATCCGAAATGGGTGTGGGACGCCGAAGCCGATCCGGTGGTCGCCGCGGTCCTCGACCGGGGGCAGGTCGCGGAGGTCAACCGCGCGCTGCGGACCTGGACCAGGAACGACCAGCCGACGCCGTCCGGGCTCCCACCGGACCTGCGGGAGTTCGTCGAGTACGCGCGACGGCTCCCGTCGTGGGCCGATCAGTCCACATTGGACAAGGCCGCGGACTTCATGAAGGTCAGCGGGCGCTTCGTCAACCTGCTGAACGGGCTCGGCGGCGGGATGCTGAGCACCGCCATCCCGAACGAGGCCAGGGCGGTCTACTACTCCAAGGGCGGCGCGGACATGAAGGACCGCGTCGCGAAGACGGCCAAACTCGGCTACGACGTCGGTTCGCTCAACGCCTACCGGCCCGACGGCCAGATGATCGTCTCGGCGGTGAAGACCCGTCTGGTGCACGCCGCCGTCCGGCATCTGCTGCCGCAGTCACCGCACTGGCAGCAGGGAATCCCGATCAGCCAGAACGACATGCTGGTCACCTGGCACACGCTGCCGACCTACACGATGCGGAAGCTGACCGACTGGCGCGTCCGGGTCTCCCCCGCCCATTCGGCCGCGTACCTGCACATCTGGCAGGTGACCGGGCACATGCTCGGGATCAGCGACGAGTACCTGCCCTCGACTTGGGACGCCGCCTACTCGCAGTCCACGCAGGTGCTCGACCCGGCGATGGGACCGACCCGCGAGGGCGTCGAACTCACCGACATCCTCCTGGACATGCTCGCCGAGCAGACCAGCCCGGGCGGCGCCGACCGGCCGATGGTCAACGCGCTGGCCCGCCACATCGTCGGTGACCGGGTCTCCGAGTGGAACGGCATCCCGCGGGAACGGATCTGGGACCCGCTGATCGGTACCGCGTTCCCGGCGCTGGTGGCGTTCCACGAAAAGCTCATCCCGCTGCCGCTGGTGCCGCCGGTCGCCTGGGTGCTGGACGAGGCGATCCGGCGGTACATCCGGCTGTGGCTCTCGGAAGGCAGGCCGGTGCACATCGAGATCCCGGACATGAACCGGCCTTCGTGAGGGGGTCACCGGTGCTATGAAAGGCCCGTTACTTGCAAAATTTGCAAGTAACGGGCCTTTCATAGCACGCGCGAGGGGGTCAGTTCAGACTCGAGCAAGGTCTCGCGTCGGGATCTTGAGCCCCCTTGGGCACCCACCGCACGTTCGCGAACGAAGCCGAGAACTTGCCGTCGGTGTACACCAGGAACGGCGTGTTGACGTTCTCCAGGTCCAGCCCGGTGGCGAAGCACGACACCGGGATCTTCACCGTCGACTTCGGCGCACCCGCCAGATCGGTGAAGAGCTTGGTCGCGTTCACCTCCGAGAAGCACGGGTAGACACAGTGCATGCTGATCACCGTCCGGTTGGCCGGTGCCTGGTGCACGATCGTGTCGAACTCCAGCGCCGCGTCCGCGTTGAGATATCCGCGCAGATCGTTGGTACCGGCCGGGTTCTGGAAGTAGAGCTGGGCAGGGCCGGTCCCGGTCCAGGTCGACTTGAGCCCGTCCTGCTGGACGTTCACGTCGGACTGGACGACGTCGATCTCGGCGTGCGAAGCGGCGCCGTCCGGGCCGATCTCGGTACCGCCCCAGTTCTGCGCGGAGCCGATGAAACCCTTGTACGGCGCGACATCCGTGCGGTTGAACACCTCGAGGTCCTCGGTCGCGGTGCCGCCGCCACCGGTCGACCCACAGGCCACCGGGCCGACGGTCTCGTCCAGCTGCCCGACGGTGACGCGCTGGCCGGTCTTGAGGCCGTAGCCGAGTTTGAACAACGGGTCGTACGCGGGCGACGCCGGGTTCAGCGGCGTCTGGCAAGCGCTCTTCGGCCACGAGTACGGCAGGGTGCCCTTGAACCCGCCCTTGACGAGGACGTCGGCGACGCCGCCGCCTTCGGTGCCGGGCAGCCAGGCCGCGACGAACGCGTCGGAGCGGTTGATCTCCTTGTTCATGTACAGCGGACGGCCACCGACGTAGACGGTGACGACGGGAGCACCCTTGCCGCTGACCTTGTCCAGCACCGCCAGGTCCTCGGGGTACAGCTTCGAGGCTTCGAGGGTCTTGCGGGTCAGGTCGCCGACGCCTTCCGCGTACGGGGTCTCACCGATGACCGCGATGACGGCGTCGTAGCCCTTCGGGTCGGCGTCGCCCTTCTCGTCGAAGGTGACGTTGACGTCGCCGAGCTGCTGCTTGAGCCCGGCCAGGATCGACGTGGCGTTCGGGAAATCGGCGTTGGTGTTGCCGGTCCCCTGCCAGCTCAGCGTCCAGCCGCCGGTCTGGTTCTGGATGCTGTCCGCGCTCTTGCCGACCACCAGGACCTTGGACTTCGGCTTCAGCGGCAGCACGTTGCCGTTGTTCTTCAGCAGCGTCTGCGACGAGCGCGCCGCGTCACGCGCCAGCCAGGTCTCCTTGAGCGCGTCGTCGGAGTTGGCGTAGGAGCGATCCGACGGCTTCTGCGACTCGTACAGCCCGGAGCGCAGCTTCACGCGCAGGATGCGGGTCACCGCGTCGTCGATCCGCGAGACCGGGATCTGACCGCCGTTGACCTGCGCGACGGTGTTGGCGATGAACGCCTTCCAGTCGTGCGGGACCATCACGACGTCGATGCCGGCGTTGATCGCCTGCGGGCACGAGGCGTTGGTGCAGCCCGGAACCTGGCCGATGCCGTTCCAGTCGGACACGACGAGACCGTCGAAGCCCATCTTGCCCTTGAGGATCTGGTTCAGCGCCTTGTCGCTGCCGTGCAGCTTGCCCTCGTCGATCCCGAGTTCGGCGTTGGTCCAGCTGTTGAACGACACCATCACGGTCTGCGAGCCCGCCGCGAGCGCGCCGTAGTAGCCCTGGCCGTGGACGTTGATCATCTCGGCTTCGGACGCCGGGGTGACGCCCTGGTCCTGCCCCTTGAGGGTGCCGCCGTCACCGATGAAGTGCTTGGCGGTGCCGATCACGCCGTTGTAGCCGATGCGCTTGGTCGAGCCGTCCTGGAGACCGTTGATCGCCTCGTAGCCGTAAGCCCGGGTGATCCGCGGGTCCTCGGAGAACCCTTCGTAGGTGCGGCCCCAGCGGTCGTCCTGCACGACGGCCAGCGTCGGCGCGAAGGCCCAGTCCTGACCGGTGGCGCGGATCTGCCGGGCCGTCGCCGCGGAGACGTCGCGCACCAGGCACGGGTCGTGCGCCGCGCCGAGACCGATGTTGTGCGGGAAGACGGTGGCCCCGTACACGTTGTTGTTGCCGTGCACGGCGTCGATGCCCCAGATCACCGGGATCTTCGTCCGGCTGGTCTTGGCGGCGTCCCAGTAGGAGTCGGCGAGCTTCAGCCAGTCCTGCTGCGAAGCGTGCTTGTCCTGGTTCGGCCACGAACCGCCGCCGTTGAGGACCGAGCCGATGGAGTACTGGCGAACCTCGTCGGGGGTGATGGCGGCGATCTCGGGCTGCGCCATCTGCCCGACCTTCTCCTCGAGGGTCATTCCCCGAGGATCTGGGCGATCCGCGCCTCGTCACCGGTCTTGCCCTTGAACCGGCTCTCGACCTTCGGCCAGTCGGCGAGGGTGGGCAGGCTCTTCTCGATCCGGGCACAGCCGTCTCGGTCGAGCGCGGGTTTCCCGATCACGGGCTGTTCGGCCGCACCCGCGGACGGCGCGGCCACCACGGCCCCGCCGAGCAGGGTGAGGCTCATCAAGGCGATGAGCGGACTTCGGCGCGCACGAGAACGTCTTGCCATGGTCTGGTCCATTCTGCGGGAGGAGGGACCGGCCGATCCTCACCGGACCCGGCGAGCACGTCAAGGGTTTCGGGCGGGTACGACGAAAGTTAATTTTTGCCGTGAACTAAGACCCGCCCCGTCACCCGGCCACCTGCCGCCGGTTACGCCGCTTGGCGGTGTACGGCAGCGCGAACAGGTAGAGGCCACTGAACATCAGCAGAAAGAGCGGCGGGAGCGGCGTGTAGAGCACCCATTCGGCCGGGTCCCCCTGCGCGACGACGACGAAGCAGACGATGACGGTGGCGACGAAGACGAGGGACGTCCAGCGGTGGAACGTCCGGATGCGCTTGCTCATGGAAACCTCCCGGTGTCGTTTTCCTGTGCGGACGACGCTAGGGACGACCCCGGTGCGAACGCTTCTCGATTCCTGATCGGTCCGGCTTGACCTCCACATTGCTCGAGCTTTTACCTTCACAGGATACGAAGGGAGCGACGATGACCGTCTTGGTGACTGGGGCCACCGGGAACACCGGCCGCCACGTGGTGGCCGAGCTCGTCCGGCGCGGGGAACGCGTCCGGGCACTGACCAGGAATCCCGCCACGGCCCGGCTTCCGGCGGGGGTCGAGCTGGTGGAAGGCACGCACACCGCGCCGGAAACGCTCGACTTCGACGGGGTCACGCGGCTGCACATCACGGTGACGGCCGGTCTCGCCGACGTCGGCGCCGATCTGGTCGAGCGCGCCGTGTCCGCGGGGGTGCGGCGGATGACCATCGTGTGGGGCGGTTACGCCGGGCCGACGGAACAGGCCATGGCCGAGTCCGGCGCGGAGTGGACGCGACTGGAGCCGCAGGAGTTCATGTCCAACGCGCTGACCTGGGTCGACTCCGTCCGCGCCGACGGCGTGATCCGCGAGCCGTTCGACCTTCCCAGCGCGGTGGTGCACGAAGCGGACATCGGCGCCGTCGCCGCCACCGCGCTCGTGGAAGACGGGCACTCGGGCAAGGTCTACAACCTGACCGGCCCGGAAGCGCTGACGACCCGCGAACGGATCGCGATCCTCGGCACCGCCCTCGGCCGTGACCTCGCACTGGAGCGGATCACGCGGCAGCAGGCGATCGACCGGCTGCTGGCCGACGGCGTTTCCCCGCAGGACGCCGAATACGTCATCGGCTGGCACAGCGATCCGCCGGTGGAGGCAAGGACCGTGGACGACACGGTCGAGCGAGTGCTCGGACGACCGGCCCGGACGTTCGCCCAGTGGGTCAAGGAGTATGCGGACCGGTTCAGCCGGTGAGCGGTCCGACCGCCTTCACGATTTCCAGCACCGGCGCGGTGTGCACCGTGTGGATCGCGCGCAGCGCACCGAGGCGGTGCGTGAGGTAGCGATGCAACGCGGCGGGGTCCGGGCAGAGCGCCTGCGCGGCCAGATTGGTCGGCCCGGTCGTGGCGACGACGACAGCCAGCTCCTCGTGGGTGGCCAGCGTCGTCGCCACCTCGTCGAGGTCCGCCGGCGCGACGGCCATCCACAGGAACGCCTGCGTGGTCACGCCGTACAGGGCCGCGCTGATCTCGACGTCGAAGAAGAGCGCGCCCCGCGCGCGAAGGTCGGACAGGCGTCGTGTCGCGGTCGCCGGCGCAAGACCGGCCGCGGTGGCGAGATCCGCGATGCTCGCCCGGCCGTCGTGCCGGAGGGCGGCGATCAGCGCGTGGTCCGCCGCGGTCGGCGGGACGTCGTCCGCGACGGGTTCCGGCAGTCGTAACGCGTCCTGCTGCTCCTCGGTCAGCGCGGTGACCCGCCCGTGCCACGCGGTCGGGCCACCGAGGTAGGTGTGCAGGATGAAATGCGCGGACACCGCCGTGACGCTCGCGGTACGCGGGATGTCGTGCAGCAGCATCGCACTCGGCGAATGCCTCGGCGTATGCGCGATCGTCACGATCTCGGTGCCGCCCGAGGTGAGTTTCACCCAGGACGTGTCCGGCCGTTTGGCCAGCGAGCGGGCGAGTGTCTGCGCGGTGGCGGGCTGCGCGGTGAGCCGCACGAGCCATTGCGTCAGCCCCGCCCGGTCGGGATCGGGCAGGCCCACCACTCGCAACCCCGCTTCGGCGCGAAGCCGCTGATAGCGACGGGCGACGGTCTGTGTCGAAACGCCGAGCACCGCGCCGATCCGGCTGAACGGCGCACGGGCATCGAGATGCAGCGCATGGATCAAAGCGCGGTCGATGTCGTCGAGCATGGAAAATTTCGCCCATCCGAGGCCGGTTTCCTGGAACAGGATTCATCCTCGCCGCACGATCTCGGCCATGCAAGTGACGAAGACCGGTCCGGCCCCGCTCGCCATCCTGCTCGCGGCCGAAGCGATGAACGTGCTCGACGCGACGATCACCCAGGTCGCCGGTCCGGCGATCCACGCCGGCCTGGGCGGACCCCCGTCCGCCATCCCCTGGTTCGGCGCCGCCTACACACTTCCGTTCGCGGTTCTCCTGATCACCGGCGGCAGGCTCGGCGACCTGCTGGGCCGCCGCCGCGTGTTCCTGTCCGGTGTCGCCGTGTTCGCCCTCGCGTCGCTGTGCTGCGCGTTCGCGCCGGGCACCGGCGTGCTGATCGGCGCGCGAGCGGCGCAGGGAATGGCGGCGGCCCTGGTGATCCCCCAGACCATCGGATTGATCAAGGTCCTGTTCACCGGCCCCGCGCTGGCCGCGGCGCTCGGCTGGAACGGGCCGGTGGTCGGCTTGTCCGCGGTGAGCGGGCCACTGCTCGGCGCCCTGCTGACGGATCTGGTGTCCTGGCGGGCGGCGTTCCTGGTGAACGTGCCGATCTCGATCGCGATCCTGGTGGCCGGACGGCTGCTGCCGGAAGACCGCGCCGAGAAGCCGGTGCGGCTGGACGTCCCGGGCACCGTGCTCGTCTCGCTCGGCGTCGGACTGCTGGTGCTGCCCCTGATCGATACGTGGAACTGGGGCCTTTTCGCCGGCGGCGCCGCCGTGCTCGTGCTGTTCGGATTCCACCAGCGGAACCGGCGGCATCCTTTGGTCGAGCCGAGTTTGTTCGCCCGTCGCGGCTTCCCCGCGGCGCTGGCGGCGTCGACGCTGTTCTTCGCGGTGATGAACGGGTCGATGCTCGTGGTGGTCCTGCATCAGCAACTCGACGAGGGCCGCGGAGTGCTGGAGTCCGGCCTGACGTTGCTGCCGTGGTCGGGCGGCCTCGCGGTGTCGTCGTGGCTGGCGGGCAAATGGCTCGTGCCCCGCTATGGACTGCGTGTCGCCTTCGCCGGGCTGACGCTGTTGCTCGCCGGAGTCCTGCTGGCGATGGCGGGACCGCTGCTTCCCGCGCTCGGGATCGGCGGGCTCGGGCTGGGACTGTTCACGGTGCCGTTCTTCACCACGGCTTTGGCGGGCGTCCGTCCACAAGAGACAGGTTCCGCGGCCGGGCTGCTGAACGCGGTGCAGCAAATGGGCGCGACGCTGGGTGTCGCGGTGTTCGGCACCGTCTACTTGCGCGGGCACTCCCCCGCGCAGGCCTTCTCGCTCGCGGCGGTGCTGGTGATCGCGACCATGGCGGCCACCGCGCTGATGCGGCCCAGGAGCTGAAGGGGACCATGCCCGCGTCTCACGCGGCGAAGGGCGCTTTCCCCGCATCGCATGCGGGGAAAGTCCCCTTCAGCTAGGCGTCAGCGGCCTTGAACCAGGCACCGATCCCCGCGAGCGCGCCCGGACCGTAGTCGCCCCTGACGTCGTCGGCCAGATTCGCGATGGTGACCTCGCGCAGCGCCGCGCGCCACTGGACTTCGGCGTTGGCCATAGCGCGGCTGATGACGCACGGCGCCGTGCACGCTTCGGGCGGTGTCGCCATCGGGCCGCGCTGCCGGATCTCGGTGCAGATGAAGGCCGGACCGGGTCCTTCGATGGCCTCGACGACGTCCAGCACCGTGATCTCCGAAGGCGGCCGGGTGAGGACGTAACCGCCGGCCTTCCCCTGCACCGACCGGATGAGGTCGGCCCGGGAAAGCGCTTGGAGCTGCTTCGCGAGGTAGCTCGGGGAGACGTCGTGAAGCTGCGCCAGGCGCGCGGCGGGCGCGGGTTCGTCGACCGAGGTCAGCACGACGCAGCAGTGCAGCGCCCACTCGACCCCACCGGACATCTTCACCCGGATGACTCTAACCCGCCTCTTGACTCGGACACAATGTGTCTGAGTATTATCTCGGACATGAGTTGTCCGGGTTAGCGGACATCCACCGACGAAGGGCACTGGGTCATGAAATTCGCGATCATCGGCGGGACCGGGCTGATCGGCTCGCAGGTCGTGCGGAACCTGAACGAGGCCGGGCACGAGGCGGTGCCGCATTCGCCGTCCACCGGGGTCGACCTCCTCACCGGCCAGGGTCTGGACACCGCGCTCGACGGCGCCGACGTGGTCGTCAACCTCTCGAACTCCCCGACCTTCGACGAGGCCTCCCCCGCGTTCTTCCGGACCTCGATGGACAACCTCGTGGCCGCGGCGAAGAAGGCGGGCACCGGGCACTTCGTGATCCTGTCGATCGTCGGCGTCGACCAGGTCCCCGAGCTCGACTACTACCAGGCCAAGACGCTGCAGGAGGACATCCTCAAGAACAGCGGTGTCCCGTACTCGATCGTCCGCGCCACCCAGTTCATGGAATTCGTCGGCGCCGTCCTGTCCTGGACGTCCGACGACACGACCGTCCGGCTGCCCAGCACGCCGATCCAGCCGATCGCGGCGGCCGACGTCGCCACCGCCGTTTCCGAGGTCTCGGCGGGAAAGCCGTTGAACGGCACCCTCGACGTCGGCGGGCCGGACGTCTACCCGCTGGACGAACTGGGCCGGATCACCTTGTCCGCCAAGGGAGACGACCGTTCGGTGACCGTGGACGAGACGGCGGGCATGTTCTCCGCCGTCAAGGGTGACGTCCTCACCACCAAGGACGGCGCCCGCATCGCCGCGACCCGGTACCTCGACTGGATCAAGTAGCGGAGCTGAAGGGGACCATGCCCGCATGCGATGCGACGAAAGGGCCCTTCACCGCATCGCATGCGGTGAAGGGCCCCTTCACTCAGCTGGACATCAGCGCCGGGGCGGCGAGGCGGCTCGCGTTCGCCGCTTCGTCGTCCGGCTGGGCCTGGGCGGAACGTTCCGCTTCGACCCGGGCGAGGTAGTTGGCGACCTCGCGCTCCTGCCGGTGCGAGTCCCAGCCCAGCAGCGGCGCCATCAGCGCGGCCACCACCGGCGCCGCGGTCACACCGCGGTCCCGCTCCTCGATCGAGATCCGGGTGCGGCGCGTCAGGACGTCCTCCAGGTGCAGCGCGCCCTCGTGCGAGACGGCGTAGACCACCTCGGCCTTGAGGTACTCCGCCGTCCCCGGGATCGGCTCGCCCAGCTCGGGGCGCTCCGAGATCGACTCCAGGATGTCCTCGATCGCGGTGCCGTAGCGCTGGAGCAGGTGCTCGACCCGGTCGAGCGGCAGGCCGGCGCGCTGAGCGAGCGAATGCCGCGCGCCCCACAGTTCGTGGTAGCCCGCCGCGCCGACGATCGGAAGCCGTTCGGTCCACGACGACGGCGCCGGGCGGCCGAGGTCCTCCACCGCGACGTCGACGGCGTCCGCGGCCATCACCCGGTACGTCGTGTACTTGCCGCCCGCCACGATCACCAGGCCCGGCACGGGATGCGCCACCGCGTGCTCGCGCGACAGCTTCGTCGTCGAGGTCGCCTTCGCGGCCAGCAGCGGTCGGAGCCCGGCGTACACACCCTCGATGTCGTCCGCGGTGAGCGGCGTGCGCAGGACGGCGTTGAGGTGGCCGAGCACGTAATCGACGTCCGCCTGGCTGGCCGCCGGATGCTCGCGGTCGAGATCCCATTCGGTGTCGGTGGTGCCGACGATCCAGTGCCGTCCCCACGGGATGACGAACAGGACGCTCTTCTCCGTGCGCAGGATCAGCCCGGTGTCCAGATCGATCTTCTCGCGCGGCACCACCAGGTGGATGCCCTTCGACGCGCGCACGGTGAACGGCGCGGGGATGCCCGCCGCCTCCGCCATGTCGTCGCTCCACACACCGGTGGCCGCGACGACCGTCTTCGCCCGGACCTCGATCTCCGCGCCGCTCTCGCGGTCGACGACCTTGGCGCCGACGACGCGTTCGCCGTCACGGATCAACGACGTCACCCGCGCCCGGGTGAGGACTGAGGCGCCCTGCTCGGCCGCGGTCCGCGCGATGGTCATCGTGTGCCGGGCGTCGTCGACCTGGGCGTCGTAGTACTGGATCGCGCCGATCAGGGCGTCTTCGGCCAGCCCGGGCGCGACCTTGCCCGCGCCGCGTTTGGACAGGTGCCGGTGACGCGGCAGCGCGCGAGCCCCGCCGAGGGTGTCGTAGAGCGTGACACCGGCGCCGATGTAGCCGCGTTCCCAGACGCGGTGCTTGAGCGGCACCAGGAACTTCACCGGCCGGACCAGATGCGGCGCCAGCGTCTGCAGCAGCAGGCTTCGCTCCTTCAGCGCCTCACGGACCAGCTTGAAGTCCAGGTTCTCCAGGTAGCGCAGCCCGCCGTGGATCAGCTTGCTGGACCGGCTGGACGTCCCGGCGGCGAAGTCACGAGCCTCGACGAGGGCGACGGAGAGCCCGCGTGACGCCGCGTCGAGCGCGACGCCGGCACCGGTCACTCCCCCGCCGACGACCAGCACGTCGACCTCTTCGCGAGCCAGCTTGCGCAGCGTCTCGGCACGGTAGACCGGCGAAAGCGGTACGGATTTCACGGTGTTCCTCCTGTTCATCGGGCTCACTCGACCTCGACCCAGTCGAGCGTGCGGCCGACGGCCTTCTGCCAGCCCGCGTAGCCCTCGGTGCGCTGCTCGTCGGTCCACGACGGGGTCCAGCGCTTGTCCTCGTTCCAGTTCTGTTCCAGCTCGTCGGTCGACTTCCAGAACCCGACGGCCAGGCCCGCCGCGTAGGCGGCCCCGAGCGCGGTGGTCTCGGCGACGACCGGCTTCGACACCGGCACGCCGAGGATGTCGGCCTGCAACTGCATGCAGAGTTCGTTCGCGGTCACACCACCGTCCACCCGCAACACATCGAGCGTGACGCCGGAATCGTTCTGCATGGCCTCGACGACGTCGCGGGTCTGGTAGCAGATCGCTTCGAGCGTCGCCCGCGCCAGATGCGCGTTGGTGGTGGCCCGGGTGAGGCCGACGATCGCGCCGCGCGCGTCGGAACGCCAGTACGGCGCGAAAAGCCCGGAGAACGCGGGGACGAAGTAGACGCCGCCGTTGTCTTCGACCTGACGGGCGAGGCTCTCGCTCTGCGAAGCTCCGCTGATGATGCCCAACTGGTCACGCAGCCACTGCACGGCGGACCCGGTGACGGCGATGGAGCCTTCCAGCGCGTACACCGGCTTCTCGTCGCCGAACTGGTAGGCCAGTGTCGTGAGCAGCCCGTGCTTCGAGCGGACGACCTCGTGGCCGGTGTTGAGCAACAGGAAGTTGCCGGTGCCGTAGGTGTTCTTGGCCTCGCCGGGCCGGAAGCACACCTGGCCGACGGTCGCCGCCTGCTGGTCGCCGAGCACACCGGTGATGGCGACCTCGCCGCCGAGCGGGCCGTCCGCGCGGGTGGTGCCGAAGCCGCCTTTGTTCGACGACGGCCGGATGGACGGCAACATCTGCTTCGGAATGTCGAAGAACGACAGCAGTTCGTCGTCCCACTCCAGCGTTTCGAGGTCCATCAGCATCGTGCGCGACGCGTTGGTCGGATCGGTCACGTGCACACCGCCGTCGGATCCCCCGGTGAGGTTCCAGATCAGCCAGGAGTCGGTGGTGCCGAAGAGCGCGTCGCCCTTCTCCGCGTCTTCGCGGACGCCGTCGACGTTCTCCAGGATCCACTGCAGCTTGCCGCCGGAGAAGTACGTGGCGGGCGGCAGACCGGCCTTGCGGCGGATGACGTCGCCCTTGCCCGCGCGTTCCAGCGCCGAGGCGATCCGGTCGGTGCGGGTGTCCTGCCACACGATGGCGTTGCAGTACGGGCGCCCGGTGCGGCGGTTCCACACGACGGTGGTCTCACGCTGGTTCGTGATGCCGAGCGAGGCGAGGTCGGCCGCGGTGAGGTTCGCCTTGTTGAGCGCGGTGGCGATCACCGAGCGGGTCCGCTCCCAGATCTCGGTCGGATCGTGTTCGACCCAGCCCGGCTTCGGCAGGATCTGCTCGTGCTCCAGCTGGTGACGGGCGATCTCGTTGCCACCGTGATCGAAGATCATGAACCGCGTGCTGGTGGTGCCCTGGTCGACGGCGCCGATGTGGTCAGGCATGGATTCTCTCCTTCGGATGCTTAGGCGGCGGTCTTGAGATCCTTGGCGGGCAACGATTCCGGCGCCGGATCGGCGGGCAGGTAGCGCTCGATGAAGAACTTGTAGATCGCGCCACCGATGACCGCGCCGATGATCGGGGCCACGATCGGGATCCACCAGTACGGATAGCCGTACTGGTCGGTGAACGCGGTGTCGTAGCCGGTGAGCCAGGACATCAGCCGCGGGCCGAAGTCGCGGGCGGGGTTGATCGCGTACCCGGCGTTGGTGCCCCAGGCCATGCCGATCGCGACCACGAGGAAACCGACGACGACCGGGGCGAGGTTCGCGGCGGGCGCGGTGTTGCGGAGGTCGGTGATGGCGAAGATCACCAAGGCGAGAATGGCGGTGCCGATGATCTGGTCGCGGAACGCGCCCCAGTCACCCACCGGAAGGGTTCCGTTACCCGGAAGGGTGGAGAAGACACCCTGGGTCTTGATCGTCAGGCCGGGATCGGCCGCGTTGAGCACTTCGGTGTAGTTCCAGCGCACCAGCAGTGCCGCGACGAACGCGCCGGCGGTCTGCGCGAGGGCGTACGGCGCGACCTTGCGCCAGGAGAAGCCCTTGAACACCGCGAGCGCCACGGTGATCGCGGGGTTCAGATGCGCGCCGCTGATCCGTGAAGCCACGTAGATACCTAGCGTGACACCGATTCCCCACGCCCACGCGATGCTGTCGTGATCCCCGATGCCCGCGGCGACGACTTGAGCCACCACCCCGCAGCCGAACAGGATGAGGATCATCGTCCCGACGAACTCCGCCGCCAGTTCGCCCGCGAGTCCGCGAGCCTTGAGGTTTCGCACCATTGCTTCCTCCACAAAGGACACCGTTGCCCTGCTGAGGCCGAAGTTAAGTTCGCGGAAACGCCGGGTCAACGGACACCGGTCGGCATTGTCGAACGTCCGGAGACGATGTTCGACATTGTCGAATCAGGGCCGGTCGGGCTACGGTTGGGCCGTGCCCGGTCCGATCCAGTCCATCGAGCGCGCCGCCGCGATCCTGCGGTTGCTGGCGCGCGGTTCCGGCCGTCTCGGGGTCGGCGAGATCGCCGATTCCCTCGAACTCGCCAAGGGAACGGCGCACGGGATCCTGCGCACGCTGCAAGGGGTCGGCTTTGTCGAACAGGACCGCGACACCGGGAAATACCAACTGGGCGCGGCACTGCTGCACCTCGGCACGAGCTACCTCGACGTCAACGAACTCCGGTCGCGCGCGATCAACTGGGCCGACGCGCTGGCCGCGCGCAGCGGCGAGGCAGTCCGGATCGGCGCCCCGCTGGAGGGCCGCGTCCTGGTGGTGCACCACGTGTTCCGGCCCGACGACAGCCTGCAGACGCTCGACGTCGGCACGCTTCTGCCGTTGCACGCGACGGCGCTCGGGAAAGTACTTCTGGCCTACGACACCGGTCTCGTGGCATCGTTGCGCACCGGCGGCCCGGAGGCCTACACCCGCCGGACCCTGGTCACCCAGACCGCGATCAAACGCGCCTGCGGCAAGGTGCGCGAAGCGGGCTGGGCGAGCGAGAACGGCGAGATGATCACCGGCGAGGCCGGGATAGCGGCGCCGATCCGCGGCCACGGCGGCATCGTGGTCGGCGCGATCGGAGTGTCCGGCGCGGCGGAACGGATCTGTGAAGCCGACGGCAGCCCGATCCCCCGGCTGCTCGGCCACGTGCGCGACGCGGCACGGGCGGTCTCCCGCGATCTCGGCGCGTCCCGATGGTGATGGAGGTGCTCGCGTGGTCCAGCGCTATGTGATGTCGATCGACCAGGGCACCACCTCGACGCGGTGCATCCTGTTCGACGCGCGCGGCAGGCTGGTGTCGGTCGCGCAGCGCGAGCACCAGCAACACTTCCCCCGGCCGGGCTGGGTCGAACACGACGCGACGGAGATCTGGCGCAACGTCGCCCGGATCGTGCCGCAGGCGCTGGCCGACGCCGGCGTGGAAGCCGGGCAAGTGGCCGGGCTCGGCATCGCGAACCAGCGCGAGACCACCGTGCTGTGGGACCGCCACACCGGCAACCCGGTCGGCCGCGCGATCGTCTGGCAGGACACCCGCACCGACGCCATGCTCGAACACCTCGCCCGCGAACCGGGCGCCGACCGAGTCCGTCAGCTGTGCGGGCTGCCGCTGGCCACGTACTTCTCCGCGCCCCGTATCCGGTGGATGCTCGAAAGGACGCCTGGCCTGCGGGAACGCGCCGAGCGCGGCGACGTCCTGTTCGGGACGGTCGAGAGCTGGCTGATCTGGAACCTCACCGGCGGCCCCGAGGGCGGCGTCCACATCACCGACGTCACCAACGCCTCGCGCACCATGCTGATGAACCTGCGGACCCTCTCGTGGGACGACGAGCTGCTGGAGTTCTTCGACGTCCCGCGCGCGACGCTGCCGGAGATCCGGCCGTCGGCCGAGGTGTACGGGACGACGTCGCGGGTGGTGCCGGGGATCCGGATCGCGGCGGCGCTCGGCGATCAGCAGGCGGCACTGTTCGGCCAGACCTGCTTCGCGCCCGGCGAGGCGAAGTGCACGTACGGGACGGGGAGCTTCCTGCTGCTCAACACCGGCCCGACGCCGGTGCTCTCGACCCACGGCATGCTGACCACCGTCGGGTTCAAGATCGGCGACGAACCCGCCGTGTACGCGCTGGAGGGCTCGATCGCGGTCACCGGGTCGCTGGTGCAGTGGTTCCGCGACGGGCTCGAACTGATCGGCAGCGCGCCCGAGATCGAGACGCTGGCCCGGACGGTGGAGGACAACGGCGGCTGCTACATCGTGCCCGCGTTCTCGGGGCTGTTCGCGCCGCACTGGCACAGCGAGGCGCGCGGCGTGATCGCCGGGCTGACGTCGTACATCACCAAGGGGCACCTGGCGAGGGCCGTGCTGGAGGCCACCGGCTGGCAGACGCGCGAGGTCGTCGACGCTATGAACGCCGATTCCGGGCTCGCGCTGTCGACGCTCAAAGTGGACGGTGGGATGACCGCGGACAACCTGCTGATGCAGTTCGTCGCCGACGTCCTCGACGTGCCGGTGGTCCGCCCGATGGTCGCCGAGACGGTGTCGCTGGGCGCGGCGTACGCGGCCGGACTGGCGGTCGGCTACTGGCCGGACCTGGAGGGCCTGCGCCGGAACTGGCATCGCGCCGGGCAATGGCTGCCGTCGATGAACCCCGCCCGCCGCGACAGCGAGTACGCGCATTGGCGGCAGGCCGTGGAACTGACGTTCGGCTGGATGCGCCCGGGACCGACGGCCGCGCCCCCGGGCTCCGACCTGGTCGAGGTCATGCTGGCCGATCACCGCCGGATCGAGCAGCTGTTCCGGGACCTCCGCAACGACGAGGCCGACCGTCCGGCACTGATCGCGGAACTGTCGGCGGAACTGGTCGCCCACGTCACCGCTACGGAACGGATCGTCCGTCCTGACGCGACGGAGAGCGCGCTCGCCGCCGAACTGCTGGCGGTACTGGAACCGGACGACTTCGAAAAGGCGTTGGCGTCACTGGAGAATTCGGTCGACGCGCATATCCGCGCGGAGGAACGCGGGTTGCTGAACGAACTCCGGCGCACACTGTCCACTTCGGACCGCACCGGTCTCGGCCGCGCCTTCGCCGCCGAACGGCGACGGCAACTCGACCTCGACTGCGGCTCGGCCGCCCACATCCGCGAACAGGGTCCCCGGCTGAGGCTCTCGTGACTCGCCAGTAGGTCGTGCTAGCCTGGCGCCGTGCAGCGCTGGACTCGACTCCGCTTTACCCGACTCGTAGTCAAGCGCGCCGGCTGAACCAGGTCGCCGGCGCGCATTCCGGCGACCCCTCGACACGGGGCATCTCCCGGGACCTGGCCCTCCATGGCCTGCTCGTTTCCCGCCTTTGGAGACCACGATGTCGCTCACCACTTTCGCCCCTCGTTCGTCCCTGATGGTCCGCCGCCGGATCGCCACCTACTTCGTCGGCGGCGTCGACCAGATCCCCGGCCTGGTCGACGCGCTCGGCTGCCTCGTCCACGAACTGTCGGTCGACGTGCGCGACGGGGTCCGGGAAAGCAGCATGACCTGCGCCGTCCTGGTCGCGGCGGACGAGGTCGAACCGCTGCTGGAGCGACTGCGGGAGCTGGGCTCGGTCGTCTCGTCCGAACTGGTGTGAGCGCGGGGCGGGGTTGGTCTGCGCAGTCCGTGAAGGACTCCTTGGGGGACCCAGGGTCCCTCAAAGTTCCCCTCACCCCTTCCCAAGTACAGGAAGGACCCCTTCACTGCGCTAGGCGCAAGCAAGGGGGCCATCACGTACTTCAGGTGGGCAGGGCAGCGCCGGAACGCGTCGGTCGGGGTTTCTCGCCCGCTCACAACCGACCGCAACTAGAGGACTACTTGCGGCCGATGACTCAAGCGCTGAGCGCGACCGCCACCCGCGACACAGCCTTTGGGCCACGGCGGCGACAAGACGGTCAGAACCGCCCTAACCACCCATAAACCCGCCCGCCACTTGCACGGTTCCGTGCAGCCCGCCCCCACCCCTTGACTTAGTTAAGAAGCCTTCTTAACTTCGATTTCATGTCTGAGACTCCCCGAAACAGCAGGTCTCAAGCCTATCGTCGGCTCAGCTTGGCCGAGAAGCACGACAACTTCGTCAACCGGTACTCGCGGCGGACCCTGTTCCGGGTGGGCGCGGTGAGCGGCGCGGCGCTCACCCTCGGCGGCGTCCTGCAGTCCGGCACCGCCATCGCCTCACCCGGCCCGACCGTGCTGCTCAACGCCGACAAGGTCGCGGGTTCGGCGCTGCGGCCGTTCGGACGGCACATCGCCTACGGGACCGACCCTTCCCAGCAGGTCGTGGTCTCCTGGCAGGTACCGGCGGCGGTCACCGCGCCGTTCGTCCGGATCGGCACGGTCCCCGGCGACTTCAGCCCGCCCATCCCGGCCGAAGTCCGGGCGCTGACCAGCCAGATGTCCTGGCAGCATCCGGTCGAGGAAGTGCCGCCGAACAGCCCGAAGGCGATCACCCAGTACTACCTCCACGCCCGGATCGACCGGCTCCTGCCCAACACCACGTACTACTACGTCGTCGGCCACGAGGATTACGACCCCGCCGCCAGGCTGGGCGAGATGGCGAGTTTCCGCACCGCCCCGGCACCGGGCGGCGACGGGACGTTCTCGTTCACCGCGTTCGGCGACCAGGGTGTCGGCTACAACGCCGTCGCGACCAGCAGCCTGATCGCGGGCCTCGATCCCGCCTTCCACCTCGCCATGGGCGACCTGAGCTACGCCCTCGAGGGCGAGGGCGGGCACCCGGAGGAAGACCAGTACGACGCGCGCCTGTGGGACTCCTTCTTCGTGCAGAACGAACCCGTCACGGCGGGGATCCCGTGGATGATGGCGCTCGGCAACCACGAGATGGAGGGCTGGTACTCCGCGGACGGCTACGGCGGTGTCCGCGCGCGTTTCACCATGCCGGACAACGCCTGGGACGGGTCCACCTGCATCTACTCGTGGCGCTACCAGAACGTCGGCCTGATCAGCCTGGACGGCAACGACGTCTGCTACAACAGCCCGTCGAACCTGGACTACACCAAGGGAAAGCAGCTCAAGTGGCTCGGTAAGACGCTGGCCGCCTTCCGCGCCGACCCCACGATCGACTTCATCGTCGTCTACTGCCACCAGTGCACGTACTCCACCTGCCATTCCAACGGCGCCGAACTCGGCGCGCAGAAGGACTGGGGGCCGCTGTTCGACAAGTACCAAGTGGACCTGGTGCTCAACGGGCACAACCACATCTACGAGCGCACCGACCCGATCCGCGCCGGCAAGTCCGTCAAGAAGGTGCCGTCGCGCGGGACCACGAACCCGGTCAAGGACGGGACGACCTACATCACCGCGGGTGGCGGTGGCGGCAGTGTCTCCGAGTTCCCGGCTCCCGACACCTACCTCGGCCACGAGACCCCCAACGACGCCCCCGTCCCGATGAAGTACTCGGAGAAGGACGGCCAGGACCGCACCAAGAAGGTCACCTGGTCCCGCGTCCGGTTCCGCGGGTACAGCCTGGTCGCGGTCGACGTCATCGCGGGCACGGGCACCACGCCGCCCAAAATGGACGTTCGCGCGATCAGCGCCGACGGCACCCTGGTCGATCAGGTCATCGTGCAGCGTTCCTGATCCGCATCGACCGGAAAGCCGGTCCACATCGGCCGATCGGCCGGTATCCCCGGCACCAGGTCCGGCCCGGTTTCCGAAGCGCCGGAACGGTTTCCGTGCAGTCGGCCGCTGTTACACGTTCATGACAAGAACGAGACGGGACAACGATGATCGCCTCTGAACATCGTCGTCATGTTCGACGACGAACGAACCAGGCCGATAGCCGTTCCCGGCGCGAACCGGCGGCTCCGCCTTCGCGTGACGGTCCTGACCGCTTTCCTGGTCCTCACCGGAATCCTCGGTTACGTCATTTTCCAGGCCAACGCGGCGAGCAGGCCGGCGCCGGAAAAGCGGACCGCCACCGTGGTCTTCGACCGCACCTCGGGCAAGCAGGTGGTCGACGACCAGGGAGCGGAGAGATTCCGCACGGCTTCGGTGGTGAAGTTGTTCATCGCACTGGACGTCCTCACCCACAAGCCGGGCAAAGGCGACCAAGCCCAGTTGTACCGGATGCTGGCGAAAAGCGACGACGCCGTCGCCAACACCCTCTGGACCAGGAACGGCGGGCCCGCGATCGTGACCAGGACGGCGGCCGCGGCCGGGCTGAAGAACACCTCCGCGCCCGCCGACCCGGGCCGCTGGGGCGACACGCTGTCCACCGCGGACGACATCGCCCTGGTGTACCGGCACATCCTCGAACTGCCGAAAGCCAAGCGGAACGTGATCCTCAAGCCGCTGCGAGAGGCCACGCGGAAAGCCGCCGACGGATTCGACCAGCACTTCGGCATCCCGACCGGCTTCCAAGACCGGCCGTGGGCCGTGAAGCAGGGCTGGGCGTCCGGACGGGGCGCCGTGGACGCGCACACGACCGGGCTCGTCGGTGAGGGCGATCGCTACGTCGTCGTCATCCTGTCCAGTTTCGCCGAGGGCACCGACCTCGGGACAGCGACGGCGACGGCTACCTCGGCGGCCGTTTCCCTGGCTCACCGTCTGGAAAAGTGACCTCGGCCGCGTTCTCGACCGTCGTCCTGAAAGCGCTTACAAGAAGCTCGGCGAAACAGGCCCGGGAAGTGGCCGAGACGCCCCCGGTCTGAGCTTTCAGCGCGGCCAGCTGCTCGCCGGCCAGCGGGGCGACCCGGTCCATGAACTGCCCGAGGAGGCGCAGGGCGGCGACAGGCGGGACACCGGCCCCGGCGAGGTCCGCCACCGCGCGCGAAACGGACGGGCGCACGACGGCGGGCTCACCCTCCTCGTCCAGGCCGAGCACGCCGTGCCGCTCCAGGCATTGGGCGACGGCGGGCTGGTCGCGGGCGAGATCGGCCATCGCCGCGTCCAGCCGTCCGGCGTCGCCGTCCACTGTGGTCGTTCCGAGCATCGCGGCGATGGACACCAGGTTGAAGCCCTGTTTCTGCAGCATCGTGATACGCCGCAGGCGCCGCAGATGCACCGGACCGTAGGAGGCGGACCGGCCGTGCCGGACCGGCGGGGGCAGCAAACCCCTCGTCTGGTGCGCCCGGATATTGCGCGCCGACATGCCGACGATCACGGAAAGTTCTTCGATCGTGTATCCGGCCGGTCTCGGCGAAAAGGGCTTCACGCCGACCACCTTAACCAATGGTCGGATGAGTACACCACGAAGCCGGTGAAATGGCGTCGCCACTGTCAACCGGCTGAATCAGCGAGTGGCGATAAGTCCATCGGTTCCCGTCCTCCTACGCAAGGCCGACCGGGAGGTTTACACGGTTTCGTGCCAGCAAATGCCGGTTTTGGGGCGTTCACCACCAGCCGGTTACTCCAGTCAGGCGATCTTGGTAGGCCGAAGACTTCCCTGCCGTTTAAATGCAGCTAAGACATCCGATGTCTGACTCTGTCACCGCCTGCGGAGCGCCGCTGAACCCGATGGTTGGTCGTCAAAGTTTCAACCTTTTCCCAGGAGGTTTCATGTTCTGGAAACGGATCGCGGTCGCCGCCGTGGCCGCGACCGGGCTGGCCACGGCGCTCGTGGTGTCCCATGAGGACACCCAAGCCGTCGCGATACAGCCCGCGGCCGCGAAAGTACCCGCGTTCGACCACATCGTCCTCGTGATGTTCGAGAACAAGGACTACAAGGAGATCAACGGCAGTTCCAAGGCCCCGTACTTCAACAAGCTCGCCTCGCAGGGGGCCAAGTTCACCAAGGCGTACGGGACCACGCACCCCAGCCAGCCGAACTACATCGCCCAGTTCGCGGGGACGACCCACGGGGTCGACAGCAACAAATGCCAGGATCTGGGGAACAAGGAGAACATCGCCTCCCAGCTTTTCGGCATCGGCAAGACCTTCGTCGGGTACGCGGAAAGCATGCCGTCCGACGGTTACACGGGCTGCACGAAGGACAAATACGCCCGCAAGCACAACAGCTGGGTCAGCTTCGGCAACGTCCCGGCGTCGGCGAACAAGCGGTTTTCGTCGTTCCCGACCGACTTCACGAAACTCCCGCACATCGCGTTCGTGACCCCGGATCTGTGCAGCGACATGCACGACTGCCCGGTCGACACCGGCGACAAATGGCTGAAGAAGAACCTCGACGCCTATGCCCAATGGGCGAAGACGCACAACAGCCTCCTGATCGTCAATTTCGACGAGGACAGCGGCACGTCGGTGAACCAGATCTTCACCACCTTCGTCGGCGCCCACGTGAAGCCGGGCAGCTACAGCGAATCCATCAACCACTACTCGATCCTCCGCACGATGGAGGCGGCGTTCGGCCTGCCGGGCATCGCCAACGCGGCGAACAAGTCGCCGATCACGAGCGTGTGGCAGTAACCGGGTGAACCCCGCGGGCGTGTCCACTGTGGACGCGCCCGCGGGCGGAGAAAGGAAGGCACGACCGTGAACACCCGTACCCGCGTCCTGATCGCCGTCACCGGAGCGCTCACGCTGGTTGCGGCCGCCGTGATCTACGTCGGGGTGGCGGGAGCGCGCAACCAGGACACCGCGTCGGCGGGCACGAGCGGAGCCGTCACCCTCGACGGATCTCGGTTGCTGTTCCGCAGCACCGCCGACGCCGACCGCGGGCACGTGTCCAGCGTCGCCGCGGCCGATCCGGGCGGCGCGCGGGCGGTCTCGGACGTCAGCTGCAGCCGGGTCTACGCGGCGGGCGGCACCGGGATCTGCCTGCGCCCGGAGACCGGGCTGACCACCTACCAACTGGCCGTCCTCGACGGCCGTCTCGCGGTCACGCAGGAGATCCCGCTGGTCGGGCTGCCCAACCGGGCCCGTGTCTCGGCCGACGGGCGTCGTCTCGCGTGGACGGTGTTCGTCACCGGCGATTCCTACAACGGCGGCCGGTTCTCCACCCGCGCCGGCACCCTCGATCTCATCACCGGCGACGTCGAGGGGACGCTCGAGGACTTCGCCGTGACCGTGGACGGCGAGCCGTACAAGGCGGCCGACGTCAACTTCTGGGGCGTCACCTTCACCAGCCGGCCGGACCGGTTCTACGCCACCATGTCCACCGGCTCCCACCGCTACCTCGTCGAAGGCGACGCCAAGGCCCGCACGGCCAGAACGGTGCGGGACAACGTCGAATGCCCGTCCCTCTCCCCCGACGAGACCCGGATCGCCTACAAGTCCGCCATCGACGGCGATCCCGCCAAGGGCTGGCGGGTCTCGGTGCTCGACCTCGCGAGCGGCACCGTGACGCCGCTGGCCGAGACCCGGAGCGTCGACGACCAGCCCGCCTGGCTCGACGACCGCACCGTCGGTTACGCCCTCCCCCGCACGCAAGGACACTCCGACGTCTGGGCCGTCCCCGCCGACGGCACGGGTGCGCCGCGCCTGCTCATCCCGGAGGCCGAATCGCCCGCTGCCCTAGGCTGACGTCCATGAGGGCCGCGCTGCTGATCGTCGACATGCAGGAAATGCTCGTTCCCCTGGTCTGGCGCGGCGAGGAACTGGCGTCCCGGATCGCCGCGCTGGCGCGCGAAGCCCGCGCCCACGGCGTTCCGGTGATCGCCCTGCGGCAGATCGGCGCCTCCGGCACGGACTTCGACCCCGATTCGCCGGGCACCCGGCTCAGCCCGCTGCTCGGCCTCGAACCGGTCGACGTGGTGGTCGACAAAACGGCGACGGATTCCTTCTACCGCACCGGGCTGGCGGGGCTGCTCGTCGAACGGGGCGTCGACACCGTGGTGCTGACCGGGCTGGCCACCGACTACTGCGTCGACGCGACCGCCCGGTCCGCGCAGAGCCACGGTCTCGACGTCGTGCTGGTCGGCGACGGCCACGCGCCGTCCGCCGACGGCGATCCCACCATGGGGCTGACCGCCGAGCAGGTCATCGCCCGGCACAACCTGATCCTGGCCACGGCGATCCACCCCGGCGGGCGGCTGCGCGTGGTGCCCGCGGCGGAGGTCGCGTTCACCGCCTGAGCGGGCGTGCTCGTAGGATCGGCTCGCCATGATCACGAACTTCCTCCTCGACCACTCCGCCCTCGTGCCGGTGGCGATCCTCCTGGTCGCGCTCGTCTGCGCCGTCCTCGGTCACCTGCTGGCGGGCAAGCGCCGGATCCTGTGGGCCCTCACCGGGGTGTCGCTGGTGCCGGTCTTCGCGCTGACGCTGGTGCCCGCCGGCCGCACGCTCGACGAGACCGGGTGCACGGTCCAGTTCTTCCTGCCCACGCTCGGCGCGGTGGAACTCCTGGCCAACGTCGCGCTGTTCCTGCCTCCGGTGTACTTCGCCGCGCTGGCGTCCCGGCGGCCGCTGACGACGCTCGCGGCGGGCTCGGCGCTGTCCGCGGTGGTCGAGACCGTGCAGGCACTCGTGCCCGCGATCGGCCGTGCCTGCGACACCAACGACTGGCTGATGAACACCCTCGGCGCGGTCCTCGGCATGTTTCTCGCGCTCGGCACGGCGTGGCTGGTGAAGCGCCGGGCTCAGTCCGGCAGTGCGACGGGCGCGATGTCGTCGTAGACGTCGCCCGGCCCCGGGTTCGCCGGGTCGGTCTCGCCGCCGAAGTGGTGCAGGACGCCCCACACCGCGTTGAGGGCCGTCTGGACCGCGCCTTCCGCCCAGCCCGCCGTCCACGAAACGTCGTCGCCCGCCAGGAAAAGGCCGCGATGACGCTTCTCCAACCGGTCCTGCATGAAATGCGTGAACAGCCGGTGCTGGTAGCGGTAGTGGCCGGGCAGGTTGGCCTTGAACGCGCCCATGAAATGCGGTTCGGCCTCCCACGACACGGTCACCGGATCGCCGATGATGTGCCGCCGGACGTCGACGCCCGGGTAGATCTCCCGCAGCGACTGCAGCATCACCTCGACCCGTTCGGACACCGAGAGCGGCAGCCACTTCAGCGAGTCGTCGGCCCAGGTGTAGGACAGGCAGATCACCGCGGGCGCGTCCGGGTCGTCGCCGAGCAGGTAGGTGCCGCGCGGCATGCGGTCGGTGAGCGTCATGCTCATCGTGTCGCGGCCGGTCTCCGGGTCCTTGTCCAGCCAGAAGGGCCGGTCCACCGGGACGAAGACCTTCGAGGACTCCATGTAGTGCGTGCGCTCGATCGCCGTCCAGTGGTCGATCGGGAACAGCGCCTCGTCGCATTCGATCTTCGACAGCAGCATCCAGCTCTGCGCGGTGAACACCGCCGCCGGATAGGTGCGGACGCGGCCTTCGGTGTCGGTCACGGTGATGTTGTTCGGCGCCGTGCGGTGCAGCCGGGCGACACCGGGGTTCGGACCGCCGCCGTGCAGCGAGTTCAGACTCGTTCCCGCGGGCCAGAAGGCGAGGTCCTCGGGCGCGTGTTCCCACAGCCGCAACGGAAGCTGCCTGCTCCCGCCGGAGATGCTGCGGTGCTCGTCGTCGGCGCCGGTGTAGACCACCCGCAGGATCTCCAGGATGGAGTTGGGGAAGTCGGTGTCCCAGCCGCCGGTGCCGAAGCCGACCTGCCCGAAGATCTCGCGGTCGCGGAACGAGGCGAACGCGGGTGACTGGCAGAGGAAGCCGTAGAACGTCTGGTCGTCCAGGCGCGGCACGAGTTCGTTCCAGAGCCGCTTGATCGTCTTCGTGTCGCGCTCGCGGATCGCGGCCTGCATTTCGGCGAACGCGGCCTGCTCGGCCAGTGTGCTGTCCCAGGCGGCCGCGACCTTGCCGAAGACCGCGGGGAGTTCGTCCGGCGTGCGCGCGTAGTGGCTCTCCCCCTTGAGGTCGACGACGGTGCTCGGCGTTCCCGGCGCCAGCGGGTTCGGGAACGGCGTCGTTTCCAGGCCGACCTTGTCGATGTAGTGGAAGAGCGCGGTGGACGCGGGCGGGAAGCGCATCGCGCCCATCTCCGCGACGACGTCGTCCGGGCAGCCGGGGAAGTTCACCGTGCGCAGGCGGCCGCCGATCTCGGCGATCTCGTAGACCACCGGGCGCAAGCCGAGCTTCATCAGTTCGTACGCGGCGACGATGCCGGAAAGGCCGCCGCCGATCACCGCCACCTCGGTGCCGTGCCGCTCGGCCGGGAGAGAGCCGAGTCCGGCGGGGTGCGCGAGGAAATCGTCGTAGGCGAACGGGAAGTCCGGGCCGAACATGGTGATCGGACGGCCCGCCGGCTCGTCGTGGTGGATCGCGGTCGGGAGGGCGGAGGTCATGCGGAAAGTCCTCGGTACAGATCGGGCCGTCGGTCGGCCAGGTGGGTGTTCTCCAGTCGCGACGCGACGAGCGCGTCACGGGTGACTTCGGCGCTGATCAGGTCCGGACCGGCGCCCGCCGTGGCGAGGACCTCGCCGGTCGGGGCGACGACCCGGGAGCGGCCGCAGTAGGTCAGTTCCTGTTCGGTGCCACAGCGGTTCGCGTAGGCGACGAACAACTGGCTTTCGTAGGCACGGGCGGGCACCAGGGTGTCGGCGACCAGTTCGTACGGGCTCATCAGCGCGGTCGGCACCACGAGCAGGTCGGTCCCCGCCAGCGCGTGTGCCCGCACCAGTTCGGGGAACTCGACGTCGTAGCAGATCAGCAGGCCGATCCGGAGACCACCGAGCTCCGCCTGCACGACCGCCTCGGCGCCCGGTTCGAACCAGGAGCGGTCGATGTCGCCGAACAGATGCGTCTTGCGGTAGTTCGCCAGGCGGCGTCCGTCGGGGCCGATCAGCTGCACGCTGTTGTAGACGTGACCGCCGTCGGCTTCGGGATAGCCGTAGGCCAGCGCGGCACCGGTTTCCCTGGCCAGCGCGGACATGCGGGCCGCTGTCGGCCCGTCGGCGGGTTCGGCGAGCTCGTGGGAACGGGCGCCGATGTGGTAGCCGGTGGTGATCATTTCGGCGGCGACCACGAGGTCGGCGCCCGACGCGGCGACGGCGGACGGCAGTTCGGCGTAGGGGCCCTGGTGGACGGCGATCTTCACACCTTCGACGATATCCGCCGTTTCACTGCGCGGATAAGGCCGAATCGTTGCGCAGAATCTTGGCCGACCATCTACCTAGTGCAGTTTGACGCAATTCTGCGGCGATTTGTTGTCTTGATCACCCGCCCGGTGCGAGCTCCTCCGTTCGGTCGTCCGCCCAGCCCAGCGCCTCGGTGATCGCCTTCTCCGCGATGGCCGACATCGTCGACATGTAGGTACCGCTGACGTGGTTGTCGTCGAGGTAGACGAGCACGTTGCCGATCACCGGCGGGCAGACCTCGGCCGTGCAGAAGTAGTCGCTGAAGTCGAGGAACCGCACGTTCGGCGGCAGGTCCGTCAGTGACTCGTAGGGCGGCTCCGCCGCGTAGAGGTCGTAGCGCGGTGTGGCGCACTCGGACGCCTCCGCGCCGCGGGTCTCGACGCAGGCCGAAGGTGACTGGGAGAAGCGCGGGTTGTCCCGCACCGCCAGCACCGGGATGCCCTCCTCGTCGATCTTGCGCCACTGGGCGATGTAGCCGCCGGGAACCCGTTCCTCGACACCGACTCGCACGTCCCTGGTGCCGATCGTCATCACCACGTCGGGCCGGGTCGTGAGGATCTCGTCGGCCACGGCGGTGTTCCAGTCCATGCAGGACTGGTCGCCGGGCACCGCGTCCGAATCGGTGGAGAACGGGCAACCGCCGCGGAGGATCGAGGTCACTTCCCAGTTCCGCTGTCCGGCGATCGGCAGCAGCGCGCCGAGGAACTGCCCGGCGTGCGAGTCGCCGGTGACCACGATCCGGCGGGTGGGATGGCCCGACGTCTGCGACGTGCAGACCTCGAGGTCGGCGTTGCGCGGGGACGATCCGCAGCGGGCCGGGTCGATGCCCGCCCAGTCTTCGGACACGGCGACGAAGGACGGGACGAGCGCGGCGTCGGCGGCACCCCAGTAGGTGAACCCGTCGGTGTGCGCGAGCGCGCCGGGATGGTCCGGATCGTCGACCGCGATCGAATAGTTCTCCGCCTGCCGCACGCTGACCCACTGCCAAGCCCCTGTCGCGGCGAGGACCGCCGCGAGCGTCGCGACGCCGAACCGGTACGCGCCCCAGCGGGTGCGGACCCCGATCGCGGACGCTCGCAGCGGCCGCTCGACCAGATGATGGGTCAGCACGGCGAGGACGAACGCCAGCGCGATGATCACCGCGCCGCCGCGGAGCCCGACTTCGGCCTGGTCGCGGGAAACGAGATAGAAGACCAGGACCGGCCAGTGCCAGAGGTAGAGCGCGTAACTCAGATCGCCGAGATACTTCAGCGGGCGGCTGCTGAGGAAGCGGTCCGCGCCGCCCTTGAACGCGGTGTCGCCCGCGAGGATCACCAGCGCCGCCGAGAGCGTCGGCCACAGCGCGAGATAGCCGGGGAAGACCGTCCCGACCTGGAGCACGAGCCCGCAGGAGACGAGTCCGGCGACCCCGGCCCAGCCGAACACGACCCGCGCGTTCCGGGGCACCGAAACCCTGTCGAGCACGAGCGCGAGCAGGCCGCCGAGCGCGAACTCCCAGGCCCGGGTCAGCGAATCGAAGTACGCCAAGGGCTGATCGACCGCGGTGAGCCACACCGAGTAGGCCAGCGAGGCCGCGAACACGGTGCCGAGGGCGGCGAGCAGCAGCGGCAGGACGTTGCGCCGCGCCCGCCTGGCGATCAGCAGGACCAGGCCGACCAGCAGCGGCCAGACCACGTAGAACTGGCCCTGGATCGACAGCGACCAGAAATGCTGGACGACGCTGGCCGAGTTGTGCTGCGCGAAGTAGTCGGTGGAATCCGCCGCCAGCTGCCAGTTCTCCAGGTACAGCGCGGAAGCGACGACCTCCTTGATCGTCTGGAACCAGCGGTTCTGCGGCAGCAGCACCGCGCTCGCCACGACGACCAGCAGCAACACGGTGAGCGCGGCCGGGAACAGGCGCTTGATCATCCGGCCCCACATCGGCCGGTACTCGATCTTCCCGCGCGCCGCCGCACGGTAGAGCTGGCCGGTGACGAGGAACCCGGAGATCAGGAAGAAGGCGTCGACGCCGCCGGAGATCCGGCCGAGCCACACGTGGTAGACGACCACCAGCACGCACGCGAGCGCCCGTAATCCCTGGATCTCCGGGCGGAACCGCCGCTCCGCCGCACTCTCCCGCACACAACCACCACCATGATCAGGTCCGCCGCCGGGCGGGGACCCTACGGCAGGAAGCTGTGAGCGAGCTGTGGCACCTCGTGAGTGGTAAGGACGGTTAGAGCGGACCGGTATTTGCCTACCCACGCGTGACCAGGGCGAAGATGGTGTGCGGTAGTCGAGGGGGTCGCTCAGGTCTTGGTACTTGATCAACGGAGGATCGGGGACACTTAACGTCCCCGATCCTCCGTCGATCAAGACCGTGTCACCCCGCAACCTCGCGGACGGCAGCCGAGCGGGGAAGATTTGGGACGTTGAACGTCTCAAATCCTCCCCACTCGCCCACATCGGCATCCAGAACAAGCTCTACAAGCCACCGAGATGACATCAGTATCCAGTGGGTAAGCAAATACAGGTCCACCAGAACCGCCCCTACCACTCACGAGGATGCAGGGTCAGGTCGACTTCTGGCCGTCGATGCTCTCGCGCAGGATGTCGGCGTGGCCGGCGTGCTGCGCGGTCTCGGCGATGAGGTGCGCCAGCACCCCGCGCACGCTGCGCACCGCGCCCGGCGCGTTCCACGGCGCCTCCGGCAGCGGATGCGTCACGGACAGGTCGGGAACCGACGAGATGACCTCCTTCGTCCGCGCGGCCACCTCCTCGTACTGCTTGAGGATCCCCTCGAGGGTGTCGCCGGGCAGCATCCTGAATTCGTTCTGGTGGTCGATCGCCCACTGCGGGAACTCGCGGGCGGTCCCGGCGCCGAGGTCGGCCCAGGTGACACCTTCGGGCAGGTCGTACCGCACCGCGTCCGGGCCGCCGACCACGAACCGCAGCCACATGGCTTCGACCGAGGCGACGTGCTTGATCAGGCCGCCGAGGCACAGCGCGCTGACCGTCGGCGTCGCTCCGAGCTGCTCGTCCGTGAGTCCTTGGACAGTGGCGGTCAGCGTGGCGCGGACGGTGGCGAGGGCTCCGAGCAGGTCGGCGCGTTCGGCGTCGAGGATGGTGGCGGTCATCAGGCCCTCCGGGTTGTCGTTTTCTGGCACGAGACCGACTCTCGCAGGGGTAGAGGACAGGATGTGGCCTCTACTTGAGACATCATGGAAAACATGCCGAAGACCTCCGCGCGACTGCTCTCGATGCTCTCGTTGCTGCAGGCCCGCCGCGACTGGCCGGGAGCGCTGCTGGCCGAGCGGCTGGACATCAGCCCGCGCACCGTGCGGCGCGACGTCGACAGGCTTCGCGAGCTCGGCTACCCCATCGCGACCGTCAAGGGCCCCGACGGCGGGTACCGGCTCGACGCCGGGTCCGAACTGCCGCCGCTGCTGTTCGACGACGACCAGGCGGTCGCGCTGGCGGTCGCGCTCCAGATCGCCACCACGAGCGGCGCGGGGATCGAAGAGGCGGCGATGCGGGCGCTGCACACCGTCCGGCAGGTGATGCCGTCGCGGCTTCGGCGCCGGATAGACACGTTGCGGGTCACCGCCGTCGAATCGCCCGCGAGCCGGTCGGAGCCCCGGGTCGACGGCGACGTCCTGCTGGCCCTCGGCGCGGCCGTCCACGCGCGCGAAGTCCTGCGGTTCGACTACGAGGGGACCGCGTTGCCGCGCCGGGCGGAACCGCACCATCTCGTCACCTGGCACGGCCGCTGGTACCTCGTCGCCTGGGACCTCGACCGCGAGGACTGGCGTACCTTCCGGGCCGACCGGATCACCCCGCGCACCCCGGCCGGGCCCCGGTTCACCCCACGGGAACTGCCCTCCCCCGATGTCGCCACCTTCGTCGCGAGCCGGTTCCGGGGATCGTCCGAAGTGGACTCGGGCGAGTGGCCCTGCCGCGGTGAGGTGATCCTCGACCTCCCCGCCACGACCGTGGCCCACTACGTCCGGGACGGCGTCGTCGAGGAGGCCGGGCCGGATCGGTGCCGCCTCGTGCTGGGGTCCTGGTCGTGGGCCGGACTGGCGGCGAGCATCGGCCGCTTCGACGCGGACGTCGAAGTCGTCGGGCCCGCTGAACTGAAGGAGGCGTTCGCCGCCTTGGCCCGCCGCTACGCGAAGGCCGCCCGCGTTTAGTCCTCTTAATGCTGAGATCCTGCGCCCGGTGATCTTCTGCGCCAGACTGGGGCCATGCGACTGGACCTGAGCGGGAAGACGGCCCTCGTCACCGGATCGACGCAGGGCATCGGTTTCGCCATCGCCACGGGGCTGGCCAGGGCCGGTGCCCGGGTCGCGCTCAACGGCCGGGGCGAAGCCGGTGTCACGTCCGCGATCGACCGCCTGCGCGCCGAAGTGCCGGACGCCGACGTCGTCGCGGCGGCGGGTGACGTGTCGACGGACGACGGCACCGCCCAGGTCCTGGACGCGGTGCCCGACATCGACGTCCTGGTCAACAATCTCGGCATCTTCGGGACACAGTCCCCTTTGGACATCACCGACGACGAGTGGCGGCGGTACTTCGAGGTCAACGTCCTCGCCGCGGTGCGGCTGACCCGGGCGTACCTGCCGGGGATGACGAGCCGCGGCTGGGGACGGATCCAGTACATCGCCAGCGATTCCGCGATCGTCATCCCCGCCGAGATGATCCACTATGGAGTGTCGAAGACCGCTTTGCTCGGCGTCTCCAGGGGTTTCGCCAAGGCCGCGGCGGGAACGGGCGTCACGGTCAACTCGGTGATCGCGGGCCCGACCCACACCGGCGGCGTCGAGGGCTTCGTCTACGAACTGGTCGACAAGGATCTGCCGTGGGACGAGGCACAGCGCGAGTTCATGCGCCTGCACCGGCCGCAATCACTGCTGCAGCGGCTCATCGAACCCGAGGAGATCGCCAACCTGGTGGTGTACCTGGCTTCCCCGCTCTCCTCGGCCACGACAGGAGCCGCCGTCCGTGTCGACGGCGGCTACGTCGACTCGATCGTGCCGTGAGCCCTCACGACTTGTGGTGCACCTCCTGCGGCCCGAACACCGGCGTCGGGATCCCCTCGTAGCGCGCCTTCAGTTGCAGCGCTAGGTAAAGGGAGTAGTGCCGTGACTGGTGCAGGTTCCCGCCGTGGAACCACAGGCCCTCCTGCCGCGTGGGCTTCCACATGTTGCGCTGCTCGCCCTCCCACGGCCCGGGGTCCTTCGTCGTGTCCGAGCCCAGGCCCCAGCATTTGCCGACGCGGTCCGCGGTCTCCTGCCCGACCAGGTCGGCGACCCAGCCGTTCATCGAGCCGTAGCCGGTGGCGTACACGACGAGGTCCGCCGCCAGTTCCGTGCCGTCGGACAGCACCACCGTGTCGCGGGTCAGATGGTCGACCTGGCCGTGTGCCAGCTTGATCTTCCCGTCGGCCACCAGTTCCGACGCGCCGACGTCGATGTAGTAGCCGGAGCCGCGCCGCAGGTACTTGAGGAACAGGCCGGATCCGTCGTCGCCCCAGTCGTGCCGGAACCCGGCCGCCTCCAGCCTCGCGTAGAAGTCCTTGTCCCGCTCGCGGATCGCGTCGTACACCGGGATCTGGAACTGCGGCATGATCCGGTACGGGATCGACGCGAAGATCATGTCCGCCTTGTCGGTGGTGATCCCGGCCTGTACCGCCCGCTCCGAATACAGGTCACCGAGTCCCAGGTCCATCAGGGAATCCGACTTGACGATATGCGTCGAGGACCGCTGCACCATGGTGACGTCGGCGCCGTGTTCCCACAGCGCCGCGCAGATGTCGTGCGCGGAGTTGTTGGACCCGACGACGACGGCCTTCTTGCCGGCGTAGGAGTCCGGGCCGGGATGCGCCGACGAGTGGTGCTGATCGCCTTCGAACGACTCCATCCCCGGGAACGACGGGAGATTCGGCTTGCCGGACATCCCGGTCGCGAACACGACGTGCCGCGGCGTGAGCGCCAGCTCCTCGCCTTCGCGCACGACGGTCACGAGCCACTGCTGCTTGTCCTCGTCCCAGGAGGCGGAAGTCACCTCGGTGCTGGTCCAGTACGGCACCTCCATGAGCCGCGTGTACATCTCCAGCCAGTCGGCGATCTTGTCCTTGGGCGCGAACACCGGCCAGTTGTCCGGGAACGGCAGGTAGGGCAGGTGGTCGTACCAGACCGGGTCGTGCAGGCAGAGGTTCTTGTACCGCTTCCGCCACGAATCGCCGGGACGCTCGTTGCGTTCGAGGACGAGCGCGGGCACGTCGAGCTGGCGCAGCCGGGCACCGAGCGCGATCCCGCCCTGACCACCGCCGATGACGACGACGTACGGCTGCTCGTCGTAGCCGAGCCGCGTCTGCTCCTCCTCGCGCTTCTCCGCCCACGACTTCCGGCCGCGGACGACGCCGTGCTCGACCCCCTTCGGCCGCTGATCGTTGCGCCGCTCCTCGAACCCCTTGAGCTCACGCAGGCTCGTCAGCAACGTCCAAGCGCCTTCGTCCTTCAGCCGCAAGTGCCCCTTCGCGCGGCCGGTCGCGGTTTCGAACTCCAACCACGCTTCGGTCACTCCGTCGGCTTCGGTCGGCGTCTCGGTGGTGCGGAACCCGGACGGTTCGATCCCTTCGAGACAGGCGCCGAGCAGGCCCGCCACGCCGTCGCGGCCTTCGACGGTCTTTATCGTCCAGGTGAAGGCGACCAGGTCGCGCCAGTAACTGTCGACGGCGAAGAGCGCCGCGGCGGCTTCGACGTCGCGGGCCGCGAGAGCGGCCTCGAACCGGCTCAGCCAGGCGTCGACCCGAGCCTGCGGCGAGCCCGTCGCCTCGATCCGGTCCACCGTCCGTGTCATGGCCACTCCCAAACCTCGGCGTTCGGCTGTTACCCCGATCACACGCCGCGAGCGGGGACGGCGACAAGGGTTGCAGCGTGTTGCAGCGCGACTCCTTGGCGCATCCGGGCACGCCGACCTATGCTGATCGGTCGACGCGATGGTGCGGAGGTGGCCCGTGAGCGTGTTCAGCTCGGTCCCGCCCGGCGCCGACCTGCCGATGCACGCCCGCGACCTGGTCCGCATGCACGAAGCCGTGATCGGCGGCGGCCGTCCGCGCGTCCCGCCCCGGCCGCTGGTGTCGCGCTCGTGGTCGCGTGCGCTGAGCCTGGGGCTCGCCGCCGACGGGGTGAACGCCCGGGACTCCGTCCCGCTCGACGAGGTCGCCCGCCGTCGCCGCGCCTCCCCGTTGCGGCACGTCGTCGAGAGCCTCGGACAGGTGCTCGGCGCGACGTCCGACACCGCGAACATGCTCCTGGTGGTGACCGATGCCGACGGGATCATCCTCTGGCGCGCGGGCTCCCCCGCCGTCAAGCGCCGCGCCGACACCCTGGGCTTCACCGAAGGTGCCGAGTGGACCGAGTCGAGGGTCGGCACCAACGCGATCGGCACCGCGCTCGCCGAGGCCGCGCCCGTGGAACTGCTGGCCGGGGAGCATTTCGAGCAGGGCCAGCATCCCTGGTACTGCACCGCGTCGCCGGTGCACGACCCGCGCACCGGCGAACTGCTGGGCGTGATCGACGTCAGCGGACCCGCCCTGACCCTGCACCCGGCGATCGCCGCGCTGGTGGAGACCGGACGGCGACTCGCCGAATCCGAACTCTGGCGCCACCACCAGCAAGGCTTGGACAAACTGAGGAAGACCGCCGAACCGGTGGTGGCGGGCGTGGGCGGCCCGGCGCTGCTGGTGGACGACGACGGCTGGGTGGCCCACGCCGCCGGGATCGCCCCCGGTGAGCGGATCGCCGCCCCCGAGGAGGGCCGGATCCTCGCCGTCCCCGGTCTCGGCGCCTGTCTGCCCGAACGCCTGGCCGAGGGCTGGCTCGTGCGCCCCGCCGACACCGCTCGCCGGGTCCGGCTGGATCTCGAACTCGGCCACGCGCCGATGCTGCGGATGCGGTCGGGCGACGTCGGATGGGTCCGCACCGTGACACCCCGGCACGCGGAGATCCTCGTGCACCTTCACGCGGCGGGCCCGTCCGGGCTCTCGGCTGAAGCCCTCAGCCGGGCGCTCTACGGCGACGCCGAACATCTCGTCACCGTCCGCGCCGAGGTCTCCCGGCTGCGCCGTCTGCTCGGAGCCATTGTGGACACCCGCCCGTACCGGCTCGCCTCGGGCGTCGGCTTGACAGTCCATAAAGGACTCGAAGTCGGCGGTTGAGCCACTTCCGGTTGCGCGGGGTGCGGGCCGGGTACTCCGCGACCATGGAGATCCTGCTCGCCGGGGCCGGCGTTCTGGCGTTGTGCGCCGCGGTGCTGCCGAACCTGCTGCACGAACGCGCGCTGTCGATGCCGCTGATCCTGCTGGTGGGCGGGCTGATCTTCGGACTGCTCCCCTTCGGATACCCCTATGGCGAAGGGGTGCTCGACCCGAGGTCCCACGTGGGCGCCGTCGAAGTGATCACCGAACTCGGCGTCCTGGTGTCGCTGGTGGGCGCGGGGCTGAAGTCGGACCGGCTGATCGGCTGGCGATCGTGGAGCTCGACCTGGCGGCTGCTGGCGATCACGTTGCCGCTGTCGATCGGCGCGGTGGCCCTGCTCGGCTGGTGGGCGCTCGCCCTGTCCCCCGCCGCGGCCCTGCTGCTGGGAGCCGTCCTGGCGCCGACCGATCCGGTGCTGGCGAGCGACGTCCAGGTGCCCGCGCCGCATACCGAGGACGGGCGAGGCTCGGACAACGAGATCCGGTTCACGCTGACCTCGGAGGCCGGGCTGAACGACGGTCTGGCGATGCCGTTCGTGTTGCTGGCCGTCGTCCTGGCCGGAACGGTGAGCACCTCTCCCGTGCCATGGCTGCTGACCGAGGTGATCGTCCCGCTCGCGATCGCCGTGGTGGTCGGTCTCGTCTGCGGCCGGTTGCTGTCCTGGCTGATGTTCCGGGTGCGGCACGAGCGGCTGCGCCTCGGCGAGTACTCCGACGGGCTGGTCGTGCTGGCCATCGCGTTCCTCCCCTTCGCGTTGTGCGAGTGGCTGGGCGGGATCGGTTTCGTCGCGGTGTTCGCCACCGCCGCGACGATCCGCGCCAGCGAACGCTCGCACGACTACCACGGCGTGCTGCACGAATTCGGCGATCAGCTCGAACGACTCTTCGTCGCGCTGGCCCTGCTCGGCCTCGGCTTCATCCTGGGCGACGGGCTCCTGGCGGACCTTCAGGTCGCCGAGGTCCTGGTGGCGGTGGCCGCGGTGGTCGTCGTGCGCCCGCTGTTCGGCGGTCTGGCCCTGTTCCGCGGCGGCATCACGCGTCCGGCGGCGACGGCGATCGCGTTCTTCGGCATCCGCGGCATCGGCAGTCTCTACTACCTGTCCTACGCGCTGGGGCACGGCGACTTCCCGATGGCCGACTCGCTCTGGCGCGTCACGGCGCTCACGATCGCGGTGTCGGTCCTCGTGCACGGTCTCCTGTCCGGCCCGGTGATGCGCAAACTGGAGAACCGGGGCATGCAGAACTTCGAGACCGGGTGAGCGAGGAAGCCGAGGTCAGCCCGTCCGCTGCCATTCCCGGCCTTCGACCCGCGCCTTCACCCGCCCCAAGGTGGTCGCGATGTTGGCGCGGTTGGTCCCGGCTCGGTCGGGCTCGCCGGTGATGAAGATGGCGATCGGGACGAACCACGGCGGCACCCGAAGCCAGTTCCGCACGGTGAGCCGGCAGCCGTCACCCTCGGGCTCGATGTCGAACTCCCAGCGGGAAATCGGCACCAGGAACGGCGTGCGCACCCGGTAGGCGAACCGGCGTCCCGGCTCGGCTTCGATGATCTCGGCGTGGGTCACCCAGCGCCGCCGGCCGTTGCGGTTGCTGCCGGCGAACCAGTTCCCGACGGCGGCCCCGGTCGCACCGCGGATCCAGCGGGCCTTGCGCAGCTCCTCGGTGCACTCCGCCATCGCGACCGGGTCGCTGACCAGCCGGTACACCCGGTCGGGCAAGGCGTCGATCGTGACCTCGCCGGTCGCGATCGGTTCGGTGTAGGTCAGGGTGTCCTTCGGCTTCGTCGCCATCGCGCCTCCCAGTCGACTACGCCAGCCCACCAGTACGAGCGGGCGCGGTCAAGGCCGCCAAGGCAGCACAGCACGTTCGCGCATCTCCCGGACGAGGTCAGGTGGTCGGTTCCGCCGGGAAGGTCACGCGGAAGCCCAGCGCCTGCAGCAGCTGGGTCAGCATCGCCTTGGTGTTGGCCCTGGCGCGTTCGAGCAGGCCGGAGTGCTGCGCCGCCTCGGCGATCCGTTTCTCCGCGGCGACGTAGAACTGCTGCTGGTCCGGCACGGACACCAACGCCCCGAGCCGGTCGATCAGGCCGCGCTCCTGGCCGAAGACGTAGCTGCGCTCGTTGTCCAGGTTGGGTTTCGCCAGATGGGCTTCGGGCAGCCGGACCTCGACCGATTGCCGGTCTTCGGAGACGGTGAGCGAATTCTCCAGCAGCGGCCCGAAATCGACGTACGCGTCGACAGAGCCCGCGGCCACGAACAGGGTCCGTTCCCCGGCGATGGCCTCGGGGACCCACTTGACGTCCTTCTCGATGTCGACGACGACCTGGTAGTCGCCGACGGCGGCGTGGTACTGGCTCAGATCACGGACCGCCTGGAGCACCGCGGGCTGCGAACGGTCCACAGTGGACGTTCCGAACGGGTCGAACTTCGACAGCAGTCCGGTGAACTGCAGTGCCGCACCGACGATCAGGAGCCCGACCAGGGCGAACGCCCCAAGGCGCACCCAACGTTTCTTCACGCCCACCACCGCCTCTCCAGCGCGGGGGTACCCGGCGGACGCGGTCCTGAAGCGTCCCGGCCGGTTTCACCGACGATCGGCGGAACCGGATCTCGCACTTGGAGTAGTTTGGCCGCATGCAAAACGTCTTGCCCGCGCCGGAGAAGACCGGGCTGAACATCTCGGCGTTGCACTGGGCGGGTTTCCTCGGGATCGCCGTGCTCGTGCTGGTCACGTCGGGCATCGGCCTGCCTTCGGTGCTGGTGGTGGCGCTGGGAGTGACCGGGATGGCCACCCTGGTGCTGTCCTGGCTGGGCATCGGACGCCTCGCCGCCGGGCTCCCCGAGCGGCGGCTGTACTGGATCGCGGTGTCGTGGTGCGCGCCGCTGCTGGTCGCGCGCCCGCTGTTCAGCGGCGACATCAACAGCTACCTGGCTCAGGGACTCATCGCGGCCAAGGGGTTCGACACCTATCTCGTGGGACCGGCCCAGGCGCTCGGCGCCGATTCACCGGTGACGCTCGCGGTCAGCCACTACTGGCGGGACACGCCCGCCCCGTACGGGCCGGCGTTCGTCGCGCTGGCGCGCTCGGTCGCCCACCTCGCCGGGGACGACTTCGTCCCGACACTGCTGCTGCACCGGCTGCTGGGGCTGGCGGGGATCGCGCTCATGGCGTGGGCGCTCCCCCGCCTCGCGCGCCGGGCCGGGGTTTCGCCGTCGATCGCGTTGTGGCTGGCCCTGCTCAACCCGCTGGTGCTGTGGCACGTCGTGGCGGGCGTGCACAACGACGGGCTCATGGTCGGGCTGATGGTCGCCGGGCTGGAACTCGTCCTGATGGGCGCGGCGAAGACCGGCGCGGCGCGGCCCGCGCTGATCGCGGCGGGGGTGATCGCGGTGAGCGCGGCCGCGAACATCAAGATCGTGGCCGTCGCGGGTCTGCTGTTCGTCGGCGTCGACCTGTTCCGCCGGGCGACCCCCGCGGGACGCGTGGCCGTCGCGCTCGGGCTGCCCGCCGGATTCGCCGCGGTCACCGCGGCGATCTCGCTCGGCAGCGGGCTCGGTTTCGGCTGGGTCCGCGTCCTCTCCGGGGTTTCCGGTCAGGTCCACAGCTGGATGGCGCCCACCAACGAACTCGGTTTCCTCGTCGGCGGGGTGGGCAAGATCTTCGGCGCCGACCTGACCGACGGCGCGATCAAGGTGTTCTCGCTCATCGGCGCGATCCTCGGCCTCGCCGTCGGTGCCAGGCTGCTGTGGCTCACCTACCGGGAAAAGCTGCACCCGCTCTACGGCGCCGGGCTGACCTTCGCCGCGATGCTGGTCCTCGGGCCGGTCGTGCAGCCGTGGTATCTCCTGTGGACGGTCGCGTTGCTCGCCGTCAGCCTCACGACCGACCGGGGCCGCTGGATCCTCGCCGGGATCAGCGCGGTGTTCGGGGTCCTGCTCCCGCCGGCGAACGGGGGCGCCGTGTCACTGGCACTGGGTTACCTGATCGCCGTCGCGCTCATCGGCGGGACCTTGTTCTTCTTGAAGCGCAAGGACCTGTTGCCGGAGATCAGGTTCCGCAAGAGCCGCACGTAACGGCTCCATCGCGCGGGCGCGCGGACCGTGCCGGTGAGTTCACGCTCGGCACGGTCCAGGCCGTCCTCCAGCAGGGCGTCGTGCATCGGCCGCCACAGCAGCGGGTAGGTGAACCAGGCGGGATGCCGCAGCCGCAGCACCATGAGGTGCTCGAGTTCGGTCTCTTCCGGCCCCCTCGCGCGCAGGGTGAATTCGTGGAAGCCGTCGAAACCTCGGGGCGCGGTGAACCGGAATCGCACCGACCTCCCCGGTTCGTAGGACTCGACGGAGTACCGCACCGGTCCGTGCCCGCCCACGGCTCCCGCGCCGAGTGGCCGGTCGAACCGCAGCGGCGGCCACGCGTCGACGGGCCACAGCCGGTCGTCGTCGGTGGACAGTGTGTCGATCAGCGCGCCCACCCGCTCCGACGACACCGGGACAATCCGGGAATGCCTGTTCCACACTCGCATCGTGCCTCCTTGTTTTAGAGACCTTCCCCTAGAACCATACTAGAGGATAGTCTCTGAAAATGGGACGGCCACCGCTGCACACCGCCGACGACTTCCTCGACGCCGCCGTGCGGCTCTTCGCCGCCGAAGGAGCGGCAGGGGTGACCATGTCGGCCGTCGCCCGCGAAGTCGGGGCGCCGAGCGGGTCGATCTACCACCGCTTCGCCGGGCGCCCCGCGCTGCTCGCGGCCGTCTGGCTCCGCACCGTGACCCGTTTCCAGCGGGACTACCTCGAAGCACTCGAACAGGAACCGGTACTGGAGGCCGCCGTCGAGGCCGCGGCACAGGTCGTCCGATGGTGCCGCGCCCATCCCGCCGAGGGGAAACTGCTCTACGCGGGCAACCGCGCGCTCGGCGTCGAAGACTGGGACGCCGAAGACAGCGCCCGCGCCGAAGACGCCAACAGCCGGCTCGACACGGCGATCACCAAGGTCGTGCGACGGCTGCGCGCGCAGACCGGCCGGAGCACCGACGAACTGATGCTGGCCCTCGTGGACCTCCCCTACGCCGCGGTGAGGAGACATCTCGACCGCGGCGAGGCGCCACCGCCGCGCACCGTGGACCTGGTGGCCAGGACCACCCGCACGCTGCTGTCAGGCTGAGCTCAGGTCCGGACCGGCACCGCGATGGAGTACCCGCCGCCGTCGATCAGGTCGAGCAGGAGGCGGGCCGCCGGACCGGGCGACCGCGCACCCCTGGTGGCGATGGTCAGCGGCCAGACCAGGCCGGGCGCGTCGAGCGGGATCGTCCGGACCCCGGTCAGCAGTTGGAGATCGGGCACCACGGCGATGCCGAGCCCCGCCGCGACGTAGGCGGGCACCAAACGCAGATCGGCGACTTCGACGATGACCCGCCGCGGGGCCCCGATCGCCTCGAACGCGCGGTCCAGGGCGACCCGGTTGCCGAAGCCGCGCGGGTTGTCCACGAACGACTCGCCGGTGAGGTCCGCCAGGGTCAGCGACCGCCGGTCCCCCAGCCGATGGCCGTCGGGCAGCACGACCACGAACGGCGCCGAACCGAGCGGCTTGGTGCGGAGCCCGGCGAGATCGGACTCGGGCAGGCCGAGCAGGGCGACGTCGAGCCTGCCTTGGCGCAGATCCTCGGCCAGTCCGGTCGATCCGGTGATCGACACCGTGACGTGCAGGTCGACCAGCGGGTACCGGCGGTGGAACGCGCCGAGCAGATCGGGCAGGTCGAGGCCCCCGACGCTGGTCAAGGTGCCGATGCGGAGGCTGCCGCGCAGTCCGGCGGAGGCATCGGCGACCGCCTCACGCGCCCTGTCGACGGCCTCCAGCGCGGCCTTGGCCTCGGGCAGGAAGACCTTGCCCGCCGGGGACAGCTCGACCCGCCTCGTCGACCGGTCGAACAGCTTGACACCGAGCTCGCCTTCGAGTGCCTGGATCGTGGCCGACACGGTGGACTGCACCGCGAACAGCCGTCGAGCGGCGCGGGTGAAACTGAGTTCCTCGGCGACGGCGACGAAGCATTCGAGCTGACGGGTCTCCACGAGGGCCAATTATCGCAGTTCTGGATAACTGTGACCAGCATTGTTCGTTGGACTTGGATGATCCGAGGATCCACAGTGGAGGCATGCTGAACACCGTCACCCTTCCCCGTCCCGCGCTCCGGCGGATCAGCCACGGTCGCGGCTTCTGGGTCATCGCGGCCGCTTACGCCGTCTCACTGGCCTTCTCCACCGTTCCCACCCCGCTCTACGTGCTCTACCAGCAACGTGACGGCTTCCCGACCTACGTCGTGACCATCGTGTTCGCGGCGTACGCGGTCGGCGTGATGGGCAGCCTGTACCTCGCCGGGCATGTCAGCGATTGGCTGGGACGACGGCGGGTGATCCTCGCCGCGACCCTGGTCCAGGCCCTGTCCGCGACCCTCTTCCTGACCTGGCCGGACGTCCCCGGGCTGATCCTGGCCAGGCTCGTCGGCGGCGCGGGGATCGGCGCGCTGACCGCGACCGCCACCGCGCATCTGTCCGAACTGCGCGCCGTGGCCAGGCCGAGCGAGGACCACGGGCGTGCCGGGCTGATCGCGACCGTGGTCAACATGGGCGGGCTGGCTCTCGGACCACTGTTCGGCGGGGTGTTCGCGAGCTATTCGGCCGAGCCGCTCACCACGCCGTTCCTGTTCTTCCTGGTCTTGCTGCTGGCCGCGGCCATCGCCGTCGCGCTCGTCCCGGAAACGGTGGAACGCGCCGAGGAGCTGCCCGCATACCGGCCACAGCGCGTCTCACTCCCGTCGAGCGCGCGGCCCGCCTTCTTCGGCGCGGCGATCGGCGCGTTCGCGGCCTTCGCGATCACGGGACTGTTCATGGCGCTGACGCCGACGTTGCTGGCACAGGGTTTGCACGAGAGTTCGCGGATGCTGGCCGGTCTCGCGTCGTTCTCCGTGTTCCTCGCCGCCGCCGCGGCGCAGGTGATCTTCGCCGGTCTGGAGAGGCGGACCCAGCTGCGGCTCGGCCTCACCCTGATGACGGCCGGGCTGGTGGCGCTGCCGGTCGCGGTGACGACGTCCCAGCTGTGGCTCTTCCTCGTGGGCGGGCTCGCGGCGGGCGCCGGGGTCGGGCTGGGCTTCCGCGCCTCCGTGGCCACCGTCGCCGCACTGGCCGAGCCGCCGATGCGCGGCGAAGTCCTCGCTGCCTTGTTCCTGGCCGCCTACGCGGGACTGGTCCTGCCCATCCTCCTCGTCGGGATCTCCCTGATCTGGCTGCCGAGCGCGTGGGCGCTGATCGGATTCTCGGTGCTGGAACTGGGTTTGCTCGCCTGGTCGGCACCCAAGGTGCTGGCGGGCGCCGAGAAGTGACCGACCGTCCACAGTGGCGCGTCCGCGTGGTGATCCTCGTCAAACCCGCGGGCGCCCACACCGGCGGTGTGCGATCCTGGTTCAGGAACCTCGTGATCGAGGTCCCCGGACGAGTGGGTGCCGTACCCGGCCAGCGACAAGACGGCGCTCTGGGAGCGCGTCATGTCCTGGCTTGTTCTGATCGTTTCGGGTGTTCTGGAAGCCGTGTGGGCCACCGCCCTCGGCAGGTCCGAAGGATTCTCCCGGCTGACACCGTCGGTGATCTTCGGCGTGACACTGGTGGCGAGCATGGCCGGCCTCGCCTACGCGATGAGGGATCTCCCCGTCGGGACCGCCTACGCGGTCTGGGTCGGGATCGGAGCGTCGCTCACCGTCGGCTACGGCATGGTGTCGGGCGCGGAAACCGCGTCACTGGCCAAAATTCTGCTGATCGTGGGGATCGTCGCCTGTGTGGTGGGACTGAAAGTCCTGCATTGAGCCGGAAACAGGGACCGCCCCCGACGCACGGACGACGTCGGGGGCGGTCGGGTCCGGGCGCACCCCTGCGTGTGGCCCGGACGGCTAGGCGGTCAGGAGCGCGCCCAAAGGGCGGGGACGTTCGGCGGCTCCCAGCCGGCCTGAGCGGTGTGACCCTGCAGCGCCCGGTACGAAGCACCGTTGTAGGTGACCGTCGCACCCGCGGCGTAGGTGGTGCCGGCCGCCCAGGTGCCGGAGGGCGGGTTCGACGTCGTCGGGCCGGTCGGCGTCGTGGTGGTGCTGGACGGCGGGTTCGAGCCCGAGGTCACCAGGCGCAGGCTGTACACGCTCAGGATCTCCGAGATCGGCTGGAAGTAGAACGTGCCGCCCGAGCTGCAGTTGCCGGAGCCACCGGAGGTGACGCCCTGTGCCTGGTCACCCGCGAGCCACGAGCCGCCGGAGTCACCCGGTTCGGCGCAGGCGTTGGTCCGGGTGAGGCCGGAAACGGTGCCCTGCGGGTAGTTCACCGAGGCGTTCTTCTGCTGGATCGTGCCGCAGTGCCAGCCCGTCGTGGAGCCGGAACGGCAGACCGAGGCGCCGATCGCGGCCTCCTGCGAACCCGCCACCGGCACGGTGCCCGGGTAGCGGTTCACGAGCCCACGCGGGGTGTTGCCCGCGTCCACTCGGACCCACGCGTAGTCGTTGCCGGGGAAGCTGGAGCCCCCGACGGTCCCGCTCGGGTTCGAGGTGCGCGTTCCGGTGGTGCCACAGTGCCCCGCGGTCACGAAGCCACCCTCGACCGAGAAACCGATCGAGCAGCGGCCCGAGCCGAACGTGTAGGCGTTGCCGCCGATGACGTCGATCAGCGGGACCGGGCTCTCGGTGCTGGTCTCGACCCGCACCGCGTCGGCACGCACCCCGGACGCGGTCGCCCACGACTTCGCGGCGGCCTCGGTGCCGGCGTTGGCCAGCACGACGATCGAGTTGGTGGTGGCGTCGACGTACCAGCCGGGCACGCTCTTCGGCGCGCTGGTTCCCTTGGTGTCCAAGGACAGCTTCGCGGCGTCGAGCTGGGCGGCGCTCCGCGTGACGGTCTTCGGGGTCGCGCCCGCCGCACGGACGGTGCCCTCCAGCGCCGCGTCGGTGACGGCGACGGTCAGCGTGGTCCCCGCCGCGTCCAGCCACGATCCGGCGTAGGACGGGCCGAGCCGGGTCTTGAGGGCGCTTTCGGTGCGTGCCGCCGTCTGCTCACCCGCGAGACGGGTCCTGGCCTGATCGGGGCTGATCTTCAGGTCGCGCGACAGGGCCGCGACGATCTCCGACTGGACCTGGTCGGCCGCCGGGACGGTCTGGCCGGCGCTCGCGCTCGGTGTCAGCGCGACGGCCGTGACCAGGCCGGCGCCGGTGATGGCCGCCGCGGCGGCCGCTACGATCTTTCGGTTCATTTCAGGCGCTTCCTCAAGACGTACCGGAAGGGGGATCTCGTGTCCCCGACCGTACGAGGCGCCTGATGCAAAAGGTACATACCATTTAGGTCATATCCACCCCAGTGGACTGGACCTATTGCCGACCTCGACGCAGGTCAGCGCACGCCTGCGTCCGTGTAGTCGACACCGTAACCCGGGTTCAACTCGAGGTACTTCGAGTAGGTCGGCCGCCGGTCGATCAGTTCGCCGTACACCGCGCGGGACAGGGCGATCATCTCCGCGGCGAACGGTCCCATCTCCCCTCGCTCCGACCAGCCGACGAGATTCCGCCAGCTCAGCGGATTCCCCGCGATCGGGACGGCGACGATGCCCGGGATCTCGTGGAAAAGCGGCTGACACAACACCACCGCGTGTCCCGATTCGACCATTTCGATGCAGGTCAGGACATCGGTCTCGTACAGCGAACGCGGCGTGAACCCCGACCGGGCGCACGCGGAGGCGAAACAGTCGCCGAAACAGCCGTCCCCCGGTGTCGCGCACCATCGTTCGTCCGCCAGCGCGCCGAGTTCGACCTCGTCGTGCTGCGCGCGCTCGTCGCGCGCCGACATCAGCACGAACACCGGATGATGCGCGAGGGTCCGCCACCGGACGCCGGGCTCCGGCGGCGGCGCGGCGTCACCGCAGACACCGACGAAGGAGAAGTCCAGCGCGCCCTCGGCGGTCATGTCCGCGAGTTTGTTGGACGACCACGACGTATGGGTGGCGACGTGGATGTCGGGATGGGTGGTGCCGAGACGCTGCAGGAGCGCGCCGAGCATCGGCCCCGTCGCCGAACCGAGCCGCAGGGTCACCGGCTCGCCGGTACCGGCGTGCTGGGCTAGGCGCGCCGCCTCGTCGTGCAGGGACGATACGGCGGGGAGCACCATCTTCGCCCGGTCGAGGACGAGGAGACCGAGTGCCGTCGGCCGGGTCCCCGTGTGATCGCGCAGGAAGAGCTTCCCGCCGAGGGTCCGTTCGATGCGTTTCAACTGGGCGGTCAAAGCGGGCTGCGCCATTCCGAGCGTGTTCGCCGCCTTGGTGATACTCCCGAGTTCGGCGATCGCGCACATGATGCGCAAGTGGCGCAGTTCCAGCTCCATCCCTCTACGTTAGTAGACGTAACTGGACTGGACCAGACAAACGCTTGAGCCAAATGGCTTCGTATCGCCCTTTTCTTGGATTGCCATCGATGTCAGCATTCCGGAAGGGCATCGTGGGGCCGGTGTTCACAGTGGAACCGAAGGGCGGCCGGTCAAGACCGGTCGCGCAGCCGGATCGCCGTCTCGAGGTTCTCCCGGATCCTTCTGGTCAGGCGATGGTCCGGACCGAGCGCCCGCTCGGCGTCCGACCGCGCTTCTTCGAACATCCGGATGGCGAGTGGCAGATCCCCCGCGGCTCCGCGGGCGTAGGCCAGATCGTTCCGTGAATTCAGCGTGTCCTGGTGGTCGTGCCCGAACACCCGCTCCCTGGCTGCGAGCGTGCGCTCGTACAGTTCGATCGCCCTGGTCAGGTCACCCGAGGATTCGTACGCGCCCGCCAGGTTGTTCCAAGATTTCAGGGTGTCGGGGTGATCGGGACCCAGCACGCGTTCGCGATCCGCCAGGGTCCGTTCCTGGAGTTCGACCGCGCGGGCGAGGTCGCCCGCCGACTCGCACGCTCCCGCGAGATTGCCCCGCGAAACCAGCGTGTTGGGATGGTCCGGCCCCAGCACCCGTTCACGATCTTCCAATGTCGCCTCGAACAACGTGACCGCGCGCTTAGAGTCACCCATCGACCAGTGGAGATAGGCTAGATTGTTCCGGTAGAGCAAGGTCTCCGGGTGGTCTGCGCCCAGCACCCGCTCGCGATCCGCGAGCGTGGCTTCGTGGAGCGGGATCGCCCGTTCGGCGTCGCCCGCCATTTCGTACGCCATGGCCAGGTTGTTCCGGGAGACCAGCGTGTCCGGGTGCTCCTTTCCCAGCACGCGCTCGCGTCCTTCCAGCGTTTCGTCGAACAGCGAGATCGCCCGCCTCACGTCACCGGCGGCGTGGCAGGCGGCAGCCAGGTTGTTCCGGCAGCTCAACGTGTCCGGATGTGCAGGCCCCAGCACCCGCTCGCAGTCCGCCAGCGCGGTCTCGAGCAGCGAGGTCGCGCGCCGCAGATCACCGGCCGCCTGGTACGCGGACGCCGAAGTGTTCCGGGCGCGCAGGGTGATCGGATGGTCGAAGCCGAAAAGGCGTTCACCGGCGCCGACGGCCCGTTCCGCGAACGCGATGCCCGCCGCGGCGTCGCCCTGACCGAGGACGTAGAGGCTGAGGCTGTTGGCGAGGTGGCAAAGCGGGCCGGTGTCACTCTCGGTGTGGTCGAGCAGCGCCCGCCCGTGCGGCAACACGGCTTGGAAGACGGGCCAGTCCTCGGGCAGCCGGGGATCCACCACGTCGAGCGCGTGGGCGAGCGCGACGGCGGTGGCCTCACGGGCGTGGTCGATGTCCTCGGGACCGCGGTAGGGGTCGGCCGGGTCGGGAGTCCGGGTCACGGCCTGCACGAGGCGGTGGACGCCGATCGTCTCGGCGTCGAGGGTGATCATGCTGTAGGCGGCCAGCCGCCCCAAAGCCTCCGACAGCTCCGGTTCCTCGCCGTCGCCCTCCAGCAGCGATCGCGGGATGCGTTCGGGAGCGTGCCAGGCCAGCCGTCGCAACAACTTCGCGGCGAGCGGGGTGTCCGCGAGCCGGTCGAGGGTGACGTGCCAGACCCGGGCCACGGCGCGCTCCGCGTCCTCGGCCTCCGCGGTCCAGGCGAACATCTTGGCCGGGGACCTGGCGAGCAGGCCGAGGTAGCGGGCGGGCGTCATCCGGTTCTGGGCGAGGTACGCCCCGGCCTGTTCCACCGCCAAGGGCAGCCAGCCGAGTTCGGCGCAGAGTTCGCCGGCGCCCGCCAGCTCCGCCTCCGGCCACTCCGCCCGGACCGTCCGGGCGAGCAACTCGGCCGCCTCGTCCGGTTCCAGCACGTCCAGTGACACGGTGCCGACGTCCCGCCAGCCGGTGCCCCGTCTGCTGGTGATGAGGATCGTGCCGGTCCGCACCCGGTCCAGCAGCCCGGCGGCGTGCGCGAGCTCGGTCAGGTTGTCGAGGATCAGCAGCCAGCCGGTATGCCCGGCCAGCCAGCCGACGGCCTGTTCGGCCCGCTGTTCCCACGGCAGCCCCACGGCCTCCGGGGACAGCGCCACGGCCAGCTCCGCCAACCCGTCGTCGATCGCCGAAGCCGAGTCCGCCGTCACCCACCAGACGGCCGAATAGTCGGCCGAACGCAGCTCGGCGAACCTGGCGGCCAGGCTGCTCTTGCCGACGCCGCCGAGCCCGTGCACCGCGACCACCGCGACCCGGGCGGCGGCTTTCGCCGTCTTCTCCAGCCTGTCCAGCTCGGCCGCGCGCCCGACGAAGACCCTGCCGCTCAGGGGCAGTTTCCACGCCGCGTGCCGGGGCGGCGGAACATCGGTCTCCGAGAGAATGCCGTCGATGAATCTCGAAATCTGGCCGTACACAAGGGAATCGCGGCCGGCCGGTTTGCAGATGCCGACGTGGTCGGCGTCGACGGGGATCGGGCGGACCCGGGGCAGGCCGGGGTTGGCCGAGCCCTCGTCGACCACCCGGACCCCTCTGGTCGGATACGCCTCGAAGAACACCAGGTTCCGGATCCCGGACTCGTCGGCCCAATCGCGGTAACGGTCGTTGAGGTGCCGCAGGTGGGCGGCGTTGCGTTTGAGGTCCTTCACCGCCGCGGTGGACCGATAGAGCAGTCCGAGCGCCTTGACGACCGCCGCCAGCCCCGAGCCGGTGTGCGGGGTCCCCAGGAAGACCACCCCGCGCGCGGCCGTCGCGAACGCCGCGAAGCCGGTCCGGCCCTCGGCCGCGTGCAGCAGGATCTCCTTGGCCAGCAGGCCGCCCATGCTGTGGGTGACGAAACACAACGGCCGCTCGCCGATGCCGAGGTTCTGCAGCGACGCCATCAGGTTGATCGCCCGGTCCTGCATGGGCATCGCCTTGCCCCGCCAGCCCGACGACCAGGCCTCGTAGCCCACCGACCACACCGCCACGCGGTCGAAATCCTCGGCGAGCCACTCCGGCCAGAACGACGACGGCGACCCGCCCGCCCACGTCTTCCGCGCGTCCCCGTCCAGCCCGTGCAGGAACACCACGTCCAACCCGGCCGACACGGGAACCCGGACCTTGAGGATCTCGGGCAATCTCCTACCTCCGGTCGGGCGGGCGGTTCCGTGGTGCCGCCACCGGATGTCGGCCGCCCGGTGCCCGCCGTTACGCGCGGCCCCAGGACGCGCCTCGTGAGTGGTAAGGACGGTTCTTTCGAGGACCAGGGCAACATGGCGTGCTCTTGCCGTTTTGGCGTCGGTCGTGGGGTGGAAGTGCCGGCCGTGTGATCAGAGACGGATCACGCGTGCTTGGAGCCGGATCTCACGTGATCGGGAGACGATCACGGAGTTCGCCTTCTGATCACGCGAGATCCGGCCCCAATCACGCGAGTCACGCCTTCGCTCACCGTGGGTTCAGCCACAACGCCACCATGAAGGCCACACCAGCCTCCCGGGACGTCGCGAAAGCCACTTTCGGGACATCAGACGTCCCGAAAGTGGCTTTCGCGACACGGCCGCTCGGCATCGGACGCGGCGAAGGACCCCTTCATCCGCGCCGACCCCGCCACCTCACGAGGTGCCCTGCTCAGGAGGTCTTCGACTTGCGGTTCAGGAACGCCGACGCCCCGACGCCGTGCGCGGCGACGCTCGCCAGCACCGTCACCGACATGACGCTCAACGCGACGTCCGCCGCGTCCCCGTCGAGTGAGTTGTAGGCCAGCAGGCCGAACACGATCGACGCCGCGCCGCGTGGCGCCAGGAAACCGATGGTCATCCGGTCCCGCCACCGGAAATCGGTCCGCAGCAAGGTGAGCAGCACCGGGATGAGCCGGGCGACGGTCAGCGCGACGACGCTGACGATCACGACGCCCCAGGTGAGGCCGAAGGACAGCACCAGCACCGCGGTGCTGCCGAAGACGAACCACATCAGCAGCCCGCACAGAGAACTGACGTCCTCGGCCAGCCCGAGTTCGTCCTCACTCGGATGCCGCGCGGTCTTGTAGGCGATCCCGCAGATGAACGCGGCGACGAAACCGTTGCCGCCGATCGCGACGGCGGCGGTGTAGGTCAGCAGCGGCAGCGCGACGGCGGCGACCCGTGCGGAATGCCGCGTCGACCAGCCGTGTTTGCCCGTCACGTTCATCGCCACCGCGGCGACCGCGCCGATCACGGAGCCCGCCAGCACGGCCAGCAGCGCCGCCGGGATCGCGGTCTGCAGCGCCTCACCCGGCGTGTTCGCCTGATTGCGGCTCCCCGCGAGGGTGAGCGCGAAGATGAACACCGGGGCGACGACGCCGTCGTTGTAGCCGCTTTCGACGTTCAGCAGATGCCGCACGCGTTCGGGCACCCGGACGTCGTGCACCACCGACGTCGCGGGCGCGAAGTCCGTGGGGGCGATGATGCAGGCGATCAGCAGCACCACCGTCCACCCGAGCCCCGGCAGCACCAGCAGGCCGACCCCCATGACGATCAGGATCGTCAGCGGCAGCGCGATCAGCAGCAGCCGCACCGCGGTCTTGGCGTCATGACCGAGATAGCCGCCCTTGACCGCGGTGGCGTCCACGAACAGCAGCAGGGCGAGGATCAGTTCCGCGGCGTTGAGGGCGATCTCGGTGTTGAGCCCGTTGCCGAGATCGTTGCGGGTGCTGAACCCGATCGCCAGCCCCGCCGCGACCATCGCCATCGGCGCGGTGATCTGCCACCGTTCCAGCCGTGCCGCCGTCATCGTCCAGGCCAGCACGACGACCGCACCGACGAGCACGCTCTGGATCATCTACCCGCCCCTCGTTCCCGGTGGACTCCCCTGCCACCGGGAACGAGCATAGAGGCCGTCCACAAAGGAACGCCGATCACACCACCGCGCCGTTGTCGTCGCGCTCCCGTACCCGCGACGGCTTCCTGACCGGACGCCCGGCCCCTGGCCAGCGTTTGTCGAGCAGGATCGCGACGGGACCCGCGGTGGCCACAGTGGACACCGTTCCCGCGATGAGGCCGAGCAGGAGCGCGAGGGCGAAGTCGGCCAGCGAGCCGTCCCCGAGGAACAGCAGCGCCCCGAGGACGAACAGCACCCCGATCCCGGTGTTGATCGTCCGGGGCAGCGTCTGCAGGACCGCCGTGCCGACGACGCGGGCGAACGGCTCCTTGCGGCGCTGCCCCCGCACCTCCCGGACCCGGTCGAAGACCACCACCGAGTCGTTGACCGAATAGCCGATCACCGTCAGGAGCGCGGCGAGGAAGACGCCGTCCATGGACTTGCCCAGCCAGGCGAAGATCCCGACGATGATCAGGACGTCCTGGGCGAGCGCCGCCACCGTGGCCAGGCCGAGCCGCCAGTCGAACCGCACCGCGAGGTAGATCAGCTGCGCCAGCACCGCGAGGAGGAGCGCGACGACCGCCTTGGTGCGCAGTTCGGCGCCGAGGCTCGGGCCGATCTGCTCGTCGCGGATCTCGGTGGCGTCGCCCGCCACCCCGGAGACCGCGGTCCGGATCCGCTCGGTGGCGGCCTCGTCGATGGGCTCGGTGCGCACCGAGATGTCCTTCTCACCGGACACCTGCACGACGGCGCGGGGGAATCCGGCGTCGGACACCGCGTCCCGGACCTGTTCGACGTCGGCGGGCGCCGAAGTGCTGTATTCGATCACCCGGCCGCCGGTGAACTCGACGCCCAGGTTCGGTCCCGCCACGAACAGTCCCGCGATCGCGGCGATCACGATCGCGCCCGCCACCATCAGCCAGCGCCGGGGCTTGCCGAGGAACTCCGGATCGCGCCGGTTCACCCACTGGCGGACCCGGCCTTCGTGGGTGAGCCCGGAAAGCCGCGGTTTGCGCGCGACCACACCCCGCATCGTGAGGTGCAGCAGCAGGCGGGTGAGCACGAGCGAGATGAACAGTGCCACGACCACGCCGATGGACAGCGTCACTCCGAACCCGCGCACCGGGCCGGACGCCAGCCAGAACAGCAGCCCCGCGGCGAGCAGGGTGGTCACGTTCGAATCGACGATCGCCGACAGCGCCCCGCTGAACCCGCGGCTGACCGACCGGGGCAGCGAGCCTCCCTGTTTCACCGAATGTTCTTCTCTCGCCCGTTCGAAGACGAGCACGGTGGCGTCGACGGCCATGCCGATGGCCAGCACGAAGCCCGCGAGACCGGGCAGGGTCAGCGTCGCTCCGATGGCGAGCAACGCGCCGTAGGACACCGCCGCGTAGGCCACCAGGGCACCGACGGCGATGAGTCCGGCCAGGCGATACACCGCGAGCAGGAAGAGCGCGGTCAGTCCCAGGCCGATGACGGCCGCGCGGGCGCTGGCGTCGATCGCGGCGGCACCGAGGGTGGGGCCGACGGTGCGCTGCTCGATGATCTCGACCGGCGTCGGCAGCGCGCCGGCGTTGATCAGCAACGCCAGGTCCTTCGCCTCGGCCGGGGAGAAGCGCCCGGTGATCTGCGTGCTCCCGCCGACGATCCCGACCCCGCAGGCGACCTGCGGACTCACCTGGGGCGACGAGATCACCTTGTCGTCGAGCGCGATCGCCACCCGGCGGGTCGGATCACCGGGTGGCGAGCAGGCCGCCTGCCCGGTCAGCCGCTCCCAGGCGCGGCCGGAATCCCCTTTGAAGTCAACGGAAACGAGATGGCCGCCGCCTTGTGAATCGATCGTCGAGAGCGCCTTGTCGACACCTTCACCGGTCAGCGCCGCGGGTCCCAGCGTGATCGGCTGGCCGCTCTCGTCGGGCAGCACGCGGCTTCCCTGGGCCGCGTCGGTGGAAGCTCCGAGCACCGGGTGGAAGGACAGTTGTGCGGTGCGGCCGATCACTTCGACGGCCTCGCGCGGATCCCGCACGCCGGGCAGTTCGACGATGATCCGCTTGTCCCCGGAGCGGGCCAGCATGGGCTCGGCGACGCCCAGCGCGTCGACCCGGCGGCGCAGCACCTCGAGCGTCCGGTCGGTGGTCTCCGCGTCGGCGGTGATGGTGGGCGAATCCTTGGTCTCCAGCACGATCTGCGTGCCACCGCGCAGATCGAGCCCCAGGCGCGGGGCGGTGGTCAGCAACAAGTACACGGTCGCGGCGAGGATGACCAGCGAGACGACGGCTCGCCCGGTCATGCCTCGCCGCGCGGTTTCGCGCGGCACGAAGGTTTCTCCTCGATGAATTCCTCCGCGCGCGACTGAAGGCGCGCGGATTCCCGGTCCGGGCACGCGGAAGACGTGCCCGTGAGCTTCAGACGGCTACCGGGAAAGGAGGAGCTCGATCCCCCAGCGCGAGGCGGTGCGCCGCGCGCGAGGGAGGAGTGACGTCGGCGTGGAGTTCGCTGAGGCGGAGCAGCGTCGTCGACGCGGGCCCGTGCGGGACGGTCCCGAAGAGAGGCAGGTCACCGTGACCGTGCACACCCAGGAGCGAAGGTTCGGCGGCGAGCCTGCCGACGGCGCGCACCGGCGCCACGGCCTTGGAGACCGAGGAGTCGACGGTCGCGTTCGCCCCGCGCGACTCGTCGGCCGAAGCGGAATCGCCGGAGTGGAGCGCGAGGAACAGGCCTAGCGCGGTCAGGACGGCGGCGAGCAGCACCAGTACGGCCTGCCTGGCAGGCCGGTACGTCCGGCGCTCCACCGTCATCGACACACTCCCGGGGTTCTCCCCGACACCTTACTTGCCGGGCGCGAACCGTTCGGCGAGTCGCGTGATCCCGGCGCGGACGCGGCTCTCCCCCAGCTCCGGCACCAACGCTGTCAGGTGCTCGGCCGCCAGCGGCGCCAGCAGGGCGTGCGCGGCGTGTTCGGGGTCGGGGGTGCCGTCGAGCAGGATCGCCACGTGCCGGTGCCAGAACCGGTAGGCACCGATCCGGTAGCGCGCCCCCGGGGCGGCGGTCTCCGACATCCGCACCAGGGCCAGATGCTCGAGCACGTAGTCGACGTAGGCGCCGGTGAATGCCACCAGGCGTTCCGACGGCGGAGCACCGGGCCCCAGTGGCGGCGGCCCGTGCAGGATCCCTTCCTGGAGCGCCTGTTCCCGTGCGTCCAGCAGCGCGACGGCCAATCCGGCCTTATCGCCGAAGCGGCGGAAGAGCGTCCCCTTGCCCACCCCCGCGGCCGCCGCCACCTGATCCATGGACACCGCGTCGACGCCGTGCTCGGCGAACAGCGACGCGGCCGCGTCCAGGATGGCGGCGCGGTTGCGGGCGGCGTCCGCGCGTTCCTTGGGCGGCGGCGTCCGCAGGAGTTCCAGCGACGTTGCAAAAGCGGACTGCGGTCCGTTATGGTCGTGGGGCACATACGGACTCTAGTCCGATTAACTGGGAGGTAGCGACATGACCGCACTCATCACCCGTGACGACCTGAAGGTCGCGATCGACGCGAAGGCCGTGACGGTCGTCGACGCGCTGGGTGGCGAGTACTACGCCAAGCAGCATCTGCCCGGCGCCGTCCCGCTCGTCCTCGCGGACGTCGACGCGCGGGCGGCCGCCGTGCTGCCCGATCGCGGCGCCGCGATCGTCACCTACTGCTCCAACCCCGCGTGCCCCAACAGCGGACAGGTCGCCGACCGGCTCACCGCCCTCGGCTACACCGACGTCCGCAAGTACCGGGAGGGCATCGAGGACTGGGCCGGCGCCGGCCTGCCCCTCGAACAGGGCTGAGCCTCCTTACGACGGGACGCGCCGGCGCAGGACCGGCACCCCGTCGCCGTGGAGTTCGGCCAGGTAGGGCGCCCGACCGGTCATGGCCATGATCAGCGCGAGAGTCGTGCCCGAAACGAGTGGCCCGGATCCGACGGCGAAGGGGCCATCGGTCGCCTCCAGCCGCAGCCCGCCGATGCGCCCCTTCGCCATCACCACGAGATCTGAGCCCTGGTAGTAACCGGCCAGCGAGGTGAGGACGGCGATCGGATGGTCCCGGCGGAGACCCAGCGGGCGGCGGACGTCCTCGCCGTGCACGATCGTCTCGCCGAGCATCGCGATGGCGGGCAACGGCGGTTTCGTCGTGCTGGTGACGACACGACGGAACCGCTCCAGCGTCTCGGCGCCGTTCGCGCCCAGATGTTCGGCCAGCCGCATGGCGACCTGCTCGTCGAAATCGAACCGGCAGCGGATCACCCCGGCCAGCCACCGCACCGGGGTGAGGCTCGCCCCCGCGGTGAGATGCGCGAGCACCTCGCGCACGGTGAGCCCGGCGCACAGCGACGGTGTCTCCCATCGCTCTTCGGAGAGCCCTCCGAGGTCGTTCGCCAGCGCCGCCCGCTCGGTGTGGATCAGCGGCCAGACGGTCGTGGCGCGAGCGCGCGCCTTCGGTCCTGAATTCGCCATCCGAAGTCCCTCCGTCGCCCGGAATCATCGGTCATCGATACTCGGAAGGCGAACTCCGCCGAACACCGAGAGATGGGGACCGATGATCGAGCGCTGGAATCCGGAGACCGTGGCCGCACCGATCGGCCCGTACAGCCATCTGGTGCGCGTCCCGGCCGATCACGAACTCGTCGTCGTGTCCGGTCAGATCGGCGTCCTGCCCGACGGCGAACTGGCCGGGCCCGACGCCGAGTCCCAGACCCGCGCGTTGCTCGTCAACCTCGAACGGCTGCTCGAAGCCGCGGGCGCCGGACCGGAACACCTGGTCAAGGTGTTCAGCATGTTGTCCGGCACCGAGCACCTCGAGGGTTTCCGCACGGCGACGCGCGAGACCTTCACCCGCTGGTACCCGGAGGCGGACTGGCCCGCCCAGTCGCTGATCGTCGTGGCGGCGCTGGCTCGCCCGGAGCTCGTCGTCGAGGTCGAAGCGCTGATCGCGGTGCCGGCGCGGTAGGAAGCAGGATCTCCACCCCCTACCGCGCCGAGCCCGATCAGAACTCCCGGCGCCTCCGCCCGGCGAGCAGCAGCAGCGCGCCGATGGCGAGCATGCCCAGCGCCAGGATCGACATCGTCTTCACCGGGGAACCGGTGACCGCCAGGCCCGGCGGCCGGTTCGGCGGCTGCGGGGTCGGCTTGTCCGGCGGCTGCGGTGTCGGCGGTGTCGGCGGCACCCGGGTGTCGGTACCGCAGTCGGGGTTCGCCGAGCCCGGCGGGCAGTTGCCGCCCGGGGTGTCGGACGTGACCACGTTGCGGAGCCGGTGGTCACCGGTCGCCGGCTTCCGCAGGGTGACGGCGTAGGTGACGGTCGCCTTCTCCCCCGGCTTCAGCTCGCCCTTCCAGGTGAGCTTCGGCGCGGAATAGGTCACCGTTCCCGTACTGGCCTTCGCGGTGCCGTCGAAGGTGGCGTCGTCGAGCACCTGGGTCAGGTCGTCGGTGAACTTCGCGTCGTCCACTGTGGCCTGTCCGGTGTTCTCCACCGTGACGGTGTACGTGACGACCTCGCCCGGCTTCGCCTCCGTCTTGTCGACCGTCTTCTTGATCTTCAAGCTGGACAGCGGTGTCGTCGTGCCGCACTTCGGATCCTTGCTGCCCGGCGGGCAGTTGCCACCGGGGGTGTCGGTCACGATGGCGTTGGTCAGCTTGCCGTCGCCGCCGGTCTTGGTCACCTTGACGCTGTAGGTGACCGTCGCCGTCTGCCCGATCTCCAGATCACCGGTCCAGGTCAGCTTCGGTTCCTCGTAGGTCACCGAACCGATCGTCGCCGCACCGTCCTTTTGGAACACGGCGTCGTCGAGGACCTGGCCGAGGTCGTCGGTGAACGTGGCGCCGGCCAGCTTCGTCTTGCCGGTGTTGCGCACCGTCACCGTGTACTTGACGACGTCGCCCGGGTTCGCCGTGGCCTTGTCCGCCTTCTTCTCCAGTGAGATGCCGGGCACCGGGGTGCTGGTCGAACAGGCCGGGTCGCCGGACTGCGGCGGGCAGGTGCCCGGCGTGTTGGTGCTGACGGTGTTCCGCAGTTCGTGGTCACCCGTGACCGGGTTCTTCACCTTCACCGAGTACTTCAGCGTGGTCGACGCCCCCACCGGGAGATCACCGGCCCACACCAGGTTCGGCGCGGTGAAGGTGAACACCCCGGCGACCGGCGCCGACGTGGCGTCGTTCCGGTAGTCGGCGTCGTCGAGCACCTCGGACAGGTCGTCCGTGACCCGTGCGGCGTCTTCGCCGACCAGGTCGACCTTGCCGGTATTGGCCACCGTGACGGTGTAGGTGACGACGTCGCCCGGGTTCGCGGTCTGCTTGTCCGAGGTCTTCTTCACCGTCAGTTCGCGGGACGGCACGTCCGCGACGCAGTTCGGGTCGTTCGATCCCGGCGGGCAGTTGTTGCCCGGCGTGTCCGAAGTGACCACATTGGACAGCTTCTTGTCGCCGGTGTCCGGGTTCTTGATCTTGACCGTGTAGGTGATGGTCGAGGTCTGCCCGATGTCGAGCGAACCGGTCCACGTCAGTTTCGGTGCCGCGTACGAGACGCCGCCGATGGTCGTGGCGCCGTCGTTCTGGTAGTCGGCGTCGTCGAGGACCTCGGTCATGTCGTCGGTGAAGGTGGCACCGTCCTGTTTGGTCTGCCCGGTGTTGGTGACGGTGATCGTGTACTTCACCGTGTCACCCGGATCGACCTGCTTCTTGTCGGCCGTCTTCTTGATCAGCAGGCCGGAGATCGGCGTGGTCGTACCGCACTTCGGATCGGTCGAACCCGGCGGGCAGTTGCCACCCGGCGTGTCCGAGGTGACGCCGTTGACGAGCTTCTTGTCGCCGTCACCGGGGTTCTTCACCTTGACCGAGTACGTCACCGTGGCCGTGTCGCCGATGCCGAGATCACCGGTCCACGTCAGTTCGGGCTCGGCGTAGGACACCGCGCCGATCGTCGCCGAGCCGTCGTCCTGGTAGTCGGCGTCGTCGAGGACCTTGGTCAGGTCGTCGGTGAACGTCGCACCGGAGATCTTGGTCTGGCCGGTGTTCCGGACGGTCACCGTGTACTTGACCACGTCACCGGGATTCGCCGACTGCTTGTCGACGGTCTTCTTGATCTCCAGCCCCGAAACCGGCGTCTCCGTGCCACAGGCCGGATCCGTGGACCCCGGTGGGCAGTTGCCGCCCGGCGTCTCCGACGACACCGCGTTCTTGAGCCGGTTGTCACCGGTGTTCGGGTTCTTGACCTTGACCGTGTACGTCACCTTGGCCGTGTCACCGACGCCGAGGTCACCGGTCCAGGTCAGCTTCGGCGATGCGAACGACACGGCGCCGATCGTCGCGGCACCGTCGTTCTGGTAGTCCGCGTCGTCGAGCACCTGGGTCAGATCGTCCGTGAAGGTCGCACCGCTCAGTTTGGTCTGGCCGGTGTTCGTGACGGTGACCGTGTACTTCACGACATCACCAGGGTTCGCGGACTGCTTGTCGACAGCCTTCTCGATGAGCAGGCCCGACACCGGAGTGGTGGTGCCGCACTTCGGGTCCGTGGATCCCGGCGGGCAGTTGCCGCCCGGTGTCTCGGAAGTGACGGTGTTGATGAGCTTCTTGTCGCCAGGGACAGGGCTCTTGACCTTGACCGTGTAGGTGACCGTCGAGGTCTCGCCGATCTCGAGGTCGCCGGTCCAGGTCAGCTTCGGCGATGCGAAGGTCACCGCACCGATCGTCGCGGCACCATCGTTCTGGTAATCCGCGTCGTCGAGGACCTGAGCCAGATCGTCCGTGAAGGTCGCACCCGCGAGCTTGGTCTGCCCGGTGTTCCGGACGGTCACCGTGTACTTCACGACATCGCCCGGATTCGCCGACTGCTTGTCCACGGCCTTCTCGATGAGCAGGCCCGACACCGGAGTGGTCGTACCGCACTTCGGATCCGTGGATCCCGGCGGACAGTTCCCGCCCGGCGTCTCCGAAGACACCGCGTTCTTGAGCTGGTTGTCGCCGGTGTTCGGGCTCTTGACCTTCACCGTGTACGTCACCGTGGACGCCTCGCCCACGTCAAGGTCACCGGTCCAGGTCAGCTTGGGCGACGCGAAGGTCACCGCGCCGATCGTCGCGGCACCATCGTTCTGATAGTCCGCGTCGTCGAGAACCTGAGCCAGATCGTCGGCGAAAGTCGCACCGGTCAGCTTCGTCTGCCCGGTGTTGGTGACCGTGACGGTGTACTTCACGACATCGCCCGGGTTCGCCGACTGCTTGTCGACAGCCTTCTCGATCTTGAAGCCCGACACCGGAGTGGTGGTGCCACACTTCGGATCCGTCGAACCCGGCGGACAGTTCCCACCCGGAGTCTCCGAAGACACCGCGTTCTTGAGCTGGTTGTCACCGGTGTTCGGGCTCTTCACCTTCACCGTGTACGTCACTGTGGACGCCTGGCCGATGTCGAGATCACCGGTCCAGGTCAGCTTCGGTGCCGCGTAGGAAACCGCACCGATCGTCGCCGCACCATCGCTCTGGTAATCCGCGTCATCAAGGACCTGAGTCAGGTCATCGGTGAACGTCGCACCGATCAACTTCGTCTGCCCGGTGTTGGTGACCGTGACCGTGTACTTCACGACATCACCAGGGTTCGCGGCCTGCTTGTCGACCGCCTTCTCGATCATGAGGCCTGACACCGGAGTGGTCGTACCGCACTTCGGATCCGTGGATCCCGGCGGACAGTTCCCACCCGGCATGTCCGAGGTGACCACATTGGACAGACGCTTGTCACCGGGGTTCGGGTTCTTGACCTTGACCGTGTAGGTCACCGTGGACGCCTGGCCGATGTCGAGATCACCGGTCCAGGTCAGCTTCGGTGCCGCGTAGGAAACCGCACCGATCGTCGCCGCACCATCGCTCTGGTAATCCGCGTCATCAAGGACCTGAGTCAGGTCATCGGTGAACGTCGCACCGGTCAACTTCGTCTGCCCGGTGTTGGTGACCGTGACCGTGTACTTCACGACATCACCAGGGTTCGCGGCCTGCTTGTCGACCGCCTTCTCGATCTTCACTCCTGACACCGGAGTGGTGGTGCCGCACTTCGGATCCGTCGAACCCGGCGGACAGTTGCCACCCGGCGTGTCCGAGGTGACCGCGTTCTTGAGCAGGTTGTCGCCGGTGTTGGGGCTCTTGACCTTGACGGTGTAGGTGACCGTGGAGGTGCCGCCGATGTCGAGATCGCCCGTCCAGGTCAACTTCGGCGAGGCAAAGGAAACCGCACCGATGGTCGCGGCTCCGTCGTTCTGGTAATCCGCGTCGTCGAGGACCTGCGTCAGATCGTCCGTGAAGGTCGCGCCGGTCAACTTCGTCTGCCCGGTGTTCGTGACCGTGACGGTGTACTTCACGACATCGCCCGGATTCGCCGACTGCTTGTCCACGGCCTTCTCGATGAGCAGACCCGACACCGGAGTCGTCGTACCGCACTTCGGATCCGTCGAACCCGGCGGACAGTTCCCACCCGGAGTCTCGGAAGTGATCGTGTTGACGAGCTTCTTGTCGCCAGGGTCAGGGCTCTTGACCTTCACGGTGTAAGTGACGGTCGAGATCCCCCCAATTTCGAGATCGCCCGTCCACGTCAGCTTCGGTGCCGCGTAGGACACGGCACCGATCGTCGCGGCGCCGTCGTTCTGATAGTCCGCGTCGTCGAGGACCTGAGTGAGGTCGTCGGTGAACGTCGCACCGGTCAACTTGGTCTGGCCAGTATTCGTGACCGTGACGGTGTACTTCACGACATCGCCCGGGTTCGCCGACTGCTTGTCGACAGCCTTCTCGATCTTGAAGCCCGACACCGGAGTCGTCGTACCGCACTTCGGATCCGTGGATCCAGGCGGACAGTTCCCACCCGGAGTCTCCGAGGTCACCACGTTCTTCAGCAGGTTGTCACCGGTGTTGGGGCTCTTCACCTTCACCGTGTAGGTGACTGTGGACGCCTGGCCGATGTCGAGATCGCCCGTCCACGTCAACTTCGGCGAAGCAAAGGAAACCGCACCGATCGTCGCCGCACCATCATTCTGATACCCGGCATCGTCGAGCACCTGGGTCAGATCATCCGTGAACGTCGCACCGGTCAACCTCGTCTGCCCGGTGTTCGTGACCGTGACCGTGTACTTCACGACGTCACCCGGGTTCGCCGACTGCTTGTCGACAGCCTTCTCGATCTTCAACCCCGACACCGGAGTCGTCGTACCGCACTTCGGGTCCGTGGATCCCGGCGGGCAGTTGCCACCCGGCGTATCGGAAGTGACCACATTGGACAGCTTCTTGTCGCCTGGGTTCGGGTTCTTGACCTTCACCGTGTAAGTGACGGTCGACGTCTGCCCGATGTCCAGGTCACCGGTCCAGGTCAGCTTCGGCGATGCGAACGACACCGCACCGATCGTCGCCGCGCCGTCATTCTGGTAATCCGCGTCGTCGAGGACCTGCGTCAGATCATCGCTGAACGTCGCACCGGAAACCTTGGTCTGGCCGGTGTTCCGCACGGTCACCGTGTACTTGACCACGTCACCGGGGTTCGCCGACTGCTTGTCGACCGTCTTCTCGATGAGCAAACCGGAAACCGGCGTCGTCGTACCGCACTTCGGATCCGTCGAACCCGGCGGACAGTTACCGCCCGGAGTCTCCGACGTCACCACGTTCTTGAGCTGATTGTCCCCGGTGTTCGGGTTCTTCACCTTCACCGTGTACGTCACCGTGGAGGTTTCACCGACACCGAGGTCGCCCGTCCACGTCAGTTTCGGTGAAGCGAAGGACACCGTGCCGATCGTCGCGGCACCATCATTCTGGTAGCCGGCATCGTCGAGCACCTGCGTCAGATCGTCGGTGAACGTCGCGCCCGTGAGCTTCGCCTGCCCGGTGTTCCGGACGGTCACCGTGTACTTCACGACATCGCCCGGATTCGCCGACTGCTTGTCCACGGCCTTCTCGATGAGCAGGCCCGAAACCGGCGTCGTCGTACCGCACTTCGGATCCGTCGAACCCGGCGGACAGTTACCGCCCGGAGTCTCCGACGTCACCACGTTCTTGAGCCGGTTGTCCCCGGTGTTCGGGTTCTTCACCTTCACCGTGTAGGTGAACGCCGCGCTCGTCCCCGCGGCGAGCGTCCCGGTCCAGGTCAGCTTCGGCTCCGCATAGGACACCGAGCCGGGCGACGCGGTGGCGTCGTTCTGGTAGACCGCGTCGTCCAGCAACCCGGTCAGGTCGTCGACGACCTTGAGGCCCGCCGCGGTCACCCGTCCGGTGTTGGCGACGTTGACCGTGTAGCGCACGGTGTCACCGGGGTTGGCGGACTCCTTGTCGACGGTCTTCGTCACCGTGTACGACGGCGGAGGCACCTTGGTCTTCGCACAGGCCGCGGCGGGATCGTCCGGGCAGCGGTTGTCGGGCGGGACGACCGGCGGCGGTCCGATCGGGACGGTCGCGCGGTTCACCAGTTCCTTGCCGATGGCGGCTTCTTCGACCTTCACGCGCACGGTCAGCGTCGCGGTTTCCCCGACCGCGAGGCCGTTCACGGCCCAGTCGATCGGCCCCGTGCCGGACGCCGTGCCCTTCGTGGGATCGGACGACACGTGGGTCGTGCCCGGCGGGAGCGTGTCCCGCACGGTGAGCGCGGGCACCGGGATCACGCCGGTGTTCCGCAAGGTCACCTTGTAGGTCAAGGTATCCCCTGGGATCGCCTCGGCGAGGTCGACCGACTTCGTGAGCTGGTATCCCGGTGAGGCGACCGTGTTCCGCACCGTGTTCGAGGTGCGTTCCTGCGGGCGGCCGGTGTCCTCGCCGCGGAAGGTCAGCTTGCCGGTGTTGTCGAGCTTCGTGCCGTCCGGCACCGTGGCGCCGACCTTGACCTTGAAGGCGACCTTCTGCGACTGCCCGGCCGCCAGATTCCGCACCCGGCAGGTGACCACCTGCCCGGTGGCCGAACAGTCCGGATTGGACCCGGCCACGAACGTGACGCCATTGGGCAAGGTGTCGGTGAGGACGATGTTCGTCGCGGTGTCGAGGTCGGTGACGCTGCCGTCGGCATGCTTGTTGGTGACGTCGAAGGTGTAGGTGACGTCACCGCCCTTGGTGACGTACCCGGGCGGACTGTCGTTGGTGTTGCCGACCGGGTCGTTGGCCTTGGTGATCTGCAGATCCGGTTCGAGCGCGTCGGTGACCAGCCAGACCACCTGCGGGTACAGCGCGTCGCCGACGGTGCCGATCTTCACCTGGAGCGCGGTGGTCCCGGCGGGGACCTTGCCGGTGATGTCGACGCTGCGGGAGTCGTAGCCGACGTTGTTCACCGGATTCGGATCGCGCGTGGTGACGTTGGTGCCCGAGCCGTTCGCCGCGACACGGTCGATCCGGCTGCTGAACGCGTTGTCGGTCGACACACCGGACGGGGACGGCATGGAGATGGTCTGGAGGCTGGAGGCGTTCGGACCCACCTGGAGGTAGTCACCGGCGATGGGCGCGTCACCGTCGCCCGCGACGATGCCGAGTTCGACGTTGGGCTGACGGGAGGTGGGCGCCTTGATGCCGCCCAGCGCGATGGTCGCCGAGCTCGGGGTGGTGCCGCCGGCGACGCGCTGCAAGCCGTCCCACACCTGCAGGTAGCGCAGCGGTTCGCTGGGCAGCTCGTAGGCCACCACCAGCGACCAGCCGCCCCAGCAGCCGAGGTTGGTACTGCTGACCGACTGGCCCTGACAGGCCTGGATGTCTGCGACCGTGTACTGCCCCGCCCCGGCGTTGGTGACGAGGTTCGTGACATCGGCGGCGCCGCCGTAGGCGTACAAGGTCGGGAAGCCGCCCGTCGTGAGGGCGGGGAACCAGTCGTAGGTGTCGGCGGTGATCCGCTGGTAGGTGTTCGAACCGGGGCTCTTCACCGAGACCTGGTTGCCCTTGTTCCCGTCGCCGGAAGTGCCGGCGGAAGCGACCGGGTTGAACTGCCAGTACAACCGGGCGTTGAGCACCTTCGCCCCGGCCGGCACCCTCAGGTTCGCGGCGGAGGCGGTGTTACCGGGCGCGGCCGGATCGGTCTTGATCCACGACACCGGGCTCGCGTTGCTCGCGGAGGCGTCGCAAACGACGCCGATACCGCATTGGACCACCGAGTTGGCGGCCATCGTGACCCCACCGTGGGCCAGCCCGTTGTACACCGGCTCCGGCCCGATCGGCCGCTCGGTGCCCGCTCCGCGCGGCTGTGTCTGGGCACTCGCGGGCAGCGGGGCACCCATCAGCAGGGCCACGGCGACCACCGCGAGCAGCGCTATGCCCCGGCGCCACCGATTTCGCCCACGCCGTTCCGCCATGCCGCCTCCGCCTCACCCCTCGCTTCCATCGACCCAGGTCAGGAGGATGGGGACAGCGAGCCCGATCGAAGGTCATCCTGTGTCGCGAAGATCATCGACGGCAACCGGGATCGGCGGTGTCCCCTGGATAGAACCCGTTGAGTGGCCTCGAAACCCCCGGACGGGTGATGAAACCCGGGCAATCGTCCACAACGGACTGAAATCCTCGGGAGTGGCGTTTGAGCGCGAAAACTGCCGTGGTCGAACACGTGATCGACTTTCCTTGTCGTGGCTCCGGGCCCTAGTGCTACGCGAATTCCCTCGCGATGATGCTCGGCTCCGAGACACCTCCGGTGGACGTGCTCGAAACCGTGACCGGCAGTCCTTTCGGCATGCAGCTGGTACGACCTCGTCACCGAGGACGACGGGCGTGCCGCCGAGACGCTCCGGACGCTCGCGCCGACCTACGAAGAACTCCGTCGGGCTCTCACAGCATCCTGACGATCTCGCGGGCGATCACCTCGGGCTCGGTCTTCGGGATGTAGTGACCGGACCGCTCGGCGATCACGTGCCGCCCGCCGGGCGAGGCAGCCACCCGGTGGGCGTGGGACGCGTTCGCCCGCGCCCGCACCCCCGCGGACATCCCGTCCCCGCCGCGCCCGCCGGAGACGACGGTGACCGGGATGTCGGCGAGCACCGGCGGATCGTGCCGCCAGACCGCCAGTTCGTCGAGGAAGGTGCGGGCCTGCTCCCGGTGGGTCCGCATCGTCGCGGCGGTGAACGCCTCACGTTCGAGGTCGCGGCGGACGTCGTCGGGGATGTCCCGCAGCAGGCCGCGGAAGACGACCTTGAGCAGACCCAGCCGCGCGAGCACGGTACCCAGCCCGATCATCACGCGTTCACCGGTGCGGAAGGCGCGGCCGAAGAGCACGTCCGCCGCCTCGTCGGTCGGATCGACCAGCACCAGACCGGCGATCCGCTCCGGGCGGCGGGCGGCGGCCTGCCGCACGATCGGCCCGCCGGCGCTGTGCCCGGCGAGGACGTACGGTCCCGGGCCGAAGTGGTCGAGGACGTCGTTGAGGTCGTCGGCCATCCGGCGCAGCGTCCGGCCGCCGGGGTCGGGGGCGCTGCGGCCGAGCCCGGACCGGTCGTAGACGATCGCGCGGGCGGACCGGGCGACCTCCGGCTGGACCGCCGCCCAGGACGACCGGGTGGCCGCCGCTCCGGCTTCGAACACGACCGTCGGCCCGGTGACTCCGGCGGGTCCCGGCAGCACCATCGCGTGCAGCCGTCTGCCGTCACGGGTGACGACCCAGTCCGGCTCGCCTTGGGTGTGGCTCATCGTGCGGTGATCCTCCAGCCGGTGGCGTCGATCTGCCGCCGCCAGAACTCGGCGAACCGGCCTTGCCTCGCGAGGAGTTCCTCGACGGTGCCGTCTTCGGTGATCTTCCCGCCCTCCAGGAAAAGGACCCTGTCGGCGTGCCGGATCCCGGCGATCCGATGGGTGACGATCACCCGGGTCCGCGGCACGGGATCGGCGCTGAGAGACCGGACGACGGCGTCCTCGTTCTCGGTGTCCAGCGCGCTGGTGGCCTCGTCGACCAGCAGCACGGGCGCCGGTTTGAGCAGCGCGCGGGCGATGGACACCCGCTGCCGCTCACCGCCGGAGAGCGCGCCGCCCGCCTCGCCGACGGCCGTGTGCGCCAGCAGTTCGCCGACCCTGGCGAGCTCGACGACCTCGGCGACCCTTTCCTCCGTCGCCGAGGGATCCCCGGCGAGGACGTTGTCGCGCACCGAACCGTCGAACAGGTACGGCTGCTGGAAGACGACGGTGACCAGCTCCCGCCGGTCGGCCGCGGACAGTTCGGCGAGATCCGTCCCGCCGACGAGCACCCGTCCGCCGGTGGGCTGGTGCAGGCCGGCGAGCAACGCGAGGACGGTGCTCTTGCCCGAACCGGACGGCCCGACGATCGCGGTCGTCGTCCCCGGTTCGAGGGTGAGGGCGAAGTTCTCCAGAACGTCTTCGGTGCCTGGCGAATAACGGAAACCGACGTCCTCGAACCGGATCCGCGGCGCCTCCTTCCCCGGCGCGACGGCCTCGCCCGCCGGGGCCACGGGTGCGGTGAGCACGGTGCGGATGCGGCCGAGCGTGGTGGTGGCGGTCTCGATGCCGGGAGCGAGATCACCGAGCGCGGTGAACGGTTCCAGGTACCGGGCGAGCACGACGATCAGCGCGATCGCCTCGGGCACGCCCAGTTCTCCTTGAGTGGCAAGGAGAACAGTCGTCCCGGCGAGCAGGACCAGCGCCAGCTGACCGGCGATGCCGAACAGCACCTGACCCGGGATCTGCAGGCGCAGCAGCCGGACCGTCGCGCCGTGGTGCGCGGCGAGCGCGGCACCGGCGTGACTGCGCGCGGGCTCCACGCGACGGGCCGCGCGCAACGTCTGTTGCGTGCGGGCGAACTCGACGATCCGCTCGGTGAGCACGGTGTTCGCTTCGGCCGCCGCCCGGTCGGCACGGCGGGTGATCCGGCCGGTCGCCCACAACGCGCCCAGCAGCACCGGGACCCCGGCCAGCGCGGCGAGCCCGAGCGGCCAGGCGATCGCCAGCAGGGCCAGCGCGATCGCGATCGGCAGCAGGACCGCGCCGATGAGCGGGGTGAGCAGATAGCCGACCAAACCGACGAGGTCAGGACCGGTCGCGGCGATGGCCTGGCGGGCGGTCTGGGTGTTGGCACTGTCCAACCAGGACAGCCGGACGTTCGTCAGATGCTCGGCGACATCGTGCTGGGCGTGGTCCAGCACCCCGAAACCGAGTTCGAAGCCGAGCCGTCCCACGACGGCGTCGACCGCCCAGCCCGCCGCGGTGACGGCGGCGAGCGCGCCCAGCCAGGGCAGTGCTTCCGCGGCGTCGGCGCCGAACAGGGCGCCCACCAGCGGCACGAGCAGAACGACACCGACGGCGCGCAGCAGCACCGAGAACACGGCGAGCACGAGGTAGCGCCGGAACGTCCGGCGTCGCGTCCCGGGGATCAGGCCCAGCAGGGTGCGGATCACGCGGTCACCCCCGCGCCCGCTCCGGCCTGCCACAGGCGGGTGTAGCGCCCGCCCGAAGCCAGCAGTTCGTCGTGGGTCCCGCTTTCGGCGATCTCCCCGCGGTCGAGGACCACGATCCGGTCGGCGCCGGTGACGGTGTGCAGACGATGGGCGATGACCAGGACGGTCCGGCCCTCGGTGAGCCGGTCGAGTGCTTGTTGCACGAGGTACTCCGACTCGGGATCGGCGAAGGCGGTCGCCTCGTCGAGGACGAGGACGGGGGCGTCGGCGAGGATCGCGCGGGCGATGGCGACCCGCTGGCGTTCCCCGCCGGACAGCTGGGAACCGGCGCCGAGGACGGTGTCGTACCCCTGCGGCAGCCGCAGGATCCGCTCGTGGATCTGCGCGTCACGAGCCGCGGCGACGACCTGGTCTTCGGTGGCGCCGGGAACGGCGAGCGCGATGTTCTCCCGCACGGTCCCCTGGACGAGTTGCGGATCCTGCACCACGAATCCCACCCGGCCGTAGAGTTCGTCGGCGGCGAACGAGCGGACGTCCCGGCCGCCGACGCGGATCGCCCCTTCGGTCACGTCGTGGAACCTCGCGACCAAGGCGGCGAGGGTCGACTTCCCGGCTCCCGACGGGCCGACCAGCGCGGTCACCGTGCCGGGACGCAAGGTCAGGGAGACGTCCTCCAGAACGGGAACACCGGTGCGGTACGCGAAGCCCACCCTGTCCAGTTCCACCGTGCCCGGCTCGGCACCGTCCCGATCTTTGAGCTCCACTGTGGACAGTTCCGGTTCGTCGAGGACGACCTGGATCCGGCGCGCGGCGAGCATTCCCTCGCGGACGCCGCCGAGGCCGTAGCCGATACCCAGCAACCGAGCGCCGAAGGTGGTGCCCAGCAGGAGGAACGGGATCAACGTCACCGGCTCCAGGCCGCCGCCGGTGACCATCAGCGTGCCGGCGCCGGTGATCAGGAGCAGGAACGTGGCGGGCCGGGTGGCGAAGTCGAGCATGGTCTTCTTGCCGGTGAACGGCCGCTGCCAGTCGCCGAGGAAGCCGATGTACTCGTCGAGCCGCCGCCGGAACGACGACGCCGCGGCACCGCCGAACACCCGGATCACCGGCTGCCCTTCCAGATACGCGCCCGCCTCCCCTGCCATCCGTTCCGCCCAGCGCATCGCCTGGCCGGTCTTGGCTCCCGATTGGACGACCATGATCGAGGTGGTGACGAGGTAGACGAGGATCGGGACGAGCAGGACGAGGGCGAGCCGCCAGTCCACCACGAAGAGGTAGGCCAGCACCGCGACCGGTGCCACGACGGCCGCCACCGCGTCGGGAACGGCGTGCGTGACCAGGTAGTGGAGCGAGAGTGTGTCGCCCTGCACGAGTTTCGCGACCGCGCCCGAACCGCGGGCGGTGAACCAGCCCAGCGGCAGCCTCGCGAGTTTGCCCAGCAACCGCTGCCGCAGATCTCGGGCGAATCGCGCGTCGGCCGCGTGCAGCCAGAGCACGACCGCCGATTCGAGCAAGGTTCCCGCGCCGAGCAGCACCAGCGCCGAGACGCCGATCGCCCACAGCGATTCGCCGCCCGCGAGCAGCCGCCGGACCAGTTCCACCAGCAACACGAACGGCGCGAGCCGGATCAGCGTCACGACGGCCTGCAGGACCCCGGCGAAGATCAGCGTCCGCCGGACCGGCGCCAGCAGCCGTCCGGCGGCCTGTGCCCGCCAAGCCCCCTTGGGGGCCTTCTCGACGGGCTTCGGGGCTTCAGCGGCCGGTTCTTCCTTCTCACCGCGGAAAGCACCCATGGCGCGGCCGTAGTACCAGTACGCCCGGCCGTGCACCTCGGACTTGGGGAAGCCGAACGTCTCCCGCAACCGGGTCTTGAGGTGTTTGAAGGAACCGGCTTCGGTCGCCAGCCACGCCTGCCAGTCCGACCAGTCGCGCGTCTCGATCGCCGCGGCCAGCGAGGTCGCGTCCCCGCGCGGCACCCAGTGCACGGCCAGCCGCGCGTGCTCGCCCAGCGGGATCAGCCGGTCGGTCTCGTCGTGCTCTTCGAGGTACAACTCGATCGGGAGGTCGGCCGGGACCACTTCGAGGATCGCGTTGATCGCGGGAATCGAGGCGGAGTCGCCGATGAGCAGGTAACCGGCGGGAGGTTCGGCGGGGACCGCGAAAGAGGTGGAACCCAAGGACATCACCGGAACCGTCGCACCCGGCCGCGCTTCACCCAGCCACCGCGAGGCGGGACCGGCGGGCTCGTGCAGGACGACGTCGACCGCGAACGTGCCGGTCTCCGGGTCGGCTTCGGTGAGCGTGTACGCGCGCTGGAACTCCGTCGGCCCGCCTTCCGGGTCCGGGAACCAGAACCGGAGCCAGGCCGTCGGCTCCACGACGACGTCCTCGAACAACGTCGGCGAGACGAACCGGATCCGCACGAACCTCGGCGTAATTTCCACTCTCTCGACGACGGTCGCTTCGTGGTCTCTCGCACCGAAACCCCGCATCACCGCGCCTTGGAACCCGCGCGCCATCACAAACCCTCCCCGGTGGCCGCCAGATCGGCCACCATCTCCACGACCGGCCTGCCCGGCGGACAGGACCCGATCAACCCGCGAATCGACGCTGTCAGCACCAGCCGCACGTACTCGGGCCTCGGAACCTCCGGCAACGCGGCGGACGGCTCGGCGAGCCGGTCGTCGCGCGACAACCGATCGCGGACCGCCTGCCGCTCACGGTCCAGCCCGTCGCCGTCGGTCTCCTCGGCTGCCATGCTGTGCTCCTCGGACGCGGTCATCGCGATGGTCAGCGACGCGACGGCGCCACTGAGCACGATCGCCGCGCCGGGCTCGTAACCCCGGCGGACGAGGGCGTCGACCTCGTCGTTCAGCAGGCGCCGGCCGCCGTCACCGCGCGGGAACAGCAGCTGCAGGTAGGTGACCAGGCCCGGATGCTCCAGCACGAAGGCACGCATCTGCAGGGCGAAGGACAGCAGGTGTCGCTCGAGGCCGTGCCGGGAATCGTCCCGGAGCCGCAACTCGGCCAGAATGCTCTCCCCGACCAGCCGCTCGAGCCCCCAGCGCCCGTCGACGTGCCGGTAGAGGGCGGTCGCGGTCACCCCCAGCCGGGCCGCGACCGCCTTGACACTCAGCCCGCGCATCCCGAGCTCGCGCCCGGCCCGCAGGATGTCGTCCGTCCCGATCCTGGCCGGACGGCCCCCGATCTTCGGCATCTCACCCCTTTGGCATGGAAAGTTATAGGGGGAAACTAAGGGTGGGCTTAGTTGAAGTCAAGACACAGTTCGGGGCGTGGCCGGAAGCGGTCAGGGTGGGGGTGGGTGGTCGCCTGAACTACGTGAAGGACCCCTTCATTGCGTCTAACGCAGTGAAGGGGTCCTTCACGTACTTGGGGGAAGGCGCGAAGGAGGCTTTCCCCGCATCACATGCGGGGAAAGTCCCCTTCACCTCGGGCTCGCCGGGGTCCCGGGGCCAGAGGAGACAGCGAGGCCGAAATCGGTCAGGCCGTTTTGGAACCTTCACCGGTCGCGTCGCGGAGCAGGTCTTCGGTCAGGACCGTGCGCGAGGGCAGTCCCAGTTTGCGCAGCGCGCGCCCGACATGGATCTCGACCGTCCGCGGCGACAGGAAGAGCCGCTCGCCGATCTCCCGGTTGGTGAGGTTCTGGGCGGCGAGCCGGGCTACCTCGAGTTCCCTCGGCGACAGCGTTTCGCCGTACCCCTTGCGGCCCCGCCGGGGCATCTCCGGATCACAGCGGCGCAGTGACCGTCGGCAGCGCAGCGCGTCCACGGCGGCGCCGAGGCCCGCGTACGCCGTCTCCGCGGTGGTGAAGGAAGCGACGGCGCGTTCCCGCTCCCCGGCTTCGAGGAAGCAACCGGCCGCGAGTTCGTCGGCGTAGGCGGCGAAGTACGGAGACGGCAGCGCGTGATAGGCCTGCGCGGCACCGAGCAGCAGATCACCGGCGGCGAGCGTCTCGCCGCGGGCTTGGGTGAGCATGCCCCGGCACAACAACGCCGCCGCGTTGGCGACCGGCGTGTCCTTGCCGTCGATGCCCTGCCGGTACTCCGCGAGCAGTTCTCTCGCCTCGACGTGCTGGCCCAGCCCGAGCATGGTGCGCACGGCGAACGGCATCAGTTCGGCCGCCCAGACCCAGTTGTTCTTGCGGCGCACGGTCTCCAGGCCGTACTCCGCCAGGCGCCGGGCGGCTTGCAGATCCTTGCCCGCCTGGTGGACCGCGACGCGGCCCGCGTACGCCGACGCCTGGATCGGGACGCTGCCGGCGGAAAGCGCGAACGCCGCGTCGAAGCTGCGCAGCGCCGCCATCGGCCGGTGCTGCCCGTATTCGTACCAGCCGAGCACGAGCAGCGGCTCGGCGGCGAGCGAACTGTCCTTGTCGACCCGGGTCAGCATCGCCCGCGCCTTCTCGGCGACGCTCGACCACTCCCCCATCGCGAGATCCAGGCGTAGTTCCGTGCCGTCGGCCAGCGCGTCGAGGTAGGGCTGGTGATCGTCGCGGATCAGCCGTCGCGCGGTCACGAGGTAGACCCGCGCGACCGGGTAGTGCCCGTTCCACGCCACCGCGTCGGCGAGGTTGATGTAGGTGCGCGCCACCTGACGGCAGACCTCGGCCGACTCCGATGCCCGCGGCAGGTCGGCGATGTCCTGCCAGGCCTCGGGATCGCCGACCTGCATCCGCGCCGAAAGCCGGTTGGCGGCGATCGCGGCGAGCACCCCGGCGTCGGGTTCTCCCTTGCTCGCCCGTTCGGCCTCGTCGAGCCAGCGGAAGTTCTCCTCCACCGGGACCGTCCCGATATGCGGCAGCGCCAGGGTGACCAGCCCCCTGGCGAGCAGCGCCTGCCGCCTGCCGAGGTCGGCCGCGCCCAGTTCGATTTCGAGCCTGCCCGCTTCGACCTTGCCCACCTGGTTGATCAGCACCTGACCGAGGTGGACCCGGATCTCGCCGCGCGCGGCCTTGCTCAGCGGCCATTCGCGCAGGATCTTCCGCAGCAGCCGGACCGTGCCTGCGTGGGCGATGCTCCGCGGCAGCTCCCTGCCGAGCCGGACGGCGAACGACTCGCGCGCGGTCCGCGGCAGGTCCGCGTCCCGCAATGCCGCTTCGAGCAGACGGCTCGCTTCCTCGGTCCGGCCGTCTTCGATGGCGTTGTCGACGGCGACGCCGGTCCACTGTGTCCACGCGCCGAGATCGCCTGCCAGCCGCGCGTGGCGGGCGATCAGCGACGCGAAGGGTTCGGCGCCGGAGGCGAGCCGGGCGGCGGCGCGGCCGTGCATCGCGCACCGCTGAGGGCCGGGAAGCAACGCGTAGACCGCTTCGGCGATCAGCGGGCTCCCCGAGACGTACCGGCCGCGGCCGAGATCCCGCAGCAGTCCCGCTTCCACGGCTTCGGTGACGGCGCCGGAGGTATCCCCGGACGGCGATGCCGCCACCGCGCCCAGATCCGCTTCCCCGGCGGACGATCCCAGCACCGCGGCCGCGCGGACGACGTCGCGCGCGGCCGGGCCGATCGCCGTCATCAGTCCGGCGACCCTGCTGCGCACGATCGGCGGTGCGGCCGCCGACGCCAGCCTGTCCGCCGAAAGCGACTCCGCCGTGTCACCGACGCTCTGCACCAGCGCGGTCAGGTCGACGGCGATCCCGGACGTCCGCCGGTGCGCCGCCTCGGCGAAATCCGGCGCGCAGCGGCCGAACGTCGCGTCCAGCAGGGTCCGCACCTGGACGGCGGTGAACGCCGGAAGCGACAGATACGCGGCGGTCTCCGGCATCGGCGGGAATCGCCGCGCGCTGCAAGCCACCGAACTGACCACCACGCTCAGCGCCGCCGCCGGTGACGCCGCGAGACCGCGCAGGAACTCCCACGTGTCGTCGTCGGCGGAGTGGACGTCGTCGAGCATCAGGACCGCCGGACCGCAGCCGGTCAGGACTTCTCGCACGGCACGGAGTTCCTGCTGCCGGACGGTCCCGGCGTCCGCGTTCTCCGGGAACGGCGGCAGCCACGGCGACCATTCGGGGATCAGCCGCCGCAGGACGCCGGTCACCGGGGAGAAGCCCGCCGCGTGGGCGGCGGCCACCTCGCTCTTCCCGAGCAACGCGTCGACCAAGGGAGCCAACCGGCATGGCCGCGCGAAGGAACCGCAGCGGGCGGACCAGACCACGCGCGACGCGATCCCGGGCTGTGCGGCCAGTTCTTCGAGCAGACGGCTCCGGCCCACACCCGGTTCGCCCTCGACGACGGCGACCGACGGCGGGCTCGAGGTGACGCGCACCAGTTCGGCCAGTTCGGTGTCGCGGGCCACGAACACCGGTGCCGCACCGAGCGTCGGCATGCTCGGACCATACCGATAGGACACCCGCCGAAAGGCGGGAACACGAACAGTGACCACGGGCCGCACGCTTTCCGCTGGTCCACACCACCGGAGTCACGGCGTTAACTCGATCGGGTCACGCCGACCTGCGCGGCGCGGATCCCCGCATCGGTAATACGGACCCTTAGGTATTGCCGCGAACCTTGCCACGGATCCCCCCCGAGGGTGAATCTCAGACTGTTCGCAGTGCCCTTCTGTCACATCGTCACAGCGCAAGTCCCCTGCCCGCGCCGGTCGGCCACCCATTCGGGTAGCCGAAGTCCTCACCTGTCCCCTCCGGGTAGCCAACCGCGCGTGCTTCGCGTTCGACCATCCAGTTAGGAGTGTTCCGACGGTGAAGACCTCATTCAGGCGCGGGCTGGCCACGGCCTGCGCCGGTGTCGCCGCGATGGTCGCCCTCCAGGCGCCCGCCTCCGCGGCGCCCGCGATCACGGCGGCCACCACGATCCCGATCACCATGCAAGCCCAGCAGAAGAGCAACTGGTGCTGGGACGCCAGCGGCAACACCATCGCCGCCTGGTGGGGGCATTCGATCACCCAGACGAAGTTCTGCCAGGTCGCGCACAACGAGTCCGGTTCGGACTGTGCGAACAACCAGGGCTACCTGAGCGATCAGCAGCGCGTGTTCCGGTGGCTCGGGTTCAGCAACGTCGGCACCTACAGCTCCTCGGGCCAGACGCTGAGCTTCGCCTCGATCAAGAGCCAGGTCGACGCGCGGCAGCCGATCGGCACCCGGATCGGCTGGAACAACGGCGGCGGCCACATGCACGTGCTCTACGGCTACGACAACACCAATGGCGCGACGACGGTCTACTACGGCGACCCGTGGGGTTCGAGCCCCCGCTACAACCAGATGAGCTACAACGCCTACCGGTCCAACAACTCGTTCACCTGGACCCACACCGTCTACGGGATCAAGGACTGAAACCATGAAGCGAACCTTCCTCAGCGCCACGATCCTCGCCATCGGACTGTCCTTGGCGCTCGGCGGCCAAGCCTCCGCCGCCGACGCCCCGGCCGGCGCGCCCACCGCCGCCGACCTCGCCGCGGTGTCCACAGTGGTCACCAGTGACGCGACCACACAGCGACTCGCCAAAGCGGAGTTCCCCGGTGCCGCCAAGGCCGACACGGCCATCGCGGCCAGGACCGCCAAGGCCGATCCGCGCACCCCGGTGGCGGTCTACCAGCCGACCGCGGCCTTCATCGCCGGCACCTCGGCCGTGCCGGCGGAACTGGCCTACGTCGCCACTCCCGCCACCCTCGGCAACGGCGACGCGGCGACCGTGTGGTCGCAGCGCGAAGGGGCGGGCTGGTCGGTCTACAACGTCGCCTCGGGTGACGTCGAAAAGCGTCTCGCGGCGCGGACCGGCAAGGGCTACCTCCTGAGCGAACCGCAGGCCGGTGCCTGGTACTCGGTCGACGGGGACACGGTGACCGTCCTCGATGGATCTTCGGTGGCGAAGACCGGCGAGAAGATGACGCTCGCCGCCTACCGTGAGGCCCTGCAGAGCCGCTATGGCGACAAGCTGCCCGGCTCGACCTACGACCGCAGCGGTGCCGCCGGCGGTTACGGTGCCGCCCCGGTCGGCGACACCTCCGTGCCGTGGTGGCCGTACGCGCTCGGTGCGGTGTTCCTCGCCGTGGCGGGCGCGGCCGTCACGCTCCGGCTCCGCCGGCAGTGAGCTGAAGGACGCTTTCCCCGCATGGCATGCGGGGAAAGCGTCCTTCACCTCGTGTCATGCGGGGAAAGTCCCCTTCGGCTAGGCGAAGGTGTAGTCCTCGACGGGGAAGCTACCCGCCTCCTTGATGGCGTTGAGGGTGGACGACGGCCTGAGCAACGTCGCCTCTCCGTGCGGGTTGAAGTAGTAACTGTTCGCCGGAGCGCAGTTCCCGAGGGTGAAGATCGAGTCGCCGAGGCGTTCGGTCATCCGGTCGAGGAACGCGTCGTTGGCCTCCTGCGTGACCTCGAACTCGGTCGCGCCCCGCCGCCGCATCGCGCCGAAAAGCCGGTCCATATGCCGCATCTGCGTCTCGATGGTGGTGAAATAGGACAGTCCCGAGTAGGAATACGGGCTGTTGAGCGAAATGAAGTTGGGGAACTTCGGGATCGCGACACCCTCGTAGGCCTGGAAGCGGTTCTCCCGCCACCACTTCCCGAGATCGCGGCCACCGCGGCCGATGATCTCGACCGCCGGGAAGTTCGCCTCCCACAGGTCGAAGCCGGTCGCCAGCACCAGGACGTCGATGTCCCGCCGCGCACCACCGGCGGTCTCGATCCCGGTCTCGTCGATCTTCGCGATGGACTTCGTCTCCAGGTGCACGTGGTCCTTGGTGAAGACCGGGTAGTACTCGTTGGAGAACGTCGGGCGCTTGCAGCCGAACGAATAGCGCGGCGTCAGGTCCGAGCGCAGTCCCGGATCCCGCACCTGGCGGCGGAGGTGCGCCTGGCACCACATCTTGCCGAGCCGGTTCGCGATCGGCAGTTGCTTGTAGTGCAGGACACCGGAGACCATCATCAGTTCCAGCAGCGCGGTCCCGGTCAGCCGGGCGACCCGCTGGGTGAGCGGCACCGCGGCGAACGCGCGCCGGACCGCCTTGGGCACCGGGAAGTCCAGCTTGGGACTCACCCAGATCGGGGTCCGCTGGTACACGCTCAGTTCCCGCGCGACCTTCGCGATCTCGGGGATCAGCTGGACCGCGGTCGCGCCGGTGCCGATGACCGCCACCCGTTTGCCCGCGAGGTCGTAGCCGTCGTCCCAGGCGGTGGTGTGGATGACCTTGCCGCCGAAGGTCTCGATCCCGGCGATGTCGGGTTTCTTGGGCTGGGAAAGGAATCCGGTCGCGGTGAGGAGGTACTTGGCGGTGACCGGCTCGGCGTCGGCGCGCGAGACCGTCCAGTGCGCGTTCGCCTCGTCCCAGACAGCGCCGGTGACGACCGTGCCGAAGCGCATGTAGCGCCGCAGCCGGTACTTGTCCGCGACGTGTTCGGCATACCGCTTGAGTTCCGCGCCCGGCGCGAAAAGACGCGACCAGTGCGGGTTCGGCTCGAACGAGTACGAGTAGGTGGCCGAGGGGATGTCGACGGCCAGTCCTGGATACCGGTTCACATGCCAGGTGCCGCCGAGATCGGACTCGCGTTCGAGGATGAGCAGGTTGTCGTAGCCGAGCCGGTTGAGCTGGATCGCCGCGCCCATCCCGCCGAAACCGGCCCCGACGACGACGGCGTCGTACTGCGCGTTCATGCGTTTTCCTCCCGGTGGGTGTCCTGGTGGAGGCGGGCGCGGTAGCCGTCCCGCTCCGGCGAATCGGGGCGCAGGGCCCGGTCGTCCCGCATCAAGCGGCGGAAGGCGTTGAGCGCTGGTTCCGGCGTCACACTGGCGAGACTGGCGAGAGCGCCGACGTAGCCGGGCACGGCGATCTCCGCGGCGCGCGTGCGGACGGAATCCACCACGGCGTCGGCGATCCGGCCCGGTTTCACCTTCGGGATCGGCCGCATGTCGAGCCCCGACGCGAGCGCGGTGTCGACCGCCGAAGGCAGCACGGCGGAGACACTCACGCCGTGTGGCGCGTACTCCAGCCGGGTCGCCGCGGTCAGCCCGACGACGGCGAACTTGCTGGCGTTGTAGATCGCCAGTCCCTTGACGGGGAACTTCCCGGCCAGCGACGCGACGTTCACGATGTGCCCGCGGCCGCGCTCCAGCATGCCGGGCAGGGCCAGCCGCATGCCGTGGACGACGCCGAAGACGTTGACCTCCATGGTCGCCCGGTTCAGCGAGTCGGGAAGGTCGAGGAACCCGCCGTTCGGCATGATCCCGGCGTTGTTGACGAGCACCGCGAGCGGCCCGTTCGCCTCTTCGGCGTCACTAAGGAACGCGGCGAAGGAGACCGGATCGGCGACGTCGAGGTGATGCGCCGTCCCGCCGATGTCGGCGGCGGTGCGTTTCGCGGCCTCCAAGTCGAGGTCGCCGATGGACACGCGCGCGCCGAGAGCGGCCATCCGTTCCGCGGTCGCGCGGCCGATGCCCTGCCCCGCACCGGTGATCGCCACATGCGCCCCGGCGAGGTCGAGGTCCGGATACTTGCTCATGCGCGCACTCCCTCTCGTTCGAAGGCGTCGGCGACCAGGCCGGGCGCCGTCCTCAACGCCGTGGCGAGCACGTGCTCCCGCCGCCGTCCGTCCATGAAGTTGGCGCCCATGGCGGCGAGATCGGCCGGCCCCGGTTCGATCCGGACCACCCGGACGCCCGCAGCGCGCAGCCGCCGCGCCTCGTCGTCGACGCGCCTGGTCATCGCCGTCCGCAGCAGGCGTTCCAGCCGCGCCGGACCGCGTGCCGGGGCTCCGCCTTCACTGCTCATCGGCGCGATGAGCACGACCTCGCCGACGTCGTGCCCCAGCAGGAGATCGGCCGAGGTCGGCGAAACGGTCCCGCCGTCGAGCAGCGGACGTCCGTCCACAACGGACGGAGGGAACCAGCCGGGGATCGCCCAGGACGCGGCGATCGCCTCGCCTAGCCGGGCGGACGGCGCGCCCGCGGCGCCGAGCGCGACCCGCCCGCCCGCCGGATCCGTGGCGATCAGCCAGGTCGCGGGATGCGGTACCCAGCCGCCGGGCGCCAGCGCGTCCCCGAGTTCGCGGAGCCAGCCCGCGTCTCCCCTGCCCTGGGGAAGCAGTCCCGCGAGACCGGCGAGCGTGTCGACGTCCCGGCGCAACGCGGCCCGGGCCAGCTTCGCCGCGGGCCACCGCGGGAACGGCACCGGCGGGAACCGGCTCGGCACCCGCCGGACGTGGGCGGCGACGACGGCGTCGCCATCGGGCGTGCCGGCCAGCGCGCCGAGAATCGCCTTCGCCGGGATCCCCGCCCCGAGCATGGCCACCGCCTCGGCACCGGCCGAGGTCCCGACCAGGACATCCGCCTCACGCGGGTCCCAGCCCGCCCGGGTGTGCAGCGCGTCGAGAACCGCCGCTGTCCAGGCGAAGCCCAAGGTCCCGCCGCACCCGAGCACCAGCGCTCTCGCGGAATGACGTGTCATTTCCGGAACGGTATGTCATTTGAACGTCCGGGGCAATAAGCTGGCGGGATGACGACGGAGACCCCGGTCAGCAGGGCCGCACGGAAGAAGCAGGAACTACGGCGCGAGATCGTGGAGACCGCGTTCGACTGCTTCGCCGAACGCGGCTACCACGCGACGGGGATCGCCGACATCGCCGCGCGGCTGGGCGTCGGGCACGGCACCTTCTACCGCTACTTCCAGAACAAGCGGGACATCGTCGACCACGTGATCACGGACCTGGTCGAGAAGGTGGTCGCCTCGCTGGCCGCGGACAACGCCCCCGACGCGGTCAACAGCCTGGCCGAATACCGCAAGCAGAGCGCGAGGATCGGCGACGCGCTCGCCCAGATCTTCGGCAGCGACCCGCGGATGGCCCGGTTCCTCCTGCTCGAGGCCGCGGGCATCGACGCCGAGATGCGGGAGCGGGTGCTGGACTTCTACGAGACCGCCGCGGAGCTGACCGCGGGCTACCTGCACCACGGCGTCCACCTCGGTTATCTGCACGAGGACCTGGACGTGGACGCCACCGCGCGCGCGATCAACGGGATGATCCTCGCGTCGGTGCTCTCCGGGCTGCGGGACCCGTCACCGGACGGGCAGGCGGCGATGAGCAGGGCTGTCCGCCGTGTCATGTACGACGGGATCGCGACGCGTCCCTAGCGAACCGGCCGGCCGGTCCGGTTACGACACACCAGCAGGCGGGGGCCCGGCGTTGCTGGTGCCGGATTCCATGGAACCGGTCCCGGACGCGCTCGTCCAGCAGCGAAAACGCAGACTTTCCCCGACGAAAACGAACCTCAGCACTTGCGCAGCGTCTGACCTGGCGACTCGCCGTAGATCGCGCGGTACTGCGCGCTGAACCGGCTGCCGTCCAGGAAGCCCCATTTCGCCGCGACGCAGGTGACCGTCGCGCCTCCGCAGGGTTCCGCGTCGCGGAGCTCTGCCCGGACCCGGTCGAGCCGGACCCGGCGCAGATAGGCCATCGGAGTGGTGTCCAGATGACGGCGGAACGCCAGCTGGAGGGCCCGCACCGAGACCCGGCAGGCGCGGGCGATGTCGGCGACGCCGAGGTCGAGATCCGGATTCGACTCCAGGAAAGCGATCCCGCGGCGCACGGTGTCCGGGACGGCGTTGCGGCGGTCACCGGGACTGGAGTCGCCGGTACCCGCGGTGAAGGTGTCCAGGGCCACGGCGGCCATCAGCCGCCCGGCCGCGCCGAGCACGAGCGGGCCGTTCTCCGCTTCCGGATCGGAGAACATCCCGGTGACGTACTCGACCGTCTGGCGCCATCGCTGTGCCTTCGTCCGGCTCACCGGTTCGTAGCGCAAACGTCCGACCGTTCCGCCGTCCTGCGCCGGATCGATCCCCGTCAAAAGCGCCAGGTCGATCCCGGTGACCTGCAGCCGCGCGCCGTGCATGCCCGTCCGGTAGTCGTGACCGGGGTGCGGGCCCGCGAACACGTCCCCGGGACCGAGCCGACGGTGGCCGATGCCGTCGTCGAGCTCCAGCACACCGCCCAGCACGCGCAGCAGCACCACCCTGCCCAACGGCTGGACGGCGACCTCCGTGGTCAACGTGTTGTGCAGGAAGTCGAAGTGCACGTCCCCGAGATCACAGCGGTTGTGCTCGAAACGGTAGTTTTCGACGGTACCCCGGACCTGCAACCGGTTGTCGCGGTAGGCCTCGGCGATCAAGGCACGCGCCTGCTCCGGATCGGTGGTCGCGAATTCCGTCACAATCGGTTCGTGCACCGGACCACGCCTCTTTTCCGTTCACCGTAACGAAAAATCCGCTCACCGGAACGCTACCGCCAAGCGGCGGGCGCTGCCAGGGCGAGTCGGCGTCATCAGACTGGTCGGAATGGCTCATCCGCGCGGTCGAGGATCGCCCTGGCGCGCAGTTCGACCGGCCGGTCCACCATCCGGCCGTCCACCACGGCCACCGAGCGGGGATGGACACAGAGTTTCTTCGGCCTTGGGGAGCATCACCGCGAGCGCGCGGCCGACACTCGCGACATCCTCGTGATACCAAGGGGTTCCCACGGCGTTGAGCCGGACGACAGCCTGATGGCCTTCCGCCGGCCAAGCCCGGACGTGCTCACGCGCGGCCTCGGCCATCGCGAGCGCCTGCAACGGCCCGTGGGTGAGCAGCCCCGGATAGCCTTCGACGTCACGGACGTAGTCGCGGTCACGACGAAGGTCAGCCGTCCGGTACGGCCCTGTTTCTCCTGTACGGAAAGCACTTCCGTACGCCGTGTCGCGGGCAGCCCGCATCGCAACGGTCCGAGCGTCCGCACCCGTCCGCCCGCCCACATCCGGCGGCGTCCCGGCTCCGGCGGCGCGGGGGTCGTGGCGCGGACCGGATGCCCGTCCGGCCCCAGATCGGCCTGCGCCGGCCGGTCGAGCAGGTAGAACCAGTGCCACAGCAACGGCAGGCCCTCGCGCTCCAGGTCCGGCATCTCGACGTCGAGCAGCGAGCTCAACGCCTCCGCGGGTCCCGGCTGCGGAACCTCGGCCACTTCCTTCACGCTCGAACCTCCTCGCCAGGACCGAACTCGGCCCGGATCGACTCGTTGTGCGCGCCCAGCGCGGGAACCGGCCCCATCACCGCTTCCCGGCCCGCCACTTCGACGGGCGGGAGCAACGCCTCCAGCGCACCGGCCGGGGTGTCCACCGAACGCCAGCGGTTCCGCGCGGTCAGCTGCGGATGCCGGGTGAACTGCTCGGGCGTCCGCAGCCGGGCGTTGGCGATCCCCGCACCTTCCAGCAGCTCGCCGACCTCGTCGGCTGTCGAACCTCTGAAGGCCTGTTCGAGGATCGCGGTGAGTTCTTCGTCGTGGGCGACGCGGTCGTCGTTGGTCCGGAAGCGCGGATCGCCGACGAGGTCCTCTTGGTGGAGAACATCCCGGCAGAGCACGACCCATTCCCGTTCACTTTGGACACTCAGGAAGACCTTGTCGTCACCGGTGCAGTACGGGCCGTACGGCGAGATCGACGGATGTGACGCCGCCGTGCGCCGCGGCGATTCCCTTCCGTACCGGGAGAAATAAGCGGGCTGGCTCATCCACTCGCCGAGCGAGTCGATCATCGCGACGTGCAGGCTCGCGCCCTCGCCGGTGCGCTCGCGGTCGTAAAGCGCGGTGAGGATGCCGGTGTAGGCGTACATGCCGGTGGCGATGTCGGCGATCGAGATCCCCGCCTTGGCCGGGGTCTCCGGGGTGCCGGTGGACATCACGAGCCCGGTTTCGCACTGCACCAGCAGGTCGTACGCCTTCTTCGTCCGATATGGACCTTCGGGGCCGTAGCCCGAGATCGAACAGTGGATCAGCTCCGGGCGTTCCGCGCGCAGGGTTCCGGCGTCGAGCCCGAGCCGTTCCACCGCACCGGGGACGAGGTTCTGCACGAACACGTCAGCCTGGCCGATCATCGCGCCGAGCAGCGCCCGATCGGCCGGATCCTTGATGTCGAGTTCGACGCTTTCCTTGCCCCGGTTGAGCCAGACGAAGTAGCTCGACTGGCCGTGCACGGTCCGGTCGTAGTCACGCGCGAAGTCTCCGACGCCTCGGCGTTCGATCTTGATGACCCGCGCGCCCAGGTCGGCGAGCTGGCGCGAGGCGAACGGCGCGGCGACGGCCTGTTCCAGCGCGACGACGGTGATGCCCTCGAGTGGTTGGCGCATACTGCCTTCCTTGGTGCGTCAGGACGGGATGCGGTGCCGTTCGATCAGCTGGCGCGCGATCACGCCCCGCTGGATCTCGTTGGTGCCCTCACCGACGATCATCAAGGGCGCGTCGCGGAAGTACCGCTCGACATCGAACTCCGTCGAGTAGCCGTAGCCGCCATGGATGCGGACAGCGTCGAGCGCGATCTCCATCGCGGCCTCGGATCATCTGGGCGAAGCCGCGGCCCTCTTCGCCACCCAGCAGGACGGAGATCCCCTTGTGCGCCGGAGGGCCTGCAGGTCCGAACCGCCGCCGGGTTCGGTGAGGGCCGTCGTCGCGCGGATCTCGCCCGTCGCCATCTTCGGCAGGTAGGCGTTCTTCTGCTCCTGTGTGCCGAACGTGGCGAGGAGTTTCGCGACGACGGTATGACCGCCCATCGCACCGGCGAGGCTCATCCAGCCACGCGCGAGCTCCTGCGCGACGGGCCGGACCTCACGATCCACGAACTCCGCCACCAGTTCGACGATCGCGGCCTCTTCTTCGGTCATGTGATTATCATGAGCGATGATGACAGGCGTGTCGCTGTTCGAGCGGACGCGCCTGACCGAGGCGGGCACGACACTCGTCGAACGGGCCCGGCGGGCGCTCACCGAACTCGACCGGGCCAGGGCCGAACTGGTCCCGACCCCCGGGATCGTCACGGTCGGCCTGCTGGAGACCGCCGCCGAGCGGCTCGCGGCACCGTTGACGACGGCCGTGCCCCTCGGCCCGGCTCTGGGAAGACCGAACAGGAGAAGGATGACCACGCTCCCCCGCACCGGCCACGCCGTCGCCACCGACGGCACCCGGCTGGCGTACCAGTGGCACGGCACGGGCAGGCCGCTCGTGTTGCTGGCCGGGCAGGCGAACGACCACACCTGGTGGGACCGTACGCGCGGGGACTTCCCGAGCACGATCACCATGGACTACCGCGGCACCGGTGCCAGCGACGCACCCGATTCCGCTTACTCCACAACAGGTTTCGCGGACGACGTGATCGCGGTCCTCGACGAACTCGGCGTCGAAGTGGCCGACGTCTACGGAACCTCGATGGGCGGCCGCGTCGCGCAATGGGTCGCCGCGCGGTATCCGGACCGGGTACGACGGCTCGTCCTCGGCTGCACCTCGCCGGGCGGCACGCACGGTGTCGAGCGGTCGAACGACGTGCGGCTGGCCCTCGCCCGGCGCTCCTCGGCCGAAGCACGGGAAACGTTGGAAAACCTGATGTACACGCCTGCTTGGCGTGCCTCGCACCCCGGCCCGTACCGGGTGCTGGGCGCCCACGGCATGCCGCCGCACGCGGTCCGCGGACATCTCGTCGCGAGCAACAACCACGACGCCTGGGCCGCGCTCCCGGACATCACGGCGCCGACCCTGGTCCTCCACGGCGACGACGACCTGCTCGCACCGCCGGCGAACGCGCCCCTGCTGGCCGACCGGATTCCCGACGCGCGGATGCGTCTCTTCGCCGGGGCGCGGCACGCCTACTTCGACGAATGCCGTCCCGAGGCGAGCGATCTGGTCAGCGACTTCCTGGGTTAGACCGTGCCGACCGGCTATGTGCCCATCGCGGATTTCTCTTTCTCAACCGGGGGGGGGATCTGACGGTCCAACTGCTGTCCGGGGCCGTGATGCACCTCCGCCGCAGCATGATGGAATCGGAACACTTCCATAGTGAATACGGCGGGCATCTCCAAACCGATTCTGTTGCGGGGTGAGGAATTGCCGTTTTTTGGCGATGGGTGGCACGGCTTTCGACAGGAGCGGCGATCACGGTTGCTGTTGGTGGAGCCGACATGGGACCAGTTTCCACGATCGGACCATAGCCAGATTTCGGCAACGGCCGAGAACGCGGCAGTTCGTCGGGCACGGTCGCTGCCATCAGGAGATCCACAGCCGCACTGGCGTCGTGGCCGTTTCGCGGCAACGGTTCAGAATGGCGGTGGTTCCTCAGCCGGGCGGGGTTCGTGTAGTGGCGGCGGCGCGCTGTCATAGGACTGCCCAGTAGGCGTGGTGATGGTCAGTGTGCCGTCAGCCGCAAGCCGATAGACCCACCCAGGCTCATCCTTCAACCGATGATCACGACGGCACAGATCGATCAGCTCATCAGCATCGGTATGGCCCCCGAATTCCCACGGCACCGCATGATCGAGATCGCAGGCCTGCGCCGGACGGTGACAACCAGGTCTTCGGCACTCACGGTCGCGAACCCGGACGAACTCGTCGAGGCCCGCAGTGGGACGGTATCGGTCGCGGCCGAGGTCGAGTACTTGCCCGGACAACGGATCGGTGATGATCCTGCGCAACACCGTGCCCGCACCGGTCGCGATCTCCCGCGCCAACGTGGCCGGAAGATGACCATGCCCAGCCAGCTCCGCCGGACCATCCTTCACCCCCAGATACGTGAACAAATCCATATACAAGAACACTTCCGCCCGTTCGGCCTTGCCGCCCTGACCACCCAACAGCAGATCGAGCGCCACATCCGCCCGCAACTGGTCCAGCGTGCGAGTCTCACCACCGGTCTTCAACGCCCGAGCCTCACGATCGATCCGCACATACGCCGCGGCAACCTTCTCCGCAGGGCCGTCTTCGACCTCGATCGACGCCACCCCCGTCTCACCCTGCCTCACGGTGAGACGGCGCCCTTCACGATGCCGCTCCACCCGCCGAGCAGCACCGTCACGATCGACCGACAACGCCGCATGACCCGCAGCCTTCCGAATCTGATCGGAATTCCTTCCCGGCAACCGATCCTCCAACAACGCATCAGCAGCCAACGCATCCTCATCCGATAGCCACGCCGTCGCCGCCGCGACCTTCATCGCCCCGAACCCACCCACCTTTCCCTGCTCCATCAACCCCAAGGTCCGGGGCAGACGAGTCGTCAACGCCTCCGCCGCGGCGACCATCGCACCCGCATGACCGTCCACAACAGACAGAGCGAAAGCGACCTCCTGCACCACACTCCGCGCACCATCCCGATGCCGAGACAACTGCGCGACCGCCCGAAACCGCACCGCCTCCAACCGCGCGATATCAGCCGACAAAGCCTGCGCCAACGCGACACACTCCTCGTCACCCAACGTGCGAGGATCAGGAAATTCCTTCAAGGGAGCCATAAAGGCTTCAACAGTAACCACCCGATGAACCTACAACCGACCACCGACACTTTCCGGAAACCGGGAGAACCAACACTAGTCCAGATCGAGCAATCCCTCGGCGCCGTTTTCGAGCTGCTGGGCCATTTTCACCGACCGGGGCAGCATGATCTTCTCGTAAGCGGCGACCGCATCGCCGATCGTGGCGGAGCCGGCCAGCGCGAGGGCGAGTTCGCAGGCGTCGAGCATGGCCAGGTTGGCGCCGACGCCGAGCGGCGGCATCAGGTGGGCGGCGTCGCCCAGCAAAGTCACCGTCGGCGAGTGCTCCCACGTGTGCGGGACCGGGAGGACGAACAGCGGGCGATCGATGTACGGCCCGTCGTTGTCGGTGATCATCCGTAGCATCTTCGGCGCCCAGCCCGAAAACGTGTCGAGCAGCCGGGTGCGGAGCTCCGGGGTGTCGCCGGCGCCGACCCAGTCCGCGGGCAGGCGCTGGACGATGTAGACCCGGATGTGGTCACCGCCGTTGCGTTGGGCGAACAGGCAGCGGTCGCCGTCTGCCGCCATGGCGCTGCCCTGACCGACGAGGGCGGAGAGTTCGGGGTGCGCGTTCTCGACGTCGTCGAACCAGGCTTCCAGGAAGGTGATCCCGGCGTACTCCGGGACGGCCGAGGACACCGCCGGACGGACCCGCGACCATGCGCCGTCGGCACCGATGACCAGATCCGTTTCGACGGCCGTCCCGTCCATAAAGGACAATCGCGAGCCGTCGACCTTGTCCAGCGCCCGCCCCCACCGCACGGTGCCCGGCTCGAGCGAGTCGAGCAGGAGGTCGCGCAGCCGTCCTCGGTCGATCTCCGGCCGGAAGAGTTCGCCTTCGTCCGGGACGTGGTGCTCCAAGAGGTTTCCGGCGGGATCGAGTTTGCGCATCTCCTGCCCTTCCGGACGGGCGAGCGCGACGAACTCGTCGAGCAAGCCTGCCTCGCGCAGGGCGAGCTGGCCGTCGTCCGCGTGCAGGTCGATGGTGCCGCCCTGGTTACGGGCGTGGGGATGGGTGTCGCGGTCGTAGACCGTCACGGGGATGCCGTGTTTCTGCAGGATGCGGGCGCAGGTCAGGCCGCCGGGGCCCGCTCCGATGATGCTGATCGTCATGAACCCAGAAAAGCAGAACGAGTTAAAAAGTGCAACGAGTCAACTTAGTGACTGTGACAACTCATGCGCTAGACTGCGCTCATGGAGACACCGGGACGGCGTGAACGCAAGAAGGCCGCGACCCGTCAGGCGCTCGCGGACGCCGCGCTGGACCTCTTCTTGGAGCGGGGCTACGACCAGGTGAGCATCCGCGACATCGCCGAGGCGGCCGACGTGTCGACCACGACGCTGTTCAAGCACTTCCCCGGCAAGGAAGCACTGGTCTTCGACGAGTCCCAGGGCCGGGAAGAGCGCTTGATCGCGGCCGTACGGGAGCGCGCGGCGGGTCAGAGCATCGTCGAGGCGCTGCGCGAGTACGTGCTCGCCACCTGGCTCCCGCTCACGGAGCATCCCCAGTACGCCGAGTTCACCGAACTGGTGAACAGCACCCCCGCGCTGCAGGAGTACGGCGAGCGCATGTGGACCCGGCACGCCGCGGCCCTCGGCGCCGCCATCGCCGAAGACACCGGCGCGGACCCCGGCGATACCGCCTGCCGCGCGCTCGCGCGGTTCGTGCTGGACATCCCGGCGCTCACGCGGGGAACGCCGGACCCCCGGAAGGGTGTCGAGGAGATCTTCGACCTCCTCGCCCACGGCTGGCGCTAGTCGTCTTCGGAAGGGGGACGTGAGGCGCGCAGCGAGCCCGGATGCGCCTTGGCGGAAGGATCTTTGCGGGTCTTGAGCAGGCTCGCCACGGTCACCACGACGAGAATGCCGATGATCACCGCGAGGCTGACCGGCGTCGAGATCTCCGGAACGCTGTCGTTGATGTCGACGTGGGCCCAGTGCAGGATCAGCTTGATCCCGATGAACCCGAGGATCACCGCGAGCCCGGCCGACAGGTACACCAGGCGATCGAGCAGGCCCTTCACGAGGAAGTACAGCGCGCGAAGGCCCAGCAGGGCGAAGGCATTGGCGGCGAAGACCAAGTACGGCTCGTCGGTGACGCCGAAGACGGCCGGGATCGAGTCCAGCGCGAACAGCAGGTCGATCCCGCCGATCGCGAGCAGCACCACCACCAGCGGCGTGCCCACCCGCTTTCCCTCAAGACGGGTGAACAGCTTGCCGCCGTCGTACTCCTTGGACAGCGGCAGCAGGCGGCGCGCGGTCCGCACCACCACGTTGTTCTCGATGTCCGGATCCTCGTCGCGGTGCCGGAACAGCTGGATCCCGGTGTAGATCAGCAGCAATCCGAACAGCAGGAACATGAAGGAGAACAACGAAAGCAGTGTGGCACCGAGCGCGATGAAGATCGCGCGCATGATCAGCGCGACCACGATGCCGAACGTGAGCACCTTGTGCTGATGTTCCTCGGGAACCGCGAAGGTGCTCATGATGATCACGAAGACGAAGAGGTTGTCGACCGACAGGCTCTTCTCGACGATGTAACCCGCGAAGTACTGCTGCCCGAAGTCGCCGCCGTGCGCCAGCGTCAGCCAGACGCCGAACGCCACCGCGACCAGGATGTAGCCGACCGACCAGGCCACCGCTTCGCCGAAACCGACCTTGTGCGGCCGCACGGCCGCCAGGACGAGATCCAGTGCCAGCAGCCCGAGAATCAACCCGATCGTGACGATCCAGGTGAGGCCATCGATCTGGAGCATCCGCGCCCTGTCTTTCTTTCGACGGCAGGTGCCCCGATCCTAAGGGCGAGTCCCCGGGTCCGCATTCGCATGCCGGGGGGCCGCGTCCAGCAGTGCCGCGAGAACGGTCTTGAGCAGCGGATGATCCACGCTCCCCCGCCGGACCGCGGCGAACACCCGGCGCAGCGGCGGCTCGCCGCGCAACGGGACGGCGACAGCGCCGGGGACGGCGGTGAAAGCGTTGCGCGGCACCAAGGCCACGCCCTCACCGGCGGCGACCAGGGTGGTGATCGCGTGGAAGTCGTCGGAGACGTGCCGGATCGCCGGGTTGGCGCAGACGATCATCAGCACGTCGCGGCAGGGATTCCCGGGTTTCGGCGCGATCCAGTCGTCGTCGGCGAGTTCGTCGATGTCCACTTCGGACGCATCCGCCAGCCGGTGCGCCGTGGGCAGCACGGCGTCGAACGGCTCCGCGTACAACGGGAACCGGGTGAGCCTGCTCTCATCCGTCCGTGGCGAGAGCCGGTACTCCTCGGTGATCGCCAGGTCGACCTCGCCGTCGAGCAGCAGCGGGATGCTCGCGTGCCCCTCGACGTCCTGCACCTGCATCGAAACCCCGGGGGAACCGGCGCGCAGCGCGGCGATCGCCGGTGCGACGACCATCGTGATCGCCGAGGCGAAACTCGCCAGCCGCACCATCCCCTGGACACCGGTGTCGAGCGCGGCCAGGGTGGCCCGCGCCCGTTCCAGTTCGGCGGCGACGGCGTTCGCGTGCACCACCATCAATTCACCCGCGGGGGTCAGTGAAACCCGCCTGCCCCGCCGTCTCAACAGCTGCTGGCCGCACTCGGCTTCGAGGGCGGCCAGCTGCTGGGAGACGGCGGACGGCGTCAGGTGCAGCGACTGGCCCGCCGCCGTCACGGTGCCGTGGTCGGCGAGGGCGCGCAGTACCCGCAGCCGTCGCGGATCGATCATTCGTCCATCATGGACCTTGCTGTCACGAACGCGTCCACCGCACGGTTGACGTCGTCGGCCGAATGCGCCGCCGACATCTGGGTCCGGATCCGGGCCTTGCCGTGCGGAACCACCGGGTACGAGAAACCGACCACGTAAATGCCCTGGTCGAGTAGCAGATCCGCCATCTTGCCCGCCTTGGCGGCGTCGCCGATCATCACCGGGATGATGGGGTGCTCACCGGGGAGCAGGTCGAAACCCGCCTCGGTCATCCGGCGCCGGAACAGCTCGGTGTTGGTGCGCAGCTTGCCCAGCAGTTCACTCGACTCGTCCAGCAGTTCCAGCGTGGCGAGCGCCGCGGCGGTGATCGACGGCGCGAGCGAGTTGGAGAACAGGTACGGCCGGGAACGCTGCCGCAGCATCTCGACGATCTCCGCCCGGCCCGAGGTGTAGCCGCCGCTCGCCCCGCCGAGCGCCTTGCCGAGGGTGCCGGTCAGCACGTCGACCTTGTCCTGCACGCCGAACAGTTCCGGCGTCCCGCGACCGGTCGGGCCGGTGAAGCCGACGGCGTGCGAGTCGTCCACCATCACCAGGGCGTCGTAGCGCTCGGCCAGCGCGCAGATCTCGTCGAGCGGCGCGAGGTAACCGTCCATGGAGAACACGCCGTCGGTGGCGATCATCCGGTAGCGCGCGCCGGACGCCTCCTTGAGCCGTGCCTCCAGGTCCGCGACGTCGCGGTTGCGGTACCGCATCCGCTTCGCCTTGCACAGCCGGACGCCGTCGATGATCGACGCGTGGTTCAGCTCGTCGGAGATGATGACGTCCTGGTCGGTCAGCAGCGTCTCGAACAGCCCGGCGTTGGCGTCGAAACAGGAGCTGTAGAGGATCGTGTCCTCGGTGCTCAGGAACTCCGAGAGCTTCGCCTCGAGTTCCTTGTGCGGCTGCTGCGTCCCGCAGATGAACCGCACCGACGCCATGCCGAAGCCCCAGCGGTCCAGCGCCTCTTGCGCGGCCTTGACCAGGGCCGGGTGATCGGCGAGGCCGAGGTAGTTGTTGGCGCAGAAGTTCAGCACCTCGCCTTCGGCGACGCTGACCGAAGCCCGCTGCGGTCCCCGGATCACCCGCTCACCCTTGTACAGCCCGGCTTCCCGGATTTCGGCGAGCCCGGCCTTGAGGTCGTCGCGCATCGCGCCGTACATCAGTTCTCCGTCCAATCCAGAATGACCTTGCCGCAACGGCCTTCCCTGGCCGTGGCGAACGCCTTTTCGTATTCGGTGTAGCCGAACCGGTGGGTGATCACCGGCGAGATGTCCAGTCCCGCCTGCAGCAGCACGGACATCGAGTACCACGTTTCGAACATCTCGCGGCCGTAGATCCCCTTGATCTGGATCATCTTCAGCACGACGGCGGCGATGTCCACCGACACGTCGGAGGCGGGGAGGCCGAGCAGGGCGACGCGGCCGCCGTGGGACATGTTCGCGATCATGTCGCGCAGCGCCTCGGGCCGTCCGCTCATCTCCATGCCGACGTCGAAGCCTTCGGCCATGCCGAGCCGTTCCTGCGCGTCGGCGATGGTCGAGGAGGAGACGTCCAGCGCGAGGTCGACGCCGACCTTGCGGGCCAGTTCCAGCCGGTGCTCGCTGACGTCGGTGACGACGACGTTGCGCGCGCCCGCGTGCCGCGCGATGGCGGCGGCCATGATGCCGATCGGGCCGGCGCCGGTGACCAGCACGTCCTCCCCGATGACGGGGAAGGACAGCGCGGTGTGCACGGCGTTGCCCAGCGGATCGAAGATCGCGGCGATGTCCAGGTCGACCTTGGTGCGGTGCACCCAGGCGTTCATCTCGGGCAGCACCGCGTACTGCGCGAACGCGCCGTCGGTGTGCACGCCGAGGCCCTTGGTCCTGGCGCACAGGTGCCGCCTGCCCGCCTTGCAGTTGCGGCAGCTCCCGCAGACGAGGTGCCCCTCGCCGCTGACCAGGTCGCCCACCTTGACCGTCGTCACCGACCGGCCGATCTCGACCACCTCGCCGACGAACTCGTGCCCGATGACCAGCGGCGCGGCGATGGTGCGCGCCGCCCAGTCGTCCCAGGAGTCGATGTGCAGATCGGTACCGCAGATCCCGGCGCGCAGCACGCGGACGGCGACGTCGCCGGGGCCGACCGCGGGGTCCGGAACGTCGGTGAGTTCGAGCCCTGGTGCCCGGTCGGCTTTGACCAATGCCTTCATTGCGCGAAGTCTGGCCCGGCGGCGCTGTTCAGTCCATCGCGAGTTTCTGAATTCGCTCGTTAGCGTGTCTTCACAAGGAGGGGTACCAGCGCTTCGCCACCTTCGGATGCGAACGCAACCATCCGATCAGGGCGTTTTCGCCGTACGAGGCGAGCAACGGGTTGTCCGCGTCCTGGCTGATCCCTCGAGCGGCGGCGGCCAAATCTTCGGGCAGTTCCAGCGGTTCGACGACGGCGTCGAGACGCGGCGCGAGGAAGAACGGCACCGAGTAGCGATCCACGCCGGCAGGTGGGCTGAGCACCCGGTGCCGGGTCGCCCGCAGGTAGCCCTGGGTCGCGATCTCCAGCATCTCGCCGATGTTGACCACGAAACTGCCCGGCACCGGCACGGCGTCGATCCAGCCCCCGTCGTCTCCCTGCACTTGGAGGCCGCCGATTTCGTCCTGCTGCAGCAGCGCGAGATAGCCGTAGTCCTTGTGCGAGCCGACTCCCTGCTGTTCATCCGCGGCGGGCCTCGGCGGATAGTGGACGATCTTCAGGTGCGTGGCGGCTTCGTCGTCGAACCACGCGTCGAAGTAGCCCTCGTCCTGCCCCAGGCTCGCCGCGAGCGCGCGAAGCACCTCGCGGCTCACCCGCAACGCCTCCGCCTGCCACGCCAAGGTGACCTCCCGTAGCTCCGGCACCGCCTCGGGCCACTGGTTCGGGCCGATCAGCCGTGCCCACGCCGGATCGCCGGGCGCCGGCTCGGCGCTTTCGCGCTCCGGGCCGACGTCGATCTGCTCCCGCCAGTCGCGGGAACCGCCGGTGTACTCGTTCCCGGTCCTGGTGTATCCCCGGAACTGCGGGGACTCGACGTTCTCGATGGCGAGCTTGTCCGCCTCGGGCAACGCGAAGAAGTGGCGCGCCACCGAGAAGATCCCTTCGGACAGTTCCGGCGGCACGCCATGCCCTACGACATAGAAGAACCCGACCTCGCGAGCCGCCCGGCGCAGATCGGCCAGGAACGCCTCGCGATCACCGGGAACCCGGAACCGCGAGAGATCGATCACGGGCAACGCTGTCATGAAGTCCTCCTTCGGTGTTTTCGGGGACACGGACGGACACGAAGTCCGGTCGCGGTGCCAGCTCGAAACCGATCGACTGGTACAGGCGGATGGCGGACGTGTTGGTCGCCGCGGCGTGCATCATCGGCCGCTCGCCGCGAGCGCGGATTCCCGCCGCCACCGCGCGGATGAGCCGGGTCGCCAGCCCTTGACCGCGATACGCGGCGTCGGTGCAAACGGCGCTGATCTCGGTCCAGCCGGGCGGGTGCAGCCGCTCCCCCGCCATCGCGATCAGCGCGCCGCCGCGCCGGATTCCCAGGTATGTCCCCAACTCGATGGTCCGCTGCCGGAACGGTCCCGGTTTGGTCCGCTCGACGAGGTCGAGCATCTCCGGGACGTCCTCCGGTCCCAGCCGGACGGCTTCGGGATCCTCGGCGACTTCGAGCGCGACGTCGACCAGCCGGACCCCGGCGATCCTGCCGAGGACTTCCCAATCTGCCGGGACGGGCAGTGTGCTGTGGACGGTGACCGCCTCGCCAGGGCCCGCCAACGCGGCGACGTCGGCCCACACGCCGTCGTCCGGTTCGGGTGGCAGCGCGAAGAAGGGGGCGACATCGACCTGGTAGCGCAGGACCTGACCGAGGCGTTCGGCGAAGTGGGCGTGCGGGCCGGTCAGGGAGGCCCAGGCCGGATCATCGAAAGGGGTGACCATGACGGCTGCGACATCGGCGGGCGGCCTTTCATTCCCGCTCCCACATCCTGAACACGTGCACGACGCCGGACGGCCGAGCGGCCTCAGGATCCGGCGGTCACCGCGAGGTCGGCGGCGGGGTTCGGCCCGAACCAGTCGAGACAGACGACCATGGCGTCGTCGGCGGCGGGACCGTCGCCCCGGTGCTCGCCCAGCTCGGCGAGCACCGCCCTCGGCACATGGGCCGCGGGCAGGTCCGCGGTCGCGACGATGGCTTCGGCCAGTTCACGGTCTCCGTAGAGCTCGCCGTGCGGGCCCTCCACGCCGTAGACGCCGTCGCTGACGAACACGAAGCGATCACCGGGCAGCGCTTGCAGGCGCTCCACGGTGTACGCGGTGTCCTCGAAGGTGCCGAGCGGCAGTTGCTCGTCGAAGGTGACCCGGTCGGCCTTGCCGTCGCGGAACCGCCACAGGCGGGGCGATCCGGCGTCGACGGCGTCGATCGCGCCGGTCGCGAGGTCGAACTCCAGCAGGAGGGTCGCGACGTGCTCCTGGCCCCGGTGCTGGGCGTAGAGGGCCTGGTCCGCGAGTTCGGCCTGGGCGTCGAGCGGGATCCCGGCCCGCCGCGCGTTGCGGAGCGCGTTGATCGCGAGATTGGTCAGCAGCGCCGCGCTCGCACCGTCCCCCATGCCGTTGACCAGCGTGACCGACAGCTTGCTCGCGGAGGCCGACCAGTCGAAGCAATCGCCGTAGATGGCGTACGCGGGCTCGAGCTGCCCGCCGAGGGCGAATTCGGGGCGGGCGCACGCGCGGCCGGGGAGCAGCTGCCACTGCATTTCGGCGGCGAGCGTGAGCCGGGACGACCGGCGTGCCTGTACGTAGAGGTCGGTGTCGCGATCGGCGACGAAGACCTCGTGGGCCAGTGCCTCGGCGAACCGGCCGAGTTCGGCCCAGACAGGCGGTTCCTGGTCTTCGGGGAGGGTGACGGCGAGCACGCCGAGCCGATCGCCGCGGACGGAGACCGGGAGGTGGGCGCGAATGCCGTCCTCGACGGTCTCGAACGTCGCGCCCTGCGTGGTGAAGGCTTCGCCCGCCGTCGTACCCACCACCGAGACCGGGTCGGTGGTGTAGGGCAGCACGGTCACCCGCCGCAGTTCCGCGAGACTGTAGTCGGCCATCAGCAGGTCGACGGCCACGGCGCCGAAATGCTCCCTGAGCGCCGAACGCAGGCCGTCGAGCAACTGGTGCGGCTGGACGCCTCTCAGAATCCGCTCGACCGCCAAGGATCTGTCCACGTCGTCGCCTCCGCACACCGGGAACCGGCGTCTCACTCGGACACCGGCGAAGCCGTCCGCACCGCGTTGGCGGACCGGCCGGTGGGCGTGCCGCGATGTGCTGAGCTGACAAGTTCAGCATAAGGATGCGAGAGTGGGTGTCGTGAATCGGTCCTCCGAGCCGCCCGGCACCGAAACGGTGGCGGCGGCGGTGGCCGAGACGGCCGAGCTGCTCGAGATCATGTTCGAACGCGCTCGCGAGGCGTCACCGCGTCCGCTGTCGACGTCCCAGGTACGCGCTGTCGTGGCTCTCGACCACCACGACGGGCTGAACCTGCGCGCCCTCGCCGAGCTGCTGGGTTCGACCCCGCCGCTGGTGAGCCGCCTGTGCGACCGGCTGGAAGCCGTCGGCTTCGTCGACAGGCTGCCCGGCACGCACAGCCGTCGCGAGGTCACCTTGCGGCTCAGCGACCGAGGCCGCGCGTACCTGCGTGACCTGCGGGCACGCCGCCGCGAAAGCCTGGAGTCGGTGCTGGGAAAGCTCACTCCGGAGGCCAGGACCGCGCTCGCCGCCGGGCTGCGCGAGTTCCGCGAGGCCGCGGCGGGGTTCTGACGCCCGGAGGGTGTCCACGCCGCCACTGGAGTAGGGTCACTGTTGTCATATGACAACAGTCGTGCTCGCACGACACGAACACCGTGGAGGTGTGGTGCAGGGGACCGACGACTCCGCCGTCCGGGACCTGCTGTCGCGGATCTTCGACGCCGACCAGGAAGGCCTGGTCGAGGACTGGGTCCGACGGCAGCTGACCGATTCGCCCGCGTGGACCGGCGAGCAGGAACTCCGGCGCGAGGCCAAAGAACTCCTCGAAGCGCTTCGCGAGGCCCTCGGTACCGAGCTACGCCTGGAACGGATCGTCGACCGCGACGAAGCCGTCCGCGCCGCGCTGCGGGGGCTGTCCGAACGCCGTGCCCGCGCCGGTGCCGCGCCGACCTCCACCGCCATGGCGATCCTCGCGCTCAAGCGCACCACGCTCGCCGCCCTCGAACGCCGCACCGAGGATCCCGAGGTCCGCTACCAGGCCGCCCTGCAGGTGAACCGCTTCCTCGACGCCGCGGGCCTGCTCACCTTCTCGGTGTACGTCGAAGGCAGGGAAGAGATCATCCGCCGCCAGCACCAGCAGATGCTGGAACTGTCCACCCCGGTGGTGCGGCTGTGGCGCCAGGTCTTGGCGGTCCCCCTGATCGGCACCCTCGACAGCGCCCGCACACAGGTGGTGATGAGCAGCCTCCTGGAGGCGATCCAGGCCCACGAGGCCAGGGTGGCGATCATCGACATCACCGGCGTGTCCACAGTGGACACAGCGGTGGCGCACCACCTCCTGCAGACCGTCAGCGCCGTCCGGCTCATGGGCTCGGAATGCCTGATCAGCGGTGTCCGGCCGTCGATCGCGCAGACCGTCACCCAGCTCGGCATCGACCTCTCGCACATCGAAACCCGCGGTTCGCTCGCCGACGCGCTGGCCTCCGCGATGCGGCTGATCGACGACCACGCCCGGCCGGGCGTGGTGACCGGGTGAACGCCCAGGCGGGACTGCCGATCCTGCGGCTCGGGGACATCCTGATCAGCGGGCTGCTCAGCGATCTGGACGACACGACCGCGCTCCGGTTCACCGGCGAACTCACCGCCCGGATCTCCGAGGAAGGGATCCGCGGGGTCATCCTCGACATCTCCCGGTTGGAGATCATCGACTCGTTCGTCGCCAGGGTGCTGATGGAACTGGCCGCCACCGGGCGGCTCCTCGGCGCCAGGATGATCGTCGCCGGGATGCGCCCCGCCGTCGCGATCACGTTGTCCGAACTGGGATTGCAGCTCACCGGCGTCCAGACCGCGCTCAACGCGGAACAGGCCATGGAAATGCTGGGGTGGCGCCGTCCCGCCGAGGCCGCCGAAGAGGCGCCTCGTGCTTCCTGACGAGCTCACGGCCCCCGAAGCGCGCGAACACGCCGTGCGCGCGGAAGAGGATCTGCTCACCGCCCGGCACGCGGTGCGGGCCGACGCGGTCGCGGCGGGCTTCTCGATCGTCGACCAGACGAAGATCGTGACCGCCGCCAGCGAACTCGTGCGCAACGCCTACATCCACGGCGGTGGCGGCACGATGACCATCGCCGTCGTCCGGGACCGCCGGGGGCGGGTGGGGCTCGCCCTCTCCGTCCGCGACGAAGGTCCCGGTATCGGAGACGTCGAGCTGGCCATGACCGACGGTTTCAGCACCGGCGCCGGTCTCGGGCACGGCCTCGGCGGCACCCGGCGGCTGGTCGACGAGTTCACCATCGACACCGTGCCCGGCGAGGGCACCACGGTCACCGTCGTCCGCTGGAAGCCATGACCGTCGCCGACGCGTCGCTCACCCGGCTGATCCACATCGACCACATCAGCGCGGTCTACGCGGCGACGCGAGCCGCTCGCGAAGTCGCGGCCGAGGCGGGGCTTCCCGAGGTTCTCGCCGAACGCGCCGCCGTCGTCGCCTCGGAACTGGCGAGCAATCTCGACAAGCACGCCGGCGGCGGCGCCGTCTTCGTCCAGCGTTCGTTGGCCGGGCCGGGGGTGGACATCCACGCCGTGGACACCGGCCCGGGGATGGCCGATCTGGACCACTGGCGCGTCGACGGCAACAGCACCACGGAAACACTGGGCACCGGACTCGGCGCCGTCGGCAGGCTCGCGACCGAGTTCCGCATCCGCTCCGCGGCGGGGGTCGGCACCGTCGCGGCCGCCAGGATCCTCGCGCCGGGACACGAAATCGCCGATTTCGCGCACGTCCGGCTCCCCCGCGAAGGCGAAGAGCGGTGCGGTGACGCGCTGGCCGTCTCGGCGATGCCCGGCGTCCGCACGGCGGTCGTCGTCGACGGACTCGGCCACGGCCCCGAAGCGAGTGACGCCGCGGAAGCCGCGATCGCCGTGTTCCGCCGCGATCCCGACCGGCCGCTGCCCGAGCACCTGAACGCCATGCACCGGACGCTGCGGCAGACCCGTGGCGCGGCGGTCGCGCTCGCCCGGCTCTCCGAGAGCGGGCTCGAGTTCTGCGGCGTCGGCAACATCGGCGGTCTCGTGCTGACGCCGGGACACACGCAGCCGTTGCTGAGCATCCCCGGCGTCGTCGGCTTCACCCTGCCGTCCATCCGGGTGCGGGCACTTCCGTTGACCGGCCACGAACTCCTGGTCCTGCACACCGACGGGATCGGCGCCGCTTGGCGCGGTCCGGCGGCGCTCGGCCCGCTCCCGGCCACCACGCTCTTCGCCGCGGATCTCGCCCACCGTCACCGCGACCTTCGCGACGACGCCGCGTTGATCGCCTTCGGGCCGGGAAAGGGGCTTCCGTGACCGACACTTCCGTCGTCCGGTTACGCCGTCGCGTGCGCGAGGTGTGCGCGGCCGCCGGGGTCCCGGCCGAACAACGCGCCCGGCTGGTGCTCGCGGTGTCCCTGCTCGCCGAAAACGGTCCCGCGCCGGAGCTTTCGACCACCATGGCCGACGGGCGGCTGTCCGTCACGCTGGAATCGTCCCGGCCCGTCGGGCGTCGTCAGCGCACCACGCTCCCCCTGCTTCCCGCAGCGGGCGAGGGGACGAGGCTGACCTGGCATCTCGACGCGGGCGCCGAGCCCGTTCCGGCGGCGGACGACGACGAAGTGGCCACCAGGGACGAGATGCTGGCGCTGGTCGCCCGCGCCGACGCGGTCGCCAAGGACCAGCGCGAACTCAAACACGAACTGGCCGAGACGAACAGCGGCGTCCTCGCGATGTACGTCGAACTGGAAGAACGGGACGAGCAGCTCCGCAAGGCGCACGCGGTGATCTTCCGCGAGCTCGAAGACGCGCTGCGCCCGCCGCCACCGCCCGCCGGCCCCTTCGAACTGGCCGTGCACTACGCGCCGAGCCAGCAGGATTCCCCGACCGGCGGGGACCTCTACGACTGGTTCGTGCTGCCCGACGGCTGCGTGCACATCACCCTCGTCGACGCGGTCGGGCACGGCGTCACCTCGACCCGGCACGCGCTGACGGTCACCCACGCCATCCGCACGCTGGCGCTGGAAGGCCATCCGTTCCGCGATCTGATCGGCCGGACCGCGCGCACCCTGGCGACGATCGAACCCGATCTGATGGCGACCGTACTGCTGGCCCGGCTGGATCCGGCGACCGGCGAAGTCACCTTCGCCAACGGCAGCCACCCCCGTCCGGTGCTGGTCACCGACGAAGGCACCGAGCTGCTCGCGGCGGAGACTTCGGGCCGGGGTATCGGTTTCCCCGATCCCGGCAGCCGCAGCCTCGTCCACCGCACCCTCGCCGACGGCGACCTGCTCGTCATCTACACCGACGGGCTCGTCGAAAGCCGCAAAGACTTCCACGAAGGCGAAATCCGGTTGCTCGCGGCCGCGCGACGGAACGCCGGGCGGCCGACTTCGGAGATCCCGGACGTCCTCGCCACCGAGATGCTCGACATCGTCCTGCACGCCGATGACACCGTGGTCATCGCGATCCGCCGTTCGGCGGGTTACGGTGACCCGGATGAGGGACGACGTCGAACCGGACGCAGCGGACGCTGAGCTGCTCGACGCCTTCCGCGCCGGTGACATCGCCGCCGGCGAAGCGTTGTTCCGGCGGCACGCCGAACCGCTCCGCCGTCTCGCCGCGGGCTGGGTCACCGAGCCCGCGGAACGGGACGACCTCGTGGCCGAGGCCTTCGTGCGCGTCCTGGGCGTCATCCGCGCCGGAGGCGGCCCCCGGGACAACCTCCGCCCTTATCTCGCCGTCACCATGCGGAACCTGGTGGCCAAGTGGAGCCACCACCGCAAGCGGGTCGAGCTGTACGGCACGGCTCCGGCGATCGAAGTGGCCGCCGGAGCCGTGGGCGCGGAGGAGCTCCTCATCCTCCGCTCGAACGCTCACCTGGCGTGGACCGCCTACTGCGCGCTCCCCGGCCGCTGGCGGACCGTGCTGTGGCGGACCGAGGCCGAAGGCGACTCGCCGAAGGTGGTGGCCCCGCTGCTGGGGGTGTCCCCCAACGGCGCCTCCGTCTTGGCCCTGCGCGCCCGTGAAGGGTTGCGCCAAGCCTTCCTGCAGGCACAGGTCCCCGAAACGGGAACGCCGTGCTGCCAGGAGGCGCGGCGCCGGATGGGCGCCTGGCTCCGCGGCGGGGTGCCGGGCCGCCGCGCGAACCTGATCACCGCGCATCTCGCCGGCTGCGAACCCTGCCGGACCGTCGCCACCCGGCTCGACGAGGTCAACCGCGAGATGCCGCCGGGGGTCCGCGCCGTCTCCGCCTGAGCGGATCAGCCGGGGACCGGGGCACCCTCCCCCGCGATCCGCAGCGCCTCCACCAGTTCGCGGTACAGCGTGTCGGTGGCGAGCAGCCGTTCGTGGCTGCCGCTCGCCCGCACGCGGCCTTCCTCCATCACCACGATGGTGTCCGCGTCGATCACCGTGGACAGCCGGTGCGCCACGGTCACCACGGCGCCCTCGGCGGCCCGCCGCCGGATGCAGTCGTGGATGGCGCTTTCGGTCCGGCCGTCGACCTGCGCGGTCGCCTCGTCCAGCAGCACGACGTCCGGCGTGCGCAGGATCGCCCTGGCCAGCGCGATCCGCTGGCGTTCCCCGCCGGACACCGACGTCGACGACAGCGGCGTGTCCAGCCCTTCTTCGAGGGCGGCGATCTTGTCGCTCAGGCGGACTTCACCGAGTGCCCGCAGCACCTCTTCCTCGGTCGCGTCGGGATGGGTGAAGAGCAGGTTCTCGCGGATCGTCCCCGGCACGATCGGCGTCTCCTGCTCGACGTAGGCCAGCCGTGTCCGCACGTCCGCGTACGGCAGGTCCGCGTACTCACGCCCGTCCAGCAGCAGTGAACCCGACTGCGGCTGAACGAACCGCATGATCAGCGACAGCATCGTGGTCTTGCCCGCGCCGGACGGCCCGACGATCGCGGTGTGCCCGCGCCTCGGGATCTTCAGCGAGACGTCCCGCAGCGCCGGTCGGCCGCCGTAGCCCGCGGTCACCCCGCGCAGTTCCAGAACCGGGCCGTCCTGCTCGCGCCCGGTTTCCGGCCGCGAGGACACCTTGTCCTCTTCGATCTCCATCGCGTCCATCTCCCGGATCCGCCCAGCCGCGGCGATCCCCGACTGCAACGCGGTCATGTTCTGGCTCAGTTCGGTGATCGGCTCCATCAACGCGAACGCGTACAGCAGGAACGCGATGAGGCTCGACACCTCGAGCAGGCCCGCGCCGACGCGCCAGGCACCGAGGCCGAGGATCACCAGGATCGCGCCCTGGATTCCCGACCACGCCACCACCCAGGCGACGGCCTGCCGCCGCACCGCGCGGACGCCGTGCACCGCGGCGGCCTCCGCGTCGACCAGGATCCGTTCGGACTGCCGGGCTTCGGCGCGGCTGGCCTTCACCGTGCGGATCGCCCGCAGCGCGCCCTCCAGCACGCCGCCGAGCCTGCCCACCCGGTCCTGCACCTTCTCCTGTTCCTTCGCGATGGCGGGCATGAGCCACGCGAACAGCGCGATCACCACGACCACGGCCGCCACCGTCGTGCCCAGCAGCACCGGGTCGAGCACGCTCATCAGCACCAGGGTGCCGACGAGCATCACGACCCCGTTGATCAGGCCGATCACGCTGGACGAGGCCGCCTCGCGCAGCAGCACCGTGTCCGAGGTGACGCGGGTGACCAGTTCCCCTGTCGGCCGCTTGGTGATCGCCGGGATCGTGGCGCGGAAGAACCGCCGCACCATCGAATCCCGCGCCTTCAGCACCACCCGCTCGCCGACCGTGCCGAGCAGGATCCACTGCGTCAGCCAGATCACCGAGCCCACCAGCATCAGGCCGAGCAGTGCCAGCACGGGTCCGGCCAGCGAAGCCGACGAGCCGAGCGAGTCGAGCACCCACTTCGTGACCATGGGCGTGGCCAGGCCGGTCGCGGAGCCGAGCAGGGCGAGCACGAGGCCGATCGCGAGTGCCCCCTTGTGTGGCCGCGCGAACGACCACAGCACCTTCAATCGTGGAGTGTCCATGGTTCCCAATGGAACACGCGTGTTCTAAAATCGTCAAGCGAGTTCCGGATCGGGGAGCGAGGTACGGTACCGGCCATGAGTGAGGGTGTGGTCACCGAGACGGGTGTCCGGGCGAGGACCCGGCGCGCGATCCTGGACGCGGCCATCGAGAAGCTGACGAAACAGCCGAGCGCGACGCTGGCCGACATCGCGGCGGCGGCGAACGTCGGGCGCACCACGGTGCACCGGTACTTCGCGGAGCGCTCGGACCTGATCGACGCCATCAGCCACGACGCCCTCGACAAGATCTCCCAAGGCACCGAACGGGCCCGGCTCGACGAAGGCCCGGTCCCGGCGGCGCTGGCGAGGCTGTGTCAGGAGTACTTCGAACACGCCGACGTCTTCCAGCTGCTGTTCACCATGCCGGATCTGATGACCCGGCCCGAATGGCAGGAGGAGAGCGACGACGACCGCGTGCTGCTCGGGCTCATCGAACGCGGGCACCGCGAGGGCACGGTCGACCCGGCGATGACGAAGGAGTGGTTGCTGCAGCTGTTGTGGAGCCTGCTCTACACGGCGTGGGAGATGGTCCGGGAGAAGACCCCGAAGCACGAAGCGCTCACGTTGTGCCTGCGCAGCCTGGAAAAGGTCATCGCGGTCGGCTGATTCCTCAGTTGCCGTAGGCGCCGCCGCGCAGCGCGGTGGCGCCACTGGGACAGGTGAAGATGATCCGGTACTCCCCCGCGCCCCGGCCGTAGGCGTACCGGTCGCCGTCGGAACAGTCGACGAAGACGTGGAAGTCGTCTCCCCAGCAGGAAAGCGCGTAACCCGATCCGGAAAGATACGGATCCCGGCAGTCCAGCGACGGGCTCCGCGGAGGCACTTCGGCTTCGTTCCCGGACAGCCGGGCGGTGGTACCGCTGTAACCCCGTCCGGTGACCAGGTCCAGCCACGTGTAACTCGCCTTGGCCGCGGCGTCGGCGGGCGGGGCCGTTCCCACCGCGATCCCGGCGGCGCACAGCGCGCTCGCCCCGACGATCCCCAGCGCATTCCAGGACTTCACCACGACCACTCCCCTGTCTGTTCGGGACAAGAGCAGCTTGGCGAGATCGGGAAACCAGGACAAGGGCCAAAAGGGCAGCACAGAAGGGGAGAGCTGAGCCGACCGAAGTCGTCCGAAAGGATGACGCGGGCACGCCCCGCTTCGATGATCCTTTTCCGGTGATGGAAAAAACCGGCACCCGTTCGGGTGTCGCCTGGGGAGTCCTCGTCGGCGGGGTCGCGGTGTTCGCCGCCGCCCCCGCACTGCTGCTGGCGACCGGGCACGACACGATCAAGCCGTCCGCGGATTCGGACAAGGGGCTCTCCCTCGCGGGCGCCCTGATTCCCGCGCTGATCGGGATCCTGCTGGTCCACGGGGTCCCGCTCCACGCACCCAGACTGCTCCCCGAGGTGACCGACCGGCGCGGGCTGAGCAAGCAGGCGACGGCCCTGGCGCTCATCGCCTTCTTGTGGCCACTGGCATTGTTCCTGGTGTCCACGGCGGGACATCAAGCGCTCGTCCGCGACATCTGGGCGCTCGCCAAACCGCTCGTTTTCCTGCTGCTGCCACTGTTTCTCTTGCGGATCCTGCGACCATCGGGAGAACCGGATCCGTTCCGGCTCACGTGGCGGCCTCGCCGGACCTGGCAGTGGCTCGCGCCGATCCCGGCCGTGGTCGTGTTCGGCTGGTTGTACGTCCTGGGCCCGCTCGCCCCGCCGCTCCCCACCGCCGAGGACTATCCCGACCCGGTGTTCCTCGCGGTGGGCGCGACGCTGACCTTCTTCACCGCGAACGTACTCGAAGAGGTCTTCTTCCGCGGCATGCTGCAGACCCGCCTGGAGGCGCTTTTCGGGCGCTGGCCGGGAATCCTGCTGGCGTCGCTGCTGTTCGCTTGGCTGCACCTGCCGACACACGGTCAGGGAGGGCTCCCCCTGACCTTGGGCGCGATCGTTGCCTTCCAAGGGTTCTTCGGCCTGTTCACCGGCTACCTGTGGTCCCGCTACCGCAACCTGTGGGCGCCGATCGCCGTGCACACCGCGATGAACACACTGCCGTTGCTGCTGATGTGAGGCGACCAGAGCGGCGGAAGCGGCAGGTCGGGTCGGTCGTGAGTGGCGATTCGGGTTCTAACCCGAATCGCCACTCACGACCCCCTGGACCGGCTACGCGCCGATGGTCGCCGCGTCGATGACGAACCGGTAGCGGACGTCGCTGTTCTCGACCCGGTCGTAGGCCACGTTCACCTGGTCGGCCGAGATCGTCTCGATCTCCGCGCCGATCTTGTGCTCGGCGCAGAAGTCGAGCATCTCCTGCGTCTCGGCGATCCCGCCGATCATCGAACCGGCGAGCACCTTGTTCCCGCCGAGCAGCGAGAAAGCGTTGTAGGACAGCGGTTCGCCGGGCGCGCCGACGTTCACCATCGCCCCGCCGACCCGCAGCATGCCGAGGTAGGAGTCGATCGGCAGTGTCGCCGAAACGGTGTTGAGGATCAGGTCGAAGCGGCCGCGCAACGTCTGGAACGTCGACGCGTCACCGGTCGCGAAGTAGTCCTTCGCGCCGAGCTTCAGGCCGTCTTCCTGCTTCTTCAGGCTTTGGCTGAGCACGGTGACGTCGGCGCCCATGGCGACGGCGATCTTGACCGCCATGTGGCCGAGCCCGCCGAGGCCGACGACGGCGACCTTCTTGCCCGGTCCGGCACCCCAGCGGTTCAGCGGGGAGTAGGTGGTGATGCCCGCGCACAGCAGCGGGGCGGCGACGTCGAGGCCGATCCCCTCCGGGATCCGGCAGACGAAGGAGTCCTTCACGACGACCTGACGGCTGTATCCGCCGTAGGTGTTCTCGCCGTCGAAGCCGACGCCGTTGTAGGTCTGGACGTTGCCCTTGACGCAGAACTGCTCGGTGCCCGCGAGGCAGTACTCGCACTCGCCACAGGAGTCGACCATGCAGCCGACGCCGACACGGTCCCCGACCTGGTACTTCGTCACGCCGGCGCCGACCGCGGCGACGACGCCGGCGATCTCGTGGCCGGGCACCATCGGGAAGATCGCGCTGCCCCAGTCCTCCTTCACCTGATGGATGTCGCTGTGGCAGATCCCCGCGTACGCGATGTCGATCAGCACGTCGTCCGGACGCAGGTCGCGACGCTCGATCGTCGTCGGTGACAGCGCGGCACCCGGGGACGGCGCGGCAATGGCGTGCGTGGTCGTCGTCATGAAACCCTCCGTGAAAACAGTGAGACCATGTAAGAGGTCACTTACAACTAGCGTAAGAGGGCTCTTACATATTCCGCGACCGGAACGGTGTGATCCACGACATGGGCGGCAAGTACCACCACGGCGACCTTCGCGCCGAACTCGTGCGGGTCTCGCTCGACCTGATCGCCGAACAGGGATTAGGCGCGTTCTCCGTCGCTGAAGTCGCCAGACGCGCGAAGGTCAGCCCCGGCGCGCCCTACCGGCATTTCCCCGGCAAGGAGAGCCTGCTGGCCGCGATCGCGGGCGAAGTCGCCTGCCAGCTGGCCGACAGGGTGCACGAGGCCATCGAGGCCGAGAGTGAGCCCGTGGCCGCGCTCGCGGCGGCCGCCGGCGCGTACACGGAGTACCTCATCGAGCGCCGCGCCGGGATGAACATCATCTACTCGGACGGCCTGCAGGGACCGGAGCACGCCGCGCTGCACGAGCAGACCCGCCGCCTGACCGACCAGTTCGTCATGCTCTGCCTCACCGTCGCCGACCGGCCGCAGGCCGGTCTCGAACTGATGGAGCAGCTGTTCACCCAGGCACACGGCTACGGCACGTTCTATCTCGACGGCGTCTTCAAGAAACAGGGGTATTCCACCGAAGTCGTCGTCCGCAAGTCGATCGACGCCGCCCGCGCGGCCATCGAGGGCCGCGCGAAAATGTGACGCTCAAAGACGGCGGCGGTCTCGCGGGGCCCGAGCGTGGACCGGGCAGTCTCCATCGCAGCGGATATGCGCCCAGACGAGCTTCCCGCCGCGGAGCCGCTCACGCCGGACACCCCACTGCACCGCCACCCCGTCCACGACGAGCAGCCCGCGTCCGCGGGGATCCTCGATCTGCGAGCGGCGTGCCCTGGGTTGTTCGACGCTGATGTCCGCGACCTCGATGCGGACCGCGCACGGTGAGACGCCCCGCCACAGCTGGATGTGGCGTGCGCCACCACCGTGCACGTACGCGTTGGCGACCAGTTCCGTGGCCGCCAGCAGGACGTCGTCACGATGGCCCTCGCCGAGATCGGGAAGGCATCTGACCACCCAGGCGCGCATGTCCGGCAACGCCCGTGGCGTCGTGGCCCGCAGGTCGAGCACCCAGGTTCCCGGCACCGGATGCTCCGCGATACTGATCATGGAGCCACCCTTCCCATCGTGCGACCTCGCTGCTGAAGTCGCACGATCGGGTTACCCAGAACGCCGGCCGATCAACCACGGCGGTCAGGCCGCGATGCCCCGGAAGCCCCGCAAGCGCAGGCTGTTGAACACCACGAAGACCGAGCTGAAGGCCATCGCGGCTCCGGCGATCATCGGGTTGAGCAGGCCAGCCGCCGCCAGGGGGAGCGCGCCGACGTTGTAGGCGAACGCCCAGAACAGGTTGCCTTTGATGGTGCGCAGGGTCCGCCGCGAAAGCCGGATCGCGTCCACCGCCGACCGCAGGTCACCGCGGACCAGGGTCAGGTCCCCCGCCTCGATCGCGACATCGGTGCCGGTGCCCATCGCCAGGCCGAGATCGGCTTGGGCCAGCGCGGCCGCGTCGTTGACGCCGTCACCGACCATGGCGACGACCTTGCCCTCGTCCTGGAGCCGCTTGACGACGTCGACCTTGTCCTTCGGCAGCACCTCGGCGATCACCGTGCCGATCCCGACCTCGGCGGCCACCGCGTGGGCGACGGCCTCGTTGTCTCCGGTCAGCAGGACCGGGGTGAGCCCCAGGTCGCGCAACCGGGAGATCGCCTCGGCGGACGACGGCTTCACGGTGTCCGCGACGACCAGGACCGCCCTGGCCTCACCGTCCCAGCCGACCACGACCGCGGTGCGGCCGAGTTCCTCTTCCGCGGCCTTGGCTTCCGCCAGTTCGGCGGTCAGATGGTGACTCCACTGCTCCAGCAACGCGTTCCGGCCGACCAGTACCGCCGAACCGTCGACGATCCCTTGCACACCAAGGCCTTCCAGGCTGGTGAACTCCTCGACGGCCGGGAGTTCCCCGGTGCGTTCCCGCGCCGCGCGGGCGATGGCCTGCGCGATCGGGTGTTCCGACGCGTTCTCCAGCGCCCCGGCCAGCCGCAACGTCTTCTCCGTGTCGACGCCTTCGGCGACGTGGACCGCCACCAGCGACATCTGCCCCGTGGTCACGGTGCCGGTCTTGTCGAGGACGACCGTGTCGACCGCGCGGGTCGATTCCAGCACTTCCGGGCCCTTGATCAGGATGCCGAGCTGCGCGCCCCGTCCGGTGCCCACCAGGAGCGCGGTCGGCGTCGCCAGGCCCAGCGCGCACGGGCAGGCGATGATCAGCACGGCGACCGCCGCGGTGAACGCCGCCGCGACCGAACCGCCGGTGCCGAGCCAGAACATCAGCGTGCCGACGGCGAGCGCGATCACGATCGGCACGAAGACCGCCGAAACCCGGTCGGCCAGCCGTTGGACCTGCGCTTTCCCGGTCTGTGCCGCCTCGACGAGTTTCGCCATCTGCGCCAGCTGGGTGTCGGCGCCGACCCTGGTCGCGCGGACGACGAGCCTGCCGCCCGCGTTGACCGTCGCCCCGGCCACCGTGTCGCCGGTGACGACCTCGACCGGAACGCTCTCGCCGGTGAGCATGCTCGCGTCGACCGCCGAGGCGCCTTCGGTGATCACCCCATCGGTCGCGATCTTCTCCCCGGGCCGCACCACGAACTCCTGGCCCGCCACGAGTTCACCGATCGGGACACGGACTTCCTCGCCGTCGCGGAGCACCGCGACGTCCTTCGCGCCGAGTTCGAGCAGGGCGCGCAAGGCCGCGCCCGCGCGCCTCTTGGACCGCGCTTCGAAATAGCGCCCGGCGAGGATGAACGTCGTGACACCGGCCGCGACTTCGAGGTAGATGTTGCCGTCACCGGCCATCCGCTGCACGGTGAACTCGAAGGGGTGCGTCATCCCCGGCGTTCCGGCGGTGCCGAACAGCAAGGCGTACAACGACCACAGGAACGCCGCGAGCGTGCCCATGGAGATCAACGTGTCCATGGTGGCCGCACCGTGCCGCAGATTCGCCCACGCCGCCTTGTGGAACGGCCACGCCGCCCACACCAGCACCGGCGCGGCCAGCGTCAGCGAGATCCACTGCCAGTAGGTGAACTGCCACGCGGGCACCATCGCGAGCAGGATCACCGGCACCGACAGTACGGCGGAACCGATCAGCCGCTGCCTCAACGGTGCGATCGGATCGGCTTCCTCGGCTGTGGCCTCTTCCTTTTCCGGAGTGGGCAAAGCTGCCGAATACCCGGCCGCCTCGACCTGCTCGATCAGCAGCCGCGGCTCGATGCCTTCCGGGTAGCTGACCTTCGCCTTCTCCGTGGCGTAATTGACCGTGGCGGTGACACCGTCGAGCTTGTTCAGCTTCCGCTCGATGCGCATGGCGCACGAAGCGCAGGTCATCCCGGTGATCGCGAGTTCGACTTCGGCGGTGGAAGGCTCGGTCCGCGTGCTCATCGGTGACTCCCTTCCCCTGTGGTGACGGTGAATTCGGCGGTGCGGACCTTGTCCTCGTGCCGGAAGTCCAGGAACAGCCGGTAAACGCCGTCCGTCGGGACCTCGGCGAAGAACGTGATCGCGGGGCCCGGCGCGGTCCGGCCGTCACCGGGTTCGCCGTCCGGATGGACGTGCAGGTACGCGAGGTCGCCACCGCGCAGTGCCACCAGATGCCCGTAAGCACCGAGGTACGGCTGCAGATCGGTGACGGCGCTGCCGTTCTTGGTGACGGTGAGCGTCACTTTCGACGACGTGCCCGGCGCGAGTTCGCCGTCGAGCCGGACCTGGTAACCGTCGACCTCGGCGACGTGCGAGGGCCGGAACTCGGCGGGCCGGAAGTCGCCAGCGGCGAAGACGTCGGCGCCCAGGGTCGTCGCCTCTCCGCCGCTGGGCTTGAAGTCGGCGAAGACACGGTAGACCCCCGCCTCGCCCACGGTCAGCGGCACCGACCACGTGCCGTCCTCGCCGAGTTCGGGGTGGATGTGCTGGAAGCCCGCGGTGTCGCGGCGGACGACGATGAGGTGCATCCGCTTCTCGTGTTCGACGTCGTAGGCGGTCACCGGCGCGCCGTCGGCGCCGAGGATCCGGAAGGTGAAGGGACGGGTCGTGCCCGGAAGGAGCGTCGTGGTGGTGGGCGTGAGGGTGTAGCCGCCCCTGGACGACGCGAGCCCGGCGGGCTCATGGTCCTGCTTGACCTGCGCCGCTTCCGCGACAGTGCCGCTGTGGGTGTCCGAATGTCCGGCGTCCTCGCCACCGGGCACACCGGCGGCGCCGGCGAACGGACCGACAGCCGTGCCTGCCGCCCAGCCGCCACCGGCGACCAGGGCGAGCACCACACCGTAGGCGAAGAGCTTCGCTGCTGTGTTCATCGTGCAGTCCTTAGTGCGGGTGTCACCCGCGATCGTGAAGCCGCTCCGGCTCCGCGACCCACCGTACATACCCCAGGGGGGTACCGCAACGGCCCGAAGGTACCCCCGAGGGGTACTAGAGAGCGATGCTCGTCACATACCCCTGAGGGGTAGCCTCGCGACCAGCCGCGCGCCGGTCTCGCCGTCCTCGGCCCGCAGCGATCCGCCGTGCCGGACAGCGATGTCACGCGCGAGTGTCAGACCGAGGCCTGTACCTCCCGCGTCCCGCGCGCGGGCGTCGTCGAGCCGGGCGAAACGGTCGAAGACGCGCTCGCGATCCTCGGCGGGGATGCCGGGTCCGTCGTCGATCACTTCCAGGACGGCCTCCCCTGCCTCTCGCCGGAGCCGCACGGTGACGGACGACCGCGCGTGCCGCACGGCGTTGTCGAGCAGATTGCGCAACAACCGTTCCAGCTGGACGGGTTCGCCGACGACCTCGGCTTGTCCGTCCACATCGGACACGACGGCGGGCCCGGGTTCGAGGGCCCGTTCGGCGACCTGCTCCCCCACCACGTCGGCGAGGTCGACGATGCCTTCCGGCGCCGGGAGCTCGGCCGGGTCCACGGCCAGTTGAAGGAGATCCGCGGTGATGCGCTGGAGCCGCTGGATGTCGAGCAGCGACCGGCGTGCGACGGCGGGCCAATCCGCGCGATCGGCGTGGGTGAGCGCGACCTCCAGCCCGGTCCGGAGGTTCGCGAGCGGGCTGCGCAGTTCGTGACTGGCGTCGGCGACGAACCGTTCCTGCTGGTCATGCGTCTGCTGCAGCCTGTCGAGGGTGGCGTTCGTGGTGGTCGCGAGCCTGGCGACCTCGTCACGGGACGGGGGCACCGGAACCCGCCGGTCGAGCCTGCTGCCGCTGACCTCGGCCAGTTCGCGGCGAATGGCCTCCACCGGCCGCAATGCCCGGCCCGCCGCGAACCACGCGACCAGCGCGGTGATCAGCACCGCGAGCGGGACGAAGAAGGCCAAGGTGTCGTCGAAGGTTCCCAGCGTCCGGAGCGTGTCCCACGGCAGGACGAACAGGTAGAGCGTGAGCCGCTGCCCGCCGCCTTCGATCACTTTGCCCACCACCGTGTACTCGCGATACTCACGCCACTGTGGATGGTCGCCGGGCCGCAACGTCGCCTTGGTGGTGACCGACCAGTCCGAGGGCGCCCCGGCAGGCGCGGGCGGCAGCGGCGTCCACGCGGGATCCCAGCGGCGCAGGTTCTCGCTGCTCGCCACCGGCCGCCCGGTGTCGTCGACCACCTCGAACAGGGCGTCACCGGCGGGCGGCACCGGTCGCCCGGCCCGGAAGGTCTCGACCAGCCCGTCCAGTTGGGCACGCGTCGCGCTGACGGCGCTGCCCGACAGTTGCGCGCTCAGCAGCTCGCGGGTGCCCAGCCAGCCGAGGGTGAACACGACCGCGCAGAGCAGCGCCGCCGAAAGCGCGGTGCTCCGCCGCACCGACGAGGGCCACCGGCCCGTCATTCGCTCACCAGCCGGTAGCCGGCGCCGCGCACGGTCGAGATGGTGCGTCGCCCGAACGGCGTGTCCAGTTTGCGCCGCAACGCGCTCACGTAGACCTCGACGATGTTGGGGTCGCCCCGGTACGCCAGATCCCAGACCTGGTCGAGGATCTCCCGTTTCGTCACCAGCTTCTCGCCGTGCCGCAGCAGGCATTCGAGGACGGCGAACTCCTTGGTGGTCAACGACACCGGCTTCCCGGCGCGGCGACACGTCCGCTTCGCCGGGTCCAGCACGAGGTCGCCGAACTCCAGCACCCCCGCCGACCCCGCCGCGCCCCGGCGGGTGAGGGCCCGCAGCCGGGCGGTGAGCACGACGTACGAGAACGGCTTGCTCAGGTAGTCGTCGGCGCCGGTGTCGAGCGCCTCGGCTTCGTCGTACTCGCCGTTCTTCGCCGTCAGCATGAGGATCGGGGTGGTCACCCCGCGATCCCGCAGTGCCGCGCAGACGCGATAGCCGTTGAGCTTCGGGAGCATGATGTCCAGCACGATCACCTGGTACGGGTACAGCTGCGCGAGCTCGAGCCCTTCGAGACCGTCGTGGGCGAGGTCGACCGCGTAGCCGTCGGCCTCGAGTCCCCATTGGAGGGTCTCGGCCAACCGCATTTCGTCTTCCACCACGAGCACGCGCATGTCCTGATCTTCGCAGATCCCCGCCGTCCATCCTGAAGCGTTCTTCAGGTTGTTTCAGGAACCGTTCAGGTGGTTCCCGCCATGATCGCCGCATGAACACAATGGACGGTCCCGCCGCGGGCGCGATCGATGTCTCGAAGGTCTACGGCCGGGGCGACACGGCGGTCCGGGCGCTCGACCACGTGTCGCTGGACTTCCCCCGCGGCCGGTTCACCGCGATCATGGGACCCTCCGGTTCGGGCAAATCGACCCTCATGCACTGCCTCGCCGGGCTGGACACCGTCGACAGTGGACGAGTCCACATCGGACGGACCGAGCTGACCGGTCTGTCCGACGCCGAGCTGACCAGGGTGCGCCGGGACCGCGTCGGGTTCGTGTTCCAGTCGTTCAACCTCCTGCCGACCATGAGCGCCGAGGAGAACATCCTGCTCGGGCTCCGGCTCGCGGGCCGCCGCCCGGACCCGGCGTGGTTCGGCACCGTCGTGGACACCCTGGGCCTCCGGCAGCGCCTGCGGCACAAACCCGGTGAACTCTCCGGCGGCCAGCAGCAGCGGGTGGCGTGCGCCCGCGCGCTCGTCGGCAGGCCGGACGTCGTGTTCGCCGACGAACCCACCGGCAGTCTCGATTCGCGTTCCGGCGCCGAGGTGCTGGACTTCCTGCGCACCTCGGTCCGTGAACTCGGCCAGACGGTGGTGATGGTGACCCACGACCCGGTGGCCGCCTCGTACACCGATCACGGGGTCCTGCTGGCCGACGGCCGGATCGCCGCGCGGATCCCCCGTCCGACCGCCGACGCCGTCCACGGCGCGTTCACCGGTCTGGGGGCGTGATGCTGCGAACCGTGCTCGCCGGACTCAAGGCGCGGCCGCTGCGGCTGCTGCTGTCCGCTGTCGCCGTCACCCTCGGCGTGACCTTCGTGGCCGGGTCCTTCGTGCTCACCGACGCCGTCGGCGCGGGACTGCGGGAAGCGGTCGCCTTCGAAACGCGCGGCGTGGACGCGTCCATCGACGCCACCCGCCGTGTCGCGCTCGACGATTCCGTGCTCTCGAAGGTCCGTCAGGTGCCCGGGGTCGCCGCCGCGGACGGTCGCGCCACCGTCAGCGCACCGATCCTCGGCCCCGACGGACGTCCGCGAGACGCCGCCGCGACCGCGTTGGGCACCGAAGGCCTGCGCCCGTACGACCTCGCGGACGGCCGTTTTCCGCAGGGCGCGGGAGAGATCGCGATCGAACGGCACAGTGCCGAGGGCTTCTCGCTGGGGCAGTCCGTGACCGTGCTGGACGAGACCGGCGGCCGGATGGTGCTGACCCTGGTCGGCACCTTCAGCCGCCCGACCGACGCGGGTCTGGGCGGCGCGACCCTGGTGGTACCGGGGGAAACGCTGCGGCGGCTGAGCCCGGCCGCGACCTTCGGCGAGATCGTCGTCCACGCGTCACCGGGCGTCGGCCAGGCACAGCTCGCCGCGGATCTGAAGAAGGCCTTGGGCATCCCGGTGGCCACCGGGAAAGAGGCCGCTGCCCAGCTGCTTCGGGAAACCGCGCCGAACACGGCGGGTCTGGCGAAGTTCTTCACCGCCTTCGCGGTCCTCGCCATGGTGGTGGCCGCGATGGTGATCACCAACTCCTTCACCATCCTCGTCGCGCAGCGATCGCGCGAACTGGCGTTGCTGCGCTGCGTCGGCGCCGGTAAACGGCAGGTCTTCGGCAGTGTGCTCGCCGAGGCGGCCGTCGTCGGCGCGGTCGCGTCCGCGGCCGGGCTGTTCGGCGGGCTGGGCGTCGCCGCCGCGTTGCAGGCGATCGCGGGTCAGGAAACCGTGTACGTCCCGCTGACCGCCCGGACCGTGGCCGCCGCACTGACGATCGGAATCCTGGTGACCGCGCTCGCGGCGGCGATCCCGGCGTGGTCCGCGACCAGGGTCGCGCCTGTCGAGGCGCTCCGGACCCCCGTCGAGTCCGCGCGCACCGGACGCCCCCGCGCGATCGTCGCGGTGATCCTGCTCGCCGCCGGTATCGGCGCGGGCGTACTGGCCCTTCGGTCCACAGTGGAGGATGGCGCCGCCCTCGCCGTGGTGGCGATGGTCGCACTGCTCGGCGCGACCTTGGCCGCCGGACCGCTGGTGGCGGGACCGGTCGTCCGGGCACTCGGCTCGCTCGTCCCGGGGCAGCCCGCGAAACTGGCCGCGCTCAACGCCGGCCGCAACCCCAAACGCACCGCCGCCAGTGCCGCCGCGCTCACCATCGGGCTAGCCGTCGTCGCACTCGCGACCACCGTGGCGGCGGGCGTCGAAGCGGGCCGGAGCCACGGCATCGGCGAACAACTCGCGGCCGACTTCACCGTCACTTCGGTGCTCCCGGCCCGGCCACTACCCGCCACCCTCGCCGGCACTCTGGCGACCGTGCCCGGCGTGACCGCCACCGCGACCCGTCACTCTTTCTCGGGTGACCTCGGCGAGTACGGCACGTATCAGCTCACCGCCGTCAGCGGCGATCTCTTGCACCCGGCTGTGCTTTCCGGACGTCTCGACAGGCTTGGTCCCGGCGAGATCGCCATCAGCAAGGACCTCGCCGAACAGTCCGGGCTCGCCGTCGGCGACACCGTGCGATCCCTGCGCGTGGTGGCGATCTACGACAGTGTCGACGCGCCCGGGGTCGATCTGGGGTTCGCGCTGGTCGACCTCTCGGAACAGCGGAAGATCGCCCTGAACGAGGAAACGTACGACGGGAGCGTGCTGGTCAAGGTCGCCGACCCCGATCAGGCCCGGCCGTCACTGGAGCGGGAGTTGTCCGGCATCGCGCTCGCGAAGCTGAGCAGCGTCGAGGAAATCAAGGAAGAGGCGGCCGCGCCGCTGCGGGAGACCCTGAACCTCATGTGGGCCCTGACCGCACTGGCCGTGCTGATCGCCTTCGCCGGGATCGCGAACACGCTTTCGCTGTCCGTCCTGGAACGGACGCGCGAGTCGGCGCTGCTGCGCGCGCTCGGTCTCACGCGCGGCGGGCTCGGCGCCGCGCTGACCGCGGAGTCGGTGTTCGTCGCGGTCCTCGGAGCGGCGTGCGGCCTGCTGGTCGGGATCGGGTCGGCCTGGCTGATCACGGAGGTGGCGTCGGACGGTGGCGAGGCGATCGCGTTCGCGCCGCCGTGGGGCCGGTTGGGGGTGCTGGTGGGCGCGGCTCTCGTCGCGGCTCCTTTGGCGGCCTTGGTTCCGGCTCGGCGGGCGGGACGGGTTTCGTTGACCGGTTCCCGGGAGTGAGGCAACTCCGGCCGGGCCACGAGCGTACGTCGGGTATGGGGAGTCAACCGACCGCGATCGAAGTAGTCGACGCCAGTGCGTGGCTGAGCAAACGCGGCATCCGGGTCAGAACACCGTCCAGGCCGCTCACGGTCAGGATCGCCGCGCGGCAGACGAGCGGGTCCACGACCAGGATCCTCTGGCTGATGAGCGCCGGGGGCGTCGGCTTCGCGCTCATGATCACGTCCGGATTCCTGCAGAGTCTGCCCGGAGTGCGGGGCGTGGAAATGCCCGAAAGCCGGTACTTCTATTTCATAGTCGCCACACTCACGCTCGGGCAATGGGCGTCGATCCTCCACCGGGAACGGCAACTGGGCGGCCTTCCGGCGCCGACCCGGCGCCCATCCGCCGCCGGAGTCCTCGGCGGCTGGTACCTGGCCTCGTTCCTGATCACCTTCGTCGGTGGCGCGGCGCTGGCCGTGGCCATGTACCTCACGACCTCGTCGCGCACCTTTGCCTGGACATGGCTGGTCGCCCTCGGCTGGGCGGCGCTCTGCTGCACGACGATCCTCGTCTGGGCCGTGACACGCCGGGGCCGCGGCGAAGACGCCGCGTCGGTCGCCGTCGACGCGGAGTTGCGCTACCAGGACAGGCGACTCTCGGCGCCCGCGGCCTTCGCGGTCGTGAGCCTGATCGACCCGCTGTTCAGCCACCGGTCGCCGCCGGCCTTCACCTGGTGGATGGTGGGCTACGCCGCGCTCGCGGTGGCCACAGCGGCCCTCGCGTACCGACGGGACAGGCGGCGGCCCGCCCTGCCGCCCGGCGATTACGGAACCGGGGCATGACCAGCAGCGAGATCGAGCTGCTGATTCGTCAGCTCGACGCGGACAGCACCGGCGATGCCGAAGACGCGCAGGCAGCGCTGACCCACCGCGGACGTGAGACCGACGTGATCACGCCGCTCCTGCGGGCCCTGCCGACACTGAACAGCTTCGGCCAGCTGTGCGCCATCGAGATCCTTCAAGAACTCGGCGAAGCCCGCGCCGGGCAGCCCTTGACCGACCTGTTGACCAGCGAGCACGACACCGTCCGCGAGTGGTCCGCCCGCGCCTTGGGCCAGCTGCGCGTCGTCGACGCCATACCTGCGCTCTGGCGCGCCTATCAAGCGTGCAAGGAACGCGGCGACCGACCCGACTGGCTGGAGCCGAACAGTATTCGATCCGCCTTGACCGAGCTGGGCGCCCGGCACCCCGTCGTCCCGCCGCTGACCGCGAGCCTCCGGATCACCACGTCCTATGGGCACGAGGCATGGCCGTCGACACGACTGACCCACGTCCTCGACGACCTCGCCGCCCATGGTCAGGCCACGCTCGACTTCCAGCTCTGGCGAGTCGAACCCGACGGCCGGATGTACTGGATACAAGCCCCGCACGACGACACCGAACTCGACTATTCCCAGCCTTGGGCCACGCTCGCTCGACAGGCCCACAGCCGAGCCATGACTGCCGCCGTCCGAGCCGCCGTCGGTGCGGACGTCGTCGCCACGATCGAGTGGATCGGTCGGAGCGACCTCTGAAACCCACTATCGAGAGACGCACTTCCGCCGGGATGGGACGACAGCCTGTCAAAGGTTTCTGGCTCAACAGGAGACATCGAGGCTGCGGTCGCCGTGGTTCTCTGGGCTGCTCCATCTCACTGTTGCCATGAGGCTTATGGGCGCCAACAAGCGCCGAGAGATACCGAATATCCCTCTCATCACAGCTCGCTGACCATTTGAAATCGAGCCGTGTCACATGAATATGCGATAGCACAGGTGTTCGACTGCGAGTATCGTTGATGCCGTGGCCAGCGAAGACACACCCCAGACGACACCCACTGAGTGGTGGCGTGTCGACACCGCTGTGCTGCATGCCCGTAAACAGGAACTCGAAGTTCTGAAGCGTCAATTGGATGCTGAGCAGAACGCGATTCTCGCGGAAATCAATATTCGCGATGTTCGTGGGTGTTCGGGTCATGCGACGTTGTCGGCGATGATTTTCGAGGACTTCCACGTCACGGGCAAGGAAGCCGATGCCCGCGCTGACCGGGTGTTGACGTTGCATGCGGGTGTGGCGGTGGGTGGTGATCGGGTACCGCCGCTAGCCCCGTTGACCGCTGATGCCGCCCGTGAGGGTGCGATCGGCGGTGGTCAGATCGACGCGATCATCCGCACTCTGGCGCGTATCCCGTCGTTTGTTCCGGAAGAGGACGTGCGGGGCGGGGAGAAGATCCTCGTGGATCTGGCCCGGCGCGCCGGGCCTCGCACGATCGCCCAAGCTGGACGGAGACTCCTGGACAAGCTCGATCCCGATGGGAAAGCACCCCGGGACGAGAACCCGAAGGACGCGCGGCCGGAGTTGCGGTTCGTCAAACACCGCAACGGCACTCTCGGCCTGAAGGGCACCCTCGACCTGGAAACCTACGCGCGGTTGAAGTCCGACCTGGACCCGATGGCGAAACCGCACAAGGCCATCGACGGAGTCCGCGACTCCCGCACCCAGGACGAACGCTACGGGGACGCCTTCACCGACTATGTGCGGTTGAAGACCACCAGCCGGAACCTTCCCGGCCAGGCCGGGGAAGCCACCCACATTTTGGTCACCATGTCGTACGAGGACCTGATCAGTGACTTGGGTGAAGCCCATTTGGATCTGGTCGGGCCGATCAGCGCCACCGACGCACGCATCCTCGCCTGCGACGCCCGTGTCCGGCCCGGAGTCCTCGGCACCGCAGGGGAACCCCTCGACATCGGCCGCTCCAAACGCACCGTCTCACTCGCCCAGAAATACGCGCTCACCATCCGAGACGGCGGCTGCGCCTTCCCGGGCTGCGACATGCCCGTGCCGCGCTGTACAGCTCACCATATTGTTTTCTGGCGACACCACGGCGAAACCAAAATCGACAACCTCGTCCTACTGTGCACCAAGCACCATCGGCTCATCCACCACAGCCAATGGAAAGTCCAGATCGCCCAAGACGGACTACCGGAATTCACCGCACCCGCCTACCTCGACCCCACCGGCCAACCCCGACGCAACACCATGCACCTGCGGACATAGGCCGTTGCGCCTGACTCAGGGCACCTGGGACGAACCTCAAAATACCGCCACCTAGCGACCGGGTGGAGGTTCCTCCGTCACGACGACCAAGCTGACCTTGCCGCGTTTGATTTCGGCAATCTCGACGTGGAGCTCGTCGCCCACCTTGACCTCGTCCTCGACGTAGCGAACGCGCTTGCCATTGCCCAGCTTCGAGATGTGCACCAGGCCTTGCCTGCCCGGGGTCAGTGAGACGAACGCGCCGAAAGCGGCGGTTTTCGTCACCGTACCGCGGAAACGGTCGCCGACTTTGAAGGGCTGGGCGGCGGTCGCGAGTTTGCCCACCAAAGGCGTGACGTCCGGCTGCTTTCCGCTCCGAGGAACCTTTGCCGGTGTGGCGTCGAGCAACGCGAGTGCTTCGGAGGTCAGCGGACGTTTGGCGGGGTCTTTCTCCAGTAACCGCATGATGAGCAGGGCGAGTCCGGTTTCGCATTGCGGCAGCAGGGGCTGGTGGTACAGGACCGCGGCGGCGGAATCCTCAGGAGTGTCGCGGTGGAACGGAGAAATGCCCTCCACGGCGTGATACAGCGTCGCGCCCAGCGAAAACAGGTCACTGGGTGCCCCGCCCCGGTCACCGCGGACCCGTTCCGGGGCCAGATAGCCCGGCGAGCCGATGATCAGCCCGTTCAAAGTCCGGGTGTCATCCTGATGGACCGCGATCCCGAAATCGATCAGCAGCACCTCGCCGGACGCAGTCACCATCACGTTCGACGGCTTGACGTCGCGGTGCACGATCCCCGCGGCGTGCACCGCGCTCAAGGCGCCGAGCAGGCTTTTCGCGATATGGACCACCTCGGTCGCCGTCAGTGGGCCGTCCGCGCGACGGTCTTGCAGCGCCTTCCCGGGCACCAAGCGCATCACGGTCCAGGGAATCCCGTCCTCGATGACGGCGTCATAGACGGTGACGATGTTGGGATGATCGCGCAACTGGGCGGCGTTGCGCGCTTCTCGCTGAGCACGGGTGAGCAGGTCGGCCCACTCGTGATCCGACACCGGCCTGGACCGCCACGTTTCCTTGAGCGCCACATCGACGCGCAGGGTCTCGTCGCGAGCCTGCCAGATACGCCCGAAGCCTCCGGCCGTGATCACTTCGACGAGCCGATACCGGTCCCCGATGAGCCGACCTGGACTTGCTTCAGGTGTCACAGTTCCCCCACGGGTATCCGTACGGCTCCGAACAGTGACAGCGTACGGGCAACCGGCTTCGGCGCGGGGGCATCAGCCCCGAGCACCACTCACGACCGGCTCAAGCCAGCCGCAGTTCCCGCCCCGGCAGCGACCGCCGCCGATCCGTCACCAGGATCATCGCCAGCGTCCCGATTCCCAGCCACACCACCGACTGCACGATCCCCGACGTCAGCCCGTCCGTCCCGGCCAGCAGCGAGCGCAGCGCGACCAGTGCGCCGTTGGTCGGCAGGATTCCCAGGACGGTCCCGAAGAAGCCGGGCACGGTCGAGACCAGCGAAGCGCCGACGGTCAGCACCAGGATCGCCAGCGCGGCGAAACGGCCGGGGCGTTTGAAGATCGCCACCAGTGCTTGGTTGACCACGGTGAACGTTCCGGCCGCGAGGACCAGCACCACGAGCAGCGTCACCGCCTTGCCGAAACTCAGGCCGAGGAACGCCCAGAACACCCCGGTCAGGATCAGGGCGGTCAGCACCGCCAGCGTCGCGCCCGGGACGGCCGCGGCGAGGATGATCCGCCAGCTCGGCTCGCGGGTGGTGAGCACGCTCGGCGGCACGGCCTGGATCACCTGGTACGTCGCCAGCGCGCAGCCCCACAGCGCCAGCACGAGGATCAGTGCCACCGCGCCTTCGCCGAACGAGCCCGAGCCCGCGGAATCGGCGATGGCGGGGGTGGCGGCGACCTCTTTGAGGTGGTCGCGTTCGGTCTGGGTGTAGTCGGGGACCTTGCCTCGGCCGTCGTTGAGGCCCTTGGCCAGTTCCGAAGCGCCGGATTCGGCGCGCTGGGCGCCGTCGGCGGCGGTGCGGGCGCCGGTGGCGAGGTCGCCCGCACCGGTGGACAGCGTGGTCGCGCCGCCTGCCAGTTGCCCGGCGCCACCGGCGAGCTGCCGCGCCCCGGTGTCGGCGGCCTTGACCCCGGCGTCGAGTTTCCGTGCGCCGTCGGCCGCCGAGCCGATGCCGCCCGCCAGTTCCTTGGACTTGTCCGCGAGTTGCTTGTTCCCGTCGGCGACCTTCTGGGAGCCCGCCGAGAGGTCCTGCACCGCTTTCTTCGCCCGTACGGCGGCGTCGCGGATCTCGGTGCGTTTGCCGTCGAGGATCCCGGCGTCGGCCGTGAGTTTTTCCGAAGCGGCCTTCAAATCTGCGCAGAACTTGGTGTCACCACTGCACTTCTGTGCCAGTTCGGCGAACTTCCGCGCCGAATCGCCCGCCGTGGGCAAGGCGTCGATGATCTGGACTACCTTGTCCGCCAAGGGCGAGATCTTGTCGGCCAGCTGCTTGTTGCCGTTCGTGACCTGCTGGGCCCCGTCGGCCAGTTCCCTGGTCAGCCGGGGCAGCTGGGCGGTGTCCTTCTCGGCCTGGGTCAGTCCTGACGAGAGTTTCCCGGAACCGGCGGCGAGCTGGCCGGTGCCGCTCGCGAGTTTGCTCGCGCCGTCCGCCAGCTGCCCGGCCGCGCCGCTGAGCTTGCCTGCCCCGCCGGCGAGTTCCCCGGCTCCGGAGGCCAGTTTCCCCGTCCCGTCGGCCAGTCCGCGCAGCCCGACGACGAGCTGGTCGCTGCCGTCGGCGGCGGTCACCAGCTGCTGGTGGATCGAGGAGAACCCGACGTACAGATTGTCCACATAGGTCTCGACGATCTGCCGGTTGAGCGCGGTGAGCGTCGCGTTCGCGACCTCCCTGCTCGCCACCGGATCGACGAGACCGGTGCGCTGCGACGTCTCGACGCGCATGATCGCCTGCCGCGCGTCGAGTGGCTTGCCCGACGTCGACGTGGCCTGCGCGGAGAAGTTCGGCGGGATGGTCACGACCGCCGAGTACGTCCCGTCGGAGATGCCGTCCTTCGCGTCCTCGGCGTCGGTGAGCACCCAGGTGTACGCGGAATCCTCGCCGTGCACGAGGTTTCCGGCCAGTTCGCGGCCGAGCGGGATCAGCTGACCGTTCACCGTCACCGGCTCGTCGGTGTTGACGACGGCGGCCTTGGCCGCGCCGTGGTTGTCGCCGGGCGACCAGAACGCCCACGCCAGCCCGAGCGCGACGATCACCGGGACGAGCACGATCCCGAGCCAGGTCTTCCAGGTCAGCGGGCCGATGGCGGTCGCGCGGACGGAGCCGGTGAAGAAGCGGGACATCAGCGGACCTCGGCGGGGACGAGCGCGGGCGTCATGGCGAGGCCCGCGACGGCGGTGGTGGGCAGCAGATCCCGCACGATGGCGAGACTCTGGCAGGACACGGCGAACGTCGCGGCCCTGCTCGCGAACGCCTCTCTCAGCCCGGCACGCTGAGCGGTGGCGACGACCGTGTCCAGATCGTCGAGGAAGACGAGGCCGACGCCTTCCCCGAGCGCGCGGCGGACCTCGCCGGCGGGATCGTCGGTCTCCTTGCAGGCGATGAACGCGACGTTCCGGCGGACCGCGTGCGCGTGCTGCGGCAGCACCCGGCCGAGGACCTTGAGATCACCGCGGACGTTCGGCACCCGGCCGGCGAGCGTGTAGAGCAGAGCGCTCTTGCCCGCCGGGCCGGAACCGTGCACGGCGAGGATCTCCCCCGGCCCGAGATGCAGTTCGACGTCGCGGAAGAGGGTGCGGCCGCGGTCGTCGTCGACACGGAGACCGGCGGCGCTGAGCACTTCGGACGAGCCGGGCGCGGGCCAGTCGGCGAGCCGGAGTTCGTGGACGAGGCCGTCGCCCTCGGCGTCGAACACCGGGAGTTTGCGGTCCAGCCACGGCGGCAGGCCCCAGGCGCGCGGCCCCAGCAGCGCGAGGATCGCCGGGACGAGGGTCATCCGCACGAGGAAGGCGTCCACGAACACGCCGACCGCCAGGCTGAACGCGATCGGTTTGATCGTGGCGCTGCCGTCGGGCACGAACGCGGCGAACACGCCCAGCATGATCACCGCCGCCGCGGTCACGACCCTCGACGCGGACACGAAACCCGTCTCGATCGCCGTGTGCGCGTCCCCGTGATGGACGTAGTCCTCCCGGATCCGGGAGACGAGGAACACCTCGTAGTCCATGGCGAGTCCGAAAAGGACACCCATCAGGATGATCGGCAGGAAGCTGATCACGCTGCCGGTGCGGGTCACGCCCAGCGCCTCGGCCAGATGCCCCTGCCCGAACACGAACGACGTGGCACCGAACGCGGCGCCGATCGAGAGCAGATAGCCGAAGGTGGCCTTGAGCGGCACCAGCACCGAACGGAACACCATCGCCAGCAGTACCAGCGAAAGCCCGACGACCAGGATGCCGAACGGCAGCAGCGCGCTGCCGAGCTGCGTGGACACGTCGATGCCGACGGCGGTGAATCCGGTGACCGCGGTCTGGACGCCGTACCGGTCTTTGAACTGCCCTTCCATCGACCGCAGCCGCTCGACGAGGTCGCCGGTCGCCTCGTCGGAGGCACCGGTCGTGGGCACGACCTGGATGATCGCGGTGTCGCCCTTGGGGTTCGGCGTGGCGAGCGGGACGACGGCGACGCCGGGCACCCGGCGGATGTCATCGGCGATGCCGTTCGTGATCCCGACCGGGTCGGTGGTCGACAGGATGTCCGCGGTGACGATCAGCGGGCCGTTGAACCCAGGTCCGAAATGCTCGGCGACGACGTCGTAGGCGACGCGGGCCGGGGTGCCGTCCTCGTCGGTCCCGTTGTCCGGCAAGGCGAGCCGGAGATCCAGCGCGGGCGCCGACGCCACCGCGAGCACCCCGACGATCAGCGCGATCGTCACCCACGGCGACTTCGTGGCGAGCCGGACCCACCGCAGGCTGAACCGGGCCTTCTTCTTGCGCTTGCTCTTCTTCGGCTTCTTGGGCCGTAGCCGCTCACCGGCGAAACCCAGCAGCGCGGGGATGAGGGTGATGGCCACGATCACCGCGACGGCGACCCCGCCCGCCGCGGCGACGCCCATCGTGGTCAGGAACGGGATCCCGGCGACGAACAGGCCCAGCAGGGCGATCACCACGGTGAGGCCGGCGAAGATGACGGCGGATCCCGCGGTCGCGGTCGCCCTGGCGATGGACTCCTCGACTTCGAGTCCCTCGGCGAGCTGATCGCGGTGCCGGGAAAGCAGGAAGAGCGCGTAGTCGATGCCGACGGCCAGCCCGAGCATGACCGCGAGCATCGGTGCCGTCGAGGACACGGTCGCCACCGACGTCGCCGCGTAGACCAGCGCCACCGACACCCCGACGCCGAGGATCGCCGTCAGCAACGGCATTCCCGCCGCGATGAACGAACCGAACACCATCAGCAGCACCACGAGCGCGATGACGAGGCCGATCCCCTCGGTGGGGCTGAGCTTCGGCACCTTGTCCGAGAACGCGTCGCCGCCGGTGAGCACCTCGGCGCCCTGGCCGATCCGGTTCTCCAGATCTTGCGCGACCCCGGCGAGCGCGGTCCGCGTCGACGGCTGGATGTCGGCCAGCCCGACGTCGAGTTGCACGGTGACCAAGGCGGCGCGGCCGTCCTTCGACACCGCGTCGTGCACTGCCGCGTCGAAGGGATTCACCACCGTCGAGACCTGCGGCGCCTTGGTCAGCTCGGGTACCAGGGCGCCGACCGCGTCGCGAACGGCGGCGGCGTCGGCCCGCTGTCCTTCGGGGACGAGCACCACCAGTTGCGCCGAAGTCCCGCTCACCTGCGGGAAAACCCGGCCGAGATGGTCGAGCGCCTCCTGGGATTCGGAACCGGGGATCGCGAACGTGTCGTCGGTGCCCTGGCCGAACAGCAGCGCCGCCCCGCCCGCGACGCACAGCACCACCAGCCACAACGCGGTGACCAGCACGCGTCCGCGGGCGGCCAGCCTGCCGAGGCGGTAGAGGAATGACGACACGATCGGCTCCCGGCACTCGTTGGATACAGGGCGTATCGTAATACACTCTGTATCCGATTCACGATGTATCCTGTCCCACAGCCGGGTGAACCGGGCGCATACGAGAGAATGGCGAGATGACCGAGGAGCGGGGCGCCACCATGACCAGGCGCCGGGCGGACACCCGCCGACGGCTGATCGACGCGGCATACGAGGCCTTCTCCGAACGCGGCATCCGGGACACCCCGGTCGAACTGATCTGCGAGCGCGCCGGCTTCACCCGCGGCGCCTTCTACTCGAACTTCAGCTCGAAGGAAGATCTCTTCCTGACCCTGTTCCAGGAAGAGACCGCGGTCCGGCTCGAGCGTTTCCACGACGCCACGGAAAGCGTGCTCGGCGAGACCGTCGTCCACGCGCACGACGACCTCTCCCCCGCGCTCGGGCGGATCGCCGAGCTGTTCATGGTCGCGCTCAGCGCGGACAAGAACTGGTACCTGCTGTGCGCGGAATTCCGCACCCAGGGCCTGCGGCAGCCGGAGATCCGCGATCGGATCGGCGCCGCGTTCCGGTACTTCCACACCGAACTGGCCAAGGTGCTGGTCGGCGCGCTCGACCGGATCGAGCGGAAACTGACGATCTCACCGGACGACGCGGTCCTCGTCCTGGTCGCGCTTTACGAGCAAGGGCTGCAGAACTACCTGCTGGAAGGCACCGAACTGCCCGGTGACGGGCGGTTCGTGAGCGAACTGATCCCGAAGGTGATGGCCTCCCTCATCGTCCCGGCGACCTGAGTCGTCAGCACGGCGGCGGGAGCCAGCCGGGCGCGGTGACGACCTGCTCGGGCGCCACGGTCATCTGCGAAGTCTTCGGCCCGAAGCTGAACCCGACGAGCCCGCCCGCGCAGACCCGGACAGCGCCGGGCCCGCCCTGCGTCCGGGATTCCCGCCAGGCGACGGGATCCAGCCCGACCCGCCATACCTTCCAGAACGGCGCGCCGTCCCGATGACCGGTACAGGGATCGTTGGCGGGTAAGCCTTCGACGCGGCAGACGTAACGGGAATCCCCGTACGGCCCGGTTCCGCCCCCCAGCCGCACCGCGAGCCCGGAGCGCTCGAGCGCGGTCCGCGCGTCACCGGGTGAGCCGGGCACGCAGCGCACGAGCGCGCCGGCCTCCATGTCCACCGCGACGGTCACGCCCTCCGTTCCGGCGCAGGCACCGGTTCGCGGAACCGGGTCCACGACGGGAAAGAGGGCCACCAGGCTGAGGAGCACGGACAAGATCGGCACGCCCGGATACTACGGGTGCCCTCCTGGCTGCGCACAGTGAACCTTTCGCGGAGGTCCGGTACAAATCACGCTCCCTTTCGCACGAAAGGAGGGAATATGTCGGAAATCGCCCTACTCAGGGGACTTGCGCATTATTCGGCACAGGAAAAAGATATGTGCTTCTCGCGCGCACCACTCATGAGGTGCGGTCGGCTTTTGTCCGGATGATCACAGTTCATCCGGTCCACGAAAGGTTCAAAGCGTGACACGCAGGCGCCTTGTCGCATTCGTCGTTCCCCTCGCCCTCGCCGGATTCCTGCTCACCGCGGGCGGAACCGCCCAGTCTCGGCAGCCTTCACAGAGCCCGGTCGACATCTCACCCGGCGCGATCCGGTTCGACCCCGCCTCGCCGAGACTGAACGTCTTCTACGGCCATTCGGATCTGGACCTGGAATACGTCCGAAAGGACGCATCGGACACCAACGGATGCAGTACGAGAAATCACGAAGAAACCGAGGAAGCCGTGGTCAGGCCCGGCACCGGGCACGTCACCCTCGCCGGGGTCCGGTACGAGCTCGAACAGTTCCATTTCCACACCCCGTCCGAACACCGCTTCCAGGGCAGGACGGATCCGCTGGAAATGCATTTCGTGCACCGCAGCGCCGCCGGAAAACTGCTGGTGATCGGCGTGCCCCTGCGCGCGGGTGCCGCGTCGCCGGTGGACCGTGTCCTGGCGAACCTCGCGCCGGAGTGCGGCGAAACGGTGGCGCTCGCGGACTTCGACCTCGACACGCTCCTCCCCCGCAACCGCGGCACGCTCCGGTACACGGGCTCCCTCACCACGGCCCCGTTCACCGAAGGCGTGCAGTGGTTCCTGATGTCCGAGCGGACCGTCTCCCCGGCGACCATCGCGCGGTTCCAGGGCCTGTTCGGTGACGGCAACGCCCGCGCGCCCCAGCCGCTCAACGGACGGCACCTGACCGCGGTACCGCACATTTAGGCCGACACAAGCGTTTCATCCGGATTTCATGGCGCCGCCTTACGGTTCCGGGCACGGATCCGCACCGGCGGACCGGAGGTCCTCGAGGAGACGTGCATGAGCCCGGCGAGCCGGACCCCGTACAACATGGTGATGCCCCGGGACGACCGGCCGAGTCCCGGGGAACGGGAAGGCGTCTTCGGACCGGGCTGGAGCTGGGCGGCGTTCTTCACGCCGTGGGCCGACGGCCGCCCGTCGCCCCGGTACCGGTGGACGCTGTTCGAGACCGCCGCCCAGGCCGTCGACGACCTCGGCCGCTGTCTCGACGACGGCAACGTCGGAAGGCGCGGCGCCCTGTGCTCGTCCGTGCTCCGGAAGCGCGGGGCGCCGCGGGAACTGGTGCTGTGCGACGCCGCGGACTGGGCGTGCGTCGTCCACGAGGTCCGTGCCGGGATCCACGTGACCGACGCCGCCGACGCCTACTTCACCCGGTGGCGGACGAGCATGGCGGGACACCGCTTCACGATCATCAACGCCGGTGTACCGACTGTCTGGTGAGGTCCAGACCTTCCAGGGCGAGCGCCCGTTGCTCGGAATCACCGTCGGGTCCGATGGTGGTGAGCACCCATTCGAAATGCTCGCGGGCGGCCGCCGGGTCGCCCGCGGCGAGATGGGTGCGGCCGAGCCGGTTGCGGATCTCGGACTCCATCCCGACGATGGTCTCCTCGGTGACCGCCGCCAGCGCCCGCCGCTGCAGTTCGAACGCCTCGCCGAGATTCCCGAGTTCCAGTTCCGCCGCGCCGAGGCGCGCCAGGCTGGTCGCGATCAGCAGGCCGTCCGTCGTCTCCTCGGCGAGCTCGACCGAACGCCGGAGATCCAGCACGGCTTCGGCGAACCTGCCGGTTTCGAGCCGGACGGTGCCGCTGTGGCACAGCACCCTCGCCAGCATCCCGGGGCTGCCGATCTCCTCGCTCAGGTCACGGGCGCGGCCGAGGTGGACGAGCGCTTCTTCGTGCTCCCCCTGCAGGTAGGCGAGATAGCCGAGCGCGGACAACGTCCGTTCGGCCAGCCAGCCGTCCTCCACTTCCTCGGCCAAGATCATCACCCGCCGCATGCCGGGGATCGCGAGATCGTGCCGCCCCGCGATCAGATCCGCCATGGTGAGCCCGCCCAGCGCCCGCGCCTCCACCCCGCGGTCGCCGGAGGCCTGGCCCGCCCGCAGCGCGTCGTCGAACCAGCCGCGCGCCCGGTCGAGCTGCCCCTGCATGGCGTACGCGTAGCCGAGGCAGAACCGCAGCGACGAGACCAGGCGCCCGTCCTCCGCGCGTTCGGCCAGGGGCAGCGCGATCTGCAGTGCCGTCCGGGATTCGTGGTATCGCTGCTGGCGCGCGAGATAGTCGACCAGCCCCTCGGCGATCGAGCACGCGAGGCCGTCCAGCCCGGCCTCCGCCGCTTGGGTGACCACTTCGGGCAGGTCGCCGGCGGCGTCCAGCCAGGCGGAAGCGTCGCGTTGCCCGGTGAACGGTCCGCCGCCGGATTCCACCGGGAATCGTGCGACACCCCATTCGCTCGCCCGGCGGGCGGCGCCGAGGTACAGGCCGTACACCCGTTTCCGGGCTTCTTCGACGACGTCGCCGGGCAGTTCCCCGGCGAGCCGCCGTGCGTAGACGGCCACCAGATCGTGCAGCCGGTAGCGGCCGCTCGCCGGTTCCTGCAGGAGGCTCGCGTCGACGAGACTTTCCAGCCGTCGCTCGGCTTCCGCCGGTGAGCAGTCCAGCAGGGCGGCGACCGAAAGCCGGTCGAATTCGGGGGTCGGGGTCAGGCCGAGCACGCCGAAAGCCCGTTGCTCGACGGGCCGCAGTTGTTCGTACGACAGGCGCAGCGCCACCTCGACGCTGCGGTCTTCCGCGGTCAGCTCGCCGAGCCGCCGCTCGTCGTCCGACATCCGGTCCACCAGGTCCTTGAACGTCCACATCGGACGGTTCTGCAGCCGGGCGCCCGCGATCCGCAACGCGAGCGGCAGCCGCCCGCACAGTCCGGCGAGCGCGCGCACGGCGAACCGCTCGCCCTCGGCCCTCGGCGCCCCCACGATGCGGCCGAGCAGCCGTTCCGCGGCTTCGAGGCCCAGCGCGCCGAGGGAGACGCGGCGATCCGCGTCCAAACCGGACAGCCGACGGCGGCTGGTCACCAGCACCCGGCTGCCCGGGCCGGACGGCAGCAAGGGCCGCACCTGCCCGGCGGATTCGGCGTTGTCGAGTACCAGCAGCAACCGCAGTTGCGCGGTCGCCGCCCGCCACGACGCGGCCAGTTCGTCGAGATCGTCCGGCATCACGCGGTCTTCGACACCGACGGCGCGCAGCAACCGCCGCAGGGCGCGCTCCGGCGTCACCGGCTCGCGGCCTTCGGTGTACCCGTGCAGATCCACGAACAACGCACCGTCCGGATAGGACTCGCGAAGCCGGTGTGCCGCGCACACCGCGAGCGTGGTCTTCCCCGCGCCGGGGACGCCGTCGACGGCGTCGACCGAGACGGACTCCGGGTCGCCGTCTTCGACGAGCAGCGCGAGTTCCCGGTCCCTGCCGACGAGTTCCCCGTTGGTGGCGGGCAGTTCGTTGCGGATCCGGCGCGGCGTCTCCCGGCGTTGGGAGACCCCGAGCAGCGCGTCGTCCCCGCGCAGCACCGCCTCCTGCACCTGCCGCAGTTCCTCGCCTGGTTCGACGCCGAGTTGCTCCACCAGCCGCTCGCGGACGTCGGTGAACACCTCCAGCGCCTCCGCCTGGCGCCCGCCGCCGTAGAGCGCGCGCATCAGCAGCGCGGCCAGCGGCTCGCTCGGCGGGTCGGCGGACACCAGCGCCGACAGTTCGCCGATCACCTCGTCGAACCGGCCGAGTTTCAGCTGTGCCCGCAGTTTCCGGCGCAGCAAAAGGAGTCTGCGTTCCTCCAGTCGTCGCCGCTCACCCTGGACGAACGCGCCGGGCAGTCCCGTCAGCGGCTCGCCGTGGAACAACCGGAGCGCTTCGGCGAAGGTGTCCACCGCGGTGATGAAGTCACCCGTCTCCTCGGCTGCGGCCGCGACGACCGCGATCTCCTCCAGCCTCGTCACATCCAGCCGCACCCCGCCGCTGGCGAACCGGTAGCCGCCGCGGTCGGACACGATCACTGAGTCCCGCGGCTTCTGCCCGGAGGTGTCCAGGCATTGCCGCAGCCGCCGGACGTACACCGGCAGCACGTTCGACTCCGGTGGCCGCTCCCAGAGCCCGTCGGTGAGTTCGTAATGGCTGACGGTCACGTCCGGGCGCAGCAGCAGCGCGGCCAGCACGGCCTGCTGCCGAACCGGACCGAGGTCCAGCCGCGTCTCCCCCTGCCAGGCCCGCAACGGGCCGAGCACCTCGAACCGAAGCCGCGAGTCCGGCATGTTCCCCCCTTCGTTTCGCATGGCTAGCCCGGCACCACGATCCCGTGGTCGAACGCGTAGACGATCGCCGCGGCCCGGTCCCGCAGCTGCAGCTTGGTGAAGATCCGGCCGATGTGGCTTTTCACGGTCACCTCCGAAATCACGAGTGTCGCGGCGATCTCCGCGTTGGTCAGCCCGCGGCCGATCGCCCGGAGCACGTCTTGTTCCCTCGGTGTCAGCAGTTCGGGCGAACGTCCGCCGCTGCCGTTCCCGGCGGCCTGCCGGTAGGCGGCGAGCACGCGGCCGGTGACCCCGGGGTCGAGCCAGGCGTCGCCCGCGGCGACCGCGCGCACGGCCCGGATCAGGTCTTCGGCGGGGGAATCCTTGAGGACGTACCCAGCGGCACCGGCCCGCAGCGCGTCCGCCAGGAGGTTGTCGTCGTCGAAGGTGGTCAGCGCGAGCACCGGCGGATGACCACCGGAGCGCCGCAGCCTGCTGGTCGCCTCGACCCCGCCGACGTTCTTCATCCGCAGGTCCATCACGATGGCGTCGACCTCGTTCGCGGCCAGCGCCGCGGGCACTTCCGAGCCGTCGCCGCACTCCCCCGCGATGACGAACCCGTCGCGGCGCCGCAGGATGCGCCGCAGCCCGGAGCGGACCAGCTCCTGGTCGTCGACCAGGAGCACCCGGATCTCGGCGGCGGTCACGGCTTGGCTCCCGGCACGGTGACCTCCACGACCCACTGCTTGCCGCTGGGCCCGGCACTGAGCCGGGCGCCGAGCTGGGCCGCGCGGACGGCCATCCCCGCCAGTCCCGAACCGTCCTCGGACGTGCGCCGGGCGGCGGCGGGGAGAGGGTTGCTGACGACGAGCTTCGCGCCCGACCGGCCGGCGTTCAGCCGGACCTCCGCGGTCGCGCCGGGGGCGTGTTTGACAACGTTGACGAGTGATTCCTGCACGATCCGGTAGAGGCCCAATCCTTCCGAGGCGCCTACCCGGCCGAGGTCGCCTTCCTGTGTATAGCGCACCGCCAGTCCGGCGACCCGGGTGCGTTCCACCAGCGTCGCGATGTCCTCCACCCCGGGCAGCGGGGTGGAGCCCGACGGGGTGTCGGCGAGCAGGCCGACCGTGCGGCGGATGTCGGCCATCGCGGCCCGTCCCACCTGCTCGGCTTCGGTGAGCGCCTCGATCGCCTCGTCGACGTCGCGGTCCTGCTGCAGCGCGCGCCGGGCCCCGGTCAGGTGAAGGAGCGTGATGCTGAGCGAATGGCCGACGACGTCGTGCACCTCGCGTGCGATCCGCTGCCTTTCGGCCAGCAAGGCCTTGTCACGGGACGCGTCACGGTTGACGCGTTCGGCGTCCAGCACCCTGGTGTACCAGCGGACCATGAGCCCGCCGCTGAGGCCGAGCAGGATCGAGACCATGTACACCGGCACGCCGACCAGCCCGCCCCAGATCCCCGCGACGACCAGCACCGCCTCGCCCGCGCCGGTGACGAGGACGATCCCCCAGGTCGTCCGCAGGACACTGCCCGCTTCGGTGGCCGCGACCAGCAGCAGCAACGGCGCGAAATCCGGGAGGACCGGCTGGAGGAGCAGGATCGAGGCCGCGGTGATCAGCGCGGTCATCCGCACCCACGGCATGATCCAGTCGGTGATCGTCCAGATCAGCGACGGCGCGATCACTACCAGTCCGGCCAGCGCGATCGGCTGCGGCGGCAGGAGAGCGTCCCGTTGCACCAGCGCGACCGTCGTGAACACGAAGCTCACCGCGCTCGCGCACAACGCCCCCCACCAGGGCAGGCTCAGTCCGGCACGGGTGAGACTGACCTGCACCCGTGCCCGGAACCGATCCACCAAGATCTCCAGCACGGGCATCAGCCTAGGAAGTACCGGGAAGCGCGTCATCGTGCGGCGGGCGGCACCCGTCTCCGCCCACGGTAGGAGGCCGGGGTGGCACGGGCCGATGAAATCCGGATGAAACCCGGGCGCTCACTCCTGGCTGAGCGCGACCCACTTCAGCTTCTCCTGTTCCCGCTTCGGCAGGCCCGCGACCACGAGGTCGTAGGAGTCCTCGACCATCTCCCGGACGAAGCCGTCGGTCAGCGAACCGTCCAGCTCGACGGTGTTCCAGTGCTGTTTGTTCAGGTGGTAGCCGGGGATGATCGCCGGATGTTCGGCGCGCAACCGGACGGCCACGTCGGGCTCGCATTTGAGGCTGACGCGCAGTGGCTTCGCCTTGAGCGCGCTGAGCGCGAACATCTTGCCCGCGACCTTGAACACGCTCGAATGCTCGTCGAACGGGAACTCCGCGCGGGCACCGGGGAAGCCGAGACAGAGCTTCTCGAGAGCGGCAGGCGTCATACGGGAACCCTAGCCCGGCCCACCGACAGAAACCTGTCCTCTCCGGCGCATTGACCGGCTGTCGGTGATTCCCTGACGATGAAGGGAGTCGACTGGGTGGAGGCGTGACCGACATGCGACTGGACCGCGGAAGAAACCTGCTGGTGGCGGCGATCCTGCTGCTGGGCGTGGTACCGGGAGCCGCCGCGGCGGCTCCGGCCGTCCCGGTGGAAACCGGGGAAAGCACCGCCACGAGCGGCTGGGTGGGCACCTGGGCGGCCGCACCGGCGGCCGGGGTGGCGGGCACCGACAACGGCTACCCGAACTTCTCGATCCGCAACATCGTGCACACCAGCGCCGGCGGGCGCGAGGTGCGCGTGCGGCTGTCCAACGCCTTCGGCCGGACGCCGGTGCTGTTCGGCCGGGTGACCGTCGCGGTCGCCGCGGGCCCGGACACGCCGCAGGCGGTCCCCGGCACGATGCGCACGCTGACCTTCGGCGGCGACGGTGAGGTCACCGTGCCACCTGGCGCGGACATCGTCAGCGACGGCGCGGCACTGACCGTGCCGAGGGACGGCGACCTCCTGGTGACCACGTACACCCCGACGCCGTCCGGTCCGGTCACCTACCACCCGCTGGCCATGCAGAACTCCTACTTCACCCGCAACGGCGACAAGGCCGCCGACGAGTCGGCCGCGGCGTTCCCGGAGAAGACCGCGGTCTGGCACTACGTGTCCGGAGTGGACGTCCGGGGTCCCGGCCTGCGGGGCAGCGTCGTGGCGATCGGCGACTCGATCACCGACGGGGCGAACTCGACGTGGGGCGCGAACCTGCGCTGGCCCGATCAGCTCGCCGACAAGATCAGCCGGGACACCGGCGTGCTCAACGCCGGGATCAGCGGGAACCGGCTGCTGCTCGACGGCGGCAACTACGGCGTCAACGCGCTGGCCCGGCTGGACCGGGACGTGCTGGCCCAGTCCGGCGCGCGGACGGCGATCGTGTTCGAGGGCATCAACGACATCCAGCAGACACCGCACCAGGCCGATCCGGACAAGATCATCTCGGCGCTGAAGCAGATCGCGACGAGGGCGCACGACCGCGGCCTGCGGGTGCTCGGCGCGACGATCACGCCGTGGAAGGGCTGGGGCTCGTACACGCCGCAGCTGGAGGAGACCCGGCAGGCGGTCAACCGGTTCATCCGGACCAGCAGGCTCTTCGACGGCCACATCGACTTCGACGCGGTGATCCGTGATCCGGCCGACCCGCAGCGGATGAAACCCGAGTACGACTCCGGCGATCACCTCCACCCCGGGGACAAGGGCTTCACCGCCATGGCGGACGCGGTCTCGCTGTCGCGGCTGAGGTAGCGAAATAAGAGCTGCGCCGCGCGGTTCCGTGGGGCACGATGAGCTGATGGCGATCAGGAATGGCTAGCGGCGACGGCGGAACCCGAGCGACGGCCCGCCTGGTCCGGTTCGCCGAACACGAAGCGCGCGCCGACGCGCTCCGGGCTCAGCTCGCGGGCTTGCACGGCACGATCCGGCTGGCGAAGCGGACGTCGAACCTGTTCCGGGCGCGGACGGCGACCAGCACCCCGGGGCTGGACGTCTCCGGGTTCACGCACGTACTAGACGTCGATCCCTTGGCTCGCACGGCCGACGTCGAAGGAATGGTCACCTACGAGCAACTGGTGGACGCGACCCTGCCCCACGGGCTGATGCCGCTGGTCGTGCCGCAGCTCAAGACGATCACGCTCGGCGGCGCGGTCACCGGCCTCGGCATCGAGTCCTCCTCGTTCCGCAACGGCCTCGTACACGAGTCGGTGCTGGAGATGGAGTTGCTCACCGGCGACGGCCGGATCGTCGTCGCGCGGGCCGACAACGAGCACAGCGCACTGTTCCACGGCTTCCCGAACTCGTACGGCACGCTCGGTTACGCGCTGCGGCTGAAGATCGAACTGGAGCCGGTCAAACCGTACGTGCGGCTCGACCACGTCCGGTACGACGACACCGAGGAGTACTTCGCGGCACTCGGCGAGGCCTGCCGCAACGGGTCCGCCGACTTCGTGGACGGGACCGTCTTCGGCCCGGGCGAGCAGTACCTGACGCTGGGCACGTTCACCACCTCGGCGCCCGCGACCAGCGACTACACCTGGCTCGACATCTACTACAAGTCGATCCGCGAACGCGAGACCGACCACCTGAGCGTCCGGGACTACCTGTGGCGCTGGGACACGGACTGGTTCTGGTGTTCCCGCGCGTTCGGTGTCCAGAGCCGGCTCCCCCGGCTGCTGCTGGGCAGGAAACTGCTGCGATCGTCGGTCTACTGGAAGCTGGTGGCGCTCGACCGCCGGTTCGGGATCGCCGCGAAACTCCTCAAGCTTCGACGGCTTCCCCCGGAGGAGACCGTCGTCCAGGACATCGAGGTGCCGCTGTCGCGGGCCGCGGAGTTCCTGGACTTCTTCCGCCGCGAGATCCCGATCAGCCCGGTGTGGATCTGCCCGCTGAAGCAGCGGCCGGGCGGCGTGAACTCGCCGCTGTACGAAATGGACCCCGAAACGCTGTACGTCAACTTCGGCTTCTGGTCCGCGGTCCCGCTGGACCCCGGCGAGGAGCCGGATACGCACAATCGGCTGATCGAGGCCGAAGTGACGCGACTCGGCGGGCGGAAATCGCTGTACTCCGACAGTTTCTATACCGAAGACGAGTTTTGGCGGCTGTACAACGGCGACGCCTACCGGAAACTGAAGACGGCCTACGACCCGGACGGCCGCCTCCTCGACCTGTACGCGAAATGCGTGCGGCGGCGGTGACCCGGGACGGGAAGAAGAGAGACGAACATGGCTGAGACGACGACCGTCGGGAAGATCTTCGAGCGGTTGCTCGGCCCGAGCGCCGCGGTGTCCATCACCGGCTACGACGGCAGCGCGAGCGGCCCGGCGGACGCGCCGGTGTCGATCCACGTGCGGTCACCGCTGGCGCTGACGTATCTGATGTCGTCCCCGGGAGACCTCGGGCTCGCGCGCGCCTATGTCGCGGGCGCGCTCGATGTGGACGGTGACCTCTACACGGCACTGCGCGCGCTCGTGGCCCAGGTCGACCAGCTCAGCCCCGCCGACCGGGTGTGGCTGCTGCGCAAACTGGGCCCCACGCATCTGCGCCGCGTCGCCCCGCCCGCCGAGGAACTGCCGAGCAGGCTCAAGCGCGGCCTCGACGGATTGCGGCACTCCAAGACGCGCGACAGCAACGCGATCTCGAACCACTACGACGTCTCGAACCGGTTCTACGAACTGGTGCTGGGCCCGTCGATGGCCTACACGTGCGCCGCGTATCCCTCCGCCGAATCCTCGCTGGAAGAGGCGCAGGCGCACAAATTCGACCTGGTGTGCCGGAAACTCGGCCTCCGGCCGGGGATGCGGCTGCTGGACGTCGGCTGCGGCTGGGGCGGGATGGTCGAGCACGCCGTCGAGCACTACGGCGTCGAGGCGCTCGGCGTCACCCTTTCGCGCGAGCAGGCGCAGTGGGCGCAGAAGGACATCGTGACCAAGGGGCTCGCGGACCGGGCCGAGGTCCGGCACCTCGACTACCGCGACGTCACCGAAACGGGCTTCGACGCGGTGTCGTCGATCGGGCTCACCGAACACATCGGCGCGCGGAACCTCCCGTCGTACTTCCGTTTCCTCGCCGGGAAACTGAAGCCGCAGGGCCGCCTGCTGAACCACTGCATCACCAATCCGGACACCTCCGTCGCGCACAGTTCGCGCGGCTTCATCGACCGGTACGTCTTCCCCGACGGCGAACTGGAGTCCGTCGGGGAGATCGCCACCGCGATGCACGACAGCGGCCTCGAAGTGCGGCACTCGGAGAACCTGCGCGAGCACTACGCCACCACCCTCGGCGCGTGGTGCGCCAACCTCGACGCGAACTGGGACGAGGCCGTCGCCGAAGCGGGCGCCGGGCGGAGCCGGGTCTGGGCGCTGTACATGGCCGCGTGCCGCCTCGCCTTCGAGCGGCGGGAGATCGAACTGCACCAGGTTCTCGGCGTGAAGGTCGGTCCGGACGGGGACTCGGGGATGCCGTTGCGGCCGGACTGGGGCGTTTAGCCGTCAGTGGCGGAAGGCTTCGGCCAGCCACCACGAGCCGCCGTCGTCGGCGATCTTCGCGTCGATGACGAGCGGCGCGTCCCGTGGCCCGCCGAGCCAGTCCGTGACGGCGGCCAGATCCCCGGCCGACCGCACGGTGACGCCGTCGCAGCCGAAGCCCCGGCCGATCGCCGCGATGTCGGTGTCGGGGAACCGGACCGTGGTCATGTCCGCGGCACCGAAGTGGTGGATCTCGGCGCCGTACGCGGCGTCGTTGTAGACGATGACCACGAGCGGGATCCGTAGCCGCACGGCGGTTTCCAGCTCGGAAATGGCCATGTGGAACCCGCCGTCGCCGACACCGAGCACCGGGAGCCTGTCCGGCCTCGCCAGTGCCGCGCCGATCGCCGTCCCCAGGCCGAGCCCGACGCACTGGAACGCTTGGGTGAAACAGAAACCGTTCTCGTCGGGGACGGACAGGTACGCACTCGGGTAACCCATGAAGTTGCCGGAGTCGATCGAGACCACGCGTTCTTCCGGGAGGATCTCGTCGAGCCGGCGGCTGAGGGTGCGCGGATCGATCCTCCCGTTGCCGGACAGGTCGTCATACGGCACGTCGTTCCAGCTCGTCGCGGGGATTCGCGGTCTCTCGGCGCCGTGGCCACGCGTGCCGAGTTCCGCGTGAACGTCGGCGGCGGTGCTGGTGACGTCGCCGACCACGCCGAGGTCGATCGGCCGGTGCGCGCCGAGCGCGGCCTGATCGACGTCGACCTGGGCCAGCCGCGCGTTCGGGCCGAGGAGCGTGCCGTGCCGCGTGGTCCACCTGTTCAGCGCGCACCCCCAGCCGATCACGAGGTCCGCGTTTCCGATGAGGTCCGCCGCCGCGGGCGACGAAAAGCCGCCCGAGATCCCGAGGGAGAAGGGGTCGCCTTGGAAGAGGCCGTGTGCCACGGCCGAAGTCGCCAGCAGCGCGCCGGAGACTTCCGCGAGTTCGCGGAGTGGCGCCGAACTCTCCCGTGCGCCGCGGCCGGCGATGAACACCGGCCGCCGCGCCCCGGCGAGGAGGTCGGCCAGTTTCGCGACCGCCTGACGGTCCGGCCGGATCGGCGCCGGACCGGGGATTTCCGGAACCGGGATCGCTTCGGGCGCTTCGTGGGCTTGGACGTCGAGCGGGAGGTTGAGCAGGACGGTCCGGCGTTGCTGCCAGGCCGTCCGGTACGCGCGGACGGTGTCGGCGATCGCGGTCGCCGGGCCGTGGACGCGTTCCGGCACCGCGCCGACGGCCGTCGCGAGCGCGTCCTGGTCGATCCGGAAGTTCGACAGCACCGCCGACGCCGCGGTGTCGGCGGTCAGGACGATCATCGGGGTCCGGCTCTTGGCCGCCTCGGTGATCCCGGTGAGCGCGTTGGTCAGCCCGACACCCTGGTGGAGACTCAGCACCGACACGCGGCCGCTCATCCGCGCGTACGCGTCGGCCATGCTCGCCGCGCCGCCCTCGTGCCGCGCGGCGACGAACCGCACCCCGCCCGCCCGCAATCCGTTGGTGGCCTCGAAGTTGCCGCTGCCGACGACCCCGAACGCGGTCCCCACCCCGAGTTCCGCGAGGGTGCGGCCGACCAGCTCCGCGACCTTCATGCCCGCTCGACCAGCGCGTAGACCCGGGCCGGGCTGCCGGAACCGCCGACGATCGGGAGCGGGCTGACGACCAGCAGGGCTCCGGTGGGCGGCAGGCTCGCCAGGTTCCGCAGCTGGGTCAGGCCGTGCTTTCCCGCGCCCAGAAGGAGTTCGTGGCAGGGGAAGGCCGGTTCGAGGGCCATCGCCTGTCCCGCGTCGGTGCCGACGGTCTCCACGCCGAACCCGGTGATCGGCGCCTCCTCCGCGAGCCAGCGAGCGCACTCCCCCGAGATTCCCGGCGTATGCGGGCCGTTCTCGTCGTTGTTGAGGAAGGTCTCCTGGTCGTGCGACCGGGCGTCCCACCCCGTGCGGTAAAGCAGCCAGCCGCCGTCGGGCAAGGGCCCGTTCTCGCGCTCCCACTCGCGGATGTCGTCGATGGAGAGCAGGAAGTCCGGATCCTCCGCCGCGCGGGCGGAGGCGTCGAGTACCACCGCCGGGGCGACCAGCGAGCGCAACGGCACCTCGGAGACGTCGTGACCGTCCTTGCCCGACAGCCAATGCACCGGGACGTCGAGATGGGTCCCGGTGTGCTCGCCGGTGTGGATGTTGTTCCAGTACCAGCGCGGCCCGCGTTCGTCGTACCGGCTGATCTCCTCCAGTCCGAACGGGATCGTGTTCGCGAACGGCGGCGGCAACTGGAGGATCGGCGTGCTCGCGCTCAACGGGGCGGTGAGGTCGACGACCTCGATCGCGCCCTTGGTGAGGGCGGTGGTCAACTGGGCCAACAACGACATGCGTGCCTCCCGGACGTGACTGCGGCGTCCGGATCACCTTAGGCCTGGAGCGAGAGTGGCGGGTCCCGCATGGTCCGGTTCCGCGGCGGCGGGACGGCCTTGGACGCGGCGCCGGGCGCGGCTCGCGAGTTGCCTCGCGGCGGCCGGGGTGCGGTCGATCGGCGGGGCGATTTCGTCGAAGGGCACCGCGAACATGTCGTGCAGGACGAACGCGAGCCGCTCGGCGGGCGCCAGCGTGTCCAGGACCACCGGCATCGCCAGGCCGATCGAGTCGGTGAGCACCGCGTCGGCGGCGGGATCGGCCGCGGAGTCGGCGGGCTCGGAGTACGCGGCGTCCAGCGGATCTTCGCGCCGGTGATCGCGCGAGCGCAGCACGTTCAGGCACTCGTCCACCGCACTCCTCGTTCCCGCAGAACCCCGCTCACATTTGACAACCCCCGAGATCGTCGGCGAACCGCACGCCCGAAGACCGGTACGAAGCGGCGCGTCCGGCGGCCACGGCCGGCGTCAGGACCTCGTTCTTCGCGTAGTAGACCCAATCCACCTGTTCGAGATAGGTGCTCGCGCCGCCGGTGTGCTGGGTGAGGTCGATGAACCACTGGTTGAAGTTCAGTGACATGTCCTGCCGCGGGTACACGTCGAACGGCCCGCCGCGATCGTGGTCGGCCACCAGGGCGCCGTCGATGTAGTACCGCACATGGCCGCCGGACACGGTCGCGGCCACGGAGTGCCAGCCGTCGATGCTGCGGCGCTGGCTGGCGCTCTTGTTCTCGGCGTACCACGGGTCCGGCGTGTAGGTGTGCCAGCTGGTCTGGAAATTGACCGGCCCCGCCTCGCCCCAGCCGCCGTTCGGCAGGTACTCCGAGAAGTCCAGTTCGCTGTAGATCGGGTCGTTGTCGTAGCGCAGCGGGCTGATCGTGAAGAACGTCTGGTTGATCCGGTCGCCGTCGGGGCCGGACGACGGCGCGTCGGAGAAGCGGATCCGTGCCGCGTAGGTCCCTTCGAAGAACCGCCGGTCGGGCTGCATGATCTCGGTCTGCGTCGTCCCCGCGGACGTGCCGTCGGTGGCGGAGGCGAGTTGCAGCACCTTGTCGCCGCCCGACGTCGGGAACGTGATGCCTTCCGGTGCCCACCGCGCGCCGGGGACGCCGGGGCCACCGCCGCCGGAACGCACTTGCCAGCCGTGCCGCGAGAGCAGACCGTCGGTGTGCGAGGCGTAGTGGAAGTCGTCGAACAGCGCCCCGCACGCGGCCGCGCCGCTCGCCGTCCCCGGCGCCAGCCCGAGCGCGGCGACCGACAACGCGGCCAAAGCGGCGAAACGGAACTTCTTCGAGTTCGACATCGCTCTCTCCTTTACCACTGGTCAGCTTCTTCAAGGTCTCCCCGGGAAGTGGTAAAGTCAATAGGTCTAGACAACTTGTCCACCAGTCAATTCCCGGTGACCACTGGGTAGGCTGAGGTCATGCGGCGGACAGAGGTCAAGGAACGGCTTCGCAAGCTCATCGAGCGGCGGCTGCCGGGCGAGGTCCTGCCGTCGGAACGCGCGCTGAGCACCGAAATCGGCGTCTCGCGCCCCACTTTGCGAGCCGCGATCGACGAACTGGCGCGGGACGGCCTCGTCGTCCGCGAGCACGGCAGGGGCACGTTCACCGCGCCGCGCAAGATCTCCCAGGACCTCGTGCCCGCCACCGGCGGCGAGCAGTTCGCCCCGCCCGCCGAAGGACACTGGACCAGCCGGGTGATCGACTTCGCCGTCACCCCGGCGGGTGCCCGGCTCGGCAAACGGCTCGAGGTCTCCCCCAGCCGTCCGCTGGTGGCCGTCACCCGGGTCCGGGTCGTCGAGGAGGCGCCGATGGCGATCGAACGGATCCTGGTCCCCCGGGACGTCGTGCCGGACATCACGGCCGCCGACTTCGAGTCCGGCTCGTTCTACGAACTGCTCCGCGGGCGGTACGAGGTCGTCCCGGCGACGGCCGTGCAGGTCATCGAGCCCACCGTCACCGACGCCGACGAGTCCGGCCTGCTCGGTGTCCCGCAGCACTCCCCCGCGCTGCTGTTCGAGCGCACCACCCGCGACGCCGGTGGCCGCGTGATCGAGTACACCCGCTCGATCTACCGTGGCGACCGCTACCGGATCACCTCGCACCTGAAGTTCGACCACACCTCCGGCTGACTCCGGCGTGCCGGGGCGGCCGGCCGGAGAGTCCATGCCAGACTCCCGGGCGATGTACACCCCGTCCGATCTCGCCGACCTGCTCGAATGCGAGCACCGCAGCGTCCTGAACCAGGCGCTGTCCGCCGGGCTCCCGGGAGCGCCGCGGCGGGGCTCCGGCCCGGATCAGCTGGCGGTCACCCACGGGCGCGCCCACGAGGCCGCGACGCTGGACAAGCTGCGCGGCGAGAAGAATGCCGTCGTCGAGATCGACGAACGGGACCCGGTCGTCGCCGCGAAGGCCACCGAAGAGGCGCTGCGGGCGGGCGCCCCGGTGATCTACCAGGCGGTCTTCCACGACGGCGAGTTCTCCGGCCGCGCCGACTTCCTGATGCGGGACGACGAGGGCCGCTACGAGGTGTACGACACGAAGCTGGCCCGGCACGCGAAGCCCGCCGCCGTGGTCCAGCTGACCGCGTACGCCGATGCCCTGCGCCGGGCGGGCTGGCCCGCCGGACCGCGGATGCACCTGCTGCTCGGCGACCACAGCACCCGTTCGTTCCGCGTCGACGACTTCCTCCCGCTGGTGGACAGGCTCCGCACCCGGCTGCGGAACCGGCCGCCCACCCTGCCGGTCCCGCTGTGGGCCGACGAACGGCCCGCCTGCGGCGGCTGCTCCTACACCGCTCACTGCGCGAGCGCCCGCGAAGCCGATCGCGATCTTTCGCTGGTGGCGGGGATGCGCGGTGACCAGCGGCGCAAACTCGTCGCGGCGGGACTCGGCACCATCGACGCGCTCGCGGAGGCCGCTCCGGAGGACCGGCCGCGCGACATCTCGACGACGTCGTTCACCACCTTGCGCGCCCAGGCCGCGATCCAGGTCCGGCAGGACGCCACCGGGCAGATCGCCTACGAGATCATCGATCCGGACGCGCTGGCCGCCCTGCCGCCGCCCGCGCCCGGCGACGTCTTCTTCGACATGGAAGGCGATCCCTACGCCCTGGCGGGTGAGGGGCTCGAGTACCTCTTCGGCGCGGTGACGGACGAGGACGGCACACCGTTCACGCCGTTCTGGGCGCACAACCGGTCGCAGGAGAAGCGGGCCTTCGAGGAGTTCGTCGACTTCGCCACCGCGAGGCTCGCGGAACATCCCGGTTCGCACGTCTACCACTACGCCCCGTACGAGGTCACCGCGATCAAGCGGCTCGCCGCCGTGCACGGGACCCGGGAGGACGCCGTCGACCACCTGCTGCGCAGCGGTGGGCTCGTCGATCTGTACTCCGTGGTGCGCAAGGCACTCCGGGTCTCGCAGCGGTCGTACTCCATCAAGTACCTCGAACCGCTGTACATGCCGGAGGCGCGCGACGGCGACGTGAAGACGGCGGTTTCGAGCATCGAGGCCTACGAGGAATACCTGACGCTCACCGCCTCCGGCGAGACAGCGCACGCGGCCGAAGTCTTGCGCGGCATCAGCGACTACAACGAATACGACTGCGTCTCCACGCTCCGGCTGTTCGAGTTCCTCCACAAGATCCGCGTGAAGGAAGGGATCGCGCTCGCCGAGCCACCCGAAGAGTCCGATGTGGACGCTCTGCTCCGCCAGACCGAAGAGGACGTCGCCGCGCAGAAACGCGCCGAACGCGCCGCGCAGCTGGCCGCGCTGGTCGACCCGCTGCTGGACGGGCTGCCCGACGATCCGGCCGAGTTCACCGGCGAGGACCGCGCTCGCGCCTTGCTGGCCGCGTCCGTCGGCTACCACCGCCGCGAGACGAATCCGGCGTGGTGGGAGTACTTCCGCCAGCTGGCCGCCCCGCTCGGCGATCTGGAAACCGACAACGCCTGCGCCGTCCCGGTGACCATGGAGGCCGGGGAATGGGTGCCGCCTTCGGGCCGCGTCCGCAAGGCGAAGCGGTCGCTGACGCTTCGCTGCGACCCGGACCGGCCGCATCCCTTCGCTCCCGGCGACGACGTCCGCCTGCGCTACGGAGCCGCCGCGCGGGACGCCAAGGTCGTCTCGGCCACCGCCGTCGAACTGACCCTCGAGGAAAGCTGCCAGCCCGACGAGACCAGCGCCGACCGGCCCGTCGCGGTGCTGCCCGGGAGCCCGGTGCGGCCCTCCCCCAAGGACGACGCGGTCGCGGACCTCGCCCGGCTGGTCGTCGACGCGCTCCCGACGCTGCCCGCTCACCCCGGTGTCGACCTGCTCCGGCGCACGACGCCCCGGCTGCGTGACGACGCGACCCTGCCGGAACCGGGTCCCGACCTGGTCAACACGGTGATCGAGGCCGTCGAGGCGCTCGACGGCTCCGCGCTCGCGGTCCAGGGCCCGCCCGGCGCGGGCAAGACCTATCTCGCGGGCAGGCTGATCGCGAAGCTCGTCCGCGCGGGCAAGACGATCGCCGTCACCTCGACCAGCCACAAGGCCGTGGAGAACGTGCTGTCCGCCGCGCTGAAGAACGCGCCGGATCTGCCGTGCGCCAAACGCGCCAAGCGGACCCCGGATCCGGCCGCGCCGTGGGAGCAGCCGAAGACCAATCCCGCGCTGGTGAAATGGCGCGAGGAACACGACACCGGCCATCTGGTCGGCGGCACCGCGTGGACGTTCGCGAACGCCGCGATCCGGGAAGAGCCGTTCGACCTGCTGATCATCGACGAGGCGGGCCAGTTCGCCCTCGCCGACGCGCTCGCGGTGTCGATGTGCGCCAAGAACCTCCTGCTGCTGGGCGATCCGCAGCAGTTGCCACAGGTCGTGCAGGGCACGCATCCCGCGGGCGCCGAAGCCTCCGCGCTGGGGCATCTGATCGGCGAGGCCGACATCATCCCGGCCGAACTCGGCTATTTCCTCGACGAGACCCGCCGGATGCACCCGGCCGTCTGTTCACCGGTGTCACGGCTGTCCTACGCGGGCCGCCTGCACTCGCATCCCTCCGCGGCCGAGCGGGCGATCGACGGGGTCGACGCGGGCCTGTACCTCGCCGAGGTCGACCACCACGGCAACACGACGCGATCGGTCGAGGAGGCCGAGGCGGTCACCGCTCTCGTCGCCGAACTCCACGGCCGCACCTGGACCGACCACGGCGAGCCCCGGCCGCTCGGCGACGAGGACATCCTGGTCGTGGCCCCCTACAACCTGCAGGCCCGCGTCGTGGCCCGCGCGCTGGAGCAGGCCGGGCACCCCGGCGTGCGGGTCGGCACCGTGGACCGGTTCCAAGGGCAGGAGGCGCCGGTGGTGATCACCACCATGACCTCGTCGTCGGCGGTCGACCTGCCGCGCGGCCTGGACTTCCTGCTCTCCCGCAACCGGCTCAACGTGGCGCTCTCGCGGGCGCAGGCGCTCGCCGTCGTGGTCTGCTCGCCGCGGCTGGTCGAGGCCGACATCCGCACGGTCGAGCAGATGCGCCTCGTCTCGGGCATGCTCGGTTTGATGACGGAAGCCGTACCCTGGCGGCAAGGACGGAGCGACCATGAGTGAGAACAGTCCGGAGAAGAAGCCGGAAATCCTCGACGCCGAAATCGTCGAAGAGTCCCCGGCCCCGCCGGTCGAGGTTCCGGACCCGGACTACAGCGAGTCGGGGGTGCCCTCGTTCGACCACGTGCGTGACCGGATCGAGCAGCGGTACACGACCTCGCTGGGCTCGACCGAACTCGCGGGCTTGGGCGGCAAGGAAGACGTGGCGTCGCTGGACAAGAAGATCGCCGACCGGGACAAGGCGGCCAAGGACAAACTGGCCGAGATCCGCCGCGCCATGCGGGAGCAGTGAGCTAGCCCCAGTGCGGTGAACCGGCTTCGACCGCGATGGCGTGCGCCTGCCGGTAGTGCGCGGCGGCCGCGTCGTGGCGGCCCAGGGCGGTGGCGAGGTCACCGAGGTAGCGGGCGACCGGGCGGAGGGTGAGCATCCCGCTCCCGGCTCCGGCGATCTCTTCGGCAGCGGGCAGGAGTTCGGCGTACAGGCGGTCCATCAGCGTCCGGTCACCGGTTTCGATCGCGACGACGGCGTGCAGGCAGGTGCGGGCCTCGTACAACAGGTCCCGGGGCGAATCCGGGATCGGGTGCACCGGGCGGCACCAGCTTTCGTAGGCGCCGTAGCTCTCTTCGGTCGCTTCTCGCGGCAAGCCTCGCTGAATCCGGTCGCAGAACAGGGCGAGGGCGAGGATCCCGTTGTCCACTCCGGACATGGCCGTTCCGGCGAGCCCGGCGGCCGCGGCGCGATAGGCGGCTTCCCCGCCGGGACCGGTCGTCGCGGTCCGCATCGCGCGATACCACCGGGTGAACACGGCGACGAGCGGAAGGCCGTACTTCTCCCCGAGTTCGTCCGCTGACTCGGCATGCCGGTCCGCGGCCGCGAAATCCGCGAGCGCGCTCTTCGCCTGGACCAGCACGAGATGTCCGAGCACCTCGAACGTCACCAGCCGGTGCCGCGAGGCGAGATCGACCAGTTCCGCGCCGATCCCGGCCCGCCGGGACGCGAGCCCGGCGCGATCGAAGGACTGCAGGAACCGGGCGTTGAGCGCGAAGGCCAGCAGCGCCGGGTCGTCGAGCCGCCGTGCGAGCGTCTCGGCTTCTCGCGCGGCCTCACGCGCTCGTCGCCCGCCCGCGTTCCGCAGTTCGACGGCGAGCGTGGCCAGCAGACGGCAACGCTCCGCCGTCCGTTCCTCGGGCAACGCGGCGAGGGTCCGTTCGACGGCGGCCGCGATCCGGGATGCCAGTGCGGGATCGTCGCTTTCGGTCCAGATGGCGGGGATGTCGAAGGCGCCGATCACGCGCGCGGTCAGGAGCGGATCGTCGAGCTTTTCCGCCAGTTCCAGCGCTTCGGCCCGATGCCGCCGGGACTGGCCGAGGCCGCCGGACACGGCCGACGCGCGGGCCTTGCCCATGATCAGCTCCAGGCGCTCCGCCGCGTCGGTGGCACCGGAGCGGTCGTACGCGGTGAGCGCGGCGTCCCAGAGTCTCGCCGCTTCCGCCTGCGCGAAACGGCTTTCAGCCTTTTCCGCGGCGGCTTTCGCGTAGTGCGCGGCGCGTCCCGCGTGTTCCTCGGACAGCACGTAATGATGTGCCAAGGCATCGACGTCGTCCGGGCGAAGGCTCTCCAGCGCTTCGGCGATCCTGCCGTGCTCGCGGGCACAGCGGGACCGGGAAAGATCGTGGTAGAGCGTGTCCCGGACGAGAGCGTGCGAGAACCGGAACCGATGCGGCCCCGTTTCGGTCAGGAATCCGTGCTGGACCGCGATTTCGGTCGCGTCGAGCGCGGTTTTCCCCGACAGGGCTTCGAGCAGGCGGAGATCGACGTCCGTGCCGATCACCGCGGCCCGGCGCACCACCTCACGGGCGGTATCCGGCAACGCCTCCACCCGGTGCCGGACGACGTCGCGGACTCCCGGTGGAACAGCGTCCAGGGCGGCTGGGCCTTCGGAGGCCAGCAGGCGGGCGAGTTCTCGGACGAAGAAGGCGTTCCCGCCGCTGCGCCGGTGGATCGCGGCGGCGGTTTCCGGATCGATCTCCTCCCCGGTCGTGACGCGGACCAGTCCGGCGACGTCGGTCTCGGGCAGGCCACCGAGGTAGATCCGTGTCGGCTCCACACGCGCGGCCCGGCCGAGGAATTCCGTCAAGCGGGCGGACGGATCGCTCCCGCGATAGGTCGCGACGATCAGCACCGGCTCGGCGAGTACCGACGTCAGCAACGCCAGTGTCTCCTCACCCGCCCAGTGCAGGTCGTCGAGGACGAGCAGCAGAGGCGCGGCGCCGGCCAGAGAGGACGCGACCGCGCGATGCCATCGCCGTCGCGCGGTCATGGGATCCCCGGTCACCGGACTCGCCGTCGGCGCGGCGCCGTACCCGGCGTCGGCGAGCGTGGTCAGGATCCGGCTCCACGCGTAGGCGGGTGGCAGGCCCTCGTCGTCGGGATTGCTCCCCCAGGCCGTGGCCCAGCCCTGCGCGGCCAGGCGAGCGGAGAACGCTTCGGCGAGCGCGGTCTTCCCGACCCCGGCGTCTCCCGAGATGAGCACCAGCCTCGACCGTGTCGCGGCTTCGTCGAGCCTCGCCAGCTCCGCGGCGCGGCCGATCAGCGGCCGCTCGGCGATCTTGGGCACGGGCGGCGCCAGCCGGGGCGCCTGCGCCAGGATGCCGGCTTCCAGGTCACGCAGGCCCGCGCCCGGATCGAGGCCGAGTTCGTCGGCGAGCAGCGCGCGCGTGGTGCGCAGCACGGCCAGCGCGTCACTCTGCCGCCCGGATCGGTAGAGCGCCAGCGCGAGCAACCGGGAACCGTTTTCCCGCAACGGGTTTTCGCGAACCCGTGACTCCAGCTCGGGGATCGCCTCGGCGGCCCTCCCGAGCGCGAGGAGGGCCTCGGCGCGGAGTTCCTCCGCCAGCAGCCGGAGTTCGGTCAGCCGGGAGACCTCGCCGCGGGCCCAGCCCTCGTCGGCGAACCCGGCATACGCGGGCCCGCGCCAAAGCGCGAGCGCGGTGTCCACTTGCGACAGTGCGGCGTCCGCGCGATGGGCGTCGACCAGTTCGCGGGCCGTGGTGACAGCGGCCTCGAAATCCCAGGCGTCGACGGAATCCGCCCGCAGGGCGTAGCCGCGGTCGACCGTGACGAGCAGCCGCGCCGGCTCACGGGGCGCGCGGTCCGGCTCCAGCGCGCGGCGCAAGGCGCCGACGAACGTCTGGACAGCGCCGACAGCGCCTTCGGGCGGACGCTCCCACAGGTCGTCGACCAGGCGTTCCACCGGCACGACCCGGCCGCGGGCGATCAGCAGCCTCGCCAGCACCGCCCGGTGCCGCGGGCCGTTGAGCCCGACGTCGCCCCGCGCGTCCTCGGCCACGAGCGGGCCGAGCACCCCGAACCGCATCGCCACCTCCTCGTTCACCGACGGTGATCATCGTGCCCCGGCCGCTCGGTCGTCGCTGACCGGGTGCTGATTCGGGCCCGGGACGCTCGTGGTCGACGGAAACGACCAGGAAGGCACTCATGCGCATCACCGGATTCGACTACCAGCGCGTCCCCGTGGCCGACGACGTGACACTCGACGTCGCCGTCGCCGGGACGGGCAGCCCGATCGTGCTGCTGCACGGTTTCCCCCAGACCCACCTCATGTGGCGGCACGTGGCGGCGGATCTGGCGGCAGACCACACCGTCCTCTGCCCTGACCTGCGAGGATACGGCGAAAGCGACAAGCCGGCCGACACCGGCGAGACCTACTCGAAGCGCTCGATGGCGGCCGACGTCGTCGCCGTCGCGAAGGCCTTCGGCCACGACCGGTTCGCCCTCGCCGGGCACGACCGGGGCGCGCTGGTGGCCCTGCGGGCCGGGCTCGACCACCCGGACGAGGTGAGCCACCTCGCGATCCTCGACGTGCTGCCGACCCTGGACATGTGGGACGTGCTGCACGGCACCCGCGCCGCGGTCGGCTTTCACCTCTACCTGATGGCTCAGCCGCCCGGCCTGCCGGAACAGCTGATCAGCGCCGCGCCCGACGCGTTCTTCGGCCACTTCCTCGACGCGTGGACGCGGCCGGGCGACGCGATCCCGGCCGACGTCCGGGCCGCGTATCTGGAGGCGTCACGGAACGCGGTGACCTCGATCGTCGCCGACTATCGCGCGTCGGCGACGATCGACGTCGAGCACGACACCGCGGATCGCGAAGCGGGCAACCGGCTCGCCATGCCGCTCACCGTGCTCCAGCAGGACTGGGGCGCCGCGCTCGGCTACGACGCCGTCGCGCTCTGGGAGGCGTGGGCGACGGACCTGGACCACCGGACGGTCACCACGGGCCACTTCATGGCCGAAGAGTCACCGTCGGAGGTGGTGAAGGCACTGCGGGAACTGCTGACGCGCTAGAACTTGGGGCGGGCGAATCAGAGCGGCCGACGCAGGCGCCAGCCGGCATAGTCACGTGCGATCTGTGCCAGCCTGGTGGTGGTAGCGGCCTTGTAGCTCCAGAGCCCTGCGACGTACACGGCGAACGCGGTGACCTCCTCCTCGGTGGCCTCGCTCCAGCGCGTGCTCGTCTTCGCCCAGGTCTCGGCGTCCATCGCCTGATGGCCGTCACCGATGAGGCGGATCACCATGAAGGCCGGATCGACCCAGGCCGCACCTTGAGCGGGCCAGCCCCAGTCGATGGCACGGATGTCTCCGGTCGCCGGGACGAGGAACTGGTCGGCATGAAGATCTGTATGCAGCAAGGAGTGTCCGGCCGTGAGCTCCGGAGCCTTCTGCTCCCATGCCGTCAGCTCGTCGATGTCCCAGTCGCCGACGATCTCTGGCCGCTCCTGGGCGAGCTTGGGCCACCAAGCGGACTTCCAGCGCTGTTCCAGGGGCTTGAGTCCGGGCGCTTTGATATCGCCGATGCGGTTGACCGTCTCGGCGACTCGCGTGAGATCCGACGAGCCCGGTTGGAGCCGGGCTCGTCGGCCGTCGACGTATTCGAAGCCGACGAGCAGCCAGTCCTCGATGTCGGCGGCGAAGTGCACGGCCGGGGCGATGCCGGATACCAGCGTGCCGAGTTCGGCCTCGTTCCGAAGCCAGCGCATCGCGGGCGACACACCCTCGACACCCTTGACGAACAAGGGGGCCGCTCCGTCGCGATAGAACACGGCGGCGAAGTTGCTGCTCTGGCCGACCTCGATCTCACCGACCCTGTCGATGTCGCCGACACGATTCCGGAGGGCTTCCCGAACGGGTTCCGGTAACTCGTCCCAGCCGTACTTCTTCACCTGTTGTCCTGTCCTTGGTACTACTTGCCGTTGGTGTCGGTGTTCTCGTTGCCGTCTTTGCCCGATGCCCGGCAACCATCGTCGCCATCGCTGCACTTGACCATGAAAGTCAACCAAAGCTCGTCGTCGACCGCGAACCCGAGAGAGCGAATAGCCTCGGTGGTCCGGGCGATCAGCTTTTCCGGGTCCGTCCCACTCATGCCGTCGTCGTTGGGGGTGTGGTGGATGAATCCTCCCGCCACCCGTTCACAGAAAGACGCGTATTCACGGGTGTAGAGGATGAAGGTGTGCCATCCGATGTCCACGAGTTCCGACGGCCCGAGCGGCGCGCGGTGACGTTCGCCGCACGCGCGAAGGAAGGCCAGCGCTTGATCCATGATCCGGGCCGCGAACTCACGCGGCATGCCGTGTTCTTTGGCGATACGATTCACGAGCCGCCCGAACAGCTCACCGGGGATGAGTCCCTGGCCGGTAAGTTCTTCAACGGTGTTTGTCATTCCCCACTCCTTTTCGGTTCTCTCCTCAATGGGTAGGCTGCCGCACGCTGTGGACCCGATCAGTCGTTCGAAGCGCGACTCCACCTGAGTGGCCCTGCCAGGTAGCCAGGTCGTTATCAGGCTGACGCGCTAGAACTTGGGTTTCGGCATGGACTTGCTCGGTGCGACGGTCGCGATGCGTCCTTGCGTTTCCCTGGGCGCGCGGGCGTTCGGGTAACCGGCGGAATAACCCGGCACCACCCGCCCCAGCACCAGCAACTCGAAGGGAACGAACTCGACGTCGGCCGACTTGAGCAGTTCCAGCGTCGGGCTTTCGACCCGTTCCGCGGCGAGCGCCACGGCAAGGTTCTGCTCGGCCGCCGCCCACGACGACGAGCCGAGATAGAGCAGTGTCACGGGCACGATCAGGGCGGGCAGGCACCAGGGGCTCACCCGCAGGGCGAGGACGGCGACGAGGAATGCGAGCGGCAGGAAAAGACCGATGCGCAACGATCCTTCGGCGTTCTGCCGGTCGTATTCGCCGTAGAGCTGGTCCTCTCTTCCGAGCAGCCGCGGCCCGACGTAGTCCAGATCCTCCTTGGCCGATTCGACGTAGGCGTCGAGCCGGACGACGGTGCCGAGGAGGTGCCAGCGGTGGAGGTAGTCGTCCATGGCCCGTCGCCGGTGGTCGCCACCGCGCACCCCGGCGACGATCTCCGGCAGTTCCTGTCCTGCCCGCCGCGCGAAATCCTGAAGCCCGCTGACGTGGGACAGCACCTTGTCGCGGAAGGCCTCGTCGGTGAGGAACCGGTCCGACAGCTTGTTGAGCACGGCGTCCCGCAGCGCGCGCAGGATCAGCCGCCTGCCCCGGTATTTCGGCTCCAGCCAGGCGATTCCCTGGAGTTTCGACCGGCGGAACAACGGGGTCACGATCGTGTCGAGCCAATGGGTGATAGCAAGGGACATCGTCCCGAGGAGATACGCGGCGAACGTGGCGGCCGCGAAGACCGCGGCCTTGCCCGACCAGGAACCCAGATCCAGCAGGTCCCGGTAGACGCCGGACGCCTGACCGGGCGGGGGCAGGCCGGGCCGGAAGACGAGCCAGAGCCCGAGAAGCCAGACGTAGCCCGCGGCGAGCGGCGCCCGGAGTTCCCGCAGTCCCGGGAGAAGACTCGACAGCATGCCCCTCCGCCCGTCCGACGACCGGTCCTACCAGGCGTCGTCCCCCGGTCGCTCGCCGTTACAGAACCGTCCGATCGCCCCCGGACTGGGCCGAACGGCGCAATCCGCGCCCCCGGCCGCCCCAATCCGACATACCTTCATGTTTAGCCTCCTTCCCGCGGGGTATCGGTTGTCGGCAGGACAAACGAGGGGCCCCGACATGAAACCCAGTCCCAGACGCGCGCACACCGTCGCCCGCGATCTCCTTTCCCTCACCAGATCCGGCGAGGCCGACCGGCTCGCCGCCGCCCTGGTGTCCACCGCCTCGCCCACCCGGGAAGGACCGGCGCTCGGCGACGTCGTCGGGCGGCTGGTCGACACCTTCTCCCTTGCCGCCAAGGATCGCCGTCGTTCGCTGCGGATCCGTGAACCGTTCACCTTGCGCTTGCGGGATCCCGCGGGCCTGACCGTCCGGCCCGACAAACTGGACCCGGGCGTGGCCGCGATCGTCCGCGCCATCGCCGCCAGCGTCCGCGACGATCGGGACACCTGCGCCGACCAGATCGGGGCGGCCTGCGCAAACGCCGACCTCGACCGCCGGATCCGGGTGCTCGCGCACTGCCTGGTCTGGACATCGGACTTCCTCAGCACCGACACCACGGCCTATCCCCCGGTGCTTTCCTGCCTCAAGGGATCGCAGCCCCAGCGTCCACAGTAGACATTGCGCGGTTCGGATGACTTCCCGCCGAACATGTGGACAACCCCAGCGCGGCGCGGCAGGCTGGACAACCGCGCACGAAGTCCCAGTCCCCGATGACGGGCGCACCTTGGTGACCAGTTCCCCTGAACCAGGAGTGCAGACTTGGACGAGGTAGCGCCCTCGACGATACCCGCGGACTCCCGAGCGGCCGCCACGGCGGGGCTGCTGCCCAACCCGGAGAGCAGGCTGGTCCGGGCGGCCGTCGCGGGTGATCCGGACGCGGTCCGGGAGTTGGCCCGTTTCCTTTCCCCGCACGTGTTCCACTACTGCGCCCGGAGGCTCGGGAGCACCGGAACGGGCGCCTGCGACGCACAGGACTGCGCGCAGGAGGTGCTTCAGGCCGTCTTGATCGCTTTGCCCCGCTACCGGTACCGCCCGGACGGGTTCCTCGCCTTCGCCTTCGGGATCGCCGGGCACAAGGTGGCCGATTTCCACCGGCGCCGCGCTCGCGAACCGGTCGCCGCCGTCGCGGAGATCGACGACGGCTTGACCCGGTGGATCCGCCGTGACCCGGACGAGATCGAACGGCTGGAGCACCGGATGCAGGCCGGCGTCCTGCTGGCCAGGTTGCCGATGCCGCACCGGCAGGTCCTCGCCCTCCGGTTCGTGTTCGGCCTTTCGGCCGAGGAGACGGCCGAACGCCTCGGCCTGCCGAGCGCCGGCGCGGTCCGCGCGGCCCAGTACCGGGCGCTGACCAGGTTGCGCGCCCTGCTCACCGAGCGGAATGCCCGTTACGCGCCAGCTGTCCCGGAACTCGAAGAGGTGGCAGTACCGGAGCTCGTCCCGGTATAGAACCGTCCACTTCGGACCGTCGTTTCTTGTACGCCACTTGTACGGGGATCTTGCATCCTGTCCACCTATCTGGGGAAACCACTGGAGGACAGCAATGAAGATCCGATCGAGGATCGTCGGCGGCGCCATGAGCGCGATCGCGATGGCCGGGGCGATCATGCTCGGCGGAGCGGGCGAGGCGCTGGCGGCGACGGGCACGGTGAACACCGACTCCGGCGTCGCCGTGACCGTCCGGTCGACCCCGAGCACGGGCGGGAGCGCGGTCGGCACGGTCGCGAGCGGCACCGCCGTCACCATCGACTGCCAGACGAACGGCTCGACGGTGACCGGGAAGTACGGCACCACCGACATCTGGGACTACGTGCCGTCCAAGGGCGGTTACATCAGCGACGCCTACGTCTACACCGGTTCGGACGGCCGGGTCGCCCCGAACTGCGCGGGCAGCACCCTCTCCTGCTCGACCGCGGGCACCGGCAACCCGAGGACCTGCGCGCAAGCCGTCGCGTGGGCCAAGGCACACGTGCACACCAACAACGACCCGGACTACTACCGCTGGTGCGACCGGATCAACTCGTGGGCCTACGGCTGGACCGCGAGCGGCTCGGAGACGGCCTACGTCCACTGGACCCAGCTCCCGGGTTCGTACAAGCACCCGGGTGACACCCAGGTCCCCGCGGGCGGGCTCGCCTTCTTCAGCAACGGCGGCACCGGGCACACGATGATCTCCATCGGCGACGGCAAGTTCCTGTCGAACGACATCAACGGCCCCGGCAGCTTCACCGAGACCACGATCGCGCAGATCAAGAGCAAGTGGAACTACACCTATCTCGGCTGGTCGCAGCCCTGGTTCAAGATCAACCACTGATCACCCGGGCCACCTGGGGGCGCCGCCGGACGAAGAGGTCTTCGTCCGGCGGCGTTCCTTCTTGTCAGGCGCGCCCAGCACCGGAAACAGCCCTTTCGTCGCATCGTGATAAAAATCGGCCACTCCGTCGGGTTAGAGTTGACGGATGGGCACCGAGGCTCTCGCTACTCCCGCACCCCGGGAGCAGCGTGTGCTCATGCAGGCGATGCTCACCCGGCTGCCCGAGTTCAGCGACCGCCTCGCCCGGCTGCTCAGCGACGAGGACGAGTTCTACCACCAGGTGGACAGCACCGCGCCGGACGAGCTGCGCAAGGTCTGCCGCGCGAATCTCGAGCGGGCGCTGACGGCGCTCGTGGAGGGCCGGGGGCTCCCGCTCGACGCGGCCCGCAAGACCGGTCTGGCGCAGGCCCGGCAGGGTATCCCGCTGCCGTCCGTGCTCCGCGCGTTCCGCATCGGCGGCATCTTCGTCTACGAGCGCCTGCTGGAACTGGCGGGCCCCGGCTTCATCAACCCCGCCCGCACGGTGGAGATCAACTCCAACGTGTGGAAGACCATCGATCTCTACTCCGACGCGCTGACCACCGCGTACAGCGAGGTCGCCGCCGAACTTTCCCACGAGAAGCTCGCCCTGCTCGACGGGCTGCTGCAGGGCCGGTTCGCCACCCAGGCCGAGCTCGAGAACGCCGCGAAGGAACTCGATCTCCCGGCCGCGGGCACGTTCGTCGCCGTCGTGACCGAAGCCGTCGAACCGAAGGAGCGCCCCGGCGTCGAGGCACTGCTGCGGGCGCGGCGCTGGAAGTCGGCGTGGCGGCCGGGTGCCGAAACCGGGCTGGTCGTGATCGACCGCGTCGAGGACGTCCGGCGGCTGCGCGACGTACTGGGCGCCCTGCCGCTGGCGGTGGGGATGAGCAGGCCGTTCAACGGCTTCCTCGAAGTGCCGGACGCGGTGCACCGGGCCCGGATCGCCCGCCGGTCGCTGTCCACCGGCACCACCGGCGTCGCCGTCTTCGGCGACTCGCCGGTCACCACGCTGGTCGCGAGCGCGCCCGCGATGTCGCGGGACGTCGTGCGCTCGGTGCTCACCGGGATCCTGGTGCTCCCCCAGGCCGAACGGCACGTCCTGCTCGACACGCTGGTCGCGTGGTTCGCCGGGCACGGCTCGGCGAAGGAGGCCGCGGACAGGCTGATCGTCCACCCGAACACGGTCCGTTACCGGCTGCGCCGGGTGCAGGAACTGACCAGGCGCGACCTGTCCGACCCGGTCGACGTCGGCGAGCTCTACGTCGCGCTGGAGGCGGTCCGGCTGGCGGACGACGCGCGCTAGCGCCTGTCCGGCGCCATGTCGGCGTCGATGATCCTCGCGAGGTCCAGCAGCGTGTGCCCGAGACCGGGCCGCGCGGTGAGCCGTACCGCGAGCGTGCGGCCGCGCGAGGTCGTGGCGACCGGCAGGGTCACCTCGGGATTCGCGGACCTCGTCCACTGTGGACGGCGCCCGGCCGCGGACAGCACGATGTCCGGATGCGGGGACCGCCGTCCGGGACGCCACCGTGATCTCCTGGCGTCGAGGTCGCGGATCACGTTGCCGTGCAACGAAAGCAACGCGGCGACGTCCGCGACAGCGTCGCGGAGTTCGACGTCGGTGATGGAGTCCGAGTACGCGCCGATGTCCAGGGCGCGGGGATCGTTCGGGTCTTGCGGCACAGAGTTCCTTTCCACGCACCGGAAGTCGTCCGATGGTGGTCCCGCTCACGTTGTTCCCGGGAACAAACATGTTTGGCTGCCTGCGCCGAATGGCGGCACCCGTACCGCCTTCCGGCCCTGCGGCGTACCTATGACCGTCGGTCACACCTTTGACGCTGACCGGTCCACCAGCCACTATCTGGCGACCGATTACCGATGGGTAATGTGGATTTTCCGTGGTCTCACCAGGAGGACCGTTGCGACGTGCGTTGAGCCTGATCTTCTTGGCACTAGGGGTGTTCGCCATCGCCGGCGCGGTGTTGCTGCCGACCTACGTGAAGCCCGAACTCGCCAAAGTGCCACTGAACCAGGAATCGACGTCGGTCCTCGAAGGCACCGCGTCCAAGGTGCTCGCGGTGAAGACCGAGGACGGCAAGACCGTCACCGAGATCCGTGACGACGCCAAGCTGAAGGCGACCGCCCGGGTGATCGCGAACTTCGCGCCGCCGGAGATGCGGGAGGGCACGGACGTCGCGGTGTGGCTGCTGGCCGTCTCGGTCGTCGACACCAGCGACCAGACCGTGGTCAGCGCGAGCAAACGGCAGGTCTGCTTCGACCGCCGCACAGCGGAGGGCTACGTGCCACCGGGCGGCGACCAGGAGTCGAAGTGCTCCCGCAACTCAAGCTTCGTCACGAAGCTCAAGGAGAAGGCCGCGAAGGAGAACGAGAAGCCCGAGGAGATCCAGGAGTACAAGCCGCAGCCCGGCCTGAACTTCAAGTTCCCCTTCGACACCGAGCAGAAGGACTACCAGGTCTACGACGACAACACCGGCCGCGCCGTCCAGGCCCGGTTCAAGGGCGTCGAAGACATCAAGGGCGTCGAGGTCTACAAGTTCGTCCAGGAGATCCCCGACACGAAGATCTCGACGAAGAAGGTGCCCGGCTCGCTCATCGGCGCCACCGGGGACTCCGTCGAGGCGGGGCAGTTCTACCAGGGCACCGTCACCAGCTGGATCGAGCCGGTGACCGGGATCCAGGTGAAGCAGGAACAGCGGTCGCACCAGGAACTCCGGTCGGCCGCGAATCCCACACCCACGGTGGTCTTCGACGGCAAGCTGACCTTCACCGAGGCGACCGTCGAGGCGATGGTCAAGCAGGTCGGCGAGAACAAGGGCAAGCTGGACTTCATCGGGAGCACCGGGCCGATCGTGCTCGGGATCGGCGGGGCGGCCTTCCTCGCGCTCGGGGTCTTCCTTCTGGTGAAGCGCCGCCCCGCACCTTCGCGCCACTAGCACTGGCAACAACTAGCGCTTGCGCAGCACCATCACCAAGTTCCACGACGCGACTTCCCGGACGCCGGGAACCCGCACGATCCACTGGGCCCAGGAGGGGTGGTAACGCGGATAGACCTCCTGGAGATCGGCGAGCGGCGTGGCCTTCCCCCACCGGATGGCCGCGCCGGCCGAAAAGGCGAAAAGGCTCTCCCCGAATTTGTTCTTCGGCTCCTTCCCGTTCTTTTCGAGATAACGCCGCCGGGCGTAGGAGCCACCCAGGAAATGCCATGGCGCCGTCTCGTGACCGCCCCACGGTGAATACCACGGCGTGAACGAGGCGAAAACCGTCCCGCCGGGTTTGGTCACCCGGCACATCTCGGCGAGCATGACCTCGGGTTCGGAAACGTGTTCGAGCACGTTCGAGGAATAGCAGATGTCCACGGATCCGGTGCGCACCGGCAGTTCCGTCCCGCTGCCCCGGACCATGTTCTCACCGGCCTCTCCCCGCGCCGTCAGCTCGCCGACGTCGGGATCTATCCCGAGATACGTGGCGCCGGCGGCACGGAAGGCGTCCGAGAAATAGCCTGGTCCGCCGCCGACGTCGGCGATGGTGCGGCCGTTCAACGGAGTGTGCTGGGCCAATTGCCTGACGGAGTCCTCGGCGAGCACCGAGTAGAAACCGTCCGGATCGGTCTGCTCGGTGAGAAAAGTACGGAACAAGGTCACGGATCTGCGCAAAGTGGCGCGATGCGGCATCACCGAGAGTGTCACTGACCGATTACCGACCATCGAACCATCGCTTTCCGAGAATGATTCATCTACCGTGTACGCACCGGTAACCTAGCATTGTCGCTAACAGGTTGGGAGAACCACGATGGAACGGCCACGTGTGCTGCTCGTCAACTGGCGCGACACCGGCCATCCGGAAGGCGGCGGCTCCGAAAGGTACGTCGAGCGGATGGCCGAGGGACTCGCCAAGGCCGGGTACCGGGTGGAGATCCAGTGCGCGGCCTATCCGGGCGCGAACGCCGGGGAGTGGCGCGACGGCGTCCGCTATCGCCGCCGTGGCAACAAGTTCGGCGTCTACCTCCACGCGCTGCGGGCGATCCGGAAGGCGCACGCGGACCTCGTGGTCGACGTCCAGAACGGGATGCCGTTCTTCGCCAGGCTGGTGGCGGGCTGCCCGGTCCTCGTGCTCGTGCACCACGTCCACAAGGAACAGTGGATCAGCGCGCTCGGCGAGACAGTGGGCCGGATCGGCTGGTGGATCGAGTCCCGGCTCGCGCCGTGGCTGTTCCGGCACTGCCGCTACGTCACGGTTTCCGAGATCACCAAGGGCGAACTCGCGGGCCTCGGCATCGAAGGATCCCGGGTCACCGTGGTGCCCAACGGTTTGGACGCTCCCCCGCGCGGCAAGGCCGTCCGGGAGAAGGAACCGACGCTGGTCGCGGTCAGCAGGCTGGTGCCGCACAAGCGGATCGAGCACGCGATCGACGTCGTCGCGGAACTGGCGCGGCGCTGGCCGACGCTGCGGCTCGAAGTCGTCGGACAGGGGCCGTGGGAAGAGGTCCTGCGCGAGCACGCCCGTGACCGCGGTGTCGAGGATCGCGTGCGGTTGCACGGCTGGGTGGACGAGGCCGCGAAACACGAGATCCTGGAACGGTCCTGGCTGCACCTGTGCCCGTCGGTCAAGGAGGGCTGGGGCATCGTCATCATGGAGGCCGCCGCGCACGGCGTGCCGTCGGTGGCCTACCGGGCGGCGGGCGGGGTGGCCGAATCCATCGTGGAGGGCAAGACCGGGCTGCTGGCCGACGACTTCGGCGATTTCACCGCGAAGGTGGACGGACTGCTCGCCGACCGGGCGCGCCGGAACGAGATGGGCAAGGCGGGTGTCACCTGGGCCGGCCTGTTCGACTGGGAACACAGCGTGAACCGCTTCGAATCACTCGTGCGCGACGTGGCCGGGGTGGCCATCCCCCATCCCAGGGTCCTGACGCCGCAAGGCTTCGACGATCCCGTCGGCCAGCCCGGCCGTGGCGGCGTCGTCGAAGTCCTTGCGGCGTGCGCGCACGGTGACGGTGCTCGTGTCCCCGATGGTCGCCGCGCCGAACGCCACGCCTGAGCGGCCGCTGGCCGCCGGGTAGAACGCGATCGAGGTGACCGCGTCGGCCGCCGAAACGATGCCGAGGTTGGAAACCAGGTAGGTCGAGCCGAGCCTGCTCGCCAGCAGCCGGGTGCCCAGCCGGGCGATCCTGCTGCTGCGGGCTGGAAAATCGGGTTCCGGCGGCTGGGCGGCCAGCAGCGCGCCCACTTCGGCCGCGACCGGCTTCTTGCCGAGCCGCAAGCGGAAGAAGGCGCTGTCGTGCTCGGGTTCGGGCGCGGCGCCGCCTCGCCATGACGCTCCGACCGCGGCCACCACCCTGGCGGTTTTCTCGCCGTGCCGGGTATTCCACGTCTCGGTCAGGTCGGCGGCCGCCGCCGCGAAAGCCGAGGACCCGAGACGTGAGCGAGGGAGGATCCTGGCGCTGAACACGTCCCCTGGGCCACTTTCGGCCCTTTCCGGGGTAATCCTCGCCGGAGGCGCGAAAACCGCTTCAGCGACTCTCTGGACGGCCGAGGTGAGGAACGACCGATCCGCCGTCCGCGCGCCGATTCCCTTGGCGGCGGACGAGATCGGGACGTCGAGGGCGAGTCCGAGGACGGCGAGCAGGCCGAGGCCGTCGAGCGCGCCGTGATGCGCGGCGATCAGCACGACGGGTTCGTCGGTGCCGACAGCGACGCGGAGCAGCGGCGCACCGCGTTCGTACGGCGCCTCGGCGAAACGATCCCGGATCACCGGGAGTTCTTCGCCGGGAACCGCTTCGATGCCGGGAGCGGCCCCGAGCCAGGGCCGCTCCTCGACCGCGACCGCCAGCCGCATCCGCGCTTTTTCCGGCGTCAGTACCGAAGACAGCTTCGCTTCCAGGAGGATGCTCCAGGAAACGGTGGGGTCGCCGTAGAGCCCGACGACGCGCTGCGCGTGGTCGGAGGCGAACTGGGACACCGGCTCAGCGGTTGCCGTAAATGACGTTCTCGGGGCCCGTGTTCGGGTTGAACTGCTCCTTGATCTTCGCCTGCACCTGGGGTGCGGCGTCCGGATCGGCGGAGTTCGTCAGCGCGTAACTCCCGCCCGCGGCCGTTGCGAGCCCGATGATGACGGCGGCGGCCGCGCCGATGAGGGTGCCCAAGACCTACTCCTTCCGCAGCAGGGAATTCCTGCGTCGGCTCAATGTACGCACCGGTAACTTAAGGCACAACAGTGCGGCGGCGATCGAGAGCAGCGCTACTCCGTTTGCCAGCACCACGGGGATCGGTGATCCCGTCTCGGTCACGACGGGCACACCGGGAGTGCGGTAAAGCGTGAGCCAGTCACCGGACCACACGGGTTCCGCGCCGGTGAGCAACCGCGGGTCGACCCGTCCCGGCGTCCCGTGTTCGACCAGGATCCAGCCGATTCCCGCCGCCGCCAGGTCTTCGGGCGACTTCGCGGCGCGGACACGGTCCATTCTGGAATCCTCGCCGGAGATCTCCTCGCCGCCGACCCGCAACGTGTCGTCGGCGAGGACGGTTTCGGGCAGTGCCCTCGGCGCCGGGTCCAGCTGTGTCCGGTGGTCGTTCCAGGCGAACCTGCGGAACGTGGACAGCGGCAGCGCGACGACGTCGCCGGGCCTGTCGTCTTCCGCGAGCACCCGGTGGACCGCGTTCCAGTCCTCCGGGTACCGCACCGCTTCGAGCTTCCCCCAGCCGCCCCAAGCGAGATCAGGCATGGTGAGCAGGGGGAAGAGCGCGGCGGCCACGACGAGCGCCACGCGCGCCGCGCCGGTCCGCAGCCGGGAAGCGGCGGCCTCCACCGCGAGCGCGAATCCGAGCGCGACGGGAAGTGCCCACCAGGCCACCCATTTCTGCGCGTCCCGCAGCAGCCCCGCGCCGGGAACGTGTCCCATCGCCCAGGACAGCACGGGTTCGCCGAACGGCAGTGTCGCGAGCGCGGCGAGCACGACACCGAGAACTCCCAGCACCAGCAACGCTCTCGCCGGCGGTGTCCCCCACCTTCGCGCCAGGGGGCGGAGTCCGGCCAGTGCCACGGCGACCATGACGAGGATGAGCACCGGGGCCATCGGCGCGCCCCGGCTCCCGGGGACGACGTCGCCGTTCCAGATGCCGCCGAGCCCGAGCACGCTCAGGATCGCCGGGCCCCAGCTTTCCGCGCGGGCGCTGAACGCGGCCACCCCGGCAGGATCGGACAGCGAGCCGCCTTCATGCAGGAGCGTGGGCACGAGCCACGGAAGATTGAGCACGACGGCGAGACCGATGGTGTGGGCGATTTTTCGAGGTCCCGCCACGACGATCGCGGTGAGCGCGGCCAAGATCCCGCCCGGCGGGGTGAGCACCGCGGGGGCGCAGGCCAGCACCATTCGCGCGAGTGCCCTCGGCTCGCTGTCGCGCAGGGAAAGCGCGGCGCGCACGATCCACGGGAGGCAGGCGTAGGTGAGCAGGAGCGGCCAGTGCCCGATGAACAACCGCTCCGCGAAATAGGCCGTCCACGCATAGCCGGTGGCGGCGACGACCCGCGTACCGAGCTGCTCCGTCGGCACCAGCCGCGCCGCGCCGTATGCCGCTCCGAAGAGTGCGAGGAACAGCACGATCTTCTGGACAATGTCGCCGGGAATCACCGCGGTCACGAGCGCGATCACGGTGTCGGCGGGCACCGAACGCGGCAGCGCGGAACCGAGCCCGAGCGCGTCCGGGACGAGCGACTGACGCTGGGCGAACACCATGTCGTAGCTCAGGACGAAGCCGCGTCCGAGCACCGGCAGGAACACCAGCAACGCCAGTCCCGCCGACACCGCGGCCAGGACCGAACGCTCGCCACGTGCGCCCAACGGCCTTTCCTTTCCGCCTCGATCGCGGTTATGGTCCCTTGATTACTCGCCGGTAATAGGAGAACGCCTTTGAGCGTAGACGTCGAGGTCGATCAGGCCAGGACCGACAAGCGTGTCGCGGCGATCCTCGTCTCCCTCGCGCTGGCGGCCAACAACGCCGGCGCCTACGCGCTGAGCATCGTCGCCGCCCGGCTGCTCGCTCCGAGCGCTTTCGGTGAGCTGAGCTCGCTGCTGGCGGTGCTGGTGATCGGCGTCGTCCCCGCGATGGGCCTGCAGACCGTCGTCGCGCTGCGCGTCGCGCGCAAGCCTCAGGACACGGGAACACTCCTGGCACTCGGCCTCACGACGAGCGCGATCGTCGCGGCGATCGGCCTGATCCTGGCGCCGGTACTGGTCTTCGTGCTGCACCTGGATTCCGTGGTGCCCGCGCTGCTGCTCGCCGTCACCCTCGGCCCGCTGACCCTGCTCGGCCTCTTCCACGGTCTGCTGCAGGGCAGCGGCCGGTTCGCACGGCTGGCCGGACTCATGGCGCTCGAAGGCGCGGGCAAGGTCGGCGGATCGCTGATCGGCCTCGTGATCGGCGGCGACGCCACCGGCGCGCTGGCCGGGACCGCGATCGGCTCGTACCTGGTGATCTTCTGCGGCTGGCTCCTCTGTGGACGGCAGCGACCGCGGAAAGCGGGCTGGCACGCGGGCGACGTCCTGCACGCGGCACAGGCGATGCTGGCGCTGGTCCTGCTGGTGAACCTCGACCTGGTCCTGGCGCGCCACACCCTCCCCGCGAGCGAGGCGGGCGAATACGCGCTCGGCGCGATCGTCACGAAGATCGCCTACTGGCTCCCCCAAGCCGTCGGTGTCCTCGTGCTCCCCCGGTTCGCGAACGGCGACGACCGGCGCCGCATCCTGCCCGCCGCCCTGGCCGTCTGCGCCGCCCTCGACGCCCTCGTCCTCCTTGTCTCCCTCGTCGCAGGCCCGCGCCTGCTGTCCTTCATCGGCGGCCCCGGCTACGCCGCCAGCACCATGCCGGTCTGGCCGTTCGCCCTCGCCGGCTCGATGCTCGCGCTGGTGCAGATCCTCCTGTTCTCCCGCCTCGCCGCCGGCGACCGCCGGGTGACCGTGCTGATGTGGGCGACCGTGCTGGTGGAGACGGTGCTGGTGACGACCTGGCTGCACTCGTCGGCCACTCAGGTGGTGACCGTCGCTGCTTGCTGTGCGGGGGCTTTGGCGCTTTCCGGTGCCGTGCTGGAGTGGCGGTCGCGCCGCGCTTGACTCACCGGACGCGCACATCGGGACGTGGACGTCTTTGGGCACTCCTGAACGCCGCGTGGAGCTCGGCCAAGACCGCGTCCGGTTCGGACCGGAGCCGGGACGGCAACGTCTGCAGGACGACGATCCCGGCAGCGGCATAGCGAGCGTTTCGCGCGAGAGTGGCACGGAAGTGGTCACCCTCGGCGTGATAGCCGCGGGAATCGACCTCCCAGGCGAACCCGACCCTGTCACACCAGCCGTCCGGTTTCGCCACGAACCGGCCCGCCGCATCGAAGACCTTCACATTCCACTGGAACTCGGGCAGTCCTGAACGCGCCCACAGACTCCACGCGTCGGCCTCGGCGACCGAATGCGCGCCGCGCAGAATCGGCGTCAGCGCTCGCTGAAGTCTGCCGTCGACTCGAGACCGCTCGTCGATTTCGGCGGCGAGCGCCCACGGCAGGCAATGACGCTCTTGCACCGCTTCGGCCATCATCGCCACGATCGCGTCCGGATCGGGCGTCCGGCGTGCCGCGTCGATCACCGCTCGCGGCACGGGAGCGGTGGGAACACCCGACCTGATCCGTGGCACGGGCAAGCGTCGCGTCCGTTCGATGTGGACGAACCCGGTACTGGCGATCGTCCGTTCGGCGGGCACGAGTACATGCACGTCCTCGGCGGCCGGGAGGTTACGCAGGCCGTATCGCCTGAGCGCGGGCACACCGGTGAGCACCGAACCTTCACGAGCATGGAGCAGGCTCGCCTCGATCCGGTGCTCTTCGGTCGGCTCACCGTTTCCGAGCAGCACCACACCAGGCAGCAGCATCCGCCAGGCACCGCCGGGCTCACACCGGCGCCAGATCGTTCTTCGGGGCATTCCCAGCTCTTCGAGCCGCTTCACGCCGACAACGGCCGGGCCACTCGTCAACAGTGGGTGCTGCGCCCATTCCCCTCTTCGCACCCGTCCAGCTTGAGCCGGGGCACCGACAAGAACCGGGTGCTATGAGTCGTGACAGGTCCGTTGAAGCCCGGCTGTGTGGAAATAGGGACATCCAACGTCCCTATTTCCACACACCCGTCACAGCCTGTCACCCTCGCGCCCCGCGAACCAAGGCAAACACATCGCCACCATCGCCGCCGCGGCCAGCAGCAGCGAAGCCTGCGTCACCGGACCGTAGGCCCACTCCTGACCGTGTCCCAGCAGCCGCCCCACCACCGCGACGAGCGTCCCCACGGCCATCCCGCCGAAAGCGAGATAGCGCGGCGCGCGGTCGGTGAACTGGCGTGCCAGCAGGACGGCGATCAGCAGGACGATCGGCAGCATCCCGCCGAGCACCGCCAGCAGGCCGATGAGCACCACCGGGACCACTCGCCCGGATCCGGCCACTGTGGACACGGGGCGCCGCCGGACCGGCCACAGGACGCCGATCAGCACCGCCAGGATCGCGACGGCGCCGATCAGCAGGCCGGAGCGGTATTTCCAGTCCGGGGTGAACTCGAACTGGACGACACCGCCGGATCCGGCCGGCAGGATCCACGCCTGTTGCCAGCCGTCGACGCGCGTCTTCACCAGCGGAGTCCCGTTCAGGGAAGCAATCCAGCCCGCGTTGGCGTTCTCCGGAACGGCCAAAATGGACTCGTCGCCGCCCGCGACGGTCACCGTCCTGGACGTCGCGTCCCACGAGTCCACGGACACGGCCCGATGCGTGGCAGGCGCGACCGCTTGCCCGGCGGGTTTGAGCCACAGGTCCTGGACCACGAAGGACTCGGACCGGTCGGTCCGGAGTTCGTGTCCGCCCGCCGCCAGGTCGACGCCGCCCTGGGAGTCGGGGCAGGCGGAAAGCGTCAGCGGCCGGTGCGCGGCGAAATCGGCGAGTGTGCCGCGCACGGACGTGTCGTAGTCGAAGCCGTTCAGGCGGACGTTCGGGCCCGATCCGCACGGCACGGTGAATTCCGCGGCCGGAGCGGGAAGTTCGGCGCCGGTCAGGGACAGGCTCCCGATTCCCAGCGAGTTCCGGGTCCGCTGGTCGTCGTCGAGACCGGCGAAAGCGATCTTCAGCTGCGAAGTCTCCAGGGGCGGGAACGTCGCCGCGCCGGAAGCGTCGAGTTCGACGGAGCGGCTCGACGTCGGAGTCGTCAGCTCCAGCCGCGCGGGCGCTCTCGCCGTCCCGCCCGGATCGACGGCGAGGCGGATTCCGGAGATCGTCTGTGCCTTGGCCCAGTCCAGGGTCAACGTCGGCCGCAGGTCGGTGACGTCGGGCAGCCACGCGGTCGCGGGATTCCCGTCCGCGGCGGCGAAAGCGCCCGCCGACGGGTCCCCGCCCAGTTGCGAGGTCGCCGACACCCGCACGCCCGGCAGGTCCGCCGGGAACCGCCCGCCGCCGGCGGGCAGCACGGTGCCGCCGAACTCGTACGCGCTCTGAGACGTCGTCGAGAACAGCCGTCGGATCCCGTCCGGTTCTTCACCGTCGCGACCCGCGTTGGCATCACAACGGACGTGCCCGTTGTCCGCCACGCACGCGTACCTCGGCTGCTGGCCCCGGGTGAAAGCGAAACCCGGCGCCGTCCCCTCGGGAAGGTCGGCGGGGACCTCGAGCGCGCGTTGCGGTTCCGCGCCGGGGATCTTGAGCTCCGAGATGCCGACGTTGCCATCCTGCCTGCCGACCACGAGCGACAGCAACGTGATCCGTACCTTGCGCGTCACGCCCGCCGGCGCCGCGTAGGTGTGCGCCCCTTCGCCCCGGATGACCTGGTGATCGACGGAACCGTTGTCCGTGGTGACCCGGATCCTGGTCGGCGGCCAGCCGACGCGGATGTCGTCGACCATCGCGAGATCGACCGTGTTCACCAGCCTCGGCGTGTCCAGTTCTACCTCGAGCCACTGCCCGATCGGGCCGGTGAAGGTCGAGGAATGCCAAGCGGTCCGCGGATCCCCGTCCAGCGCGGCGAACGGCTGGTGACTCGGATCCGAACCGCCGAAGGCGTCCGCGAACGACGCCGCGGTCGACGCACTGACCGACCGGATCCCCCGGTACGCGGCCACGGTCTGATGCTGCTCCCCCGGGAACGGCAGGACGTCCAGCGCGGCCCGTTGCTGTCTCGGCGATTCCCCGGCGGTCAGCGTCTGGCTCAGGTTGTCCCGCACCCCGCCGACGTTGCGTTCGGCGCGGCGCAGCCCGTCGGTGACCAGCCGCCGCCCGGACGGCGAACCACCGTCCCCGGTCAGCACCGTCGGCGTGCCGGGATCGAGCTGCCCGGAATTCATCAGCGGCAGCAGGTTCTCCGGGCCGCCGCTCACCGTCGGAACGTCCTTCACGGACGTCGCGGTGACGAGCGGCACCGGCCGTTTCACCTCGTAGATCTCCAGCGGCCCGAACTCGGCCGCTTTCCCGATCCCCGGTGATCCCGCCAGTCCGGAGCGCAGCGTCGCGAAGTCGGGGGCGCCCACCTTGGCGCGGTCGATGTCCCCTCGCAGCAGCAAGAACCGGTAGCCCGACCGCGCGAGCAGGGCGGCGAGCCCCGGATCCCCTCTGCCGTCGGCCAAGGCCGCGTCGATCGAGTCCATCAGCCGGGTGTTGCCCTCCGACCCCAGCGGGACCTGGTTGCGCACGGCCCACGGGCTGTCCGCGATGGCCTGCGCCGGTTCGTCCACGGTGCGGCCCCAGTCGTACTCGCCGAATCCGGTCGCGGGCAGCAGCAGCGTCCGCGCGTTCGGATCGGCCTTGGCGACGTAGCCCATCGCGTCGTACCAATGGCCCGGCACCTCGTCCCAGCCCGGCCCCGGCCGCAGCGTCAGCAGCCACACCGGCGCGGCCATCACCACGACCAGTAACGCACCGAGCGCTGGCCGCAGATTCCGCCGCAGTGCAGGCGCGGCACTCGTGATGCCGTATACGAACGCCAGCATCAGCGGCAGCCGCAGCACCGGTTCGAATTTGTGCACGTTGCGCAGCGGCGCGAGCGGGCCGTCGAGCAGATGCCGCACGGGTTCGGCCAGCGGGCTGTCGAGCGTCCCGACATAGCCGACGGTCAGCAGCGTCAGCCCGGTCAGGACGCCGAGTACCAGGAACCGTCGTTCGGGCAGGCCACGCCGTGCGAGCCCGAACAGGCCGACCGCCGCCACCAGCCCGGTGGCCGCCATCAGCACGGGATTGTCGATCAGCGCCCAGCCCGACGGCCACCACGGCGTGCCCTGCACGACGTAGGCGACCCATTGGTTCGTCCCGCGCAGCACCTCGTACAGCGACATCGGCGCCGTCGTGTTCGTCGCGGATTCGATGTAGTCCAGGAACGGCAGGCTGTACTGGCCGAGCAGGACGAGCGGCAGGATCCACCACAGCGCCACGCCCGCGACGAAGACGAACCACCAGATGACGAGTTCGACGTGCGTGCTCCGCCATTTCCGGGTCAGCAGCCAGAGTCCCGGCAGCACGAGCGCCATCACGACCATCGCGCCGTTGATCCCGCCCATGCACAGCACGGCGAGCGCGGACAGCCCGGCGGCACGGCGTGGCGAACCGATGCGATCGGCGAGGATCAGCGGCAGCAGCACCCACGGCAGCAGGACGGCGGGCAGCATTTCCGACGACAGCGAGCCGATTTCGGTGACCATCCGCGGCGCGAGGGCGTACCCGACTGCTCCGATCAGCCGAGTCCGTTCGTTCCCGATCTTGAGCGCGCGGGCCACCAGGAGCGCGCCCCCGAACGCGACCGAGAGCAGGAGCGCGCACCACAACCGCTGCGCGATCCACACCGGCATCCCGACGGCCTGGCACACCGCGAAGAACGGCCCCATGGGGAACAGGTAGCCGTACGCCTGGTTCTGCAGTTCCCCCGCCGTCGCCTGGGGATTCCACAGGTGCAGCGCCCGGCCGAGGAAGGCCAGCGGATCCACGGCGAGGTCGAGTTTGGTGTCGAACGTCGTCCTGCCCGGACGCTGCACAAAGGACAGCACGGTCAGCGCCAGCACGATCCACGTGCTCGGCTTCTTCACGATCGCGCCGGTTACCATCCGGTAGATACTAGGCGGAAACGTGGCTACTATGCGCCTATGACAGACGGTTTCGAAGAAGCGTGGTCGCTCGCCGAACCCGTCAAAGGCTGGATGACGCGAGATCAGGGCCTTGCCTTGTGGAACGCGGCATGCCGCCTGGACAAGGGCGACCTCATCGTCGAAATCGGCAGCCACCAAGGCCGTTCGACGATCGTCCTCGCCATGGCGGCGCGGACGGCCGCGGCCACGGTGGTCGCTGTCGACCCCTTCGTCGACGGACGGCTCTTCGGCGGATCGCCGACACGCCAACGATTCGAGGCGAACCTGAGGACGGCGGGCGTCGAGGACGTCGTCGAACTCGTGGCCGAGTACAGCACGAAACTGCGGCCGCGCTGGGACCGCCCGATCCAGTTGCTCTACATCGACGGCAAGCACGACTACTGGACCTACACCGACGACCTTCGCTGGTCGACGAACTTGATCGACGGTGGGGAAATCCTGGTCCACGACTGCTTTTCCTCGATCGGTGTCACCCTGGGCACGATCGCGAAAGTCCTCTTCGGACGGCGGTACACCTACCTCGACCGCGCGACGTCGCTGGCCCGGTTCCGGCTCACCCCGCCGTCGGGCAAGGACCGGCTGCGCGTACTCGCCCAGTTGCCGTGGTTCGCGCGCAACGTCGGGATCAAGATCCTGCTGCGGCTGCGGTTGGCACCCGTGGCGAGGATCTTCGGCCACGACAGCCCGTACGACCCTTACTGAGTGAGCGGCCTGCCGACGTCGACCTTCGCGAGGCAGACGGGTGCGCCCTTGGCCGACAACTGGAAACCGACCTTGTCGAACAGGCCCTCGATCGGCAGGTACATCGTGTGCAGGCCGGGCTGGAACCACACCGGCACGCGCGCCCCGTCACGATCGACGACACCTTCACCGCCGTCCGAGGTGAAGTAGTCGATCCGCAGCAGATGGCGGCCGAGAACGGGCGTGTCCAGCGGAACCCGGACCAGGCTTTCGCCCACGGTGTACCCGCAGCCCGCCACCGGACCGGGAAGACCGCGGGAAATCGATTCCACGCCGGTGATCGTCCTCGCGGTCCCCGAGTCGCCCAAAAGGGACATCCGGCTGGTCGGCTGATCGAACCGGACGCCCGGGATCAGGCCCGCCACCCGGGACGTGCGGGCGTTCTCACCGAACCAGCCGTGCAGGACGTCGTTCGGCACCGCCGTGTCGTACAGAACGAGATCGGGGTTCCGTTCGATCGACGATCGCGCGTTGGCGAGAAAGTCCCGGGAGTGCTCGAACCGCAATCCCGGTGCCAGCCGGGAGAAACCCACGGCGGAACTCGCGATCAAGGCGAGACTCAACACCAGGGCGAGCGGGCGTTTCGCCTGCGATGGCACGGGATCGGAAAGCCGGTCGAACGGTTTCGGCTCCAGGAAGGCGAAAGCGAGGCACAGCACGGCCACGAGCACGAGATCCGCGACATAACGGGGGTCGCTGCCCAGTTCGGGGCCGACCTCGGTGAGCCGGGTGGCCGCCGAAAGCCCGATGTCCGCCACGAACACCAGGCCCAGCAGCAGCCACGCCTTCCGCGCCCGGAGCCCGCCCGTGCGGATCCCGGCGACCAGTACGGCGACCGCGACGAGCAGCAGCAGGATCCGCACCACGACAGGGGAAGCGGCGAACGTCGCACCGGGTCCGGGTCCTGACCACGGCCCGCCCGCCAGCCCCGGCACCAGGGTGTCGCCGAGCATCCGGCCCGTCATGTCCGCGACCGTGCCGACAGTGACCGGACCGCCGCCCTGCCCGACCTGGCTCGTGGTCAGCGTCAAGAAAACGGCCGCGTAGCCGGCGAGCACGGCGGCGAGAACGCCCCAGAGCACGACGTGACGGCGCAGGGAAACCCCGAGCAGCACGGTGATCCCGGCGACCAGCAGCGGGATGAACACCGCCTTTTCGTAGAAGGCGAGACCGAAGACCGTCCAGGCCACGGTGGCGATCGCCCAGCGTCCGCCGTCGGCGAGATACCGCACGTGCGCGTGCAGGGCGGCCGTGGCGGCCAGCAGCACGGGCGCGATCTGGATGGCGTACGCCCACCACAACGTCGGGACGAGCAGCAGGGTCGACGTCGTGAACATCGTGAACGGGACGAGAATCCCCCAGCGGCGCCCGAAACAGCGCACCAGGACCGTCCACAACAGCACCGAAGCCGCCGCCTGCATCGCCAGGACCGGCGCCATCAGCACGGCGAAGTTCAGCGGCGCCCAGGCGGTCAGCAGATCGGCGAGCAGGAACCCGCCCGGCGCGAGATGGCCGTGGTAGTCCTGGAAGAAGTAGCCGAAGTCGAAGGGGCCTGCCTGCGCGGCGTGATAGGTGATGACGAAGTCGTCTTGCGCGAGACTGCCGCGCAGCGCGGCCCACGCGTGCAGGACGAACGGGATCACGCCGGCGACGATCGCGGCGATCGTGACCGGCGAAGGTCTCTTCCCCCGGACAACCACGTCTTTCCTCAATTCTTGCAGGTCGGCGGCTGGCACATGATCTTGCTCAGCGCCTGGTAGAAGACGTCCGAGATCTTCCGGGGATCGGGGGTGGTGAACGAATCCCCGCCGGTGGCGGTGGACACCTGCCGCAGTTCGGACGCGTCGATGTCGGGTCCGATGCCGATCCCGATGACGGGCAACGGTTTCCGCGGGTCCTGGAGCTTGCCCAGCTCTTCCAGCAATCGCGGCAGCCCGATCGTCTCGCTGTCTTCGTTACGCCCGTCGGTGAGGACGACGACCAGGTTGATCCGGCCGGGTTTCCAGTTCTGCCTGGCGTTCTGGTACGCGGCCAGGATCGAATCGTAGAGGCCGGTCGCCCCGCCGGCTTTCGGCCGCACCGCCTGAAGCTGCCCGACACCGCCCGAAGTCGTCTGTTCCGCGATCGTCCTCATCGGCAACAGGACGCGGTAGTCCTTGTCACCGTCCAATTTGGTCGAGAACAGCCACAACCCCAGTTCCGTGGTGGGTTTGAACAGCCCGAGTCCCTGCGTCGCGGCCTGCAGGGTGAGTTCCATCCGGCTCTTCCCCGCACCCGGCACGGCGGCGGCCATCGAACCGGAGACGTCGAGCAGCACCTGGACCCGGGCGCTCAGGTTCGTCCCCGCCCAGGCCTGCAGTGCGGCGTACATCTCCGTCACGGGCGGAGCACCGGACGGCTGGGGCGCCGGATCGGTCCGGCTGTCCTGCGCCCGCGGGACGGCGAACTGGCCGCCGGGCGCGCGGAATCCCTCGTTGGCGAAGGTCGCGCCCGCCATCGGATCGAGCAGCAGCCGCAGAAAGCGTTCCGCCGCTCCCCTCGACGCCTCCGACGCCTTGGGCAGGACGACGTATGGGTAATCGAACCCCTGCACCGGGACACCGGGGTAGGCCGCCACCAGATTCCGGGCGAGGGCGGCCTGTTCGGTCACCGGGAAGGCGGCCGGGAACTGGCCGGGGGCCGGATTCAGCTTCCGCATGACGGCGGTGAAGGCCGCGGCGGGATCGGGCGCCTGCTCGGTCAGCTTCCGCAGGCCGAGCAGGGTGGCGATGCCCAGCGGATCGCGGGCCGGGTCCGGCATCCCGACCGGGGAACCGTCGAGGATCTCTTGCCAGGCAGGGGTTCTCCCCGGCCAGCCGAACCGCCGCGCGGTCTCGTCGGGAAGTCCCAGCACCACCGGGGAATTCGCCACCGACTGACCGGATTCCGGCAGGTTCCACGCGCCGGCGTCCCTGGCCTGCGACAGCATCGTGCTCGACTCGGGGATCCAGACGTCGGGGCCGCCGGAGGCGGTGGTCCCGAGCAGGTCGGCCGTCGTGGCCGACTCGCTCGCGGTCACGGTGACACTGAAGCATTCTTCCTGTGGCACGGTCGTCGCGAGCCGCGTGAGCACCGGTGCCACGTCGGGCGCGGCGGTGATCGCGACCGGCGTCAGCGCGTCACAACCGTTGCCCGCCAAGCGGGCCCGCAGATAGTCCACTCCCCACCAGGCACCGAGCGCGATCACCAGCAACAGGCTCAAGACGACGACGGGCGCGGCGATACGCCGCCCACGCCTCGGGCCTACCTGCATGCGCATGCCTCCGAGGTGCGGGGTGAGGACCTGGGATGTTGCCCAATCCGCCCGCGTACGTCAACTCTCGGGTAACTTAGCGCCGCGCCACTGCGGCAGATGGCCTAACCGAAGTACCGGCCCGCCCCGATGTGGGCACCGGCGGACTGCCACCAGCCCGCGTCGCCGGTCGAGTCGATCCCGTCCGCGATCACCGTCGCGCCCGCCATGTTCGCGGTCTCGATGAGGTTCCGCAGCGAACGTCCGGCCAGCGGTTCCGTCCGCCGCTCCGCCAGCCGGGGAGCGATCCGGACCGTCCGCACGGGAACGTCCACGAGACAGACGACGTCACCGGCCGCGCCGAAGTCCTGCAGTTCGGGGTCCACTCCGATCTCGGCGAGCAGGTGCAGGTTGTCGACGGTCTCCCCGAGTTCGGCGAGCACGGCACCGGCGGGGAAGCCCAGCCGCAGCCGTGACGGTCCGAGCCCGGTCCCGGCGAGCACGCTCCGCACCGATCCGACGAGATCCGGATCCGCGGCCTGGTGCGGGGTCAGTCCCACGACCATCGGGAGCCTGTCGTCCGACTCCTCGCACGCGGTGCGGATGAGCCATTCGCCGAGCGGCACGATGAGACCGGTCTCGTCGGCGAAGCGGACGCACGTGTCGTGGCCGATCCGGCCGTGGCGAGGATGGTTCCACGCGAGTCTCGCCTCGATACCCGCGGGCCTGTTGTCCGCCAGCCAGGTCAGCGGCCGGAAACCGACCTCGAGCTCGCCGGTCTCCCAGGCACCCGCCATGGAGACGGCCAGGCTGAACTCGTGCCGCTCCCTGGTGTCGAGGGCGGAGTCGGACAGCGCCCACTGCCGATAGCCGTTGGACTGCGCCCGGCGCAGCGTCATGTCGGAGACGCGCAGCAGTTCGGTCGGCGCGATGTCCCTCGGCGGCCGGTGCACGACCCCGACGCACGCCGAGACCGCGACCCCGCTCCCGCCTTCGAGGTAGACCGGTTCGGAGAGTTCCTGGTTGATCATGCCGATGACGGTGGCGACGTCCGGGCTGGAAGCGGTGTTCTGGATGAGGATGCCGAACTCGTCACCGCCGAGCCTGGCGACGAGCGCGTTCTCGCCGCCCACGACGGTCCGCAGCTTCGCGGCGACGTTCTTCAGCAGGTCGTCGCTCTGTTTCTGGCCCAGCCCGCCCGCGATCAGGGAGAATCCGTCGAGGTCGAGGTGGTAGACCGTGACGCCGAAGGCCGGATCGGCGTGCCGCAGCGCCTTCTCCAGCCGGGTGCCGAAGAACTGCCGGTTCGGCAGGCCGGTCAGCGGATCGTGCAGGGCCTGGCGGCTCAGCTGCCGCTGGAGCAGCGAGACGTCGGTGTCACCGTCGACCAGCGTGATCAACTGCTGGACCTCGCCGGCCGGGTCGCGGATGACCGCGCCGGTGAAGCCGGCCCAGGTCGGATCTTCGTCGTCGGTCAGGAGTCTTCGTGACAGTTCGAGCCGCTGACTCTCGCCTTCGAGCAGCTTCCGGTAACCCTCGCGCAGGCCACCGGCGTCATCCGGATGGACCAGGTCGTAGAGGTTGAGCCCGATCAGATCCGCGACGGGCCGGTTCAGCATCTCGGCGAACTTCGGGTTCACCCGCTGGACGCGGCCGTCCACCCTGGTGACGGCCACGCCGGTCGCCGAACCGGTGAACAACTGCTCGAAACGCGCCTGCGCGAGCACCAGTTCACGCCGGGTCTCGCGTTCGAGCGTGACCAGCGTGCGACTCAGATCCTCTTGCTGCGTCTGGATGCTCTCGCGCAAGGCCTCGCCGTAGCCGGACGCGAGAGCGCCGAGCACCTGCAACACCCGTTCGGGGAGCGACTTCACGCTCCGCAACTCCGGTTCGTGCAAGAGCCCCTTGCCGAGTATCTCCATCGTGCGGCGCAGGCTGTCCGGCCCGACGCATCTGAGCGCGACGAGCCGCGCGCCGGCTTCGGTGGCCTGCGCGGGCTCGGCGTCGTCACTGAGCACCGCCGCGTACACCTCGTCCAGCAGAGCGGTGAAATGCTCTTCGATCTGGGCGTGGGTATACGGAAGGTACGCCGTACTCGTGACCAGGTACGCCCACTTGCGAACGAGGGTCGCCCGGGTCGGCGCGGCATTCTTCCGCTTCGGCGAAGCGGAAGACGAGGTTCTTTTCGAGGCGTCCGGCGATACGGAGAACTCATCGCCGTCCGGAAGTGGGGCAGTCACGTCCGCCGGTCCTGGGGTCGTTTTCGTATTCCGCGGTGGAGAAACATCCTCCACGATTCTCTGGCCATACTCACGGTTTACCGGTCACCCAATCGGGTGGTAACCCTACGGTACTGCAACACCGACCTTGTCCCTCAGCCATCCGCGCGTGGCGTCCCGGTACTCGGACGCGTTGCGATGCAACGCCAACGAATGTCCGGCACCGGGCAGAACATACGTGGAAAGTTCGGCCTCGGGCCGGTAATACGGCGCTTCCGCCGGTCGCAGCGTCGCGCCGCTCGAACAGTTCCGGAGCGCGAACAGGCCGCAGAACAGGATGTCCTTCTGCCCGACCGCCTGCAGAACCGGTACGCGGATCGCCTTTGTCGCGGGCAGCACGATGCCGAACACGGCGACGGTTCCCATTCCCGGGACCGAAACCTGGTCCTTGGTCGCTTCATCGGCCGCGATGACATCCGGGTCGGTATTTTCCGTCGCGTAGAACAGCCCGGCGCGCGCCCCCGGTTTCGTCGTGAAATAGAGCGGATCGCTGCCGAGGGAACCGAGCCTGTCGTCCGCGAACGCGGGCTGCAGGCCGAAGAGCACGCCGAGCGTCAACGCGGGCACCGACGGCAGATGCGTCATCCCGGTGAGGATCACGCCGTCCACGTCCTGATACGTCGACGCCTCGGCCGCGACGATGCCCGAACCGACCGAATGCCCGACGATCACGACCTTCTCGAACGGCGTGCCGCCGACCCGTCCCGCGCGCAGGTGGCCGATCACTTCGTGCATCGATCGCGCCAGCACCGGCAGCAGGAGCGGAAGGCTGAACGGTTTGCTGCTTCCGCCCGAACCGAGCTGATCCGCGGCGAAGGTCGCGTAGCCGTGCTTGGCCATGTCGCGCTGGTACGAGTAGCGATCCGGGTCGTAGGGCAGGTCCCAGTAGGCGCTGTTGTAGGTACCGCCGTGCACCAGGAGCTGGACGGCCTCGGGCACCGGGCCGTCGGGCAGGCAGAACCGGCCGTGCACCGTGGCGGGCTCGCCGAGCGGGCCGGTGACCGGCAGGTCCAGGTCGGAACAACGGATCTCGACGGCCGCGGCCGGGGCGGCGACCAGGAAACCACCGAGGAGCACGCAGCAGGCAGCCACCGCCGTGGCCAGTTTGAGCGGCATTCTCACAGAACCCTCTCCGGAATCGGAACGCTCGGAAGGAGCACGAACCCTACACCTGGTAGTCGGACGCTCACCGTCAGCCCGAGGTTCGCGGCAGCACGGTCATCGGCAACCGGTTCGGCTGCATCGTCGCTTTGATCTTGGGAAAGACCTTCACCCCTGGTAGCGGCACCAGCCGCCACCGCGCGCCGATCGTCGCCGCGACCAACGCGATCTCCGTGGGAGCGAACTGGTGGCCGGGGCACAGCCGGGGCCCGGCGCCGAACGGGATGAACGCGCCCTTCGGCAACGAGGCCGCACGATCCGGCTCCCAGCGGTCCGGGTCGAAACGGCCGGGCTCGGGGAACCAGCGCGGATCGCGGTGCAACGTGTGCTGGCTGACCGCGACTTCGGTACCGGCCGGAAGGCGCACGCCACCGAGTTCGACGTCTTCCCGCGCACGCCGCATCAGGATCACCGGCGGGGTCCGGCGCACGACCTCGTTGATGATCCGCTGCGTGTAGACCAGGCGCGGCAGGTGGTCGAACCGCGCGGGTCCGCCCGCGAGCACCTCGTCCACCTCGGCGTGGAAGCGGCGCTCGACGTCCGGCCGCGCGCCGATCTCGTGGAAGAACCACGCCAGCGCGACGGCGGTGGTCTCGGCGCCGGTGGTGAGGATCGTGATGACCTCGTCCTCCACCTGGCGGTCGGTCATCTTCTCGCCGGTCTCGTCGTCCTTGGCCAGCAACAACATCGAGAGCAGGTCACCCTGATCCCCGCCCTGCTCGCGGGCTTTGAGAACGGCGTCGCCGATGACCCGTCTCAGGCGCGCGGCCGCGGCGTCGAACTCGCGGTTCGCCGGGATCGGCAGCCGCTCCACGAACTTCGGCGAAAAGGCCCTGACCATGACGTACTTCAACATGATCGGGATCGACCGCTGGATTTCGGCGAGCGCGTCGTCGCCGAGTTCGGCGGAGAACAGCGTGCGCCCGGAGATGGTCAGCGCGAGATCCTGCATCCGCTGGTCGAATTCCACCACCTCGCCCGGTTTCCACGAGTCGGCAAGCTCTACAGCGATTTTCGTCATCGTCGTCTCGGCGTAGAGCGCGATGCGGCTTCGCTGGAAGGCGGGCAGCATCATCCGCCGTTGCCGCTGGTTGAAGGCACCGTTGGAAGTCGCTAGCCCGTCACCGAAAAGCGGCCGCATTTTGTCGAACACGATGCCTTTGTCGAACTTCGCCGCGTCGACGGCGAGCAGCCGCCAGGCCAGTTCCGGTGTGGTGACCAGGTAGACCGGCATCGGGCCGAAGTCGAGGCGGACGACGTCGCCGTGCGATCGCAGTGACGACAGCAGTTTCAGCGGGTCGCGGAGCATCGGCACGGTGTGCCCCAGCAGCGGCCACCGGCCTGGTGCGACAGCGACGTCCGGAGGTGGTGCCATCGTGCTCGTCTCCCCGGTGCTCGGACGCTGAACCCGGCAACCCTAGGACCGCCGGGTCACGAACGGGGTTCCGCGGCCGCACATCCACACGATCGGACGATGGCAACCCGGCCCCGGCGGCCCGCTAGACTCCTGTGCCCCAACGGATTCCCATGGAACGGCGGCGACGACGGTGACTTCCAACCTGAGCTGGGTCCCTCCCGAGGTCGACACGACCGTGCCGAATCCCGCCCGGGTCTACGACTACTGGCTCAACGGCGACCACAACTTCCAGGCCGACCGGGTGCTGGGCGAACAGATCCTGCAGATCATGCCGGGGATCCGCGACGCGGCCCGGCTCAACCGCGCCTTCCTGCGCCGCGCCGCGCTGCACATGGTGGACGCGGGCGTGCGGCAGTTCCTCGACATCGGCTCCGGGATCCCGACCGTCGGGAACCTCCACGAGATCGTCCAGCAGATCGACCCGTCCTGCCGGGTGGTCTACGTCGACCGCGAATCGGTCGCCGTGGCGCACGCCAAACTGCTGCTGCGCGGCAACGACCGGTGCGCGGCGATCCAGGCCGACCTGCGCGACGCCAACGACATCCTCGACGCGCCCGAAACGCGGGAGCTGCTGGACCTCGACCAGCCGACCGGCCTGTTCATGTTGCTGCTGCTGCATTTCGTGCCGGACTCCTGGGAGCCGAACGCGATCCTGGCCCGCTACCGGGACCGCCTCGCCCCCGGCAGCTTCCTCGCCATCTCGCACGTCGCCGCCGACGCGGACTCGAGCGGCCTCGACGAGGCCATCGAGGCGTACAAGAGCACCCAGAACGACCCCATCCCCCGGACCCACGACCAGGTGGAGGCGTTCTTCGCCGGTTTCGACCTCATCGAGCCCGGCGTCGTCGGCTGCGCGATGTGGAACCCCCAAGGTGCGGGCGACATGTCCGACGACCCGGAGATCAACTCGCTCCCGTACGCCGGCGTGGGCCGGAAGCCGTAAGACGCACTCCCCCCACCCGCTCCCACCCCGCTCCCCACTCCCCCGATCAGGGCAGTACGTCGGTCACGGTGTCCTTGATGACCTGCCACTTGCCGTGCTCGCGCACCAGCGTCAGGCTGATCGTGTAGTGCCGGTCGATGTTCTGCGACGGCACCTTGTAGTACGCGTCGAGGATCGCGAAGCCCATCGTGCAGTTCTCGACGACGGTGTGGGTCACCGTCCACGGCATGCTGTACTCGTACGGCAGCTTGAACTGCACGTCGACCACGGGCTGCACGTTGGCGTCGTAGCCGATGAACAGCTGCCCCTTGCGCCCGACGGTGACCATGTTCTGGTGGATGATCGCCCGGTAGCGGGCCTCGTCGCGTTTGTTGTAGCTGTCCATGTCCTCCCAGACGGCGCGGTCGAACGAGCGCTGGCAGGACCGCCGCTCGCTCTCCGCCTGCTGCTCGCCCGCGGTCGCCGCGGCGGGCACGCCGATTCCCGCCGCCGCCACGACCAGCCCGGCCAACGCCGCGTAATACCGCTTGCGCATAGGGTTCTCCTCATCACGTCCGGTACTTCGTCCACCGGAAGGTTCGCCGGGTGGCGCATCACAGCTGCATCACTTCCGCACCGGCGCGGGCCCGGGGCCGGTTAACCTCGCGGGAGGGGGTGCGATGGAGTTCCGGATCCTGGGGCCGGTGCAGTGCCGGATCGGCGCACGGCCGCTGAAACTGGCGGGTTCGCGGCAGGAGCGGATCCTGGCCGCGCTGCTGCTCGGTGCCGATCGCGTCGTCTCGGTTTCACGGCTGGTGGACGTCGTCTGGGACGAGGATCCTCCCGCGACGGCCGTCCGCCAGATCCGCAACCTCACCACCGCGCTGAAGCGTGCTCTCGTCGCCGAGGGCGCCACCGAAGACATCCTGACCGCCGAAGGGCCCGGCTTCGTTCTGCGCCCGCGTACTTTCGACCTGCGCTCGTTCGAGGAGCACGTCTCACGCGGCGAGTTCCGGGAGGCGCTCGGATGCTGGCACGGCCCCGCTCTGTCCGGTGTGGACAGTACGGCGCTACGCGGTGAAGCCGACGAACTCGACGAACGGCGTCTGTCCGTTGTGGAGCGTTGCCTCGACGAGGACATCTCCGCCGGGGAAGACTCCGTCGCGGAATTGACGGCGCTGGTCGCCGAGCACCCTCTCCGGGAGCCGTTCGCCGGGCTGCTCATGCGCGCGCTGCACCAGCAGGGCAGGCAGGCCGACGCGCTGAACGTCTACCAGCAGACGCAGTCACGGCTGGTGGACGAACTCGGGATCGATCCCGGCCCGAAGTTACGCGAACTCTACGAGCGGATCCTCCGTGACGAGCCGGAGTACGGCAAGGTCCGCTGCTTCCTTCCTTACGACGTCCCGGATTTCACTGGCCGGGAGAAGGAGATCCGCCGTCTCCTCGACGCCGTCCGGCTCGGCCGCCCGGTCGCCGTCGACGGGATGGCCGGGGTCGGGAAGACCTCGTTCGCCGTCCACGCCGCGCATCGGCTCGCCGCCGATTTCCCCGACGGGCAACTGTTCGTGGACCTGCACGGCCACTCCCCCACCCGCGAACCACTCGCACCCGAGGCCGCGCTCGAAGCCCTGCTCGGACAGCTGGACGTCCCGGCGAGCCGTCTCCCCGGCGGCGTGGACCGGCGCGCCGAACTGTGGCGGACCAGGACGGCGGGCCGGTCGCTGCTCGTGGTGCTCGACAACGCCGCGACCGCCGAGCAGGTGCGGCCACTCCTCCCCGGTTCGGCCACGGTCGCCCTCGTGGTCACCGGCAGGCGGCGGCTGGCCGCCGTCGACGGTGCCGCGTCGATCAGTCTCGAAGTCCTGCCGGACGAACAGGCGGGCGCCCTGTTCGCGGCGGCCTCGGGGAGACCGGACTCGGGCGTCGCCGCGCTGTGCGGCAACCTGCCGCTGGCGATCAGGATCGCGGCCGCCCGGTTGCAGAATCGTCCACAGTGGACCGTGGAAACCCTCGCCGAACGGCTGGGCTCCGAACACGACAGGCTGGCCGAACTGAAGGTCGCCGGACGCGACGTGGCGGCGGCGTTCGCACTGTCCTATCAGGAGCTCGACGACGCGCAACAGCGCATGTTCCGGCTGCTGGGGCGGAATCCCGGCGCCGACTTCGGTGTGCCCGCCGCGGCCGCGCTGGCCGGTACCGGCGAGCGCGAAGCCGAACGCCTGCTGGAAGAGCTGCTCGACGCCCACCTGCTCAGGCAACCGTCGCTGGGCCGGTACTCGTTCCACGACCTGATCGCCGAACACGCCCGCAACGCCGCGCGCGACGAGGAATCCGTTCCGGCGCTGGGCAGGCTGCTCGATCACTACCGCGAAGGCGGCGGACCCGCCTGGTACGCGACGGAACGGGCCAACCTGGTCGCGGTGACCGCCCACGCCCTCGACACCGGTCACGACGACCACGCCTGGCGGATCGCCGAGAGCACCGCGGTACAGCTCCGGGAGAGCGGGCACCTCGACGAACTGCTCGCCGTGGCGCGAACCGGTATCGCCGCCGCCCGCCGGATCGGCGACCCTCGGGCGATCCAGCTGAGCCTGGCGAGCCTCACCCTCGCATTGTGGGAGAACGGCCTGCTCACCGAGGGGATGGCCTGCGCCCTGGAGCGGCTGGACGTCGTCCGCGCGTCCGGCGACCGCGAGACCGAGGCGATCGCCCTGTCCAAAGCGGGCGCCCTGCACAGCATGCTCGGCAACTACCCCGAGGCGATCCGGTTCTATCGCGACGGCCTCGCCGTCGTGGACGAGACCGTCGACCTCGAAGCCGCCGCCACACTCTGGACCAACCTCAGCAACGCGCAGGAGATCCTCGGCCACTTGGACGACGCGCTGGCCTCCTCCCGGCGATCGGTGGCGTTGCGCGAGGATCCCCGCGGCATGATCCTGAGTTCGGCCCAGCTGGGCCTGGTCCTCGCCCGGCTCGGCCGGTTCGAGGAGGCTTTCGAGGTCACCGGGCGTTCGATCACCGCCTCGCAGGACCTCGGCTACCTGTTCGGCGAGGCGTGGAGCCGGATCGACCACGCCGACGCCCTGCTGCTCGCCCACCGGCCCCGTGAAGCGCGCGAGCAGGCCGGACGCGCGTGCGCGATCCTCGCCCGGCTCAACCATCCGCTGCTGCTGACCATGGCGGCCAACAGCCTGGGCACCGCCTGCCTCGCGCTCGGAGAGGTGACGGTGGCCCTCGGGCGGCACCGCCTCGCACTCGAAACCGCGAGGCGGATCGGCTATCGCCTCCAAGAGGCCCGCGCGCTGACCGGACTCGGGCAAACCCGTGCCGCACGGGAGCTTTACGCCGCGATGGGCCTGTCCCCCGAGCCGGTGAAGGCCGTCACCCGAGGAAGTCGGTGAGCAGCCCGCGCAGAGCGTCCGGCTGGTGGAGGACGCCGTGGTCCTGCCCCTCGACGGTGGCGTGCCTCGCTCCGGGGACCGCGTCCGCGACGGCGCGGGCGCCGGCCCGCATCCAGGCGTCGCTCTCCCCGCCGTCCATCACCAGCGTCGGCACGGAGATCTTGGCCAGCCTGTCGGCGGGAAGGACGTTGCCGGGGCCGCACAGCGCCAGGTCGTAAGGCAGCGTGTGGGCGAGGCCGGTGAACCAGGCCCAGAAAGGATCGTCCCGCATCCCCTTGACCACCTCGGCCGGGGTGCCCGTCCCCTCGACCAGGAAGAGTTCGGCCGCGCCGTCGCGGTCGCCGTCGGCGATCAGGGCCCGGACGCGATCGAAGAGATCGGCCGCGGGCCTCGGACGGCTGTCGTCGACGACGTACGGCGGCTCGTAGGCGGCGAGGCCGGTCATGGCGACGCCTCGGGCGGCGGCCTCCAGCCCCAGCACGGCTCCCGACGAGTGCCCGAAAACCGCCGCCGAGCCGCCCACCCGGTCGATCACCGCGGCGAGATCCTCGACCTCGCGCTCTACCGAGTAGACGGCGCCCGCTCCGCTGTCGCCCCGCCCTCGCCGGTCGTACGCGATCACGGTGAAGTCCGGGGCCAGCGTCGCGGCCAGGCCGGCGACCGTCGTCCGGTCGTTGAACGCGCCACCGGCCAGGACGACCGGCGTGCCCTCACCGGTGCGCTCGAAGGCGATCAGGGTGCCGTCGGCCGAGGTCACGGTCTCGAACGAGGTGGTCATCAGGTCCTCCACGGGGTCGCTTGACTGTAGCTTCGTCCCGGGGTCGGAGCCGATGACCACCGCTCGACATCACTTCCGGATACTTCCGAAGAACTCCCGGAGCTCGGCCACCACGTCGTCCGGGACGGCCATCGCGACCATGTGGCTGGGACTCTCGTGATCCGCCCAGCGCACGAGGTCGTTCTTGCGGGAGGCGATCTTGCGCAGTGCGGACGGCCCGCCGTGCGACACGCCGGTCGGTACCACGGTCTGGTCGATCGGCATCGCGGCCGCGCCCTCGTAGTACGGCCACAGCGAAGTGCCGCCGGTCGCGGTCAGCCAGTACAGCGTCGCGTTGGTGAGCAGCAGATCGCGGTCGATCGGCTCGGCGGGCGCCGCGCCTTCGGGCCAGCCGTCGAACTCCTTGAACCGTTCGACCAGGTAGGCCAGTTGGGCGACCGGCGAGTCGAGGAACCCGAAGCTCAAGGTCTGCGGCCTGTTCGTCAGGTACGGCGCATAGCCGCTGCCGCCCGCGAAACGCTCCATCAGCCCCGCCAGCTCGGCCTGGTCCTGTTCCGTGAGCCCTTCCAAATCGGCAGGATCGCCCATCGGCACGCCTAGTCCGGACGTGATGTGCGAGCCGATGACGTGCGCGGGCGCGTGCACCGCCAGGCAGGGCGTCACCAACGCACCGGCGTCGTTCCCGTGTGCGCCATAGCGTTCGTAGCCGAGACGGCTCATCAGCTCGGCCCAGGTCCGCGCCACCCTCGTGATGTCCCACGACCGCTCGTCCGCCGGTTCCGGGAACGGCGAGAAACCGAAGCCGGGCAGGGACGGCGCGACGACGTGGAACGCCCGCGAGGGGTCGAGGCCGTGAGCTCGCGGGTCGGTCAGCGGGCCGAGGACCTCCAGGAACTCGGCGATCGAGTTAGGCCAGCTGTGCGTCATGATCAGCGGGATCGCGTCCGGTTCCGGGGAGCGGGCGTGGAGGAAGTGCACCCGCTGGCCGTCGATCTCGGTGACGTACTGCGGGAAGTCGTTGAGCCGCTTCTCCCACGCGCGCCAGTCGTAGCCGTCTCGCCAGTACTCGGCCAGCTCCTTGAGGTAGGAGACCGGCACTCCCCGGCTCCATTCGGCACCGGGCAGCGCCGACGGCCAGCGGGTGCGGGCCAGCCGGTCGGTCAGGTCGTCCAGCTCGGACTGCGGGATGTCGATGCGGAACTGCTCGATGTCGGTCATGGGATGACCGTAGGAGCCATTTAGGCCAGTTCCTGACCTAAATCCTCGTGATGCTCGGGCGGGTTGGACGTGAGTGGCGATTCGCGTTCTCTTGAGAAGACGGGCAAACGTGCTGTCTTCTCGGGCGGGTCATGCTGGGGCGGACTGAAGGCTCCCTTCGCCGCGTCTGATGCGACGAAGGGAGCCTTCAGCGGCGTGGACCTGGACTGCCGACGAGAGCCGGCCACCTCGACTGTCCACACGGGATACTTCCGGGCAGATGAAGGTCCGGTTTATAACCATACGTACGCTTCACTACAGGAGTCGTGAGTGACAAAGAGGGTTAGAACCCGCATTGCCACTCACGACCCCCGCCGCAAAGCGCGCAAAGCACCGAAATCAGACATCTACATCGTGACGAGTGTCCCTTAAGGACAGTCAAAGAGCTCAAGGTCTCCCTGGCGAGCCTGCGCCGCTATCGAGCCCGCCATAGTTGACTTACCCCTCGAGGGCCTTCATTGCCGCTCACGACCAACTTGAGGCTCATCGGCCGATACGGACGACCTGAGTGGCGCCGAAAGTGCCCTTCACCGGCACCTCGACGGTCTTGCGCCGCACCGTCACCTTGATGACGTCCTGCCGCTGCGTCGGATCCGAAACGGCCAGCTGCCAGCCGTTGTTCCCCCGTCCCAGCGCCACCGACGCCGGACCGGACACCGACACCTCGTCGACCGAACCCGCCGCGAAGAAGTTCGCCAGCAGCGTCGCGTCCCACAGCCGGACGGCCTGCACCGTCTCGGTGTTGGACCGCACACGCCACGCCCAGGCCGTCGCGATCGTCTCCAGCACCGACGCCGTGGGCAGGACGGCGTAGGCGTAGCTCGCGCCCGCAGGCTTGGCCCCGTGCTCGATCACGAGCTTCTGATAACGCCGGGTGTAGGGCACGGTGGTGCCCTTGGTGTTGGCGCCCTTGTCGACGTCGCGCCAGGTCCCCGTCCGGTCCTCACGCAGCGCCGTCACCTCCGCGTCGTCGAGCAGGATGTACCCGCCGACCTTCTCCAGGTGAAGCCATCGCTTGCGCCGCAACGATTCCGAGCCGCCGACCAACCGGCCGTCCGCCAGCAGGACACCCGAGCCGTGCTCGCCGAGGTTGCGGTTCTCGATCGTGGTGCGGATCCGCTCACCGGAGGTGTCGGTGATCCCGGCGCCGAGGCAGACCACCCCCGACGGCGTGAAAAACCACGACTTCTTCGCGGTCAGCGTGCCGTCCTGTGAGACGAAGTCGAGCGCGTGCGCGCCGTGCCGCGCGTCCCAGCGGACGCCGCCGCTGTGGTCCTTGCTCGTCAGCGGCACCTGTTCCAGGGCCGGGGTCGCGCCGGTCTTGGTGGTCGTGCCCGGCAGCAGCAGCGGGTCGACGGTCGGCCAGTAGGCGTCGGTGAAATGCCCCTTGGCCTTGGGCAGGAACAGGTACAGCGAACCGTCGCCGGTGTACCAGCCGTGCAGGTTCATCGAGTTGACCGACTCGTACCGCGAGATCCGCGTCGAGGCGACGCCGAGCGAGGCAGACCAGCCTTCGGTGACGTGCACCATCCGGTCCTGCTGGCCGAACACGCGGTGCGTCGCGACCGTCCGCGTCGGCCGGATCTCGCTCGCCAGCAACTCCTGCGCGAATTCGATGCCGGGGATGCCGACGAGATCCGGACCGGGCGCGAACCGCTCGGGGTCGGGGATCTTCAGGTACGGCGCGAAAGTGTCCTCGGTGATCCACTTCGCGGCGAGCCCGCCGAGCTCTTCCTTGCGCTTCCCGCTCGCCGACCGCGCCAGCAGCACGACCGCGCCGGTGAGCTGATGTCCGATGTCGTGCGCGGATTCCCCTTGCCGGGAAAGGAACCGGCCGCGGACCGACTCCATCAGCGCGCCCGCGTAGACGAACGGCGCGAACGTGTCGGAGACCAGCGCGTACGCCGCCTCGCGCACGTCGGCCGCCAGTTCGAACTCCGTGCCCTTGGTGACGTGGATGGCGGACGCGACGGCGGTGAGCAGCACGATCCCGTAGTGCCCGGGGTACGGCACCGAATCGTGCTGGATGAAGGAGCCGTCGGTGTGGAAGCCGTCGCCTGCCGCGCGGTGGAGTTTGGCGATGACACTCGCCACTCCCCCGCCTTCGACGTCGGTGAACGCCCCGACACCGCGCTTGATCCGTTCGGTGTCCCCCAGCATCGCGCCGGAGACGAGGGAGATCGTCGACTTGTCCGCGCGGTTGGCGCCGGTCTCGACGACGCTCGGGTTGTTCGTGCGGAGGTTCGGGTTGCCGGAGAACTTCAGCACCGGCTTCAGGTACTTGGCGAGCTCGTCCTGGGTCAGCTCGTCGGCGACCGTCGCGAGGATGTGCAGCAGGTAGAGCGGGATGCCGATCTCGTAGGTGTACCAGTTGCCGATCTCGGCGGTCTTCTCGCTGTACTGATCGCTGGTGTACAACAGTTCCAGCGCCGCCTTGAGCCGGCCGAGCACGGCCGGGTCGCCCGCCAGCGCACCGCCGGGAGTGCCCCAGTTGACCGCGATCGCGCGAAGCCGCGCGTACATCGACGTTGTGAACTCGCTGCCGGGGCCGAGCGGGAGGTCCTTCCACAGTGGACCGCCGCCGGGTGTCATGCTGTCGTAGTAGGACTTCGCGACCCTGTCCAGGTTCGCCAGCGCGGAGGCGCGTTCCGCCGACGGCCGGTTGATCCCGGTCTGCAGTTCGCGGTAGCCGGTCACGATGGACGACGTGCCCACCTGAACCGAAGGCGCGGCCTGGGCCGACGAGGGGCTGGCGAGAGCGGTTGTGAGCGCGACCGAGGCGGCCGCTGCCGCACCTGAACGCAGGGCGGTTCTCCTGTCGACGTAACCGAATCCGGGCATGACGAGGCCTCCCAAGGGGGTCGAAAGACAGCAACTAGGGGCGGCGGCGGATGCTGGGCCTCGTGAGTGGTAAGGACGGTTCTAACCGCCCTTACCACTCACGAGGATCTCTAGCGTTTCCCGTCGGTCCTGCGGGGCAGGTCCCACGGGTTGTTCTCCTGCAACGGTTCCGGCAGCAGCGCGTCGGGGAAGCCCTGCCAGGCGATCGGCCGCAGGAACCGCTCGATCGCGGCGGTGCCGACCGAGGTGCTGGTCGGCGCGGTGGTCGCCGGGTAGGGACCACCGTGTTCCTGTGCCCAGGTGACCGTGACGCCGGTCGGCCAGTCGTTCCACAGTAGGCGTCCTGCGACACGGGACAGCGACGGGAGCACCGGCCGGATCCAGTCCACATCGGACTCTTCGCCCTGGATGGTCGCGGTGAGCCCGGGCTCCATCACACCGAGCAGGCTGATCAGCTCGTCCTGATCGGCGTAGGTGACGATCAGCGACGCGGGCCCGAAGCATTCCTCGCGGACCGTTTCGGCGTCGGCCAGGAAGTCCTCGGCCGTGGTGGCGAGCAGGGTCGCGCCGTGCGAAATCCCTTCCGCGCCACCGGACTCGGACAGCACCTCGACCCCCGCGACCTCGGTCAGCTTCGCCAGTCCGTCGGCGAAGCCGGCCGCGATGCGCTCGTTGAGCATCGGCTGCGCGGGGATCGTCGCGACGGCCTCGCGCAGCGTGTCTTCGAGCCCGTGCCCCTCCGGGAGGAACAGCAGTCCCGGCTTGGTGCAGAACTGTCCGGCACCGAGGGTGAACGACCCCGCGTACGCCTTGGCGATCGCCTCGCCGCGCGTGTCGATCGCGGTCTGGGTCACGACGACGGGGTTGACGCTGCCGAGTTCGCCGTAGAACGGGATCGGCGACGGCCGCGAGGTCGCGATGTCGAACAGCGCGCGCCCGCCCGGCACCGAACCGGTGAAGGACGCCGCCTGGATCCGCGGGTCCTTCAGCGCCGCCACACCGTTCTGCTGGCCGTAGACGACCGCGAAGATCCCTTCCGGGGCACCGGCCTCGACCAGTGCCTCCCGCAGGACCTCGCCGGTGCGGGCCGACAGCTCCGGATGCCCGGAGTGCGCCTTGAGCACGACCGGGCACCCGGCGGCCAGCGCCGACGCGGTGTCACCGCCCGCGACGCTGAACGCGAACGGGAAGTTGCTGGCGGCGAACACCAGCACCGGCCCGATCGGGGTGAGCAGCCGCCGGATGTCCGGCCTCGGACCCATCGGCCACGCGGCGTCCGCGTGGTCGACCGTGGCGCCGAGGAACGAGCCGTCGGCCAGTACCTCACCGAACAGGCGCAGCTGGAACGTCGTGCGCTTCAGCTCGCCCTGCAGTCGCGGGGAGGCCGGGAGGTGTGTCTCCTGGTTCGCCAGCGCGATCAGTTCGTCGGCGGACGCGTCGAGGGCGTCCGCCGCCGCGTTCAGCCACCCTGCCCGCTGGGCTGGGGTCGCGGCCGCCGCCGTGCCTGCCGCATCGGCGGCGGCCGCGAGGATCTGTTCGAGCGTGGCGGAATCCGTTGCCTGGCTCATGATTTCTTGCTTCTCCTAGAGTTCTTGCGCGGCGCTGACGGCGGCGATGAGATCCGCCCAGCGCCCCGGGCCGGCGAGGCCGAGGTGGTACAGGTGCAGTTCGGTGGCGCCTGCCTTGCCGAGTTCGGTGGTGTAGGCCTCGATGTCGGGCACCGGGCTCGCCGCCACCGCGGTGATGTAGCTGCCGACGGCGACCTTGCGCGGCAGTTTCGCCCGCGCCGTCGCGACGGACTCCCGGCTGGCGTGCCCGGGTACCCAGTTCTGCAGCACCACCGCGTCGACGTCTTCGGGGACCGACGGTGTCAGCCCCGGCAACGCTCCGGTGACCCACGGGTCCATCGCGCCGTGCAGCACGATCCTGGGGCCGGACGGGATCTTCGCGAGCACTTCACGCCGGAGCGCGTCCGTCGCCTTCTGCCGCGTGTCGAGCAGGACCTGCCGCAGGGTGGGCAGGATCTTGTCCTCGGTGGCACGGAGGTCACCGGAGTCGATCAGCCGCCGGACCTCGGCACGCAGCTTGCCCAGCGCCTTCGCCGGATCCTTGCCTGCCTCGGCCCAGGACTCGAGACACGTGTCGCAGCAGCAGACCGACAGCAGCCGCGCCACCGCGGGCGACCAGACCCCGTCGGTCTTCTCGTGCTGATGCTGGTGGATGGCGCCGAGCGGGCCGCACGCCTCGAGGATGACCGAGGCGAAGTCGAGCCCCGCGAGGCTCTCGGCGACCACGTTCGCCGCGTACTCGCGGACCTCCTGCTGCCCGGGGCACAGCGCCCACGGATACCGCTCGCCGAAGCAGTTGCGCACGGTGAAATCGGGGAATTCCGTGCCCAGCTGCGAGTTGTGCGTCAGCACGAGCCATGCCGCGGCCGGGATCCCCGCCTCGTTCAGCAGCCGGACGGCGTCACCCGCGCTGTCGCGGCTCTCCACCCAGTCCGGTTCGGCGGGCTTCAGCTCACCCCAGGCCTCGTCGCGCACCGGCCGGTACAGCGCCGCGTGGCGCGCGACGACCGAGGTGCGCTCCGGCGACCAGGGCGTCGCCGCGCGGGCGCTGTGGTACGACACCGCGACGGCGACCTCGTCGACGCCGAGTTCCCGTACGCGCTCGACGAACCCGGGATCGTCGACGACGTCCCAGGGGTAGGCGTATCCGGTGACCTTCACCCCGTCACCACCGCGCCGTGTTCGGTTCGAAGTCTCCGACGAACTTCCGCATATAGGTCACGTCATCCCGTTTGGTCTGTCCACTTCGGACATAGTCTTCATGGGCCCGCGCCAGCGCGTCGGGGTCGAGTTCGACCCCGAGCCCCGGCTTGTCGGGCACCGCGACCGCACCGTCGGCGAACTCCAGCGCACCCGGGGCGATGACGTCGGCCGTCTTCCACGGCCAGTGGGTGTCGCAGGCGTAGGTCAGGTGCGGCGTCGCCGCGGCCACGTGCACCATAGCGGCCAGACTGATCCCGAGATGACTGTTCGAATGCATGGAAAGCCCCACGCCGAAGCATTCCGCCGTGATCGAGAGGGCTTGCGTGTCCCGCAGGCCGCCCCAGTAGTGATGGTCCGAAAGTATTACGCCGACCGCTCGCTGCCGGAAGGCGGGCTCGATGTCCGCGAAGCGCACGACGCACATGTTCGTGGCCAGCGGCATGCTCGCCCGCTCGGCGACCCGCGCCATGCCCTCGATGCCCGGTGTCGGGTCTTCGAGGTACTCCAGGACACCGTCGAGTTCTTCGGCGACCCGGATCCCGGTCTCAGGAGTCCAGGCCGCGTTCGGGTCGATGCGGAGCGGGTGGTCCGGGAACGCCTCGGCGAGCGCACGGATGCCGTCCATCTCCTGGTCCGGGTCGAAGGCGCCGCCCTTGAGCTTGATGGAGCGGAAGCCGTACTCCTCGACCATGCGGCGCGCCTCGCCGACGAGCGCCTCCGGCGTGGTCACCTCGCCCCACGAGTCCTCGTCGGCGCCGATGTGGGCACCGAACTTGTAGAACAGGTACGCGGAGAAGTCGACCTTGTCGCGCGCCTTGCCACCGAGCAGGTCCACCACCGGCCTGCCGAGGTAGTGCCCCTGCGCGTCGAGCGCGGCGACCTCGAACAGCGAGTACACGCTGGCGACCGTCTTGCTGACGGAGAATCCGCCGGTGAGCCCGTGAGCGTCGGCGAAGACGACCTCGCCGAGGGTGGTGGCGACCTTCCGGCGCAGGCCGGGCAGGTCGAACACGTCCTGTCCCTTGAGTTCCGGCAGCACCTTCCGGACCTGTTCGAGGAACGCGAGGTCACCGTAGGACTCGCCGAGACCGACCACGCCGTCTTCGCAAATCAGCTGGACGACACCGCGCAGCGCGAAGGGCTCGTGCACGCCCATCGCGTTGAGCAGCGGCGGGTCGGCGAAGGCGACCGGGGTCAGGACGACGTCGAGAACCTTCATCTTCAGGCACCGGTCCCGACGGACTCGAGGACGGCGAATCCGTCGTCGACGATCTTCTCCAGCCGCGCGATCTGGTCCGCGGTGGGCTCGACCAGCGGCGGCCGGACCGAACCTGCCTTGTCACCGCGCAACCGCGCGGCGGCCTTGACCAGCGACACGGCGAAGCCCTGTCCCTCGTCCCGCAGCGCCACCAGCGGGAGATAGAACCCGGCGAGCAACGCCTCCATGACGGCGTCGTCGTTCTCCGCGAGCGCGCGGTGGAAGCGGGCCGCGATCTCGGGGGCGAAGCAGTGCACGGCCGAGGAGTACCGCGCCACGCCGATCGCCGCGTAGGCGCGCGCGGAGACCTCGGCGGTGGGAAGACCGTTGAAGAACAGGAACTCCCGGGCGCGGTCGGTGTCGACCGAGCGGATCGTGGTGATGATCCGGCTCATCAGCTCGACATCGCCGAAGCCGTCCTTGAGACCGACCACCGACGGGATGTCGAGCAGCTCCACGGCGGAGCCCGGGGTGAACACACCGGTGGAACGGTGGTACACGATCACCGGGATCGAGGAATCGCCGACGGCGTACCGCACGTGGTCGACCAGCCCGGAAGGCGGACCGGTCACCAGGTACGGCGGCAGGAGGAGGACGCCGTCCGCGCCGCCCGCCTCCGCCGCCGCGATCCCGGCACGGGCCGACGCCGCACCGCCGCCCGCCCCGACCCACACGGGTATGCGCCCGGAAACGACCTCACGAGCCTTACGCAGGATCGCTGCGTGCTCGTCCGGGGACAGCGAGCTGAATTCGCCCGTACCGCAGGCGACGAACAGCGCGCCGGCTCCGGCGGCCACATGGCTCTCGACGTTTTCCGCGAACGCGTCGAGGTTGAGTTCCAAGCCCTCGGTGAAGGGGGTCAGGGGGAACGCCAGTAGGCCGTCGAGTTCGATCTTGGGCTGTGCCATGGATTTCTCTTTCGTTCTTTGTGGTTGATCCCGGGTACGGGCCCGGTCAGGCGGGCACGGTGGTGCCGTCCTGCGACTTGCTGGGTGTGAGGTCGTCGTCACGGTCGATCGTGTCGATGATCTCGTCGGTGGTGGCCTTGCGTTCGGGCATGAGGTAGCCGAGCCCGATGAACAGCGCCAGCGAGACCAGGATCGGGGTGGACACGGTGACCGCGAGGGTGGCGTTGTAGCCGTAGTAAGCGATCGCGTAAGCGAGCAGACCGCCCGCCCACGAGATCAGGGCGGCGCGGGAGCCGGAGCGGCGGAACGCGGGGAGCATGCCCAGCAGCAGCGGTACCGAGATCGGGCCCATCAGCGCCGCGACCCAGAGCACCACGATACCCAGCACACCACCGAGTTTCTCGGCCTGTGTGGCCACCGCCATGGTGAGCACGACGAAGACCACCGTCGAAATCCGCGCCGCGAGCAGCCCCTGGGAGTCGGTGAAACTGCGGGCCTTCTTCCACAGCACCGGCATCATGTCGCGGGTGATGACCGCGGAGATCGCGTTGGCGTCGGAGGAGACCATCGCCATGGTGTGCGAGAAGATCCCGGCCAGCACCAGCCCGACCAGACCCGGCGGGAGGAACGTCGTGGTCATGATCGCGTAGGCGTTGTTGGGGTTCGAGATGTTCGGGATCAGCAACGGGGCGGCGAACATCGGGAACATCATCACCAGCGGCCACACCAGATACAGGATCGAGGAGAGCCGCGCGCCGCGACGGGCTTCGTAGGTGTTCGGCGCGGCCATGTAGCGCTGCGCCAGGTTCCACATACCGCCGTTGTACTCCAGCGTCTTCACCAGCACGTAGACGAGCAACACCACGGTGGTGAACTTCGACGTGGTCGGGTTCAGGTGGGCGGGCGGGAGGTCACCCCACACGGTCCACAGCCCGGAGACGCCGCCGAGCTTGTCCAGCACGACCCACAGCATCACGATCGCCGCGATGGCCTGGATGACGAACTGGCCGAAGTCGGTGAGCGCGTCGGCCCAGAGCCCGCCGACGGTGCAGTAGATCAGCGTGATCGAGCCGGTGATGATGATGCCCCAGGTGTAGGGCACGCCCGCGAAGACGTTGAGGATCGTCGCGACCGCGAACCACTTGGCCGCGATGTCGAAGATCTTCAGGAGGCTGCCGCTCCAGGCCAGGGCCTGCTGGGTGGGCACGTTGAAGCGCTTCGCCAGGTACTCGAGCGGCGAGGCGACCCCGAGCTTCGAGCGCAGGCGGTTCCACCGCGAGGCGAACAGCCAGCTGCCGATGCCGACGCCGATACCGATACTGGCCATGCCCCAGAAGTAGACGGTGATGCCGTCCGTGTAGGCGACGCCCGCGTACGCGACGAAGAGAACCGCGCTGTAGCCGGACATGTGGTGGGAGATACCGGCCAGCCACCACGGCATCTTCCCGCCGGCGGTGAAGAAGTCACTGACCGTGTTGACCCGGCTGTGCGACCACAGGCCGATCACCACCATCAGCACGAAATACGCGGACACCATGATCCAGTCCAGCAAATGCACCGCTGACTCCTTTCCGCGTCCATGTCGTGCACTCCAGCCGTCGGCGGTCGACTGTTCACATTCATGAACGGAGTCTGTTATAGTGATTATGTTCATCCATAAGAACGCTGTTCGGGACGCTAATATGGCCGGAGTCACAAGTCAACGGCCGGATGGAGGAGCGCGGATGCCACAGCAGGAAGCCGCTGTCACGGTGTCGAACGGCGCGGCCGCCGCGCCGGAACCCGCCGGGGTCAAATCCGCGCGCCGGGCGATCGACCTGATCGAGACCTTCGCCGCGAACGACGTCTGGCTTTCCCTGTCGGATCTCCACGCGCGCACCGGTTTTCCCAGGTCCAGCCTCCACGGGCTGCTCCGCACCCTGCTCGAAGCCGGCTGGCTGGAAGTGGACACCAACACCGCCCGCTACCGCCTCGGCGTCCGCGCGCTGATCTGCGGCACGGCCTACCTCGACCGCGACCCGGTCGTCCCCTACGCGACCGAGGCACTGGAGCGGATCCGGGAGAAGACCGGGTTCACCGCGCATTTCGCGCGCCGCGAGGGCACCGACGTCGTCTACCTGGAGACGCGCGAGTCACGGCACTCGACGCATCTCGTGTCACGCGTCGGCCGCACCCTGCCCACCCACGCCACCGCGCTGGGGAAGGCCCTGCTCGCCGAACTGACGCACGACGAGATCAGCGAACTCCTGACCGGAGAGCTGTCCGCGCTGACGCCGAACACCATCACCTCGGCCGAAGCCCTGCACGCCGAGTGCGCGAAGACCCGCGAACGCGGCTATGCGGCGGAAATCGAGGAAGGCAGCCTCGGCGTCCGGTGCGTCGCGGCCGTGATCCCGTACCGCATCCCCGGCACGGACGCGATCAGCTGTTCCATGCCGGTCACCGAAGTCACCGACGCCGACGCCCGGCGCGTCGGCGAGCTCCTCGCCGAAATCACCGCGGAACTCGGCCAGCAACTGCGCCGCGCCGGCATCCGCTGATCTTTCCCGTCCTTCCTTTACTGACAAGGGGTTCTCATGGCAGACCAGCGCGTCCTGATCACCGGCTCGGCGGGCATCGTCGGCACCCTGATGCGGCCGCGGCTGCGTCGCTCCGGCCGGGTGCTGCGGCTGCTCGACCTGGCCGCGCAGCCCGAAGCCGCGGGCGGCGAGGACGTCGAGCTGATCACCGCGTCGGTGACCGACCCGGAGGCGATGGCGAAGGCGTGCGCCGGCGTCGACGCGGTGATCCACCTGGGCGGGCACAGCCGCGAGAACTCGTGGGAAGCCACACTCGACGTCAACATCAACGGCACCCACACCGTCCTCGAGGCCGCGCGGGCGGCCGGTGTACCGCGCGTGATCCTGGCCTCCAGCAACCACTCCGTCGGCTTCCGCCGCAACGACGAAGCGGGCGAAAACGGTCTCCCCGCCGACTCCACCCCCCGGCCGGACACCTACTACGGCGTCAGCAAGGCGGCCATCGAATCGCTCGGCAGCCTGTACCACTCACGGTTCGGCATGGACGTCATCGTCATCCGTATCGGTTCGTGCTTCGAAGACCCGCTCGTCCTCGGCCCGCGCGGCCTGACGACCTGGCTCTCCCCCGACGACGGCGCCCGCCTGTTCGAGGCCTGCCTGAGCTACCCCTCCCCCGGCTACCGGCTGATCTGGGGCGTCTCCGACAACACGCGCCGGATCTACTCGCTGGCCGAAGCCGAGGAACTGGGCTACAAGTCGCTCGACAACGCCGAGACCTACGCCGACCAGCTGGCGGACAGGCCGGCGCCGACCGGCGCGGCGGCGGAGTACGTCGGCGGGCCGTTCTGCACCGCTCCGCTGGGCGCCTACAACCCGCTCTGAGCGATCACGACCAGCCGGAGCGCTGTTCCCGCAGCGCGGACAGTTCGGCCGGTGGCGGGCCGGGGTGCACCACGCCCAGCCGGCGGGTGGCCCTGGTCATGGCGACGTAGAGGTCGTTGTGACCGTGCGGCGCGGTGCCGAGGATTCCGGCCGGGTCGGCGATCAGGACCGAGTCGAACTCCAAGCCCTTGGCCTGATCGGGGGTGAGCAGGACGACCTTGCCGGTCAAGTCCGGTGAGGTGGGTAGGGACAACGCGGCGGCCAGGGGCGCGGTGAGGGTGCTCGGGGCGATGATCCCGAGCTGGCCGTCGGCATGCGCCGTGGCGAGGTCGGCGACGGTCGCGATCAGGCCGTCGCGGGAAGTGCCGGCCCGCCACGGAGTTTCACCGGCCGAGCGGACCGACCGGGGCGGTGGCGTGCCGGGATGGTGGGTGGCGAGCAGCTCCGCGGTGGCGGCCATGATCTCCGCCGGGGTGCGGTAGTTGACCGTGAGCCTGGCGAGCCGCCACCGATCCCGCACGTGTGGCCGCAGCACGCGATCCCACGACGAGGTGCCCGCCGGGCTCCCGGTCTGGGCGAGGTCCCCGACGATGGTCATCGATCCGGTGGGGCACCGGCGCATCAGCATCCGCCAGTCCATTTCGGACAGTTCCTGTGCCTCGTCGACGACCACGTGCCCGAACGTCGCGGGGGCGGCGCGGTGGCCGATCAAGGCGGCGGCTTCGTCCAGCAACGGGACATCCGCGGCACTCCAGCCCTCAGCGTGGTCGCCGAGGAGGTCGGACACCACGCGCTCCGGGGTCAGCGACGGCCACAGCTCGTCGAGTACGGCCCGGACGCCGGTGTCGGCGAGCATCGAGTCCCGCAGACCGGTCCGGTCGGTCTCGTCCAACAGGGTCCGCGGCCCGTCGTCGTGGTCGATCACGACCCCCGCGGCGGCGAGCGCACGCAGGTCCGCCTCGCCGAGCCGGCCGTCCGGGCTGCCACCGTCGATCGCCTCACCCGTTTCGGTGAGCACGACCGCCTCCAATCCCTCGATCAGGCGCCGCGTGAGCACCTCCACGATCTCCCGCTCGAAGACCAGCTTGGCCTGGTCGTGCGGAAGCCCGGCCCGCGCGGCTCTCCGTACGGCGCGCCGGCAGTCTTGCGGATCGAGCCGCAGCACCTGCTGCTCGAACTCGACGTCGACCGGGTGCTCCGGTGTCCTGACCCGCGACCGCACCGCCGCCGCCAGCCGTCCGGCCATCTCCGCCTCGCCCTTGAGCGCGACGATCCCGGGCGGATCCACCCGGCAGACCTCGACGTCCGGCCTCAGGTCGGCGATGGTCGCGGTCACCACGCTGTTCTCGCCGAGACCCGGCAGGACCTGGCCGATGTAGTCGAGGAAGATCCGGCTGGGACCCACCACCAGGACACCGCGGGTGCGCAGTTGCGGACGGGTGTAGAGCAGGTACGCGACCCGATGCAACGCGACGGCCGTCTTCCCCGTGCCGGGACCGCCCTGGACGACCAGCACCCCACCGGACTCGTGCCGGATGATCCGATCCTGTTCGGCCTGCAGGGTGGTGACGATGTCGTGCATCCGCCCGGTCCGCTCCACGGTCACGGCCGCCAGCAACGCCGCCTCACCGACCAGGCCGTCTTCGCCGGCACCGTCCGCGTCCAGCAACTCGTCGTCCAGCGCGACGACGGTCCGGCCTCGCGTGGTGATGCGCCGCCGTCGCCGCACCCCGCCGGGAGCGGTCGCCGTCGCGGTGTAGAACGCCCGGGCCACCGGGACCCGCCAGTCCACCAGCAGCGGTTCCTCGTCCTCGTCCCGGAACAGGCCCAGCCTGCCGATGTAGACGCGCCGGCCGTCGTGCGTGTCCAGCCGCCCGAAGCACAACCCTTGTTCCACCGCGTCCAGCCGGGCCGCCTCCGCCTGCCAGACACTCACCGCTTCCTGATTTCCCCCAGGCCGCCGTGCCGCCGCCAGCCTCCCGGCCGCCTCCTCGCGCAGGACGTCCAGACGGGCGTACAGGGCACCCACATAGTCCTGTTCCCTGTCGATCTCACGGTCGACGCCATTGCCGGCCACGCGTCCCCTCCCAGTTCGACGATCAGTGCCGTCGAGCGTGCACGGCGACGACCGGGAGAAACAGTCTTGTTCTTTTCCGCCGCCTCAGCCGAGGGGTCGATCCGGCGTATTCGGGCGGCCCGCGCGGCAGTGGGTCAGCCGGTCAGCCCACCGCGACCGACTGGAACGTCACCGGGACCCGCGGCGGCCCCGTCCCATCACCGGGTCCCTTCGCCTCGTCCACGCCACCACTCGCGACCTTGTCCAGCGTCTGCAGTCCCGCGTCCGAGATGCTCCCGAACACGGTGTACTCCGGCGGCAGTTCCGCCGCACCGAAGACCATGAAGAACTGGCTGCCGCCCGAGTCCGGATTCTGGGTCTTCGCCATGGCGAGGATCCCGCGGCCGTACTTGAGCTGCGGGAAGATCTCGTCGGGGATGGTGTATCCCGGCCCGCCCATCCCGGTGCCTTCCGGGTCACCGCACTGGAGCATCTGCAACCCCGAGGTGCCGAGCCGGTGACACGAGTGGCCGTCGTAGTAACCCTGCTGCGCCAGCGAAAGGAAGTTCGCCACGGTGCACGGCGCGAGCGCGCGGTCCAGGGTCAGCCCGATGTCGCCCGCGGTCGTCTTGACCGTGACCGCGGTCGTGCCGGACGCCGGTGTCGGGCCCGCCGCGGGCGGATTGACCTTCTTCGCCGGCTCTTTGGTGGTGTCCGCCGGGTAGGCGCAGTCCGTCGGATCCGCCAGCGGTGTCGTGCGTTTCGGTAGTTCCGTCCGGCCGGCCGGGCTCTGTGCCGGCGTGTCCTCGGCACTCGACGTCGGGGCCTGCGACGAGGACGAAGACGCGACCGCGCTCTTGCCCTTCGAGTCCGACAGGAAGAACCCCGGCGCCACGAAACCGGTGATCGCCACGACGGCGACCACCACGACCAGTCCCAGCACACCGAGCCCGATCCAGAGCGCCGTCTTGTTCGACGGAGGCGGCTGAGGTGGCTGTTGCGGTGCGCCGTACCAGCCCGGCTGCTGGTACGGCTGCTGCGGCGGCTGGGACATCTGTGCTCCTGTCATCCGGTGGAGGAAGTGCAGGAACACTCTCACGGATCAGCCCGGTGAAGTCACGGCATCCCCCATGGTGCGGCGTCCCCGTTCGCCGGGACGGGCCGGATCTCGAGATCGGGCCTGTCACCCTTGCGGTGCACGACGGCTTCTTCGCCGCGCCGCAGGTCGATCCGGACGTCCCCGTTCGGCAGCCGCCGCCAGCGTTTCGGCCGCCCCCACCGGTCGCGGACGGTCAGCTCCCCGTCCAGGTCCGTCCGCAGCACACACGGCGACCCCGCCTCGCTGGTGACCTTGACCCAGCGCGTCTTCCCGCCCTGCCGCGAGGCGCTGAGCAGGAACGCGCCTTCCGTCCGGAAGTCGCGCAGCGCGGCGTCCGCCCACTTCGCGGGAACGGCCGGGAAGAGCCGGATGACGCCGCCCCAGCTCTGCACGAGCATGTCGTGCAACGACTGCGCGGCCGAAAGCGGCGTCTCGATGACCGGCCCGGACTCCTTGTACATCGTGTTCGGCTGGATGTAGCGCCGCTGCAGTTCCCCGAGGTAGAACTCCGCCTTGTCGCCGCGCAGCATCTGCGCCGACATCGACGCGGCACCCGTGAACGTGTAGCCCTGCAACGCGCCCTCGAAGCCCACCCAATGGTCGAGCGAGGTCTCGATGATCCGCCGGTGCTCCGGCCGCTCCCAGGTGATCTCGTACAGCGGGTACACCTGCAGCAGATGCGAGTAGTGCCGATGCGATTTCGCGAACGGCACGCCGGCGCCGATCATGTAGCCGTCGGCGTCGGCCGGATACGGGACCAGCGTGGCCAGAACCTCCCGCCACCGCCGCGTGAGCGGGTCTTCGATCCGCAGTTCCGCCGCCGACTCCAGGAGGGTTTTGCAGCCCCAGCGGATGAGCGCGAGATCGTAGTTGCAGTCGGGGGCGTTGACGCCGTACTCCGGGGAGAACGTCGCGGGCAGGTGCAGCTTCCCGTCCGCGCCGGGGGCGAGGAAGTGGAGGTAGTAGTTGATCGCCTTGCGCAGCAAGGGGAACAGCGTGTCCCGCAGGAGGCGCCGGTCCATCGTGTGCCGATAGGACAGCCAGACGTTGTGCAGTGCCCAGGTCAGGTTGCCGACCTCCGGCGTCGGCGTCTCCTCGCCGGGAATACCGACCGGGAAGCCGGAGTTCGTCCCGGCCGCGCCGTTGAGCAGGTTCATGTCGGTCGTGCGCGGGATGCCCGCGGAATCGTGCCGGTACGGCTCGGCGACCTGGCCCGTCAGGTTCGCGCGGTACTTGCCGAGCGCGTGACTGACGGCGTCCAGTTCGAGATGGTTCGAGCCGTGGATGAGCCAGTACTCCAGCTGGACGTTGAGGTTCCACCACGTCGCGGGCCACGGGGTCGGTTCGAGCCACGGTCCGCAGGTCGCCATGACCGGGGCTTCTTTTCTCGCCGCCGAGGCGATCTTGTACAGCTGGATCCAGTAGAAGCTCTGGAGCCGGGTGTCCGGAACGGACAGGAAGCCGTGCCGGTAGTAGTCGTGCCACCAGCGGCGGTGCTCGATCGTGAGGGTGTCGAACGACTCGGCCCGCCGGACCGTCTTCAGCGCCTCTCGCGCGGCCGTCCTCTTCGGGTACGACCACGCCACCGACGTGTACAGCGTGCGCTTCGATCCCCGATCGATCTCGCGCCAGGCCGTCACGTACTCGCCGCCCGCCAGCAGGCTTTGCACGGAAAGCCTGATGTCACCGCTGGTTTCCGCTGTCGCGGGCGGGTTGGCGACGTATCCGGCGGGCGGCGGCTTCCCGAACTTCGGATCCGCTCTCGGGCTCACCGCCTCGGCCGGATGGAAGATCCACTGGAAGCCGCGTTCCCCCTCGGTCGGCTCGATCTCGACGGCCAGCATCGACTGTCCGGTGTGGACGATCGCCCGCAGCGAAAGACCGCCCGCGGCCGTGGTGATCGTGCCCCTGAGTTCGGCGTTCCACAGGTCCATCCGCCAGTCGATCCCGGTGATGGCACCGACCGGTTCGAGGGTGAAATGCCCGATCGGCAACCGCGCGAGGCCGAACAGGGAGCCGAACTCGGGCCGATGATCCTGCATTTCGCTGTGCTGGACGTTGAACCGGATGGCGTTCCGGCCCGGCTCAGCGTAGATGCCCGAGCCGAGGAAACCGTTGCCGAGGAAGGGGCCTTCGTACCAGGTCTTCGGCATTCCGCGCCAAACCAGGTCCGCCGCACCGAGGAATCCGGCCCAGTCGAGGCCGCCGAGCGCAAAGTCGTTCTCCACGGCCGAGGCGGACGGCGCGAACCCGGCCGCCGCCACGCCCGCCAGCGCTCCGCCGAGCACCGTCCTGCGGGTGATGTCCATCCTTCGGACCTCCTTGTCGTGAATTCAGGCCGGAAGCCCCCACGCGGGAGTGGTGCCGTCGCCGGGTACGTCGCGCGGCTCCAGCGCCGGGCGCGCGCCGCGCCGCGTGACGACGGCCGTCCCGCCCCGGCCGAGCGGGACCGAGATCGTGCCCGGACCTTCGGCACGCCAAGGAAGCCGCCGCCCGCGCGTGTCACGGACCTCGATGTCGCCGGGGATCCCGTGCTGGAGCGTGAGCGGCTCCCCCGCCTCGCTGCGGACTCGGACCCACTCGGTCGCGCCGTTCCTGCGGGAGGCGTCCACGAGGAAGGCACCCTCCGCGCGCAGGCTCTCGAAAGACGCGTCCCGCCACGACCGTGACACCGACGGGAAGATCTTCAGAACGCCGTGATCACCTTGCAGAAGCATGTCCACAACGGACTGCGCGGCGGTGATGGGACTCTCGATGGCGAGGTTCGAGCCTTCGCGGTACATCGTGTTCGGCGTCAGCTGGGTACCGGCGACGACGGTCCCGTCGAGGAAGATCTTCAGATACCGCAAGGCTTCTTCGGGCGCGTCCATCACGGAACTCATCGACGACGCGGCCGCGAAACTGTATCCGTGCCATTTGTCCTGGACACTCGACCAGTGCGCGAAGGTGCGGCGCATGAGGTCCCGGTCACCGGGGCGATCCCAGAGTTTCTCGCGCAGCGGGTAGAGCCAGAGCAGATGCGAGAAGTGCCGGTGTGATTCGGCCAGCGGGACCCCGTCGCCGATCAGCACCCCCTGAGCGGGATCCTGGTGATACGGCACCAGTTTCTCGCCGATCTCCCGCCACGCGGGCACGCTCGGGTCTTCGATGCGCAGCTTGGCCGCCGATTCGACGAGCGTGCGCGCGGCCCAGCGGATCAGCGACAGGTCGTAGGTGCAGTCGGCCGCGTCGGCGTACTCGGGCGAGCGCGTCATCGGCAGGTGCAGGGAGCCGTCCGGGCCGGTGGCGAGGAAGTGGCGATAGTAGTTGAGCGCCTTGGCGAGCGTCGGATACAGGACGTCGCGGAGGATGCGGACGTCCATGCTGTGCCGGTACGCGAGCCAGACGTTGTGCAGGCCCCAGATCAGGTTGCCGGTCTGGTCGTTCTTCGTGGCCGGGCCGGGGACGCCGACCGCGCGGGTGCCACCGGGCCGCAGCCGCCAGTCCCCCGGATGCGAAAGGGCGTACGTGTCGCCGTCCCGGTACGCGGGAGGGACCGAGAGCTCGAGGTTCGCGTGGTCACGGCGGAAGGTCTCGGTGACCGCGTCGAGTTCGGGATGGTTGCTGCTGTTGACGATCGGGTACGTGACCTGGACGTTGAGGTTCCACCACACCGCCGTCCAGCTGTTGCCGACCTCCGGGAACCACGGCCCCCATTCGGCGACGACCGGCCCGTTCGCACGGGTGGCGCAGGCGGTCTTGTACAGCTGGATCCAATAGAACCGCTGGACGTGTTTGTCCGGAATGGACACCAGACTGCGCCGGTAGAAGGCGTTCCACCAATGCCGATGGCGGGCGACGAGCATGTCCGGATTCGCCATCGACGCCCGCTGGACCTTCTTGATCGCTTCGGCGGTGTGGGTCGGCTTCGGAAACCCGTACGCGACCGTGGCCGCCAGCAGCCGCCGCGAGCCCACGGCACGCTCACGCCACGCCGTCGTATACCCGCCGCCCGCGTGAAGCGGCTGCTCGCAGTACTGGACCGCGCCCGCACTGGCGACCTTCGGATCGGGATTGGCCGTGTACTCGGGCGGTTTGCGGATCGTCCGGGTCGTCGCCGATTCGAGCGGCGTGAACCCCCAGTCCGCGGCCGCCTCCCCGGTCAGCGAGACGAGGAGGAGGTCCTGGTCGTTGTGGACCAGCGCGGAAAACCGGACCGACCCCTGGGTCGTGGTGATCGTGCCGCCCAGCTCGGCGTTGTACAGATCGAGGTGCCAGTCCACCGCCGTGATCGCGCCCGCGAAGGTGAGGGTGAGATACCCGATCGGGAGCCGCGAGTACCCGATGCCCGCTTCCCATTGTCCGCGCTGGTCCTGGACCTGGGAATGACTGAGCATCACCTTGAGGATGTTCGGCCGTGCCCCCGCGTAAAGCTGCACGCCGAGGAAGCCGTTGGCGAGGAACGGCCCGTCTTGCCAGCTCTTCGGTAAGCGCTTCCACACCATGCGCGCGTCATCGACGATCCGGCGGTGAACGTCCTGCCCGGCGCACGCCGGCGGAGCCCCCTGAGCCCAGAGCCCCCCGAGCGCCGCCGCCCCCGCCGCGACCCTCAGCATCGATCGCCTGGACAGCTCGGCCATGGGTCGCCTCCAGATTCATACTACGTTTACCGCAGATCAAGTCCTGGCGACCGGCATGTTTCCAGAGATAGTCCCACTTTGACCAGAGCGCTCACCCGGAAAGCCGTAGATACATCCGACCTATCGGTCAGCGAGATCGACCCCGGCCCGGCGAAGGTTGACGGCGAAGGTCTTGCGCAGCGTTCGCGCCGACAACCCCGGCAGGCCGATCAGGACCCCGAAGACGACCACGAGACGGTTTCTGCCACCGCTGCGACCGAGTCTTGAGCAAGCTCGCCTCGGCGATCGCGGCGCTCTCGACGTCCGCCGAGCCCCTCGCACCGTTGAGCACCTGCTGCTCACGGTGCCGGTTCGCCCGGTTCACCCGCCGCTTGTGGCTCGGTCCTGGTCGCGGACCACCGATTACCGGCAGATCAGCCTGATTTCGGCAGCACTGTGCGCGGCCACGAGTTCAGCGGCGACCTTCTCGGGCTCGGCTCGCAGCCTGCCCGGAAGAGTCTGCAGCACCATGATTCCTTCGGCGGTGTACCGGCTGTTCCTCTCGAGCGTGACGGCGTACTGCGCTCGCGCGAAGTGGAAGTCGTACGAATCGATCTCCCAGGCGAGGCGGACTTTCCCGAAATAGCCGTCAGGAGTCCCGATGTAGCGGCCACCGGCATCCCTCAGTTCCTGATTCCACAGCGGTTCCGGAAGACCGGTGCGGCGCCAGACGGCCATCGCGTCGATCTCCGCGACCGACCTCGCACCCCTCAGGACGTCACGCAGTACTTCACGGGGCAACGCGCTGCCGCGATCGCTGCCAGCCTCGAGTTCCCTGATGAGGACCTCGGGATCCAGCCTGCCGCGCTGCACTGCTTCGGTCAGCAACGCACGGACGGGATCCCGCGTGGTGAAACGACGACATTCGTCGAGGGCCGCCCGGACGAGCGGAGCCATGGCCACTCCGTCGACGATCGTGGGTCGGGGCATTCTCGTAGTCCGCTCCACCGTGACGTACCCGGCACTACTGACTTTGCAGGAGGCGGGTATCAGCAGATGGACAGCGTCCGACGCGATTCTCGGCCCTCTCAGACCTTGGCGACGGCAAGCCTCGAGACCGGTGACGAGCGCGTCCGGCCCGCCGTAGAGCAAGGCTCCATCGACCAGTTGCCGTCGTGTCGGCCGTCCTGGACCGAGCAGGAGCACTCCCGGAAGGAGACGCTGCCATGGCTGGCCGGGACGGCACCGCCGGTAACACGTCTTCCTCGGAACACCGAGTTCCACCAGCCGCGCGACAGTGATCACTCCGCCGCGGCTGAGCGCGAGGAGCGCCTCACGGTTCCATTCGCCAGTTCGCACCACACCCGCGATCGTGGATCTCGCGGCTACCTCACACCAGCCCCATTTGCCGCCCCTGTGGACAACTCGCCACACCAGCCCCACTGTGGATAACTCGCGCGAGGTTCCCAATGTCGCATTTGAGTCGCTGAGCGTCTCAAATGCGACATTGGGAACGCCTCAAGGCAGAGGGGGCAGCGAGGGGTCGGTGAGCCAAGCGTCGAAGAAAGCGCCGAGCGAGCGCCCAGCGAAGCGTTCGGCCAACGCGACGAAAGCGTCGCTGGTCACCAGACCGTGCCGGTTCTCCACCGCCCAAGCCCTCACCAGCGGGAAGAACACCGCGTCGCCGACCGTGCAACGCAAGGCGTGCAACAGAAGGCCGCCGCGTTTGTAGACCCGCTCGTCGAACATCCGCGACACCCCGGGATCGGCCAGCCGCAGATCCGCGGGTTTCGCCTTCATCCGTGTGTGCCACGTCTTCGCCCAGGTGTGCGCGCTCTGCCCGCCGGATTCCTCGGACCAGAGCCATTCCGCGTACGTCGCGAAGCCTTCGTTCAGCCAGATGTGCCGCCAGTCGGCGACGGTCAGGCTGTTGCCGAACCACTGGTGCGCCAGTTCGTGCACGACGAGCCGTTCGTGGGTGCGCCGCCCGTCGACGTGGTTGGCGCCGAAGATCGACATGCCCTGCGCTTCGATCGGGTCGTCGAGGTCGTCGTCGGTGACCACGATGACGTACTCACCGAACGGGTAGGGACCGAACAACCGCTGCAGCGAGTCCATGATCTTGCCCTGCCGCCCGAAATCGCGCTCGAAAGGCCGGCGCAGGCGCGGCGGGACGGCGGCCCGTTGCGGGACCGAGGCGAGCACGGAGTCACCGTCGAGGCTGATCCGGTACGCCGAAACCGAAGGCAGCGAAAGCCACCCGGCCTGGGGGCCGGAGACCAGTTCGACGTCGTCGTATCGTCCTATTTGGACGCTCATCAGGTACGTCGGCGTCGGCTCCGGCCGCTCGAAGACCCACTTCGTGGTGCTCGCGCGCTCGTGTCGCGACACCAGGTTCCCGGTGACGGCGACGAGGTACGGCGACGACGTCGTCAGCGCGACGCGGTAGGTCGCCTTGTCCGCGGGATGGTCGTTGCACGGGAACCACGACGGCGCCCCGACCGGCTGGCTCGCCACCAGCGAACCGTCGGTCAGTTCGTCCCAGCCGATGTCGCCCCACAGCCCGGGCAGCGGACGCGGATTGCCGACGTAGAAGACCTCCGCCAGGAACTCGGAACCGGCGGCCAGCGACTTCGCGGGCTTCACGTGCAGCTTGTGCCCGCGCCGCGTGTACTTGGCCGGTTTCCCGTTGACCAGCACCCGGTTGATCCGGAACTCGCCGAAGTCGAGCGTGAAGCGCGAAAGCGCCTGCGTCGCCTCCGCGGTGATGGCCGCGGAGGCCGACAGCCGGTTGGGACCGATCTTGTAGTCGAGCTCCAGATCGTAGTGCCGCACCCGGTAACCGCCGTTACCGTGATGGGGCAGATAGGAGTCGCCGGAGGTGTCCGCGCCGGGCGAGGGCTGCGCGGAGGCCTTCGAAATCACCCGCGAAAGACCCCGCTTCCCTACTTCGTCCAGGCCGAGATGGGATTCCCGAGCCAACGCGAGTCGGCGGGAATCGCGTCGCCCCGGGTCACCAGAGACCCCGGTCCGACGGTCGTCCGCGCGCCGATGCTCGCGCCAGGCAGCACGATACCGTGCGGCCCGAGCGTCGCTCCCTCGTCCAGGGTCACCGGCGACATCGTCATGATCCGATCGTGGAAAAGGTGCGTCTGGACGACACAGCCGCGGTTGATCGTCGCGCCATCGCCCAGGCTCACCAGGTCCGACTCGGGCAGCCAGTAGGTCTCCAGCCACACGCCCTTGCCGATCTTGACGCCCATGGTGCGCAGCCAGGCCGGCAGCAGCGGAGTGCCGCCGAGCGAACCGATCAGCCACGGCACGGCGAGGGCCTCGACGAAGGTGTCGGCGAGTTCGTTGCGCCAGACGAACGAGCTCCACAGCGGATGGTCGATCGCGCGGAACTTGCCCACCAGCAGCCACTTCATCGCGGTGGCGGTCAGCGCGGCGACGGCACCGGCGGCGAGCAGCAGCGGCCCGCCGAGCAGCACCGCGACCAAGAACCCGAAGGACGACGCGAGCGCGAAGATCGCGGCGGCGACCAGGACGGTCAGCGCGACGCCGCACATCACCGGCACGATGCGGCACAGTTCGACGAGCGCACGGGCCGCCTTGAGCCGCAGCGGCGGCGTGTAGGTGCGGCTCGTGTCGGACTCGCCGACCGACCGGCGGACCGGCAGCGGCGGCATCCCGAGGTACGAGGAGCCCTTCTTCGCCTTCAGCGGGGCCGACGACAGCACGCCGACCAGGCCGCGCTTGGGCACCGAACGGCCGGGCGCCGCCATCCCCGAGTTGCCGAGGAACGCCTGTTTGCCGATCCGGGCGGGCGCGACGTGCAGCCAGCCGTGGCCGAGCTCGTAGGTGGCGACCATGGTGTCGTCCGCGAGGAACGCGCCGCTGTCGACCTGGGTCATCTTCGGCAGCGCGAGAACGGTGGACGCCTCGACGTTGCGGCCGACCTTCGCCCCGAGCATCCGGAGCCACACCGGGGTGAACAGGCTGGCGTACAAGGGGAACAGCCCTTCACGCGCCATGCCCATCAGCCGTTCGGTCGCCCAGACCTGCCACGCGACGCGGCCGTGGACGGGGTGGTAACCCTCGACCATGCCGATGCTCAGCGACCGGACGCCGACGAGCACGAGCAGGGCGTAGCTCACGAAGTACGCGATGGTCGCGAGCGGCGTGAACAGCAACGCCTGACCGAGCGCGGCTCCCAATGAGGGCGCTCCGGCGATCGCCTGACCCAGCACCGCGACCGCCGGAAGTGCGGCGACGGCGGGCAAGAGCCCCAGCGCGACCGAGGTCACGCCGTAGACCGTGGCCCAGAACCGCGAACGCGGCGGGCGGCTCGACGGCCATTTCAGCGCGTCCTTGGTGACACGGGCGGCAGGCACGCTGCCGCGGACGGTCGACCCGGCCGCGATCTCCGCGCCCTTGCCGATCCGCGCACCCGGGAACAGCGTGCTGCGCGCGCCGATCCGCGCGTCGGCGCCGATCCGGATCTTGCCGATGTGCACGAGATCGCCGTCCACCCAGTGCCCGGTCAGGTCGACCTCGGGTTCGATGGCGGCACCGCGGCCGAGTTTCAGCATGCCGGTGACCGGCGGCGGCGAGTGCAGGTCGACGTCCTTGGCGATCCGCGCGCCGAGAGCCTTGGCGTACGTCGTCATCCAGGAAGCGCCCGCGACACTGTCCGCGCCGCTGAACTCGGCGAGTTTCTCCGCCGCCCACAGTCGCAAGTGGACATTCCCGCCACGCGGGTAGCTGCCGGGACGGACGCCTCGCAGCAGCAGCCGCGCACCGGTCGCCGAGATCGCGATCCGGCCGGCCGGGCTGAACAGCGCGACCCAAGCGACGGCGATCCACACCCAGCTCAGCGTCGGCGCCCAGGCGAAACCGGCCAGCGACAGCACGTTCGACAGCGTCGCCGCGATCGTCGTCCAGCGCAGGCCGACCAGGCCCATCAGCGGGACCATCAGCAACGACTGGATGATCCCGGCCTTGCGCGGGGTCGGCGCGATGTCGCGGCGTTCGGTCTTCTGGCCGCTCAGCGCGTCCAGCATCGACGCGAGCGCGCCGAGCTTCGGGTTGGCGTAGATGTCGTTCACCGACACCTGCGGGTGCCGGGTGCGGATCCGCGCGATCAGCTGCGCGGCCGTCAGGCTGCCACCGCCGTGGCTGAAGAAGTCGGCCTTCGGGTTGTCGACCGAGACACCCAGGATCTCCGCCCAGCCTTCGGCGAGCCAGCTCTCCGTCGGCGACAGGCCGGATTTGGCGGCGTCCACAGTGGACAGCGGCCAGGGCAGCGCGTTGCGGTCGACCTTGCCGGAAGTGCGGGTCGGCAGGTCGTCGATCAGTGCCAGCAGCGGGACGAGGGCGGCGGGCAGCTGCTCGCGCAGCCGGGTCGCGGCCTCGTCGTGGTCGAACTTCGTCCCCTCGGCGGGCACGACGTAGCCGACGAGCACCTGGTTTCCGGCCTTGGTGCGGCGGATCGCGGCGGCGGCGCCCTGCACGCCGGGCAGCGACTGGAGCGCGGCGTCGACCTCACCCAGTTCGATCCGGCGGCCGCCGAGCTTGACCTGCTCGTCGAGACGCCCGAGGAACAGCAGGCCTTCGGCTTCGGCGCGGACCATGTCACCGCTGCGGTACGCGCGGCGCCAGCCCAGCGACGGCAGCGGCGCGAACTTCTCGGCGTCCTTCGCCGGGTCCAGATAACGGGCCAGGCCGACACCGCCGATGACCAGCTCGCCGGTCTCCCCCATCGCGACCGGTTCACCCGCCTCGTTGACGACGGCGAGCTGCCAGCCCGCCAGCGGCAGGCCGATCCGGACCGGGCCCTCGCCGGTCATCTGCGCGGCGCAGGCGACGACGGTGGCCTCGGTCGGGCCGTAGGTGTTCCAGACTTCGCGACCTTCGACGGCGACACGCTCGGCCAGTTCGGGCGGGCAGGCTTCGCCACCGAAGATCAGCAGGCGGACGTCTTCGAGCGCGTCGGCGGGCCACAGCGCGGCCAGCGTCGGGACGGTCGAGACGACGGTGATGCCCTGCGCGACCAGCCACGGACCGAGGTCGACACCGGTCCGCACCAGCGAACGCGGCGCCGGGACCAGGCAGGCGCCGTGGCGCCAGGCGAGCCACATCTCTTCGCAGGACGCGTCGAACGCGACGGACAGGCCGGCGAGCACGCGGTCACCGGGGCCGATCGGCTCCTCGGTGAGGAACAGCCGGGCTTCGGCGTCGACGAACGCGGCGGCCGAGGCGTGCGAGACGGCGACGCCCTTCGGCTTGCCGGTCGAACCGGAGGTGAAGATGATCCACGCGTCGTCGGCAGGGGCGGGAGAGCCCTCGACGCCGCCGGGCGAGCCCACGACGGTGATCGCGCCGCCATCGGAGACGACGGCGGCGACTTCGGCCTCGCCGAAGACCAGTTCGGCGCGCTCGTCCGGATCGTCCGCGTCGACCGGCACGTAGGCGGCGCCAACGGACAGGATGGCGAGGATCGCGACGTAGAGCTCCGCGGTGCCGGAGGAGATCCGGACGCCGACCCGGTCGCCGACGCCGACCCCGTTGGCGGTCAGCTTGCGGCCGTAGGCGTCGATCTCCTCGACGAGCTTGCGGTAGGACAGCGTGGTCTCGCCGTCCTCGATCGCGCCCGCGTTGGGGTGGCGGGCGGCGGTCTCGGCGACGATGTCGATCAGGGTGCGCTCACCGGCGCCGAGGCCGGACCAGAACAGGGCCCGGTCGGCGACGGGGGCGGGTGACGGGGCGACGGTGACGTCGGCGACACAGGCGATCGGCCGGGAATCGGCGGTGAGTGTCATCGGGGCATCACCACGGGCAAGACTGAACCATGGGCGCGCAAGCCCATCACACACCTTTCGCGAAGTGCGTCATTCGGGCTCGCTCTCCGAATGAGGCGCCCGCTAGCAGACCAATCACTTTACCGCAGGTCAACGGCATATCTCGGGAGGGTCTCGGCAGAGTGTCGAAACTCACCGATGGACACGCCGAAACCCGAGGTCATCGGCGTGTCCACCCAGTGAACTATTTACCTACATCGTGAGAAATCAGCGTGCTTTTGGTTTACCCGTCGATTTACCGGCCGCTTTTCCGCCTGCCTTGGGCCTTTGCTTCTTTTCCCGCACCCGGACATTCACCCGGACGGGGCTGCCTTCGAAGCCGAAACGCTCACGGAACTTGCGTTCGATGAACCGCCGGTAGCCCGCCTCGAGGAATCCGGTGGTGAACAGGACCAGCGTCGGCGGCCGGATGCCCGCCTGGGTCGCGAACAGCACCTTCGGCTGCTTACCGCCGCGCACCGGCGGCGGGGTCGCGGCGATGAGGTCGGCCAGCCAGCCGTTCAGCTGACCGGTGGGCACCCGCTGGTCCCACGACTTCAGCGCGGTCCGCAGCGCGGGCGCGAGCTTGCGCACGGACCGGCCGGTGAGCGCGGAGATGTTGACCTTGTCCGCCCACGGCACCCGCACCAGGCCGCGGTCCAGCTCACGGACCATGGCGTGACGGCGGTCCTCGTCGACGAGGTCCCACTTGTTGAAGGCGAGCACGCAGGCGCGGCCCGCCTCGACGACCATGGTCAGCACCCGCAGGTCCTGCTCCGAAAGCGGTTCGGCGGCGTCCAGCAGCACGATCGCGACCTCGGCCGCGTCGATCGCGGTCTTGGTCCGCAGCGACGCGTAGTACTCCGCGCCATTGGCCGAGTTGACGCGCTTGCGCAGCCCCGCGGTGTCGACGAACCGCCAGATGTCGCCGTCCAGCTCGACCAGCGAGTCGACCGGGTCGACGGTGGTACCGGCGACCGAGTCCACCACGGACCGCTCTTCGCCGGAGATCTTGTTCAGCAGGCTGGACTTGCCCACGTTCGGCTTGCCGACCAGCGCGACCCGGCGCGGGCCCGCGGTCGCGCGGTCGCCGTCGCGCGGCATCGTCGGCAGTGCCTTGACGATCGAGTCGAGCAGGTCGCCCGAACTACGGCCGTGCAACGCGCTGACCGGATGCGGTTCGCCGAGGCCGAGTGACCACAGCGACGCGGTGTCGGCGAGCAGGCGGTCGTCGTCGACCTTGTTGGCGACGAGCAGCACCGGCTTCTTCGAGCGGCGCAGCACCTTCGAGGCGGCCTCGTCGGTCGCGGTCGCGCCGACGCTGGCGTCGATCACCAGCAGCACCGCGTCGGCGGTGGCCATCGCGATCTCGGCCTGCGCGGCGACGGAGGCCTGCAACCCGGTCGCGTCCGGCTCCCAGCCGCCCGTGTCGACCAGGGTGAACCGGCGGCCCGCCCAGAAGGCGTCGTAGGCCACGCGGTCGCGGGTCACGCCGGGGACGTCCTGCACGACCGCCTCGCGGCGGCCGAGAATACGGTTGACCAGGGTGGACTTGCCCACGTTCGGCCTGCCGACGACGGCGAGGACCGGCTGCGCGAGCTGCGCCTCCTCCTCGGCCTCGCCCGCGGCGATCTGGGCGTCCAGCGCGGTGAATTCGGACTCGTCGGACCAGGAGCCGTCGATCTCGCCGACTCCGTCAAGCTCAGACATTCGTTACTTCACATTCTGTCGCGTGTCTTGGAGCCCTTGCTCCAAGCGCCATTCGTCCAGTGCCTTCACGAGGTCCGCGAGCGCGATGCGAAGCCGCTCGGTTCCCTCCTCCAGCCCTGTCCTTCCCTTCCCGATTTCGGGAGTGAAAGGTTCGCCGACCATGATGTCGACGCGTGGCCGCCAGCGCCTCTTGGCACCGGCGGGCTTGTACGTCCCCCGAGTGGCGACCGGAACCACGGTCGCCTTCCCGGCGCGGACCAGGAAGGCCGCGCCGCGCTCGAAGTTTTCGGCGTCACCGAGGCCGCGGGTGCCTTCGGGGAAGATCCCGACCGCACCGCCGTCCTCGAGCACCTTGACCGCCATCATCAGCGGTTTGCGGTCCACCGCCCCCCGTTTCACCGGGATCTGGCCCAGTTTCGGGAAGAACCAGCCGACGAAACCCTTGAACAGTTCCGCCTTGACCAGGAACGCGGTGCGCCGCGAGAACATTCCGAACAGCAGCGCCGGTTCCGCCATCGAGCTGTGGTTGGCCATGAACACCACCGGCCCGGACGCCGGCACCCGCTCGGCACCGTGCACCCGGACCCGGAACGCGGGCCGGACGAGGAACTTCGAGATCCCCCGGCCGAAGGTGTGGAAGGGGTCGCTCGCGCCCTCGGGCAGTCCTTTCGCACTCACCGCGCGGCCTCGGCGGGGCAGCCTTCGAGAAGACCGCGGTGCAGAGCCAGTTCCGCGAGCGCGACGATGACCTGGTCGATGTTGAGCGCCGAGGTGTCGACCTCGACGGCGTCTTCGGCCGCGCGCAGGGGTGAAGCCGCGCGCGTGGAGTCCAGGCGGTCGCGCCGTTCCACCGCGGCCTTCGCGACATCCACGGTGGACTCGCGGCCGGCGGCGGAGTCCTGCGCGCTGCGGCGCGCGGCGCGGACCTCGGCCGAGGCGGTGAGAAAGATCTTGAGCGGGGCGTCCGGCGAGACGACGGTGCCGATGTCGCGGCCTTCGACCACGATGCCGCCGACGCGGCCGAGCACCTCGGAGATGATCTCGCGCTGCCGGGTGACCAGCAGTTCGCGGACCGCGGGGACGGCCGAAACCGGCGAAACCGCGGTGGTGACGTCCGCGCCGCGGATCTCGGCGGCGACGTCCTCGCCCGCGAGGGTCACGGTCGCTTCGTCAGGGCTGGTCCCGATGCCGAGTTCGGCCTTCCGGGCGACGTCGAAGACCGCGTCCGCGTCGGCCGTGTCGGCCCCGGCGCGCAGGACGGCGAGGGTGACCATGCGGTACATCGCGCCCGTGTCGAGGTAGCCGGCGCCGAGCTTCGTCGCGAGCTTCCGCGAAACCGTGGATTTCCCGGTCCCGGACGGGCCGTCCATCGCGACCACACCACGCAGGGCTCCCGCCACCGAAACTCTCCTCAGCTCATCTTCGCTCACCTGATCGACGACCATTCTGCCTGGTGGCGACCGACACGCCTCAGCCACCCACGGCGAACCGGTCGACGAGCATGCCGATCCGCTCCGCACGCGCGTCCGCGGGCAGCCGCCGGCTGCGTTCGAGGGTGACCAGGCCGTGCATGGCGGCCCAGAAGGTCTCGGTGTAGAGGGCGGGGTCGTGCTCACCCGCCGCCGGACCCGCGCATTCGAGCAGGGCGCCGAACGCGTCCTTCAGCGGGGCGGGGCTGTCCGGACTGGCGAAGGTCAGTTCGCTGGCGAGGGTGAAGATCGCGTCGTAGAGGGCGGGTTCGCGGTCGGCGAAGTCGAAGTAATTCTCGGCCAGCCGCAGCAGGGCGCCCCGCGAGTCCTCCGCCGTCCCGACTCCCCGCCGCAGGTGGGCGGCCATTTCGGTGCATCCCTCGAGCGCCGCGGCCGCCATGATCGCGCCCTTGCCGGAGAAATGGCTGTAGAGCACCGGCTGGCTGTACTCGATCTTCGCGGCCAGCCGCCGGGTGGTGACCGCGTCCCAGCCCTCCTCTTCGGCGATCTCGCGGGCGGTGGTGACGATCAGCTGTTCGCGTTGTGAGCGGTCTCGCTCACGTCGGGGGTTCGTGACCATACGAATATCCTAGCACCGCTAGACAAGCTAGCGGTGCTAGCGCTAGCGTCTGCAGTGTTCCTAGCGCTGCTAGCTTTCGGAGTCGGAGACCATGACCCGCATCAAGATCGCTTACGCCCTGTCCATCGCCCTCGTGCTCTTCGTCCTGTACTTCGGGAGTGGTTACGTGTTCTTCCCGGAGACCCAGACGGGCGGTTTCGGCCTCCCGGTCATGCCACTGAAGGGTGATCCGATCCTCGCGGTCAAGGGCGTCCGCGACATCGGGACGGCACTCGTGGTGCTCGCCCTGATCCTGTTCCGGAACGTCCGCGCGCTGGGCTGGGCGCTCCTCGCGCTGGCGTTCATCCCGTTCGGCGACATGCTGATCGTGTTGACCCACAACGGGTCCGTCGGCGCCGCGCTCGGCATCCACGCCGCGACGTCCGCCCTGATGGTCGTGATCTCGGCACTGTTCCTGATCCGGCCGAAGCAAAACGGACAGTGAGTTACTGTTGACGTCGTGAACGTCGAAGTGACCCCGCTCCCCGGAATAGGCGTCCGCAAGGACTTCGCCACTCGCAACGGCCGCCGCGTCGGCGTCGTGACCCATCGCGATGGGCACGTCGAGCTGATCGTGTCCAAAACGGACGATCCGGACGCCTGTCTCGCCTCACTTCCGCTGAGCACCGACGAGGCGGGCGCGCTGGCGAACCTGCTCGGCGCGCCCCAGCTGGTCGCCCAGCTCACCGAGGAGCACCGGGACCTGCCGGGCATCAACACCAAGCAGCTTCCGATCAAGTCCTCCTCGCCGTTCGACGGCCGGACGCTGGGCGACACCGCCATGCGGACGCGGACGAGCGTCTCGGTCGTCGCGGTGATGCGGGCCGGGCAGGTCCACCCCTCCCCCAACCCGGACTTCAACCTCACCGCCGGCGACGTGCTCGTCGCGGTCGGGACGTCCGAAGGACTCGAAGCCGCCGTCAAGATCTTGAAGTACGGCTGATCGCGGATGGATCACACCGCACTGTCCTTGATCGAACTCGGGGCGGTCTTCTTCGGGCTGGGCGTGTTGGGGCGTCTCGCCGGGAAGATCGGGATGTCCCCGATCCCGCTGTACCTGATCGGTGGCCTGTGTTTCGGGCAGGGCGGGCTGATCCCACTCGGCGACATCGGTGACTTCACCCACCTCGCCAGCGAGATCGGCGTCGTCCTCCTGCTTCTGCTGCTGGGCCTGGAGTACTCGGCGGCCGAACTGTTCACCGGGCTGAAACGCTCGTGGATGGCGGGGCTCGTCGACATCGTGCTGAACGCCGCGCCCGGCGCGATCGTCGCGCTGATCCTCGGCTGGGGGCCGATCGGCGCGATCGTGCTGGCGGGCGTCACCTACATCTCGTCGTCCGGGATCATCGCGAAGGTGCTCGGCGACCTCGGGCGGCTCGGTAACCGGGAAACGCCGGTGGTGCTCTCGATCCTGGTGTTCGAAGACCTGGTGATGGCGCTCTACCTGCCGATCCTCACCGCGGTGCTCGGCGGGGTGAGCTTCCTCGGCGGGATGAAGGCGGTCGGGATCTCGCTGATGGTGATCACGGTCGTCCTGGTGATCGCGCTGAAGTTCGGCCGCTACGTCTCCGCCGCGGTGGACAGCCCGGACCGCGAGGTGTTCCTGCTCAAGGTCCTCGGCGCGGCACTGCTGGTCGCGGGCATCGCCTCGGCGATGCAGGTGTCGGCCGCGGTCGGCGCGTTCCTGCTCGGGATCGCGATCTCCGGTTCCACGGCGGAGAACGCGACGCACATGCTGGAGCCGCTGCGGGACCTCTTCGCGGCCGTGTTCTTCGTCGTGTTCGGGCTCAACACGAACCCCGCGTCGATCCCGCCGGTCCTCGGCTGGGCGGTCGTGCTGGCGGTGTCGACGACACTCACGAAGGTGGCCACCGGCTGGTGGGCAGCGCGGAAGCAGGGCATCGGGAAGATGGGCCGGGCTCGCGCGGGAGCGGCGTTGGTCGCCCGAGGCGAGTTCTCGATCGTCATCGCCGGGCTGGCGGTGGCCGCGGGCGCGGTGACCGGCGAACTCGCGGCCCTCGCGACGGCGTACGTGCTCCTGATGGCCATCCTCGGCCCGACGGCCGCGCGGATCGTCGAGCCGGTGGCTCGCGCTCTGCAGCGCCGTCCCTTCGGCTCCAAAAGCCCCGCCTCCCAAACCGGCTGACCGCTCTCGCGCGCGCTATGAAAGGCCCGTTACTTGCAAATTTTGCAAGTAACGGGCCTTTCATAGCATTGGCCTACCCGCGCTCAAGCCCCGAAACAGCCGCCGGGGCGATCTGCACCGGAGCCACCGGAAGCGCCGCCGGGACGGCCGACGGACCCGCGCCCGAGACGGGCAGCGCGAGCGACGTCCTACCCAGGTCCACCGTGATCTTCGGGTACTGCGACGGCCCGCCGATGAACGAACCGTCCGTCCCGCCGATGATCAGCGCGAGCTGATGTCCTCGCGGGACGACGTGATCCGTACTCGCCAGCCGGAACGTCATCGTGTACGGCTGCCCCGGCGTCAGCGGCGATTCCTGGGTCAGCGAACGGTAGTTGGCCAGGTCGGCCCACCCGCGGCTGATGATGTTCAGCCCCACCGAAACCGAGTCGGCGCTCGTGTTCAGGTAGCAGGCGTCGTTGCCGGAAGCGCTCGATCCCCAGCACGACTGGGTCATCTCGTTCTTGATGCCTTCCTTGGGCCCGGTGTAGTTCCGGATGGTCGCCGGGCCGTAGTCCACCAAGATCGCCGAAAGCCGCGCAGTGGACGTCGACGGCGTCGCGGTCACCGTCACCTTCGCGGTCCCGGAGACGTGGAGGTCCTTCGCGAGCGCGCCGGTGCTGAACAGCACGCGTCCGTTCGAGGTCTCCGTCGGCCGTGCCGCCCAACTGTTCGAGGACTGGCCGGAGGAGTCGGTGAACGACGCCGTGCCCGTCCCCGCGGTCGTTCCGAGCGTGCCGACGCCGGGAGTGCTCCCTGACGCGGGACGCAGGGTGACGGCGCTGCCCGCGGGCCACGCCGCCTGGTCCACCCACACGTCCGGAGCGCGTTCCACACTCGCGCCCGGCGTCTTCTCGATGCCGTTGTCGACGCCGAGCAGGTAGTGGTCGAACCACTTGTGCAGGGTGTCGACCCACGCCGACCGCCGGTAGTCGAACGGATCGACGTGACCGGCCTGCGTCAGCCACACCTTGCGCTCGACGTTCAGCGCTTCCCACCACTGCCCGAAGTTGATCGTCTTGACGTTGAGGTCGCCCAGCCCGTGCGAAGCGAGCACGCTGGCCTTCACCTTCGAGGCACTCTGCACGTGGTCCCGGTCGAGCCAGAACGCGTTGTAGTCGCCGTTCGAGGTCGCGCCCTCGGTGAGCTTCCGGTTCGCCGCGCTGCAGTTCTGGCCGCCGTTGCGCTGGGAGACCGTCTGAGCCAACCCCGCGGGGCTGCCCTGGCGCAGGCTGGCGCCGTCGGAGCGGTAGTAGTCGTACCAGGAACTGATCGCGCCGATCGGCACGATGGTCTTGAGTCCGTCGACACCGGTCGCTGCGACGCCGTTGGCGATCGTGCCGTCGTAGGACTTCCCGATCATGCCGACCGCGCCCGTCGACCACGAAGCGAGCGTCTTGGCCGAACCGGTCGCCGTCGTGTAGCCGTTCGCCCGGCCGTTCAGCCAGTCGACGACCTTGCGCGCCGAGTTGACGTCCGAGGGCCCGCCGACGTCGGTGCAGCCGCGGGACTTGTTGGTACCGGCCAGATCCACCAGGACCACGGCGTACCCGCGGGGGACGAAGAAGTTGTCGTAGTAGAGCGGGAACCCGACCGGCCTGCCCGCCGAGTCGTAGGTCTTGAGTTCGCTCTCGTTGCCCCGGCCACAGCACGAGTAATACGGGCTCGCGTCCATGATGACCGGGACCTTCTTGCCCTGCGCCGCCGGTTCCTTCGGCCGGATGATGTCGGCGGCGACCCGGTCGGAGCGGCCATCGCCGTCCCCGTCGAGCCCGATGTCCACCCAAGCCGTCTCGCGGACGGCCTGGGCGAAGTCGTAGACCGGTTCGCTGCCCCGCGGTTTCGCCACGGCCGGTGGCGCCGCGACCACGGCCGCGGCGACCGCCAGAATCCCTGCCAGCACAACTGATTTCACGGTCGAGCCCTTCCCCGTCGGCTGAAAGCCCGTCAGGAAGAGCTAAACGCGATGCTCATCGGTGCAGTAGAGCGGAAAGTCTTACAGTCAGGGCTTACAGATCGACAGCGCGGTAGAGCGAGCCGACCTCACCGCGGTTGAGCCGCCGGATCGAACCCGACCGCTGCGCGCCGAGCTGGACGTCGCCGAGCGCGGTCCGGACCAGTTTGCGCACCGGATGCCCGGTGGCCGCCATCAGCCGCCGCACGATGTGCTTGCGGCCTTCGTGGATGACGAGCTCGATCTGGGTGCGACCGGCCAGCATGTCCTTGACCCGGAACTGGTCGACCTTGACGATGCCGTCCGGCAGCTCGAAGCCCGCCCGCAGTTCCTTGCCGAGCCCGCGCGGGACGATGCCCTCGACCTCGGCGAAGTAGGTCTTCAGCACCTGGAAGGACGGGTGCATCAGCCGGTGGCCGAGGTCGCCGTCGTTGGTGAGCAGCAGGAGGCCTTCGGTGTTCTCGTCGAGCCTGCCGACGTGCACGATGCCGGGCATCTCCTCGTACCGGCCGCGCAGGTAGTCGCCGACGCACGGGCGGCCGCGGTCGTCGCTCATCGTGCTGTGCACGCCCTTGGGCTTGTTCAGCACGAGATAGACGAGGTCTTCGCGGACCTGGACGCGGGTGCCGTCGACGTGGATCACGGAGTTGTCCGGATCGACCCGGCGGCCGAGTTCGGTGACCACCTTGCCGTCCACGCTCACGCGACCGCGCACGATCAGGTCCTCGGCCGCGCGCCGCGAGGCGACGCCGGCCTGCGAAAGGACCTTCTGCAGCCGAATGCCGTCGGGATGGGCGTCAGATGTCATCGATGGTGTCCACTTCGGGTAGCAAGGGAGCGATCGGGGGAAGATCGGCCAGGGACGACAGTCCCAGTCGCTCCAGGAACAGCTCGGTCGTCACGTACAGCGTGCCAGTGGTTTCGGGGTCGGTCCCCATCTCCTCGATCAGGCCGCGTGCCAGCAGCGTCCTGATCACCCCGTCCACGTTCACACCTCGGACGGCGGCGACCCTGGCCCTGGTCACCGGCTGCCGATAGGCGATCACGGCGAGGCTCTCCAGCGCGGCTCGCGTCAGCTTGGAACGCTGGCCGTCGAGCAGAAGCTTCTCCACGAACGGGGCATAGACGTCCCTAGTGTAGAACCGCCACCCTTCGCCTACTCGGCGCAGGTCGATTCCGCTGGATCGGTCGGTGAACTTCTGGGACATCGTGCGCAGCGCGACGGTCACCCGCGACTCGGGCTGGCCGACCGTCTCGGCGAGCGATTCCTCGTTGATCGGCGAGTCCACGACCAGCAACAGCGCTTCGAGGGCGGCCTCGAGCACCTCGTCGGAGGTGACGTCGGGATAGTCGCCGTCACCTGCCGCCACGAGCTCTTCGTCGGCAGGCGGCTCCGGCTCGGCCACCGTTTCCGGATCAGCGGTGTCCGGCTCAGCGGTGTCCGGCTCGGCGACAGTCTCGTGCTCGGCCGGGGTCTCTTCGGTCTTCTCGGTCTCTTCGGGGCTCACCCGTACTCCTCGTCCTCGACGACGGCCAGATCCTGCTCGGCCGCCACCGACGCCTCCGCCACGGACCCGCCGGTCCAGCGCACGTGCAGTTCGGCGAGCGCCTCCAGTTGCTCGAACTGGACCGTCGCCTCGCGGTACAGCTCCAGCAGCGCGAGGAACCGCGCCACGATCTCGACGGTGTGCTCGCAGTCCTCGACGAGCTCGCTGAACGTCGCCTCGCCCTTTTCGGCGAGCTTGAGCCGCAGCAGCGCGGCGTGCTCGCGGACCGAGACCCGGCCCATGTGGATGTGGGCGATCGACACCGTCGGCGGCGGCTTCGGCCGGAAGACGGCGACGGCGATCTCGGCGAACTTCGCCGGGTCGACGCCGAGCATCACCTCGGGCAGCAGCCCCATGAACCGGTCTTCGAGCGCGACCGACCGCGGGTAGCGCCGCAGCGCGCCGGCCTCCAGTTCACCGAACAGCGCCGCGACCTGCTTGTACGCCCGGTACTGCAGCACGCGCGCGAACAGCAGGTCCCGTGCTTCGAGCAGGGCGAGGTCGTCTTCGCTCTCCACCTCGGCGGCGGGCAGCAGCCGCGCCGCCTTGAGGTCGAGCAGGGTCGCCGCGATGACCAGGAACTCGGTCGTCTCGTCGAGGTTCCAGTCCGTGCCGAGCGCGCGGGTGTAGGCGATGAAATCGTCCGTGACCCGGTGCAGCGCGACTTCGGTGACGTCGAGCTGGTGCTGCGAGATCAGCTGGAGCAGCAGGTCGAAGGGGCCCTGGAAGTTCGCCAGGTTCACCTTGAACTTGGACGTGCTCAGCTCTTCGCTGGCCAGTCCTTCGGGGACCATCCCGCCGTGCACGGTCTCGTGCACGGCGGGGGTCTCGTCTGCCTCTGTCCGCTCGACCGGCTCTGGGCCGCTGGGAGCAGCCTCGGCCGGGTCGTCCATCAGCTCTCGGTCTCTTTCCCGTCCTCGCTGCCCGCCCGCAATCGCTGGACGAGCACCGATTCCTCACCGGCCGCGTCGAAATCGGCCAGCAGGACGGCCACCGCCTCGCGGACCAGCCTGCCGCGGTCGAGCACGAGACCGTGCTTCGCCCGGAGGTTCAGCCTGGCCTGCTCCATCGCCAGCAGTTCGTCGCCGGAGACGTAGACGGTGATCTTCGCGTCGTGTTTGGTCCGGCCGGATCCGCTGCGCGCGGCCCTGGCCAGCTGTTCCTTGTGCGCTTGTCCCGCCCCGTTCGAGGAGCCGTTCTCCGCGTCGTGCCTGTCGCCGTTCCCCGTCGCGGGGGCGGGCGGCTCAGGCGCGGGCGGGAGATCGAGGGCAGGACTGGAGGTGATCCTGAACAGTTCGGACGCTCCGGGCAGGGAAGCTCGCCTGCTCACCGAGCGATCACCTCGCGGGCCAGTGCGCGGTAAGCCGCCGCACCGGCTGATTTGGGAGCCCAGGTCGTGATCGGCTCGCCCGCGACCGTGGTCTCGGGGAACCGCACGGTGCGGTTGATCACCGTGTCGAACACGGTGTCGCCGAATGCCTCCACCACTCTCGCCATGACCTCCTTCGAGTGCAGGGTTCTCGGGTCGTACATGGTGGCGAGAATCCCGGTGATGTCCAGTTTGGGGTTGAGGCGTTCCTGCACCTTCTCGATGGTGTCGATCAGGAGCGCTACGCCTCGCAGACTGAAGAACTCGCACTCCAGAGGGATGATCACACCGTCCGCGGCGGTCAGTGCGTTCACCGTCAACAGGCCAAGCGAGGGCTGGCAGTCGACAAGAACATAGTCGTAGTCGTTCATGACCGGACGAAGGACCCGTAACAAAGTGTGTTCGCGCCCTACCTCTGCGACCAACTGGACCTCGGCCGCGGACAGGTCGATGTTGCTCGGCAGCAGGTCGACGCCGTCGACGCGGGTCTTCCGGATGACGTCGGTGATGCTGACCGACCGCTCCATGATGACGTTGTAGACCGTTTGGTCCAGTTCGTGCGGCTGGATGCCGAGGCCGACCGAAAGCGCGCCCTGGGGATCGAAGTCCACCAGCAGCACCCGGCGGCCGCATTCGGCGAGGGCCGCGCCGAGGTTGATGGTCGACGTGGTCTTGCCGACGCCGCCCTTCTGGTTGCACATGGCCATCACCAGTGCGGGGCCGTGCCGCTCGAGCGGCTTCGGTTCGGGAATCTCGCGGTACGGGCGGCCGGTCGGGCCGATTCCTTCCCTCTCGCGTTCTTGCTGCTTGGTTTCCTTGGCGCGCTTGGCCTTGCGGCCGCGAGAAGAGATCGTGTCCTCCGACGGTTCGTCGCCGTCGTGTTCGGCGGGGGTTGCGATGGTCACCTGGTGGAGGCTCGCCGCGGCCGAACCGGCGGACACGGACGGCTTCGCCGGCTCGTTCGGTGTCGACATGGCGCGAAATCTCCTCCTCGGCAGGGTCTTCGGCAGCCTATGCGCGATTCGCGAGTCGTGACAAAGAGGCTCGCCGGGATCGACAGGGTCGATTAGCCGAGCGCGCGGGGATGTGCTGTCGCGTAGACCTCGCGGAGCGTGGTGACCGTGACCAGCGTGTACACCTGAGTGGTGGTCACCGAAGCGTGGCCCAGCAGTTCTTGCACGACACGGACGTCCGCGCCGCCTTCGAGCAGATGCGTGGCGAAGGAATGGCGCAGCGTGTGCGGGGAGACGCCCGCCGTGATGCCCGCGGATTCCGCCGTGTCCTTGAGAACCTGCCACGCGCTCTGCCGGGAAAGCCGGGAACCGCGGGCGTTCAGGAACATCGCCGGTGTCCCCCGGCCGTGCAGGGCGAGCACCGGCCGCGCGCGGACGAGATAGGCGTGCACCGCTTCGAGAGCGGGACGGCCGATCGGCACGATGCGCTGTTTGCCGCCCTTCCCGTCGAGCAGCACGGTCCGCTCCGCGTCGTCGATGTCGTCGATGTCGAGCCCGACGGCTTCGGAGATCCGCGCGCCCGTGGAGTAGAGCAACTCCAGCAGCGCCCGGTCCCGCAACGGCCGTTCGCCCTCGGGCGGTGGGGTTTCCAGCAGCTTCAGCACATCGTCCACCGGCAGTGCCTTGGGCAGCCGCTTGGCCGCCGCGGGCGGGCGGACCTCGCGCGCCGGATCGTTTTCGGTGAGGCCGTCGGCGTGCGCGAACTTGTGCAGCCCCCGCACCGCGACGAGCGCGCGTGCCGCCGAGGACGCGGCCAGCGGCCGGTGCTCCTCGTCGCCTTCGCGCAGTGCCGCGCCGAACGAGGTGACATGCGCCGGGGTGACGTCGGTGAAGCGTTCGACCTCGGCGCCGCCGAGGTACGCGGTGTACCGGCGCAGGTCGCGGGAGTAGCTGTCGAGGGTGTTCCTCGCGGTTCCGCGCTCGACCACCAGATGGTCGAGGTAAGCGGCGACCACCTGGGCGACTCCGGCACCGCCAGCCCGTGACACACCGACACTCTAGGACCACCAGGGCGCTCGCGGGGGTTCGCCGCGCGCGGTAGGTCGCGGGTGTGAAACGGGATACCTTGGAGAGATGTCCCAGCACCCGGGCCCGGAGGAGATGCGCGTCGGCACCGCCGAGCGCGAGGAGGCGGCGCGGCTGCTCGCCGACCACTACAGCCAAGGGAGGATCACGCCGGACGAATACGAAGGCCGGGTCCTCGCCGCCTACGAAGCCGCGACGGTCGGCGAACTCCGTCCGCTGTTCCAAGACCTGCCCGCGCCGCATCCGGCCTGTTTCACACCCCGGTTCACCCAGCCGGTCCACGCCTACCGGCAGCCGGCCGCGATGGTGCCGTACTCGCCGAAGTCGAAGGTCACCGCCGGGGTGCTGCAGATCGTGCTGCCGTTCGGGACCGGGCGGTTCTACACCGGGCATGTCGGGATCGCGTTCGCCCAGTTGGCGGTCGCGGTGTTCACCTGCGGTATCGGGGTGGCCTGGCCGATCGTGGACGGGATCGTCCTGCTGGCGAACGGCGGCACCGATCCGCAGGGCCGCCGCCTTCACGACTGAGCGTCCACGAATGCCATGAAAGTCCCCTTCATTGCAAAATTTGCAATGAAGGGGACTTTCATAGCGCGCGAAGGGACCTAGAGACCGCGCGAAGCGAACCTCGTCGGCCGGTCCTCCCAAGGCGCGTCCGCCGGACGTGAGGAAGCCGCACCCGTGAGCACCGCGTGCGCGGCCAGCACGCCGCCGACGGTCGCCCCGTTCACCAGCTCACCGGCCAGCGCCATCCGGACCGCCTCGGCGAGCGGGAACTTCCGCATGACGAGGTCGGCCTCCTCCTCGCCGAGGATCTCCCTGTCCACTTCGGACAGTTCCCGGGCGAGGTAGACGCGCACGACCTCGTCGGTGAAGCCGGGCGAAGCCGCGACGTCGACAAGGGTCTCCCAGCGCTCGGCGCTGAGCCCGACCTCCTCGACCAGCTCGCGTTTCGCCGCGCCGACGGGGTCCTCCCCCGCCTTGTCGATCAGGCCGGCGGGCAGTTCCCACAACCGCCGCCCGACCGGGTGGCGGTACTGGTGGATCAGCGTAACGGCGCCGTCGGCGTCGAGCGCGACGACGGCGACCGCGCCGAGGTGTTCGACGACCTCGCGGCGGGCGGTGCCGCCGCCGGGCATGACGACCTCGTCGACCCGCAGCCCCACGACACGTCCGATGTGGACGTCCCTTGTGGACGCGACGGTGAACTCGTGCTTGCCGGGCTCGGTCACCGGGCTCCCGTCTGAGCGGCCTCGGGCAGTTCGACCGGGAGCCGCTCGGCGACCTTGCGGTCCACGACGGCCTTCACGAACGCGCTGAACAGCGGGTGCGGCCGGGTCGGGCGGCTCTTGAGCTCGGGGTGCGCCTGGGTGCCGACGAAGAACGGGTGCTTGTCGGCGGGCAGCTCCACGAACTCGACCAGGTGGTCGTCGGGCGACGTGCCCGAGAACACCAGACCGGCCTCGGAAAGGCGCTTGCGGTAGGCGTTGTTGACCTCGTAGCGGTGACGGTGCCGCTCCGAGACCTCGGTGCTGCCGTACGCCTTCGCGACCTGCGAGCCAGGCTTGAGCTTGGCGATGTAGGCGCCGAGCCGCATCGTGCCGCCCATGTCGCGCTCGCCCGCGACGACGTCGCGCTGGTCGGCCATCGTGGAGATGACCGGGTTCGCGCTCGCGTCGTCGAACTCGGCCGAGTTCGCGTCCTTGATCCCGGCCAGGTTCCTGGCCGCGTCGATCACCATGCACTGCAGGCCGAGGCACAGGCCCAGCAGCGGCAGCCCGTGGGTGCGGGCGTAGGCGATGGCGCCGACCTTGCCCTCGATGCCCCGCACGCCGAACCCGCCCGGCACCAGCACACCGTCCACATCGGACAGCGCGGCGGCGGCACCGGCCGGGGTCTCGCAGGAGTCCGAGGGGACCCACGAGATCTGCACCTTGGCGCGGTGGGCGAAACCGCCCGCGCGCAGCGCCTCGGTCACCGACAGGTACGCGTCCGGCAGGTCGATGTACTTGCCGACGAGCGCGACCCGCACCGTTTCCGACGGGTTGTGGACGCGGTCGAGCAGGTCGCCCCACACGGTCCAGTCGACGTCGCGGAACGGCAGCCCGAGACGGCGCACCACGTAGGCGTCGAGCGCCTCACGGTGCAGCACCTTCGGGATGTCGTAGATCGACGGCGCGTCGGGGCAGGCGATGACGGCCTCGGTGTCGACGTCGCACATCAGGCCGATCTTGCGCTTGAGGTCCTCCGGCAGCTCACGGTCGGCGCGGCAGACGAGCGCGTCGGGCTGGATGCCGATGTTGCGCAGCGCGGCGACCGAGTGCTGGGTCGGCTTGGTCTTCAACTCGCCCGACGGCGCGAGGTACGGCACCAGCGAGACGTGGAGGAAGAAGCACTGGTCGCGGCCGACGTCGTGGCGGACCTGACGGCAGGCCTCCAGGAACGGCAGCGACTCGATGTCGCCGACGGTGCCGCCGACCTCGGTGATCACGACGTCCGGGCTGTTCCCGTCCTCGTCAGCGCCGGCCGCGGCGGTGATCCTCGACTTGATCTCGTCGGTGATGTGCGGGATGACCTGCACGGTGTCGCCGAGGTACTCACCACGGCGCTCCTTGGCGATGACCTCGGAGTAGACCTGCCCGGTGGTGACGTTGGCCTTGCCGTCGAGAGCCCGGTCGAGAAAACGCTCGTAGTGCCCGATGTCCAGATCGGTTTCGGCGCCGTCGTCGGTGACGAACACCTCACCGTGCTGGAACGGGTTCATCGTGCCTGGATCGACGTTGAGGTACGGATCCAGCTTCTGCATCGTGACCCGGAGCCCACGTGCGGTAAGGAGCTGACCCAGGCTGGAAGCCGTGAGTCCCTTACCCAGAGAGGAGGCAACGCCTCCGGTGACAAAGACATACTTGGTAGCCCGCGACTGAAGTCCCACGGGCTTCCACCTTATCGCACGCCCGCCGAAGCGCTCACCGGCCACGCCGCAAGCGTCCGATGGAGTGGAAAACCGCTACCCTCGCGGCGTGACAGACGCGCACGACACCTGGACCGCACCGGTCGCGGAAGGCCCGCTCGACGCGGACGTCCGTGTGCCCGGCTCGAAGTCGATCACCAACCGGGCCTACGTCCTCGCCGCGCTCGCCAGCGCGCCGACGCGGGTGCGGACCCCGCTCGACTCCCGGGACGCGCGGCTGATGCTCGGCGCCATCTACGCCCTCGGCGCCCATTCGCAGGAAGGCATCTCCGGTTACCTCGTGCACCCGCTCGGCCCCGGGCGCGTGCATCCCCATGACACCGTCCGGGTGGAACTGGGCAACGCGGGCACGGTCGCCCGGTTCACCCCCGCGCTCGCCGCGCTGGGCACCGGCCCGGCGCTGTTCGACGGGGACGAGGCGCTCCGCCGCCGTCCCATCGGCCCGCTGCTGAAGGCGCTGCGCGGCCTCGGCGCCCGCATCGACGACGACCGGCGCGACGCGGTGCCGTTCACCGTCCACGGCGAAGGCGGCCTGCGAGGAGGCAAGGTCGATCTGGACGCGTCGGCGTCGAGCCAGTTCCTGTCCGCGCTGCTGCTCGCGGGACCGTCGTTCCAGCAGGGCGTCACCGTGCGCCTGGTCGGCGGCGCGGTGCCCAGCGAGCCGCATATCGCGATGACCGTCGAGATGCTCCGCCGGTTCGGGGCCACTGTGGACCGCGAGGGCGCCGAGTTCCACGTCGCTCCGACACGGCTCTCCTGCCCCGAGTACGTCGTCGAGCCGGATCTCTCGACGGCGGCGCCGTTCGTCGCCGCGGCCGTCGCGACCGGCGGCACGGTGCGGATCGCGGGCTGGCCGCAGCAGACGACCCAGCCCGGAGACTGGCTCCGCAGCCTCCTGCCCGTCCTCGGCGCGACCGCCGAACTCGACGCGGGCGGCCTGACGGTCACCGGCAGCGGCACGATCCCCGGCGCCGAGCTGGATCTGCACGACGTCGGCGAACTCACGCCGGTGATCGCCGCGCTGCTGTGCTTCGCCGAAGGCCCGTCGGTCATCTCCGGGGTGGCGCACCTGCGCGGCCACGAGACCGACCGGCTGACCGCGCTCGCCACCGAGCTGTCGTCGTTCGGCGCCGACGTCCGCGAGACCGAGGACGGGCTGCGGATCACGCCCGCGCCGCTGCACAGCGGGAAGTTCCACACCTACGACGACCATCGCCTGGTGATGGCGGCCGCGGTGCTGGGGCTGAAGGTCGAAGGCGTCGAGGTGGAGAACCCGGGGACGGTCGGGAAGACCTACCCCGGATTCGCCGAAGCCTGGACGTCGATGCTCGGCTGAGCGAGGCCGCCCGCGAACGGCGTTTCCCGCCATTGGTCGATCATCGGCTTGAGACCGTCGACGAGCATCGGCAGGTCGGGCGCCATCGCCAGACAGGCGATCACCTGCAGCAGGCCGACGGCCTCCATCGTCCGCAGCACGGTTTCGTCCACCTCGCGCAGGCCCAGTTCCGCGGCGGCGGCGTTGTATGCCTCGATGGCCTCGGGGCCGTTGAAGGCGAGGTCGCGTTCGATCGGGCCTCGGTTGACGAGTTCGAAGTCGGAGTAGAGCTCGCCTTCGGTCGTGACGATCAGGTTGTAGCCCGGCGAGTCTCCGTGGATCGGCTGGACGGTGCTCCCGGGGAAGGCCCTGGCGAATGCCTCCTCCGATTCCAGCAGTGGCCGGAAGTGCTCCCATTCGCGGCGGGCGCGGTCGAGGTCGGCCGGGTCGAGCAGGTCCGGCCGGTGTTCGAGCTGGGTGAGAGCGTCGGGGATGAACGGGTCGAGCCCGGTCAGGAACGCCAGCTCGCCGGGGTACTCGCGGAGCGCGGCGTGCAGCTTCGCCACGAGTCCCGCCGAGTATTCGGCCCTGAGGTCCGCGTCCTCGACGAACTCGATGAGCTCCCAGAACGTCATCGAGAAGCCGTCCCGCCGCACGGGTTCCGCGGGCACCAGCGGGCTCGGCTTGACGACCGGCAGCCCCTTCTCGCCGAGCCAGGCGGCGACCGCGAGCTCACGCCGCTGGTCGGCCAGCTGCGTGTCCGGGGTGGTGGTGCGCGGCAGCACTGTCGGCACGCGCACGACCACGGGCGAAGGCGCCAGCTTCACGATGACGGAGAAGACGTCGTACAGGACCTCGGGTTCGATGACGGCGAGGCCGAGGTCGCGGCCCGCGGCGACCGCGGCGGCCACCGCCCGCGCGGTGCGGGCGGCCCGTTGTTCGTCGGTGATCATCCGGCGAGTCTGACATGTCCGGTTCAGCCCGCGGAACGTTCTCCGCCGTCCTCGGGGAACAACGTCCGCAGCGTGACCGTGCGATTCACGCGGACGTGCTCCACGGCGTGGTCCCGCGCCCTGCTCGCGTCGCCGGACGCGATCGCGTCGTAGAGGCGGCGGTGCTCGTCGAGCAGTTCGCCCCAGCGCTCGTTCTGGCTGGTGAGCCAGCGCAGCCTGCCTTCGAGCGGCCGCAGGATCTCGTGCAGCAGCCCGTTGCCCGCCAGCGCGACGATCTCGTCGTGGAAGCGGGTGTTGAGCGAGGTGATCCGAGCCGGGTCGCCGCTTTCGGTGGCACGCGCCGCGTCGGTGAGCAGGCGTTCGAGCGCGCGCAGTTCCGGCTTGCCCGCCCGCTCGGCGGCCAGCCCCGCGGCGAGACCTTCGAGCGCCTCACGGACGTCGAACAGCTCCTCGACGTCGGCCTTGGCCAGCCGTCGCACGACGATCCGCCGGGGCGACTGCACGGCGAGGAAGCCTTCGGCCTCCAGACTGCGGATGGCCTCGCGCACCGGGACCCGCGAGACGCCGAGGTCCTCGGCGAGTTCGCGTTCGACGAGCCGGTCCCCCGGTTTCAACCGCCCGGTGAGGATCCGTTCGCGCAGCTCGTCCCGGACCCGTTGCCGGGTCGCGCCCAGCGGCTGCCGCGGTCCTTCCTCGGCCACCCGATCTCCCCTCGACACAGCCGTAACAGCTCGTAACCCGAGTTTATCGGCAGAAACCTTGACGACGGGCCACCGCGGTTGTCCGCGGTCATCGCGCTCGTGCCGTTCTTCGCCCCCGCGGCGCCGTACTCGTGGTTCATCGGCACCGCTTCCGCGGCCGCGCGGGCCGGGCACCGAGATCCTGGCCAGAACGCCGTTGTGGAGCCCTGAATCCGCGGAGGGGCGGCCTGGGCAGCTTTCTGAGCGCGGCGGCCGTCCTCGGCCTCCTGAACGGCCTGGACGAGCAGTTCGACGCGCTCGTGATGGCCGGTTTCGGCGAACATGGGCAGGAAGGCGCGCGAGACCTCCTCGACGTCACGCCCGCCCGCTCCCCAAAACCCTTCTCTGGCCCCGCAACTAGAGGACGAAACGCGGGGGGTCAGTTGCCCGCGGCGGCGATTCCGGGGGCGGGAGCCTGGGCGTTGCCCGCGATCCCGTAGCGTCCGGCGCCGCCTTCGAGCTGCTCGCGCAGCGCCATGATCGTGGTGACCCGGCCCGCCGCGGTCTCCGCGTTGTCCACAGTGGACAGAATCGAGGTCGACGAGGTGTCGGCGCGGACGACGCCGATCGCGCCGGTGCCGTCGGCGGATCCCGCGTCGCCCGCCAGTACCGTGCCCGCGCCGGACCGGTCGAGCTGGGCGGCGAAGCGCGCGACGGTCGAAGCACGGTCACCGGCGCCGTCGCCGGTGTACTTGGAGCCGGTGAGGACGATCGCGAGCTGCGCGGGTTTGACGTCCTGGCCCGCCTTGAGGAAACCGCCGTCGGTGAGGCCGCCGAGCGCGGCGGCGAGTTCCACCGGCGTCGACTGCGGCTGCGCGTTGTCCTTGTTCAGCAACGCCACCGAGCCGAGCAGCGCGCCGGCGAGGGTGCCGGGGTCGCCCGCGGTCGGGAACTGGACACCGGCGGGCTGCAGGCGCGTCACGACATCACGCAGCTGATCGGACCGCATCGGGTCGGAGAACGCCTCGGTCAGCTGGATCTCGCCAGTGACGGCGGCACCCGCCTGCCCGACGAGCTGCTTGAGCGCGTCGCGGTCCGCGGGCTTCGCGTCCTCTGTGGTCACCAGCACCACCGAACGCTTGTCCAGCTGACCGGCGACGACCTTCGGGCCCATGGCCCCGGCGAACGTGTCCGCGTCGCTGAGCCGGGCGTTGAGCGAATTGCGCTGCGCCTCCAGATCCGCGACCTGGGAGCCCAGGTCCTCCTTCTGGCTGGCGAGCCCCGAAAGCAGCGAACCGTTCAGGGCGGTGGACCCGAGCACCACCCCGAGCGCGAGCGCCAGGAAGCAGGCGGCGATGGAAACGATGTGGTACCGCAGAGAAATCACGTGAAGAGTCCCTTGCCCCAGGCGATGAACGAGTTCCAGGTGTCGCGGATCCAGTCGAGGTAGACCGAACCCACGTCGGAGACGAGCAGTGCGGCCGCGACGGCCACCAAGGTCGCCAGTACCAGCAGCACGATGGCGCCGATCGACACCCGGCTGCGGTGCAGCGTCGCGACGGCCTTGCCGTCCACCAGTTTCGTGCCGAGCTTGAGCCTGGTGAGAAACGTCGACGGGTTCGACCCGGACCGGCCGTGGTCGAGGAATTCCCGCAGTGTCGCCTGGAAACCGACCGTGACCACCAGACTCGCCTCGTGCGCGTCCGCCAGCAGGAGCGCGAGGTCCTCGGCGTTGCCCGTCGCGGGGAAGGTGACCGCGCCGATCCCGAGGTCCTGGATGCGCTCGACGCCCGGCGCGTGCCCGTCCGGCTGCGCCGGGACCACGACCTCACCGCCGCTGCGGAGCGTCTCGGCGCCGATGCCGTGCGGGTCGCCGACGATGACGTCCGGCTGGTACCCCTGCGCGCGCAGGGTGTCCGCCCCGGCGTCGACACCGATCAGCACCGGCCGGTGCTCGGAAATGTACTTCTTCAGCTTCTTGAGGTCTTCGGCGTGCCCGTTGCCGCCCGCGACCACGAGGGCGTGCCGGTCCTTCAACGGGACTCGGATCTCCGGCACCCCGACACCGTCGAGAATGAGGCTGCGTTCCCGGCGCAGGAATTCGATCGTGTTCGCGGAGAACGCCTCCAGCTGGGTGGACATCCCTGCCTTGGCCTCGATCATCTGATCCGCGACGCTCTCGCGCGTCTGCTGGATCCCCGATCCGAGCTGCCGCTCACCGATGTAGACGACGCCCTCGTGCAGGCGGAGTTTCGTGCCGTCCTTCACCTTGCGCAGCAGTTCGCCGCCGACCGAATCCACCAGCGGGATCCCCGCCTCGAGCAGGATCTCCGGGCCGAGGTTGGGGAACCGGCCGGAGATCGACGGCGAGGCGTTCACCACCGCCGCGACTTCGGCCTCCACCAAGGCGTCGGCCGTCGAACGGTCGAGATCGAGCTGGTCGAGGACGACGATGTCGCCCGGGCTCAGCCGGCGGAGAAGCTCGCGCGTACGCCTGTCGACCCTGGCGACGCCGGTGATACCGGGGAGGGTCTCTTGGTTACGAGTGAGCAAGCCGGTGAGCTTCATGCGACCGATAGTGACAAATCCGCGCGGCCTTCTGCGTCCGCCACGCCGATGGAAACACGCCGATTAACCCACACCGGGTCGGGCTACGCCGGTTGTCCCACGATGGGGTCGACCCGGTTTCGGAGCGTTATTTCGCCTTCTTGCGCTTTCCGCCACGACGGGCTTTGGGCTTGTCCGGCGCGCTCTTGTCGGCCTCGGCGACGGCGAGCAATTCCTCCGCGTGCGCGCGGCCGGTCTCGGTGCTTTCCATTCCGGCGAGCATGCGCGCGAGTTCGACGACGCGTTCCGATTGTTCGAGGACGCGCACGCCACTGCGGGTCACCCCGCCGCTCGTGCCCTTGTCCACCACCAGATGCTGATCGGCGAACGCCGCCACCTGCGGCAGGTGCGTGACCACGAGGACCTGGTGACTGCGCGCCAGCCGCGCGAGCCGCCTGCCGATCTCGACCGCGGCACGGCCGCCGACCCCGGCGTCGACCTCGTCGAACACCAGCGTCTGCACGGTGTCCGCATGCGCGAGGACGACCTCGATCGCCAGCATCACGCGGGAAAGCTCACCGCCGGAAGCGGCCTTGTGCACGGGAAGCGGCGGGGCGCCGTTGTGCGCGCGCAGCAGCAGTTCGACATCGTCGATCCCATCGGGACCGGCGTGCACGAGCCTGCCTTCGACCTTCACCGCGTGCGAATCGCTCTCGTCCACCGTGCGCCGCTCGACGGTGATCTCGATCTCCGCCTGTCCCATGGCGAGCCCGGACATCTCGGCGGTGATCGCCTCGGCCAGTTCGGCGGCGGCCTCGACGCGCGCCTCCGACAGACGGAGGGCGTGCTCGGCGAGGGTCACGGCGAGCGCGTCACGGCGAGTGGCCAGTTCGGACAGTGCCTCCTCGGAGGTGTCCATCGTGGACATCCGGCGGCGGGCGTCGTCGGCCCAGGCGAGCACACCGTCCACATCGGCCGCGTACTTGCGTGTGAGCCGCTTCAAGTCGGCCTGGCGCGCGAGCACCTTCTCCAGGAGCGCGGGATCGGCGTCGAGCGTTTCGAGGTAGCTGCCCAGCTCGGTGCTCACTTCGGACAACAGCACCGACGCTTCGTCCAGCCGGGGCCCGAGTTCACGCAGCACGGCGTCCTCGGAACCGGTCAGGTGGCGCGTCGCCTCGCCGATCAGTCCCAGCGCGCCGGGCGCGTCCGGATCCCCTTCCGCCGATCCGGCGACGGCGGCGTGCGCCGCGCTGGACGCGGACCGCAGTTCGTCGACCGCGGCCAGGCGCTTGATCTGCTCGGTGAGTTCGGTGTCCTCGCCGGGTTCCGGCGCGACGGCGTCGATTTCGGCGAGCCCGTGTCGCAGCAGGTCGGCCTGCTGGGCCATCTCGCGGGAGCGGGTGGAGCGCTCGGTCAGTTCGGCGACGACGGCGAGCCAGTCGTCCCGGACCGCGCGGTACTGCTCCAGCGGTTCGGTGACGGCCTCGCCGGCGAACCGGTCGATCACCGCGCGCTGCTCGGCCGGCCGCAGCAGCCTCAGCTGATCGTTCTGCCCGTGGACGGCGATCAGCTGCTCGGACAGGTCGGCGAGCACGCCGACCGGCACCGAACGGCCACCGAGGTGAGCACGGGACCGGCCGTCGACCGAGACCGCGCGCAGCGCGATGACACTGCCGTCCTCGTCGACCTCCGCCCCGGCGTCGGTGACGATCCGGGTGGCGCCCTCGGCACCGCCCAGCTCGAATCGGCCTTCCACGAAGGCCTTCAGCATTCCCGTTCGCACCTTGGACACTTCGGCTCGGCCGCCGGAGAGCAGGTGCAACCCGCTGACGACCATCGTCTTGCCCGCACCCGTCTCACCGGTGACCACGGTGAAGCCCGCGTGCAGTTCCAGCAGGGCGTCCTCGATGACTCCGAGGCCCTGGATGCGCATCTCGGCCAGCACGACGCCCACCGTAGCGGCCCACCCCGACCGTTCCCGCACCCGCCACGTCATGAAAGGGGCTTTCAAGACGTTTTTCGTCCTGAAAGCCCCTTTCATGACATCCGTCAGCGGGCGTGTCGCTCCCGCCAGCCTTTGATCGGCAACGAGAACTTGTGCACCAGCCGGTCGGTGAACGGGCCTTCCCACAGCCGGATCAGCCGCACCGGCACCCGGCCGCAGGTGACCCGCACGGACGCGCCGGCGGGAAGATCGAAGGTCCGCGATCCGTCGCAGGTCAGAACGGCGGGCGACCCGTCCGGATCGATGGCGACGGTGATCTCCGAGTCACGGGAGACGACCAGCGGCCGGGAGAACATCGCGTGCGCGTTGCTCGGGACCACCAGGAGCGCCTGGACGTCCGGCCAGATGATCGGGCCGCCCGCGGAGAACGCGTACGCCGTCGAGCCGGTCGGCGTGGCGCACAGGACGCCATCGCAGCCGAAGGACGACACGGGCCTTCCGTCGACCTCGATGAGCGCGTCCAGCACTCGCTCACGCGAACTCTTCTCGACGCTGGCCTCGTTGAGCGCCCACGTGTGGACGGTCTCCTCACCGTCGACACTGACCACGACGTCGACGGTCATCCGCTCTTCGACCTGGTAGTCGCCGTCGACGGCGCGCTGGACGGTGTCCGCGAGCTTGTCCGAATCGGCCTCGGCGAGGAAGCCGACGCGGCCGAGGTTCACGCCGAGCACGGGGACGCCGTTCGGCCTGGCGAGTTCCGCGGCCCGCAGGAGCGTGCCGTCACCGCCGAGAACGAACACCAGCTCGGTCCCGGCGGCGGGGTCCTGCTCCGGCGCCATGACCGTGCAGGGCGCGCCGATCCCGCCGTCCGCCTCGAGCATCTCCCGGACGTCCTCGTCGAGTACCCGCAGCCGCACACCGGCCTTGGCGAAACGGGCCGACACCTCGCGTGCCGCGTCCCGGGTCGCGTCCCGGTCCGGGTGCACGACGAGCAGCACCTCGCGATCGCTCATTGGGGTCCCTCCAGGACTGCGGTCCGGACGAGCCGTTCGGCGTCGGTGCCGATGGTCTCTCCCGCCCCGCGGGTAAGCCAGACGAAGTATTCGACGTTCCCGGACGGCCCGGGGAGCGGGCTCGCCACGACGCCACGCAGGCGCAGATCCAGCTTCTCGGCCTCGGCGAGCACGCCGAGCACCGATTCGACCCGCAGCTCGGGATCACGGACGACGCCACCGCTGCCGAGCCGGTCCTTGCCGACCTCGAACTGCGGTTTCACCATCGGCACCAGGTCGGCGCCGTCCCGCGCGCAGGCGGCCAGCGCGGGAAGCACGATTTTGAGCGAGATGAACGAGAGGTCCCCGACCACGAGGTCGACCTGCCCGCCGAGGTCCTCCGGGGTCAGGTTGCGGACGTTCGTCTTGTCGAGGACGACCACGCGGTCGTCGGTGCGCAGGCGCCAGTCCAGCAGACCGCGGCCGACGTCGGCCGCGATCACCGTGGCGGCGCCACCTCGCAGCAGGACATCGGTGAAGCCACCGGTCGAGGCGCCCGCGTCGAGGCAGCGCTTTCCCTCGGTGGAAAGACCTTGCGGGGTGAAGGCTTCGAGCGCGCCGAGCAGTTTGTGCGCGCCTCGGGAGGCCCAGCCGGGATCGTCGCTGTCGCGCACCACGATCGGCGCGCCGGACTCGACCCCGGTCGCGGGTTTGGTGGCCACCATCCCGCGCACGCTGACCTTGCCCTCGGCGATCAGAGCGGACGCTTGCTCGCGGGAGCGGGCGAGACCCCGCCGGACGAGCTCCGCGTCCAGGCGGGCGCGTTTGGGCACGCGGTCAGACCTTGTCGATGGTGGACAGTGCCACCGTCAGCTCGGTGTGCACGGCTTCGAAGCGATCGACGTGCTCCGAGAGCGGAAGCGAGGCCAGGTCGTCGAGACCCGCCACGGCCTCGTCGACCCCGGCGCGGGGGTCCGTGTCCTGCTGCGCGAAGTGGTCTGCCTGGATCGCCGGTGGTCCGGGTACCGGCGGGGGGCCGGGCACCGGCGGTCGCGGGACGGGGTGGTGGTGGTCTTGCACCCCACCAAGTTAGCAGCGCTGGTCAGGCGAGGCGCAGCTCGCCGAGCGCGGCGCGGGCGGTGTCGCCCACACCACGGACCTCGGTGATCCCCGACTCCCAGGCCACCGCGCACAACGCGCGCAGCAGGTCCAGGGAGTCACCTTCACCCTCGGCCTCGAGCACGTCACCCTGTGCGGTGACGCGCCAGCCGGCTTTGGGCCCGATTTCGAGCAGATCCGCGCGGTCACTCAACCCGGTCAGGTCCTGCGCGAGGTAACGCGGACGCTCTTCGGGCCTCGCTTCGAGCAAGGACGCCGCGTCGGCGACACCGGTCATGACGCAGAGCGCGTCGATCCCGGCCGCGACAGCGCCCTCGATGTCGGTGTCGAGCCTGTCGCCCACCACGAGTGCCCGCTCCGCGCCCGCGTCCCGGGCCGCCGTGGTGAACAGCAGTGGCGCCGGCTTGCCCGCCACCAGCGGTTCGAGGCCGGTGGCGTGGCGCAACGCGGCCACCATCGACCCGTTGCCCGGCAGCAGACCGCGCTCGGTCGGCAAGGTCGCGTCGACGTTGGTCGCCACCCACAGCGCGCCCGCGCGGATGGCGAGACACGCCTCCGCGAGAGCGGCCCAGGTGTTGTCCGGGGAGTGCCCCTGGACCACGGCCGCCACGTCCGGACCGGCTTCCCGGACCGTCCGCAGCCCCGCCGACTCGATTTCGGCGGCCAGCGACTCCGTACCCACGACGAGCACGACGGCGCCCTGAGGCAGCCGCTCACCCAACAGGGTGGCGGCCGCCTGAGAGCTCGTGTGGACCTCTTCGGGGGTGGCGGGCAGTCCGAGTGCCTCGAGGTGCTCGGAGACCTGCGCGGGCGCCTTGGAGGCGTTGTTCGTCACCCACCGGACGGCGGTGCCGCCGTCCCGGAGCGCACGGAGGGCTTCCGGTGCGCCCGGGACCACGGTGCTGCCGTGATAGACCGTGCCGTCGAGGTCGAACAGGACCGCGTCGTACCCGGCTGACAGAGCGTCAGCCATTCGTGAGCTCCGCGGCGCGCTCGGCGGCGTCGGTCTCGTCCTCCTCGTCGGCCTCTGCCGCGTTGAGGAACCAGCGGATCGCTTCTTCCTTGCGGTCGGCGGCGGCGAGGTTGTCGGCGTAGGCGTAGAAAAGCCTGGCGCTCCACGGATCGCGCTTCTCGGCCTTGAGGTCGTCACTCTGCAGGGAGACGACCGCGGCGTCGAGCTGACCGAGGTCGCGGCGCGCGCCGGCGGCGACGATCGCGAGTTCGATCTGGGTCGCCTTGGACAGACGCTCCTTGTCGACCTCCTTCGCGAGATCCAGCGCACGCTCCGGACGGCCGATGGCCCGCTCGGCGTCGGCGATGATCGCGATGTGGTCGTCGGCTCGGGTCATCCGGCGGACGGCCCGCAGCTCGGACAGGGCGTCGGACCAGTTGCCCGCGTGGTAGGCGACCAGGCCGAGCGCCTCACGGACGATCGGGACCCGCGACGCCTTGGCCTTCGCGTACTTGGCGTGCGCGAGCGCGGCCTCGGGGTCATCGTCGACCAGCCCGCCGGCGGCGACGAGGTGCTTGCCGACGGTCTCCGCGAGTGCCTTGGGCAGGGTGCGGAGTTCGCGGCGGACGTCTTCGTCGAGGTCGGAGAACTCGATGCCTTCGGGCAGTTCCGGGGCCTCGAGCAGCTCGCGCGCCAAGGTCTCGTCGTCGATCTGCTTGTCGTCCATGCGGGGCGAGGACCGGAAGTCCTTGCGCCCCTCGGAACGGTCACGCTGGGGACGGTCGTCGCGCTTGCGCTCGAACCGGCCTTCGCCGCCGCGGGAGTCTCCGCGCTTGTCGTCGTACCGCTTCTCCGGACGGTCACCGGAAGGCCTGCGGTCGGGACGGTCGCCGGAGGGGCGGTAGCCGCCACCACGGTTGTCGCCGCCACGACTGTCGCCACCGCGGTTGTCGCGATCGCCGTAGGACTTGCGCTCGTAGCCACCGCTGCTGGGACGACGGTCTCCCGAGGAGGGGCGCTTGTCGTCACGGCGGTCGCTGTTGTAGCCACCGGAACGCGAGGCGCCGCGGTCGTCACGATCGCGGTAGGAGGACGGGCGACGGTCGTCGCCGCCGCCCCGGTTGTCGCGGTCGCCGTACGACGACTTGCCCTGAGGGCGTCCTTCGTACCGGTTGCCGGACGGGCGGTCGTCGGAACGGCCGCGGTTGTCCGAGCTGTAGCCCGAACGGGCCGGGCGGCTGTCGGAACGCTTTTCGTACCGGCCCTCGGAACGGTTGTCCGAACGGCTGTCGGAGCGGTTGTCATAGCGGCGCTCGGGACGGCTGTCGGAGGAGCGGTAACCGCCACGGTCGCCACCGCGACTGTCGCTGCCACGGTTGTCGCTGCCACGGCTGTCGCCGCGGTTGTCCGAACGGTAGCCACCACGGTCGCCGCCGCCGCGGTTGTCGGACCGGAACCCGCCGCGGTCTCCGCCACGATTGTCGCTGCGGTTGTCGCCGCCGCGATAGCCTCCACGGTCACCGCCGCGGCTGTCGCCACCGCGGTTGTCCGAGCGGTAACCGCCACGGTCACCGCCGCGGCTGTCCCGGCGGTCGTCGGAGCGGTAGCCGCCTCCGCGGTTGTCCCTGCTGTCGCGACCACCCGAACGGTCGTCACGACGGTCGCCGGCGCCGGGGCCCCGGCGGTCATCGTTGTTGTTGTAGCGCGGACGGTTCTCGTCACGGCCCTGCCCGGCGAACCGGCTACCGCCGGAGCGCTGGTCACGGGGACCATCGCCACTGCGCGCGGGCTTGCCGGAGTAGCTGCTCGTACCGCGGGCACCGCGGTCGTCACGGCGCGGGCGGCCCTGGTAGCCGCCATCGCGGCCGCCCCGGTCCTGCCCACCGCCGGCGGAACCACGCCGGTCACCTCGCTGCGCGTCAGACCGGCCTCCGCGGGGACTCTCGTCCCGGCGGCCCGACCGGCCGGACGCACCATCATCTGAGTCACGTCGACCGAACTCGGACACCTGGCCTCCTGCCACTATTGAAAAAGTTTTCGATACCGGCGACACCCTCTGGGCGCGCCAACGGACCACTGTAGTCCGTCCCTGGACATGAAAAGAGACAGGGCCCTGACCGGGGAGAACCTGTCAGAGGTTCTCGACCCTGGTCAGGACCCTGTCCTGAAGTTAGTCCGGCGGTGTCCTACTCTCCCACAACCCTTCGGTTGCAGTACCATCGGCGCTGTCAGGCTTAGCTTCCGGGTTCGGAATGGGACCGGGCGTTTCCCTGACGCTATAACCACCGAAACACTATGAAACAACCACTACCACCTGATACCGCTGGTGGTTGTGTGGTGTTTCAGAGCTGTAGAGTGGATGCGTAACATCTTTGTGGGCAAGTCCTCGGCCTATTAGTACCAGTCAACTCGATAACACATTACTGTGCTTCCATTTCTGGCCTATCAACCCAATGGTCTGTTGGGGGCCTTAACCCATCAAGGGTGGGATACCTCATCTTGGAACAGGCTTCCCGCTTAGATGCCTTCAGCGGTTATCCCTTCCGAACGTGGCCAACCAGCCATGCCACTGGCGTGACAACTGGCATACCAGAGGTTCGTCCGTCCCGGTCCTCTCGTACTAGGGACAGCCTTCCTCAAGTATCCTACGCGCGCGGCGGATAGGGACCGAACTGTCTCACGACGTTCTAAACCCAGCTCGCGTGCCGCTTTAATGGGCGAACAGCCCAACCCTTGGGACCTACTCCGGCCCCAGGATGCGACGAGCCGACATCGAGGTGCCAAACCATGCCGTCGATATGGACTCTTGGGCAAGATCAGCCTGTTATCCCCGGGGTACCTTTTATCCGTTGAGCGACACCCCTTCCACCAGGTGGTGCCGGATCACTAGTCCCGACTTTCGTCCCTGCTCGACATGTCTGTCTCACAGTCAAGCTCCCTTGTGCACTTGCACTCAACACCTGATTGCCAACCAGGCTGAGGGAACCTTTGGGCGCCTCCGTTACTCTTTAGGAGGCAACCGCCCCAGTTAAACTACCCATCAGGCACTGTCCCTGAACCAGATCATGGTCCGAGGTTCAGATTCCCAATCCGACCAGAGTGGTATTTCAACAACGACTCCACCAACACTAGCGTGCCAGCTTCACAGTCTCCCACCTATCCTACACAAGCCGAACCGAAAACCAATACCAAACTATAGTAAAGGTCCCGGGGTCTTTCCGTCCTGCCGCGCGTAACGAGCATCTTTACTCGTAGTGCAATTTCGCCGGGCCTGTGGTTGAGACAGCCGGAAAGTCGTTACGCCATTCGTGCAGGTCGGAACTTACCCGACAAGGAATTTCGCTACCTTAGGATGGTTATAGTTACCACCGCCGTTTACTGGCGCTTAAATTCTCAGCTTCACCCCCAAAGGGGTTAACCGGTCCTCTTAACGTTCCAGCACCGGGCAGGCGTCAGTCCATATACATCGTCTTGCGACTTCGCATGGACCTGTGTTTTTAGTAAACAGTCGCTTTCCGCTGGTCTCTGCGGCCACCATTCCCTAGTCCGCAAGGGACTTCAGGAACACTGGCCCCCCTTCTCCCGAAGTTACGGGGGCATTTTGCCGAGTTCCTTAACCACAGTTCACCCGATCGCCTTAGTATTCTCTACCTGACCACCTGTGTTGGTTTGGGGTACGGGCCGTGCACGCACTCGCTAGAGGCTTTTCTCGGCAGCATAGGATCACTCTACTTCACCTCAATCGGCTACGCATCACGTCTCAGCCTTAATGAAACACGGATTTACCTATGTTTCGGCCTACACGCTTACACCAGTACTACCACTCACTGGCGGAGCTACCTTCCTGCGTCACCCCATCACTCGACTACTACGGAATCAGATCCCACGCTCCACAACCAGCCTCCACCCCGAAGGGTCTCAGCTGGCGCTTTGGGTGGTTAGTATCAACCGCCTCATCCTGGGCGCACGTGCTCGGGTACGGGAATATCAACCCGTTATCCATCGACTACGCCTGTCGGCCTCGCCTTAGGTCCCGACTTACCCTGGGCGGATTAGCCTGGCCCAGGAACCCTTGGTCATCCGGCGGCAGAGTTTCTCACTCTGCATTCGCTACTCATGCCTGCATTCTCACTCCCACACCCTCCACGACTGGCTTCCGCCGCCGCTTCCCTGGATGCAGGACGCTCCCCTACCCATCCACACCACTAGACACAACCCTCAAGGAGTTGAGCCGATGTATTGCATGAATGACACAGCTTCGGCGGTGTGCTTAAGCCCCGCTACATTGTCGGCGCAGGACCACTTGACCAGTGAGCTATTACGCACTCTTTCAAGGGTGGCTGCTTCTAAGCCAACCTCCTGGTTGTCTGGGCAATCCCACATCCTTTCCCACTGAGCACACACTTGGGGGCCTTAGCTGGTGTTCTGGGCTGTTTCCCTCTCGACGACGAAGCTTATCCCCCGCCGTCTCACTGCCACACTCTCACACCACGGTATTCGGAGTTTGGTTGATTTCGGTAACCCGGTAAGGCCCCTAGACCATCCAGTAGCTCTACCCCCGTGGTGAAACATGTGACGCTGCACCTAAATGCATTTCGGGGAGAACCAGCTATCACGGAGTTTGATTGGCCTTTCACCCCTACCCACAGCTCATCCCCTCAGTTTTCAACCTAAGTGGGTTCGGCCCTCCACGTCGTCTTACCGACGCTTCAGCCTGGCCATGGGTAGATCACTCCGCTTCGGGTCTAGACCACGCGACTCAGACGCCCTATTCAGACTCGCTTTCGCTACGGCTACCCCACACGGGTTAACCTCGCCACGCAGCACTAACTCGCAGGCTCATTCTTCAAAAGGCACGCCATCACCGTAACATCCAAAGGATGTGCTCGGGCTCTGACGGCTTGTAGGCACACGGTTTCAGGTACTCTTTCACTCCCCTCCCGGGGTACTTTTCATCTTTCCCTCACGGTACTAGTCCGCTATCGGTCTTCAGGAAGTATTTAGGCTTACCGGGTGGTCCCGGCAGATTCACAGCAAATTCCACGAGCTCGCTGCTACTCGGGAACACCACCAAGATTCACTAACATGTGTTTTCGCGTACGGGACTCTCACCCACTCCGGTCGCCCATCCCAAGGCGTTCCACTAACACACGCGTAAACCCGGAAGACTGTCAGATCTTCCAAGGCGGGTCCCACAACACCACACACACAACGCCTGACAGCTTGACATGTGCATGGTTTAGCCTCTTCCGCTTTCGCTCGCCACTACTCACGGAATCACGGTTGTTTTCTCTTCCTACGGGTACTGAGATGTTTCACTTCCCCGCGTTCCCTCCACACACCCTATATATTCAGATGCGGGTAACACCACATAACTGGTGCTGGGTTTCCCCATTCGGAAATCCTCGGATCACAGCTCGGTTGACAGCTCCCCGAGGCATATCGCAGCCTCCCACGTCCTTCATCGGCTCCTGAAGCCAAGACATCCACCATGTGCCCTTAATAACTTGACCACAAAGATGCTCGCATCCACTCTACAGTTCTCAAACACCACACCAGAAACAAACTCCCGGAGCGTGAAAGCCCCTCGGCGTGTTGCCTCAGGACCCAACAGCATGCCAGCGAACAATTCTTCCGACCTCCCAGGAACACCCTCTCCACGCTCCCCGAAGGAAGCAGTACTAGAGCGTCCCGGCAAAAACCGGCCGAACCATAACCAGTAGTTCCACAATTCCTTGAGCAACCAGTGCCACCACACATTCGGTGATGAAACCCTGGCCA